>CBDCCV010000002.1:0-1939866 GCA_965215025.1 Salinibacteraceae bacterium
CGATGACGGTCTTGAGCCCCTGCTCCCTTCCCTTCCGCACCAGCGTGGCGATGACGTCGTCGGCCTCGTAGCCGGGGTGCTCCAGCAGCGGGATGTGGAACGCGGCCAGCACCTCCATCACCCGGTCGATCTGCTGGGAGAGGTCCGGCGGCGGGGTCTCCCGGTTGGCTTTGTACTCCGGGAACATCTCCTTGCGGAAAGTCCCTCCCCGGGCGTCGACCGCCACCCCCAGCATGGCGGGCTTCTGGTCGGCCACCAACTTCAGCATCATCGAGGCTACGCCCCGAACGGCGTGGGTCGGCTCGCCCCGACTGGAGCTCATGGGCGGCAGCGCGTGGTACGCGCGGAAGATATAGCCGCTGATGTCGACGATGTAGAGGGCCTCGGGATCGCCGGGCGGAGGCAGAACGGTGGGCGCGTCGCTCATGGACCGCGCACCTTTCCAGGGCCGCTCCCCCGGGTCAACGGAGCGAGCACCGCGCCGCGCATGCCCACGGGAGGGAGGGGCGGGTCGTCGGCCCCCGCCCCGAGGTGGACCCCGAGCGCCGCTGCACCCAGAACTCCGAAAACCCACCCGCGTGGGTGGTATTTTTCTGTTGCTGCAGTATCTTTACACGGAAATGAAATGTTTGCGAAGGAACCTCCCGCGCTGGGTCACCCAAGGCGGCCGCCCCGCGAGAGGTCGTGAATGATATGACTTCGGTCATGCAGAGGTGGTTGGCCTTCGGTCTGGCGATGGGGGTGTGGCTCGGCGGTCCGCGAGTGAAGGCGCAGGACGAGCAGCCCATGGCCGCGCTCATGCGGAGTTCGGCCCCGGCCGGCCAGGCGGGCCTCGCCGGAGCGCTCGACCGGTTCGCGCGCTCGGCACTGGACGAGCTCGAGGTCGTGCGAGTCACCGGCACCCTGGCCCTCGACCTCGAGCAAGCGCAGCTCGCTCTCGGGTGCATGGCGGAGAATCCCGCCTGCCTGAAGACCGTGGCCGACGAGAACGAAGTCACCGTCCTGCTCGCTCCGCGGATCGACCGGGCGGGCGAGGAGCTCGTGCTCACCGTGCTGATGTACGACGGGCAGGCGAACACGGTCAGCCAAGGGGTCCGCCGGGTCCCCGCCAACGCCGGGGCCGATGGCCTCCTCGACCGGGTGCCGGGGCTGCTCCGGGAGCTGTTCGGCTTACCGCAGGTGGAAGAGCCGGACCCGATCGCCGCGGGAAGCGGCGCCGGTCGCGGCCCAGGGGATGGCAGCACTTCTGGGACCGGCGATGGAAATGGACTCGGGACCGGCGAGGGAAACGGACTCGGCCGTGAGCCCGCCCGACGGGCCGAGCCCGCCGGCATCGGGCTCGGCGGTCCGATCCTCCTCGGAGTCGGGGCTGCGGCCCTGGTCGGCGGCGTCGTAGCCGCCGTGCTCCACTCGGGGGCAAAGTCCGACTACGAAGACCACCAGGTCACCGACGCCGCGACCGCTCGTGACGCGTCGAGCCTGTTCGACCAAGCCCAGACCCGCGGTCACGTGGCGACGGGGCTGCTCATCGGCGGGGGTGTGGTGGCCGCCGCCGGCCTCGTGTGGCTGCTGGTGGATCTGTTGAGCGGCGACGGGAGCGACGCCGACGCGCCCGCACAGCGCGCCGGAGTTCGTACGAATCTGCTGCTATCCTCGCGGATGGTGGGCGCGAGCGTCGAGTGGGAGGTGGGCCGATGAGGACGATGGTCAGCGCGATCGCGCTCTGTTCGTTGATCGGCTGCTTCGTGTCCCGGGAGGACAACTCCGCTTACTCGGGCTGCGATTCCGTCGTCGACTGCGACCCGGGCCAAGCCTGCGTGGAAGGCTTCTGCGTGGGCGGCGACGGCGGGCTCGCAGACGCCGACGTGGATGGGGGGGTCGAGGACGGCGGCGAGGGGGACGGCGGTCCGCCCCCGGGCTCTTGCGGCTCCGGCTACCCGGAGGGTTGCCCGACCGACCAATGGGAGTGCTGCGGCGTGGGCGACGCCATGGACTGCGTGGACATGACCACCAGCACCGAGCACTGCGGCGGCTGCGGAATCGCATGCGGAGAAGGCGAGAGCTGTTGCGCAGGTCAGTGCCGCGACGAGGGTGCCCCCGAGTGCGCGTGCACCGCGGGGTGCGGCAGCGACACATGCTGCGGCGGGACCTGCCGGGACACGAGGTCGGATCGCGAAGCCTGCGGCGCTTGCGGGGCGACATGCGAGACCGGGGAGCTCTGCTGTGACGGGGCCTGCGTGCCGTCCCAGGGCCTGAACTGCGGCGCGTGCGGGGTCTCCTGCGAAGCCGGCGAGGCCTGCTGCGGCCTGAACGGCTGCCGCAAGCTCGACGTGCCCAGCTCCTGCGGCTCCTGCGGCAACGACTGCGGGACGGGCACCTGCGTGGGCGGCGCCTGCTGCGGCGGCGAGGGCTCCCCCGAGCGGGACTGCGGCGGCCGGTGCGTGGACACCAGCACCGACGAGTCGAACTGTGGCGCCTGCGGCGTCCGATGTGGCGTGCTTCAGAGCTGCATCAACAGGACCTGCCAGGGTCTGTGACCGGGACGGCGCAGCGCGAGGCCCCTCCCCAGGGGGCCGACGGCGACCCCTTGATCGGTACGGTCATCGGGCTTCGCTACCGGGTCGACGGTCTCATCGGGCGAGGCGGCATGGGGACCGTCTACCGTGCCGAACACATCGAACTGGGCACCCGCGTAGCCCTCAAGGTGCTCAGCCGGGACGGCAACCTCGGCGCCGACGACGTCGAGCGCTTCGTGCGCGAGGCCAAGGCCGCCGTCCGCATCCGGCACCCCAACATCGTCAGGGTGTTCGACCTGGGGCGGCTGGAGGACGGCACGCCCTTCATGGCCATGGAGGAGCTCGAGGGGCGCGATCTGGACGAGATGTTGGTCGCCGGAGGGACGTTCGCCCTCGATGAGACCGTCTCCATCCTCGAGCCCATCGCGGCAGCCATCGACGCCGTGCACGCGGAGGGGCTGCTGCACCGGGACATCAAGCCGGCGAACATCTTCCTCGCCCGCAAGGAAGGCCGCTCGGTCCCCATCCTGCTGGACTTCGGCCTCGCCCAGCTCCGCGACCGGACGGCCGAGAAGCGCCTCACCAGCACCGGCATGATCGTGGGGACTCCCCACTACCTCGCGCCGGAGGTCGGGCTGGGCAAGGACCCCGACGAACGGTCCGACCAGTACTCCCTCGCCGTCATCGCCTACGAGATGCTGGCCGGTGAGCTGCCCTTCGACGGGACCTTCGCCACCGCCATCATGATCGCCAAGGCGCAAGAGGATGCGCCCCCGGCGCGGTTCGGTGACACGCCCGCTCCCCCCGCCGTCGATGCGGTGCTGCGCCGGGGACTGGACCGAATCTCGCCATCGCGCTTCGCGAGCTGCACCGAGATGCTGACGGCCCTGCGAGACGCGGGCCGCGAGGGCGCCCGCCGCACTCCCCGGCCGCTGCCCACTCCCGCCTCTCTATCCCCCACCCTCCCCCAGGAGGGCCGGCGCGGTTCCCCGACCTCGGTGCCCACCCTGTCCGGCGAGATGCTGGCCCTGGACCCGGTCACCGACGCGCGCTCCCCGAAAGGACGGCTCGCGCTCGTCGCCCTGGTCGCGTTGCTCGCCGCGACGGCCGGCGTGTTCGTCTGGGCACCCTGGGGAGCACCGGCAGCCGACGCGCGATCCGAGGCGGACGCCCCGGTCGAAGCGCCCCCCGACGTCGCGCCGCTCCCGGTCGGCCCCGGCGCCGAGGAGCCCGCCGAGGTCATCGCCGGCGCGCCCGTCGTCGGCGGGTCCGCCGAGGTCGAGGCCGTCGCGGTCGAGCCGGTGACCGAGCCCGCCCCGACCGCTCGCCGCCCTCGCAGTGCCATGGCGCCCGCGACCGCCGCCCCCACGGAGGCCACGCCCGCCCTCGTACCGGCGGCGGGGACGGCCCCTCGCGAGGCAGCCGCGCGAATGGATGCGCCCGCGGACCCACCGGAAGTCCAGCAGCCCGAGCGGAGCATCCGCGACCTCATGGCGTCCGCCCAGAGCGCGCTCCTGCGCGGACGACTCCCCGACGCGGCCCAGCAGTTTCGCGAGGCCACCTACGTCTCGCCGCGCCACGCCCCCGCTTGGCGCGGCCTCGGGGTCGCCGAGGAGAGACTGGGCCATACGCCCGAAGCGCGGCGGGCCTACGGCCGGTACCTGCAGCTCGCTCCGAACGCGGGTGACGCCAGCGCGATTCAGCAGAGGCTTTCCGCGCTACCGTGACATGACCCGGACACTGCTCTACGCTCCGTCCGTGGCATCGAGGGGGGCACGCAGATGAGCACCCCATCGGTGAACGGCCACGCCGAACAGCCCGATCCGCTGATTGGCCAGACCGTCGAGCGCTACCGGTTCGAGTGGCGCCTCGGACGGGGGGGAATGGCAGTCGTGTACGCCGCCATGCACGTCGA
Source organism: Salinibacteraceae bacterium (assembly GCA_965215025.1). Classification (GTDB taxonomy): domain Bacteria; phylum Bacteroidota; class Rhodothermia; order Rhodothermales; family Salinibacteraceae; genus CBDCCV01. The sequence goes on from CBDCCV010000002.1 coordinate 4,432, forward strand.
ACTGCAGCAGCGGTTTGCCGTCAAAGTGGTGAAACCCGAGGTCACCTACATGCCGGCAGGGGTGGAGCGCTTCCGCCGCGAAGCACGGGTCGCGAGCAACCTCGGACATCCCCTCCTGCTCGGAGTCTTCGACTTCGGCACATTGCCCGACGGACGTCCGTACTTCGTGATGCCGATGCTCAACGGCCAGACCCTTCGAGAGTCGCTCCGGGAAGGCGGTCCATGGGCGATCCCTCGGGTCGCCGAGACCCTTCGCGGGACCATGAAGGCCATCGACACGATGCACGCGAAGGGCCTGGTGCACCGCGACATCAAACCCGACAACCTGTTTCTCTCCGTGGACGAGCGAACTGGAGAGGAAGAGGTGGTCGTCATGGACTTTGGCCTGACCACCTTCTTCGAGACCCCATCGAAGCTCACCCATCCCGGCATGATGCTCGGTACCCCGGCTTACATGACCCCGGAGTCGGCGCTCCAAGCTCAGCGGGACCCTACCGCAGACCTCTACGCGATGGCCGTCGTGCTCTACGAGCTCGTGACCGGCAACCGCCCCTTCTCCGAGCGAGACCCCCGCCGGCTCATGCACCAGCGGCTGGTCGAGGACCCCCGGCCACCCTCGACGTTTCGCCCGTCCCTGCCGCCGGGAACCGACGCCTTCTTCGCTCGCGCCCTGAGCCGTCATCCGTTCGAGCGCTTCGGGTCCTGCGGCGCCATGTTGTCGGCCTTTGCCGCGCTCGACGAGGGCGGGGGCGAGGAGAGTGCGCCGCCCGAGGCGAGGCAGCGCGTCAGTCTCCCGCAGAGCAAAACCGTCTCGACGGGGGCCGGGCTGCGCTTCGGGGCCATGCTCCTGTTGGCGGTGCTCCTCCTCGCCCTGGCCATCCACTACGTGCTCCGCGACCCCTCGCCGCCTCCTAGCAGTCGCGCGCCGTCCGCGGCCGAGGCCGGCCATGCCGAGCGGCTCCAACCACCGCCGAGCGCCGAACTGAACACCGACCCGCCGGACGAGGTCCCCGTCCCGGTGGCCGAAACGGTGGCGGGCCCAGGCTCGGTGGCCGAACCGGTGGACGGACCAGGCTCGGCCGCGCCTGCGGCTGCCGCTCTCGCGGCGACTCCGCCGGGGCCCGCCCGGCTGGAGGGGGCAAGAGCCGCGGAGCCACCCGCGGCCCCCGTTGCCCCACCCGACCCCGCCCTGGCCGTGCTGCTCGCTGCGGGCCGCAGCGCCCTCCTCCGCGGCCGTCCCGCCCGGGCACGCACGGAGTTCGAGAGCGCCACCCGCGTGGCGCCTACCAGCGCCGACGCCTGGATCGGTCTGGCCATGGCCCACGAGACGATGGGCGCCCCGGCTGCCGCAGCGCGAGCCCTCCGCCGTGCCCGGAGGGTAGCGAGCACGGACGCGGAGCGGCGGTTGGTCGCCCAGCGTCTCGGCCACCTCGAGCCGGGCGTCGCCGAGCGCTGAGCGGCTCCCTCCCTCGCGCCTTCGTCTCCCGGCGAGGGATCGGCGTGCGAATCCCGGAGCGACGACGACGAAATACCAGAGGTATTGCTAGGAGGAGGGACGCCGAGTCGCGCGTCGAGGACCGGCGGGATTTCGTCATGAATCGCTGAGACGGGGCACTAGCTTGCGCCTGCGGCCTTCAGCGCCTCGTCGACCATCACCTGGTGCTGCGCCGGGTCGGCCCAACGGCGGCGGCCCTCTTCGGGGAGCTCGCTGACCGGGTCGAAGTAGAGGAAGTACTGGCCCGCCTTGACCGACGGCGCGGTGTAGACGCTGATGCCCGAGGTGGTGTCGTAGTGCTCGTGGCTGTGCACCGAGCGCTTTCCGCCACCTCCAGGAGCGTCGACGACGAAGGTCGGCGTGTTGAAGCCGGCGGTCGAACCGCGCACGTGCTTCTCGATGGTCTCGGCAGCGTGCACGGTGGTGCGGAGCTCCTCCACCCCCTTCACCATATCGTGCTGGTAGACATAGTACGGGTGCGCGCCCACCCAGGCGCAGCGGCGGGCCAGGAGCGTCATGGTCTCGATGGAGTCGTTGACCTTGCGCTGGAGCACCGACTGGTTGCGTACGTGGACGCCCTCTTCGAAGAGCCGCCCGATGGCCCTCTCGGTGATCTCGGTGATCTCGTTGGGGTGGTTGAAGTGCGTGTGGAGCATCACGTCCTTGTGCATCTTTCGCCCGCGCTCCACGACCCCGACCAGGGCGCGGAACCACTCGTCGTCGCTCAGGAGTTTCTGCGGCATGACCGCGGGACCCTTGGACGCGAACCGCATGCGGCGGACGTGGGGGATGTCCAGGAGGCGGTTCCCGAGCGCCTCGATCTGCGCCGCGCGCAGGTTCCACGCGTCGCCGCCGCTGATGACGATGTCCTCGAGCTCCGGCCGGGACTCGATGTAGTCGAAGATGCCCTCCCAGCGCTTGGGGGAGGCCTTGAGCGAGACCTTGTCCACCATCTCCTGATCCGGCCCGACCGCATAAGAGCGGGTGCAGAAGCGGCAGTAGACGGGACAGGTGTCCAGCGCGAGGAAGAGCGCCTTGTCAGGGTAGCGATGGGTGAGGCCGGGGACCGGCGCGTCGCCCTGCTCGCCCAGGCTGTCGAAGGTGAGCTTGGGGTGATCGGGCTCGCGCGTGGAGGCTGTCGGGAGGAACTGGGCCCGGATCGGATCCTCGTAGGGGTTGGTCCAGTCGACCAGACTGAGCATGTAGGGCGAGACCCGAACGGCCATCGGCGCCACCCGGAACCCCTCGGCGGCGTCCGCCAGGAAGGCGTCCGAGGCCAGCGTCTGGACGGCCTCCAGGAGCTTCTCCGGCTTGGTGATGGTGTTCTTCATCTGCCAGCGGTGGTCGAGGAAGGTAGCCTCGTCCACGCCCGCGAAGGCCGGGATCTTCCGCCAGAAATCGCCCCCGAGCAGGTCTCGGTGGACCGTGGTGGATGGGGGAGCAGGCGGACGGGCCGTACCTGCGGGCCTGGCCTCGGAGCCTTCGACGACGGGGAGATTCACCATGATCCCGCCAGGTAGCACGCCCGCGGGCTCGCCGCACGACCGACTCTTTTGACGGCTCGCGCGCGGTCGGGCATGCAACGGGGCGTGCAGGACAAGCTCATCTTCGTCGTCTCGCCCCCCCGATCGGGCTCCACCCTCCTCCAGCGCATGCTCGGTGCCCACGAAGCGGTCTTCACGCACCCCGAGCCCCACCTCATCACCCCCCTCGCCCACCTCGGATTCCACGACCGAGTGGATGCGGCGCCCTACGACCACATCAACGCCGCCGAAGCCATCCGCAGCTTCGTGAACGAGCTTCCCGCCGGGGAAGCGGACTACCTCGACGCGCTTCGAGCGTACGCAGACATCATGTACGGGCGCATGTTGGAAGGCGCCCGGCAGGAGCGGCCCCAGCTCGAGCGCTTCCTGGACAAGACCCCCGCGTACGCGCTCGTCCTGCCCTTCCTCGCCAAGCTCTACCCCGCCGCCAAGTACGTGGTGCTGACCCGCCACCCCCTGGCCATCTTCAGCAGCTACGCCAACAGCTTCTACGCCGGCGACTGGAAGGCCGCCCACGACTTCAACCCGGTGGTCGAGCGCTACGTCCCGGCCATGGGGCGCTTCCTCCGGGAGCGAGCCGTTCCCCTGGCCCACGTGCGCTACGAGGAGCTTGTGGCCGACCCCGAGGCCGCCCTCGAGCGGCTCTTCGCCTACCTCGGACTCGAAAACGACCCCGACGCGGTGAACTACCAGAAGTCGGACATGAAGGCGGGCATGGGGGACCCCATCGGGGTCCAGAAACACTCCCGGCCCAAAGCCGGTGGCGAGCACAAGTGGGCCGAGGAGCTGGCCACCGACGGGGCCAAGCGCACCCTCGCGGAGCAGATGATCGCCGCGGTGAGCGACGAGGACCTCGAGAGCTGGGGCTACACCCGCGAGTGGCTCTGGGAGCCGCTCCGGTCGGCGACCGGCGGGGGCAAGGCGCCCAAGCAGACGCTCAACAAGTACACCGTGCAGCGGCGCGTGATGCTGGCCCTACGCAAGGGCGTGCACGGCACCGAGAGCGGCGAGGCGGCGGTCCGACGCCTGCGATACTACTGCGACGTCATCCTTCGCGACAAGCTCTGAAGCCCGGCGCCAACCGCTTCAGTCGCACAGCGCGTAGGACTCCGACGAAAGGCACCCGTACCCATCCTCCGCGCGCTCGAACGGAGTGTCGCAGACGAAGACGGTGAGCACCGGGTCCGACCCGCCGCCCCCCGAAGGGTCACCGTCGTAGGCCAGGACGAAGTCCCCGTCCGGGCCGGTGGCGTAGTAGCGGCGAACCTCGGAGTCGATCCCCTCCAGCTGAAACCCGGCGAACGCGCCCAGCCCGGCGTCCAGGGCCGACTCGAAGCAGATTCGTACCGTGGACGAATCCTCGCCCAGCGCGGCGTATCCGCAGTCGAGGGCGTCCGGCCCGGCGAGGGCGCGAGCCTCGTCCTCGGGGTCGCAGCTCCCGCACCCGGACGCCATGACCACCCAAATCGAACCGAGGAGAAGTACGAGCCAGCGCATGGGCGGCAGGCTAGCACCCAACGCGGACCCCCGGCGCAAATGATTGCGCGGCGTCGCGACCCGACAGCCGACGTCAATAACGAGGAACGCTGGGGTCCACGGTCTGGGACCAACCGTCGATGCCGCCGACCACGTTGTGGACGTCGGTGTAGCCCATCTCCAGGGCTCGCTGCGCGGCGCGCAGGCTGCGCATGCCGTGGTGGCAGTGGAAGGCGATCGTCTGGTCTTTGTCGAGCGCCTCGAGGTAGGCGATGCCCGCGTCATCGAGGAGGCGGGCGCCCTCGATGTGGGCCTGGGCCCGCTCTTCGGGGGTCCGCACGTCGAACAGTTCGAAGGACTTGCCCCGGTCCATCCAGACCTTGAGCTCCTCGGGCTGCAGCGCGCGGACCTTCGGCGGCTCGTTCGGGTTCTCGATCTTGAAGCCACCACCCTGGGGCCCCTCGACGAAGTCCACGGTCAGGCCGTCGACCTTGCGAGCCGACGAGCGCTTCATCAGTAGGACCCAGCCGTCACCCTCGACCTTGACGTCGCCGGGACGCTCGCCGTCGAAGTCCATGCCGTACTGCCACCCCGGGCCGACCTCCAGGCGCACCACGGCCGGCTTCTCGCCGTCGTTGAACTCGACCAACTTGGCGACGGCGGCGTCCGAGAGGAAGACCTCCGGGGCGGTGACCTCGGCGCGATCGACGCCGAGCACCCCCTGCAGCTCGCCGCTCTCGTTCATCTCCATGATGATGTCGCAGCCGCCGACGAACTCGCCGTTCACGTAGAGCTGCGGGATCGTCGGCCAGCTCGCGTAGGCCTTGACCCCCTCGCGGATCGTCGGGTCGGAGAGCACGTCGAAAGTCTCGTAGTCCGGCAGGTAGTCGTCGAGGACGTCCACCACCCGAGAGCTGAAGCCACATCGCGGCTCGCCGCGGTGTCCCTTCATGAAGAGGACCACCGGATGGGTCTTGACCAGGGTCTCGATGCGGGCCTGAACGCTGTCGTCCGTCATGACCGCCCAGCCTGGGTCCCACGAGGGAGGCGTGCAAGGTGCGCGTCGGGGAGCGTATCCTCCGCTCGTGCGTGGACTCCTCGTCGTCGTCCTGGCTCTGTGGACTCTCCCGTCGATCGCGGGGGCGCAGGTGCCGCCCTCCCCCGAGCAGCCTCCTGCGCCGTTCGCCTCCGAGGCCGATGCCGCCTTCGAGTCCGACGACCAGGTCGCGGCGCCGGCCTCGACGGAAGGTTCCACTCCGGCGGCGCCCCCACCGGGCGCCACCGGGGGCCCCGTCCCCCCCCCGCCGGACGCGGGCTACGCGGCGCCCCCCGGCTACGGCACCGCGCCGGCCCAGGCCCGCCCACCGACCTCCGCCTTCCCCAGCCCTCGCTCCCGGGCCGTACGGGTGCGCTACGAGGAGGGGATGGCGATGCCAGCCGGAGCCTCCGTGGTCACGCGCTATAACAAGGCGCTGCTCATCCCCGGGCTGATCGGGTTCCTGGTCACCTATTCGATGAATCTGGTGGCCTCCACCCTCGATCAGGACCTGGCTATCGCGGCCGTACCGCTCGCGGGCTTCCCCGTCCTCCTGGCGCGGGACGGGCGCGAGGGGGACGCCCCGCTGGTGGGCATCCACACCGTCGTGCAGGCCGCGTCGCTGGTGCTCCTCGTTCTCGGGTTGATTCCGCGGCGATACGTCGAATATTCCACCCTCGCCGACCGGTCCAACGACCGCCGCTGGTCCATCGCGCCTCGTCTGGGGCGCGGAGACGCCGGCCTCGCGCTGACCTGGTTCTGATGGTGGAACCCCGCGGCATTCGACCCCAGCCTCCCCCCACGAACTCCTTGGCCTCCCTCCGACAACCGCTGCCCCTCACCGCCTACGGGCTCGCCTGCGGCCTCGGCCGCTCGAGCGCCGAGTGCCTAGCTGCCCTGGAGCGGGGCGAGCGCGGACTCCGGGAGGTCCCTTTCGCGGTACCCTTCCAGACCGTCACCGGCACCCTCCCCGGTGGACTGCCACCGCCGGTGCCCGAGGCGTTGGCTCGCTACGACTCGCGCCTGGCGCGGCTGACCCACCTCGCCTGGCAGGACATGCGCGAGGCGGGCGAGCGGGCCATCGCCCGCTGGGGCGCCAGCCGCGTGGCGATCCTCGTCGGGACCAGCACCGGCGGCATCGGCGAGACCGAAGCCGCCCACGAGCGCTGGTGGGCGGAGCAGTCGCCGGGCGCCGTTCCGAGCGAGTACGTGTATCCGACCCAGCACTCGTTCCACGCGTTCGTCGACTTCCTCGCCGAGCTCACCGGAATCGCCGGCCCGCGCTATGTGGTCTCCACCGCGTGCAGCTCGTCCAACAAGGTCTTCGCCAGCGCGCGACGGCTCATCGAGCTCGACCTGGTGGACGCCGTGGTCCTCGGCGGCGTCGACGGCCTCTGCCACACCACCGTCCGGGGCTTTCACGGCCTCGGCGTGATGGCCGCGGAGCCCTGCCGCCCCTTCGGCATCGACCGGCCGGGGATGAACGTCGGCGAGGCCGCGGCGTTGGTCCTGGTCGAGCGCGAAGGAACCCCGCTGGCGTGGTTGCGGGGCGTCGGCGAGACCTCCGACGCCTACCACCCCTCCAGCCCCGACCCCGAGGGGAAGGGTGCTTTCCGGGCGATGCAGAGCGCCCTGGCCGAGGCCGGAGTGAGGCCCGAGCAGGTCGACCACGTCAACGCCCACGGGACCGGCACCCAGTACAACGACATCGCCGAGTCCAAGGCGATCTCGGCGCTGTTGCGGAGCGACGTCCCGGTCGTATCCACCAAGGCCTATACCGGTCACACTCTGGGCGCGTGCGGCGGTGTCGAGGCGATCTTCGCCATCCACTGCCTCCGGGAAGGCTGGGTCCCCGCCGCCCTGGGCGCTCACCCCACCGACCCCGACATTCGCCTGAACCTCCCCGCGGCCCCGCTCCGCGCCGATCTGCGTTACGTGCTGAGCAACTCCTTCGCCTTTGGCGGCAACAACTGCTCGGTGCTCTTCGAGGCGGCCCGATGAGCCCGCGAAACGTCTACGTGAGGGGCCGCGCGGTGTGGGCCCCGGGCTACCCGAGCGCCCAGGCTTGGCTCGCCGGCGAGCCGGACGAGGCGGCCCAGAAGCCGCCCGCGTCGATCGTCGGCGGGCGCATGAAGCGAGCCACCAGCCCCATGTGTCAGACCGCGATCGAGGTCACCACTCGCGCGGCGGCCGACGCCGACTTCGACCCGGCTCGTTGCGCCACGGTCTTCGGGTCGTGCCACGGAGAGATCGAGATCGCCTTTCACCAGCTGGAGATGATGCGCGATGGCGAGGGCATCATCTCCCCGGCCCGCTTCAAGAACAGCGTCCACAACACGGCGGCCGGGCTCTTCACCATCGGCGCGGGCAACCACGGGTTCACCACCGCCATCGCCGGCGGTCCCCACACCTTCGCCCTGAGCATGCTCGAGGCGTGGGCCCTCGTCGCCAGCGGCGAGCACGACGAGGTGGTGTTCTCGACCACCGAGGAGCCCCTGCCGAGCTTCATCGCCTGCTACTCGGACCACGGACTGCTGGGCGTGGCGATCGCCCTCAGCGCCCGCGGCGACGGGGCCCTGGCCCGCGTGGAGGTGCCCTCCCCCAGCAAGACGGCGGTCGACCACCCGCCCATCGGCCCCGCCTTCGAAGGGCACGTGGCCGCGCCCGGCCTGGCGTTGATTCGAGCCCTCGAGGACGGGTGGCGCGGTCCGCTCGGGCTCACACCCCCCGGGGGCGGAGCTGCGGCGCTCGGCGCCGAGGTGCCCGGGGGCGGATGGCAGACTCGTTTGGTGGATTCGTGAGCGAGCATCGACGTCCCGACGGAAGCCGCCGGGTGGTGATCACCGGGCTCGGTATCGCCAGCCCCATCGGCAGCACCCTCGACGAGGCGTCGGAGTCGCTCCGCGAAGGACGCCACGGCATTCGCCGCGTGGACGCCTTCGACGACGTGGGCGAGATGATCACCCGGCTCGGCGCGCCGGTCCCCGAGACCTACCGCAAGCGCTGGCCCCGCAAGACCATGCGCTCGATGGGTCGCGTGGCCCAGCTCGCCACCGCGGCCACCGAGATCGCATGCGCGGAAGCCGGCCTGGAGGAGGAGGCGCTCACGTCGGGCCGCACCGGCCTGGCCTACGGATCGACCCATGGCTCGAGCGCCGCGCTGGAGCGCTTCGCCCGGACCCTGAACGAGCCGGACGCGCTCTTGGGCCTCGGGTCCAACACCTACCTGAAGTTCATGAGCCACACCTGCGCCGTGAACCTCGCGCTCTTCCTGGGGATCCGCGGTCGGGTCATCACCACCTGCAGCGCGTGCGTGAGCGCGAGCCAGGCCATCGGCTACGGCTTCGAAGCCATCCGCTACGGGATGCAGGACGTGATGATCTGTGGGGGCGCCGAGGAGCTCCACTGGGTGAGCACCGGAGTCTTCGACGTCCTGCAGGCCACCTCCATCCGCTACAACGACGAACCCGACAAGAGCCCGCGACCCTTCGACCGCGATCGCGACGGGCTGGTCATCGGCGAGGCCGCGGCCACGCTGGTGCTCGAGGACCACGAGCGCGCCACCCAGCGGGGCGCGCACATCCATGGAGAGCTCCTGGGCTTCGGAACCAGCTGCGACGGCACCCACATCACCGCCCCGGCGCCCGAGGGCATGCGGGAATCCATGCGCCTCGCTCTGGCCGACGCGCGCCTCGACAAGACCGACCTCGACTACGTGAACGCCCACGCCACGGCCACCGCCGTCGGGGACATCGGCGAGAGCGCCGCGAGCTGGACCGTGCTGGGCGACGCCGTGCCGCTGAGCAGCACCAAAGGGTTCACGGGCCACACCCTCGGGGCCTGCGGCGCCCTGGAGAGCGCCTTCTGCATCGCCATGATGCGAGACCGCTTCCTGGCGCCCAACCGCAACCTCGACCATCTGGACCCCAACTGTGCGCCGCTCGCGTACGTCCGAGACGAGGCTCGCGACGCTTCGCCGCGCGTGGTGATGAACAACAACTTCGCCTTCGGCGGCATCAACACCAGCCTCCTCATCGGGGCCGACGCGTGAGGCAACACCCATGAGCGACTCGTACGACGTCATCATCGCCGGCGGCGGTCCCGGGGGGTCGACCGCAGCCGCCCTGCTCGCGGCCCGCGGCCGTCGGATGCTCCTCCTGGAGAAAGAACGCTTCCCGCGGTTCCACATCGGCGAGTCGCTCCTCCCCGCCGAGCTCCCCATCTTCGAGAAGCTCGGCTTCGACCCCTCCTCCCTGCCCGCGGTCTACAAGGAGGGCGCCGACTTCCTGAACGAGGCGACGGGTGACTTCGCCCGCTACCCCTTCGCCGAAGGCATGGAGGGCACCCGAGGCCACGCGTGGCAGGTGGAGCGCGCGCCCTTCGACCAGGCGCTCATGACCATCGCCCGGGAGCGAGGCGCGGACTGCCGGGAGGGATTCCGGGTGGACCGGGTGGACACCGATACCGACGCGGTGACGGTCCACGGCGAAGGGCAGAGCTTCCGCGGTCGGTTCTTCATCGATGCCACCGGCCGCGACCGCCTCATGTGCAAGCGCGAGCGCTCCTACGAGCGAGTGGACGGCTTCGGTCTGGCCGCGGTCTGGTCGCGCTACGCGGACCTCTCGGACGAGGCGGCGGCCGAGCTCGCCGTCACCGGCAACATCACCGTGCTCATGGTCCCCGATGGCTGGGGGTGGGTCATCCCCCTCACCGGCCATCAGCTGAGCGTCGGCTTCGTCAGCGCCGTGCCCGGTACCGTCACCGAGGATTGGTACCGAGAGCGGTTCGAATCATCCAAGCTCCTTCAGCGTTTGACCCGGGGCTCCGAGGAAGGGCCAATCGAGCGAGCTGGCGATTACAGCTACCGCAACTCGAGCCCCCACGGCGCTCGATGGGGCTGCATCGGCGATGCCGCCGGATTCCTCGACCCGGTCTTCTCCAGCGGCGTGGCCCTGGCCATGGCGAGCGCCGACCGGCTTGCGGATCTGCTCGATCCCGCCCTCGAGGCCGACACCGAGGACGCCCCCGACCTGTTGGCGCCCCTGAAGGCCCACATGGACCACGCCTACGAGACGTTCGGCGCGGTCATTCACTGCTTCTACCATACCAACATGGTGAACAATCTCTTCTTCTACGACGATCCGGACCCCGCCCTGCGGGCCGGTCTGATCACGGTTCTCGCCGGGGACCTGTGGCGCGACGACAACCCCTTCGTGAAGATGATCCGGCGTTCGGCCCGCCGGGCCTCCCGCGGCGGACGCTCGGTCGCCGAGGCGAGCTGACGGTCCGCTCGAATGCTCTGGACCTAGCAGGCCGCGGCCGCCAGCTCGGCCATCCCCTGCTCGACGGTGAGCCGCGGCTGCCACCCGAGCTCCTCCCGCGCCTTGGCCGTGTTCACGGTCACCGTGGTGGACATCATCGCTGCGCCCAGGCGGTTGATGGGCGGCTGGCTCCGGCGACGGGTCGCACGCCACACCCCCTCCACCAGGCCTGCGAGCCCGCGACCCACCCAGCCGGGCACGTTTCTATTCGGCAGCCGAATGCCCCGCGTCGCGGCCAGCGCTTCGACGAAGGCGCGCATGGTGCGAACCCCCTCGTCGGCGATGAAGTACGCCTGACCGCCGCGGCCGTGGTCCAAGGCCAGCAAGAGCGCGTCCATCAGGTTGGCCACGTGGGTGGTCGAAGTCTGCGCCTCCCCATGCTCCATCCACAGCCAGGCTCCCGCTTCGGCCGCCTGGACGATTTGCGGCAGCACCGTCGCGTCCCCCGGTCCCCACACGAACCGAGGGCGAATGGCGAGGGTCGTCATCGCCGGCCCATCCGCGGCCAACACCCGGCGCTCCGCCTCGGCCTTGGTCTCCGAGTAGAGGAAGCGGTGCTCCGCCGGATACGGATGCGTCTCGTCGACATCGACCAGAGGAGGGCCGTGAAAGAGCACCGCCTCGGTGCTCACGTGGACGAAGCGACGGACGCCAGCCGCTCGGGCAGCGTCCAGCATCCGCTGGGTCCCGCCGACGTTGAGGGCCTCGAAGCGCTCCCGCGGCCCGTAGGGCTGCACGTAGGCGGCGCAGTGGATGACTGCATCCATCCCTTGCAGGTCGCCCTCCCCCACCGTCTCCAGGTCGGCGCGGGAGGCCGTCGCTCCCAGCGCCTCGACTCGGGCCGCGCTCCTGTCCGAGCGCGCCATCGCACGGACTCGGTGACCCGCCTCGAGCAGCGCGCCGACCAGATGCTGACCGATGAATCCGGATCCCCCGGTGACGTAGATCTCCATGGCCACCGACCCTACTACGGAGGCCCTTCGAGCGGCAGAGCAGCGCAGCCGGCGGGCGCCCGGCTATTGGGGCGTGTGGATCGGGTCGGGCGGCTCGTGCATGGGGACCGGATCGGGTTCGGGCGAGTCGAGGGTGTCGCTCGGCCGTAGGCCCGCGAGGTCGCCGAGCAGGTGGCCCTCGTCGTCGGTGAAGACCGACTCGCGGCCGAATACCGTGTACACCCGCACCCGGCGGCCGAGGCTCGGCTCGTCCCGGTCCGGGTCCCGGCGAAGGGCGACCTCGTCGATGTTCTCGAAGAGCTCCCGGAAATCGAGGACCGGCCCCCGGGTCGACTCGCCGACCGCGAGGTCGCTCATTCGGATCCAGGCGGTGAGGAGCGCTCGCCCCGGCCCGACCACCGCAACGGGCGTCTGGCCCCGGATCTCGCGATAGACGGTCTCGCCTTCCCGCTGCTCGACCATCGTCGGCGGGTCGTTGCGGAGCTCGTAGAGCCGGATGTCCTCGGTGCTGGCCTCTTCCCCGGGGACCGTCATCCGCTTCCAGAGCCGAACGGGACGCCATTGGTCGTCGAAGATGGCCTCCACGTCCGTGACCTGCATCGCCCACTCCTGCCGGACGGTGATGATGTTCAGGCAGTCGCGACGGCGCACCTCGAAGCGCTCCACCACCTGCGACTGCATGATGGGACCGTTGCGGAGCACCCCCTCGTCGAGCACCTCGCCCTCCGGGAGGGGCCCCTCCCCGCAGCTGGGATAGGGGTGACTCGGGACCGACGCCACCTCGTGGCGGGGCAGACAGCGCTCACAGCCGAGCAGACAGAACGCCAGCGAGAAGATCGGGACCCAGCCCGATCCGCTCGCGGGGCGACCCCTCACTCCGCGGCCGGCGGAGCCGCCGCGGCTTCTTCTTCCGCGTCCTCGCGGATGGCGCCCTCGGTCTGCTCGCCAGGAATGGCGCCGGGCTCGATGCCCTGCTCACCCGTGGAGCCGGTGACTCCGGCGGGGACCCGGGGCGAGTCGCCGTCGATGGTTCCCTCGACCTCGTCGGGAGCGTCCGACGCTTCGTCGCCGCTGTCCTGCTCGCCGGGCGAAGGCTGGGTCTGTGGCGCCTCGTCGGAACCGGCCTCGGGGAAGGGGGTGAACTCGCCCTGCTCGGAGAGCACCGTGGCCGTTCCGTAGGCGAAGTTGCCCGTGGCCGGGTCGACCCGCATGCCCTGCACGGTCTCTTCGCCGCGGTGGTCGGTGTCGTTGAGCGTGTACCCGAGGAACACGCCCACGAACACCAGCGACCCCACGAAGAAGAGCGTGTTGAACTTGCTCTCGTACTTCAGGTGCATGAAGTACGCGCCGACGAGGGAGGACTTGATCATCGCGATCAGAACCGCGACGGCGAGGTTCAACTCGCCGAGGCGAACGTTGTACGCCGCGACGGTGAGTCCCGTCAGGAACAGGAGCGCACCGAAGACGATGAGGTAGGTGCGGATCGACGTGATGTGCGTGTGGACGGCGTAGTCGTCGTCGTGCTCGCCATCGTGAGCGGGTGCGTGTGCTTCGGCCATCGTTCGAATCTCAGTCGATCAGGTACAGGAGCGGGAAGAGGAAGATCCAGATGAGGTCGACCAGATGCCAATACAGGGCGAACAGGTCGACCGGCGTGTTGTACTCGGCGCTGAAGTCGCCGCGGACGTTCTTGCGGACGATCCAGAGCAGCAACCCCATGCCGATGAGCACGTGGATGCCGTGTAGCCCGGTCATCACGAAGTAGATGCCGAAGAAAGTCCGCAGGTGGAAGGGAGCCGCAGCCGTGCCGCCGCTCTCGTAGGCCACGCTCCCGGCGTGCCCCAGCTCTTCGTAGAACTCGGCGCCGGCGAGGGCCGACATGTCGAAGCCGGGGTGCCCGAAGAACTGACCCGGGAGGGTCCCCACGTGGATCTTGTGGGTGTACTCCATGTACTTGACGACCATGAAGCCGGCGGCGCAGACGAAGGTGGTGAGCAGGAAGATCGTGGTCCACTGACGACCCCCGAGCTTCAGCTGCTTGTCGGCGGGTACGCCCTGCTGCTCACCGATCTGGGAAGCGCGCACGGCCATGGCGGCCGTGAAGCTCGAGAGGAGAAGGACCACGGTGTTGGCCGCGCCCATCTTCCAGTCGAGCAGGTGGGAGCCGACGCTGAAGGACTCCGGATACCAGGTCCGGAAAATGCCGTAGGCGACGAAGAGCCCGCTGAAAAACAGGATCTCCTGCGCGAGGAAGAGCCACATCCCGAGCTTCGCAGACTCGAACTGCTGCTTGGGAGTGTCGAAGTGGTGGGCCAGGTAGTCCGGCCCGTGGTGTGCATTCGCCATGTTTGTATCTTCTCTCGAGGACGCTGGGGCAAGCGCCTCAGGAGGCCGTCGCCTTTTCGCTCGGCACGTAGTCCGCGGGGAAGCCCGGGTAGAGCTCCTCCTCGGTGCAGAGGTGGTAGTCGTAGGGCCCCCGCGTCATGATCGGGGGCTCGGCGAAGTTGTGCGGGTGGACCGGGGTGGTGGTCATCCACTCGTAGCCGGCGCTGCTCCACGGGTTGGGCGGCGCCTTCTCGCCGCTCATGAGCGACTTCACGAACATGACGAGCATGATGAGGAAGCCGAAGCCGAGGATGAAAGCGCCGCCGGAGCTCGTCATGTGGAGCGGCTGGAACTGGTCCAGGTAGTCGTAGTAGCGGCGGGGCATGCCCTGGCTACCCATGATGAACTGGCTGAAGAAGGTGACGTTGAAGCCGACGAAGACGAAGACGAAGGCGATGCGCGCCAGCGTCTCGCTGTACATCTTGCCGGTCATCTTGGGCCACCAGTAGTGGAGGCCGCTGATGAACCCGAAGACCGTGCCGCCGACCATCACGTAGTGGAAGTGGGCCACGACGAAGTAAGTGTCGTGCAAGTGGATGTCGACACTGAGGACGCCGAGGAACAGGCCGGTCAGACCGCCGATGGTGAACAGCGCGATGAACCCGAGCGAGTAGAGCATCGGCGACGCGAAACTGATCGAGCCCTGGTACAGCGTGGCGACCCAGTTGAAGACCTTCACCCCCGAGGGGATGGCGACGAGGAAGGTCAGGGCGCTGAAGACCATCGTCGCGTACTCGCTCATGCCCGCGGTGAACATGTGGTGGCCCCATACGAGGAAGCCGACGAGGGCCAGCGAGATGGAGCTCATGGCCACGAACATATAGCCGAAGATCTTCCGCTGGCTGAAGGTCGCGATGACCTCGTTCACGATGGCCATGCCCGGGAGGATCATGATGTAGACGGCCGGGTGCGAGTAGAACCAGAAGAAGTGCTGGAAGAGCACCGGGTCGCCGCCGAGGGCCGGGTCGAAGATGCCGACCGTGAGCGTCTTCTCCATCATCAGGAGGAAGAGCGTGATCGCGAGGACCGGGGTCGCCAGGACCTGGATGATGCTGGTCGCGTACATGCCCCAGATGAAGAGCGGCAGACGCTTCCAGTGGAGCCCGGGGGCACGCATCTTGTGCACCGTCGAGATGAAGTTCACGCCGGTGAGGATGGAGCTGAAGCCGAGGATGAAGGCACCGCCGGTCATCCAGATCACCGAGGAGTCCGCTCGGGCACTGTAGGGCGTGTAGAAGGTCCAGCCCGTATCCACGTGCCCGATGATGATGGCCACCACGGCCACCACGGCGCCCAGGCAGTAGATGTAGAAGCTCATCAGATTGAGCCGCGGGAAGGCCACGTCCTTGGCCCCGAGCATGATGGGCAGGAAGAAGTTGCCCAGCGCCGCCGGGATCGACGGGATGATGAAGAGGAAGACCATGATGGCCCCGTGGAGGGTGAAGACCTGGTTGTAGGTGTCCGCCTCCATCAGGGTCTCACCCGGGAAGAGCAGCTCGGCGCGCACCAGCAGCGCCATGATGCCGCCCGCCAGGAACGCCAGCAGGATGCTGCCCAGGTACATCAAGCCGATGCGCTTGTGGTCCAGGGTGAAGAGCCACGACTTGAGGCCGCGTTCGTGGGTCAGGTAGCCCTCGCCGGTGGCAGCGTGAGCGTGGGGTTGGGGTGCTACTTCAGCAGTCATTGGAGGAGGTTCCGGTAACGGCGTGGTCCGAGGGGGGGCGGGTTCGGGACGTCACTCGTTGAGCGAGCGCATGTAGGCGATGATGGCGTCGAGCTGCTTATCCGACAGGCGGAAGGGCGGCATGTTGACGTTGGCGTAGCCCTGCACGATCTGCGACTGGGGCTGGAGGATCGACTGGCGGATGTAGTTCTCGTCGGCGGTCGCGGAGCTTCCGTCGGCGAACTGGCGGGTATTGCCGAAGAGGCCCTTCCAGTTCGGGGCCGGCGCCTGGGCGACGCCGTCCACCGAGTGACACGCAGCGCAGTACTGCCCGTGCAGGTTCTGACCCCAGCAAGCGCTATCGACGTTGTCGCCGCTGCCGCACTCGCCGGGCGGAGGCGGGCCAATCTCGATGAACTCGTCGTAGGCCTCCGTGGTGATGACGGCGAGGTCACCCATCATCGTGGAGTGGTTCGTGTTGCGGCCCCCCTCGTCGAAGGCGCTGCGGGTGATGCCGGTGGGCGCCCCGCAGTACTCGGTGCAGAAGATGGGGATGTTGCACAGCCGCTCGCTGCCACCCGGCGGGACCATGCCGCACCAGAAGCCTTCGGGGCAGTCGCTGTCCTGCTCGCAGACCTGCTCGCCGGTGAGGTGCGTCGCCTCGAACCAGAGGGTCGAGTACATGCCGGGCACGACGTCCCGCTTCACGCGGAAGGACGGCACGAAGAACGAGTGCAGTACGTCCGAGGAGCTCATCACGAGCCGAACCGGCGTGCTGACCGGTACCCGGAGGTAATTGAGGTCGTCGATGACCCCACCCCGGTGCTCGAACTCCCAGTTCCACTGCATGCCTCGCACACGGACCTCGATCGAGTCCTGAGGCGCCACGGCGCCCCTCACATACCCGGTGAAGCCCTGGTGGAACATGATCACCAGAAGGATCAGAGGAGCGAAGGTCCAGCCGATCTCCAGGGCGGTGCTGTGACCGGTGGGCTTGGCCTTCACGCCGGGGCGCCGCCGATACCTCCACATGAACCAGATCATCGCGGCGAAAATGGCGACGGTGAACGCAACGCTGACCCAGTAGACGAAGTAGTACATCTCGTCGACCTCGGGCGCGATGGTCGACAACTGGGGCGGGAGCTGGAGCGTTCCGTCGGGAAGAGTCTCAGGATCCATGAGTTTGCTCGTGGGTGCTGCTCAGAGGTCCGCTTGGCGGAGCTCCGGGGAAGACGGGGGGGCTGGGGACTTGGGGAGGGACCGCTGGGTCCGCTCGGCGAGGGAGCGACGCCGCTCGCGGCGCCAGAAGAGGAAGAGGAACGAGCCGAGGATGAGCACCGTGAGGGCGCCGCCGAGCTTCATGATGTTCATGGCGACCGGCACGTAGCTCTGCTCGTCGGGATCGTAGGTGTAGCAGTAGAGGAGGATCTGCTCGGTGGTGGTGATGCTCTTACCCTGCGCCGCCTCGAGGAGCCCGAAACGCACGTCGTTGGGCTCGAAGCGCAGGCCATAGAGATAGCGGGCCAGCTTCCCCTGCGGCGTGAGGAGCATCAGAGTCGCCGGATGCGCGTATTGCTGAACGCGCTCGTCGTAAAAGTAGCGGAAGCCGGCGGCGCGAGCCACGGCGGCGCTCGCCTCCGCGGATCCCACCAGGAAATGCCACTCTCCCCCGTCCCGGCGGCCGTACTTGCCGAGGATCTCCCGACGCTTCTCCGCCGCCTTGGCCGGTGTGTCCCGGGGGTCGATGGAGACATTGACGGCGACGTACTCGTCCCCGACGGTCCAGTCCTGCTCCTTGGCGGCGTTGACCGTCGCGTCGAGCACCATCGAGCACAGGGTGGGACACGAGTGGTAGCTGAAGGTCAGCAAGACCGGTCGCTCCCCGTCGAAGAAGTCCCCGAGGCGGACGGTCTTGCCGTCCGAGTCGGTGAACTCCGTGTCCAGGGGGAGCGGCTCGTCGAGGTGCTCGTCCACGCCGACCCGGTCGAGCCCGGGAACCTCGCGCGTCGGCTGGTTCTCCTGAAAACGCTGCGCGCCTGCGCTCGCCGGGAGGGCGAGAGCGAAGAGCATCAGCGTCGGGAGAGAGTTGCGCATGGGGGGACGAGAAGATTCACGCTCGGGCATCGGTCGCAGCCAGAGCCTGGGGTCAGTACAGGCCTGGGGTCACTAGGGCGCGGGGGCTTCCATGGCGGTGGGAGCCGCCTGCATGGCGCTCGGGCGGACGAGCTCGCGGGGCGCCCGGACGGGCTCCCGAGCGGGAACGACCGGGGGACGGTCCTCGACCACGAACGACGGCGCATCGGCACCCTCGCGCTGCACGGCCTCGAGGGAACTGGCGTCGGGATCTTCGATCCCGGTGGGCTGCTCCCCCTGGAGCTGCTGCCGGCGCCCGAGCATGGCGCGCCGGGCAGCTTCCGTGCGGCGCTCGTTGCTGAGCCGCGACCAGCCGGTGAGGGGAGCGAGGCTGGCCTCGTAGTCCTCGTCGGTGGCATCCGGTCCATCGTTCGGTCGCGGCATCACGGGCGTGCCCGCGCGGCCGCGCATGGCCAGCTGCTGCTTGGCGGCGTCGATGGTCAGTCCACCCTCGTTCAGTCGAGCGCGCTGCGCGTCGCGGAGCTCCTGGTACGGCGTGTTGGGCACGGCGTTGACCTTCTCGTCGAACTCTTGCCCGAAAGTCTTCCCAAAGTAGCTCTGGAAGAGCGGCACCAGCGCCATCAGGGAGATGACGGAGACCACGCCCCACAGGAGGATCTGGTTGTTTCTCGGCTCTGACTTTTCGTAACCCATGGCGTATCCGTCAGTGGCTCTGGTGATGGTCGAGGCTGCGCTGCAGCCGGGGGTCGCCCAGCGGGAGCAAGGGAAGGCGGCCGATCTGCCAGAAAACGTAGGCGAAGAAGACGCCGCCCACGAAGAAGAGCGCACCGAAGTCGACCGGGACCGGCGTGAGGGCCCCGAACTGCGGCATCACGTAGAAGTAGATGTCGGCGACGTGCATGACCACGAGCCAGATGGCGCCCATCATCATGAGCGGCATGCGCCGCTTCACCATGCGCGAGATGAGGAAGTAGAACGGCAGCACGAAGTGGCCGAGCATGAGCAGCAGGCTCCAGAACTGCCAGCCGCCCTCCCAGCGCTTGTGGAACCAGGTCGCTTCCTCGGGGATGCCGGCGTACCAGATGAGCATCCACTGGGAGAAGCTGGTGTAGGCCCAGAAGCACATGAAGCCGAAGAGGAGCTTGCCCAGGTCGTGGACGTGCTCGACGTTCATCGCGCTGCCGACCACCCCGCGCTGGATGAGGCTGATGGCGATGATGGTGGTGAAGGCCAAGATGCCCACCGCGGAGCCGGCGAAGATCACCACGCCGAAGATGGTGGAGTACCAGGTCGGCTCGAGGCTCATGACCCAGTCGAAGGCCGCGAAGGTGAGCGTGAGGCCCAGGGCGATGGCCGACAGCGGCGCCCACTTCTTCATCTTGTTGGTGAGCTGTAGATCCTTGGTCTCGTCCTGCTTCCGGCTGGTGCGGAAGTAGAAGAAGGCCAGGACGATCCAGATGAGGAAGTAGACCAGGGCGCGGATGCCCCACGCCGTCGGCGCGAGGAAGCCCGACTTCTTCTCGAGGGTGTTGTGGTGGAGCTCCTCGAACTGCGGCGTGTGGTGCGCGACGTGGGCGTCATCGACCTCTCCGTCGTGCTGGGCGCGCGCGACCGAGGCCTCGAACAGGCTGGCCTCTTCGTCCCCGGGGCCGTGGTCGGCGGGGTCCGCCGCCTCGGCCTCGGGCGGCTCGGGATGCTCCCCGTGGGCCCCACCCTCGTGCTCCGAGTGGTGCACGTGCATCCACTCGTCGTACATGCCGAAGCTGCCGGAGTAGACCCCCACGAAGAGCGGGATGGCGAGGATGGCCATGACGGGCGCGCCGCTCATGACGATCTCCGGGATGCGCCGCGTGGTGACCCCCCAGTGGCCGGCGGTCAGGTGCTCCGCGATGACCAGGAAGAGGGCCCCGAAGACGAACGTGAGGCAGGTCATGAACGCGAACAGGTACGAGTACCCGAGGCGGTTCACGTTGCCCATGACGCCGAAGACCAGGGTCAACACGAGGCCGAGCACGGCGAGGGCCGCGGGCAGCGTCCAGGCCTTGGCCCAGAAGCTCCCTTCGGGGGCGGTGTACGGGGCCGTCTTGCCGACGGGCCTCTTGGCAGGAGCCTTCTTGGGGTCGCTCATCGGTTGGGCCTCGAAGCCTGGCTGAGCTGCAGCGCGCGGACGTAGCTGACGATGGCCCAGCGGTCTTCCATGGGGATGGACTGCGAGTACGCGGGCATGTTGCGCACGCCGTTGGTGATGGTCGCGTAGATCTGCCCGTCGGGCAGGTTGCGGTAGTTGGCGTCGTGGAGGTTGGGCGGCAGCAGCTGCGCCGAGCCCGGGTCCGTTCCGTTGGTCGACAGGAGCTCGGCGCGGGTGGTCACCATGCCTCGCCCGGCCCCATCGAAGCCGTGGCAGGGGGCGCAGTAGATGTCGAAGCGCTGCTGCCCATGGTCGATCATCGCGCCCTGGGCAGCGGTCTGCTCGTCGGGGAGCAGCTGGTCCCAGGTGCGAGTGGACCGACGGGGACTCTGCCGCGCTCGGTCATAGTCCTCCTGCTCGATGGCCGGGTGGAAATCGCGAACGACCTCGCCTGGCACCTCGAGGAGCCACTGGCTGCCGTCGTCCGTTCGACCGGACAGGAGGCTCTCGTTCACGGGCATCTCCCGCGCGACGGCGCCCTGAACCGGCGGTCGCATGGTGCGGTGATCCTGGAAGAAGGCGCTCTTCTCTTGGTCGTCGTAGCGCGGCTGATTGTACATCCCGCGAATCGGGACGATGGGCGGCTCTTCGGAGACCCCGCCGGTGCACGCCCCGGTGAGGGCGGTCACGAGGGTGAGCCAGAGGATGCTGTTGGAGTGGCTCACGCGATCTCCTCCTCGACGAGCTCGAGGTGGCTCGGGTGCGTGTTCTCCAGGAGCATCCGCGTCTTCGTCAGATCGAACTTCGGGTCCTTGGTCTCGATGCTGATGAAGAAGTGGTCGTCGGTCGCCGACTCGAAGCGGTCGCTCTCGAAGATGGGGTGATGGTGCATGGGCAGCCGCGCGAGGTGCAGCAGCCCGAAGAGGGTCCCGAAGCCGGTCAGGAGGACCGTCAGCTCGAACATGATGGGGACCA
Source organism: Salinibacteraceae bacterium (assembly GCA_965215025.1). Classification (GTDB taxonomy): domain Bacteria; phylum Bacteroidota; class Rhodothermia; order Rhodothermales; family Salinibacteraceae; genus CBDCCV01. The sequence continues at coordinate 25,502 of CBDCCV010000002.1, forward strand.
TCGAAGGGAACGCGCCCGGCGGCTTGCCGCCGATTATGATGGGATAGTCCCAGTTGTTCATGAACTGAATCATGAGCACGGCGCTGGCGAGACCGACCATGCCGCAGATGAAGCTGATGTAGCCGATCTTGGTCTCGGGGAGGCCCATGGCTTGGTCGAGGCCGTGGACCGGGTACGGCGTGTGGACGTCCCAGCTCTCGTAGCCCGCGTCCCGCACCTGCTCGGCGGCGTGGACGAGGTCCTCGACGTTGTCGTATTCGGCCAGGAAGAGCGCCGGGCGCGTGTCCGGGAGCTCGTCCGGGTCGGTGGGAGAAGCCGCGGCCCCGTGCCGACCGACCGGATGGCGCTCCTCGCCGGCCGCGGCGGCGGCCTCCTCGAGGGCGTCGGCTCGCGTCTGGGCGGCCTTCGCCTTGGTCATCTCCGCGCCCGCCTCGGCACCGTCGTCGCCGGTCTCCTGGGCGTGGGCGGAAGCCTTCTCCGCGTCGGTCTTGGCCTCGGAGGCCTTGGCCGCCGCGACCTCGGCCTTGAGCTTGCGCTCACCGGCGTGGGGCTCGGCCTTGGCTTCGGCGAGCTTCATGGAGGCGACCGCCTCTTCGGCGGCGGCCTGAGCCACCTGCTCGCTCGCGCTCGCATCGTCCAGGTCGGCCTTGGCCGCGTGGAGGACGGGCATCCGATCCTTCGGAGGCGCCCCGGCCGTACCGACCCCCATGAGGGTCTTCTTGACGGGCCGCTCGACCGGCTTGTCGTCGCTCTTGTTGTCGTCGTCGTTCGCCATGGTTCAGCTCACTCGGCGGGAGCCGGGGCGTCGACCATTCCGTGAGCCGCAGGGTGCTCATCGGCGTGGTCGTCACCGGCGTGGTGGGGGTGGGCGTGGGGGAGCGTCGCCTTCACCTCGGCGATGGCGATCATCGGCACCCACCGGATGAAGAGGAGGAAGAGAGTGAAGAAGAGGCCGAACGTTCCGGCGTAGAGGGCGATGTCCACCCAGGTCGCGTGGAACTCGCCCCAGGACCCCGGCAGGAAGTCTCGGTAGAGGGAGGTCACGATGATGACGAACCGCTCGAACCACATGCCGATGTTGATGAAGATCGTGATGATGAACATCGCCGGCACGCTGGTGCGGACCTTCTTGAACCAGAAGAACTGCGGCGCGATGACGTTGCAGCTCACCATGGCCCAGTAGCTCCACCAGAGCGGACCCCAGTTGCCCTCCTCGTCGAGGTAGCCGAACCCGAGGCGGTTGTGGAAGAAGACCCACGACTCGTACGGGTTGCCCGAGTACCAGGCGATGAAGAACTCCATCGCGTAGGCGTACCCGACCATGATCCCGGTCCCGAGCATGAACTTGTTCATCAGATCGAGGTGCTTGAGCGTGACCAGCGAGTGCATCTTGAACACCGACCGGACGATCAGCATCAGGGTGAGCACCAACGCGAAGCCGCTGAAGACCGCGCCCGCGACGAAGTACGGGGGGAAGATGGTGGTGTGCCATCCGGGCATGACCGACGTCGCGAAGTCGAACGACACGATCGAGTGCACGGAGAGCACGAGGGGCGTCGAGATGGCGGCGAAGATCAGGTAGGCGCGCTCGTAGTGCTGCCAGTGGCGGTGGGAGCCACGCCAGCCGAGAGCCAGGGCGCCGTAGATGCGCTTCCGGAGCAGCGTCTTGCTGCGGTCCCGCAGGGTCGCCAGGTCCGGAATGAGGCCGACGTACCAGAAGATGACCGAGATGGTCAGGTAGGTATTGACCGCGAACACGTCCCACATGAGCGGGGACTTGAAGTTCGGCCAGATGCCCATCTGGTTGGGCAGCGGCGCCAGGTAGTAGTCGAACCAAGGACGGCCGGTGTGGAGCGCGGGGAAGATGGCCGCGCACAACACCGCGAAGACGGTCATCGCCTCCGCGAACCGGTTGATGCTCGTCCGCCAGTTCTGCCGGAAGAGGAAGAGGATGGCGCTGATCAGCGTTCCGGCGTGGCCGATGCCGATCCACCAGACGAAGTTGGTGATGTCCCAGGCCCAGTAGACGGGCGTGTTGTTACCCCAGACACCGATACCCATCGCGAGCAGGTAGACGATGCAGGAGACCATCAACCCCAGGAGGGCGACGGAGGGGACGAAGAGGAGCCACCATCCTCGCGGGGCCTTCTCTTCCGTCAGACGGCAGACTGCCTCCGTGACGTCGTTGAAGGTGGTTCCCGGCGGAAGGAGGCTGCGTTCGCCCAGGGCGGTGATCGGTGCGGCGGAAGCCATGGTCAGTGACCCTCCTCGTCGGTGGCCTCGTTGGCCGGGCCTTCACCGATGACGGGGTTGGGGTTGCGAATCTTGCCGAGGAACGTGGTTCGCGGCTGGGTACCCAGCTCGGCCAGGAGTTTGTAGCGGCGGTTGACCGCATCCAGACGAGCGACTCGGCTCGTCGGGTCGTTGAGGTCACCGAAGGTGATGGCGTGGGCCGGGCAAGCCTGCTGGCAGGCCGTCACGATGTCGCCGTCGCGCACGTTGCGGTGCTCGCGGCGCGCGGCGAACTTCCCCTCCTGGATGCGCTGCACGCAGTAGGTGCACTTCTCCATCACACCGCGGCTTCGCACCGTGACGTTGGGGTTGAAGCCCATCTTGCGAAGCTCCGGGAAGTTGCCGTGCATGGTCCACGGGTCGTCCAGGTGCGCGTGCCAGTCCAGGTAGTTGAAGCGCCGCACCTTGTAGGGGCAGTTGTTGGCGCAGTAGCGAGTACCGATGCATCGGTTGTAGGCCATGTCGTTCAGCCCCTCGGGGCTGTGCGCGGTGGCGTTGACCGGACAGACGTTCTCGCAGGGGGCCTCCTCGCACTGCTGACAGGTCAGCGGCTGGTAGGAGATCCCCGGGTTCGCGTCGTTCTCGCCGACGAAGTATCGGTCGATCCGCAGCCAGGCCATCTCTCGGCCGCGCTTGACCTCCTGCTTGCCCACGGACGGGATGTTGTTCTCCGCCTGGCAGGCGACGACGCAGGCGTTGCAGCCGACGCACGCGCTCAGGTCGATGACCATGCCCCACTTGTGGAGGACACGACCGGTGGCCACTTCCCGCGGGGAGTAGTCGACCTCGTCCCAGAGCGGACCGGTGTGGGTGAACTCGACGGTCGCGTACGAGGCGAACTCGGGGTTGTCCCGGTACTCCTCGAGGGTCGCGTCGATGGCGATCGCCCTCCCCTCCATGTACCCGTGGGTCTGGGTCTGGACGACGTCGTAGTTGCCCGCCGCGCGATCCACCGAGACCCCGGTCGCGTAGTAGAAGTTCTGCAGGGAACGAAGCGGGCTGACGTCGAAGCCGCCGGCCTGCCAGTCCGGCTCGACGCCGATGCCCGGCCCCAGACCGTCCCAGCTGCGCGCGGTGCCGTAGCGCCCCGCCGCCGTGCGGCCCCACCCGAGGGTGAGGGTCACGGTGTCGTCGGCGTGCCCCGGGAGGGCCCAGATGGGCACCTCGATGGGGTTGGCGCCGGCGACTTCCAGGCGGATCATGTCGCCGTTGTCGAGGTCGAGAGACGCTCGGGTCGCGTACGAGATGAGCGCGACGTTGTCCCAGACGACCTTGGTCATCGGGTCCGGGGTCTCGAGGGCCCACAGGTTGTTCGCGTGCTCGCCGTCCCACAGGGCCGGGTCGGGCGCGAAGACCACCTCCATGCCTGTGGCGGAGGTGCTCGGGGTCTGGAACGCGGCGGACAGACCTGCGCCCTGCAGCGACGCGTTGGTGGGGCTCGCGTTGCTCCCCGAGACGACGCCGGCGTGTAGGGCAGCGCGCCAGCCGCGCTCGAAGCCCATCGCCGGCGCGTCCTCTCGCATCGTGCGGCGGACCACCGGGTAGCCTCGCCAGTTGGTCTCGCCAGCGACCTTGGCCAGCATCTCGACGACGCTTCGACCGCCCCAGATGGGCTCGATCATCGGCTGCTGGATGGCCAGAGTGCCGTCCGCAGCGCGCAGGTCGCCCCAAGCCTCGAGGAGGTGCGCCAGCGGGAGATGCCATGTGCAGACCCGGCTGGTCTCGTCGCGGTGGCTGCCCAGGTGGAAGGACGTCAGCCCCTCGCGGGCGAGGAGGCCGGCGAAGTCCACGTCGCCCGGGGTGTCGTAGACCGGGTTCCCCCCCAGGACGAGCAGGGTGGACACCTGATCGGCCTCCGCCACGAGCTCGGCCAGGCTCTCGCGCACCGTCTGGCGCTCCGCGTCGAAGGCGGGGAAGTAGGCGACGAGGGAGCCCGCGGCGCCGAGCGCGCCGTTGATGGCCGCCGCCAAGGCGTGGACGCGCGCGGGCTGGCGCGGACCAACCACCACCAGGGCTCGACCCGTCGCCCGGCTGAGGTCGTCGGCGAGACCGTCGAGGAAGTTGGCGTCGATGCCCGCCTCGTCGGCGCCGGCGGCCACCGCCGCGGAGGGGCCGAGGCTGACGCCGTTGCGGCCTTCCATCTTCTTGGCCAGGGCGAGCAGGAAACCCTCCAGCTGGCTGGGCTTCAGACGCAGCCGGTGATCGGCGTTGGCGCCGGTCACCGAGAAGGTGCTCTCCACCGAGTAGAGCCGGTTCATCCGGTCTCGGTCGGGGTTGGCGATGGCCCGGCGCGCCGCGAAGCCGCGGATGTTCCGGACGGCGCCGTCGTCGGTCCCGAGCAGGTCGGCGTCCAGGGAGAGCACCACATCGGCGCGCGCCAGGTCGAGGACCGGCACCATCGGCTCCCCGAAAGCGATGCGCGTGCCCTCGCGGACCTCGTCGCTGGACCACGCCGAGTAGAAGTGGATCTTGGCCGAGGGGAAGCGCTCCAGGACTTTCTCCTGCATGCGGCGCTCGGAGGGGCTGGTGGAGGGCTTGACCAGGATCCGGAGGCCAGCGCCACCGGTGCGGCTCTCGGCCTCGAGGGCCGTGGCGAGCGCTTCGTCCGCTTCCTCGAAGGAGGCGCCCACCCACTCTTCGCCTTCGAAGCGCGCGGGGCCCTGCGAGCGGTCGGGATCGTAGAGGTCCCACACCATCTGCTGGGCGCGAACGTCGGTCGCTCCGAGGCTCGACGGGTGCGAGGGGTTGCCCTCGACCTTGGTGGGGCGCCCGCCGTGGCTGGTGACCAGCAGTCCCAGGGCGTCATCGCCGCGCTGGGTGACGGTGGCGAAGTGGAGCGGGATGCCCGGGAGGACGTACTCCGGCCCCTCGGTGTACGGGAGAATCAGCGCCTCGGGGCGGCGAACACAGCCCGTCAGCCCCAGAGCCGCAGCTCCTGCACCCGCCGCGCCCATGAAGCCGCGCCGTCCGACCCGGCCCATGATGGGCTGCGAGTGGAGCGGGTTCTGCTGCATGCGCTTCTTGCGCAAGAGGGACTCGCCGGCGAGGAAGCCACCGTCGGAGGCCTCGGCCACGGCCGCCTCCTGGAGGGCGACGCCGCCGTCGAGCTTCTCCTCGAGGCTTCGCCACATGGGCTTGGCGGGCGAATCGTTCAGGACGTAGGGCTTACGCTTGGTCATCGGTGACACCCGGAGCAGTGGGTGGGCGGGAGGACGGCCGCGGCATGCTCCGCGGAGTGTTCGAGCCACTCTTCGTCGGGCTCCCAGCCCATGGTGGTGATCTCTTCGACCGGCCGGAGGTGCTCGGCCGGGTCGCGGTGACACTCGAGGCACCACTGCATCGCGATGGGCTGGTCGACGCCGACCACTTCCATCTGGTCGATGCGACCGTGGCAACTCTCGCAGCCCACGGCGACGCGGACCTCTTCACCGTTGACGCCTTCGCGCGCCAGCGCACCGTAGAGGTGCGTGGAGTGGTTGAAGTAGGTGTGGTCCGGGAGCTGGTGCACCCGAACCCACTCCATCGCCTCACCGCTCTCCCAGCTCTCCCGAATGGGCGCGAGCCGGGCGGACTCGGTGCGGACGATGTTGTGGCAGCCCATGCAGGTCTGGGTGGGCGGGATCATGGCCTCGGCCGACTGCTCCACGTTGGCGTGGCAGTAGCGACAGTCCATGCCCAGCTCCCCTGCGTGCAGGCGGTGGCTGTACGGCACCGGCTGCTCCGGCGAATAGCCCACCTGGAGGTGCTTGGGTGAGAAGTAGATCCAGACGACGAGGATGAGCCCGGCTCCAGCCACGGTGCCCACTCCTGCGAGCACCATGGGCAAGAGGTTGAGCTCTCGAGGAAATATCTGCATTGGGGATGCTCGATGAGATCGGGCGCGAGAGAGAGTGCGCCACGCGGACTACCGTGTCCGCAGAGATGAGGGCGGACGCGACCGCGGCGCCCTTTTAGGCGATGGCGCCCTCCCGGACAAGTCGCTCTCGCACGCTACGAATGGCGCGAAGGCGAAGCCGAGCTGAGTGACGGCCGCAACTGTTGGATATGACTCGTGACTTTGCCGACCTGTCCTCGAACCGGGAATCTCTCGCGAGGCCCATCTTTCCGAGGCCACTGCGATCGCCGCGGCGCGATGCACCGCCCGGGGAGTCGAGGCTGGGTCAGCCATGTACGCCGGGTCTGGGCACGTCGCCCCCAGGCAACAAGTGAAGCGGCGTTCAGGCGTCGGGCTGGCGGCGGAGGGCTCCCGAGCGGTACGATGCGCGCGACGTCGAGACTGCCGACGTCAGGAGCGACCCCCCATGCACGACGACGACACCGACCCCTCGGCCTCCCCCACCCGCCTCGACCCGCCCGAGCGCGACCGCCCCGACGGGGACCCGAAGGCGGAGCTGTTCGAGGCCATCGATCACTTCAAGCACGCCGCCTCCCTCTTCTTCTTCTTCGACAAGGCGACGCGGTCTTCGACCGTCTCCAAGATCCAGGCATCGATCGAGAGCGCCTCGGAGCGAGCCGACGGGTGGACCGAGAAGATCGATCCGGCCTTCGAGTCCGCCGGCAAGGAGGCCGAGCGAGTGATCTCGAAGATCGGCGCCCAAGCGGAGCCGCTCGCCAAGCAGCTCACCTCGGAGCTCAAATCCCTCACCAGGCGCTTCGGCGACGTGGCGCGCGGCGGTCGGCGTCGTCCGCCCCCCGATTCCGACGAATGAGCTCGGCGTGAGGTCGCGGCGGCCGTGCCGGAGGCGGCCGCCGTGCTCTCGGGTGGAGAGCGCCGCCCCCGTGGGCGGCGTCTCTCGCACCCGGGCGAGCACGGCCACGGCGGCCGGGAAGCGCTCAGAGGATGTAGTCTTTGAGGCGCTCGATGTCCTGGATGGCCTCGAGCTTGGCGAGACCGGCGGTCTCGACCTGCCGAACCCGCTCGCGGGTCAGGTTCATGATCTCGCCCACCTCTTCGAGGGTGATCCCTCCGCGGTCGGCGACGTCCAGGGCGCAGGTCTCGGTCATCTCCCACACTTCGAGGTCGGGGAAGTTCAACTTGATGGCTCCGCGCACGGGATGGACGTCGATGAAGAGGTGGTACTTGCAGCTCACGTAGGGGCAGGGGCGCTCCATGTCCGCGCACTGCTCACGCGACTTGGGCTTCCAATAATGGGTCTCCGGGTAGAGCAGACGACCCCGGTTGAGCTCCGTCTTGCTCAAACGACGGATGCTGATCGTACGAGCCCGTGCCCGCTCCCGCCTCTTGCGTCGACGGCGGCGACGGGGGCGCACCTCCTCGACGGCGTTCGACAGGCTCGGTGCCGAGATCGGACCGATCTTCCGCTCGACCGAATCCCCATCCGACACAACTTCGCTCTGCGGCCCGATTACGGCCAACGCCACTTCACTCATGACACCCTCCCGCGAGAGACTTCTCGCCTATTGATGATTCGACCCCGGGCAAATTGCCCTTTGTTCCGAGATCGTTTGTTCCTCTGACTCGGCCGTCGCTCAGACGACGGCCCTGGCCATGCGGGCGCGCATCGTCAGATGACGCTCGATGGCCTCGAGGCGGCGCAGGAGGTCGTCGCCGACCTCGTGTGCCTCCTCCATCGCGGTGCGCATTCCAGACCCCTCGCGCGTCGCCGAGCGGGTCTCGATTGCGGAGTCCAGCGCGTCGTAGACCCGCTGGAGTTGGCGGCTCAGGGCTTCGATGTCACCGCGAACGAAGAGGAAGTCCCGCTGGATCTCCTCCATGGTGAAGCCCTGGCTCATGAGACGGCGGACGTAGGCGAGCTGCCGGACCGTCGTCGGGGGGTAGAGGCCCTTGGAGCCTCGCTGATTGCCCTGGCGCGCCACCCGGCGGCTCCGGGGCAGAAGGCCGAGCTGCACGTACTTCCGGAAGGTCGCTTCCGACATCCGCTCGCCCTTCTCCACGAAGGCCTCGACCACCTGCTGGACCGAGAGGCCCTCCGGGTGGTCCTGCTCGATCGCCTCGAGCTCGGACTCCGCGAACGCAGGCCCTCCACACGCCCCCTGGCGACCGGCGAGAATTCTGCGCTTCTTTTCTTTCGAACTGCTCATTTCCCTGACTGCGCGCGAATGTATTCCACTGAAAAGAAATGGGTCAATAAAAATGTTCCGCTAGGCAAAATCGCCTACTGCGTTCGAAATCCGCCCCGAAAATTACATAGCTTTTCGCCAGGCAGCGGTGTCCCATGGATGCGCACGGTCGCGGCACCGAGGGCCGTGGCGACGACCGAGCGCCGATCGAGTGGTTTGCGAGGCGATCGGGGGTATCACCGCAGCGATCGCGATCGCCATGAGGGGATCGCGATCGATCCGCCGGGCAATTTGCCAGGCCCCTCTTCTCCCCCCATGCTCGCGCCATGCTTCGCTCGGCCCTGCTGCTGACCGCTCTGCTCCTCGGCTGCGGGGGCGACGTCAAGACCGGCGACGGCTGCACTTCCCATGACCAGTGCGAGCGCGGCCGCTGCGTCGAAGGGGTCGCGGGCCCAGCGGCGGTCTGTACGCCCACCTGCGGCGGCGACGACGAGTGCCCCGAAGGCTGGTCGTGCAGCGTGGCCACCGAAGACGGCGTCCTCGTGTGCCGTCAGGGAACCGCCACGCCCTTCGGCTACTGACCGACGTTGACGGGGTGCCGAGGCGAGGGGTAGATGGGGCCTCGGCATGGACCCCCGCGCATGGCGACGATTTCGCAAGAACAAGGGCGCCCTGGTGGGGGCCGTCCTCGTCGCGGCGGTCACCGGGCTCGCGGCCCTCGGACCCCTTCTGGCGCCCCACGACCCCAATGAGCAGCGGCGCGAGGTCCTGCTCCACGACGACGGGACGCCGGTCGCCCCCGGGGAGGTGCAGGGCTACCCGCTCGGATCTGACACCATCGGCCGCGACGAGCTGAGCCGGCTGCTGTACGGCGGGAAAGTGTCCATGCAGGTCGCCTTCCTGGCCACCCTGATCGCCGTGATGCTCGGCCTGGTGGTCGGAGTAACCAGCGGCTACTTCGGCGGGCTCACCGACTCCATCGCGATGCGCACGGTGGACATCGTGCTGTCGATCCCGTTTCTACTGATCGCGGTGACCATCCTCCAAGTGGTGGAGGAGCCCTCGCTCACCGCCCTGTACGTCCTCCTGGGCTTCCTGTCCTGGACGTCGTTGGCTCGGGTGACCCGCGCCAAGGTGATGCAGGTGCGCCAGCTCGAGTACGTGCAGGCGGCGCGGGCGCTGGGGGCCAGCGTGCCGCGGATCCTGCTGCGGCATGTCCTGCCCAACGTGATCGGGCCGGCCATCGTCATCGCCACCACCCTGGTCGCCCAGATGATCCTGGTGGAGTCCGCGATGTCCTACCTGGGCCTCGGCGTCCCACCGCCGGACGCCAGCTGGGGCTCCATGCTCCGCGAGGGCGAGGAGATGTTGGCACTGGCCCCTCGCCTGATGCTCTACCCCTCGGCGCTGATCGTGATGGCAGTGTTCGGCTTCAACCTCCTGGGTGAAGGGCTCCGCGATGCACTCGACCCGTAGGTTCGCTTCCGGGTTCGGGCTCGGCCGGGCCGGTCTCTTCACCCTCCTCGTGCTCTCGTCCGGCTGCCCCGAGGCGCCGCAGGGCCCCCGCTACCGCGGCGCCGGTCACGAGACCCGCCAGAACGGGGGCACGGTGATCATCGCCCACGAGTCCACCGTGGACACCCTCGACGTGCACGTCGGTTGGAACGAGCTGGCCACCATGGCGGTGCGCCTCTGCATGGATGGCCTGCTCGACTACGACCAGGAAGCGAGGCTCGTCCCCAGCTTGGCCGCCGAGATGCCCCAGGTGAGCGAGGACGGGAAGACCTTCCGGTTCCGGCTCCGAGAGGGCGTCCGCTTCCACACGACCGAAGCCCTCCCCCGTGGACGCGAGCTGGTGGCCGAAGACGTCGCCTGGTCCATACGGCGCCTCCTGCACCCGGACACCGGTTCGCCGGGCTTCTCGTTCTTCACGAAGATCGTCGGCGGCCAGGCCTTCCACGACGGGCAGCGCGACGACGTGCCGGGGATTCGGGTCACCGGCACCCACTCCCTCGAGTTCGAGCTCACCGAGCCGGACCAGACGTTCCTCAACGCGCTCGCCCTGCCCTTCTCCTACCCGCAGGCGCGGGAGCACTTCGAACACTGGGGCGAGGACGCGGGGAAGCACTGCACCGGGACCGGCCCCTACCAGCTCGCCGGCTGGGAGCGCGGCGTGCAGCTGGAGTACCGGCGCTTCGACGGCTACTGGAACGCCCGGCCCGGCCCCGACCGGCTCATCTACATGGAGAGCCTCGACCGACGGGTCGCCTCTCTGCGCTTCCGGAACGGGGAGATCGCTGCCATCCACCGGCAGAACACCGCGGACTACGTGTTCTACGGCGAAGCGGAACTCTGGGACCCGTACCGAGAGAAGAACCCGATGTCGAACATGTGGGGCCTGGTGATGAACACCGAGCTGGAACCCTTCGACGACGTCCACGTGCGCCGGGCGGTGGCCTTCGCCATCGACCGGGAAGGCTGGGCCCGCGCCCGCGGCGATCGTTTGCGCCCCCTGGGGCAGCTCATCCCCGAGACTCTCCCCGGCCACATCGAGAACCTGGAAGGCGCCCACACCTTCGACTTGGCCAAGGCGCGCCAGGAGATGCGGCTGGCCGGGCATCCCGATGGCCTCGACGAAGAGATCACCCTGGTCCTGGGCGACGGGGACGTGGCGCGCATCTACGGCGAGCTGGTCCAGTCGGACCTGAGCCGCATCGGCATCCGCGTGAGCCTGCGCATGCTCTCCTTCGCGGCCTACCTGCAAGAGACCGGCACCCGCAACCGCGCCCAGATGGTTCTGGCCGGCTGGAACATGGACTTCCCCGACCCCGCCAACTTCTACGAGCCGCTGTTGCACTCGAACGCCATCAGCGACACCCGCTCGCAGAACCGCGCCTTCTACTCGAACCCCGCACTGGACGCGATCCTCGACGAGGCCCGGGCGGAGACCGACCGGACGCGGCGCGCGGACCTCTACCATCAGGCGGCCCGGGTCGTGGTCGACGACGCCCCGTGGGCCTTCGTCTTCTCCGACGTCAAGATGGAGCTCTGGCAGCCCTACGTGCGGGGGTACGACCCTCACCCGGTGTGGAGCCAGGACTACCGCAACCTCTGGCTCGACCTGCCCCGGGAGCGGACTCGATGATCGCCTACCTCGCTCGCCGCGCCCTCTGGGGCGTCTTCGTGGTGGTCGTGGTGGTGACCATCGTCTTCACCGTGGTCTTCGCCATCGGTGACCCCGCGGCCACCGCGCTGGGACCCAATGCCAGCCCCGAGCAGATCGCTCAGTTCGAAGACCGTGAAGGCCTGAGCCACTCCCTCCCCCGGCAGTATGCCGGCTACCTGGGCTTGATGCCGTGCGTTCGGAAGTCATCGCGCAACTACGAGGGCGGCGACGGCTTCTGCGGCCTGCTCCAGCTCGACTTCGGCTCGTCCTACCGGCACAAGGAGCCGGTCTTCGAGGTCATCGCCGCCCGCTTCCCGCGCACCCTGCTCCTGGCCGCCATGACCCTGGTGTTCGAGTTGCTCATCGGCCTGGGCCTGGGGGTGCTCGCCGCCACCCGAAAGGGCTCGCTCTTCGACACCGGCTTCATGGCCACCGCGTTTTTGGGCATCAGCCTGCCCACCTACGTCACCGGCCCCATCTTCCTGCTGATCTTCGCCTTCCTCTACGGGTGGTTTCCGGTGGGCGGCTACGGCGTGGGCTTCTGGGACCACGTCTACCACGGGGTGTTGCCAGCCTTCACCCTGGCCATCGTCGGCGCGGCCACCTACGCCCGGGTCATGCGCTCGGAGATGGTCGAGGCCCTGCGCAACGACTACATCCGCACCGCCCGCGCCAAGGGCGTGAGCGCGGCAGGCGTCACGATGCGCCATGCCTTCCGCAACGCTCTGCTGCCGGTGGTCACCCTCGTGGGCCTCAGCATGGCCGTGCTGGTCAGCGGCGCCATCATCACCGAGCGCGTGTTCGCGTGGCCCGGCATGGGGAGCCTGGCCATCGAGGCGGTCCTCGCCGAGGACGCGCCCATCATCATGGGCGTGGTGCTGATCTTCAGCATCATCGTGCAGGTCGCCAACCTCCTCGCCGACCTCGCCGTCGCCGCCCTGGACCCCCGAATCCGCCTGGCGAGTTGAGGGGGCATGGGGGGCGCGCTATCGCTGCGCCATGGAGGCCTACGACGCTACCGGTGCCCAGCGCTACCTGCTCCGCTTCGGTCCCGAGGAGGAGCTCGTGGAAGCCCTGGTGGGCTGGGTCGCTCTGCGCGGCGGCCGGGCCACCGTCCGGGGAACCGGGGCCTTCGCTTCGTCGGTGATCGCCGACGTGGAGGGCGAAGAACGGAAGATTGCCGCCGCGGAGGCCATCGCCATCAGCGGCGTGGTCATCGGTCCCGAGGCCCAGCTCCGGGTGACCCTGCTGCGCGGCATGCAGCCCATCGGAGGCACGCTGGTGTCCGCCAAGGCGTTGGGCGCCGATCTGGAGGTCCTGCTGCTCGACCCCGACGACGAAGCCGAGGTCTCCCGCCCGACCACGGGCCAGCCCGCCCCGAGGGCGAAGCCGGACTGGGGCGACGTCGCCGCCGCGAGCTCGGCAGCCGCGGCCTCTCCGCCCCCTTCCGCCGGTGGCGCCCCCTCCTGGGCCGACGTCGCTCAGGCCAGTCAGACGGCGTCCACCCGCGCTGCCGAAGCGCGCCCACTTCGGAAGCGGAAGCCGAAGCCACAGGAGCCGCTCTTCAAGCCCGAGCCCATCCCCGGCGCGAAGGAGAAGGACTTCAGCTACCTGGACGAGCCCCAGCCGGAGATTGGCGACTACGTGCAGCACAAGCAGTTCGGCAAGTGCAAGGTCGAGCGCGTGGGCGAGGACGGCGGCTTGGTCATCAAGATGGCCGGAGGCCGCCGCAAGGCCATCAAGCTCACCGTGCTCCAGGTGCTCCCGCCCACCGAGGACTCGCAGGGGCGGCTGGTCTACCCGCTCCAGCCGCGCAAGCGCTGACCGGCGCCGCGTCCGGGCTCGACCCGAGGCGGGCCGTTGGCTATGAGGCCCCCATGGCCGAACACGTTCGCATCCAAGACCTGGGCAAGCACGTCGACCAGCAGGTTCTCCTGCGCGGGTGGCTCTACAACAGCCGGGGCAGCAAGAAGATCCAGTTCCTCGAGGTCCGCGACGGGAGCGGCATCGTCCAAGCCATCGTGAGCCTCCGGGACGTCGACGAGGCGACCTTCGAAGCCGCCAAGCGCCTGACCCAGGAGAGCTCCATCGAGGTGACCGGCACGGTCAGCGAGCACCCCAAGCGCCCCGGCGAGTACGAGCTCCAGGCGCAGGGGTTGGCCGTGCTGGCCGAGCCCACCGAGGAGTACCCCATCACCCCCAAGGAGCACGGCGTCGAGTTCCTCATGGACCACCGGCACCTGTGGCTCCGGTCCAAGCGGCAGCATGCCATCCTGCGCATCCGGGCGGAGGTGATCTCCGCCGTGCGCGCCTATTTCGACGACCGCGACTTCACCCTGGTCGACGCGCCCATCTTCACCCCCAACGCGTGCGAGGGGACCTCCACCCTCTTCCAGACCGACTACCACGGCGACACCGCGTACCTCTCCCAGTCGGGGCAGCTCTACATGGAGGCCGCTGCGGCGGCGCTGGGCAAGGTCTACTGCCTCGGGCCGACCTTCCGTGCGGAGAAGAGCAAGACGCGGCGTCACCTCGCCGAGTTCTGGATGGTCGAGCCCGAGGTCGCGTTCATGGATCTCGAGGGCGACATGGCCCTCGCCGAAGACTTCCTGGTCTCGGTGGTCGCCCGCGTGCTCGACCGGCGGGCCAAGGAGCTGGCGCTCCTCGAGCGGGACACCAGCAAGCTGGAGATGGTGCAGGGCCCCTTCCCCCGCCTCCGGTACGAAGACGCCATCGCCTTGTTGAAGGGCAAGGGTCTCGACGCGAAGATCGGGGACGACTTCGGCGCCGAAGACGAGACCATCATCGCCGAGAGCTTCGACCGACCGGTGATCGTCACCCACTACCCGGCGGCCATCAAAGCCTTCTACATGAAGCGCGACCCGGAAGACGACCGGTGGGCGCTCGGAATGGACGTGCTCGCCCCCGAGGGCTACGGGGAGATCATCGGCGGCGGCGTCCGCGAAGAGAGCCTCGAGGTCCTCGATGCCCGCATCCGCGCCCACGAGCTGCCCATCGAGGCCTTCGACTGGTACCGCGACCTGCGCAAGTACGGGTCGTTCCCCCACGCGGGCTTCGGCCTGGGCATCGAGCGGACGGTGGCTTGGATCTGCGGGCTCAAGCACGTCCGGGAGACCATCCCCTTCCCGCGCATGCTCAACCGCCTGCACCCGTAGCAAGCTGCGAGTTCGGATCGAGAGCGCGCCTCCAGGACGAGGGAGGCGCGCCCGGCTCAGTCCTCGGCGAGGCGCTGCTCTTTGGCCTCCACCGCCTCCACGAAGAGCTTCACGTACTCACCGGCGCTGGTGATGGCGAAAAACAAGCTCAGGTAGAGCAGCCAGATGCCGACCTTGCCGAGGTCGGCGCGCACGGTCGTGAAGAAGAAGTTCACGTCGTAGGGGTGCTGGAGGATCAGTAGCAAGATGGCCGCCATCTGCAGCGCGGTCTTGTCCTTGCCCCCCCGCCCCGCGGCCATGACCACGCCCTCACTCATGGCGATGGTGCGAAGGGCGGTGACCGAGAGCTCGCGGCCCACCATCACGATGACCGCGACGACGCCCCACAGGGGCAGTCGCCCGAGGTAGGCCATGAAGACCAGCGTGGCCATGACCAGCAGCTTGTCGGCCAGAGGGTCGAGGAACTTCCCGAGCACGCTGATGAGGTTCATCCGTCGCGCGAGCCAGCCGTCCAGGGCGTCGGTGACCGCGGTCAGGATGTAGACGATGGCCGCCCAGAAGTTCGACTCCGGCGTGCCATCGTGCATGAGCCAGAGCACCACCGGGATCATCAAGACCCGGAGGAACGTCAGCATGTTCGGCAGGTTGATCGCGTCCTGCCGAATGGTCGACTTGGGCTTGGCCACGGTCACCCCAATAGCACGGCGCCCTCGCCACGGAAGACGAGCCGGGGGGCCGTCAGCGAGTATGGGGCGGTGCCTTTTTGCATGTTGGGGAAGAGCCGGCCGGTCCATCCGACGACTCGCTCGGGGTTCACGCGCACCTCTTGGCCCTCGCTGACGGGCAGCGCGGTGGGCGGCGCCTTCAATCGAAGGGCGACCAGCCCCTTGCCGCGGAGCTGGAGCATCGGCACCGGCTCCTTGCCGAAGGGCAGCCGCGCGGATTCGAAGGCGCTGCGGTCGTCGAAGGCCAGCACCCGCGACTCCCGCATGTAGAGGATGTCGTCTTCCAGGGCGACCACGACCACGTGCTCGGCCTCGCCGACCTCGAGGGTGAGCCGCGAAGGGCCCTTGACCAGAAAGATGGGATCGTCGCCGCCGAGGAAGTCGTCCAGGTCCTTCCCCCGCGCGCGGCGATGCACCATGCGCGCGTCGAGGTCGCCGTGCACCGCCTGCAGAGTGGCCAGGCGGACGAAGAGGTCGTGGCTGCTGGCGGCATGGAGGCGGCCGTCGGGCCCCACCGCGAAGGTGAGCGACTCGGGCAGCTGCACCGTCCACTCGCGGAGCTGCTCCGAGAGGCTGGCCACCCCGCCGACCCGGGTCCCGGTGGGGGTGCCCCGTTTGGGCACCGGCTCGGATCCGAGCTCCCTCGACTCCCAGGAGCCGGTCGTGCGCCGCTCGCGCTCGCTCGCCAGCGCGAGCTCCGGCTGGGCGCTCTCCAACTTGGCGATGGCTTCTTCGGCCGCGTCGCGCATGGCCCGGCGGTCCTCGGCATCGAGCGCCTCGGTCGCCTCGGTCGCCCCGGTCGCCTCGGGGTGCGGAGCCACGACGGTCGGCCCCGCGCTGGACTCGCCGAGGGCTTCTTCCATGCGCCGGGCCATGGCGGCCTGGCCGCCCCGCAGGAAGGCGTCGCGGGCCGTCTCCAGCTGGCCCAGCCGCCAGCGGATGAGCCCCAGATACCCCCAGGCTCGGCCATGGTCCGGCTGGATCTTGAGGGCCTCGTGGACCTGCTGCAGAGCCTCGTCGGCCTGGCCGGTCTTGAAGAGCGCCAGCCCCAGGTTCACGCGCAACGTCGCGTCGTCGCCGAAGGCTTCGGTCAGCCCACGCCAGATATCGATGGCCTGCGGGTACATGCCCAGCCGGAAGTAGACCCCTGCCAGCAGGTCCTGGGACTTCGCGTCCTGGGGCTGGAGCTTGAGGGCCTGCTCGAGCTCCGCCTTCGCCTCGTGCACCTGGTCCTGGAGCAGCATGTTGCTGCCCCGGTAGAGGTGGTAGAGGAAGTCTTCGCTGCGGGTCTCGCCCCGCCGCCGCCCTGCTTCCGTCGATCGTTTGGGGTCCTGAGAGTCCATGGTGCGGCTCGGGGGGAAGGTAGGAGAGCCCCTCCCGCCGGTCAACGGACACCTCGCGCCGCGTGGGAATGTGCACGAGGGGAGCCCGCGTGCCAGGCTCGCCGCCGTGCAACCGGTTCTCATCAGCGGGCGCGGATCGGTGCTGGCGTGGGCCCAGCAGGTCACGGAGCCCCTCGCTGCGCGCGACTGGGCCCGAGCGGGTCGATGGCCCGCGCCCGCGTGGCTGGTCATCGCCCTCGGAGCGCTCCTCGTGGCCCTCGTGATCTTCGGGCTGGTTCGCGGTCTCCGAAGGAGACGCCGGTGACCCAGCCCGCCGGGGACGGCGCCGGCTCGCGGGGTGAGGACGAGGTCCCGCGAACGGGCGGCCTCGCGCGGAAGATCCTCCTGGCGACGCTCTTCGGCGCCCTGGTCTTCGCGGCCTTGGCCCTGTACAGCGACGTGCGGGAGCTCCGCGCCAATCTCGGCCGCTATCGCTGGAGCTTCTTCGTCTTCGGCCTCGGCCTGGCCACCACGAACTACGCTCTGCGCTTCGGGCGCTGGCAGTACTACCTGCGCGAGCTGGGGGTCTCGCTGGGCGCGACCGGGGGCGGGGTCCCGATCGGGGACAGCGCCCGGATCTTCGTGGCCGGTTTCGTGATGAGCGTCACCCCCGGCAAGGTGGGCGAGGTCTTCAAGTCGGTGCTCCTGGAGAGCAGCCACGGGGTCCCGCTCGCCCGTACCGGCCCGATCGTCGTGGCCGAGCGGCTCACCGATCTGCTGGCCCTGGTCCTGTTGACGGCCCTCGCCAGCACCATCTTCGACGAAGGCGTCTGGATCGCCGCGGCAGGGGGTACGTTCGTGGTGCTGGTATGGCTGGCTTGCGCCTGGCGGCCGCTCGGGGAACTGGCCCTGCGCCTCGCCGGACGGCTACCCGTCCTCGCCCGGGTCGAGCCCAAGCTCCGCCAAGCCTACGACTCGCTGCACGCCCTCGTCCACCCCCGCCCCCTCGCCGTGGGCTCGCTGCTGGCCCTCGTGAGCTGGGGCCTCGAGTGCGTCTGTTTGCTGGTCGTCGCTCTCGGCTTCGAAGGGCTCACCCTCTCTCTGGCCGAAGCCACCTTCGCGTACGGCGGGCCGACCATCGTCGGCGCGCTGGTGCTTCTCCCCGGAGGACTGGGGGCGACCGAAGCGGGCATGACCGGTGTGCTGGAGAGTCTGGGGCACCCCGAGCTCACCACGTCGGTCGCCATCGCCGTCACCATGTTGGTGCGCCTGGCCACCCTGTGGTGGGCCGTGATTCTGGGGGTATTCGCCCTCTCCTGGCACCGCGCTCGGGAACGACGAAGGCGGGCCGAGGCATGATGCCTCACTTCGTCTCCCTCATCTTGCGCCGATGGTTCCGCCTAGTTACCGTCTCCGCTCGGGCCTCGATCGGGGCGCCGCCGCGATTGACGAATCGATGATTGCACAGGGGAACACAGGGGCTGCCGGCATCCTCCGACCACGGTTCGGCGTTGGAAATCGTCGGTCTCTTCGCTCGGTGATGGAAGGCTCGGCTCCCATTCACCGTACCATCGAACCCGGGACTCCCGTCCCGCTCTGACCGTGCGCGACCGCCCCCAGAACGTGGCCGACGAGACCCAGGCCCGCCCCCGGCGGCGCCCCATCGGCGTGTTGGCGACCACGGTCCAGAACCTGGCCTTCCAGGACGTGGTCGCCATGACGTTCCACACGTTCATGCTGCTTCGAGTGTCGGTCGCTGCCGACAGCCCCGACCGCACCCTGGCGCTCAAGATCGGCGTCGCCCTCTGGATGGGGTCGGCGAGCACGCTCCTGCTGGTCCGCGGCGAGGTCCTCCGGGAGGGCTGGCGCCGGTCGCTCCTCTACCGGCTGGGGCTCTTTTTCCCGGTGGTGCTGAGCTACTTCGAGATGGGCATCGCCCTCCCCGCGTTGAACAACGCGCTCGTCGACGGGCGGCTGCTGGCGATCGACGAGGCCCTCCTGGGCACCACCCCCGCGTGGACCCTCCAGGCCTTGAACACTCGGCCCATCGTCGAGTGGGTCTCGTTCTTCTACTACAGCTATTTCTACCTGATGGCGGCCATGCTGCTGCCTGCCCTCTTCTTCGACCGAGGTCAGCGCCTGCGCGAGCTCATGGTCGGGGCGGTGATCGTCGCGACCTGCGGCCACGTGGGCTACACGCTGGTGACCGGGGCCGGTCCGTACGCCTTCATGGAGTTCGATGCTCCTCTGGACGGGGGGCTATTCTGGGGTTTGGTGGTCAAGACGGTCGAGTCCGCGGGTGCCGGCCTGGACATCTTCCCCTCGCTGCACACCGCCTACCCGACCTATTACGCGCTGCATGCGTTCGGCAATCGGCACACCAAGCCGTTCCGGCACACCTGGTACATCATCGCGTTCTTCGCCGCGAACATGGTGTTCGCCACGATGTTCCTGCGCTGGCACTACTTCATCGACGTGGTCGCCGGCCTCGCCCTCGCGATCGCTGCGCGCACCATCGCGGTCGCCGTCTCCAGGCGGGAGGCGGGCCGGGGCGAAGAGGGCGACGAGCGCCAGCCCGTGTGGGAGCCGATCTTCGGCTACCAACGCCGGGACTGAGCCTTGCCACGGGCGCGCCTCCCTGGCATATCGGCACCCCGGTGAGTCTGGCGAATCTTCCGTTCGCACCACCGAGCCGATACGGCCGCGATGGCCGTCGCCCACGCCCGAGAAACGAGACATAGCGAGATGAACGAAGCGCTGGAGAAAGAGATCAAGGAGCTCATCGTCGAGGCCCTCATGCTCGATGACGTGACCCCCGCCGAGATCGATTCCGAGGCGCCGCTCTTCATGGAGGGCCTGGGCCTGGACTCCATCGATGCCCTCGAGCTCGCCATCGCCATCGACAAGAAATATGGCGTGAAGATCAAGGCCGAGGACGAGGGGACCCGCGACACCTTTCGCTCGGTGCGCTCTCTCGCCGACCACGTCGCCGCGTCTCGCGCCTGAGCGGAGCGGCAGCTCTCGCAGCCCGCCCAGAGCCTGGTTCAGAATGCGCGTGCGCGCTTCGCCCCTGAGCACCCACCCCGCCGCCGTCCCCTCACCCTCGAAGAGGCTCGGCAGCTCCTCGGTTCGCGGACGCGCCATGGCACGCACCCGGAACCCGGAGCACCTCACGCTCCTCCTGAATCAGGCTCTCTAGAGCCAGCGGCGCAGGCCGAGGTACCGGACCATGGTCAGCCGGGCGTGCAGGGCGCTGACCAGGAGGTTGTCGCGGAAGGCGCGGTAGTGGCTCACCCCACCCTCCTCCGCCGGCACGTAGCGCACCTTCGTGTCGACGTTCACGACCGGGACGCCCATCCAGACCATCCGAACCGCAATCTCCGGATCGAAGTCCATTCGGTCCCCCCGCGCTCCGGCCGCGACGGCGGATTCGAGAGGATAGACCCGGAAGCCGCACAGGGGATCGGCGATCTTCCCGGGCTTGCCCAGCGTCTCGAGCCAGACCCAGAACACGCTCACCTTCCGGCCCCAGAGCCTGGCCTTGGGCGCCGTCGCGTCGAACACCGGCCTCCCGAGGACCAGGGCCGCGGGCACCTCTCGCGAGGCCTCGAGCAGCCGGGGCACGTCGCCCATCGCATGCTGCCCGTCGGCGTCGACCTGGAGCGCGTGGGTGAACCCCTCGGCGAGGGCCGCCTGCAGGCCATCCTTGACCGCGGCGCCCTTGCCGCCGTTGACCTCTCGGCGAATCACCCGGACCCCGGGCATGCCCTCCAGCCGTTGGAGCGCGGCTCGCGCGTCCGCGCCGCCGCCGTCGTCGACGACGAACACGTCGGGCACCTGGACCCCGACCTCGCCGACGACCCGCTCGATGGTGAGCGGGTTGTCGTACGTCGGGATGACGACGCACGGACGCCATCCCGAGACGGTCAGATCAGTACCCATCGCGTTTCGAAGGGGCCGCCGAAGCGGCGCTCGTCACGCCTTGGCCGCCATCTGACGGAGGACGTACTGGAGGATGCCGCCGTGCAAGTAGTACTGCACCTCCTGGGGCGTATCGAGACGCACCTTCGCCTCGAAGGCCTTGCCGTCCTCGGTGCTCACCTGAACCCGCTTGCCCGGCTTCAGCCCCTCGGCGATGCCGGCGATGGAGTACACCTCTTCGCCGTCGAGCTCGAGGCTCTCGCGGCTCTGACCGTCGACGAACTCGAGGGGTAGGACGCCCATCCCGATGAGATTCGAGCGGTGGATGCGCTCGTAGCTCGCGGTGATGACCGCCTTGACCCCGAGGAGGAAAGTCCCCTTGGCCGCCCAGTCACGGGAGCTCCCGGTGCCGTACTCCTTGCCCGCGATCACGATGAGGGGGGTGCCCTCCTGCTGGTACTTCATGGAGGCGTCGTAGATGCTCATCTGCTCGCCGTCGGGCAGGTGACGAGTGACGCCCCCCTCGGTTCCCGGCGCGAGCAGGTTGCGCAGGCGGATGTTGGCGAAGGTGCCCCGCATCATGACTTCGTGGTTGCCGCGGCGGCTGCCGTAGCTGTTGAAGTCCCGGGGAGACACACCGTTGTCCTTCAGGTACTGCGCTGCCGGGCTGTCCGAAGCGATGGAGCCCGCCGGGGAGATGTGGTCGGTGGTTACCGAATCGCCGAGGAGCGCGAGGACCCGCGCGCCCTGGATGTCCTGGGCCGGGGGAGGCTCTCCGGCCTCCACGCCCTCGAAGAAGGGAGGAAGCCGGATGTAGGTCGAGTCCTCTTCCCAGGCGTAGGTGTCACCGCCGGGGACGGACACCTTCTGCCACTGCTCGGGGCCCTCGAAGACCTCGGCGTAGCGCTTCTCGAACTGCTCGGTGGTGACCGCCTGCCGGAGGGTCTCGGTGATCTCCTGGTTGGAGGGCCACAGATCCTTGAGGAAGACGTCCGCGCCGTTCTGGTCCTGCCCGATGGGGTCGGTCTTGAAGTCGATGTCCATGGTCCCGGCGAGGGCGTAGGCCACGACCAGCGGAGGCGATGCGAGATAGTTGGCTCGGGTGTGCGGGCTGACCCGCCCCTCGAAGTTGCGGTTGCCGCTCAGCGCCGAGGTGACCACGAGGTCGTTGGCCACGACGGCGTCGCGAATGGGTCCGTCGAGGGGACCCGAGTTGCCGATGCAGGTGGTGCAGCCGTAGCCGACCAGGAAGAAGCGGAGCTTCTCGAGGTCGTCCATGAGCCCGCTCCGCTCCAGGTACCTCGGTGACCACCTGGGAACCCGGAGCCAGACTGGTCTTCACCCAGGGCGCCACGTCGAGGCCCTTGGCCAGCGCCTTGCCGCGGCCAGGAGACCCGCAGCGAGCATGACTGCCGGGTTGGAAGTGTTGGTGCAGCTGGTGATGGCGGCGATGACGACCGCGCGCCGTTCTTCAGCTCGAAGGTCACCGGCTCTTCGCCCTCCCGGTCGATGGGTGACCTGAGCCGAGGCCTTGGCGTCGTCCTTGAGATTGGCCTGGATGCCTTCGAGGGTCCGTCCCCACGAGGTCTTCGCATCGCGAAGGGCGATGCGGTCCTGCGGGCGCTTCGGCCCGGCGATGGACGGCACCACGTCGGCGAGATTGAGGCTGGAGCGTGTCGGTGAACTCGGGGTCGGGCGCCTCCGAGGTGTGGAAGAGGCCGAGCTCCTTGAGGACCCGCTCCACCCGGGCGACGTGCTTCTCGTCCCGCGCCGAGAAGCGCAGATAGGCCAGCGTCTCCTTATCCACGGGGAAGAAGCCCATGGTCGCCCCGTACTCGGGAGCCATGTTCGCGATGGTGGCCCGGTCCGGCAGCGAGAGCGACTCCATACCCGTGCCGAAGAACTCGACGGAACTTTCCGACGACTCCGCGCTCCCGGAGCATCTGGGTGATGGTGAGCACCGCGTCCGTCGCGGTGGCGCCCTCGGGCAACTTGCCCGTGAGGCGGAAGCCGACCACCTGGGGAAGAAGCATGGCGGATGGGCTGACCGAGCATCGCGGCCTCCGCCTCGATGCCTCCAACGCCCCAGCCGAGCACTCCGAGCCCATTGATCATGGTGGTATGGGAGTCGGTGCCGACCAGGGAGTCGGGGTACGCGTCCGGTCTTGCCGTCGACGTCCCGGCTGAACACGACGCGCGCCAGATACTCCAGGTTGACCTGGTGGACGATGCCGGTGCCCGGCGGGACCACCTGCATGTTCTGGAAGGCCTTCTGCCCCCACTTCAGGAACTGGTATCGCTCCCGGTTGCGCTCGAACTCGCGCTCGACGTTCTCCTCGAAGGAGCGAAGCAGCCCGTAGCTGTCCACCTGCACCGAGTGGTCGATGACGAGGTCGGCCGGCTGCAGGGGGTTGATGCGGGGAGGGGTCGGCCGCCCATCTGGTGGAACTGCTCCCGCATCGCGGCCAGGTCGACCACCGCGGGGACGCCCGTGAAGTCCTGCAGCAGCACCCGCGAGGGCCGGTAGGCGATCTCGGTGGTGGGGGTGGCCTTGGGGTCCCATTTGGCCACGGCCTCGATGTCCGCCCGGGTGACGGTCTCGCCGTCCTCGTAGCGGACCAGGTTCTCCAGGAGGACCCGGATCGAATACGGCAAACGCCGGACGTCGCCGAGTCCCGCCTTGGTGAGGGCCTCGAGGCGGAAGATGTCGATGGATTCGCCGTCCACCTCGATGGTGGCGCGGGCGCCGAAGCTGGTCCTTGGAGCTGCTCATGGCGTCGCCATACCACGCCCGGGCCCGCGGGGAAACGGGGACCGGATCGCGCTCGCGCGCACTATGTCCCCCTATTTTGGGAGGCTCGCCCCCGCTCATACGTGGGTTCCTACCCCAATGCTGGCGTCTCAGACGCGATTCTGACTTTGTGTTTTCGCAGAATGAGCGTATAACAATGATCAGATCCAGATACATTCCGGTGAGTCCGGAGAAGCACAAAGGAACCGATGGACATGGCACGAGCGCGTAAGGCAACGAAGTCGAGCACCAAGAAGAGCACCACCAAGAAGGCTGCTACCGGTCGAGGAAGCAAGGAAGCGATCGAGAAGCGACGAGTCGCTCGCCACCTGAACACCCTCCTCGCGGGCAAGACCTCTCGACCGAAGTTGGACGGCCGTACCGAGAAGCGTCGCCAGCGTCTGCTCAAGGAGCTCAAAGACGGCAAGCGAGGCAAGGGCATCAAGCCGATCGAGGTGGTTCAGCACGTCGACGAACTCCTCAAGATGGGTGAGTCGCTCGCCAGTCTTCGGCGCGCCGGCGTGAAGGCCCGGCGCACCGTCCTCAACGACGAAGTCGCCGAGACCGTGGCCAACGCTCAGCCTCGGCGTCGGGCGGCGCGATGCGGGCGGCGGGGGCGTCTGCGGCGGGGCGCTCGCGCTGGGCGGGGCGGGCGGCGGCGCCGTCACCGCGCGGCGCGCCTCGCTTTTTGCGGTCCTGCTTGCTGCGAGAGGTGCGCTGCTCGTCTTCTTTCCTCAGCTCGCGGATGCGCTCTTCCTGCCTCTGGCGCTCCTGCGGGCGGCGCGGCTGGTGGGCGAAGCGGCGGCCTTCGCGGCGGATCACGCCGTCGGCTTCGAGTTCGTCGAGCACATCGCGGAAGCGGCCGTAGAGGCGCTCGTCCTTGCGGTAGCCGAGGGCCTCGGCGATCTCGTGGGGGGTGAGCAGGTCCTGCTTCTGCTCGGAGAGGAGCACGAGGACGTCGCGCTCGATGGTTTTGCGGTCGAGGAGTTCGGTCACGTTTGCGGGTTAACTTTTAGGGAAGAGTGCGCGCTGCCCGTGGCGGCAAGTCGTCCACGCCGGGCGAAAGCGCGCGCAGCATCATTTGTGGTGGCAAATCTGCCGTGTTATACGAAAGGACGGGAGGCGCGGTCCTCTTTTAGCGGGAGGTTGGGCGTGTGGGAGGACGCATGATCTACGCTGTTCTCCCACACGCCCAACCTCCCGCACGCCATCCTCACTCCTCCACCCCGGCGGCCACGGCCTCGCCCGCTGGCGGCGCTTCCTCGTCCTCCGAGCCACCCGGCCAGAGCCAGCCGAAGAACCGCTCGAAAAGCCGCTTCCACGAGCGGAACTCCGTCTGGTAGGAGACGCCCGCGCCGGTCGTTGAGGTCAGGGTCTGCTCCGAGAGCACGCTGCCCTCGCGCCGGTAGAAGGCCTCGACGGAGACGCTCGGACTCAGGCGGACCTCAACGACGAACTCGCCCTCGAGGCCCTGCGCTTCCGGCTCGTCGGCCGTGTCCACGAAGACGCCCTCGCCACGGATGATGAGGCGCTCGTCCAAAAGACGCAGCGCCAGGCCGTAGATCACGTCGCGGTCCTCGGGGTTCTCGCCCTGGACGCCCAGGCGGAAGTCGAGGCCGGGCAAGGCCGCGCTGAGGTAGCGGTTGACCTGGCTGGCCACGAGCTGCGAGACGCTGTTGAAGGCGAGGCGCCCGCCCGTGTCGGCAAGCGAGCCTTCGGCCGGGTTGCGCGCCAGGTCGGTCGTCAAAAGGAACGTGTTCGTCAAAAGGACGCTCGTGGCGTACTCCGTCTCGCGGTCGGGCTGGTTGAGGATCGTCTCCAGGGCGGTGGCGGAGAAGTCCTCCACGGCGAAGCGCTCGGAGCGGTCCACGCGCAGGCTCAGGTCCACGGCGGGCTGCTCCACGCGCCCGGTGATCTCCAAGAGGACGACGAGCGGGATGCGCCCCGTCGCGCCTCCCGATCCGCCCAGGCCGGCCGTGGAGGCGCGCGTGTGATACGACGCCGTGAGGCCGAGCTTGGCGTTGGCCGGCGGCCCGTCCCACGAGATCGTCCCGCCCTCGATGTCGAAGCGGCGGTAAAAGAGTTCGCCGGCGGTGAAGAGGTACTCGCCCGCGTCCACGTCAAAGGTGCCGTACGTGAAAAAGTCGCCGCCCTGGCGCTGAAGTTGGATGCGCCCGGAGCCGACGGCGCTCAAGACGTCGCCCAGGAGCGGGTCGAAGACGAGGTGCACGGTCGAGCCGCCGGGCGCGTAGACGTTGAGGTCCATCTCCAGGCCGTCCAGGAACGAGCGCTCGCCCACGGGCCGGTCCGAGAGGAGGTTGCGGCGGCGCGTGACTTTTTCGAGGTCGGGGACCTGCCCGGTGGAGTCGGCAAAGAGGATGTAGCCGGTGTCCGTGCGCGCGTCGCTTTCGGTGATGGGGATGAACAGCTCGCTCTCGTCCGTGGTGCGGATGTTCGACGAGCGCAGCGCCGCGCTGGAGAGCGGCCCGGTAAGCGTGACCGGCCCCGAGGCCCAGATCGAGCCGTAGAAGGGCAGCTCGCGCGAGTCCTCCACGTCGATGATCTGGAGCTTGTCCAGGCGCGCGGAGAGGTCGAAGGAGAAGTAGTCGTAGCCGTTGAAGAGCAGCTGCCCGCTGAGCGCAGCCGTCCCGCCGTCGGGACCTGTCACCAGCACGCCGTCCACGCCGATGCCCTCGGCGTCCACGGCGACGGGGCCTTCAAGCGCGTACGTGAGGCCGAACTGCGGCACGCTGAACTGGCCGTCCACCGCGCGCAGATCGGCCTGGAAGAGCGGCAGGCGGAAGGTGCCCTGGACCGTGCCCTCGCCCGTGAGGTAGCCCTCGACGTTCTCGATCTGGTCCTGGAAGATGTACTCGAAGAAGAAGAGATCGGCGCGGCGGGCGTCGAGGCTCAGGTCGAGCGCGCCGGGATCGGCCGGGGGGCGGCCGGCGGCGAGGTCGCCCAGCGTGGGCAGGCGGAAGGTGCCCCGGAGGCGCAGCCGGCTCTCTTCGGAGCGGAGCGGAATCTCGGCGATGCGCGCGGAGGTGTCCGGCGGCGAAGGGCGCAGGCGCGCGTCCAAGGCCACCTCGGAGGCGCCTGGCACGTAGCGGCTCTCCACGCTGAGATTCCCCAGGAGCCGGTCGTCAAACGCAAGGCGGCTCACGGCGAGGCCCCCCGTCAGCTCCGGCTGCCGCAATCCGCCGGTGAGCAGAAGGCGCCCGTTGAGCCGTCCGCCGAGGGGGCGCTTCAAGTTGAAAAAGTCGGATGCGGGACGCAGAAGCAGGCCGTCCACCTCGGCGCGGAGCGTGTCGCCGGGCGCGCTCGACAAGGTGCCGGCGATGCGTAGGCGCTGCGGCGGCTCGGCCTTGCCGCCGCTGCGCCCCACAAGCTGCAAGCCGGGGATGCGCACGGCGTCGGCAAAGAGATCCACAGGCTGCGCCTCGGGCGTTTCCCAGACGTAGGAGCCGGCTTCGAGGTGGACGTCGCGCACGACGAGGCGCGTGCGGTCGGGCAGGACCTCGAGGCCGGCCAGAAAGCGCAGCGGCCCGCTTTGGCCTCTGGTCGAGGCCGTGCTCAGGCGCACCTCACCGCCGCGCTCGGCGTAGCTGACGTTCAGGCGCGGCGCCCGGAAGCGCACGCGCTCGCCCACGCTGAGCGCGGCGGCGTCGGCGTTTAGGCGGACGTCCAGCGTTTGCACAAGCGGCGCGTCGAGCGCGGCGTTGGCTACAAAGTTGGCGCGGAGCGTATCGGCGCGAAGGCGGCCCACGCGCAGGGTGTCCGTCGAGGCTGTGCCGGAGGAGCGGAGGCGGTCGGCGCTGGCGGTGAGGGCGAGCGTAGCGTGGAGGTCGGCTTCGAGGAGCGGGAGGCGGGGGAAGAGCGCGGTGAGGAGGTCGGGGCGCTTGAGCAAGAAGTCGGCGCGGAGGTCGAGGCCGTCGAGGCCGGCGTCGCGCAGCGCCGCGCGGGCCGCCTCACGCAGCGCCGGATCGGCGGGCGGTTCTGGTTCAGCGGCTTGCGCCATCGCCGGCTGGGCGGCGCGCTTGCTCAGGGCCGTGCGCGCAGCTTGGGCAAAGGCGTCGGCCCAGAGCCTGCCGAGGGCGCGGAGCGGCGGCACGGCCACGTCGCCGTCGAGGGTGAGCGTGGCGAGGGCACCCGTGAGGCGCAGGCGCGGGGCGGCGGCGCCCGCTTCGGCCAGGACGAGCGCCGAGCGGTGGGGCAGGATGCGGCCTTCTACCTCGCCGCGACGCACGAGCGAGGAGTCGAACGCCACCGCGATCCGCCCGCTCGCCTCCGGCCACGAGGCCCCGCCGCCCTCGGCGCGGATGTCGGCAGTGAGGCGCGTGGCGAGCGAATCGCTCAAAAAGAGCGGGCCGAGGTCGAGGCGGCGGCTCCTGGCGCGCAGGTCGAAGGCGGGCGGCGCTCCGGCGTAGCGGACGGCGCCCGTGGCGCGGAGCGTGCCCCCGGCGCGCTGCCCGTATTCGAGCGTGCCCTCGGCGCTTCCGCTGTCGGCGCGCGCGTCGAGGCGGAGGGCGGGGATGGGCCGGCCGGCCAACTCGGACTCCGTCAGGCGCAGGGCCAGCGTCCCGGAGGCTGTGGCCGCCGTGGTGCCGCGCCCGTTGATCTGCACCTGGCCGGTGAGGCGGCCCGGCACGCCGGCCTCGGGCGCGAGCCGCGCCAGGCGCAGCGTGTCGAGTTGCAGATCGGCGCGGTAGGTGACGCCGGAGACCATCCGCGCAAACGCCGCCGTGCCGGTCACGGCGCCCGCGTCGGAGCGGACGACGAGGTCTGCCGCGAGGCGGAGCGGTTCCTGAGCGGCGCGCAAGGGCACGGCGCCTTCGGCATCGGCGTCGAGGGCGACGGGGCCGAGGCGTCGCAAGCGCCCCAGCGCCTCGGCGGGGGCGGCGGGGAAGACGGCCTCCACGTCGCGCGCGGTGAGCACGCTGTTTTCGAGCATCGCGTCGAAGCGGGCCGCTTCGGGTAGCCCGCTCAGCGTGCCGCGCGCGGCGAGCGCCGAGGCGCCGCGCCCTATACGCACTTCGTCAACGACCAAGTGCGAGAGCGGCCCTTCGATCCGCGCACGGAGCATGGTCGCATCGCTTAGCGGCCACGCTGGAAAAAAGCGGCGCACCTCTTCGTGGTCGATGCGGCTCTCGGCGAGGTCGAGGTCTACTTCGGGATCGGCCTGCCAGAGGGACCGGCCGGCGGCCCAGCCGGTGAGGGCGGCGGAGAAGTCGAGCGCCGTCGTGCCGGTGCGCAGGACGACCTGGCTGAGCGCGAGCGTGCTCTCGGCGAGGGCCATCTGCCCCTGAAGCTGGCGGATGCGCACGTCTTGCTCCGGCAGCGCGGCCTCGAAGGAGAAGAGATCGACGAGCTTGGTCCCATCGGGCTGCCACTCGACGGTGGCTTCGAGGCGGACGGCCTCCAAGCGCGTGTTGGCGTAGTCGAAGACGCGCCCGGCTTGCACAGCCTCGGGCGCGGTGCCGGCGTTGTGCGTGAAAAGGTGCCCGTCCACGATGCGCGTCGTCGCGGCGGCAAAGCTAAACGGCTCCTCGGCAGAAGAAGCCGAGGCGCGGCGCCTGGGCCGGTTGAAGGCCTCCTGGATGTTCCAGCGCCCGCCGGGCCGGCGCACGAGGTACGCCTCGGGGCGGAAGAGCGTGAGCGCGCGCGCGGTGATCTGCCGGCCGAAAAGCGTCTTCCACGACGGCCGCGCCACGACGGAGTCGGCCTGGAGGACGAGGGCGCCGTCCGGGCCGTAGACGCGCACGTCCTGCGCGTAGAGGTCGTAGACGAGGTTGCCGCTGAGCGTGCCGATCTCGAGGCGCCCGGCAAAGCGCTCGTCAAAGCGCCGCTCGATCTCGGCGCGGAGCGCGTCGCGCCCGACCTCCGTGCGCGTCAAGGCGAAAAACGCAACCACGCCCACGAGCACGACGCCCAGCGCAAGCTGGATCAGGCGACGCGCGGCGTTGGAGAGGTGGCGGATGGGCACAGGAAAAGAAGGGCGAGGAGGTCGCGTTACAGAGAAGGGGTACAGGCCGAGAGCTTAGCCAGCACGCCGCGCCGCGAGACGCAGTAAGCCGAGCGCAATCAGCAGGTTAATCAAAAAAGAGCGCGCGCGCCACGCTGCGCCGCCGCCTCACCGATTTTTAGCGAAGGCCCACGCATCCGCCACGTCCTCTGCCGGCGCCTCCGTCACGTACGCCGCGCCAACTTCTTCGAGCACGACGAAGCGTACGGCACCGGCGCGCGCCTTCTTGTCGGTGCGCATGGCCTTGGTGAGCGCGTCTGTGGAGAGGGCGCCAAGCTTTTCGGGCACGGGGATCATGCGTACGAGGCCGTCGGCGCGGGCGGGGTCGAAGCCCGGATGGAGGCGGTGGGAGAGATGGAGGGCGGCGCGCATCCCCAGCGCCACGGCCTCGCCGTGCGTAAAAGCGCCGTAGCCCGCCACCCGCTCGATGGCGTGCCCGAACGTGTGGCCGAAGTTGAGGATCATCCGCCGGCCTTTTTCCCGCTCGTCTTCGCTCACGACCTCGACCTTCACGCGCGCGGCGCAGCGGATCATGGGCGCAACCACGCCGGCCTCGCGGTCGAGGATAGCGTTCCAGTTCGCTTCGAGAAAAGCAAAAAAATCGGGATCGGCGATGAGGGCGTGCTTGACGACCTCGGCCAGGCCGCCTGTCCACTCGCGCTCGGGGAGCGTTTGGAGCGCCGCCGTGTCGGCCAGGACGAGGGCCGGCTGGTGGAAGGCGCCCACGAGATTCTTGCCAGCGGCGTGGTTGATGCCCGTCTTCCCACCGATGGCGCTGTCCACCTGCGCGATGAGCGAGGTGGGGATCTGCACGAGCGGCACCCCGCGCAGGAGCGTGGCGGCGGCAAAGCCCGCCAGGTCGCCTACCACGCCGCCGCCGAGCGCCACCACGGGCGTCTCCCGGTCGATGCCCCACGCGAGCGCCGCGTCGTACACGGCTTGCAGCGCCGCGGGCGATTTGCTCGCCTCGCCGGGCGCGATGACGTGCACCTCCGGCGTCCAGCCCTCTTCGGCGAGGGCGCGTTCGAGCGGGTCGCGGTAGCGGGCGGCCACGTTTTCATCCGTGACCATGAGGCAGCGGCCTGCGCGCAAGCCGGCCTCCGTCATGCGGGCGGGCGCCTCGGCAAGCGGGGCGAAGTGGACCGGGTAGCCACGCCCATCGCCGAGCGTGACGGCAAGCGGTGCGGCAGCAAGCGTTGAATCTGACACGGGGCGTGGTGTTTATTAGACGCGGCGCTCAGGGCGGAAGTCCGATGGCGTTGCCACCCCGAATCGCTACACCGAAACGCAGCGAAGGGTTCTCTGCCAAAGCTAAAGCATATGTTTAGGTGAAGGCGCTGGTGCGTTGAGGCTGATAGAGAAAAAGAGCCTCGCGTATTCCCCGTTCTCCGCGATCTGTATCCGTCGTCCGCCGTTTTTCGTCCATCGTCCACCTGTGCTGCGTATGTGCCTCATCGTTTTTGCCTGGCGGGAGCACCCGCGCTACCTGCTCGTTTTTGCGGCCAACCGGGACGAGTTCTACGACCGCCCCACCGTGCCGGCGCGCTTCTGGGACGACGCGCCGCACGTCCTAGCCGGGCGCGACGAGCGGGCCGGCGGCACGTGGATGGGCCTCGCCCGCGACGGCCGCTTCGCCGCCGTGACGAACCACCGCGACCCCTCCGCCGAGCAGCAAAACGCCCCAAGCCGCGGCGCCCTCGTGGCCGACTACCTGCGCGGCGAGGCCGGCCCGCACGCCTACCTCGACGCCCTCGCTCCAAAGGCCGCGCGCTACAACGGCTTCAACCTGCTCGCCGGCGGCCCTGAGGCGCTCTGGTACTTTTCCAACCGCAGCGGCCCGGATCAAAGCGGCGTGGCGCCCGCGCGCGTGAGGCCCGGCGTCCACGGCCTCAGCAACGCCGTCCTCGATACGCCCTGGCCGAAGGTCGAAAAGAGCAAAGCCGCCCTCGGCGCGCTTCTGGAAGCGGACGCCGTCGCTCCCGAGGCGCTGCTCGATCTTTTGAGTGATGCCGAGCCGGCCCCGGACGGCGCGCTTCCGCAGACGGGCGTGCCAGAGGAATGGGAACGCGCGCTCTCGTCCGTGTTTATCGAGACCGAAGGTTACGGCACGCGCTCCTCGACGGCGCTCCTCGTGGAGCGGAGCGGCGAGGCCACGTTCGTCGAGCGCATCTTCCGCAACGGCGAGGTGAGCACGCAGCGGTTTTCTCTTCAGGTGGAGCCGTTCTCGGAAGAGGAAGCGCCGTAACCTTTATAACGCGCTGCCGTAGAGCGCCGCGCCCGTCTGACGCCCGCTTCTCAGAAGAAAGAAAAACGCCGTGATCGAAGTCGAGAACCTTACCAAGACGTTTAGCCTCTCCCGCGCGCAGCGCCGCGAGATGGGGAGCCAGTTTACCGGCAAGACCATAGATGCGGTGGAGGGCGTCTCGTTCGCGTGCCGGCCGGGGCGCATCGCGTGCCTGCTGGGGCCGAACGGCGCGGGGAAGACGACCACGCTGCGCATCATCGCCACGATGCTGAGGCCTTCCTCGGGGACGGTGCGCGTGGCCGGGCACGACGTCGTCAAAGAGGCGCAGGCCGTCCGCAGAAACCTCGGCTTCCTCACCGGCGCCACGGCGCTCTACGACCGCCTCACGCCCAACGAACTCATCCGCTACTACGGCGACCTGCACGGCATCAGCCGGGGCGCGCTCGAAAAGCGGCGCGACGACCTCTACGAGCGGCTCGACATGCACGGCTTCGCCAACCGCCGCATCGCCAAGCTCTCGACCGGGATGAAGCAGAAGGTCTCCATCGTGCGCACGATGATCCACGACCCGCAGGTGGTGGTCTTCGACGAGGCGACGTCGGGCCTGGACGTCATCGCCGCGCGCTCGATCATGGCGCTCGTGCGCCGCTGCAAGGACGAGGGGAAGACGGTGATCTTTTCCACGCACCGGATGGACGAGGTGAGCCTCCTGGCCGACGACCTCACCGTCATCCACAAAGGCCGCCTCCTCTACGACGGCACGTACGAGGCCTTTTCCACGGACATGCCCTCCGATTCCATCGAAGACGAGTTCGTCCGCCTCATCGAAGCGGCGTGAGCTGAGAGTGGAAGAAAGGGAGAGAGGAAGCGGGCGTGGACACGTAGGCACCTGAACACCTAAGCACGTTATGAAAACCACCTGGATCATCTTCCGCAAGGAGCTGCTCGACACGCTGCGCGACCGGCGCACGCTGATCATGGCGATTGCGCTCCCGCTCCTGCTCTTCCCCGTAATCATGGGCGCGTTCGTGAGCCTGCAAGCCTCGCAGACGCAGGAGGCCGAGGAGAAGACGCTGCGCGTGGGCATCGCCTCGGAGGGGCAGGCCGAGGGGTTCGCGCCGCTCCTCGAAGCGCGCGATGACCTGCGCGTCTACACCGGCGTCCCGGCCGACAGCGCCCGCGCGCTCGTGCGCCGCGACAGCCTCGACGCCGTTTTTCAATTCGATCCGAACTTCGACGCGGCGGTGGCGGCGAACCGTCCGGGCACGGTGGCGCTCATCTACGAGGCCGGCGGCGATGTGGAGGTGCAGCAGCGGCGCCTGCGCGCGCTTGTGGAGGAGTACCGCGCCGAGCTGATGAACAGGCGGCTGGCGCGGCTGGAGCTGGAGGCGGGCGTGTTGCAGACGGTGGACCTGCAAGAGGTGAACGTGGCCTCGCAGCGCGAGACCATCGGGCGGCTCGTGGGCGGCTTCCTGCCGTACCTCTTCCTGGCCTTCTGCTTCCTGGGCGCGATGTACCCGGCCATCGACCTCGGCGCCGGCGAGAAGGAGCGCCACACGATGGAGACGCTGCTGACCTCGCCGGCGGCGCGCTTTCAGATCGTCCTGGGCAAGTTCCTCGTCGTCACGCTCGCGGGCGTGGCCTCGGCGCTCGTCTCCATCGCCGGCCTCTACGTGGGCCTCCTCTTCATCGACGAGATCCCGCGCGAACTCATCGACGTGGTGCGGAGCGTGCTTGAACCCGGCGCCGTCCTGCTCGTCCTCTCGCTCCTGGTGCCGCTCACGATGTTCTTTGCCGGCGTGCAGCTCACGCTCTCGCTCTTCGCCAAAAGCTTCAAAGAGGCGCAGAGCATCCTCAGCCCGCTCTCGATCCTCGTCATCCTGCCGGCCATCATCGGCCTTTTGCCCGGCATGGAGCTGAACCTGGCGACGGCGCTCATCCCCGTGCTCAACGTCTCCTTGGCGACGAAGGACATCATCGCCGGGACGGTGAGCGCCGGGCCGCTCGCGCTCGTCTACGTCTCGCTCGTCGTCCTGGCGGGCGTGGGGCTGGCGCTCTGCACGTTTTACTTCCGGAAAGAGGACGTTATCTTCCGGACGTGAGCCTGGGTGCAGAGGCGCGTAGGTGTGGAGGTTTAGAGGTGCGTGATCCGCCCGTTCTCGTCCACACGTCCATACCCCCAAACCTCCATACCTAAACCATGCCCACCGAGAAGCTCACGTTTGAGAACGCCGAGGGCGAAAGGCTCGCCGCCCGCCTGGAGCGTCCGGCCGACGAGGCGCCCGTCGCCTACGCGCTTTTTGCGCACGGCTTTGCCTGCTCGGGCGACCTCCAGGCCGCCCGCGCCATCAGCCGCGCGCTCTGCCGCGTGGGGATCGCCGTGCTGCGGCTCGACTTCACCGGGCTGGGCGAGGGTGAGGAGGGCGACGCCCCAAGCGCAAGCCCCACCTCGGGCGTGGCCGACCTCGTGGCCGCCGCCCGCTTTCTGAAAAAAGAGCACGAGGCGCCGGCCTTCCTCGTGGGCCACTCGCTTGGCGGGGCGGCCGTCTTGCGCGCAGCAGTGGAGGTCGGCGGCGTGAAGGCCGTGGCCACCATCGGCGCGCCGGCCGAGCTGAGCCACGTCCGCCACCTCCTCGAAGACGCCGAAGGGGAGACCGGAGGAGCAGGCGAGGCCACCGTCACGCTGGCGGACCGCTCCTTTCAGGTCAAAGAGCGATTCCTCGAGAGCCTCGACGGGCAGGCGCTGCGCGCGGCCGCCCGCGACCTCGGCGCCGCGCTCCTCGTCCTCCACGCGCCCCAAGATGAGGCCGTCAGCATCGACAGCGCCACGGCCCTCTTCAAAGCGGCGCGCCATCCCAAAAGCTTCGTCTCGCTCGGCGAGGCCGATCACCTCTTGACCAATCCGGCCGACGCGGCCTTTGCCGGGAATGTGCTGGCGGCGTGGGCGGCCCGGTACGCCGGCGCCCCGCAGCGCGAGCGGAAAGAGGGCGCGCCGGACGACAACCGCGTCGTCGCGCGCACGCCCGCAGGCGGCCTCCGCACCGATGTCTTCGCCAACGGCCATGCCCTCGTTTCGGACGAGCCGACAAGCGTCCCCGGCGGCACGAACGAGGGGCCGACGCCGTACGACTACCTCGGCGTGGCACTCGGCGCGTGCACGTCGATGACGCTCCGGATGTACGCCGACCGCAAGAAGTGGCCGCTTGAGGAGGCCGTCACCCGCGTGCGCCACGCGAAGATCTACGCCGAGGACTGCGCCCACTGCGACACCGAGGAGGGCAAGCTCGACCGCCTGGAGCGCGAGGTCGAACTCGTCGGCGACTTGAGCGAGGAGCAGCGCGCGCGCCTCTTGGAGATCGCCAACCGCTGCCCCGTCCACCGCACGTTCGAAGGCGAGATTGACGTGGCGACTTCGCTGAGAGCGGGGGAGAAGAAGAGCGGGTGAGGGGGCGTTCGCCCCTGCGTCATCCTGAGCGAACGCGAAGGATCTCCCACATTGAAGCACCTCTCTAAAACGTAGGAGATCTCCCGTAGAGCGGGACAAGCTTTCGCTGCGCTCAGGATGACAGCGGGAAGCAGCCCGTGTCGCGTGTTCGCCGTCCGCCCGTAGCAAACCGCAGCACCAACCAAAGTCATGAAAGCCATCCTTGTAAACGAACCGGGCGGGCCGGAGCAGCTTAGGCTCGGCGAGTACGAGACGCCCGCGCCCGCCGAGGACGAGCTGCTCGTCAAGGTCCACGCCACGGCGCTCAACCGGGCCGACACGATGCAGCGCGCAGGAAGTTACCCGCCGCCCGAGGGCGCCTCGCCCATCCTGGGGTTGGAGATGGCCGGCGTGGTCGAGGAGGCCGGGCGCGCCGCCACGGGCTGGAAGGCGGGCGACCGTGTGATGGCGCTCCTCCCCGGCGGCGGCTACGCCGAGTACGCCGCCGTTCCTCACGAGATGGCGATGGCCGTCCCGCCCGGCCTCTCGCTCGAAGAGGCCGCCGCCCTCCCCGAGGTCTTCCTCACGGCGTTCCAGGCGCTCTACTGGCTCGGCGACCTTGAGCAAGAGGAGCACGTCCTCATCCACGCGGGCGCGAGCGGCGTAGGCACGGCCGCGATCCAGCTCGCCCGTGAGGCTGGGGCGCACGCGTACGTCACCGCCTCCAGGCCCAAGCACGACCTCTGCCGCGAACTCGGCGCTAAGCTCGCCATCAACTACAAGAAAGAGGACTTCGCCGAGCACGTGCTGGAAGAAACCGGCGGGCGCGGCGCGGACCTCGTTCTCGACTTCATCGGCGCGCCGTACTTCGAGAAGAACCTCCGCGCGCTCGCTACCGACGGGCGGCTCGTCCTGCTGTCGATGCTGGGCGGGCGCACGGTCGAAAACGTGGACCTCGGGAAGATCCTGCGCAAGCGCGTCAAGCTCTTTGGGACGACGCTGCGGGCGCGCTCGCCCGATTACAAGAAGCGGCTCACGCAAGACTTTGCCGCCTACGCGCTCCCGCTCTTCATAGAAGGAGTGCTGCGCCCGGTCATCCATGCCACGATGGATTGGGCGGAGGCGGCCGAGGCGCACCGGATGATGGAGGCCAACGAGAACGCCGGCAAGATCGTCCTGCGCGTGGCGTCGTCGGACGGCGGGGAAAGCTGATTGGCAGGCCGCAGGAGACTCCCCTCCTGGACAGGAGGGGTGCCCGGCAGGGTGGGGTGGTAGATGAAGACTGGCGCTCCGCCCGAACAAAAGAGCAAGCCCTCCGGTCCACCACCCCTGTATCCCCTCCTGTCCAGGAGGGGAATGCCGTTTGCAGAGGGAGTTTCATCCCGCCAGAGAAGCGCTACGTCTCGCGCGCGAGCACCTCGGCCGCGCCGTCCTCACGCCCGAGGCGCTCCGCCTCGCGCCGGGCGAAGTCCGTGAGCGCCGCGCGCATCGCTTCCTCGCCGCCGAACTGGAAGCCGAGCTGCGAGCGGTACGCCGCCACGGCCTCCGTCTTGGCCGGCAGCTCTCTGGCGATGTCAAACGCGAGCGGCTCCAAGCTTTCGGGCAGCAAACTTGAAGGCGCCGCGCCCGCATGGCGGAAGGCGTAGGGCGCGTCGCGGTACCAGAAGGTGGGCGGGCGCCGGGGCAGGCCAAGCACGGCACGGATCGCCTGCACGTGATCGACGTGGCCGCCAAGGCCCTGCGGCGCGAACAGGGCGGCGGGGCAGATTTCCTCTACGAGATCCGCGAGGCTGTCGCGCACGCCTCGCCACACGCTGTCGCCCTCACGAACGCCGGCGAAGAGCGCCTCGGCGGAGTGGTAGCCTCGGTGCGGCGCCTCGGCGTGGGGGAGGTGGTGGAGCGCGCCCGGCAGGGCGATGCCGGCGCGCCGGGCGAACGCCTCGTCCTCGGCGCGGCGCAGGGCCATGTAGTCCACCTCGGCCGGGAGGCCCTTGTCGAGCTGGCACGCGAGCGCGAACCCCTCCGGCTCCGGCACCGAGGCGGCGAACACGGTGCACAGGTGCACGCGCCACCCCGCGCGCGCGAGGGCCACGAGCACGCCGCCGCAGGAGAACGCCACGTCGTCGAGGTGCGGCGAGACGAAGAGCGCGGTTTTTTCCTCAGCGCCGCTGGCTTCGAGAACGTCTTCGATGGCGTGGAGCACGGGGCGGGTAGCGAAGGGTATGGGAGCGTGGGGGTTTGGGAGAGGGCGGGGTCGGGCGTTCGGTTTAAGAGAGCGGTCGGGCGTCATCCGTCGCTAAGCGATCAAAGCAGGTGCGGCTCGGCGCGGAAGCGGCACGCGTCGGGCGGGCCGTCGGGGAGCGTCCAGGCCGTGTCGGGCGCCGTGCCGGCGAGAGCCTCGTAGACGCCTTCGATCTGCCCGCCGACGACCTCCCAGGCGTAGCGCCGCCGGACCTCGTCGTAGGCCTCGCGGGCGAGGCGGCGGCGCAGGCCCTCTTCTACGAGCATCCGCTCCAGCGCCGAGGCGAGGGCGCCGGGGCGGCCCGGCTCGGTGAGGAGCGCGTTCTCCTCGTGGCGCAGGCAGTCCACCACGCCCACGGCGCGGCAGCTTACGATGGGGAGCGCCGAGGCCATCGCCTCGAGGATCGTGTTCGAGAACCCCTCGGCGTAGGTGGGGCTGACGAAGACGTCGGCGCGGCGGTAAAGGGCCGGCACGTCCTCGTACTCGGCGTACCCGCTCATCTCGACGTGCTCCTGGAGGCCGAGCGCGCGGGCCTTCTCTGCCGCCGCCTCCGCATCCGGCCCGATGCCGGAGACGACGAGCCGCGCCGGCCGCTTCTCAACGAGCAGGGCGAAGGCGTCGAGGAGGTCGAGGGCGCCCTTGCGCCGGTCGATCCGCCCGTGGTAGAGGAAGACGGGCGGGTTGTGGAGGTCGCCCGGCGCGCGGCCTTCTCTCGGATGGAACCGGCCTAAGTCCACGGCGCCGGGGACGACGGTGAACCGCTCCGGCGGCGTGCCGAGCCGCTCCGTCACCTCCTCGGCAAAAGAGTCGGAGCCGATGAGGAGGGCGCCGGCGTGGCCCAAAACGGCGTGCATGGCGTCCTCGTGCGTCTTGCAGCAGCTCCCGACCCAGTGCCCGTCGCCGCCCTGGATGGAGACGACGTTGGGCAGGCCGAGGCGCCGGCTCGCCGCGAGCGCGGCCAGTCCCGTCGGGTAGGCGTACTGCGCGTGGACGAGGTCGAACGGCTTTTTCTCATGCACGCGCACGGCCGCCTGCGCCATGGCCTCGACGTCGCGCTCGAAGTCGCCGCCGTCTTGCTCGCCGAGCGCTTCGAGGCCGATCACGGTGACGTCCTCCACGTCCGGCGGAGGGCCGCCGCCGTAGACTGCGATGCCCTCCTCATCGCCGCGGTACTGCGAGATCATGGTGAGGTCGTGGCCGCGGCGCGTCATCTCCCGGAGGAGGTTGAGCGCGTAGACGCTCATCCCCGAGATGGCCGGGAAAAGCGTCGCGAGATGAAAAGGATGCGCATGGATTGGGAAAGGGCGAGAGGGGGAATGGGTGAGGGGGCGGCGCGTATGCCGTTCCCCTCCTGGACAGGAGGGGAGTCTTGTCAGCTTGCTGGGGGCTTTTTCCGAGAAGGCGTGCTGCTTTCATGAGGCATCATCCCGCTTCAGCCTTTTTCAAAAAGCCGATGGCGGCGGGGATCGCCTCGTGCGCGGTGGGCGAGGCGCGCGACAGCTCGACGCAGACGAGGCGCTCGAAGCCCACGTCGCCGAGCGCGCGGAGGACGGCCGGCACGTCCATGTCGCCCTCGCCGAAGGGGAGGTGGCGGTGCACGCCGCGCCGCATGTCCTCGATGGCGACGGTACCGAGTTTTTCGGCAAAGGCGCGTACGGCGGCCTCGGGTTCGATCTCTTCGGTGACGAGGCAGTGGCCCGTGTCGAGGGCGAGGCGGAGGCCGGGCACTTCGGCGCGCAGGCGCTCGAAGTCGTCCGTGGTGGCGACGAGGTGGCCCGGCTCCGGCTCCAAGGAGGCGTCCACGCCGCGCGCCTCGGCCGCCTCGGCCACCGCGCGCGCGCCTTCGACGAGCCAGCGCCACGCCTCCTCGCGGCCCACGCCTTTTTGGGGGACGCCGGCCCAGAACGAGACCGTCTCGCCCGAGCACGCGGCGCACACGTCGAGCGCGCGCGTGAGGAAGTCTACCCGCCGCGCACGGCCTTCCGGCTCCGGGCTGATGAGCGTCGGCTCGTGCTTGCGTCTGAAGTCGAGGAGGAAGCGCGCGCCCGTTTCCACGACGAGGCCGAGGCCGCCGAGTTCGCGCAAACGGTTCGAGAGCTTCTCGGCGCGCTCGCCGAGGCGCGGGGCGAACGGGTCGAGGTGGTGGTGGTCGAGCGTGAGGGCCACGCCGTCGTACCCCGCCTCGGCGATGAGGGCGAGGGCGTCCTCGAGGCGGTGGTTCGCGCAGCCGTTCGTGTTGTAGGCGTATCTCAACTTTGGATTGCCGATTTCCGATTTTGGATTGGAGCCACTCGCCATTCGCTACTCACCATCCACCAGGGCGAGTTCGTGGCGGCCCGGCTCGCGGTACATGGCGTAGAGCCGCTCCATGCGCTGGTCGAGGCCGGCCACGTTGAGCCACGCAGGGCCGCCGAGCCTTTCTTCGTCGTCCTCGGCCAGGGGGATGCGCCGGGCGCCCTCGGGCGGAGCACCGCGGCCCACGAGGCCGCTCCCGCGCTTCAGGAGCCGCCGGAGGTTGCGCGGGCCGATCCGGTAGTACGTCACCGTCTCCACCTCCAAGCCCGGCACGATGGCCTTGACGACGCGCGCCGGCCCGCCCTCTTCCAAGAAGTCCACGTAGAGGACGTCCAGCCCGGCGCCGAGAAAGCGCCCGGCCACGTGGCGCAGCTTCGCCTCGGTGGAAGAAAGCGTGCCGGGGGCGACGGTGGGCAACCCAGAAAAGCGCCGCCGCGTGCTCGTGCAGAGGATCTGCTCGTCCAGGATGGACTTGATCTTCTCGGCAGGGTAGCCCATCCACCGGCGCATGTGCTCCAGCGAGCGGCCTTCTTCAGGCTGCACGTTTTCGGCGCGGATGCGTTCGAGGTAGCCTTCGGGGAAGAGGTGCGCCATCGGGGCGATGGGGCCGTGGTTGAAAAGCTTGCGCGCGCGCGAGGCCGAATATTCGAGGAGCGCCTTTTTGAGCGCCACCTCGCGGTCGGGGTCGGCGCCCTCGCCGCAGCCCGTGAGCATGATGGGGTGCGGCACCTTGCCCAGGTCGCGCTCCGTGCCCACGACGTAGAGGCTGACGAGGCCGCACGTGATGCCGGCAAGCTTGGCCCGGAGGTCGATCCCCTCGGCGTCGTAGTGCGCCAAGAGGCGGCGGATGGCGGGGTCGGCCACGGAGTCGAGGTCGAGGCCGATCTCGCGGTCGAGCGCGCGGTACCCGGCCGAGTTCCCGTCGCGCTGCACGAGTTCGAGGAGGCCGTGCAAGAGCGCGCGCCCCAGCGAGTCGCCCGCGCCGAGGCCGTTGGTGACGGGGAGGAAGAGCGGGTCGCGCTCGCCCGCAGCATAGGCCGCGCCGAGGTCGAAGAGGTTGGAGGCGGCGGCCTCGGCGGGCACCCACACCCTTTCGCGGGAGGGGTAGCGCCGCGCCTCGATCCACTCGACTTCCTGCGCGTGCGTGTACGCGGTGCCCACGGGGAGGCGCAGCTTGAGCGGGTTCACGGCCGGCACGCCCTCTTTCCGGAGCTTCTCGAACGAGGCCGTCCGCCGCGGGAGCCGCCTCAGGCCCCGGTGCGCGCCGATCCCTTCGGTCATCTCGCCCCACGCGCCGATGCGCGCCTGCGCCTCCGTGGCCCCGTAGCCGATGCCGCCGTAGCTCATCTCGCGCTCGCTCTCCCAGAGCGTGGCCGTCCACACGGGGATGCCCAGGTGGTCGAGGCCGGTGATGGGGAACTCCATCGTCTGGCCCGCGGGCGCCATCTCGCGGTAGCGCCGCACCGGCTCGGGGTCGCCGGCGCCTTCGCCGGTCGGGCGGCCCGTGCCCACGGCGAGCGGGAGGTCGTCCGCGAAGGGCTTGCCGCCCAGCTGCTTTTCGAAGAGGCGCAGCGCGGCCCTTTTGTTCTGGCCGGGACGGACGACCTCCCAGGGCGTGAACACGGCGTCGAAGTCCAACTTCTCGAACACCTCGCGGTAGCGGCGCACGGCGCTGTGCGGGAGCGGGATGTGCGCGTCGAACGCCGCGTGGCACGAGATGGCCCGCGCCCGCCCGATCCGCCCGTTGCCGCTCCCGTCTTCCCCGGTGGTGTCGAGCTTAAACTTGAGCGCGTCGCCGCAGAAGAGCGCCTGCTCGTCGGGCAGATAAAGCACGGTGTGTCCCGGCATGTGGCCGCCCGTGTGGAGGAGGCGCATGCCCGGCAGCGGCTCGGCCTCTTCGTCGAAGGGCCAAGACACGGGCGTGGCCTCCGGCGTTTTGCGCTGCGGCAGCGTCGCCTGCGCGAAAGGAAGCGCCTCGTGCTGCATCACGATCTCGGGCCGGAAGCGGTCCGCCAGTCGCCAGAGCGCGCCGTAGACGTGCGCGTGCGAGGCCGAGAGAAAATCCACGCCGCCTTTTTCTTCGATGAAATCCAACGCCTCGCCGGAGTACCAGCCCGCCCCCTCGAACGCGACGTTCCCCTCTTCGCGCGCGATCAGATACCCGCACGACCCGATGCCCACCGCTGGCTCTGCTGCGAACATGAACACGCCCGGCGCCACCTCCCGCCATGACACCTGCGTCTCTTCGGCGACTTCTTCGGGCGTGAGGAAGCGCCAGCCTTTTTCGGGGAGCGGGTGGCGGAAGTCGGTGCAGACGGGGCACGCGGGCGGCGGCGCCTCGAAGTAGCGCTGCCAGAAGCCGCAGTTGGTGCAGCAGTACGGGATGAGGGGCATGTCGCAGCAGGGCGAAGGGGCAGATACGAAGGGCAAGGACACACCGCCGGTGTGTCCCTACGGCGTTGCGGCGTACGTCGGCGTAGCGACGGCCTCTTCCAAAAGGCGCATGGTGTGGAGATCGCCCTCGGGGGAGAACGGGAACGGCGCGCCGTCCAAGACGCTGTGCGCAAAGGCCTCGACCTGCGCCTGGAACGGCGAAGCGGCGGCGTCGAACGCCACGGCCTCGACCGAGCCGTCCGGGCGCGTGAGCGTGAGCGTGCCGCCGGGGTCCTGGCCCATCGTGTTCTCCGCCAGCGCGCGCGCGGCGGTGCCAGCGACCTCGAGGCTGCGGCGCGGGAAGGCGTCCGGGCAGTTGTAGGCCACGCTCTGCGAGAGGAGCGCGCCGCTTTCCGTCCGGCCGATGAGCGCGGCGCCGTCGTCCACGGCGTAGGCGTGCACGCGGCGGTGCTGCAAAAAGGCGTGCGCTCCGGTGATGCGCTCGCCCAGGAGCATCTGCGTGAGGTCGAGGCCGTGCGGGGCCAGGTCGAGGAAGGCGCCGCCACCGGCGCGCTCGGGGTCGGCACGCCAGTTGT
The DNA here is from genome assembly GCA_965215025.1 of Salinibacteraceae bacterium. Taxonomy (GTDB): domain Bacteria; phylum Bacteroidota; class Rhodothermia; order Rhodothermales; family Salinibacteraceae; genus CBDCCV01. Next base: position 68,134 of record CBDCCV010000002.1, read on the forward strand.
CGTGCGGATGGGCCGGGTCCGGCGTCCAGTCCGGCGGCGTCCAGCAGGCGTAGCGGATGCGCACCTGCGTCACGGTGCCGAGCGCCCCCTCGGCGATGAGCGCGCGCAGCTTCTGGTGCGCCGGGTGGAAGCGCTGGTCGAACGCCGTGGCGTACGGGACGCCGTTCTCGCGGCACGCGGCCACCATTCGCTGCGCTTCTTCGAGCGTGCGCGCCATCGGCTTTTCGCAGAGGACGGGCAGGCCGGCGGCGGCGATCTCTGCCACAAGCGCCGCGTGGCTGCCGTTCGGCGTGGCGACGTAGACGGCGTCGAGTGCCTCGCCTTCCGCCGCGAGCATCTCCAAAAGCCGCTCGTAGCGCCGCGCCGTGTCGTTCTCAGGCGCGGCGGCGCGGAGCGCGTTGGCGTTCAGATCGCAGAGCGCGGCGAGGCGGCCGTTGGCGGAGGCGGCGATGCCGGGGATCACGTAGTCGCGCGCTACCCACCCGCAGCCGACGACGGCCCAGCGGATTTTGGATTGGCGATTTTGGACTTCCGATTTCATCAAGTCGAGCATGATTCTCTTCCGCGAAAGCTACGCGGTTAAGTCGAACAAATTCCTCTCCTGGACAGGAGGAGATACAGGGGTGGCGGACCGGAGGGCTTGCTGCTCATCCTGCACGTAGCGCTCGCCTCATCTACCACCCCGCCTGCCGGCACCCCTCCTGTCCAGGAGGGGAGTCTTCGTGGTTGGCCGAAGCGTTTCCCACACGCCCCACGTTCAAGCCAGGCCGCCCGCTTCCAAGACCTCCGCGTGCAGCTTCTCGGCGAAGCCTTCGTGGACGAGGTTCATCTCGCCGAGCACCTCGTCCATGGTGAAGCGGGCGCTGCGGGCGTGCCACTCGATCTCCAAGACGCGGTCGAGGACGTCGGCGGCTTGGAAGGCGTAGGCCTCGGGCGTGCCGAGCGTTTGCGTGTGAGCCAGCGCTTTTTGTGCGCGGCGACGGAGCGGCTCCGGGATCGCGGGCCAAACGCGCTGCTGTGCGGCGTCCATCAGCTGCGCGCCGTGCGTGCTCAGGAAGACGTCGCCCGCGTGGCCGGCATCGGGGAGCGTGGCGTTGTGCAGGTGGTGGACGATCCCGACGAGGAACGCCTCGGCCGGGTCGGCGCCAGCGAGCGGCGCGAGGCAGGCGGCCAGCACGGCCACGGAGGCGCAGTGGTCGGCGTGGCTCTCGGCGGGGGCAAGGACGAGGCGCGGCTTGCCAGGGCAGGTGACGCCCGCGCGCGGCTGATCGGCGAGGCGGAGCGCGAAAGGCGGCGCGTCGGCGGCGCTGTGGTCGGCGTCGGGGAGGGCGGCTTCGAGGCGCTGCGCCAGGCCTTGACCGAGCGGGGCGGCGGCGTCGCGCAAGGCCTTCGCAAGCAGGCTCTGGCGGTCGCGCTTGGCGAGGCTGTGGCCGGCCAGGACGCCCGCGTCGATCCCCGCCAGGCGCGTGGCCACGAGCGCGGCGGCCGTCTCGCGCAGCGCCACGGCCTCGACCGCTTTGCCGGCGAGGAGCCTCGTCCACGCGCGCAAGAACAGGCGCTCGGCCAGGCTGGAGCTTGGCGCCTCGGCCGTGCGCAGGCGCTTGAGGTCCACGATCTGCCGGAAAAGCGGCAGGAGGTCCGGCAGCGCATCCAGGTCAAGCATCGGTGGGCGGCTCATGACGCGGCGGCGGGGGCGCTCGTCTCTGCCGAGGCGCCGCGTGCGCCGTTGCCTGCGTGGCCGTCGCTGGCCTGGCCGTCTTGAGACTGATGCTTGGCGAGCCAGCCCACGAGCGCGCGCTGCTGCGCGTGGAGGCCGTGCTCGGGCGCCGCCCCGTCCGCCATCATGGGCGACTTGAAGAAGACGCCCAGCTGCTCCTGCACGCCGCCTGCGCCCTCGCGCCCGGCGAAGTCCATCAGCCGAGCCAGCTCGATGACGAGCGGCGCGGCCAGGATCGAGTCGCGGCAGAGGAAGTTGATCTTGAGCTGCATCTTCTGCCCCAGGAAGCCGACGAGGTCCACGTTGTCCCAGGCCTCTTTGTTATCGCCGCGCGGGCGGTAGTAGGAGATGTCCACGACGTGGTTTTCGACGCGGTAGCCCAGGATCTGGTCCAGGACCGAGCCTTTGGTGCCGAGCTTCGAGGCGAGCGAACCGGAGTCCCTCAGGGCCACGCCGTCGCGGTTGCCCAGGATGTTCGTCGAGAACCAGCCCTCGACCTCGAGGGCGCGGGCGCGCAGGCCGGGGGCAATGACCGTCTTGAGGAACGTCTGCCCCGTCTTGCCGTCCTTCCCGGCAACGGGGACGCCCTGGCGCTCGGCCTCTTCGACGAGCGCGGGCACGTCGGCGGCCATCGAGGGGGTGAAGTTGACGTACGGCGCGCCTTCCTGGATGGCGGCCCAGGCGTAGAGCATGGCCGGGCTGATGGCGGCGTCGCCCTCCGCGAGGCCGTTGCGGAAGCCCTCGGCCGTGGCGAGGGCAGGGGCGCGCAGGTCGGGCGCAGCCTCGGTGGAGGCGAGGTTCATCACCACGAGGCCGTCGAGGTCTTCCTCTTCGCGGAAGCGGCGAAGGTCCCGGCGCAGCGCCTCTACGGCCTCTTCGAGCGAAGGCGCCTCGGCGCGGTGCTCGCCGCCGATGTTGCGGCAGAAGCGCTCGTTGCCCACGGCCGGCCAGGGCGTGATCTCGGAAAGAGACGGCGCGGCGGCGTCGAGCTGCCTCTCGGTGAGGACGCCGTGCTCGCGTGCGGCGGCGGCGAGGTCATCCGCGAAGAAGTCCCACCCGCCAAAGACGAGGTTTTCGTAAGGGGCGAGGGGGCGGGTGAGGGGCGCGTCGAGCGCGTCGAGCGGGAGGCCCTGGCGCGTGGCCTGGCCGGCGCGTAAGAGGGCGACGCCGGCGGCGGCGGTGGTAGCCACGGCGCCACCTACGCCCACGGTTGCCACGCCTACGCGGCGAGCCGAAGGGCTTACGCCGTTTGAATGCGTGTTAGGGATGTTCATCTATTTCAGAAAAAACTGAAAACGATAGGATGACGCCTATGCTTCGCGCCAAAGGGCTTCCCGGTTCCTGGCGCGGACCCCCATCTGGCTCCGGAAGTACGCCGATCTTGTAAAGCCTGCGCGGCGCGTGTTGCACGTCGCGGCGTCGCCGCTCCCTCTTTGTTTCACCCGCCCGCAAGAGGCCTATCCATGCACACCTTCTTCGCCGCCGAGCCGCAGCCGTTCTTCGATGACGTGCTGCTCCTGCCTCAGGCCGAGGCCACGACCGGCCCCACCGGACGCCCGCCCAACTCGTACGCCGTGCTCTTTGAAGACCGCTCCGTGCTTTTCGATGCGCCGTTCCGGCGGCTCTTGCCCGCGCTGCAGCGCCTGGCCGACGACGGCTATCCGCCCGCCGCGCTCGTGGTCTCGCACCGCCACGTCGTGGGCCAGGGCGACGGGTTCGAGGCGATCCAGGACGCCTTCGGCTGCCCGCTCTTCCTGCACCCGACCGACGCGCGCCACCCCAGCGTCCGTGAGGCCGGTCTCGACTTCGAGAACCCGATGGCGCACGACCTCCTCACCGGCGCCGGCTTGGAAACGCTGCACGTGCCCTGCCACACGGCCGGCTCGGTCATGCTCTACACCGAGCGCCACGGCGGCGTCGTCCTCGCCGGCGACAGCGCCGTCGGCCCCGGCCCGAAGCAGCCCGAAGGCGCGCGCCGCCTGGAGCGCCCGCCCACGATCTCCGACGACGCCGACGCGCAGCTCCGCGCGCTCTGGAAAGACTGGGACCGCCCGTTGAGCGCGGTGCTGCCGCTCCACGGGCAGACCTACCTCCAAGCCGACCTCCCCAACGAAGATCTCCGCGCCGTGATGCGCCCGCTCTGGGAAGAGGAGGCGATGACGAACCAGTAGCGCCCTGAATCTTTATGCGCTGAACACTAAAAGCCCGAACCTCAGCGCTGCGAGGTCCGGACTTTTCAGCGAATGCGGCGCGCGGAAAACATCCACGGCGAGCCGTGGGCTTAGCTGCTTGAGAGCGTGGCGTTGAGGTTGATGGTGGTGCCGGCGAGCGCCTTGGAGACGGGGCAGTTCTTCTTGGCGTCCTCGGCGTGGCTCTGGAAGTCGGCGTCGCTGAGGTCGGGCACGTCGGCCTCCGTCTTGAGGTCGATGCGGGTGATGGTGGGGCCGGCGTCCTGCATCTCCAGGTGCACGCGCGCGACCGTGTGGACGCGCTCGGGCGTGTGGCCTGCCTCGGCGAGCGCGTTCGAGAGCGCCATGGAGTAGCACCCCGCGTGCGCCGCGCCGATGAGTTCTTCCGGATTGGTGCCCCTGCCTTCCTCAAAGCGCGACTTGAAGGAGTACTGCCCCTCGTAAGCCCCGCTGCCGAGCTTCATCGTGCCCTGGCCTTGCTGGAGGTCGCCGTTCCACTGCGCTTCTGCGTTGCGTGTAGGCATAAGCTAGTCCTCGTGAGGTTCTGCTGATGGGTGATGGGCGAGTGGGGAAACACGTATCAGCGTGCCGCCTTGTACGTTCCCCGCAAAGCGAAAACGCTGGCGCGCCTGCACGCCCGCCGGCTCAGAGAAAAACGCCGCCATGCCCGAAGAAGTCCGCTGCCGCCTCGAAGACGCCGCCGTACGGCCGGCGCGCGCGGCCGATCTGCAGGCGCTTATCGACTACTGCTACGCCCGGCGCACGCTCGCCCACGCAGACGCCTGGGACCGCATCCGCCACGGCGAGGAGGTCGTCCGCAAGCTGCGGCAGCTTAGCGCCGCGTACCGCACGCTGAGCACAGAGACGAGCGGGCCGCTTCTTTTCGAGATCGGCTACTTCCGCATCGCCGAGGGGCGGCTCGAACCCGTGGCCCGCGCACTGCCGGACCCGCACCCGGAGGCCGTGGCGCGGGTCTTGAGCGAGTTCCTCGAGCCTGGCGCGCGGATCGTCTTCGGCGAAGGCGAGGCCGCGCGCGGCTGGACCATCGAGGCCGAGGGGCAGACCACGTCCCTCGCCAACGCGGACGAGTAGGATGCGCCGCGGCGGATCGGGTGCGCGCGGGCGGCTCCGGGAGGAACAAAAAGCCGGCCTCGGCATTGGAAAACGATACGCAAATCCCCAGCGATTTTCAGAGAGGACCCGTGGCCGAATCGAACTTCGAAGCGCCCGAAGGCCGCACCGCCATGACGCTCGGCGAGCTTTCCGAGCGCGTGCAGCTTTCGCGGCAGACCATCGTGAACTGGATCGACCGCCACCTCATCGACGCTGAGCTGCGCTGGGCGCTCGACGATGCCAACGGGGAGGTCCACGTCGTCGAGATGGCCGAGGGGACGCTCGACTTCCTCGCCTCCTTCGCGGCGGACTACCGCGAGGATGTCGTCAGCCGCACCGAGGCGCGGCGCATCCTCAAGCAGATCGACCGCAAAAAGATCAAGAAGCTCATCCGCGCCGGCGACGTCAAGGACGTCGAGGTGGACGAGGAGACGAAGATCGTCGTAGGCAGCCTTGAAGACTACCTCATGGCCCGCGAAGAGGACCCGGACGAGGCCGCTGAGGAGGCGTAGCAGCGAAGGACGCTCCAAGGGCCGCTCTCATCGCCCTCCAGAAAGCTCGCCGACTGTTGGTCACGACGCCCCTTCCTGAAGCAACGCCTGGAGCTGGCTCTTCATCTCGTCGGTGGGGAAGAGGCCGAGCAGGCGCGCGCGGATCGTGCCGTCCGGGCCGATCACCACGGTCGTCGGCAGGCCCATCACCCCGCCAAAGGCTTCGGCGATGGACTGGTCCGCGTCCGGGACGAGCGCGTAGTTGATCCCGCGCTCTTCGGCAAAGGGGCGCACGGCGGCGGCGTCCTCGCCCACGGCCACGCCGACGATGCGCAGCCCCTGCGGCCCCAGCTCGTCTTGAAGCGCCACGAGGTCGGGGATCTCGATGCGGCACGGGCCGCACCACGTGGCCCAGAAGTTGACGAGCGTGACCTGGCCGCTTTTTGCAAGCGGGACCGTCTCGCCGCCGAGCGTCTCCACCGTCAGCTCCGGCGCGGGCGGCGCCTCCTCCGGCGCCGTGAGGCTGATGCGCCCGCCCGCCGGACCCTGCACAGACCGCTCGGCGGGGGTGGCCTTGGCCGAGGCATCGGCCGGCGCGTCTTCTCCCTGCTCCTGCACGCAGCCCGCAGCGAAAAGCGCGAGCAGCAGCGCCGCCATCAACAGCCCTGCAACGGCGGGTCGGCGAAAGCGCACGGCCTGCGCGTCGTCAGCGGTCGGCGGTCGGCGGTCAACGAAAAGCGTCATGGCCTACGCCTCTGCGTTCTGCATGGCCTCGCGCACGGCCTCGGCGGTGACCTTGCGGTGCGAGGCGTCGTAGACGGGTTGGCCGCCCCGCAGGAGGATGGCCTGCGGCGTCTCGTGGCGCACGCCGAGCGCTTCCTCGATGGCGTTGGACACGTCGCGCGCTTTCTGCACGACCACGCGGTACACGGGCGGATCGTCCTCTTCGGTCAACTCCTGGAGCCGGTCCTGCGCGCCGGCGCTGATGGGGCACGTCGTGCTGTGCTTGTAGATGAGCACCGGCTCCTCCTCGGAGCGCGTGCGCGCTTCCTGCCAATCGTCTTCCGAGTGGAGGTCGTGGAACGGGGTAGCCATGTTCGAGAAGAGGCTTGCTGGAGAATCAAGACGCGGAAGGCATGAAACGACGCGGCGGCGAAAAGGTCCGGGTTTGGGAGAGGGAGCGTGGGGAAGTGGGGGAGAGGGGGAACGGGAGAGTGGAAGAAGACGAACGACGGTGGATGGCGGACGGCAATAGGCCTGCCAGATGGCGAAAACGTCGGGTCGAGCGCGTCGTCGTTCGTCCCTTCCAAGAGGCACAACAAATCGGCGGGCGTACGGGTAGCAGAAGGCGCTCGCCCGCACGCCGTCTCTCACCAACGCCCGCCTCATGGAAGCCCGAACAAGCACCGGCGCCGAAGCCGTCCGCTGGAACCTTGACGACCTCTACCCGAGCCGCGACGCGCTCGAACAGGACCTCGCCCGAGCCGCCCAGGACGCCCAAGGCTTTGCCGAGGCGTACCGCGGCCAGGTCGCCTCGCTCGACGCCGAGGCGCTCGCCGAAGCGCTCCGCCGCTACGAGTACATCCAGGATTGCCTCGGCCGCGCCTACACCTACGCCTACCTCCACTGGTCCACCGACACGGGCGAGGCCGCGCGCGGCGCGCTTCTGCAGAAAGTCCGCGAGGCGTATACGCGCACGAACCAGCAGCTCATCTTCTTCGAGCTGGAGTGGGCGCACGTGGACGAAGAAAAAGCCGAAGCGCTCCTGGCCGACGACGCGCTCGCGCGCTACCGCCACTACCTCGAACTCGAACAGCTTCACAAAAAGCACCTCCTCACCGAGCCGGAGGAAAAGATCCTCGCCGAAAAGAACGTCACGGGCGAGAGCGCCTGGACCCGCTTTTTCGACGAGACGATGGGCGCCGCGCGCTTTTCCTTCGACGGCGAAAATCTCACGCAGGAAGAAATCCTCACCAAGCTCTACGAGCCGGACCGCGACGTCCGCAAAAGAGCCGCCCTCGCCTTTACCGAGGGGCTGCAAAAAAACGAGCGCACGGTCACGTTCATCTTCAACACGCTCCTGGCTGAGAACGCCTCGGACGACCGCCTGCGCCGGTTCGAGCACTGGCTCCAGAGCCGCAACATCGCCAACGAGGTCGCGGACGAAACGGTCGAGGCGCTCGTCGAAGCCGTCACGGGCCGCTACGACCTCGTGGCGCGCTTCTACCGCTTGAAGAAGAAGCTCCTGGGCGTGGACGAGATGATGGACTACGACCGCTACGCGCCCGTCGGCGAGGCGGAGGCCGAGTACGACTGGGACGCGGCCCAAAGCCTCGTCCTGGACGCCTACGCGGATTTCCATCCGCAGATGGGCGCCGTGGCCGAGCGGTTCTTCGAGCAGCGGTGGATCGACGCGCCGCCCGCGCCCGGCAAGCGCAGCGGCGCGTTCAGCCACGGCGCCGTCCCGAGCGCGCATCCGTACGTCCTGATGAACTACACCGGCAAGGTGCGCGACGTGCAGACGCTCGCCCACGAACTCGGCCACGGCGTGCACCAGTTCCTCGCGCGCGAGCGGGGCGTCCTCCAGCAGTCCACGCCGCTCACCACCGCCGAGACGGCCTCCGTCTTTGGCGAGATGCTCGTCTTCCAGCGCCTCCTCAGCCAGGAAGACGATCCGCAGAACCGCCTCGCCATGCTCGTCTCCAAGATCGATGACACCTTAGCGACGGTTTTCCGGCAGACGGCCATGAACCGCTTCGAGGCGAAGATCCACACGGCCCGCCGCGAAGAGGGCGAGCTGCCGGCCGAGCGCTTTGCGGAGTTCTGGATGGCCACGCAGGAGGCCATGTTCGAGGGGAGCGTCACGCTCGGCGATCACTACCGGCACTGGTGGAGCTACATCCCGCACTTCTTGCACACGCCGGGCTACGTCTACGCTTACGCCTTTGGCGAGCTGCTCGTGCTGGCGCTCTACGCGCGCTACCAAAGCGAGGGCGAGGGTTTTGCCGAGCAGTACCTGCGCCTGCTTGAAGCCGGCGGCTCGGACTGGCCGCACGTCCTCGTGGGCCGGCTGGGCATTGACCTGCAAGACCTCGGCTTCTGGCAGCAGGGTCTCGGCGAGGTCGAAGCGCTCATCGCCCGCGCGGAGGACCTGAGCGCGGCGGCGCAGAACGGGCCGTCTGGGAACGGGAGCGTTTGAGCATGGGAGAAAGGAGGAACGGGTGAGAGGCCGTTTGGTGAAGCCTGTTCGTGAGCGCGCTGCGTGCCACCGTCGTGCAGGGCGCAGGCGGCTACGACCTCGAAATCGGCAACGCCACCGCTTGGGGTGTGCGACACCGCCGGACGTCTCTTCGTCATCACGATTCGCCCTGAGCGCTAAGCCTTGCCCATGAACGCTTCCCGCCTGCTCCTTGCCGCCGCGCTGCTTCTCATGGCCGCCTGCGCCGCGCCGTCCGAAGAAGAGGGCGCCGCGCCGGAAGCGCAGACTGAGGCGCAGGCACTCATTAACGAGGCCATCGCCGCGCACGGGATGGGAACGCTCGACAACGCCGTGGTGGAGTTCGACTTCCGCGACGCGCACTTCACCGTGCGCCGCCAGGAGGGGCAGTTCCGCTACGCGCGCGCCTACACGGACTCGACCGGCGCCGCCGTGCTGGAGGTGCTTACCAACGATAGCCTCTACCGCACCACCAACGGCGAGCGTCAAGATCTCTCCGAAAGCGAGCGGCGCGGCGTGGAGACGGCGGTGAACTCGGTGGTCTACTTCGCGCTCTTGCCGTACTTCCTCAGCGACCCGGCCGTCCGGGCGCAGATGCTCCCCGCCGACACGATTGCCGGGCAGCCCTACCGCGCCGTCGAGGTCACTTTCCAGGAAGAGGGCGGCGGGCGCGACTGGGAGGACCGCTTCGTGTACTGGCTTCACCCCGAGCGCCGCACGGTGGATTACCTCGCCTACTACTACCACACCGACGAGACGGGCACACGCTTCCGCGAGGCTGTGGGCGCGCGCGCGGTCAACGGCGTGCGTTTCCAAGACTACCTCAACTTCACCGCCGACCCGGACACGCTCGGCCCCCCCGGCCTGGAGCGATTCGTTGAACGCAAGGCGGCGGGCGATCTGAAAGAAGTCTCCGAGATCCGCCTTGAAAACGTCCAGGTGCGTCCTCTGGGGACGACAGACGAATGACGACGGGCGATTAGAAAAGCACGTCGTCGGTCGTCTATCGTCGGTCGTGACGCCTTAAAGCGCCGTGCTTACACCGGCCACGGCTGCTCGTCCCAGGCCTGCTGCCAGAACATCCACTCGTAGCGGGCGCTCGTGCGGAAAGCGGCGCGGGCGCGCTCGCGGGCGGCCTCGTCGGCCATGTCGGCGAAGCGCTGGAGGCGCTCCAAGAGGTTGTCCATGTATTCGTTGAACTCCGGGTCGCTGTACATGCGGAGCCAGTTGGCGTAAGGGTGCGCGTCGGCGGGCGGGCCGTGCTTTTCCAAGAGGTGCTGGCCCAGCTCGATGTAGAGCCACGGGCAAGGCGTGACGGCAGCGGCGGCCTCGACGAGCGTGCCCTGCTGCGCTGTGGCAATCATGTGGTTCTGGTACGCGCGGTTGTTGGGCGTCAGCTCCAGGCGGGCGATGTCGTCGGGGCCGTAGCCGAGCTTCTCGCCGTAGCCGGCGTGCAGCTCGCCCTCGACGACGAGCGCCAGCCGCGCCGCGTCGATGAACCAGAGCTTGTCGGCAGGATCGGGGCAGCGCGTGGAGATGAGCGCGCAGGCGTCTGAGAACGCCTCGAGGTAGCGCGCGTCCTGCATCTGGTAGAAGCGGAAGCGCTCGGCGCCGAGCGTGCCCTCGGCCAGCGCCCGGACGAAGGGATGCTCGAACGAAGCGCCCCAAGCCTCCGAGGCCGCATCGAGGCATTCCTGGGCAAAGGGCGGGACGGCGTACGCGCGCTCTGCGGGAGCGTGCTCGGCGGTAGGGGAGGTCATGGCTTCGCAGAAGGGCTGCTGAGAGAAAAGCAGAGGCGAAGCCAAAGGAGAAACATCAACCGTTCCCCCGCTCAGCAATACCGGCAGTCCGAACTGCCGGTATTGCAAACCAAAAAAAGCTTTCCTGCGCCGGTATGATCCGGATCAGGTTCGAGGGGTATGATCTCAGCGCGCCGCCCGGCTGTAACCAGGCGGGGCACCCCCAGCTTCGCATCCGTCAACATACGGAGCGCCGGACGCCTGCGCAACGCCGCGCCGACTCTGTAACACCGTAGGGACATGGCGCGCCATGTCCCTACCACGCCACCAACTGCACCCGCAGAAGAGCACGCCCCCGCTCCACAGGAAAACCTGCCCCCGCATGACCTTCGACCTCGCCGATCTCGCCCCGCAAGCGCCGCGCTTCCACACGCCCGCCGAAACGCGCGAGGCCATCCGCAACGCCTGCGCCGCGCACCCGGACTTCGCCGCCTTCCACCACCTGGGCGAGAGCGAGGAGGGCCGCCCGCTCTACGGCGTCACGCTCGGCACCGGCGCGCAAAGGGTGAGCCTCATTGCCGGCAACCACGCCGACGAACCCGTCGGGCCGGAGACGCTACACGCATTCGTCCTCGAAGGCCTCGCGCAACGCGAAGAGCTAAGCGACCTCTTCGAGCGTTTCCGCTTCGCCATCGTCCCGCACACGAACCCCGACGGCGCGGCGCGCAACCGGGCATGGATCGAGCGGTGGCCGGACGCCGAAGCCTACCTGCAACACGCCGTGCGCGAGGCGCCGGGGCGCGACCTCGAGTTCGGCTTTCCGGCCATGCGGAGGGAGAACGAGGCGGTGTCGGATTTTCTGCGGCGTCACGCGCCGTTCGTGCTGCACATGAGCTTGCACGGGATGGGCTTTTCCGAAGGGGCGCAGCTACTTATCGAGCGGCACTGGACGTTTCGCACGCAGCCCCTGCGCGACGGATTTGCCGAGGCCGTCCGCGCCGATGGCCTCCGCTTGCACGATCACAACCGCAAGGGGGAGAAGGGCTTTTTCTACGTCGAACCCGGCTTCACAACCACGCCCGAAGGCGCCGCCATGCGCGCCTTTTTCCGAGCCAAAGGCGACGAGGAGATGGCCTGGAAATTCCACGACAGCTCGATGGAGTTCGCAAAAAACCTCGGCGGCGACCCGCTCTGCCTCGTCACCGAGCTGCCGCTCTTCGTGATTGGCGCGGCGGTGAAGAGCGCACCGGGCGTGCCGGCAGCGTATCTCCGGCTCAAGGAGCGGCTGCCGGAGTGGCGGCTGCGTCTGGAGCGGGGCAGATCCCTTGGCGAGGAGATGGAGGCGTTCGGGCTGCGCCCACTGCCACTTCAAATGGCGATGCGGCTTCAGCTGCGCGCGCTGGCGCTCGGTCTTGAAGCCGTCCGGAGGCTTTAGATTCCTGTGAAGTTGAGGCAAGAAACCGCTTCCGCTTTGCCGGGCGCGTTGACAAAGTTCGCACGAGGCCTCACCTTGCTTTTTTGCATTCGCCCCTCTCATCATTTAGACGAGGAAACGGACCATGATTGAAAAGAAGGAAAACAGCAGCGGCACCGTGCGCGTCACCTTCGAGCTGCCCGGCAGCGCGGCCCAAGACAGCGCCGCCGTGGTAGGCGGCTTCAACGACTGGGACCCCGAGGCCGGCGCCATGACCTACGTCAAATCGCGCGACGTGTGGAAAAAAGGCGTCACGCTCGAAGGCGGCGCTCGCCACGAGTTCCGCTACTACCTCGACGGCCGGGAATGGCGCAACGACGACGCCGCCGACGCCTACGCCTCGAACGAGTTCTTCGGCGAGAACAGCGTCGTCGAGGTCTAACGCCAGCGGCGCGCCCTATCCAAAAAGGAGGCGCACGGCGTAGACGGAGGCCAAAACGCCCACCGCGTCGGCGAGGAGGCCGGCCGGGACGGCGTGGCGCGTGTTGCGGATGCGCACGGCACCGAAGTACACGGCGATGACGTAGAACGTCGTCTCCGTCGAGCCGAACATCGTGGCGGCCATCTTGACGTAGAGCGAGTCCTCGCCGTACTGCTGGATCATGTCGGCCACGAGGCCGGCCGAGCCGCTCCCGGTCAAGGGGCGCAGGAGCGCCATGGGCAAGACCTCCGCCGGCACGCCGATAGCGCCGAGCACGGGGTCGAGCACGCCGATGAGGGCGTCGAGCGCGCCCGAGGCCCGGAACATCCCAATCGCAAAGAGGATGGCCACGAGGTATGGGATGATCGTCACGGCCACCTCGAAGCCTTCCTTGGCGCCCTCGACGAAGACCTCGTACACGCGCACGCCCTTGATCAGCCCGTAGAGCGGGAAGCCGACCAGGAGCGCCGGCAGCACAAAGGCGGAGAGGATGGCGATGAGTTCGCGGACGGTTTCCATCGTTTTCTTTTTGCAGATGCGGTTGGAGGCGTTGTAGGGACACGATATATCGTGTCCCTACGTTTGGCGCTGCGGGTCGGATTGGCGGTAGGCGCGCAGGCGGCCCAGGCCGAAGGCGGCCAGAATGCCCGCCGCCGTAGAGAAGAGCGTCGCCAGCGTGATCGAGAAGATGAGTTGGTTAATCTGCAAGCCCATGATCGCCACGAGGAGCACGGGCGGGACGAGCTGCACGCTGGAGGTGTTGAGGGCCAGGAGCATCACCATCGCGTTCGTGGCCGTGCCCTTAACGGGGTTGAGCGTGTCCAGCTCCTCCATGGCCTTGATGCCGAGCGGCGTGGCCGCGTTGCCCAGGCCGAAGACGTTGGCCAGGAGGTTGAGCGAGATCAGCCCGAGCGCGGGGTGATCGGCCGGCACGTTGGGGAAGAGTGGGCGGAGGACGGGCCGCACCACGCGCGTGAGGCTGTAGATGATGCCGGCCTCCTCGGCGATTTTCAAAAGGCCGAGGAAGAGTGCCAGCACGCCGATCAGGCTCAGGGAGAGCGAGGCGGCCGTCTCAGCAAAGTCGAGCGCGGCGGCGGCAATGTCACGCAGCTTGCGGAAGCGCACCGTCCCAAAGCGCAGGCCGGTCTCGGCACGCGCGGCGCCGGCGGCAGGCTGGAAATCGGCGCCGAGGGCCAGGCTGCGCAGCGGGTCGCCCTCGTCATCCGCGTTGAACGCCTGGATCGTGCCCAGCGGCTCGGGCAGCGCCTCGCCCGCGCCGAACTGGACCTGGCGGCCGTCCTGGGTTTGGACAAGCGTGCCAGTGTAGGCCGTGTCGGGCCGCGCCTCCGTCTCGTAAAAGCGCGCGTAGGTTTGCGGATCGATCCGCACCTGAACAGGCTGGCGGCGCGCGTCGGGCGCGTAGCCTTCGGGGAAGGCGAGCGCGACGGGCAAGGCCTCGCCACTGCGGTACGTGTCTTGGGCGATTTCGCGCGCGTCGGTAGCGAGGGCGAAGAGCAGGCTGGCGATGATGAGGCCGGCCCAGATGTAGTTAAGCATGAAGAGGAAGAGGGGGCGTGGCGCGTCGGCGGGCTGCGGCTGAAGGTAACGCGCCGCCCGCAAAAATGCAGCGCGCCGCCTATTGCGCGAGCACAGCGAAGGCCCGGAAAGCGCTTCTTTCCGGGCCTTCGGTCTGACGGCTGTTTCGCTCACCGAAACGGAAGAGCGGGCCGCTACTGGCGCTGGCGGATGGCCTGGACCAACTCGTCCTTGCTCATCTTGCTGCGGCCCTCGACGCCGAGGTCCTTGGCGCGGTTGTACAGCTCGTCGCGCGTGCGGTCTTCCAAGCGGCTCTGAGGGTTGCCCGTGCCCTGCGTTTTCTTGTTGGGCGTGCGGCCCTCTTTGCGGCGCTGCTTGTTGACGGTGCGGCCCGCGATCTCTTTGGCGCGCTCCTCCGAACGGCCGCGCTCTTTTTCGCTTTCTTTGACGTGCTCGTATTGGCGTTCGTCCTTATTGCTCCAGGAAGGCATAACGGAAGGCAGGTTTGTTTCGAGAATGACGAGCTTACGGCACTTTCCTTTCTGACAGAGCCGATCCGCCAGAGTTGCCTCGTCGTGCGGGTAGCAAGGCTGGCAGGCTGTAAAGAGATCGGAAAAGGCGCTCTTTTAGGCGGCCTCGGCGGCGGCGAAGTACCCCGCCACGCGCTCGGCCTTGGCCGGGCCGACGACCTCGGCGAGCGCGGCCTCGTCGGCCTCCCGCACGCGCTTGACCGAGCCGAACTTTTGCAAGAGCGCCTGCGCCGTCTTCGGGCCGATGCCTTCGATGTCCACAAGCTCCGAGCGCAGCGTTGTCTTCTTGCGGCGCTTGCGCTGGTAGGTCACGGCGAAGCGGTGCGCCTCGTCGCGCACGCGCTGCAACAGCTGCAAAGAGGTCGAGTCCTTGGCGATGAGCACCGGGTCCGTGTCGCCGGGGACGAAGACCTCCTCCAGCCGCTTGGCCAAGCCGATCACGGGGAACTTCCCGTACGCCTCCACGCGCTTTAAGGACTCCACGGCGCTTGAGAGCTGCCCCTTCCCGCCGTCGATCACGACGAGGTCGGGCCACGGGCCGTTTTCTTCGACCACGCGCCGGTAGCGCCGCTCGACCACCTCGCGCATGGACTGGAAGTCGTCCGGCTTCTCGACCGAGCGGATCTTGAACGTGCGGTAGTCCGACTTGCGCGGCTGCCCATCTACGAAAACGACGAGCGAGGCCACCGTCTCCGTCCCGCCCAGGTGGCTGATGTCGAACGCCTCGATCCGCCGGGGCAAACCGTCCAGCCGCAGCGCTTCTTTGAGCGCCTTGACGGAGTGTGGGATGCGCTCCTCGCCGCGCTTGAGCTTTTGCAGCTTCCACTCGCTCACCAGGAGCTTCGCGTTCGACTCGACCATGCGCATGAGGCTGGCCTTGTCGCCGCGCTGCGGGACCTTGACGGGCACCTTTTTGCCTTTTTCTCGATAGAGGAGTTCTTCGAGCGGCACGGTGTCGTCGGCGGGCGAGGCGTTGGGGTCTGCCGAGAGGAGCACCTCGTCGGGGATGAAGGTGGCCGTGGCGTAGTGGTCCTCGGCAAACGCCAAGATCAGCTCAGCGTCGGAGCGGCCGTCGAGCCGGCGCAGGTACTTGTGCTGGCGGCCGATGATCTTCCCCTCGCGCACCTTGAAGAGGACGCCGCAGCCTATTTTTTCTTCGCGGTCCACATAGAGGCCGAAGAGGTCGCGGTCCTCGCCGTCGGGGCTGACGATCTTCTGCTTCTCGGAATACTTCTCCAGCGCCTGGATCTGGTCGCGCAGGCGGGCGGCTTCCTCGTAGTTCTTTTTCTCGGCCTGCGCCTGCATCTCGTCGCGCAGGAGGCCGATGAGTTCTTTGGTGTGGCCGTTGAGGAGTTTTTCTACTTGGCGAATCGTTTGGTTGTAGTCCTCTTCAGATTGGAGGCCTTCGCACGGGCCGGCGCACTTCTGGATGTGGTACTCGAGGCAGACGTCGTACTTCCCCGAGGCGATGGCCTCCGGGTGCAGGTTGAGCTTGCACGTCCTGAGTTTGAAGATGGAGCGGATGGTGCCCAGGAGCCGCTTCATGGCCTTGCCGTCGGTGTACGGGCCGAAGTACTTCGAGCCGTCTTTTTTGAGGCGCCGCGTGGGGAAGACGCGCGGGAAGCGCTCGTTTTTGATGCAGATGTAGGGGTAGCTCTTGTCGTCCTTGAGGTTGACGTTGTAGCGGGGCTGGTGCTCTTTGATGAGGTTGTTCTCCAGGATGAGCGCCTCGGCCTCCGTGTCGGTGACGATGACCTCGACGTCCTCGATCTTCTTCACGAGCGCGTTGATGCGTCCGCTCTTCGGGCGGCTCTCGCGGAAGTACGAGCGCACGCGGCTGCGCAAGTTCTTCGCCTTGCCGACGTAGAGCACCTTGCCCTCGGCGCCGAGGTGCTGGTAGACGCCGGGGCGCGTGGGCAGATGGCTGAGCTTTTGTTTGAGCGCGGGGGTCATGGGGCGGGCGGTCAGAGTCGCAGTCGCGGCGCACCCTGGAAAACGAAGGGGTCGGGGGCGAGGTTCGGCGCGGCGTTGACTTGCAGCGGGCGGCGTGGTACTCTAAAAAGCTGCGCGGCAGCCGAAGCGATTCCCCTCCTGGACAGGAGGGGATACAGGGGTGGTGGAAAAGCCGTCTTGCTGCTCAGCCCGAACGTAACGCTATACCTGATCTACCACCCCGCCCTGCCGGGCACCCCTCCTGTTCAGGAGGGGAGTTTCTTTTCGACTCGCCAAACAGTCTTTCAATCTCCACCCTCGCACTCTGCACGTGAGCGTATTCGGCGCGATTGTCTTCTGGGCGTTTACGCTCATGGGCGGCTTTTTCCTCTTCGGGACGGGGCTGAGCTTGACGCGCGGGCGGCACTGGTTCGTGCGCGGGTGGGACTTCCCGCGCGTCCTCCTGGGCAGCGGGCTGGCCCTCTCGGCACTCGTGCACGTGGCGCTGAGCGCGGGCGCGTGGTACAACCTGCTCTTCGCGGCGGCGCTCCTGGCCGCAGCCGTGTGGCAGGTGTACAAGATCGTCCCGTACACGCCGCTCGCGCCCGTCACCGTCGAGGCGGCCGCGCGCGCGCCGGCCGAGGCCACCATCCGCTTCGTGGCCTCGAACGTCTTGATGGAGAACGACGAGCATGAGCGCTGGCTCGAGGTCATCCGCAAGGCGGATCCGGACGTGATCCTCGTCTTGGAGATGGACGAGCGGTGGCTGGCTGAGATCCGCGTCCTGGAAGAGGACTACCCGCACACGGTCCTTCAGCCGCAGGACAACTACTACGGGATGGGCCTCTTTTCGCGCCTGCCACTCTCCGGCACCAAAGTGCGCTTCGTGGTCGAGGACGACGTGCCCTCGATCCACACGCGCATCCGCCTCGATGGCGGGGCCGAAATCTCTTTCCACGGCATCCACCCGCGCCCGCCCGAACCCATCCTGGGCGTGCACTCGACGCAGCGCGACGCCGAACTCGTGGTGACGGGCCGCGAGATCCGCGATCAACGGCAGGAAGAGAGGTGCCCCACCATCATCGCCGGCGACTTCAACGACGTGGCCTGGTCGCGCACGACGCTGCTTTTCCTCAAGCTCAGCGAGCTGCTGGACCCGCGCAAAGGCCGCGGCCTCTTCAACTCCTTCGACGCCAACCGGCGCTGGTTCCGCTTCCCGCTCGACCACGTTTTCCACTCCAGTGAGTTCTCGCTCGTGGAGATTAAGCTCTTGGAGCATGTCGGCTCCGACCACTTCCCCGTCCTGATCGAGCTGTGCTACGAGCCGGGCCTCGAAAAACGCCAGCCCACCGAGCGCGCCGACGCCGATGACGAGGAGGAGGCCGACGAGCGCATCAGCGGGGCCAGGAAAGAGGGCTTCCGCGTGGACGAGGACCCGATCTGAGCCGGCCTCACTCGGCGGCCGTCCTGCGGTTTAGGCCTAAGTGGGGCGGGGCCGCGCGCCAGAAGCGTACGCTTGGCAGGCGCGACGGCGTCATCTTTGCACTCGGCAAGGGGACGCGCTTTGAAAATGAAGGGCGGGTGTCCTACTCTAAAGCGGCGTGGCGCCCGTCGCTGCGTTGAACGTTCCGACGCTTAACGCAAGAACCGCGCACGCCGAGCCGATCATCGTCAGCCGAAGGCAACGCATTGGGAATTGTTGTAGAGATACTGCGCTGGATTACCGTCGCCTCCGGGTTGTTCTTCGTGGGGGGGACGCTCCTGAGCCTGAGCCGGCATCCGCACTGGTTTATCCGAGGGTGGGACTTCCCGCGGATGCAGATTGCCGGCCTCGCGGCGCTGGCGGGCCTCGTCTACGCCCTCTTTTTCCTGAACACGGCGTGGTACGAGTGGGCCTTCGTGCTGGCCTGCGCGGCCACGGTGCTTTGGCAAGGGTACCGCATCTTCCCGTACGCGCCCGTGGCGCCCGCGCGCGTCAAGCGCTCCTCGGCCGGCCCGTCGAGCGACGCCTCCGTGCGCCTCGTGGCCTCGAACGTCCTGATGGAGAACGAGCAGTACGAGCACTGGCTCAGCGTCATCCGCGCGGCCGATCCCGACATCATCCTCGCCGTCGAGGTCGATGACGTGTGGGCGGAGCAGATCGACGTGTTGCGCGAGGCGTATCCGCACGTGGTGGCCTATCCGCAGGACAACTACTACGGCATGGTGCTCTTCTCGCGCCTGGAGCTGATCGACCCCGAGGTCCGCTTCATCGTCGAGGACGACGTCCCCTCCATCCACACGAACGTGCGCCTGCGCGATGGGCAGACGATCTACCTCCACGGCGTGCACCCGCGCCCGCCCGAGCCGCTGCGCGACCAGAACGCCACGCAACGCGACGCCGAGGTCGTCGTCGTCGGGCGCGAGATCGCTGAGGAAGAGCGCCCCACCATCGTCGCCGGCGACTTCAACGACGTGGCCTGGTCGCACACCTCGGAGCTGTTCCTGGACATCGGCAAGCTGTTGGACCCGCGCAAGGGCCGCGGCTTTTTCAACTCCTTCGACGCCAACAGCTACTGGTTCCGCTTCCCACTCGACCACGTCTTCCACTCGAACGAGTTCAAGCTCATCGAGCTAAAGCTCCTCGATCACGTCGGCTCCGACCACTTCCCCGTGCTCTTGGAGTTGAGCTACGAGCCGGAGGCGCAGATGGAGCAGCCCGAGCCGGAGACGGACGCGGGCGAAGAGGAGGAGGCCGAGGAAAAGGTCGAGCGCGCCGAAGAGGAAGAGGGGCACGTGGAGAAGCCGCCCTTCCGCGCGTCCTCGGCGGCACAGAGCGGCGGAGGAGCGAAGCGATGAGCCAGCGCTCTCAAACGCCGCCTCCCACGCCGCCGGAGCCGTCCGCTGAAGCGCCTGCGGCAGGGGAGGAGCGCGCTTACACGCGCGGGCAGAAGGCGCGGGCGTACGCCGTGCACGTCTACACGGCCTCGGGCGTCGTCTTCGCCTTTTTGGCCGCCGCCGAGGTCGCCTCCGAGGCGACCCGGCCGCTGTGGGTGTTCGTCTGGCTGGCCGTGGCCGTCTTCATCGACGCGACCGACGGGCCGCTCGCGCGTCGCTTCGAGGTCAAGAAACGCGCGGCGCGCATCGGCGGGCGCACCATCGACGACATCGTGGACTACCTCACCTTCACGTTCATCCCGCTGCTCCTGGTCTGGCGCATGGACTGGCTGCCGGGGCCGGACGGCCTCTGGGTGGCGCCCACAATGATGGTGAGCCTGCTGGGCTTTGCCAACACAGCGGCCAAGCAGGAAGCGGACGGCTTTTTCCTGGGCTTCCCCTCGTACTGGAGCATGGTGGTGTTCTACGTGGGGCTGTGGGCGGCGCCCGTCTACGCGCCCTACGGCCCGTACGTCTCGCTTGCGGTGGTGCTCGTGCTGGCCGCGCTCACGGTGCTGCCCGTGCGCTTCATCTACCCGAACCAGGCGCCTAAGCCCTGGCGCTGGCCCGTCACGCTCGGCGCCGTGGCGTGGACGCTCCTCCTCTTCGCCATGCTGCCGGGCTACCCCGAGGCGCCCGTCTGGCTCATGCTCGTCTCGCTCGTCTACCCGCTCTTCTACTTCGCCCTCTCGTTCTACCTCGACGCGCGCGGCCGGTAGCGGCTGCCGCGACGATGGACGGATGACTTGCAGCTTCTACCGTCGTCGTTCGTCTGCCGTCGTTCGTCAACGAGCCGCCTCGCCGAAGTGCTTTGCCAGAAGCGGCGCGTAAAGGCCGAGGTCCACGTCCTGGAACGCATGGCGCCCCCCCGGCACGAGCGCGAGGCGCGCGTCCGGCAGCGCCGCGTGCAGGCGCAGCGGCGCCGAGAGCGGGAAGAGGTCGTCGCGGTCCACCGCGCTCACGAGCGTTTCGTGAGCGATCTCTCGGGCGGCGGCCTCCATCGCTTCGGAGTGCGCCGGCAGTGTGCGGACGAAGCGCGCCGTGCGCCTAAAGAGCGCGGGCCAATCCGCGTGCACGCGCTCCAGAAGCTGCGCGAGCCGGGGCCGTTCCTCAGCGATAGCCTCGGCGTCCAGGCGCGCGGTCATCCTTTCCACGAGCGCCGCGTCCCAGCGCAGGCACGCGCCGTGCACGGCCAGCCGCCCGACGCGCTCCGGATGCCGCCGGGCGAAGTGCAGCGCCATGTACCCGCCCATCGAGAAGCCGAAGACGTGCGCCGTTTCGACCTCGAAATGGTCGAGCGCGGCGCGGGCGTTGTCGGCGAAAAGGTCGGCCGTGAACTCGGTCTCTGGAAAGGCGGACGAGGCGCCGTGCCCGGCGAAGTCGAGGGCGAGGACGTGGAAGCGCGGTTCGAGGCGGCGCGCGAGCGCCTCGGTCTCGGTGGCCGTGGTTCCGGCGGCGCCATGGAGAAGAAGGACGGCAGGACGTCCGCGCCGGCCCCATGCGTAGACGGCGAGGTGGCCGCCCCGGTACGGCACGCGCGCCGGCTCCGGCAGGGCGGACACGCCTTCGCACAGCTCGATGAGGACGCCGTGCGTATCCTTCGGATGGAGGAAAAAGATGCGCTTGCCGTCGGCGCCGGGCGAAGGCGCATCGGAGAGCGGGCGCAGGCCGAGTTCTTTCGCGCGCTCGAAAGCGGCTTCCACATCGTCCACCTCAAAGGCGAGGTGGTGCAGCCCCTCGCCCTTTTTCTCCAGGAAACGCGCCACGGGCGAGTCTTCCGCGACGGACTCCAGCAGCTCCAGCTTCGCCGTCCGCGCGTCGATGAAGTGCGTCCGGACGCCCTGCGCGCGGACGGTCTCGGCCTTGTACGGCCCGGCGCCGAGGAGCTTTTCGTAAAGCGCCGCCACGGCCTCGGGGTTTTCCACGGCGATGCCGATGTGTTCGAGCGCTGAAAGGTTCACGTGTTTGCGTGGGGACGTATTCAGGTGTTCGAGTTCGGAGACGGGGTCAGGGGGTGTAAGAAAACGCCGGAGCAATGGCGCGTCAACACCCGAACACGCAGGCACGCGCTGCGGTACAGAAAGGCGATGGAAGCGCCGATGCCACATAAAAAGAAACCGCAACGGGACCCGCGCCGCGTAGCGATGGGGCTAAGCTTGGCCGTGGCGCTCCTCATGCTCGTGGGCAAGGCCGCCGCGTACGCCGCCACCGGCAGCGCCGCCATCCTCTCCGACGCTGCCGAGTCGGTCGTGCACCTGTTTGCTACGGGCTTCGCGGGCTTCAGCCTCTGGTACGCCGGCACGCCCGCCGACACGAGCCATCCCTACGGCCACGGCAAGATCGCCTACTTCGCTGCCGGCGTCGAGGGCGTCTTGGTGCTCGTGGCCGCCGGGGGCGTTTTGTACTCGGCCGCCGAGGCGTTCGTGTACGGGCCGTCGCTCGAAAGGCTCGGCTTCGGCCTCCTGGTCATCGGCGGGCTGACGCTCGTGAACCTCGCCCTCGGCCTCTACCTCGTGCGCACGGGGCGGCGGACGAACAGCCTCGTCCTCGTCTCCAACGGGCAGCACGTCCTGGCCGACATGTGGACGAGCCTGGGCGTCCTCGCCGGCGTGGCGCTCGTGTGGGCGACGGGCCTAGCGTGGCTCGATCCGCTCGTGGCGCTTCTGGTGGCGGGCAACCTCGTCTGGGCCGCGTACGGCCTCCTTAAGCGCTCGGTGGCCGGCCTCATGGAAGAAGCCGACGCCGAGGCCACGCAGGCCATCCTGAGCGAACTCGAACGCGCCACGCGCCACGGCGTTATCAGAAACTTCCACCAGGTGCGCCACCGCCGCGTGGGCGACGTCGTGTGGATCGAGTACCATCTGCTCTTCCCCGGCGCGTTGTCCATCACCGAGGCGCACGAGCGCTCGCACGCCGTCGAGGACGCCATCACGGTCCTCTTCCCCGAAGACGAAGTGCACGTCACCGCCCACCTGGAGCCGGCCGCCCACGCCGCCGCCCACCCCGAAGGCCACGCCGAGCCGTCCGATCCCTTGCGCGACTTCCGCCGGGCCGCCGAGCGCTGATCCCATCCAAGCGCTGATCCCATCTGCGATGCCTCATGCCTGCCCTGGACTTCGCCTGGCCTGCCCTGGACTTCGCCTGGATCTCCTGGACCACGGTGTACCTGGTCTTCGAGTGGGGCCTGCGCTTGGTCATGCTCGCCGTGGTGCCGCTAAAGCGCTCGCCACAGGCGGCCAGCGCCTGGCTTCTGCTCATCCTGGTCTTGCCCTGGGCCGGGCTGCTGCTCTACCTCTTCATCGGGCAGCCCGAGATGCCGGCCTGGCGCAAAGCGCGCATCCGCCGCTTTGCCGAGGCCGTGCGCCCGCTGGTCGAGCGGCTCGCCCCCGCCTCGGTCCGCCAGGCCCCGGCGCTGCCTGCTCGCCAAGAGCCGGTCGCCTTTCTGGCCGAACAGATGGGCCGCTTCCCGCCGCGCGAGGGCAACGCCGTAGACCTCCTCACCGACTATGAAGCTACCCTGAGCCGCCTGGCGCGCGACATCGACGCGGCCCGGCACCACGTCCACCTCCTCTACTACATCTTCGCCGACGATGAGGCGACGCGGCCCGTCCTTGTCGCCATCGAGCGCGCCGCGCGGCGGGGCGTGGCGTGCCGCGTGCTCATGGACGCGCTCGGGTCGCGCAGCTACGTCAGGAAGCTCGTTCCCCGGCTTAAAGCCGCCGGCGCTGAGGTGCACGAGATGCTGCCGTACGGGTTTTTCCGTCGGTACCGCACGCGGCTCGACCTGCGCAACCACCGCAAGATCGCCGTCATTGACGGGCGCACGGGCTACACCGGCTCGCAGAACCTCGTCAGCCCGAAGTACAAGAAAGGCATCGTCTACGAAGAACTCGTCGCGCGCGTGGAAGGGCCGGCCGTCTTGCAGCTCCAGTTCGTCTTTGCGGCGGACTGGTACCTGGAAACCGAGGAGGTGCTCCAGGGCGAGCGGCTTTTCCCCGAGCCGGAGCCGCGCGGCGGCGCCGTCGCGCAGGTGCTGCCAAGCGGGCCGCTCTTCGAGACGGAGACGACGCAGCGCCTGATCGTGGCCCTTCTCTATGCCGCGCGCAAGCGCGTGGTGATCACGACGCCGTACTTCATCCCGGACGCCGCGCTCTTGCAGGCGATGCAGACGGCCGTGCTGCGCGGCGTGTCCGTGGACCTGATCGTCTCCAGGAAAATGGATCAGCTTCTCGTCGGGCTGGCGCAGGAGTCGTACTACGACGACCTCTTGGCCGTGGGCGTGCGCGTGCACCGCTACCAGGAGCAGTTCCTGCACGCCAAGCACGTGAGCTTCGACGACGCGGTGGTGCTCATCGGGTCGAGCAACATGGACATCCGCTCCTTCAAGCTGAACGGCGAGATCAGCCTCCTGGTCTACGGCGAGGCGTTCGCCCGGCGGCTTGGCTGCGAGCAGGAGCGCTACCTCGCCGGTGCCGAGCGGCTGACGCAAGCCGCCTGGGCGGAGCGCTCGCGCGCGCGCCGCCTGGCGCAGAACCTCGCCCGCCTGATGAGTCCGCTGCTCTGAGCGCGCCGCCTTAGGGACGCGCCCCCGCCACGACGCCTGCACCAAAGGCCGTCAAAACCGCCCGACGCCGAGGCTCAGTCCGGTCACCGGACGGCCGTGCGCCGGGGCGTAGCCGAGGTACACGCTCCCACGCAGCCCGCCGCTGTACGCCGCCTCGGGCCGCAGCACGGCAATCCCGCGCAGGTCCAGGCCCAGCCGGGACGTGTGCGCGGCGTCGCGCGGGCGGCGGCGTGGGACATCACCGTCTCGCTCATGGGCGCGTGCACGGCGCAGCCGGCGGCCAGGAAGAGAACCGGAAGGAGCGCAACCGGTTTTCGGAGCAGCATGGAAGCAGAAGGAGAAAGCACCGGCCAAGGGAAGGGAACGCTCGAAAAGCCGCCGGGCGTTTGCGCGGAGTAACAGGTTTCTCGTCGCCACTCATCATGTTCAGATCGCATACTCGATTATCGAAAACCCAAGAGCGAAAACTGAAACCGCCCGCGCCCTCGCCGTCGAGCGCCTCCTGCGCATCGAGGAAGAAGGCGCGTACGTCGGCCTCGAAGACGCCGGCGAGGCGGCCGACGCGCGCGAGGCGCGGCAGGCCACCGAGTACGTCGCCGGCGTGACGCGCCACCGCCGCTGGCTCGACTTCGTCCTCAGCCAATTCTACCGGGGTGATTTTTCCGGAATGGAGCCGCGCCTGAAACAGATCCTGCGCGTGGGCCTCTACGACTTCCTCTTCCTGCACACGCCGCCGCACGCCGCCTTGAACGAGGCCGTCGAGCTGGCCAAGCGGCAGGTCCGCCCCGGCGCCGGCCGCCTCACCAACGGCATCCTTCGCTCGATCCAGCGCCAGAAGGATGACCTCCCGAAGCCCGATACGGGCGATGTGGCCGAAGACCTCGCCCTCCGCCACTCGCACCCGACGTGGATGGTGCGCCGCTGGCTGGATCGCTTCGGCGCGGAGGAGACCGTGGCGCTTCTGGAGTGGAACAACCGCCGCCCCGTCTACGGCCTACGCCTGAACCCGCAGCGCACCACGCCGGACGCCTTCCGCAAGACGCTCGCGGAGGCGGGCGCGGAGTGGGAGCCGCCGCTCTACTTAGGCGACTTCGTGCGGACGCAGAGCGTGCAGCCCGTCCTCCGCGCCGGCCTGTTGCAGAACGGCACCTGCGCCGTGCAGGACGAAGCGGCCGGCCTCGTCGTGCGCCTCCTCGACTCGCAGCCCGGCGAGATGATCATCGACGGTTGCGCCGCGCCGGGCGGCAAGGCCTGCTACGCCGCCGCCCAGATGGGGGGCCAAGGCCGCGTCCTCGCCTTCGACGTCCACCGCGCGCGCCTCCGCCTCGTCCACCACGCCGCCCGTCAGCAGGGCTTCTCGGAAACGATCCAGACCGAGGCAGCGGACTTGCGCTCTGTAGCCCGCCGCCCGGAGCCGCCGCAGGCCGACCGTGTGCTCCTCGATGCGCCGTGCTCCGGCCTGGGCGTCCTCGCCAAGCGCGCCGATCTCCGCTGGCAGCGTACCCGCGACGATCTCGATGATCTGGCGACGCTCCAGGACGAACTCCTGCGTGCGGCGGCCCGCCTCGTACGGCCCGGTGGGCTGCTCGTCTACGCCACCTGCACCACCGAGCCGGAGGAGAACGAGGCGCGCGTAGCCGCTTTCCTGGAGCAGCACGACGGCTTCGCGCTCGAATCGGCGAGCGGCTTCGTCCCGGACGCGCTGGTCACGCCGGAGGGTTTTTATGCCACGCTTCCGCACCGGCACGGCGTAGACGGCGCCTTTGGCGCGCGACTCCGGCGTCGGGCGTGATGCGTTTGGGTGTTGTTTTTCAGGGCGGATTGCAGTTGTAGGGGCGAGGCGGGCCTCGCCTCTGCGCCCGCATGCGAGAGCAACGCCACCGCACGCGGGTTTGCGGATTCTTTTCCGATGGACGTCTTGCTCGGGAGCCGCGCGCGCCGCATCTTTTTGCAGGCGGCACGTCTTTTGTCGGTAGGTTTTCTCTCTGATCTACCTTTCTGAAATCCGCAGAGGCATTACGTGGAGCGGTCGTTTTCTACCGAACCTATCGGGGTATTTTTTCTCAAAAGCGTTGCGGCGGCGCTGGTGTTTCTCATGCTTGGCGCGTCGGCGGCGCTGCCGGCGCGCGCGCAGGAGATCGCCAAGTATGGGGCCGAGTTCTTGGCCGGCGGCGTGGGTGCGCGCGCCATCGGGATGGGCGGGGCGCAGGTGGGGCTGGCCGCCGACGTGACGGCGGGCTACTGGAACGGCGCGGGGCTGAGCCGCATCGCCTACCCGGAGATCGCCTACATGCACGTGGAGCGCTTCGCGGGCGTCGTCTCCTTCGACTACGCGGGCGGGGCGCTGCCTGTGAACGAGCGCTCGACGGTGGGCCTTTCGTTTTTCCGCAGCGGCGTGAACGACATCGTCAACACGCTCAGCGCCTGGAACCCCGACCTCGGCCAGCCGCGTCCGGACTACCTGAGCCGCA
Source organism: Salinibacteraceae bacterium (assembly GCA_965215025.1). Lineage (GTDB taxonomy): Bacteria > Bacteroidota > Rhodothermia > Rhodothermales > Salinibacteraceae > CBDCCV01. The sequence continues at coordinate 94,444 of CBDCCV010000002.1, forward strand.
TCACCCGCTTCTCCGCCGCCGATTACGCCTTTTTTCTGACCTACGCGCGAAGCGTCTCCGAAAAGCTGGCCGTGGGCCTCACCGGCAAGATCATCCGCCGCGGCATCGGCGACTTTGCCGACGCCTGGGGGTACAGCTTCGACCTCGGCGTGCAGTACCGCACGGAGCGCTTCGCGCTCGGCGCCAATCTGCAAGACCTCTCCACCATGATGCAGAGCTGGAGCATCAACCCGGACGCCTTTTCGGTGGACTGCGCCGATTCGGGCGGCGCGCCGTTTGAGGCCTGCATCGACCCGGAGACCGGCCAAGCCTACGAGAGCAACGCCGACCGCTACCGTGCCCTCTTCGACCAGCGGATGCCCGAGGGCGGCACCGAACTCGTCCTGCCGGTGGCGCGCCTCGGCGCCGGGACGATGCTCCCTGTGGCCGGGGCGAGCGAGGTTACGCTGGGCCTGGACATGGACGTGTTTTTCGACGGGCGGGGCGCTTACGCAGCCAGCGTTGGCGACGTGTCGTTCGAGCCGCGCCTCGGCGCCGAGTTCGACTACCGGGGCGTGGTGGCGCTGCGCGGCGGGATCAGCCGCGTGCAGTACGGCGAGGATCTGGGGCTGAGTCTGACGCCCTCGGTGGGCGCGGGCCTGCGCCTGGCGCAGTTCTCCGTGGACTACGCCTTTGGCGACTTCGCGGGCGCCTCGAGGGATCTGGGTTTCTCGCACCGGATCTCGGCGCAGCTTCGCCTGGAGCAGCCTCGCCTCAAGCGCGGGGATTGAGTGTGGGTGTTTGGGCGGGTTAGGGGTTGCTGTTCTCTGGTGCTCCGGCTTGACCGTTCGCTGCTCCCTACTCACCGTTCAGACCTTTCGCCTTGACAGCGTGTAGTGCGGCGGGGAGATTGATAAGCGTTCTCTTTCCGAAAATCAGCCCCCCGATGCCATGCAACGCCTTTCTGCGCTTGCCTTTTTTCTAGCGCTCGTCCTCAGCGGGTGCAGTCTGTTCCCGCCCGGCGGCGGCGCGGAGCGGCCGATGCTCACGACCGACCAAACCGCTTACGACGCCGGCGAGCGCCTCACGCTCCGCCTCGAAAACCGAACGGACGAGCAGTTTGGCTACAACTTGTGCTTCGCTATGCTGGAGCGGCGCGCGAAAAACGGTTGGGCTGAGGTCGAGGGCGGCTGGATCGCGGGCGACGGTGCCTGCCCGGCCATCCTGATCGTGCTACGCCCCGGCCAAACCGGCACCTTCACCGAAACGCTCCGCAGCGACCTCTCGCGCGGAACGTACCGCTTCACCGAGCGCGTAGAAGTAGGCGACGACTACGACGAGCGAACGCTCGTCTCCAACACGTTCGTCATCCGGTAAAGCCGCCCACACGCCCATCCGCCCAAACCCAACCTTGATCCCCCCGCTCCGCTGGAACGACGCCGCCGGGCGCGTTGACCTCCTCGACCAGACGCGCCTCCCCGCCGAGGAGGTCTGGCTAGAGATCGACACGCCGGAAGCGATGGCCGAGGCCATCCGCCGGCTGAGCGTGCGCGGGGCGCCGGCCATCGGCATCGCGGCGGCGTACGGGATGGTCTTAGCCGTAGATGAAAACGCTGGCGATCCGCACGCGGCGGCGCGTAAAGCCGCCGATCTCCTCGAAGCGACGCGGCCCACGGCGGTGAACCTCTTCTGGGCGCTCCGGCGGATGCGCCGCGCCATCGGCGAAGCGGACGGCGCCTCGGCAGCGGATCTGCGCCAAAGGCTCCTCAGCGAAGCGCGCGCCATCGAGGAGGAAGACCGCGCCGCCGGCCGCGCGCTCGGGCGCCACGGCCTCTCGCTCTTTTCGGATGGGCAGACGATTCTCACGCACTGCCACACCGGCGGCGTGGCGACCTCGGGCTACGGCACGGCGCTCGCCCCGCTCCTCATCGCCGAAGAAGAAGGACTCGCGCTGCGTGCCTTCGTGGACGAGACGCGCCCGCTGCTTCAGGGCAGCCGCATCACGGCGTGGGAGCTTCAAAAGGCCGGCGTCGAGGCCACGCTCATCACCGACTCCGCCGCCGGCCACGCCATGCACACCGGCCGCGTGGACGCCGTCATCGTCGGCGCCGACCGCATCGCTATGAACGGCGACGTGGCGAACAAAATCGGCACCTACGCGCTGGCGGTGCTGGCCGAGGCGCACGGGATTCCGTTTTACGTCAGCGCCCCGGTTTCTACGATTGACCCGGAGATGCCCACGGGCGAAGGCATCGCCATCGAGGAGCGCGCGCGCGAGGAGCTTACGCACGGCTTCGGGAGGCAGACGGCGCCCGAGGCCGTGGCCGTCTTCAACCCGGCCTTCGACGTGACGCCCGCGCGCTACGTCACGGCCCTCGTCACCGAGCGCGGCGTCGTCCGCCCGCCGTACGATGAGGCCCTGCGCGCGCTTATTCGCCAGGAGGGCGAACGGCCGCCAGCGCTCGAGCGTTGAGGTTTTGCTGGACTATCTCCCGTCCGCCATTTTCCTTATTTGCCATGCGTGCACTTCTGCTGCTCCTCGCCGCCGCTGCACTCGTCTCAGGCTGCGACGCCTTGTTTCCGACACTCTGCCCTCAAGACGAACGGCCGGGCATCGTCGTCCGCATTTTCGACGCTGCCACGGGCGAGCCTGCTGCGGACGACGCCGTGGGCATCGCTCAGGACGGCGCGTACACGGACACGCTCACCGCCGGGGAGTTCGACGCGGAGGGCCGAACGAGGACGATTCGGGGAGCCGATGAGCGTCCCGGTCGGTATGACGTAGTCGTACGGAAGGCGGGATACGAAACGTGGCGGCGGGGCGGCGTGCTCGTCCGCGAGGGCGAGTGCCATGTGCGCATGGCAGAACTGGAGGCGCGCCTGGAACAAGACGCCCCCGCAGACAACTCGTAGCCTCCTCATCAGCCGAACGAGGATCGCGTCATGAACTGGAAAAAAGACGACTGGTGGGGCCTGGGCGCGAGCCTGGGCGTGCACGCGGCGCTCCTCGTGCTCTTCGCGCTCTTAGCAACGGGGCGCCCAGCCGAGCAGCAGCTTGGCTTTGTCGAGGTCGAAATCGGCCCGTACGCCCAGGGGCAGCCCGTCGAGGCGGCCGAGGTGGACCAGCCCGGCGAGGCCGAGGAGCAGCCCGCCGAGACGCCCGAGGACGCCGAGGAGCCGCAGCCCGAAGCCGAGCCGCCCGCGCAGCCCGAACCCGAAGAAGCCGCCGACCCGGTAGATCTCCCTGAGCAGGAGGAACCCGTCGAGGCCGAAGAGGAGGTCGTCACCCCCGAGAAAACGACCGACGAGCCGACGATCCCCGCCGAGCCGACCGAGGAGAAGGAAGAGGCCGAGGAGCCGCAGCCGGAGTCCGAGCCGGCCGCCGCCTCGGGCGGGGGCGCCGAAGAAGGCCGCACCGGCGCCGAAGAAGGCGACGAGGGCGAGGGCGCCGAAGAAGAAGAGGCCGCGCCCTTCAACATCGAAGGCCTCAACCGCGACAAGGTGGCCGGCCCGCTGCCGCAGTACGCCGAGAAGGTGAACGCCGTGATCCGCGTGCGCATCACCGTGGACCCGCAGGGACGCGTCGTCGAGCGGCTGCCGCTCGTCAAAGGCAACCCGGCGCTGGAGCGCTCGGTGATGGACGCGCTCACGCGCTGGCGCTTCAACCCGCTCCCGCCCGGCGCCCCGCAGGAGCGGCAGAGCGGCATCGTTACCTTCCGCTTCCGCCTGGAATAACGGGGCGCTCGCCTCTGATGGGTCCGTCTGGTCTCACCGTAGAGACGCCTCGGCGAGGCGTCTCTACTTCTCCGATCTGATCTGTACGTCAAACCTGCTGTCATGCCGAAGTCTTTCCTCGCCGCCGTCCTCCCGCTGGCCGCGCTCCTGGCGCTCGCCGGTTGCGCCTCGCAGGGGGCGCAGATCCCCGATGACGACGAGCGCGTGCAGGCGCGCACCTACGCGGCGCCTTACGAGGAGGTCTACGCCGCTGCGCTCGAAGCGGCGGCGGCCATGAACTGGCGCGTCACCACCGAGGACCGCGAGGGCGGCCTCCTCACCGCGCAGACGCCCGAGGCCACCCCCGGCGGCGTCCCCGGCGACCCCGAGCGCACCCCGGACAACCCCGCCGACAGGCAGGAGGACAGCATCGACGTGGTCTTCCTCCGAGGCGAAGACGGCGTGCGCGTCGAGGTCGTGAGCGCCCTGCGCTTCGCGTCCAACGTCGAGGACGCGCGCGCCTTTCTCGACAGCCTCGGCGCGTTCCTCAACTCGTAGCTTTGCTTGCGCGACGGCGGACGGCCGACGACCGCGTTGCGCCTGTCCGTCGTCCGTCGTCATATCGCCGAAACGTTCCATGCCAGAAGCCGCCCCCGCCGTCACGCAAGCCGACCTCGACCTCCAGGCGCTGGGCCGGGCGCTGCTTCTGCCGCGCGTCATCGAAGAGAAGATGCTGCGCCTGATCCGGCAGGGGCGTATCTCGAAGTGGTTCTCCGGCTTCGGGCAGGAGGCCATCGCCGTGGGGTGCGCCTGGGCGCTCGGCGAGGCGGACTATCTCTTACCAATGCACCGCAACCTCGGCGTCTGGACGACGCGCGGCGTGCCGTTAAAACCGCTCTTCTGCCAATTGATGGGCAAGGAGGGCGGCTTCACGAAAGGGCGCGACCGCACCTTCCACTTCGGCCTGCCCGAAAGGCGCATCGTGGGCATGATCTCGCACATGGCCGCCATGCTGCCCGTGGCCTGCGGCCTCGGCTTGGCCGCTCAGCAAAAAGAAGAAGCGTTCGTGGCGTGCGCGTTCTGCGGCGACGGCGGCTCGCGCGAGGGCGACTTCCACGAGGCGCTGAGCCTGGCCGCGGCGTGGGGGCTGCCCGTGCTCTTCGTCGTCGAGAACAACGGCTACGGCCTCTCCACGCCCACGACGGAGGCCGTCCCGGTGGAGAACATCGCCGACGCCGCCCAGGGCTACGGGATGCCGGGCGAGGTCGTGGACGGGAACGACGTCTTTGCCGTCATCGCCGCCGTGGGCCGCGCCGCCGAGCGCGCCCGGAGCGGCCAAGGGCCGACGCTCTTAGAGATGAAAACCTTCCGGATGCGCGGCCACGAAGAGGCCTCCGGCACGAAGTACGTCCCCAATGCGCTCTTTGACGAGTGGGGCGAAAAAGACCCCGTGGACCGCTTTTTCGCCCACGCCCTCGACAGCGACGCCTTTTCCGAAGACGACCTCGACGCCCTCCGCTCCGAACTCGAAGAGGAAATAAACGCCGTGGCCGAGTGGGCGCTCGATCAGCCGCCCGTCACCAGCACGCTCGAAGAAGAGCGTGCCGACCTCTTCGCTCCCGCGCCTTCTGACCGGAAAGCGCCCGAAGGCCCTCAATCCGAAAAACGCTTTATCGACGCGATCTCCGACGGCCTCTGCCAAGCGATGGAGGCCGACGAGAAAGTTCTGCTCATGGGCCAGGACATCGCCGGGTACGGCGGCGTGTTCAAGGTGACGGAAGGGTTCGTGGACGAGTTCGGCGCGGGGCGCGTGCGCAACACGCCCATCATCGAGAGCGGGGCGCTTGGCGCGGCGCTCGGCCTCGCCGTCGAGGGCTTCAAGCCGGTGGTGGAGATGCAGTACGCCGACTTCATCACGTGCGGGTTCAACCAGACGGTAAACAACCTCGCCACGACGCACTACCGCTGGGGGCAGGGGGTGAACGTGACGATCCGCGCGCCGTTTGGCGGCGGCATTGGCGCCGGGCCGTTCCACTCGCAGTCGATGGAGGCGTGGTTCGCCCACGCGCCGGGGCTGAAGGTGGTCGTCCCCGCCACGCCGCAGTGCGCAAAAGGGCTTCTGATGGCTTCTATCCGCGAGCCGAACCCGGTGCTCTTTTTCGAGCACAAGAAGCTGTACCGCTCGCTCAAGGGGCCGGTGACGGACGCGCCCTTCGAGATCGCCCTCGGCACGGCGCGCGTAGCGCGTGAGGGCGCCGATGCTACGCTCGTCACCTACGGCGTGGGCGTCCATTGGGCGCTCGAAGAGGCCGCGTTTCAGGAAGACGAAAACGGCGTCGAGCTTGAGATCATCGACCTCTGCACGCTCGTGCCGTGGGACCGCGCCGCCGTGTTAGATTCGCTGAAAAAAACGAACCGGCTCCTCGTCTTGCATGAGGCCGCGCGCACGGCCGGCTTCGGCGCCGAGGTGGCCGCCGAGATCACCGAAGAAGGCTTTCTTTTCCTCGACGCGCCGCCCGTGCGCGTGGCGGCCGAGGACCTGCCCGTGCCCTTCTCGAAGCAGTTGGAAGAGGAGATCTTCTCGGCGCGCGCGCAGCTGCGCGGGGCGGTGGAGCGGCTCTTGGCGTTCTGAGGCAGTGCGGGATAGGCGCGGCGAAGGCGCCTGAGCGGTTGTCACCCTTCGGTAGATTGAAAAAGCGTATGACCAGCGAGACCGATCAGCAACTGATAGAAAAAGAAAGCTCCGCCGAAAGCGCGGAGATCGTTCCCCCCCGAAAAATCAAAGTCGCCCCCGTACCGGGCAAAGGGCGCGGCGTGATGGCGCAGGCACCCATCGCCGAGGGCGAGACCGTCGAGGTCTGCCCGCTCGTCGTGCTCGGCGAGGCCGACGCGGAGCACATCGCCTCGGGCGGCGGCGTGCTCGCGTTCTACGCGCTGGAGCTGACGGCCATCGGTCGGCAAGTGCTCATGCTCGGGTACGGCTCGCTCTACAACCACAGCCGCGACCCGAACGCCGAGGTCGAGTACGCGCCGGGCGCGGCGTTCCTGCGCATCCGCGCGTTACGCGACATCCCGGCGGGGGAGGAGGTCGTCTTCGACTACGAGTTCGAGGGCGAGGAGGAGTTTTTGCCCTCGGGCGAGGCCACGCTGCACTGAAAGGCGGGCCGGATTTTTGCAGCGGCGTGAGTCTGTTATGCCTGCCTGTTCGGGCGGCGCCTTTCCGCTTGTCCTCTCCGTTTAAGAGATGCCTCTCATGCTACGCTCTATGCTTCTTGCCGCCGGCGTGGGCTTGGCGGTTGTCGTAGCTGCTGCCGGGTGCAGCGGCGCCAACGTGGACGCCGTCAAGGCCGAAGGCGAGGTGGCCGCGCCGGAGTCGTTTGATCACCGCGCCTTCGACGCGCTCTTGGAGGAGTACGTCAACAACGAAGGCCTCGTGGACTACGCGCGCTTGGCTGAGAACCAGGACGAGGCACTCACGCCCTACCTCCGCCAGCTGGCCGAGACCGATCCGAAGAACCTGAGCGAAGACGAGCGCCTGGCCTTCTGGCTCAACGCCTACAACGCGCTCGCCCTCAAGCTCATCGCCGACGAGTACCCGGTGGAGGGCATCCGCAAGATTAAGCCGTCGGGCCTGCCCTTCATCCCGAAGGTGAACAGCCCGTTCAAGATCGAGGTGAGCGAGGTGGGCGGGAAGATCCGCACGCTCGACGGGATCGAGCACGGGATCATCCGCGAAGAGTTCGACGAGCCGCGCATCCACTTCGCCTTGGTGTGCGCGGCGATGAGCTGCCCGCGCCTGCGCCGCGAGGCCTACACCGGCGTGGCCCTGAGCGGCCAGCTTGACGACCAGGCCCGCACGTTCCTCCGCATCGAGGGCAAGAACAACGTCCCCGCCGGCGCAGGCCGCGCCGAGGTGTCCAAAATTTTCGACTGGTTCGAGGGCGACTTCGGCGGGAGCAAGGCGGCGGTGCAGCGCTTCATCGCGCCGTACTTCGAGGGCGAGGTCCGCCAGACGCTCGAAAACGCCGGCTACGACGTGAGCTACACGAACTACAACTGGGCGCTCAACGATCAGGCCGCCGCCAGCGCGCCGAGCGCGGCGGCGGAGTGAGCCGGCGGTGGCTGAGGCGAACCGCTTGCGTAAGCAGAGCGTTTTCTCTGCCACGTTCAGCGTTTCACTACACTGCCGGAGGCGAACATGACTTCTCCCGAACCGAAGTACGACAAAGAGGAGTTCGCCCAGCGCGGCGACCACATGTACGAGTGCACCGTCGAACCACATCTTTCGGCGGAAGATGTGGGCAAGTTCGTCGCCCTTGACATTGACTCCGGCGATTTCGCCATCAGCGCCGATGAGCAGGAAGCCGCCGACTTGCTTCGCGCTCGCAAGCCGCAGGCACAGGTCTGGTTGCAACGCGCGGGGTCCCGCTACGCGCGCCGCTTCGGGGGCCACAGCAAGCCGGGGGCGCGGTGATGGAGGGCCGCATCAACGAGCACTTGGAAGCGGTCATCAGCCTGACGGTCAGCGGTTCGGAGGGCGTAGAGCAGGAGGTCGAGGCCGTCATTGACACAGGCTACGACGGATCGCTGACGCTGCCGATGCATCTCATTGCAGCGCTGGGCTTGGCGTGGCAGCGGCGGGGCCGGGCGCTTCTTGCGGATGGAAGCGAAGCGGTCTTCGACATCTACGAGGCCGAAGTGGAATGGCAGGGCGAGAACGTGCGCATAGCTGTGGATGCTGCTGAAACGGCGCCTTTGGTGGGAATGCGTCTTCTCCGCGGCTACGAACTGTGCCTGGTGGTAGTAGAAGGGGGAATCGTCACGATACGAGAACCGACAGCCTAACAGTCCAGAACCATCGCTCCTGCTACATCACCGCTCCCCGTCCCAGCGGACAACGTGCGGCGGGCCGCTTTGCGGGTTGAGCAGCAGCACCGTGGTGGCGTCGCGCGCCTCGGGCGGGACGGGCAGGCGGATTTCGTCGTAGACGAGCGCCTCGCAGTCGTCGCCGTGGGCGTCGTGGTGGAGCCAGAGGCGGGCCGTGTCGCCGCGCACGGCCTCGTGCCTCAGCGAAAAGCCGTGGTCCTCACAGCCGCCGGCGTAGCGGACCTGCGCCACGAGCGAGTCGCCGCCCAAGAGGGCGGGCGGGGCGTCCGGCGCAGAGGGCGTCTCGCCCAGGACGATGGCGTACGCATCGCCGAAGCGGCTGCTGACGGGCGGGGGCGTGTCGCGGTCGGTCGCCGTTTCTTCTGAGGTGCCGGTGCGGCAGCCGGCGAGCGAGAAGAGCAGCAGCGCGGACGCCACGTAGAAAGCAACGATATGCCGTGGCACGCGCCGGGGGTGAACTTTGGGAAGCATATTCAGTAGGTTGATTTTTGGCAGGGCCAGCGGCACCTCGGGGTCTTCAGGGCAGTAGCCTCGTGCCCGGCCCTTCTTCAAAGTAAAATTCGTCTTCAAAGTAAAAAACGCCCCGCGTCCCATTTCTATCCAGACCGATAGCGCCCTCTCGTCCGTCATGGCCTACGAACAGTACGAGCCGGTCATCGGCCTGGAGGTGCACTGCCAGCTTCTGACCGAGGCGAAGGCGTTCAGCCCCGAGCCGGCCGCCTACGGCGCCGCGCCCAACACGCACGTGGACCCTGTGAGCCTCGGCCATCCCGGCACGCTCCCTGTCCTGAACGAGCGCGTGGTCGAGTCCGCGTTGCGCCTGGGCCTGGCCACGCGCTGCCGCATCGCCGAGCGCGCCGTCTTTGCGCGCAAGCACTACTTCTACCCGGACCTGCCCAAAGGCTACCAGATCTCGCAGTACGACACGCCGCTCTGCTACGACGGCTTCGTCGAGGTTCTTCTCGAAAACGAAGGCGCCTCCTCAGGCGACGGCCACGCGCCGGACCGGCAGATGAAGCGCATCCGCCTGCGCCGCATCCATCTCGAAGAGGACGCCGGCAAGTCCGTCCACGACGCCGACCCCACGGCCACGCTCCTCGACTACAACCGCTGCGGCGTGCCGCTCGTCGAGGTCGTCACCGAGCCGGACCTGCGCGCGCCGCACGAGGCCTACCTCTTTCTGCAGACGGTCCGGCAGCTGGTGCGCTACCTCCGCATCTGCGATGGCAACATGGAGGAAGGCTCGCTCCGCTGTGACGCCAACGTCTCCGTCCGCCCGCGCGGGCGCGACGCCCTCGGCACGAAGACGGAGCTGAAGAACATGAACTCGCTCAAAAGCGTCGAGCGCGCCTTGGAGTACGAGATCGCCCGGCAGATGGCGCTTTTGGAGCGCGGCGAGGCCGTCACGCACGAGACGCGCCTCTGGGACGCCGACGCGCACGAGACGCGCCCCATGCGCGCCAAAGAGGAAGCGCACGACTACCGCTACTTCCCTGACCCCGACCTCGCGCCCATCACCGTCACCGAGGAGCGGCTGAAAGAAATCCAGGCCGATCTACCGGAAATGCCTGCCGCCCGCCGCGCGCGCTTCCAAGAAGACCTCGGCCTGCCCCCTTACGACGCCGGCGTCCTCACCGAAGAGCGCGCCGTGGCCGACTACTTCGAGGCCACGCTCGACGCGCTGTTCAAGCATACCAAAGGTGGCAACACGCGACGGCAGGCCAAGGCCGCCTCCAACGTCATCATGACCGACGTGCTGCGCGCGGTGAAGGAGCGCGCGGTGGAGATGGAGCGCTTCCCCATCGAGCCGGAGCGCCTGGCCGCGCTCGTCTACCTGCGCCTGAAAGACGATATCTCGTCGAGCGGTGCGCAGGAGGTGTTCGAGGCCATGCTCGACAGCGAAAAGGCGCCCGAGGAGATCGCCAAGGAGCGCAACCTCATGCAGGTTTCCGATGCGGGTGCGCTTGAACCCGTCATCGAAAACGTCCTTCAAACGCACGACAAAAACGTCCGTAAATACCTCGACGGTAAGAAAGGCCTCATCGGCTTCTTCATCGGTCAGGTCATGGCCGACTTCGACGGCGCGCCGGACCCGAAGCTCGTGCGCAAACTCCTGCGCGAAAAGCTCGACGCCATGCGTTCGTAGTTTTATGCGCAGCTTTTTTCGATCAAAGAAGAAAATCCACCCCCGCCACGCTTCCCTGATTTGATCTATGGGTGTCCCCGGCCAAGAAACGCTCACCTACATCAAAAACTTTATCAAGGACCGCAACGTCGCCTCGGTCACGCCGTCGTCGCCGTTCCTGGTCAAGCGCGTGTGCCGGCGGATGGACCTCGGCGGCGCCACAGGGCGCGTGGTGGTCGAGTACGGCCCCGGCACGGGCGTTTTCAGCCGGCGCATTGTAAAGATGATGGGGCCGGACGACCGCCTCTTGATGATCGAGACGAACCGCGACTTTGTGGAAAAGCTGCGCCCGCTCGCCCGCGATCCGCGCGTGGAGATCTATCACGACAAGGCGCAGAACGTGCTGGCGGTGCTCGAACAAGCTGGCGAAGAGGCCGCCGACTATGTCCTCTCCGGCATCCCGTTTTCTTTCTTCGACGAGGCCACGCGCCACGAGCTGATCCGCACCACGCGCCATGCGCTCAGGCCGGGCGGCAAGTTCCTGGTGTATCAGCATTATAACCACATGGAAAAGCCGCTGCGGCAGCACTTCGAGCGCGTAGAAAAGGACTTCGAGCTTTTGAACCTGCCGCCCATCCACATCCAATCGGCCACCAAGCAGTAGGCTGCGTGTTTGCGTGTAGACGTGCGCACATAAACACCTAAACACTCGAACACATAAACACCCGAATACATGCTCATCGCTGGAAACTGGAAGATGAATACGGACCTCGCTGAGGCGCAGGCGCTGGCGCGCGGCGTGGTGGAGGCGGTGGGGCAGCCCGAGGGCGTGCAGGTAGCCGTGTGCCCGCCGTACATCAGCCTGCAAGCCGTGGAGGCGGTGCTCGAGGAGACGCCCGTGCGCCTGGGCGCGCAGGACATGCACTTCGAGGACGAGGGCGCCTTCACGGGCGAGGTCTCCGCGCGGATGCTCCGCTCCGTGGGCTGCCGCTACGTCATCCTGGGCCATTCCGAGCGGCGGCAGCACTTCGCCGAGACCGATGCCACGGTGGGCGACAAGGTGAAAAAGGCGCTTGCCAACGAGCTGATCCCCATCCTGTGCGTGGGCGAGACGGAGGAGCAGCGTGAGGAGGGGGACGCCGAGAGCGTCGTCGAGCTTCAGGTGTCGCTCGCGTTGCAGGACGTGCCCGAGATGGGCGACCCGTCGCGCCTCGTGATCGCTTACGAGCCGGTGTGGGCCATCGGCACGGGGCAGAGCGCCACGCCGGCCGAGGCGCAGGCCATGCACGCCTTCGTCCGCAGCCTTCTGGTCAAGCGCTACGGCGAGGCGGTAGGCGGCGCGCTGCACATCCTCTACGGCGGCTCGATGAGACCGAGCAACGCCGAGGAACTCCTGAGCCAGCCCGACATCAACGGCGGCCTCATCGGCGGGGCGAGCCTGAAGGCGGGAAGCTTCGCTGCTATCGTCGGGGTGGCCGAGGCGGCCATCGCTTAACGCTCAGCGCCTACAGCGCGATGCGCAGCAGAACGCCGCCCGCGCGCCGTTGCGCATCGTAAACCGGCACGATCCGCCGCAGGCCACGTTCCTCGTCTGCCGACCCACACGCTTTCCAGGGCGTTTGCAGGATGGCGTAGGCGCCAGCGCCGGCTACGATCAGAAGACCGGGTAGGGGGCGGAGGGGATCGGCGAGAAGGTCGGCACCGTCAGATGCTTCTCCTTGGGCAGCCACGTACGTTCATAGGCGGCCAGGCCAGCGCCGCCGACGCGCACGGCGAGGCTGATGGCGCCTTCGCGCGCGCTGGCTGTGTCGCCGAGGCAGAAAAGGCCCAGCGACGGGCCGAGCACGGCGCCGAAAGAGACGAGTCCGATGCTGGTCACGCCTGTAAGGCTGCCTGCGCGAGGGTGCGTGATCTGAGCCAGCGCCGCGCCTGCGTACAGCGGAACGAAAGTGAAAGCCAGCGCCCGCACATGAGCGTTGCGCAACGAGAACGGCTCAGCAGGAGGCGTGTCCAGGGGAGCCTCCCTTCCCCAAGAACCGCTTCCCGAGGCAGGGAAGAGGACGCCGTGCACTGCGCGGCTGCCTCGTGCGTGGAGCTAAGCACGTACAGGACGAACGCGGCCACAGGCAGCGTCCGTTTTAGAATGGCGGAGCATGGCCAAGGAGTCGCGTTCACGTGGAAGAGGTGTTCTCCTTCGTCTTCGTGCTCTTGTCTTCAGAAGCGTTGTCTTTCGGGGCTTTGCTCTCGCTGGACGCCGATGCCTCGCCGCCGGCGCTTTCCTTTTTCTCGCTGGAGCCGTTTTCCGCTTTGGCCGCTTTGCCGGCCTTGCCGTTGCGCACGTAATCGGTCAGGTAGAAGCCGCTGCCTTTGAAGTGGCTCGCCGCAGGCTGTATGACGCGCTGGACGGCTTGGCCGGTGTCCGGGCACGTCTCCAGAGCATTCTCGGTGATGCGCTGCTGGGTCTCGAAGGTGGTGCCGTCTTCGCGCTTGTAGACGTAGGTGGGCATGGTCGAATGCGTCAAGTGGTACGGAGGAGATGAACCAAAATGGCAGCCGCTGCCGGAGCGGCAGGGTGTAACCGAAAGCGCAAAAGGTGTTCCACGCCGCCTACTCTGCCACGCCCGGCAGAAGCGGCTCAGGCGGCCCCGCGACGGCCTCGAAGGCGAGGTCGGCCACCTGCGGGCGGATGGGGATGTGCCCTCGGTTCTCGCGTGTGGGGTAGACGCGGTTCGTGAGCAGGATCACGAAGAGGTCCGCCTCCGGGTCGATCCAGAGCGAGGTGCCGGTAAAGCCCGTGTGCCCAAAGCTCTGCATCCCAAAGTGCTGCCCGGCCGAGGAGTAGCCCTCGGCGCTCTTCGTGTCCCAGCCCAACGCGCGCGTCCCGCCTAAGTCCTCTGCTTTTGCCGTGAAGAGGCGGATCGTCTCCGGCTGCAAGAACTGCCTTCCGTAGATGCGCCCGCCGCTCACGAGCATAGACGCGAAAAGCGAAAGGTCCTCCGCTGTGGAGAACAGCCCCGCGTGCCCGGCCGCCCCGCCGAGGAGGAACGCCGCCTCGTCGTGCACCTCGCCCTGGACGAGGCGCTGGCGGAAAACGTCGTCGCGCTCAGTCGGCACGATGGTCGAGTCCGTCTTTCCGATGGGGCGGAAGCCGGTGCGGGTCATGCCCAGCGGCTCGAAGATGTGCTCTTCGGCGTAGTCGGCCAGCGGCTGCCCGCTGATCTTTTCGATCACGAGGCCGAGCGTGATAAAGCCGAGGTCGCTGTACCGCGACTCGGTGCCGGGTTCGTACTGGAGCTTCTCGGCCATGATTTTTTCGATGACCGCCGCGCGCCAGGCCGCCGTGTCCTGCTGCGCGGCGATGCGCTCGTCCTGGTAGAACGGCCGAAACGGCACTAGCCCGGCCGAGTGCGTGAGCAGCTGGCGGATGGTCACCTCGCCCTTCGCGTTCTGCGCGAAATCGGGCAGGTAGCGGGCTACGGGCGCATCGAGGCTGAGCCTTCCCGCCTCGTAGAGCTGCATCGCCGCCGTGGTGGTGACGATCACCTTCGTGAGCGAAGCCATGTCGAAGACGGACTGCGGGCGCACGGGCCGCCGGGCCTCGTACGTGAAGTAGCCGTAGCCGTCCAGCTTAGCGATGGTCTGCCCGCGCCCCACGCTGACCGCCGCGCCGGGGAACGCGCGTTCTTCGATGGCGCCGCGCAGGAGCGAGTCGATCCGGCTGATCTGTGCGCTGCGCATCCCCACGGCCTCGGGGAAGCCGGCGTCCGGGGCCACCTGCTGCTGCATCAGCCCGTCGCCAAAGGCGTAGGCGCTGGGGATGGTGACGGGGAGCCGCCCGTGGAAGCCGCCTTTCCCGAAAAGCGCCGCCGCCGCCGCACGCTGCGAGGCCGGCGTGCTCCCATACGCCGCGATGTAGGCCGCAGGCTGCTCCGCGAGACCGCGCGCGAGGTACGGGTTCCCAAACGCCAGAACCACTACCGGCTTCCCGGAGGCGACGAGCGCATCCACAAGCGCGCGATGTTCTTCTGAAAGATCAATTTCGCCGCTCCAGGCGCGCACCCGCAGAAAGGCCGGGACGAAGACGACGTCGGCCGAGTCGGCGGCGGCGCGGGCCATCTGGTAGAGCGTGTCGGGCGCGGTGCGGTCCAGGGCGAAGGTCTGGAGGAGCGAGTCGGGCGCGTGGCGGCGGAGCTGCCGGGTGAAGTACGCGCCGGTCTCGTCGTCGGTGTCGTCGCTCAGGGTGATGGAAAGCAGGCGGCGCTGCGGCTCGTCCGGATCGATGGGGAGGAGCGGGAGCAGGCCCTCGTCGTTGCGCAAGAGCGTGAGCGACTGCCGGGCGATGACGTGGCTCAGCACCAGATGCTCGCGCGTGGCGACGCGGTGGCGCAGCGCGTCGAGGTCTACGCTTCGGTCTTCGTTCAGCCCCAGCCACTCCTTAGCCCGGAGGATGCGCGCGACGGACTCGTCAATCCGCGCTTCCGAAAGGCGGCCTTCCTCGATGGCGCGCAGAACGGCCGTGCGCGCGGCGTAGACGTCTTCGGACATGAGCACCACGTCGGTGCCGGCCTCGATGGCGCGGACGGCCGCCTCGCCGGGGGAGAAGTTCTTCGTCACGCCCTGCATGTTCATCGCGTCGGTGACGACGAGGCCCTCGAAGCCGAGGTCTTCGCGCAAGAGCGCGCGCACGACGTTGGGCGAGAGCGTGGCGGGCACGGTCGAGTCCGGCTCCATCTGCGGGAAGGCGAGGTGGCCCGTCATCACGCTCATGACGCCCGCCTGGAGCGCGGCGCGGAAGGGGACGAGTTCGACCGATTCGAGCCGCTGCCGGGTAAAGGGGAGGAGCGGCAGGTCCAGGTGCGAGTCGGTAGCCGTGTCGCCGTGGCCGGGGAAGTGCTTCGCTGTGGCGAGGACGCCGCCCTCCTGGAGGCCGCGCACGGAAGACGCCACCATCTCGGCCACGAGGTCGGGCGCCTCGCCGTAGGAGCGGACGTTGATGATGGGGTTGTCGGGGTTGTTGTTGACGTCGGCCACGGGGGCGAGGACGTGGTGCGTGCCCAAGGCGCGCGCCTCGCGGGCGGTGACGTAGCCGACGGAGCGGGCAAAGCGCGGCGCGCGCGTGGCGCCCACGGCCATCTGGCGCGGGAACGAGGTGGCGCCCTCGACGCGCATCCCCGCGCCCCACTCCATGTCCTGCGAGATGAGGAGCGGCACCTCGGCGCGCGCCTGGAGTTCGTTGACGAGCTTGGCCTGCTCGGTCGGGTCGCTCTGGAAAAAGATCACGCCGCCGGCCCCGAAGCGCTCCACGCGGTCCACGAGCCGCTCGTACTCGGGGCTGTCCGCGCTGGCGAAGTGGCCGTAGGCGTAGACGGAGAACATCTGCGAGACTTTTTCCTCGAGCGTGAGCGCGGCGAGCGTCTCCATCGCCCACGCGCCCGTCCCCGGCCAGACCTCGGCGGGCGTCCTCGGCAGATCGAGCGAGGCGGCGTGCGGGGCAGCGGCGGACGGCGCGGGCCGGCTCAAGAGCGCATAGGCGCCGACGGCGAAGAGCAGAAGAAGAAAAGCGAGCGGCGCGGCAGCGCGGCGGCGTAGCAGAAAGGGCATCGGCGGGCAGGAAAGAGGAGAGGCGGTGCGTTACGGAAACTACAAAAGCTACGCCGAAAAAGAACAGCCGCCGGCCCGATCCCGGTGAGGCCGCCTATCCGGTTTTGAATCTATGGTTCTCGATTGATAACTTCGCACCTCATGCTCTTCCGGCTGAGCTTCCAAGAACTGGCTTTCTTCAAGCAGCGGACGTAGCGAATGAGCGACGAGGCAAACGACCGGGGCGGCGGCGCTCGCAAGCCGTATCAGCCGTCACATTCCGGCATCCAGAGCGACGACGGAGATCCGCAGACGCAAGAGGACCTGCGCGCGGCGAAGGAGTACGCCGAGATGGTCGTGGACGCGGTGCGCGAAGGGCTTCTGGTCTTGGGGACGGACCTCCGCGTCCGCTCGGCCAACCAGTCGTTCTACGAGACCTTCGAGGTAAGCCCGGAGGAGACGACAGGCCGCAAGGTCTACGAGCTGGGCAACGGCCAGTGGGACATCCCCCGGCTCCGGGAGCTTCTCGAGGAGCTGCTCCCGAAGGACGAGGTCCTCAACGGCTACGAGGTCGAGCACGAATTCGAGGCCATCGGGCGCCGGGTGATGCTGCTCAACGCGCGGCAGATGAACCGTCACAAGCTGATCCTGCTCGCCATCGAAGACGTCACCGAAGAGCGGCGCGTCCTCGAAGACCGGGGCCGGCTCCTGCGCCAGCTTACCCTGGCCGAGCAGAAGGAGCGCCGCCGCATCGCGCAGCTGCTCCACGACGATCTCCAGCAGCGGCTCTACGCCATCGGACTCAAGGTGAGCTTCCTCAAGCGCGCCATCGGGTCCGGCGGCGCCCGGGCCGGCGAGGGGGAAGACCTCGTCGAACATCTCAAGGAGGTGAGCGAGGGACTCGACGCGGCCGTCGAGATCACGCGGGGGCTGGCCGTGGACCTCAGCCCTCCGGTGCTGAAGGAGGAAGGGTTTGAGGCCGCGCTCGAATGGCTCGCCACGCAGATGAAGCAGCGGCACGGCCTCGCCGTCGAGATCCGGGGCGGGGCCTCGCTCCGCGTCCCGGACGAGGACCTGCGCGTCTTCCTGTTCCAGGTCGCGCGCGAGCTGCTCTTCAACGTGGTCAAGCACGCCGAGACCGACCGCGCCGTGGTCGAGATCACGAAGGAGAAACCCGAAGAGGAACCCGAAGAGAATGCCGCAGAGCGCCTCGCCCTGCGCGTGATGGACGAGGGGCGCGGCTTCGACGCGGAGGAAGCCGCCGCCGCGCGTCCTGGCGGGGCGGGGTTCGGCCTGCCGGGCCTGCGCGAACGGCTGCGCCGCTTCGGCGGCACGGTCAGCATCGACTCCGCGCCGGGCGAAGGCACGCGCGTGACCGTCCACGTCGCCCTCCGGGGAGAGGCCTCCGAGCGGCGGGCCGCATGAGAAGGAAAAGGTCGCCTACGGCGCATGGGCGGAAAGCAAATCAGCAGCGGAAAACGGATCAACCGGAGACAGAAGGCAATGCCGACGGAAGGCGCGAAAAGGATTTTCATCGTGGAAGACCACCTGTACATGCGCGAGATGCTCCGGCAGTACCTCGCCGCCGACCCTCGCTTCGACGTGTGCGGCGCGGCGGCCACGGGCGAGGAGGCGCTGGAAACCCTCATCAGCGCGGACGCCGCCGAGGCGGACCCGGCCGCCGGGGCGGCGGACCTGATGCTCGTTGACATGTCTCTGCCGGGGATGAGTGGGGCGGACGTGGTGCGGGCGCTGCTCGAGCGGCGCCCGGCCCTGCGCTGCCTCATGTACTCCGGGCACAGCGAGCGGAGGTACGTCGAGCAGGCGCTCTCCGCCGGCGCGCACGGCTACGTCTTAAAGGGCGACCCGGACGAGCTTGCGGAGGCCATCGAGCGGGTGCTCAGCGGCGAGACGTACTTCAGCGGCCCGCTGAAGACGTAAGGCGAAAAAAGACACGCGCTGAACCCACCTGCGGAAGGGCTGAACAAGTTCTCCCGTCAAGCGCTTAAGCAGGCGGGGGCCGGAAGAAATTCCGGCCTCCGCCACTCAGCCGCAGGCGAGTGCGCCCGCCGCCCCCCGTCCGTCGTTCCCCAAACCATGCAGCACCTCCTCGACGCCGAAGCCAAGTCTCTGCTGGAGCGCGAGCGCCGCCTCCTCCAGCGGATGGAAAAGCTGCTGGGCCGCGCCGGCTCCGACCCGGAGACGCAGGCGCAGCTCCGCGACCTGGCCGAGCACTTAGACGAACTCTTCCTCGTCGTCGTCGTGGGCGAGTTCAACGCGGGGAAGTCGAGCGTCCTCAACGCCGTCTTCGGCGAGAAACTGATGCGCGAGGGGCCGACGCCGACGACCGACAAGATCACCGTGCTCCGCTACGGCGAGGAGGCCCTCACGCGCCAGCTCTCCGACGTGATGACGGAGCAGCGCCTCCCCTCGAAGCTGCTCCAAAGCGTCGCCTTGGTGGACACGCCCGGCACAAACTCCATCGTCGAAGAGCACCAGCGCGTGACGGAAGACTTCATCCCGCGCTCGGACCTCGTCCTCTTCGTGACGAGCTACGACCGCCCGCTCACGCACTCGGAGCAGCGCTTCCTTGACTTCATCCGCGAGGACTGGGGGCGCGAGATCGTCTTCGTCGTCAACAAGGCGGATCAGGCCCGCTCGGAAGCCGACCTCAAAGAGGTCGTCGCCCACGTCAAAGAGGGCTGCCGTCAGAAGTTAGGCTTCGACCCGCAGGTGTTTGCCGTGAGCGC
This sequence comes from Salinibacteraceae bacterium, assembly GCA_965215025.1. Lineage (GTDB taxonomy): Bacteria > Bacteroidota > Rhodothermia > Rhodothermales > Salinibacteraceae > CBDCCV01. The sequence goes on from CBDCCV010000002.1 coordinate 113,479, forward strand.
GGCGGAGGCGTTCGACGCCAAGCAGGAAGAGGACGATGCGCTCTGGGAAAAAAGCCGGTTCGGCCCGCTCGAAGCCTTTATCACCGAGACTTTGGCCGGGCCGGAGCGCCTCGCGCTCAAGCTCACGGCCCCGCTCACCGCCGCCGGACGCATCCTAAAGCGCTTCGGGCGCGACCTCGAAGAGCGCCGCCTCACCCTCCAGGACGACGAAGGAAACCTCGCCGCCATCGATGAGGAGATCGACGCCGTCCGCGCCGACCTGCAGAGCGGCTACGGCCGCCACCTCGCCGAGGTAGACGCGCTCCTGATGGAGATGGAGCGGCGCGGCGTGCAGTTCCTCGACGACACCATCCGCGTGAGCAAGATCGGCCTGCTCAGAGACCGGGACCGCTTCAAGGAGGAGTTCGAGAAGCAGGTCCTGCGCGACACGCAAGGGGAGATGGACCGGCACGTGACCGAGGCCGTGGACGACCTCACGGGCCGCGCCCTGCGCCTGGAGCGGCAGACGCTGCGCCGCCTCACCGAAAGGATGCGCGCCGCCGGCCCCGAGAACCGCCTCGAGGGCGACTTCACGTACAACCGCGCCGAGGTCCAGCGCACGATCATGCGCGAGGCCGAGCGTAAGATCCAGCGCCACGACGTGCGTGCCGAGGCTAGGCGCATCTTAGAGAACGTCCACGACGCCACGGGCATCGTGCAGGCCGCCGGCATCGGCGCGGCGGGGCTGGGCCTCCTCTCCGGCCTCCTCGCCCTCTCCACCACGGCCGATGTCCTGGGCGGCCTCGGCTTGGCCACGGCCGGCGTCATGGGCGTGGCCGGCCTCACGGTCCTCCCACGCCAGCGCGCCAAAGCCAAGACCGAGTTCCGCGCCCGCGCTGAGGAGCTGCGCACCGCCGTCCGCGAGGCGCTCACCGGGCAGCTCGACCGCGAGATCGACCGCGCGCTCGAAGAGCTGCGCAACGCCGTGCGCCCCTACCGCTCCTTCGTCGAGGACGAGAAGAGCACCCTTGCCGAGGCGTCCTCCGAGCACGACGCGCTCGAAGAGGAGGTAAGCGCCCTCCGCCGCGACGTGCGCGAAAAGGTCGGCACCCCGGCGATGGGCGAGGGCGGTGTTGACGAGCGACGGATGACGAGCGACGACCGATAAGAAGCTGCGTCGTCCGCCGTCTATCGTCCGTCGTCCCCGCCGCACGGCGGGCGTCATCAGCAGTCGTGGTCGTCGGACTTGCAGGGGTCGTGGCCCCAGTTCATCAGCGAGTAGCGCCAAGTCGTGTCCGCGACGTTGCCGGAGGGCGGCTGGCCCAGGTGCCGCTTGATGTACGCGCGCACCTTCTTCATGTGGTCGTAGTCGCTCTCCGTCAGCTCGTCCTTGTTTTTGCGCTGGATCTCGACGATGCGCCGGCCGGACTGGTGCCCCGTGGACTCGCCGCTGTCCGATCCCTGCCCGACGGATTTCGACAGCTCCGTGTCGAGCCAGTCTTCCAACTCCTTCGGCTGCATGTTCACGAGGTCCGAGAACTCCTGTCGAAGCTCCTTTTGCTCATCGGTTTCTTGGGCCATAGCGAGGGCGGTCGTGTTTGCTGAGAAAGGCTGCGTGCCTTCTGCCTACCCGCCACCCGCCGCGCAGATCACGCGTAAAAAAGCCAGTTGCCAGCTTTTAACAATGGCGCCAGCGAGCGGCCAACTGCCGATCCCGCGCGCGCCCTCAACTGTTTCCTCCTCCCTCTACTGCATCTGCACGTCCTCGTCCATCTCCTCGCCGCCGCGCTCGCCGCGCCGCCGGTCGCGCCGGCCTTTGTCCTCCTGGCCGAAGTTGTACTGGAAGCTGAGCTGGAGGCCCTGCGCGTCGAAGTCGCGGCTAAACGTCTGGTAATACTGGTCCGACTCGCGCTCCAGGGAAAAGCCCATCTGGTCGAAGACGTCGCTCGCGCTCAAGCTCAGGCTCCCGCGCCCGCCGAAGAGGTCCTGCTTGAGGGCGAGGTCCGTCCGCGTGAACGCCTCGATGCGCCCGCCGGGGATGTCGTGCGGGGCGCGGTAGAACTGCGAGAGCTGGAGGCCGAGGCCGGGCCGCACCTGCCAGGTGGCTGAGAGCCGCGTCATGAAGCTCAGGGCGTCGCTCGTGAAGTCGGTGTCCACGTTCGAGCCGTCGGTGACGCTGCGGAAGGCGTTGAAGCTGCCGTTCGCGCGCAGCCTTTTGCTAAAGAGCGTGGCTGAGCCGATGAGTTCGAGGCCGTAGGAGTCGCGCGTGGCGAAGTTCTCGAACGTGACGACGGTGATCCCTTCGTCGGTGAGGCGCTCGCTCCACGAGATGGCGTCTACGGTGTGGCGGTAGTACGGCGTGGCCGAGATGGTGAAGGCATCGCCGAGGTGCGTGTAGCCCGCCTCGAAGGCGTGCGTGTACTCGGGGTCGAGCGCCGGATTCCCCACGCGCCGCGAAGTCGGATCGGTGAGGTCGCCAAAGGGGTTGAGCTGCCACGTCGAGGGCCGGTCCACGCGCTTCGAGTAGGAGAGCTTGACGGTGTGGCGCTCCGTCGGCTTGAAGGTGAAAAAGGCGCTCGGGTAAAAGCTGAAGTAGTCGTTGCCGAAGTCCTCGCCCGTCGTCTCGAGGTCGAACGTCGTGAGCGCCCGCTCCGCCCGGAGGCCCACCTGCGCGCCAAAGAGGCCCCGCTCGCCGCTCAGGATGCCGTAGGCGGCGTGGATCTGCTCGTCGTAGTTGAAACGGTTGTTGAGGTTTACGTCCGGCAGAAAAACGCCCGCGCCGGGGTTGAACGTCTCCGAAAAGAAGCGGCTCTCCAAGCGCTCCCATTCGCCCTTGTAGCCCGTCTCCATCCGCAGCGCGCCGCCGAGGGGGCGGACGTAGTCGGCCTGGAGCGAGGCTTCTTGCGAGGTCTCGTCTTCCTCGGTGATCTGCTCCTCGTCGAGCGCGGCGCCGCCGATGCCGTCGAGCAGTTCCTCGGCAAAGCGCTCCGTCTCGCTTTCCCACTCCTGCTCGTAGCGCGCCTCGATGGAAAGCTCGTTTTCGGAAGGCTTCGTGACGCGCTTGAACGAGAGGCGGTAGTCCATCCCCGTGTCCGTCCCGTCCCCGTCGGTGGAGCGGAGGTAGCGCAGGGTGGGGTCGCGGTCGGCGTCGAGTTCGGCGTAGGTGGTGGAGGCGTCTTCGTCGCCGGCGCGGCGGCTCAGGATGGCGCTCAGTGAGAGCGTGTTCTTTTCCGAAAGGCGGTAGTCGAGGCTCGTGTTGAGCGTGTGCGAGAGGCGGCCGGAGGCGCCGTCGAGGTCTTCGTCGAGGTAGGTGAGCGGGTCGCGGAAGCGGTTCTCGCGGAAGCGGGTCCCGTCGCGCTCGCGCTCGCCGTAGCGCAGGCCGTAGCTGCCGAAAAAGCTCCACGGCCCCTCACCGTAGTGCGTGCTCGCCGAGGCGTTGTAGCGCCCGCGCGTCCCGGCGCTGAGGCTCACGTTGCCGCCAAAGCCGCGGCCCTGGTCCTGCGCCAAAACGATGTTGATGATGCCCGACAGCCCCTCCGGCTCGTAGCGCGCCGAGGGGTTGGGGATGACCTCCACGCGCGCGATGGCGTCCGCCGGGAGGCCGGCCAGGAAGCCTGAGAGCGCCTCGCCCGTCATCGGCGCGGGCTTGCCGTTGAGGTAGATCGCCACGTTCTCGTTCCCGCGCAGGCTGATGTTGTCGTCGATGTCCACGGCGACGGACGGGATCGTCTCCAAGACGCTCAGCGCCGAGCCGCCCGCCGTGGTGGGCTGGTCGCGCACGTTGTACGTGTTCTTGTCGAGGCCCACTTCGACAAAGTCGCGCTCGGCCTCGACCTCGACCTCGTCCAGTTCCGAGGCGTCCGCCGCGAGGGCGATCTCGCCGAGGTCGGCCGTGAGCTGCCCCCGCCTGATCTCCATATCCGAAACGGTTTCGGGCGCGTAGCCGACGTAGCTCAGGCGCGCGTAGTAGCGCCCCGGCCGGATGTTCTCGATGGCGAACGAGCCGTCGCCTTGCGTGATCGCGCCGGTGACGAGGCTGGAGTCCTGCGCGCTCCGGAGCGCCACCGTGGCCGAGGGGATGCCCTCGCCCGTCTCCGCGTCCACGACGGTGCCACTGACGGTGCCGCGCGGGGCACTCTGCCCGCCGCCGCGCCGCCCGGATCGGTCCTGCGCCTGCGCCGGGAGCGTGAGGAGAAGAGCGAGGAGCAGCAGCAGAGCGGGGGACTTCATCGGCGGGGGCGTCGCGGAAAGCGGGAAGCGGGGCGTGGCAGCGAGGAGAGGCGGCGTTGAGGCTTGGTATGGCGCCTCCCGTGCGAAGATTCAGGCCACACCGCGAATGGCATCCTCGCGCCACGAACGGCACGCTGCTACTCACGAGCGCAAACGCCGGTGCCCTGCTCACCACTCACCACTCGCCGCCCTAAGCCAGCGCGCTCTCCATCCCAGAGTCGCGCACGAAGAGGCACGTCGCGCGCGTGGTCTCGCGCATCCGGCGCACGAAATCGAAGTCCGGCTCCTCCTCGAGGCCGAAGATGTTGAGGTCGGCCTGCGGGGCGCGCCCGAGGTACTCCTCGAAGCCGCCGGCGGCGACCATCACGCGCGCGTCCGGCATCCGCCCGAGGTCCACGAGCTGCTCCAGGAAAGCGCGCGCGGCGTCCATCTCGTCTTTGTCCTCAACGACGGTGATGAAGCGCAGCCGCGCGTTCCAGTTCGCCTTGAGCTTGTAGGCGATGAGGACGGAGAGGTTGAGGTTGCCGATGTCCCTCTTCATCTGCCAGTCCGGGCTGCGGTCGTGGATCCAGACGTTGATCCGCTCGCGCCGCGCCAGGCCGGCCATCTCGTGCGGCGCGTGCAGGAGGACGCCCATGGCCTCGCGGTCGGCCTCTTGAATGACGCGGGCGTAGGAGCGCCCGCGCGTCTCGGAGCCGGGCATCGGGAGGAAGACGATGTTGGGGCGGAAGAACGTGCCGCGCAACGTCTGCATCGTGGCGATGAGGCCGTTGGCGAACGCCTCGTCCGGCGCCTCCTCGTCCGTGGCGTCCCGGCTTGCAAAGGCCCCCGCCTGCACCACCGTCCAGGAGGTGAACACGCCGCGCTCGCGGAAGGCGTACGCCAGGTCGTCGATCCGTTCGGAAAGCTCCTCGTAGTCCTGCTTCGTAGAAAGGCCCACGAGCTTGACCGAGCCACGCGGAGAGGCGATGTTCTGCAAGATCGAGAACTCGCCCCTGAGCGCGCGCACGTCCTCGGCGGGCACCAAGAGGTTCGGCTTCCAGGCGCGCTCCTGCATGTCGGGGAGCTGGCGCACCTTCTGCGCGGCCCACTCGGCCAGGGAGACGAACAGCCCCGAGCGCACGTCCTCGAACGGCGCGTTCATGTGCCGCCGCACCAAGAGCACGTAGAACCCCACCGTGACGACGATGGAGACGACGCTGAAGACGGGGTTCACGATGAACATCACCACCACGCAGCCGAGCGTCCCGACGATGGGCACCCAACGCGGCACGCGCCAGAGCGGGCGGAACGAGGCCAGCCCGAGCCGCTGCTCGATCCACAAGACCACGTTGAGCATGAGGTAGGTGATCAGGAAGAAGAGCGTGATCAGCGGCGTGAGCGCGTTGAGGTCGCGCAACAAAAGCGCCGCGAAGACGATGGCGCCGGTGACGAGCATGGCGTTGCGCGGCTCCCCCTTCTTGGTCAGCTTCGCCATCTTCTCCGAGGCGGGGACGATGCCGTGGTTCCCCATCGCCTGCAAGATGCGCGCGGCGCCGACGATGGAGGCCAGCGCCGAAGAGAAGCACGCGCCGAGGAGGCCCGCCACCACAACCGGCCCCCAGAAGGCCTTGTCCACCATCACGTAGTAGTTCGAGACCAGCTCTTCGGGCGTGGCCGAGCGCGCCAGCCAGTAGGCCAAGAGCAGATACACGACCAGGCTCACCCCGATGGCCGCCATCGTCCCCACGGGGATGGCGCGGCGCGGATCGGCCAGGTCACCCGAGAGGTTCGCCCCGGCCATGATCCCCGTCGAGGCCGGGAAAAAGACGGCAAAGACGAGCCAGAAGTCCGTCCCCGAGAAGTCGTTCTCCGGCGATCCGGCAAAGCTGCCCCACCAGCCCACCTGCGTGGCCTCGTACTGCATCGACCCCGTCGCCGCCGCGATCCCCACCGAGACGAGCGAGCCGGCGATGAGCGCCATAATCACGTACTCCGTCTTGATCGCCAGGTCGGCGCTGAGGTAGGCGATGCCGAAAAGCGAGAGGAGGACGATGAGGTCTACCAGAAACGCCGGGTGCTCGGGGAAAAACGCGAGCCACCCCTCGCGGAAGCCGAAGACGTACATCGCCACAGCCAGCGCCTGCGAGAGGTAGCGCGGGATGCCCACCGCCCCGCCCACCTCGAGGCCGAGGGCCTGCGTGATAATGGCGTACGCGCCGCCGGCCCCGATGCGGATGTTCGTCGTGATGGACGCCATCGAGAGCGCCGTGAGCGTGGCGATCCCGAACGAGAGGCCGATGATGAGCGCTCCGCCGACGATCCCCGCGTTCCCGACGACCCACCCCACGCGCAGGTACATGATCACGCCCAGGATCGTAAGCAGCGTGGGCGTGAACACGCCGCCGAAGGTGCCAAAGGCGCGGTGCCGGTCCTTGGCGTCGCCGTTCTCCTTGCCGCCTTCCGGCTTGCTCTCGTCGATGGACTCGGTGCCTTCGGCGGCGTCGCCGGCCGGGGCGTCCGCGTTGGCGGGGTGGGGCGTTTCCATCGGGAGGGGGCGGGAGGGGAGAGGCGCGCGCACGCGGTTGCAAGATGCGGCAGAGGCGCCCTCAATCACAAAGCGCAGACGTTCTTTTCACGCCCTCATGTCGCCGATCCTCGAAGGCCGCGTGGGAGCGTATTGCGATACGCCCCTGCTTCACCCGCCCCGCGTCGAACTTCGCCATTCCGGCGGGCGTTGTGCATCTGCGACACCCTGGGACCACAACGGCAATGACATGGCACAGGCAACGAAGCATCGCTACGTCGTCCGCGATGAGCAGATCCTGAGCGGTGAACCCGTGATCGCAGGCACGCGGACGCCTGTGCGCGCCATCGTCGAACTGTGGCGGCAGGGACTTGCGCCCGAGGAAGTCCCTGACCGGCTTCCTCATCTGACGCTCGCGCAGGTGTTCGACGCGCTGAGCTATTACAGCGACCATCGCCGCGAGATCAACGAGCACATCGCACGCAACCGCATCGACGACGACGAGGTTGATCCGCTGGTGCGCGAAGGATGAGCCGGCTCTTCGTCAACCTCTACCTCGATGAAGACGTTGACGTGCTCGTGGCGAAGCTGATGCAAGCCTACGGATTTCAGGCGACGACGACGCAGGCGGCGGGCCAACTCGGCGCGACCGATGAGGAGCAGTTGGCACACGCCAGCCGTCACGAGCGGGCTATCCTCACGCACAACCGGGCGGACTTTGAGGCGCTCGCTCAAGCAGCATGCGCGGAAGCGGCGAGGACGCATCACGGCATCTTTCTGGCCGTCCGCCGCTCACCCTACGAGATCGCCCGCCGGCTTCGGGTAATCCTCAACCACGTGACGGCCGGGGAGATGCAAAATCAGGTGCGCTACATCTGACCGCTTTCCAGGCCGCCTAAGCCAAAGCGCTCTCCCGGCCCGAGTCGCGCACGAAGAGGCACGTCGAGCGCGTGGCCTCGACCATGCGGCGCGCGAAGTCGAAATCCGGATCGGACAAAAGGCCGAAGAGGTTCAGGTCGGCCTGCGGGGCGCGCTCGGCGAACTGGGAGAAATCGCTCGCGCTCACCACCACGCTCGTGTCCTGGAAGCGCCCGAGGTCCACGAGCTGTTCGAGGAAAGCGCGCGCGGCCCCTTTCTCGTCGAGGTCGCGCACGACGGTGATGAGGCGGATCTGCGCGTTCCAGTTCCGCTTGATCTGGTACGCGGTGAGGATCGAGAGGTCGAGGTTGCCGATGTCCATCGAGATCTCCCAGTCCGGGCTGCGATCCCGAATCCAGACGTTGATCGTCTGATGCTGGCCGAAGGCCGCCTGCGGGTGCGGCGCGTAGAGCAGCGTGCCGAGCCGCTGCCGGCTGGCCTCGCCGATGATGCGGCGGTGGCTCGCCTCCTGCTCCGGCGACGCAGGCATGGAGAGGAACACCGTGTTGGGGCGGAAGAAGGCGCCGCTGAGCGCCTGCATCCCCGCCACGAAGCCCTCCACGCGGTTTTCCGTGTCAATCACCGTCCAGGAGGCGAAGATGCCCTTCTTCTCAAAGGCGGAGGTGAGCGTGAGGAGGCGGTTGGCATCCTCATCCGAGAGGCCACGCTCGCCCAGCCCGATGATCTTGACCGACCCCTGCGGGTAGGTGATGTCGCGGATCATGAGGAAGGTGCCGCGCAGCGCGCGCGTGTCCTCCACGGGGATGATGAGGTTGGGCTTCCAGGCGCGCTCCTGCATCGCAGGCATGGCGCCCACGCGCTTGGCCGCCCACTCGGCCAGGGAGACGAAGAGGCCGCTGCGCACGTCCTCGAAGGGCGCGTTCAGATGGCGCCGCGTCAGGAGCGCGTAGAAGGCCACCACCACGCCAATCGAGAGCAGGCTCACCGTCGGGTTGATGATGAACATAGCGAAGAGCGAGCCGATGAGGCCGACGAGCGGCACGTAGCTCGGCACGCGGAAGAGCGGGCGGAAGCTCACCAGCTCCAGGCTCTGCTCGATGAAGAGCACGGCGTTGAGCATGAGGTACGTGATCAGGAAAAACATGGTGATGAGCGGCGCCACGGCGTTGAGGTCGCGCAGCATCAGCGTGCCGACGACCAAGGCGCCGGTGACGAGCATGGCGTTGCGCGGCTCGCCAGCGGGCGTCAGGCGCGCCAGCCAGTTGCTCTTCGGCACAACGCGGTGGTCGCCCATCGCCTGCAGGATGCGCCCGGCGCCCACAATCGAGGCGAGCGCCGAGGAGAAGCACGCGCCCAGGAGGCCGCCCAGCACGGCCGGCCCCCAGTACGCTTTTTCGATCATCACGTAGTAGTTCGAGACGAGTTCTTCGGGCGTGGCCGAGCGCGCGATCCAGTACGCCAGCACGAGGTAGATCACGAGGGCTACGCCAATGGCCGCCATCGTCCCAATCGGGATGGCGCGGCGCGGGTTTTTCAGATCGCCCGACATGTTCGCCCCGGCCATGATGCCGGTAGAGGCCGGGAAGAAGACGGCGAAGACGATCCAGAAGCTCGTTCCCGAAAAGTCGTTCTCCGGCGAGCCGGCGAACCCGCCCCACAGCCCGACGTTGGTGACGGGGTACTGCATCGAGCCGTTGTAGGCGGCCAGCCCGATGGAGACGAACGAGCCGACGATGACGGCCATGATCACGTACTGCACCTTGATGGCGAAGTCCGCGCTCTTGTACGCGATGCCGAAGAGCAAGAGGAACGCCACCAAGTCCACCAACAGCGCCGAGTGCTCGGGGAAGACCCACAGCCACCCCTCGCGGAAGCCGAAGATGTACATCGTCACGGCCAGCGCCTGCGAGAGGTAGCGCGGAATGCCGAGGCTCCCGCCCACCTCCAGCCCCAGCGACTGCGAAACAATGGCGTACGCGCCGCCAGCCCCGATGCGGATGTTCGTCGTGATCGACGACATCGAGAGCGCCGTGAACGTCGTGATCAGGAACGAGAGCAGGATGATGACCAGCCCGCCCAGGATGCCGGCGTTCCCGATGACCCAGCCCTCGCGCAGATACATGATCACGCCCAGGATGGTAAGGAGCGTGGGCGTGAACACGCCGCCAAACGTGCCAAACTTCTTGCGGTGCGGCGTCAGGGTTTCGATCCCCGGCGTTCGTAGGTCGTCCGCTACTTCACCGTCCTGCTCGGTCTTTACATCCGTCTGCGTTTCCATCGTGCTCAACTTCGGTCGGGGTGGCCGTTGCGCGCTGCTGTCAGAATACGCATAATCTTGTTAAAGAGTGCGCAGAGGCTTTGCCATTTTACCCGTTCATCTGCTCATGTCCTGCCCTTTCTGCCACCCCGACGCGCACGACGCGCAGCACGTCCTCCTCGAGAACGCGCACTGCCGCCTCTTGCGCAAGGCGCAGGACGTCTTGGAAGGCGCCGCCGTCATCGTTCCCAAGGCGCACCGCGCCACCGTCTTCGACCTGACGGAAGAGGAGTGGGCGGCCACGTTCGAGCTGCTGCACAAAGCAAAAACGCACCTCGACGACGTCTTCGCGCCGGAGGGCTACAACGTCGGCTGGAATTGCGGGGAGGTGGCGGGCCAAAAAATCCCGCACGCGCACCTGCACGTCATCCCCCGCTTCCCGGACGAGCCGCTTGCGGGTAAGGGCCTCCGCTTCCACCTCAAGCAGCCGATTAACAAGCGGGCGTAGCCTGCGGCGCCTCTGCGCCAAGGAGGTTGCACAGAGAGCGCATGGCGCCGGCAAAGCGCTTTGCCGGTCACCAAGCAGAACGTTTTTTCAGAGCCGCCACCCCATGCCCGCCCCCATTACGCCGCGTCCTTGGCAGGCCGGACTACGGCTTGCGCCGCGCCGTGGCTACACGCTGGTCTTGGTGGCCGTCCTGCTCGGCATTACGGTCTTCCACCTCGCCACGCTGCGGCCGGGGTTCTCCTGGTTCGACGACGTGCCGGCGTACGTGCAACACGCTCAGAACATCGCCGAGGGGGAGCCTTACGCGGCCACGGGGTACGTTCAGAACCCGTACAACTTTATCGCTCCAAAGGCCTACCCGCCCGGCTATCCGCTGCTGCTCGCCCCGCTTATCGCGGTGTTTGGCGTAAACGTGCTTGTGCTAAAAGTGGCGATGATCGTCCTGCTGATGGGGGCGCTCTTCGTGGCGGCGCAGCTTTTCAAGGACGACCTGCCGCTCGGGCCGCTGTGCGCGCTCCTCGTCGTCATCGGGCTGCACCCGTTCTTTTGGGAAAGGGCGCCGACGGTGATGTCGGATGTGCCCTTTCTTCTCTTCGCGTACCTGAGTCTGCTCCTCTACCGAAAGGCGCAGCGCGAGGCCGCCAACGCGCGGCGGATGGTGGGGTGGGCGCTTCTCCTGGCCGCGTGCGTGTACTACACAGCGGCCATACGCCCCCTGGGGCTGATTCTGCTGCCGTGCTTCCTGGCCTATGACGTGCTTCGTACGCGCCGGCTTAGCCCGGTCCTCCTCATCGTCATCGGGGCGGGCGTCGTCTTCTACGGGGGGCGGGCGCTTCTCGGTTTGTTCGCGGCGCCGGGGGCCGGGGCGTCCGGGTACGACCAGCTCGTTCAAGAGGCGTTTTTCGACCGGCTCGGTCAGACGGGCCGGCGCGTGTACGTCCGCCTTGTCGGGTACGCCAGGAATGTGGACGCGCTCTGGGCCAACGGCTACGCCCGCCCGGTGCAGCACGCGCTGTTCCTCCTTTCGCTGCCACTCTTCGCGGTGGGCTTCGGGCAGCGCGTGCGGCGTGCGGGGCTTACCGAGGTGTTTTTCCTGGGGTACGCGCTGGCGCTTTTGCCGTGGCCCTTCGGCAAGATACGTTACCTGATCCCGCTCATCCCGCTCTACTTCTTCTACCTCTTCCTGGGCGCGGCCTGGGCCGGGCGGCACCTCGAGGCGCGCTTAGGCCGCCGCGCGCGCATGGCCTTCGTGGCGGTGGCGCTGACGCTCGTGGCCGGCACGTACACCGCCCGGTACACCACGCTCGACTTCGGGCCAATCCCCGCCGTCTTTGACGGGCCTGCGGCGCAGCGCCTCTACGCCTACGTGGACGCGCGCACGGCGCCGGACGACGTGTTCGTGGCCGCCTTTCCGCGTCAGTACGCCTTTTTTACTGATCGCCACGTCTCGGCCGCGCACTCGGCCGACTCGCTGGCCCTGTGGCGCTACGCGGACCGCATCGGGGCCGAGTACGTGATCGTGGGGCCGCAGTCGGTCCCGTGGGGCGAGGCGCAGGTGGAGCAGGTGGAGCGCCTGGTAGAAGAGCAGCCCGGCCGGTTCGACCTCCTCTTCTCCGAGGGCGAGTTCGCGCTCTACCGCCGCGTCCGCGACGCCGACTCGGTGCGGCATCGGATGACGACGCAGGAAGAGCGGTGAGGATTCTTCCTGGCCGCCGGGCGAGGCGGCCGGCCAGGAAAGAACCCTTGTCTGCCGGAACCCTTATCAGCTGATGGAAAGGCTACGCGCACGTAGCCTTCCAGGGCGCCGTCCGCCCGCTCGCTAACGGGACGTGCTCCCTCCAACGTGTCAACGCCGCAGCCCGTAACGAAGAACGTGACGAAGAAGATGCCGAACGAAGCCGCCGCGCGCAGCAAGACCGACCCCCGCACCGTTCGTCGTGAGGAGACCGTCGGCAGCGTGTTCGTGGTCATCCGCACGGTGGGCGAGCGCACGACGGAGGCGTGCCGCCGCATCGCCGAAGGGCAGGTCGCGGCCGGGCACGTCACCGAGATCAGCGAGCGGCCGGCCAGCCGCGCCGTGCGGCGCGGGTTCGAGGTTGGCCTCGAGGCCGGGCTGGAGTGGACGCTCTTCCTCGACGCCGACGTCTTGCTGCGCCCCGGCGGCATCGCCGACCTCGTGCGCGAGGCCGAGGCGCAGCCCAGGAGCGTCTTCTGCGCCGAGGGCCGCGTGGCCGACAAGCTCCTCGGCCACTACCGCACGGCGGGCGTGCTGCTCTACCGCACGGGCCTCTTACGCCAGGTGCTGCGCGAGGCCGAGATCACCGACGCCGCCCTGCGCCCGGACACGCACGTAAAGGAGCAGATGATCGCGCGCGGCCACAGCCTGCACTACGGCAGCACCGTCGTGGGTGTGCACGACTTCGAGCAGTTCTACGTGGACGTCTTCCGCAAGGCGCTCGTGCACACGGAGAAGCACGCGCAGGACCTAAAGCAGTACGCCGCCCGCCACTGGCAGGCCGAGGCCGCGTGCGACCCCGACCTGCGCGTGGCCTCGTGGGCGCTCCGCACGCGCAGCATCTTCGAGGGGGAGATCCGCATCGACCGCCGGCTCTTCCCCGACGCGCTCACGACGCTCTTGCAGATGGCCAGGATGGAGGAGCGCGCGCCGCTCGCGCCCGGCGCCCTCACCGCCAAGGACGCCGTGCGGCTCCTCGACGGCTTCGAGGTCCCGGCCGTCTACCAAACGTGGCGCCGCTTCGAGGTGCTCTACCAGAAGCCCTTTGGCCGCGTGCGCGCCATGCTGGATCGCTACGGCCCGGCCAAGGCGCCGATGCACCTCCTCGGCAAAGCGCTCGTGCAGGCGGGGCAGCGGCTATTGGAAGAGGCGGAGACGTGAGCCTCGCCCCGGCGCGGCCGTTTTCCTACGACGTGCGCAGCGCCTCGCTCGCCAGCCCGTACGCGCTGGCGGCTTGCGAGAACGCGATCAGCCCGGCGAGCAACGCCGCGTGGCTCCCGTCGTGCGTCTGAAACGGATGCGCCGCCATGCCGAGGTACGTCGCTCCCGAGTGCGCCGAGGCGGGGACGCGCGCGGCGCGGCCCCCGTTCGCCTCGGCGCGGCTGGCGTGACGGCGGTGGAAGTGGTACGCCCCGCGCCCGTAGCCGACGTGCTGCCGCCAGAACCGCCCGAGCGTAAGCCGGTGCGCGTGGCCCATCACGGCCTCTGGCACGTACACGATGCGTCGTCCGCCTTGGCGCCAGCGGGCGCAGAGGTCGCGGTCCTCAGAAGCGCGGAAGCTCTCGTCGAAGCCACCCACCGCCTCGAAGTCGGCGCGCGGCACGGTCATGTTGTTGCTCGTGAGGAACTGCGCGTTGGACGGATCGGTGTTGAGGCGGGTGTAGACGTACGTCAGAAGCGCCTGGCTGGCCTCGGCATAGGGGTTTTGGCGCAGGAGGTTGACGGTGTGGCCGCCGGTCATAGCGCCGGGCCAGCGCTCCATCGGCGCCACGACGCGGCGGAGCCAGTCCGGGCGCGGGCGGCAGTCGTCGTCGGTAAAGGCTAGGACGGCGTGGCGGGCGTGCCGGGCGCCGGCGTTGCGCGCGGCGGCGGGGCCGGCGTTCGCCTGGCGCAAAAGCCGCACGTCGAGCGCGCCGGAGGCGGGCGTCACGGCCTCGCCGAGCGGCGCCGGGCTGCCGTCGTCCACCACGATCACCTCCAGCCGGTCCGCCGGGTAGTCGAGCCGCGCTATGGCTTCGAGGCACGCCCTCAGCGCAGCCGGGCGGTTGTACGTCGGAATGATGAGCGAGACGGAAGGCAAGGAAGCCATGATCAAAGCGGCGGCACCTCCGTGTAGTCCGACGTCGTGAGCGGCGGCCTGGAAGAGGCTGTCGCCTTGCGCTTGAGGTGGACGAGCCAGCCGGCGGCGCGGTCGGCGAGGGAGGGGCGCGCCGCGTCCGAGGCGTCGTCGGGCCGCTCGCCCAGCATCCTCAGCGCGTCCTCAACGGCGTAGGCGTAGCCGAGGCGCGAGGCCGCCGGCGCCACGGCGCGCTCGTACTCCGCCCTTTCCGTCTCGGTCCAGTCGTGGACGTGACGCGACTTCGAGAGGGCGTTGGGCCGGCGCTCGGTCAGCGCCGCGAACGCCGCCTCGCTCATGACCTCCTCCGCGCCCAGGAACGCGGCCAGATCGCAAAAGCGCGCGTACGTCATCTCCTCCAACTTGGCGACGCGGAAATGGTCTTCTGGCACGTCTTCGAGGAGCGTCAGCGTGCGGGTGTTGAGTTCGTTCCAGTACCAGGCGGCCTTTCCCACGGGCGTCAGGCCGTTCCACGTCTCGAAAAACGCCCCCTGCGGCGCCACGCGCGCGAAGAAGCGGTGGAAGTGGTCCTGCTGTTGATACCCAGCCGCCAAATCCGGATCGTCCACGGCGTAGGGGGCGGCGTACCAGCCCTTCTCGGCGATGGAGTTGACGGTCGGGGCCGGGTGGCGCACCATGAGGACGATCTTGGCGCCCAGCTCGCGGTAGAGCACGTCCACAGCCAGGGAAAGGTACGCGCTCGACTCGAAGGAGAGCCGGCTCTTTTGCAGATCGGACGCGACGGCGCGCTCCTTCGCGTTCAGAAAGCCCCGCTCGTCTACCGGCAAAGCGTTCCACCGGCAGTAGCGGTGGAAGGAGTCGCCAAGGATGTGGCGCTCGTGCGAGGCGGCGACGCCGGGGAGGTGCGCCATCGCCCTCGCCAAAAAGCGCGTGCCGCACCGCCCCGTGCCCACGGCAAAGGCCACGCGGTCGGCGGTGGATGGATGATAAGAGGGAGAAGACATACGGCCAGATGAACGATTTCGGGAAGAAAATAGGTTGAGGCAACGATGGCATCAAGATTCCCCCTTTGAAGGGGCCAGGGGGATGTAATGAGGGATGGCGCCGTCCGCCACATCCCCCTTTGTCCCCCTTCAAACCGAAGGTTACCGCAGGAAAGGGGGAATTCAAGGCAACTGCGTAAGTTCTAGAAAACAGAGCAACGCGCCGTAGCGGATCACGCCGCGTCGTAGCCGAGCGAGCGAAGCGTAGGGCCGGCGATGCGCTCCACCTCGGCAAGCTGCTCGGGCGAGAGGCGCTCGCGGTGCGCGCCGATGCTGCCGCGGCGGATGAGGTCGCGCCGGAAGCCAGCGGGGTCCACGCCCAGCCACGCGCCCAGGCCCGGCAGCACCTCCTCCGGCGACCGGATCAGCGCCTCGTAGCGGACCGCGTGCACGCCACCCGCGTGCTGGCGCATGGCGCCGATGGCCGCGACCCAGCTCTGCGCGATCTCCCCTGGTGAGCGGAGCGCGCCAAACACCGGCTCCTCGTCGAAGCCTTTGGCGAGCAGGTTCAGGTAGGAGGCCACCACGTCTCGCCCGTCGCGGTAGATGACCACCGTTTTGAGCGCGTCGCCGCGGTGGGCGTAGGCTCCCAGGTTGAAGACGGCGTTCGGGTACTTGTCGCCCACCATGCGCGCCTCGGGAAAGAGCGTGCCGAGGACGGCGCCGATGTCATCAGGCTGGACGAGCACGGGCGC
Organism: Salinibacteraceae bacterium; assembly: GCA_965215025.1. GTDB lineage: Bacteria > Bacteroidota > Rhodothermia > Rhodothermales > Salinibacteraceae > CBDCCV01. The sequence goes on from CBDCCV010000002.1 coordinate 129,388, forward strand.
GCGGCGGAGCATCCCCGCGAGGAAGCGGAGCTTGAGCCCGTTGTTCTTGAACCACTTCGGCCAGCCGCGCGGCCCCTCATCATCGGAGAGAACGGGGCGCGAGCGCGTCTCCCACATCCGGCCCAGGATGCCGAGGGCGTAGAGCGGCGTCGGCACGTTGAGGGTGCGGTAGAGGCCCAGCTCGTACGTCACCCGGATGTCGGGGTGGTAGTCGCACAGGCGGTGCATGAGCCACGTGCCCGAGCGCGGGTGGCCGGTGATGAGGAGGTTCATGCGGCGTCGGAAGCGGCTTGGCGGGGAGCGGGGCGGCGGAGCAGGCCGGCGTAGAGGCGCGCGTGCGTGGCGGCGGCGGCGTCCCACGAGGGCCGATCCTCGACGTAGGCGCGCGCGTGCCGGCCCATCGCCGCGCGGGCTTCGCCGTCGTTAGCGAGCGTGGCGAGGGCTTCGGCGAGGGCGCTTTCGGAGCCGGGCGGGACGAGGCGTCCGCGTCCGTCGGCGAGGAGGTGCGCCACGTCGCCCATCGGGGTGGCGACGCAGGCGCAGGCGCTTGCCATCGCTTCGAGGAGCTTCAAGGGGCTGGCGTGGCGGGTGATGGAGACGTCGCGCCGTGGCACCACAAAGAGGTCGAAGAGCCGGTAGCAACGCCGCACGGCCTCGCGCGGGACGGGGCCGTAGAACGTCACGGGCGCGCCCAAACGCTCGGCCAGCGCTTCGAGTTCGGCCCGCCGCGGCCCATCGCCGATGAGCAGCCCGCGCACCTGCGGCAGGCGTTTCTTTAGATCGGCCAGCGTCCGGATGAGCACGTCGAACCCCTCGTAGTGGTACATCGACCCGGTGGAGCCGATGACGAACTTATCTTGTAGATTCAATTCGCTCACGACCTCGGCGGGGGGCGGGCCGGGGCGGAAGAGGTCGGTGTCAAGCGCGTTGGGGATGACAGTGAGGCGGCCTCGTGCGTGCGGAAACGTCTCACGCACGAGGTCGCCGAGCGTATAGCTTGCGGCGATGACGGCGTCGGCGTGGGCGAGGTGCTGCTCGTTCCAGCGGCGCAGGAGGTTTTCGACGAGGCGGCTCTCGAAGGGCAGGCTCTCGCTCATGACCCCGCCCGCGAGGTCGAAGCGCACCTCGGCCACGAACGGGCAGCCGGCCTTTTCGGCGGCGTAAGCCGCGGCGCGCCCGATGGCGCTGCTCCAGTGCACGTGGATCAGGTCGGCGCGCACGTCACGGGCGGCGCGGGCGACGGCGCGCGTCAGGTGCGGCCGGTCCGTCCAGAAGGGGCGCACGCGCCGCAGCATCTGCTCCTGCTTCGAGGGCGGCACGGCGCGCACGGGCACGCCCGCCGGCTGCTCCACGGCCTCGACGCCGTACGCGCGCTGCCGCGAGCTGACGAGGACGTGCGGCGCGAGGCCGGTGCGGCGCGCCTGCGCCTCCACGAGCGCGAGGCTGCGGATGGCGTTCCCCGTCGTCACCGGCTGCCAGCCCTCCACCACGTGCAGCACGCGCACCACCGGCTCCGGGGGTGGGCGTTCGGAAGAGAAAAAGTCAGGCACGGGGCAAAGCGGTCTCGGCGGAAGAGGCGGCGTAGTCGGCGGGCGCATCTCCGGACCCTTCTCCGGAAAGCAGCGCGCGCCAGCGACGGGCGAGGTCGCCGAGCGTGACGAACGTCCAGCCTTCGCTTTGCGCGTAGGCCAGCAAATCCGCGAAGACGGCCTCCGTCTCGGCGTCGCGCATGACGTCCATCGGGTCGAAGTAGACGGAGGCGAAGCCGTCGCGTGCGGCGCGGCGGAGCATCTTCTGCCAGAGGCCAAGGTATTCATCCAGGGTGTGCAGGCCTTGTCCGCGTGCGGGATCGGACGGGCGGCGGATGGCGTGCCACGTGTCGAAGGGCGCCCAGCGGTGCTCCGGGCACGGCGTGAGCGGGACCATGAGGAGGCCGGTCGCGTCAGCCGGGTCGGCGGGATCAGCGAGGTGGCTGCGGTCGCCGAGCAGGGGGCGCTCGGTTAGAAAATAGGGCAGGCCGGTGGGCGAGGTGGTGGCGAGCGCCGAGGAGGCGTAGGTGATCTCCGGCACGCGGCGGAGGGCGCCCACCATCCGCGGCGCGTCCTTGAAGTGCGGCGTGCGGAAGCCTGTGGGACGCACGCCTAGGTGCTCGTCAAAGGCGTCCTGCGCGCGGGCGACCTCCTCCGTCATCGCGTCCTGCGAGAGGTGCCAGAACTCCTGATCGGGGTTGAGGACGGGGTTGTCCGGGTGCGACCACGTGTGGTTGACGATCTCGTGTCCGGCGGCCACAGCGCTGCGGTACGGCTCCGGATCATCCGCCACGAGCCGGCCGATGGATGCCAGGCTCGCCGGCGCCTCGAAGCGGGTGAGCACGCCGAGGAGGGCCGGCAGCGCATCGGTATCGGCCTGGTAGTCGAGGTCGAACGAGAGGACGAGCAGCTTGCCTTCGGGGCGGCGGCGTGGCGGGCCGCTTTGCAGACGGCCCCACAGGTGGTGCGCGCTCAGCCACCGCGCCAGCGGGCGTGAGCGCCCCGCCGCTCCGCCAGCGAGACGGTCCGCGCCGCGCACGGCGGCCTCCAGCGTGCGCGCGGCAACGGGCAGCCGGCGCACGTCGCTCGGGTAGCGGATAGAATCGGAAGAGGAATCGGCCATGCTAAACAAAAACGTCAGGCGGAAAAGAGGTCGTGAGCGGTGCGGTGACTGATGCGCTCGAGCGCGTCATCGTCCGAGACGACGCTGGCGAGGTGCTGCCAGGCCACGAGTGGGTGGGCCAGCGGCGCATCGGAGCCGAAGACGAGCTTCTCGGGCAGGCGGCGCGCGGCCTCGCGCAGAAAGCCGGCCACCCACACGCCCGAGGTGTCGAGGTAGACGCGCTCGTGCCGGGCGGCCACGCCGAGCGCGTCGCGCAGCAGATCGGGGTGGTTCGGGAAGGCGCCGAGGTGGGCAATAATAAGCGGCCCGCTCGTCTTGGGCAAAAGGTGTTTCTCGATCCAGCGCGGCGGGCAGTACCGCCCGGCGTGCACGAGGACGGGCAGCCGCCGCTCACGCATCACGGCAAAGAAGTCGTCCTCCGGCACGCCGTCCATCGGCGGGAGGAGCTTGACGCCGGCGAAGCGCCGCAGGTCGTCCGGCGCGCCGAGGTCGGGCGGGTGCGGGCGCAGGCGTTTTCGGATGGCGCGGCGCAGGAGCCAGAGGTGCGGCTGCGTGAGCGGGACGCGCGTGCCACCGAGGCGAGCGAAGGGAAGCACGCACCCGCCGGTGGTTTCAGCCCAGTCGGCCAGGGCGCGGTTGGCGGTGCGGTAGCCGCTTTCGCGCAGGGGCGCAAAGGCGCAGGCGTGCCGGATGCCACCGGCGTCCATCGCCGCCAGGTACTCGTCGCCGCCGAGGTGCGGGTAGGTGGCCTCGTCGCCCGCGTCGCTCGGGCCGAGGTGCACGTGCACGTCGAAGAGCGGCACCGGCGGCGGCGCGGCGATCACGTCGGGGCGGAATAGGGGCATGGGTGAGAATCTGGGAGGTGGGGTGCGGGCGCGGTTGCAGAGACTGCTTTGCGTATCGGAAAAGCTCCCCTCCTGAACAGGAGGAGACACAGGGGTAGTGGAGAAGGCAGGCTTGCTGCTTCGTTCGGACGGTGGCGTAGGGGCAAGGCGCGCCTTGCCCCTACCTCGGCTCAGGGCGGAGTGCCAGCCCTCATCTACCACCCCGCCTACCGGCACCCCTCCTGTCCAGGAGGGGAACGTAGCCTGCAGAGTCGTTCTCATTCATCAAGCAATTGCTCACGCCGCTGTTGCGGAGCGGCGTGCGGATGGGCTTCCAGCGCGTGCGGGCGCCGGGCCGGTCTCCTGCGCGCCGTGCTCACCGCGCCAGTACCGGCGTGCGGCGGCCGGGGGGAGCATCCAGAAGACGGGGAAAGCCAGGACGAAAAGGGCCAAGCCGTTGCGCAGGAGGTGCGGCGCCTCCTGGAGGAAGAGGCGCAACGCGCGCGCGCGATCCCCGTGCATGAGCATCCGCACGAGCGTGCTCCGGGCGCGGTCGGCCAGGAAGGCGCGGAGATCATCGAGGTAGCCGGGCGGCGCGTCGGCGAGGCGGGCGGGCCAGTCCAGGCGGCGCAGGTCGCACAGGCCGCGCAGGTGGTTGTCCGGGCGCGTCTTGGAGATGTTGGCGGCGTGGGCGCGGTAGAAGGCGAGCACCCGGTCGCCGGCCACGGCCACGGGGCCGCGCGCGAAGAGGTGCAGGTTGAACGTGTGGTCGTTGGCGGCGCCGAGGCCGAAGCGGTCGGTAGGGTGCAGGGCGGCGCGGCGCACGAGCATGGCTGAGGGTGTCCAGAAGAGGTGGCGGTAGAGGATGCGCGCAGGCCGGCGGATGAAGCTCGCTGCGTCGCAAATGGCCGCTTTGTCGAAGGGCGGCGTGACGCCTGCGATCGCGTCCGGCCCTTGCGCCACGGCCCACGGCACCACGCAGCCGACGCAGGCCGGGTGCTTTTCCATGAAGTCTACCTGCACGGCCAGCTTCTTGGGATGCCACCAGTCGTCGCTGTCCAGGAAGGCGAGGTAGACGCCGCGCGCGGCCTCGATGCCCGTGTTCTTCGCCGCGCCCACGCCCTGATTTTCCTGGCGGATGAGCCGGATGCGCCCCTCGTACGGGCGCAGCCGCTCCGCCGTGTCGTCCGTCGAGCCGTCGTCCACGACGATGATTTCGACGTCTTCGAGCGTCTGCGCCAGCGCCGACTCGAGCGCCGCGACGGTGAGCGTCGGGCGGTTGTACGTGGTGAGAACGACGGAGACGAGCGGGTCGGGCATGGCAGCGAATTCACGAGCGCCGGTGAAGCCGGTCGCGCGCCCAGCCGGCGGCGTCCAGGACCGGCTTGGCGAGGGGGGCGGCGGGCGTCGCGCGCAGGCGCAGGAGCAGGCGGCCGGGGCGCGAGTGGTGCATCCACTCGCGGTTGTAGGCCGGCAGGTCGGGCATGAGGTCCGGGCGGGGGACGAGGCGCCCGTCGCCGGCGTCGTAGTCGAGCTTGGCTGCCGGCACGACGCGCTCGCGCCAGGTGGGGCGCAGGCTTCGGTCGGCCACGCGCGCGGTGGCGTTGCGGTCCACCACGGCGGCCTGCCAGTTCGGGCGGACCTCGTGGAAGAAGTTGTAGTTCTCGGCGCGGCGCATGAGGCCGGCGCGCACGTCCAGGCGGCGCTGGATCTGCTCGGGCGAGCGGTACTGGTAATGCCGGAGCCAAATCCGCACGGGGTAGACGCGGCCCATCGGTGCGGGCCAGGCGCGGTCCTCGGGCCACCGCATCCGGCCGTCGTCGCGGAAGAGGCGTAGCTCGGACCACGTGTTGCGGTAGTAGTGCAGCCGCTCGGCCGGGGGCACGTCGGCGGCGTAGCGGGCGGGGTCCTCCTCGTAGCGCCGCACGTCCTCGTCTGTAAAGTAGAAGTTGAAGTGCGCGCTCCAGACCGTGCCGTAGCGCTCGGGGATCTTGGCGAGGAAGACGCACGGGTCGTCGATGTAGATCTCGTCGGCGTCGAGGCGGCACCACCAGTCGCCGGGGCGGCTGCGGCTGCGGAATTCGCGGAAGACGGTCCCGCGCAGCGGCTCGCTAAAGGACCGCTCGTCCTGGCGCACGGGCACGACGGCCTCGATCTCTTGTCCCAGCTCTTGCACGAGCGCCCAGGTGCCGTCCGTCGAGCCGTTGTCCACGACGTAGATGTGGTCGCACCAAGCGGCGGCGGCGCGGAGCGTGTGTGCCACGACGTCGGCCTCATCGCGCAGGAAGGTGATGGCGTGGATTTTCATGGCGGAGGGTCCGATGCGAATGCGGGCGAGGACGCGGGGTTACGAGGCCGGCGCCGGCTCGCGGCGCTCTACGCGGCGGCCGGTGACCTCGTAGACGACGTCGGCCGCGTCCTGCATCCGGTGCTGGTGCGAGATGGCGACGATGGTGAGGCGGCCGAGCAATCCGCGCAGCGTCTCGCAGATGGCCCGCTCCGTCTCCGGGTCGAGGCCGGTGGTGGCCTCGTCGAGGATGAGCAGGCGCGGGCGGTGCACCAAGGCGCGCGCGATCATCAGCCGCTGACCCTGCCCGCCGGAGACCTGCGCGCCCTGCTCGCCGATCCTTCGGTCGAGGCCGTCCGGGTGCTCGCTCACGAACGGCCAGGCGTCCGCCGCCTTGAGCGCTTCGACGACGGCCTCGTCGGAGAGCGACTCGTCGCCGAGGGTGACGTTGCGGCGGACGGTGCCGTTGAAGAGCAGCTTCTGCTGCGGCACGTAGCCGATGCGGCGGCGCCAGGCCGTGCGGTCGATGGCGCTCAAAGGGAGGCCGTCCACGCGCACGGCGCCCTCCTGGGGCGTGAGCAGGCCCGTCATCAGGTCCACGAGCGTGGTCTTCCCCACGCCCGAGGGGCCAATGAGGGTGACGAACCGCCCGGCCGGCACCGTGAACGAGACGCCGCGCACCGTCGGCGCCTCGCCGCCGTAGCCGAAGGTCACGTTCTCGAACGTGAGCGCCTCATTCAGGAGCGGGGCGGCGTGCTCGCCCGTGGCTGGCTCGGCGGCGGCCTCGGCCTCGCGGATCTTCTCCATGAGCGACCAAAAGGCGCTCTCACCGTGAACCATGAACTGGTACTTCTGCTGCATGAAGCCCAAGAGGATCATGAGCCGGTAGAAGATCACCGCCAGCGCCAGCACCACCGAGAAGGCGATCTGCCCGTAGGTGAGCGTGAGGAAGAGGCCGGCGGCGATGACGACGACGAGGATCGGCTCACGGAAGGCGTCCATGGCTTCGCTGGCGCGCACGCTCAGGCGCTGCGCCTCGTTGTAGGTCCAGGCCTCGCTTTCGATGAGGGCCGTGAGGTCGGCCTCGCGCGCCATCGCCTTCACGGGCTTGACGTTGGGCAGGAGGGCGGCGAGCTGGTCCACCATCCGCTCCATCGCGCCCGTCTGCCTCGACCCGGCCGAGCGGCCCATCTGCACGAGGCGCCTGAGGGCGAAGACGACGGCCACGCCCACGAACGGCGCCGCCAGCGCCACGGGCCACGACACGAAAAAGGCCAGGACGAAGTAGATGACCATCTGCACGCCGTCGGCGAAGGCGGAGCACACGCGCCGGTAGGCCTCCGCCGCGCGCTTGGCCTCGTAGCTCACGGCGTTGATGAGGCGCCCGCTCGGCTGCCGGGCGAAGTAGAGCCAGCGCGCGTGCGTCAAGGCGCGGATGAGGCGCAGGCGCAGCTCCGTGCTCACGAGCGCGATGATGTAGCCCACCTGCTGCATGGCTATCCACCGCAGCACGCCCTTCACAAGCAGCGCCGCCACGATGAGGGCCAGGAGCACGCCCAGCGTGGGCGAGAGGCCCACCATCTCGAGCGCATCGATCACCACGCGCGAGAGCGTCCCGGACTGGCTCTCGGCCGGGCCGACGGCCAGGTGCAGGAGCGGGAGCATGGCCATCAGGCCTACGCCCTCGGCTATCCCAGCCAAGAGGAGCAGGACCACCGTGAACGCCGTCCGGCGCGGGTGCGCCGTCAGGAAGTGGCGGATAAAAGCGGTGCTGCGCGGGTCGAGCATGAAGCGAGACGGCGGCGTACGGATTGAGCGGAGACGGGTTAAGCGGAGACGGCGCGCGGCGAGGCAGGAGCGGTGGGCACAGCGGCCGGGGCGCCCAAGCCCGCGAGCAGGTTGTGCATCCGGATGCTCGAGCGGCGGCTGTCGAACAGCCCATCCGGGTCGAGCGGCGCGTCGTAGGCGCCGCGCTGCCAGCGCCCAAACGCGCGGTCGAGCACGCCGTCGATGGCGTCGGCGTCCTCCGGGTCGAGCACGGGCTGGCCGATCTTGCTTGCCTCGAGCGCCATGGCGCCCGCCGGGTTGCCCAGGAGCAGGAGGTCGCCGTAGGTGCGGGCGTAGAAGTACAGCTTCGTGGGGATGCACAGCCCCTGCGTGATGACGCTGTCGAAGCCGACGAGCACGGCCGCGCGCTGCTGAAGGGCGTCGGCCTCTTCGGTTGGGCGGCGGCCGGCCTGCTCGAAGTGGGCGCCCAATCCGTACGCCTCAGCCAAGCCTTTCAGAGGCACGCCGTTAAAGTGCGAGTCCACGCCCATGAACGAGACGCGGAAGCACTCCGGGCCGAGGCCGTAGCGCTTGCGCAGGCGCCCGCAGGCGGCCAGCACCACGCGCACGTCCATGAAGGGCAGGAGCGATCCCGTGTACGCCACGCGGAAGCAGTCCGGATCGGGACGCTCGGGTGCGTCGAGAGCGTTGTAGCCGTTAGGGATGTAATGGCGCGGCGTGGCGCGCAGGCTGCCGAGGCCGCGCGCTTCCAGATCGGCCAGCACGGCGCGCTGCGCCCCCTCGGCGATGTCCACGGCGAGGCGAGCGTGTCGCAGGATGCCGTTCTCCAGCCGTTGCCACACGGGGCGGTGCACGTCATCCACGCGCGTGAGGTCGTCGCGGCGGCCGTAGTAAAGCGGGTCGCGGAAGTCGGCCACGTACGACACCCCGCGCCGCGCCAAGCCGATGCCCACGGCGTGCGTCACGTGCACGGGCGAGGTGACAATCACGGCGCGGTAGTCGTGCCGCCCGGCGAGCCTGCGTGCCAGGCGCATCGCGCGCGCCGTCCACACGGCATCGCGCGCCAGCTCGGCGGCGCCCACGAGGTCGTCCTTGAGCCGCTGCGCGATCCCCGGCCGCTGGCCGAGCGTCCAGACGGGCGCGTCGCCCGGATCGACGGGGCCGGCCTTCTCGGAGGGGTCGTCCACATCGGAAGAAGAAAGGCCGTCGCGCAGGCGCCACCAGGCGTCGCGGGCGGTGAGGCGCGCGCGCTCGTCCCAGCGGTGGTGCGGGATCAGGTGCTGCGTCACGCCGGCGCCAAAGGCCGGCGGATCGCTCGGAAAGCGCTCGGCGGCGTGCGCCGGGTCGGCGGCAAGGACGTCCAGGTGCCAGCCCAGGCGCGGCAGGTCGCGCGCGAAGGCACGCCACCGGACGCCGCCCGTGTGCCACGTGCGCGCGAAGTGCATACACACCACCAGCAGCCGCCCGGACGCATCGGACGGCAGTGCGCCGTCCGGCGACGCGCCGAGCCAGCGGCGGAAGTGGTTGGCGTCGAGCGGCGGCATGGCTTGCAGGAAAGGGGAGAAGAGACGGATAGGCGGCGGCGCGCACGAGCCGGACCGCGCAGGACGCGCGAGGCCGCTTGGGGGCTTGCGCCGCCGTCCGAGAAAAGAGATGTGCGTTTCTTCTACGCCGCCGCGCTGACGGCCTCGCGCGCCTCGGCACCGTTGCGGGCGGCCTTCAGCTTCGCCTCTTTCTCCTCCTGCTCCTTCACGGTGAAGTCCTCATGGTAGGAGCGCTCCACGTTCACGTTCCACACGTCGTGCGGCGTTCCCTTCGGCGTCGTCTCGCCCAGGATGTTCTTGGCCGCCAGGAGGGCCGTGAGCATGGAGTGGTCCTGGTTGTTGTAGCGGTGCATCCCCGCGCGCCCGACCGTCTGCAAATTCTCGAACGGCGCCAGGTAATCGCGGAGGGTGCCCAGGTGCTCCTTGTACGTGCCGTCGTAGACGGGGTACGTCTTCGGCTGGCGGATGACGGTGCCGTCGAGCACCCGCGCGCCCGCGCCCAGCCCGATGCGCCGCAGCTCGCGCTCGGCCAGCGCGATGAGGTCGCCGTCGGAGGAGGTCCAGAGGCCGTCGCCCTTGTTGCAAAAGTACTCCATGCCCAGGCACGTCTTCGAGAGGTCCGGCACCATCTGGGGACTCCAGTTCTTGAAGTTCTGAATCCGCCCCACCTCCACCTCCGGGCTGTGGATGTAGATCCAGTTATCCGGGAACATCTCGGCCTTGTCGATGACGAGGGCGACGATGAGGAAGTCGCGGTACGAGAGGCGCTCGGCCGCCTCGATGACGTGCTCCGGCGGCGCGGGCTGGAGGCGGTGGATCAGCTCGGTGATCGGCATCGAGTTGATGAAGTGCTCGCCCTCGATGGCGCGCTCGCGGCCCTCGCCGTCGCGCACGCGGACGCGCTCGACGCGGCCCTGGCCGTCGTGCTCTACGGCCGTGACCTCCGTTTCCATCTCGACGGTGCCGCCGCGCGCCTCGACCTCTTCGGTAAAGCGCTCCCACATCTGGCCCGGCCCCAGGGGTGGGTAGTAGAACTCGTCGATGAGCGAGGTCTCGTTGTCGTTCTTAAAGAGCGCGTTCAAGATGGCGCGCTTGACCGAGAGGCCCTTGATCCGCTGCGCGGCCCAATCGGCGCGGATCTGGTCGCAGGGGATGCCCCACACCTTCTCCGTGTACGTCTTGAAGAACATGCGGTAGAGCCGCTTCCCGAAGCGGTTTGAGACCCACTGCTCCAGGTTCTCTTCTTCGTCGTAGGGCAGCTTGACCTTAGCCTTGAGGTAGCTGAAGAGGATCTTGAGGCTCTCCACCGGCCCGAGGTTCCAGAGCGTGTTCCAGAGGTTCAAGGGGTAGAGGAAGAACTTCCCGTCGTAGTAGATGCGCGAGAGGCGCTTGACTTCGAGGAAGTCCTCGCCCATGACCTCGTGCCAGAGCGCCTCGACCTCGCCGACCTTCGTGTAAAAGCGGTGCCCGCCGATGTCGAAGCGGTACCCTTTGTACGTCTCGGTGCGGGCGATGCCGCCGACCTGGCTTGACTTCTCGAGCACGACGGGCTTGGTCCCGGCCTTAGCCAGCTCGTAGGCGGCCGTGAGGCCGGCCGGCCCGGCACCGATGACGGTGACGTTAGCGGAAGGATGACGCATAAGAGGGGAGGGCGTGGTGCGGGGGCGGTAGAAGGGAGGGATACTCGGTGCAACGTGCAGGGTTCGGAGCAGGAGGCGCGGCACGGCTACGCGCGCGCAAGAGCCGGGGGGGCCGGCCGGCGGAGGTGTGCCGGGATGCCGCGAAGGCCCAGCGCATGGCGCAAAAGGCCGACCCCGAAGGCGACGCCGCTGTAGGCGTAGTAGAGCCAGTGCCAGGGGAGGACGCGCAGGGTGAAGCGCAGGCCCCGCTTTTGGTAGAAGAACGTGTACATCTTTTTGTTGAGGCCCAGCAAAGCGAGCGCGGCGCCGCCGGCGGGGCCAAGCAGCGCGGGCCGGCGAGGCGCACCTGCAAGCGCGCCTGCAAGCGCGAAGACGGCCGCTGTGCTGAGGCGGCTGGCCGTGTCCAGGTTCAGATCGTTAGGCAGCTGGCGGCGCTCCAAAAGCAGCGCCGTCCACGGCAAAGCGCGTGAGAAGATGTCCGTCTTGATCATGCTGCCGGCCTCCCAGCGCTTCAGGTGCTTGACCTGGAGGTCCTTGACCAGGCGGATGGCGTAGCCCGCCTGCCGCAGCCGGTAGCCCAGCTCGATGTCCTCGATGCACGGGCGGCGGTACCGCTCGTCGAACCCGCCCACGTCCCTAAACGCCCCCCGGCGCACGGCTCCGCAGGCGCCCCAAAACGTCGAGGCCTCGGGCCGCCCCGCCTGGTGGGTGTAGTGGTGCAGGAGGTTGCGGTACTGCGAGAGGAAGTTGCCGGCTCCAGGCGCGTCGTCGTACGAGCCGATAAGGGCGGCGAGGTCCGGCTCACGGGCGAACTGCTCCGCCACGCGCGCGATGCTGCTGGGCTCCACAACCACATCGGCATCGACGAAGAAGAGCACGTCCCCGGAGGCCGCTTCGGCGCCTCGGTTGCGGGCGTGGGCCGGCCCGTGGGCCGTGCTGTTGCGCAGGATCCGGGCGCCGTGCCGCTCCGCCGTTTGGAGCGCCTCGCCCGGCTCCCCGTCTACCACGACGATGACCTCGCCGGCGGCGCGCCTCGAACGGGCAATCCCGTCCATGCACCGGCGGAAGGCGTCGCCGCCCCGGTGCACGGGGACGATGACGGAGATGGAGGGAAAAGGCTGAGTCATCAGAGCGGGGAGCGTTAAAAGCGTACGGCCCGGAACGTAGGAGACCGGAGGGGGGAGAAGCGCCGGTCACGGCGATCCGGCCGCGCTCATCTTAAAGTGTTGAGGCTGTTTCAAGGCCAACTTTCTTCAGCTTTACGGTGTAAACAAACTCGTTTAGATTCAGAAATAACAGCACAACTTTGCTCGGCGGCGTTACCTCGGCATTAAATCACACGAAATTGGCCGACCTGAATAAAGCGGTTCTGACTCGTTCTCAACAAATAGCGCCTCCAGAAGCATCCAGATGTGCTTGGATGGATCATCTGCCATGCGTCTAAGGCGCAACGGCCAGAGTCGCCCCGCTGCCGGCCTCGAGGCAGCTCGGCCTGGGACGACCGCTTCAGCGCCGTTGGCGCGGCGTACGGCCTGGCAACAGGTGCGGTGGACTCCTTCGACGGGACGCCGACTCGCGGTTGAGCGACGCGCGGGCCTTGGTCCTCACGTCCCGCGCCGGGTCTCACGTCTCGCTTGCGTCCTCCGCCGCGCCGCCGTCTCGCACGGGCACGAGAGCCTGGTCGAGAGCGGCTGCTCGTCCTGAGGGACGCGCTTTACAGCTTTCGCCCGCGAATGACCAACCCGCACGCTTCACCACGATCCACGACCTCGGCACGGTCGGCTCTGCCGACGCCGCTGTCGTCGCCAACGTCAGGGGCTTCCGTCGTAAACGAGCGGGGCTATGCCGAGTCCAGCCCATACGCGATGGCCTTCGGCCCCGGCGGGGATCAGTACATCGTGGATGCGGCGGCAAACGCGATCATCCGGCGTGACGCGCAGACGGGCGCGTTCAACTTCTCTGCGGCGTTCGCGGACGTGCCCAACCCCGCGGAAGTCGGCCCGCCGATGCTCAATGCCGTGCCGACGGACATCGTCTATGCCGCGCGACGCTTTTGTTTGCGCCAGCGCGCGCGGGCTTCCCCCTCCCCGGAGGCGCGGCGCGCATCTACGAAGTTGATCAGTAGGGCACCGTCTCGGTGTGCCAGGACGGGTTCGCCGCGCTCACTGCTCTGGCTGTGGACCTGCGCGACGAGAACCTGATCGCGCAGCAACTTGCGCCATTCGCCCCAGAGAGCGGATGGCTGCCGGAGAGTGGGCAGGTGCTCAAAGCGCGCGAAGGCTGCCGTATCGAGACGGGTGGTGGAGGGGCTGAGCTTTGCGAGCGGTCTGCGCTCCGGAGAACCGGGCGAGCTATCCGTTGGCAGCATTGCCGGCGGGAACGTCCTGAGCGTCACCTACCCGGAGTAGCTGAAAAGGCCTGACGAATGAACCACGCCGAGTATGGCCGCGCCGTCTGTGCATGACCTGTTTAAGGGTCAATTCCCGCATATGGTGGAAACGTCCGTTTGGCAGCAGCCACAAGCCCGCTCCTAAGCCTCCCACAACGATGGAAACCCGCACCTCTTCTGCCGCTCACGCCCTGCGCACCGCCGCACGCGACGGCATCGTCTTGAACGTGCTTGGCCTTCCGCACAGCGTCCTCGTCAGCCGCGCCGATACGGGCGGCGGGTACGAGCTGGTCGAGATCACGGGCGATCCCGGCCTCGGCGTGCCGCCGCACATGCACGAGCACGAGGACGAAACCTTCTACGTCCTCGACGGGCGCGTTGCCTTCACCGTGGAAGGGGAAGAGCGAATGGCGGAGCCGGGGACGGCCGTGCACCTGCCGCGCGGCGTCCCGCACGGCTTTCGCATAGCGGGCGACGCGCCGGCGCGGATGCTGCTCGTCATCGCGCCGGGCGGCCTGATGCCGATGTTCGAGGCCCTGGCTGCGCTCCCGGCCGGTCCGCCCGACCCGGCGCAGGTGGCGGCTATCACGGAGCGGCATGGCATCACGTTCGTGCGGTAGCGGCTCCGCACCTCACGCCGCCACCGCCGCCCGCTCCTCCGTCTCCGCATCCGGATCGTAGTTGAGCCGCGAGCCGAGCCACTGCTCCACCTCGGCGACGGCCATGCCCTTGCGCTGGGCGTAGTCCTCCACCTGGTCGCGGCTGATCTCGCCGATGTTGTAGTAGCTCGCCTCCGGGTGCGCGAAGTACTGCCCGCAGACGCTCGCCGCCGGGTTCATCGCCAGGCTTTCGGTGAGCGCGATGCCGGTTTCGTCTTCGACGCGCATCAGGTCCCAGAGCGGCGGCTTCTCGGTGTGGTCCGGGCAGGCCGGGTAGCCGGGGGCCGGGCGAATGCCGCGGTACTGTTCGCGGACGAGCGCTTCGTTGTCGTGCGCCTCGTCCGGCGCGTAGCCCCACAGGTCGCGGCGCACCTTCTCGTGCAGGCGCTCGGCGAAGGCTTCGGCGAGGCGGTCGGCCAGCGATTTTAACAGGATCGCGTTGTAGTCGTCGTGGTTGGCCTTGAAACGCTCGACGTGCTCCTCGATGCCGTGCCCCGCGGTGACGGCGAAGGCGCCCGTGTAGTCGGCGATGCCGCTGTCCTTGGGCGCGACGAAGTCGGAGAGCGCGCGGTTGGGGTGGCCGCCGGACTTCTTGCTCTGCTGCCGCAGGTGCCGCCACGTGGCGATGACCTCCTCGCGCGCGTCGTCGGCGTAGAGTTCGAGGTCGTCACCGACGCTGTTGGCGGGCCAAAGGCCGACGATGCCGTGCGCCTGTAGCCACTGCTCCTCCACGATGGTGTCGAGCATCGCCTGCGCGTCGTCGTAGAGCTTCTTCGCCTCCACGCCGACCTCCTCGTCGTCGAAAATCTTCGGAAACTTGCCCTTGAGCTGCCACGCGATGAAGAACGGCGTCCAGTCGATGTAGTCGCGCAGCTCCTCGATGGGATAGTCGCAGAACGTCTGCACGCCCAGCTGCTTCGGCTTGGTAATCGGCACCTCACTCCAGTCGCACGTGAAGCGGTTTTCGCGGGCCTCCTCGATGGGCAAGTACGTCTTGCGGCGGGAGCGGCCTTCGTGGCGCTCGCGCATGTCGGCGAAGCTGTCTTCCACCTCTTCGAGGAAGCCGGGCTTGGCGTCCGCGTTCAGCAGCTTGTTCACGACGCCGACCGAGCGCGAGGCGTCGATCACGTGGACGACGCCGCGGTCGTAGTTCGGCGCGATCTTGACGGCCGTGTGGATCTCCGAGGTCGTCGCCCCGCCGATGAGCAGCGGCTGCTCGAAACCCTCGCGCGTCAGCTCTTTGGCGACGTGCACCATCTCGTCGAGCGACGGCGTGATGAGACCGCTCAGGCCGATGATGTCCACGTTCTCCTCGCGCGCCGTCTTGAGAATCTTCTCCGCCGGCACCATCACGCCGAGATCGATGATCTCGAAACCGTTGCACGCGAGCACGACGCCCACGATGTTCTTGCCGATGTCGTGCACGTCGCCCTTCACGGTGGCGAGCAAGACCTTCGGCTGACTGCTCGTGTCGCCGGTCGCCTCTTTCTCCTCCTCGATGTACGGGACGAGATACGCCACGGCCTTCTTCATCACGCGCGCGCTCTTGACGACCTGCGGCAAAAACATCTTGCCCGCGCCGAAGAGGTCGCCCACGACGTTCATCCCGTCCATGAGCGGCCCCTCGATCACCTGAAGCGGCGACCCTGACTTCTGCCGCGCTTCCTCGGCGTCGTCCTCGATGTAGTCGGTGATGCCCTTCTTGAGCGCGTGCTCGATGCGCTTCTCGACCGATTCCTCGCGCCATTTTTCATCCTTCTCGTTCTGCTTGCCGCCCTGCCCGGCGTACTCCTCGGCCAAGTCGACGAGCCGGTCCGTGGCGTCGTCGCGGCGGTCGAAGAGGACGTCCTCGATGGCGTCGCGCAGCTCGTCGTCGATCTCGTCGTAGACCTCGATCTGCCCGGCGTTGACGATGCCGGTGTCCATCCCCGCCTCGATGGCGTGGTACAGGAAGATGGTGTGCATCGCCTCGCGCACGCGGTTGTTGCCGCGAAACGAGAACGACATGTTCGAGACGCCGCCCGAGACCTTGGCACGCGGCAGGTTCTCCTTGATCCAGCGCGTGGCCTCGATGAAATCCACGCCGTAGGTGCGGTGCTCGTCGATGCCGGTGGCGACGGCGAAGATGTTCGGGTCGAAGATGATGTCCTCAGGCGGCATTCCGACCTCGTCGGTCAGAATGTCGTAGGCGCGCTGGCAGATTTCTTTTCGGCGCTCCAGTGTGTCGGCCTGCCCGTCTTCGTCGAAGGCCATCACGATGACGGCCGCGCCGTACTTGCGGGCGAGGCGCGCGTGCTGACGGAATTCGTCCTCGCCCTCCTTCATCGAGATGGAGTTGACGACGGCCTTGCCCTGCACGCATTGCAGGCCGGCTTCGATCACGTCCCACTTCGAGGAGTCGATGACCAGCGGCACACGGGCGATGTCCGGCTCGGCGGCGATGAGCTTCAGGAATTTCTCCATGGCCGCCTTGGAGTCGAGCATGCCCTCGTCCATGTTCACGTCCACCATCTGCGCGCCGTTCTCGACCTGCTGCCGGCCGACGGAGAGCGCCTCCTCGTAGTCGCCGTCCTTGATGAGGCGCTTGAAGCGCGCCGACCCGGTCACGTTCGTGCGCTCGCCGATGTTGACGAAGCGGATCTCCGGTCGAAACGCCAGCGGCTCCAGCCCCGACAGGCGCGTCAACGGCTCCCGCTGCGGGATCTCGCGCGGCGCGTGGTTCTGCGCCACCTCGGCGATGGCGCGGATGTGCTCCGGCGTCGTCCCGCAGCAGCCGCCGACGATGTTCACGAAGCCGCTCTCGGCGTAGTCCTCGAACTGCTCGGCCATAAACTCCGGCGACTCGTCGTAGCCGCCGAACTCGTTGGGCAGGCCGGCATTCGGATACAGGCTCGTGTGGACGGTCGCGGCCTCGGACAGCTCCTCGATGAAGGGCCGCATCTCTTCGGAGCCGAGCGCGCAGTTGAGGCCCACGCTAAGGAGGTGCGGCATGTGACTGATCGAGAGCCAGAAGGCCTCGGGCGTCTGCCCGCTGAGCGTGCGCCCGCTCTGGTCCACGATGGTGCCGCTCACCATGACGGGCAGCGGCTCGCCCGTCTCCTCGAAGTGGCTCTGGATGGCGAAGAGCGCGGCCTTGGCGTTGAGCGTGTCGAAGACCGTCTCCACGAGCAAAAGATCAACGCCGCCGTCCACGAGGCCGCGCGCCTGCTCTTGGTAGGCGTCCACGAGGTCCTGCCACTCGATGGCGCGGAAGCCGGGGTCCTCCACGTCGGGCGAGACGGAGAGCGTCTTGTTCGTCGGCCCGATGGCGCCGGCGACGAAGCGCGGCTTCTCGTCGGTCGAATGCTTGTCGGCGGCCTTGCGGGCGACCTGCGCCGAGGCGACGTTCAGCTCGTAGGCGAAGTCTTCGAGGCCGTAATCTTCCTGCGCGACGGACGTGGCGCTGAAGGTGTTCGTCTCGATGAGATCCGACCCCGCCTCCAGAAACTGCTCGTGGATCTCCTGAATGAGATCGGGTCGCGTGACGGAGAGCAGGTCGTTGTTGCCCTTGAGGTCGTGGCCGTGCTCCTGGAAGCGCTCGCCCTGGAAGTCAGCTTCGCTCAAGTCGTGGCGCTGAATCATGGTGCCCATCGCGCCGTCGAGGACGAGGATGCGCTTCTTGAGAATCTGCGTCAGCGGGTGCTGGTCGAGCATGGGCGTCGCGGTCCCGGATAGGAGGGGAGTGGAATCTGAGCGCGGGCGGTGCCGGTTCTGAGTCGGGCGTTTGACAAAGACGCCAGTAACAAGGGTGCCAGGCACAACGCACTTTTACTTCTCGTTTGCGCGCGCGTTCTTTTGTAAGCTCTCCTGCGCCATATCCTTCCATCTGAAAAAGAAGAAATGCCGAAGCTCACCATTGCCACCCACGACACCACCGACGCTGGTGAAGGCCAGCGCCTCGTCAACGCCATCACCGAGGCGGGCGTGGACATCGGCCACCGCTGCGGCGGGCAGGCCAAGTGCACCACCTGCCGCGTCCGCTTCACCGAGGGCGAGCCGGAGGGGATGACGCGCGCTGAGTACGAGAAGCTCGACAGCACAAACGCGCTGGGCGACTACCGCCTCGCGTGCCAGATCGTGTGCGAGCGCGTGATGACCGTCGAGGTGCTCATGCGCGTCTCGGAGATGGGCTGGGACGATGCCGGGCCGCAGCCGGCGCCCGAGGTGGAGCCGGAGGCCGAGTGGTTCGTGCCGGAGGAGTTGGCGGAATAAACGCAGAAGATTTTTCTGCACCGGGGTTGCAGTGCGGATCAGAGTTTGCTACAATAGCGCTCGCAAACTGCAGGCCCTGTCAGAACCTTTTCTTCGCCTTTCCGCATGAAGTCGTTTCTTCCGTTCCTCCTCGTTGGTTCGTTTTTACTCGCCGGATGCGTCACCGGCAGCGCCACCGTCACCTCCAGCAAAGACGCCGCCTACACCGGCACGCTCGAGCGCGTGCTCGTGGTCATGCACGTCACAGGCGATGAGGCGCCGCTCGCTTCCAGCTTTGAGGAGCACGTCGTCACCGCGCTCAAGCCGATGGGCGTGGCGGTGCGCGTAGAGCGCCTTGCGGGCCTGAGCCTGATGGAGGCCAGCCCCGTGGACAGCCTTGCAAAGGCCTTCGGCACCGACATGGTCATGGCCTTCGCGCAGGGTGCGAAAAAGGAGAGCAAGTCCCAGTGGGTCAACACGCCGCCCGATCCCAACACGGGGATGTCCACGTCCTTCATGATGGCGAGCAACGCCGGGCGCGAGTTCGACGTGAGCCTTTTCGAGGTGGACACGAAGAAGAGGATCTGGCGTGCCATCGTCCAGACGGAGTGGTCCGGTACGGCCTCGGAGAAGGCCGGCCGGAAGATGGGCGAGCGCGTCGTTGCCAAGCTTATCGAAGACGGGCTGATCGTCCCGCCGCCGAGCGCAGGCACGGGCGCGCCTTGAGCGCTGCCCCGACCGAATCCAAGCGTGCCCCTCACCTGTGGGCGTCTCTTTCTTCATCCGTAATCATCAGCCTTACAAGCCACACCGCTATGCCGTCTGCCACCAGGAAAGCCCCCACCGCACCCTGCCGCCTCCTCGCCCTGTTTTTACCGATGGCGCTTCTGCTGATGGCGAGCGCATCGCAGGCCTTCGGGCAGCCTGCTCCGGAGGAGGACGGCGGTGGCGCCGTCGAGGCGTCCGACTACATCGTGCTGGCGAAGTCGCGCGCTGAGGCGACCACGCGCGGGCCGGACGGCCGGCCGCTCAACCGGGCCGACCGCGCCAAAGCGTTCAAGGTGGGGAACGGCATCTGGCACTCCGTCGGGTTTGCGGGGGGCAACCTGCGCCCCTTTATCGAGGGGAACGCCGAGGCGGTGCGGCACCTGAACGCCTACCGCGCGCGCCGCGCCGCCCAAGTTGGCGGGTTCGTGGCTGCAGGGCTGGGCATAGGCCTCGCCGTCGCTGGTGCTGAGAAAGGAGGCGAGAGGTACAACCCGCAGACGCAGCAGACGGAGAGCTTATACCGATTTAGCGCCGTCGGCGTCGCCGGGCTGGCGATGGTGGGCGTGGGCACGCTCGTCGGGATCTTTTCCGGCAAGGGCGCGCGCAAGCACGTCGTCCGCGCCGTGGATGCGTACAACGACGACGTGCAACAGCACCGCAGCCGCGCGAGGCTGCACGTGGTGCCCTCGGTACGGCCGGGCGGCGTGGGCGCGCGGATCTTGCTGGGGCTGTAAAGGTACTGCGGCACGTCGCCTTCTTTTTTATCTGGGCACCAACTCGGAGATCAACGCTATGGAAACCTCGCACTCCGCGCCGCCACGCACCATCGTCGTCGCCGACTTGGGCGTGGGTGAGCGCGCCACGTTCATCATGCGCACGTACGGCCACCTCGTGGCGGCCATACTTAGCTTCACGGCCATCGAGTACGCGCTCTTTGCCACCGGGCTGGCCTACCCCATTGCCGAGGCACTCCTGGGCATCTCGTGGCTCTTTGTGCTTGGCGGGTTCATCATTGTGGGCTGGCTGGCGAGCCGGGCCGCGCACCGGGCCGAGACGCTGCCGACGCAGTATGGCGCGCTCTCGGCCTTCGTCTGCGCCCAGGCCCTCATCTTCGTCCCGCTCCTGGTGGTGGCCGAGTACTACGCGCCGGGCGCCATCCAGAGCGCGGCGGTCGTCACGCTCCTCGGCTTTGCCGGGCTGACGGCCGTGGTCTTTACCACGCGGAAGGACTTCTCTTTCCTGAGGAGCTTCCTGCGCTGGGGCTTCATCGTGGCGCTCGTCTTGATCGTGGCCGGCGTGATCTTCGGCTTCCAACTCGGCACGTTCTTCTCCGTGGCGATGATTGCGCTCGCGGGCGCGGCCATCCTCTACGACACGTCGAACGTGCTGCACCACTACCCCGAGGACCGCTACGTGGCCGCCGCGCTGGAGCTATTCGCCTCGGTGGCGCTCATGTTCTGGTACGTGCTGAGCCTTTTCATGGGCGGGCGCGACTGAGCGCTTTGTCGAAGTAGCAGCAGCAAACGAAAAAGCGGAACCGTTGTGGAGAACGTCTCCAGGCGGCTCCGCTTTTCTTTGCGCCATCGGCAACGCGCGGCAGCACGGTGGCACGCGCTGGGTCACTCGCCGATGGGTAGCCGGGCTGCCGCGTGCAGATTTTCGCCGGCAGTGATGGTCAGCGGAAGGGTGGGCAAGGAGAGAAAGCGCTCGAGAGGACGGCAGCGCTCGGCAGCGGCGGCAGGGTGCTGCTGGCGTGTAGTGCCGGCTGCGTCTGCGCTAAAGGCGCGCTCAAAGGCGGCCTCCATGCGCGCGCGGTACGCCTGCGGAGCCGTACGGATGACCTCGTTGTGCCCGGCGCCCGGCACCATCCATAGCTCGAAGCCGAGCGGTTGCGAGACGTCGGCGGCGGACCTCCGGCGCCGGTTGTGCGCGCAGCTTCTCATAAGCTGTAAGCCAGCCGTCACCGGCGTGATGGCGTCGCGCTCGCCATAGACGAACAGCAGCGAGCGCACGCGCCGCGCCGCGCACAGCCGCTCGACGGGGCAGAGGGCAACGGCCTCGCGCGGCATCCATCGGCTCAGGGCGCGGAGGGTGCGCGCCTGCCACGGGACGCAGCCGAAGTACGCGCTCAGCGTCGTGAACGGGTTCTCCAGCACGGCTGCGTCGAAGTGGTGGCGCGCATCGGCCAGGGCGCAGGCTACCCACGCGGCCCCGAAGGAGGCGCCGAGCGCGCCTACGGGCAGACCCGGCGCCAACTGCGCGGCATGGTGCCCCGCTGCAATCACGTCCAGCGGATAAAGGCATCCGCCCCCGCCGCTCTCGCCGAAGCCGTTGAAGTCGAAGAGCAGCACGTGGTAGCCGCTTCTCAGCAGCGCCTCGGCGTGGCCGTAGCGGAGGAAAAAGCCCTTGGCGTCGCGCCGCAGCGGATGCGCGCAGACGATGACCCCGCGCGGCGCCCGGTCGGTCTTCCGGAAAAGCCCGGCCAAGCGCGTACCCGTCCGGCCAGCGCCAGCGGCGGGTGCGATAGGGGCGCGTGAACGGCTGCGTCGCCAACCGCTGCATGAAGGGCACGTTTGCAGGTGCGCGCATAGGTCATCCAGCGTTTTTCAACGAGTGAAGAGCGGCGCGCTCAAGCATTGCGCCGCTCAAAAAGGTCGAAGAGGTCGTGCTCGACTTCTTCGAAGGTGAGGCCGATGTCATCGAGCGGGAACTCGGGCGCGAGGGAGAAGCGCGCGAGTGAGAGGCCGGCAAAGAGGCGGCGCGGGTTCAGGGCGGCGGCGAGACGGCCAGCAAGGGAGACGCGGAGCGTAAGCATGGCAGCAGGGAGGTTTGGTCGGTGGAGGGTGGAGTTGGCGGTCAGCGTAGAGGAGCGACCGTCTGGCGAGAATATGGACGTCCGACGCCGCCAGGGCTTAACATCTGCGTCCGAATCCCTATCGCAAAGGTCCAATCGGACGTGCACGACAAGGATTTGGACGCAGGCGACAATCAAGCCTGCGAGAACCCGAACAGAAATCAGCACGAAGCAGGGCCGTGGCTTACATTGGTGCAACGCAGGAGGCTGAGCACATCCTCTTTCGCATAGGCTCACTACCGAACACGTGATGATCGAAGCCGTGACCCAAGCCGTAGCGCGCCGTTGGCTGGTGGGATGGGCTTGCCGAGTGGTCGGCCTTGCGCTCTTCTCCCTCTTCCTTTCCGTCCGCCCCGCGCAAGAAGCGGTTGCACAGGGGGCCGACGCGCAGTCCGCGCTCGAGCCGGTCAGCATGTTGTTTGTGCATGTGACCGTGGCGGATGGACTGCCGCACGGGCAGGTGCGCGACCTGGTCCAGGACCGGCACGGGTTCATGTGGTTCGCCACCGCGGGTGGCATCGCCCGCTTCGACGGCTACGAACTCACCGCCTACAAGTACGACCCGGACGACCAAAGCAGCCTCAGCAGCAACAACGCCTGGGCTGTCTACGAAGACCGAGCCGGATACATCTGGATAGGCACGCAAGACGGCCTGAATCGCTACGATCCGGCTACCGAGACGTTCACCCGCTTCAAACACGACCTGGCCGACCCGAGAAGCCTGCCGCATTCCGCTGTCCGCTCTATTTACGAGGACCGCAGCGGGACGCTTTGGGTGGGCACCTACGGCAGCGGCCTCAGCCGCTATGACGCCTCCACCGAATCTTTTACCCGGTTCTACTTCGAGCCGGAGGATTCAGTTGACGAGGCCGGCTATGGTATCAATACAATCTACGAGCCGCCGAGCGAACCCGGTGTCCTCTGGATCGCCACCTGGGGTGGGGGGCTGGGCCGCTTCGACACCGGGGCCGAAACGTTCACCTACTACCGCCATGACCCGGAGGACGCGGCGAGCCTGAGCGGCAACCGCACGATCTCCGTCCTCGAAGACCAGCGAGGCCACTTATGGGTGGGCACGGAGCAGGCGGGCCTGAACCGCCTCGACCGCCGCACCGGCGTCTTCGTCCGCTACCGCCACGACCCCGACGACCCCTCAAGTTTGGGCAACGACACAGTCTGGGATCTGTATCAATTCCCCGACGAGCCGGGCGCGCTCTGGGTCGCTACCGACGGGGCGGGTCTCGGACGCTTCGACCTGACGACGCAGACCTTCGCGCACTACCGGCACGTCCCGTACCACCGCGGCAGCATCACTCATGACCGAGTAAAGGCGCTCTACCAAGACGGGACCGGCTTGCTCTGGGCGGCGACGCTGGGCGGTGGCCTGAGCCGCACCGACCGCAAGGCGTCCCCTTTCCAGCACATGACGCATCAGCCCGGCACCGCGCACGGCCTCAACCACCCTTCGGTACAGGCCTTCGCCAAGACGGCGGACGAGGTGCTGTGGGTGGGCACGGAGTACGGGGGGCTGAACCGCCTCGACCGCCGCACCGGCGCCGTCGTCCGCTACCGCCACGACCCCAGCGACCCGTCGAGCCTCGGCTCCGATGAGGTGACGGCGCTGCACGCCCGCCGCGACGGCACTCTCTGGGTCGGCTTCTGGCTGGGCGGGGTGGACCACTTCGACCCGGCTACAGGGACGTCCCGCCCCATCGACTTCGGACCCATAGGGCCTGGCTCGGACGCTTCAAAGGAAGTGGAACTCCTGCACGAGGACCGGCACGAGCAGTTGTGGATCGGGTACTATAACGACGGTCTGATGCGCTTCGACCCGTCCACAGGGGCCGTCGCCCGCTACCGGCACAACCCCAAGGACCCAGGCAGCCTGGGGCACGACCGGGTGCAGAGCCTGCTGGAGGACCGCTCCGGAACGTTGTGGGTGGGCACCGGCGGCGGCGGGCTGAGCCGCTTCGATCCGGTCAAGGAGACGTTCACCACCTACCGCCACGACCCCAACGACCCGACCAGCCTGAGCAACAACAGCGTGATGGCCCTGGCCGAAGACCTGCGAGGGCGGCTCTGGATAGGCACCGGGGGCGGTGGGCTGGTCCGCTTTGATCCTGCTGCCGAGGCGTTCGTCCGGTTTACCGAGCAAAACAGCGACCTCTCTAACAACAACGTCGGCAGCCTCCTCGCCGATGCGCAGGGCATCCTTTGGATGGGCACCGACGCCGCCCTGGTGCGCTTCGATCCGCGCCGGCAAGTCTTCACCACGTTTGCCGAAGAGGACGGGGTGAGGCGCCAAGCCTTTCGCACCGCCTATGCTGCACCGGACGGCGAGTTCTTCTTCGGCGGGCGGAGAGGCTTCGAGGCCTTCTTCCCCGAGCAGATCACGCCGGCGCCGGACCCGCACGCGCCGCCGGTGGTCATCACCGGCGTCACCGTGGACGGGGTGCCGGTGGTGCCGGGCGCGGATGCTCCGTTGGAGGTGGCCGCCCCCCTCGCCGAGCAGGTCAGCCTCTCCCCGAGGCAGCGCGATGTAGCCTTCCGCTTCGCCGCGCTCCATTACGCCAACCCCGCGCGCAACCGCTACCGCTATAAGCTCGACGGCTTCGACGAGGCTTGGCATGTGCCCGTGGGCGATCCCGTTGCCACGTACACCAACCTCGACCCCGGCCGCTACGTCTTCCGTGTGCAGGCGGCCAACGCCGACGGCGTTTGGAACGAGAGAGGTGCCGCGCTGGGCGTCGTCGTCGCGCCGTTCTTCTACGAGACGTGGTGGTTTCTGGCGCTGGGCGTGCTGGGGGCCGCTGGGCTGCTCTTTGCCGGCTACCGCGCCCGCGTCCGCCGCCTGCGCCGCGGCCAGAGCGCGCTCGAAGCGCAGGTGGCTGAGCGCACCAAAGCTCTCCGCGCCGAGAAACACAAAACCGAGGCGCAGGCCGAGCGCCTCGTGGAGATGGACCACCTCAAAACGCGCTTCTTCACGAACGTGAGCCACGAGTTCCGCACGCCGCTCACGCTTACCATCGGCCCGCTCGAAGACCTCCACGCCGAAGAGGATGGCACACTTCCGGAGCCGGCGCGCGAGAAGGTCGGCCTCGCTCTCAAGAACAGCCGCCGCCTGCTTCGCCTGACGAACCAGCTCCTCGATGTGGCAAAGCTCGAGGCGGGTGAGGTGCGCCTTCGGGCGAGCGAGCAGGACCTCGCCGCCTTCCTCGGCGACCTCGCCCGTGCCTTCGTGCCGCTGGCCGAGCGGCGGCGCGTGGACTTCGGCGTGGACCTGACCAGAGAGCCGCTGCTCCTGTACTTCGACGCGCCGAAGCTCGAGCACGTCTTCATCAACCTCCTCTCAAACGCCTTCAAGTTCACCCCCGAAGGCGGCCGGATACGGGTCGAGGCGCAGGCTGATGGCGACCGCGCCGCCCTCGTCCGCGTGCGCGATAACGGCCTCGGCATCCCCGCCGATAGGTTGCCGCACCTCTTCGAGCGCTTTTATCAGGTAGATGAGGCGGGAGGAGGCGAGGCATTTCAGGCCGGCAGCGGCATCGGCCTCTCGCTCGCCAAAGACCTCGCCGAGCTGCACGGCGGCCACGTCGAGGTAGAGAGCGCCGAAGGCTTCGGCTCCACCTTCACCGTCCGGCTGCCGACGGGCCGCGCGCACCTCTCGGACGAACAGATCGCCACGCCCGCAGAGGCCGCGCCGCCGGAGACGCCCCTCCTGCCGCCCGTGCTCCTGGCAGGCGACGGGCAGGATGCCGAGGCCACGTTGCCTGCTGGCGACGAGCCGGCGGCGGAGGACGACCGCACCACCGTCCTCATCGCCGACGACAACGCCGACATCCGCGCCTACGTGCGCGGCCACCTCGACGCCGACTACCGTATCCTCGAAGCCGCCGACGGCGCCGAGGCGCTCAGGAAAACGCGCACCGCTCTGCCGGACCTCGTCATCTCAGACGTGATGATGCCGGAGATGGACGGCTTCGCCCTCACCCGTGCGCTCAAGGCCGACCGTGAGACGGACTTCATCCCTGTCATTCTCCTGACAGCAAAGGCGACTACGGGCGACCGCATCGAGGGGCTGCAAGACGGCGCGGACGATTACCTCACCAAACCGTTCGACGTGCGCGAACTCACAGCGCGCGTGCAGAACCTCATCGCCTCGCGCCAGAAGCTCAAGGAGCGCTTCCGCCAAGCTGCGCCGCAGCCTGCCCCGGCCGGCTACGCCGCTGAAGCCGCCAACGAGCGCGACGGCTTCTCTGCCTCGGACGCCGCCTTCCTGGAACAAGTCCGTGCCGCCGTAGAAAACTGCCTCGCCGACGAGGACTTCACCGTGGAGGACCTGGCCGAGGCCGTGGCGCAGAGCCGCAGCAACCTCCACCGCCGGATGCGCCTGCTCGTGGACGAGTCGCCCTCGGCGTTCATCCGCCGCGTCCGCTTGGAGCGCGCCGCCGGGCTGCTGCGCCAGCGGGAGGGGACCGTGAGCGAGGTGGCCTACGCGGTCGGCTTCAAGAGCGTGTCGCACTTCTCGCAGTCCTTCCGCAAGGCGTACGGCGTGACGCCCTCGGCGTACGCGGGGTGACGGTGGTTGTATGGCTTCGTCCGCTGTCGTAGGAGCACATCGGCTGCCCCTACACAAACGGCGACGCACACAAAAAAAGCGGAGCCGCTTCGGAGAAAACTCCGGGCGGCTCCGCTTTTCTTTTCTCCTGTCGGCAGCGTCAGGCTGCGCGGGAGGGAAGAGGCTGGCTTACATCATGCCGCCCATGCCTCCCATTCCGCCCATGCCTCCCATGCCGGCCGGCATCCCGCCGCCGTCCTCGTCGTCGTCGTCTTCCTTCTGCTTGTTGGAAACGACGGCCTCGGTGGTCAGGAAGAGGCTCGCTACCGAGGCGGCGTTCTCAAGCGCCGAGCGCGTGACCTTCGTCGGGTCGATGACGCCCTGCTTGATGAGGTTGCCGTACTCCTCGGTGCGCGCGTTGAAGCCGAAGTCGTCGGAGCCTTCCTTCACCTTCTGCACGACGATGGAGCCTTCAAAGCCGGCGTTCTGCGCGATCTGGCGCAGCGGCTCTTCCAAGGCGCGGCGCACAATGCTAACGCCGATCTTCTGGTCCTCGTTGACCGTATCGACGCTGTCGAGCGCGGTGAGGGCGCGGAGGTAGGCCACGCCGCCGCCGGCGACGATGCCTTCTTCCACAGCCGCGCGGGTGGCGTGGAGGGCGTCCTCGACGCGGGCCTTCTTCTCCTTCATCTCCGGCTCGGTCGCCGCGCCGATCTTCAGCACGGCCACGCCGCCGGAGAGCTTCGCCAGGCGCTCCTGGAGCTTCTCGCGGTCGTAGTCGGAGGTCGAGTCCTCGGCCTGCTGCTTGATCTGGTTCGCGCGGGCCTTGATCTCGCTCTCTTTGCCGGCGCCATCGACGACGGTGGTGTTGTCCTTGTCGATGGTGATGCGGCCGGCGCGCCCGCAGTAGTCGAGCGTGGCGTTCTCGAGGCGGTAGCCCTTCTCCTCAGAGACGACCGTGCCGCCGGTCAGGACGGCCAGGTCTTCGAGCATGGCCTTGCGGCGGTCGCCGAAGCCGGGCGCCTTCACGGCAGCGACTTTGAGCGTGCCGCGGAGCTTGTTCACCACGAGCGTGGCCAGGGCCTCGCCCTCGATGTCCTCGGAGATGACCAGGAGCGGGCTGCCCGTCTGCGCCACCTTCTCGAGGACCGGGAGCAGGTCCTTCATCTGGCTGATCTTCTTGTCGTAGATCAGGATGTAGGGGTCTTCCAGGACCGCCTGCATGTTGTCCGGGTCCGTGACGAAGTAGGGGCTGAGGTAGCCGCGGTTGAACTGCATCCCTTCAACGAGGTCCAGCTCCGTCTCGGTGCCTTTGGCCTCCTCCACGGTGATGACGCCGTCCTTGCCCACCTTGTCAAAGGCGTCGGCGATGAGGTCGCCCACCATCTCGTCGTTGTTGGCCGAGATCATGGCTACCTGCGAGATCTCTTCCTTGCCGGAGATCTCGTTGCTCTGCTCGCGGAGGTTCTGCACGAGCGACTGCACGGCGGCGTCGATGCCGCGCTTGAGGTCCATCGGGTTGGCGCCGGCGGTGACGCTCTTCAGGCCCTGGTTGATGATAGCCTGGGCGAGGACCGTAGCCGTGGTCGTGCCGTCGCCGGCCACGTCCGAGGTCTTCGAGGCGACCTCTTTGACCATCTGCGCGCCGACGTTCTCGAGCTTGTTCTCCAGCTCGATCTCTTTGGCGACGGTCACGCCGTCTTTGGTGATGGTGGGTGCGCCAAAGCTTTTCTCAAGAATGACGTTGCGGCCTTTGGGGCCGAGCGTCACCTTGACGGCGTTGGCGAGCTTGTCCACGCCCCGCTTGAGCGCGTTGCGCGCCTGCGAGTCAAATTTAATCTGCTTAGCCATAAGTGTTGATGCGATGGTTGCTTAGAAAGAAACAGGGTGTGCGTCAGAGAAACGGGCCAAGTGAGCACGAAGCCCGTGACGGTTTTGCTTTAGGAGACGACGCCGAAGATGTCGCTCTCACGCATGATGAGCACTTCCTCGCCGTCGAGGGTAAACTCTGTGCCAGCGTACTTGCCGTAGAGGACTTCGTCGCCCTCCTTGACGGACATGTCAATCTGCTTGCCGTCTTCGGTGCGGCCAGGTCCAACGGAAACGATGGTGCCGCGTTGCGGCTTCTCCTTGGCCGAGTCGGGGATGTAAAGGCCGCTGTCGGTTTTCTCGTCGGCTTCCTTGGGGCGGACGACCACGCGGTCGCCGAGCGGTTTGAGATTCGCCATTTAGATTCCTCCTCCGTAGGTTGTGGACTGAAAAGCGAGGGGTGATGCGTAGTTAAGCAAAGCTGTTAGCACTCTCCCTCCGTGAGTGCCAGACGCTCATACAGAGGCGTTTTTGGGCGGTTCCTGCTCCGGCGTTTGCTCATCGATTCGACTCCGTTCTCGGTAAGTAGCTGAAATGCAATCGCTTGGCCCGGACATTGGCCTCCTTAGCTGAACTTTTGCCTGCATTATCTTTCGATGAATCAAACAACCTTCACCCGCGCCGCCCCGTTGCGACGGACTGCCCTGGATCGGGGATGGATCGGCGCGCTGGCGGCCACGCTACTGCTCGTGGCGTTGGCTACGCTACCGCCGCTTGTGGGCGAGGGGCTGCGCCTGGCGGTGATGCAGGCGTTTGCCGGCGTGTGCCATCAGATGCCGGAGCGCTCGCCGCACCTCGGCGGCGTGGCGCTGGCGGTGTGCCACCGCTGCTACGGGATGTACGCGGCGCTCGCCCTCGGCGCGCTGGCGTTCCCGTTCTTCCGCCGTTGGGACGCATGGGCGAGCCGGCACGCCGGCGCCGTGCTGCTCCTGGCCGCGCTGCCGGCGGCTGCGGATTGGACGCTGGGCGCCACTGGGTTGTGGACGAACACGCCCGCGAGCCGCCTTTTCACCGGCGCGCTTTTCGGGCTGGCTGCCGGCTTCTACTTCGCCCGCGCGCTCGCCCGGCCTGCTCAAGCTTGCGGACCAAACGCCCAAGCCGGGAGCGGCGAAGTGGAAGACGCCCTTGCCCGATGCGGGACGGTGCGCCAGAGGTAGCTTTCCTTTGAAGACGGTTTTCCGTAGCTAACGCTGAGCGGACGCCATCCGGCTTGCGCGCTTCTGCGTCTGACGAACCCTGACACCTGACGAATCCCGAATTCCATGCCAAGCAAAGCACAGTCCGTTCTAATCGGCGGCGTCTCGATGGCCGTCGTCGCTGCTATTGTAGGGTTCTTCCCCGTCGTAGGAGGGTGCCTGACCTGCGTGGCGGTTCTCGCGTCCGGCCTTATCGCGGTGTGGCATTACACCAGCACGTACGACCTGACGCTCACCGGCGGCGCGGGCGCGGCGATGGGCGCGGCGGCGGGCGTCGTCGTCACCATCGTAGGCATCGTCCTCAACTTCGTGCTCGCGGCGCTTGGGCTGCGGCCTGGCTTCGGCGAGGGGCGCCGCGCGGCGCTTCAAGGGCTGGAGGACAGCGGTCTGGAGCCGGAGCAGCTCGATCAGTTCCGTGGGCTTATCGAGTCGGCGGCGTTCCCGGTGGTTATCATCGTTTGCACGCTGCTCGTCTACGTCATCCTGGGCGCCATTGGCGGGGCCATCGGCGCGGCGTCGTTCAAAAAAGGCGGCGACACGCCAACGACGACGGCAGCGCCGTCTTCGGAGCCGACCTTGTAGAGACTGCGACCGGGGCACGGCCTCGCCTCAGAGGACGAGTTCGTACAGCTCCGCGAGCGGCACCTCGAGGTCGAAATGGCGGCTGCGAACCGTCGCTTCT
The DNA here is from genome assembly GCA_965215025.1 of Salinibacteraceae bacterium. Classification (GTDB taxonomy): domain Bacteria; phylum Bacteroidota; class Rhodothermia; order Rhodothermales; family Salinibacteraceae; genus CBDCCV01. Next base: position 159,328 of record CBDCCV010000002.1, read on the forward strand.
TCGCCTCGAAGCGAGGCGATGCGCCATTCGTCGCCCTCGCGGGTGTACTGATCGAGGCGCGTCTTGTCCGTCCACAAAAACCAGCACTCCTGGACGGTGTCTATCGAGCGGTAGGCTTCGAGCTTCCAGGTGAGGTCTTTCTCGTAAGTCGAAGCAGAGAGCACCTCAACGATCAGTTCCGGGTTGAGCAGCGAGGGCGGGTTCTCGTCCGTGTAACGGCCTTCCTTGCAAAAGGCCACCACGTCGGGATAAGTGTACTCCGGGCCAATGTGCACGCGCTGGTCTGAGGACATGACGTGACATCCACGTCCGCGAAGACGGGTGTGGAGTGCAGTCGCCGCATTCTGAGTGAGCTGGTTGTGCTCGGGCCGTGCGCCCGCCATCGCCCAGACGTAGGTGCCGTCGAACTCGTAGCGCCGGCCCTCGGGCGCCGCCTCGTCAAGGGCGAGGTACTCCGCGCGGGTGTAGGTGATGACCGGTGGCGAGGCTGTTGCGGGCAGTGCCATAGCTTTTCAGTGCGGCTGTTTCTTCATCTTTCTTGTTTAGAGATAAGCCGCGCTTGGGAAGTTCCTCCCGGCCGTCTCGGGCCGGCCTGCTCAGTCGAAAAGCCGGGGTGCCCGCTCGCGCCGCTGAAGCTCTTCGATGAGGCGGCGGTTGGCGCGGGGGAAGGCGTAGTCGGCAAGCGCTGCCGGCGAGGCCCAGCGCAGAGGCTGCCCCTCGCGCGCCGTGGGCGTACCCGCGCGGATGCGGCACGCGAAGGCGTGCAGCGTGATTTTGAAATGCGAGTAGGCGTGGCCGAGGCGATGGAAAAGCCGCTCCGCTTCGACCTCGATGCCCAGCTCTTCGCGCAGCTCGCGTTGGCAGGCGTCTTCCGGCGCTTCGCCGGGCCGGGCCTTGCCGCCGGGGAACTCCCACAGCCCGCCCAAGAGGCCGTCTTCGGGCCGCCGCTGGATGAGGAGCCGCCCCTCCGCATCGTGCACCAGGCCGACGGCCACGTCGTAGTGCGGCACGGGCGTTTTCTTCTTTTTGACGGGGTAGGCCTCCGGGTTGCCCTCGGCGTAGGCGGCGCAGACGGCTTGCAGCGGGCACGCCTCGCACCGGGGCGACTTCGGCGTGCAGAGGAGGGCGCCCAATTCCATCATCGCCTGGTTGAACGCGGCGGGCTGCCGGGCGTCGAGAAGCGCATCGGCGAGGCGTTGCAGGCGGCGGCGCGTGGCGCTTTTGGCGGCGTCGTCCTCGACGGCGAAAACGCGCGCGAGGACGCGGATCACGTTCCCGTCCAAGACCGCGTGCGGCTTGCCGTAGGCGATGGAGAGCACCGCCGCCGCCGTGTACGGCCCCACCCCCGGCAAGGCGCGGATGGCCTCGTACCCCTCCGGCACGCGCCCGCCGTGCTTTTCGACGATCTGCTGCGCGGCGCGGTGGAGGTTGCGCGCGCGCGAGTAGTAGCCGAGGCCCTCCCACAGGCGCAGCACGTCGTCGAGCTTCGCCTCGGCGAGCGCTTCGACCGTGGGGAAGGCCTCCGTAAAGCGCCGGTAGTACGGCTCGGCCTGGTCCACGCGCGTCTGCTGCAGCATCACCTCGGAGATCCAGATGCGGTACGGATCGTCCGTCTCGCGCCAGGGCATGGCCCGCCGCGCGGCGCGGTACCACGCGACGAGGCCGCCTCGGAAGGCGCGCTCCTGCTTTTCGGAAGGCGAAAAGGCGTCTTGCGTGTCAGGCAACGGAAAGCGGTGAGCGTTTGAGAAGAAGCTATTCGACCGTCACGAAAACGGCCACGGTGTCGGGCGGATCGGTTTGGAAGCGGGCCTCGTAGAAGAGCCGGTGCCGGCCGGCATCCTCGGCGCGCGTCTGCCAGAAAAATGAGCGGCCCACGACCCAGCTCAGCGCCGGCGCGCGGACGATCCGGTACTCCGCCACCGCGCGGCCGCCCAGCGCGTCGGGCAGGTCGGCGACGAGCGTTTCGCCGGCGGGCACGGCCAGGTCAAGCGTGTCGGCGACAGAGGGCGCAGGCGTAGGCGGCGTGGCCCACCGGCCGGCGGGGAGGTCCTGCGGGGAGAGGAGGTCGGCGGCGAGGACGCAGCCGGCCAGCACGCAAAACAAGAGGGCGCGTCGCATAGCGTGTAGATGAGCGGAGAGGAAGGGAGCGGCCTGAAACGAAAGCCGCTGCGGGTTTATCAGAAACTGTTTAGGATTTCCGAACAGGCCTCTGCCTCCCCCTTCGAAAGCCTGTCCCGGCTGAGTTCACCAGAGTTCACCCCGCTCAGCAGGGGCGCCGGGAAGGGGGATGTCGGCCTTCGCCGTCCGCTTCTACATCCCCCTGGCCCCTTTCAAAGGGAGGATTCGTTTGCTACCGAACAGAGTATCTCAAAACCTCAACAGTCTCTCAGAAGGGCGCAGCGCCGCGTTCACTCATCGGCGGCGGCAGCGTGGTCAGCCAATCGGTTTTCATCAGATGACAGCCTCGCGCACGATGTCGGTTTGCCGGAATGGAACGTGGCGGATGCTCGCCTTGGCTGCCGGTCTGTTCTTGGCGAGTGCCGGCCCCGCCCGCGCGCAGCCCGCCGATTCGGCGGCGGCGCCCATCCGCTGGCAGCTCGTCGCGGATGGAGAATCGGCAGCCTGGCCCGTCTCAAAAGCCTATCCGGCCGACAGCGCGCAGGCGGCGGGGCGGGCGGCGCTGGCCTCACTGCGGGAAACGGGCTATTACTTTGCCCGGCTCGACTCGGCGCGGGTGGACACGAACGGGGTGCGGCCGGTGGCAACGATCTACGTGCATCGTGGGCCGGAGGTCCGCCTCGGGCGGCTGCGCTTCGAGGGCATCCGCCTCTTTGACGAAGAGACGTTGCGCGCGGCGTTCTACACCGAGGCCGGGCAGGTGCTGCGCCCGGAGCGCCTGGAGGCCGACCTCGACGCGCTCCTCGGGCGTTACGAGGCCGCTGGGCTGCCGCTCGCGCAGGCGTTCGTCGAGGAGGTGGCGCTTCTGCCGAACGATCCGCCGCGCCTGTCCGTCACCATCCGCGTGGAGGAGGGCGATTCGCTGCGCATCCGCCGGGTGGAGGTAGCCGGAGCCGAGCGCACGAGCGCCGCCTACGCTGCGCGGGTGACAGGCCTCAGCCCCGGCGATCCGGTGGCGCGCTACGACCCCAAGGCCGTGCAGGAACGCCTCGACGCGACGGGCTTTTTCGAGGAGGTGGGCGCGCCGGCCTTGCGCATCGCCGAGGACGGCGGGGCCGTGGTGCGCATCCCCGTCAAGGAGGTGCCGCCGGGCGCGTTCGACCTCGCGGTGGGCTACCTGCCGCCGGCCTCGGAGGGCGCCTCGGGGCGCGTGGTGGGCAACGGGCACCTCACGCTCCGGAACCTCTTCGGCGGCGGGCGGGCGCTTTCGCTGCGGCTCGACCGGCGGCCGGGCGAGACGACGCGCGCGGTGGTGCAGGCGTCTGACCCATTCATCGCGGGCCTGCCGCTGGCCGTGGAGGGGCGCTTCGAGGGGCTGCAAGAGGACTCCACCTACGGCACGCGCGCGTACGACCTCGGCCTCGGCTACCGCCTGGCGGATCGGCTCTACGCCGCCGTCACGCTCCGCCGCGAGGTCACGCGTCCCGGCCAGGCCGGCGGCGCCCTCCGCGCCGGGCAGCAGCGCATCCCCCGCGCCGAAGCCTTCTTCGCCGGCCTGCGCCTGCGCTACCAGGACGTGGACTTCCCCGCCAACCCGCGCCGCGGCCTCTTCGTCGAGACCGAGCTGTCGAGTGGTCGCAAAGCGCGCGCCTTCGCCGCTGTCACCGCCGAGGGCGACACCACGCGCCGCCGCGAGGCGCTCCGCCAGCAACGCCTGACCGGCACCGCGCGCCTCTTCCGCCCCGTGCTGCGCCGGCAGGTGGCCGTCCTCGGCGCCGAGGGCGCGCTGCTCGTGAGCGATGCCTACGACCTCAGCGATCTCTTCCGCTTCGGCGGGGCCACCTCGCTACGTGGGTACGACGAGGACCGCTTCCGGGGCAGCGCCGTGGCCCGCCTCGTGGCCGAGTACCGCTACCAGCTGGAGCGGCGCTCGTACGCTTACCTTTTCTTCGACCTCGGCTTCGTCCGCACGCCGGCGCTCAGCGCGGCGGTCTCTGCGCGCGAGGACTGGCATCCCGGCTACGGCCTCGGCCTCCAACTCAAGACGCGCCTCGGCCTCGTGGGCGCCACCTACGCGCTCAACACCGAGGACGGCCTCACCGGCGGGCGCATCCACCTCGGCCTCTCGGTGGGCCTTTGATTGGGTGTGGGAGCGTTGCCGTCTTCTTAATGCTTTAGCTTTCCTCTCAAACACCCCCACACCTAAACGTGACCACCCCGTTCTACGCGCCGCCGGATGCCTTTCGCGGAGACGCCGTCGTGCTGCCGGACGACGAGGCCCGCCACGCCGCGCAGTCCTTGCGCAAGCGTGCAGGCGATGAGGTCGTCGTGGTAGATGGCGAGGGCGGCTGGCACCGCGTCCGCCTCGACGCCGTGGGGAAGGGCGGCGTAAGCGGCACCGTCCTCGAAACGCGCCGCGACGTGGGCGAGCCGAGCTACCGGCTCACGGTCGGGCTGGCGCTCTTGAAAAATCGCAATCGGCTCGAGACGTTTCTGGAGAAGGCCGTCGAGCTGGGCGTAAGCCGGATCGTGCCGCTCAAAACGCGCCGCACCGAAAAGGGCAGCTTCAAAGCGAAGCGGGCCGAGCGCATCCTCGTCGCCGCGATGAAGCAGAGCGGGCGCTGCCGCCTCCCGCGTCTTGCCGATCCGCAGCCGCTCGGCGATGTGCTGAGCGAGAACGTGGCCGACCACCTCCTCATCTGCCACGAGGCCGCCGGGCCGGAGAACGCCTTCCTGCGCGTGCTGCCCGCGGATCTGGCCGGACGCCATCTCCTCGTCCTCGTCGGTCCGGAGGGGGGCTTCGCCGACGAAGAAGTCGAGGCGGCCTGCGAAAGAGGCGCCACGCTCGTCTCCCTCGGCCCGCGCCGCCTGCGCGCCGAGACGGCCGCCCTGGCCGCCGCAGGCGCCGTCATGCACGCCGCCCACGCGCAAGCGGCTACCTCGCCCTCCGCCGCCGATTCTCCGTGAAATGCCGCGCCACGGCGTGCCCGTGCGGAGCCTCGCCTCACGGCTTTCCGTAAACGCGCCCTTCCCCGCCGCCTCTCACCCGTTCCTTCCAAAAATGGCCGATCTGACCGAGAAGCAACTCAGCACCGAGCAGCTCACCGACGGCAAGCTGCTCAAGGCCTACCGCGACGAGGTGCGCCTGCCCGACGGCAAGACCTCCGTGCGCGAGTGGATTGACCACCCCGGCGCGGCGGCGGTCGTGGCGCTCTTCGAGGACGGCACGACGCTGCTGGTGCGGCAGTTTCGCTACCCGCCGCGCCGGACGTTTTTGGAGGTGCCCGCCGGCAAGTTCGACGCTCAGGGCGAGGCGCCCGAGGAGGTGGCCCGCCGCGAGATGGAGGAGGAGACGGGCTGGAAGCCGGGCCGCCTCACGCCCATCGGCGAGGCGCATCCGTGCATCGGGTACAGCAACGAGACCATCCACTTCTTCCTGGCCGAAAGCCTCGAACGCGGCGAGGCGGCGTTGGAGGAGGGCGAGTTCTTGGAGGTCGAGACGCTCGGCTTCGAGGAGGCCGTCAAGAAGGCGCGGCAGGGCGAGCTTGCGGACATGAAAACGGTGACGGCGCTTTTCTTCGCGGAGGCGTTCTTAGCGCGGCGCAAAGAAGAAACGGATGCGAAGAAGCTCCGCTAATAGGCAAGTCGTTTGCGCAAAAGGCAGCGGCGTGGTATTCTCTTAAGCTGAGTACCACGCAATCAGCCGATCAAAATCAAAGAAATAGAAAGAGGCGCGCCATGCTATTCATGATTATGGTTATCCTCATCGCTATCGTCGCGCTTCTTTTGATGCTCGTGGTGCTCTTGCAGAGCGGGAAGGGCGGCGGGCTGGCCGGCATCGCCGGGGGCGGCGCCACGCGGCAGGTGCTCGGCTCGCGCCAGGCGCCTGACCTGCTGGAGCGCGCCACGTGGACGCTCGCGGCCGTCTTCATCGTGCTTTGCCTCTTGACCACGTTCGCCATCGACACGGGCGGTGGGGCGCAGGAGAGCATCATCCAGCAGCGCGCGGGCGAGCAGCCCGCCACCCCGCAGCAGACGCTCCCGCCCGAGGGCAACAGCCAAGGCTTGCCCGCTCCAGAGCAGGACGGCGGCGGCGAGCAGTAGCAGTCCGGATACTTTTCTTGGGACGGGAGGGCAGGGCGCACACCACGGCGCCCTGCCCTTTTTCTTTATCGTCGCCATTCGTACATAGGGCGCGCTCGCTCCCGGAAATCTATCTCTTCCATCCGATGAAAGCTTTGTCTGTCAAGCCTCTCTCGAATCGCACCGCCTCCCTGCTCATTCTCGTCGCGTGGGGGACCCTTTCCGCGCCGCCGCTCTACGCGCAGGACGACGCCCTGGACAACGAGACCGCGCTCGAAGAAGGCGTGTGGGCGCTCCTGTTCCAAGTCGGCCCCGACGTGTCGCTGAGTTCGTTCGATGGCGCCACGGTTTCGGCGAAAAAGCACCTGGCCGCCGACCGGGCGCTGCGCTTCGGGGTGACGGCGTCGGTGGATTTCAGCTCGGATGAGGAAGAACTGAACCGCGAGGAAGGTCAGCAGGAAAATGAAGTCACCACCGAAACGGATCGGAACCGGCAATTCTTTGCGGTGAGCGGTCAGTATCTGAAATACGCCTTCGTGGACCGCCCGATCACGCTGTACTACGGTGCAGGTCCAGAAGTGGGATTTTCGCGTCTAAGTCAGGAGATGTCTCTCGATCAAGCAAGGGAAAGAACCGCCACGCGGACGGCAATCGAGGTTGGCGTGCTGGGCGTGCTGGGGGCAGAGTGGTTCGTCCGTTCGGATCTGAGCCTGAGCGCGGAGTACCGCTCTGCACTGTATGTGGAACGCTCCTCGGATGAAGCGGAGAACAGCGACGGAACGGACGCGGTGCGTCAGGAAAGGAGAAGAGTAAGCTACGGGCTAAGCCCCCGCGGCGTGCGCGCCGGCCTCTCGCTCTACTTCTGAGGGTTCCTCCGGACGCGGCGCGAAAAGCGGAAGGCAACCTCGTAAAGCGGAGGTTGCCTTCGCGCGGGCAGGGAGAAAAGAAAAAGGCAGCGCGTGCCGGCCTGTAAGCCGAATTCTGTCTGCCCAGCGGGCCGGCTGCCGCGGCTCGTGCTGGGGAGCAGCATCATCTATCTGGGACGGCCGTTGCCGGCCGCCTCGAGCGGTCTACCCGCGCCACAGCTTTGGCGGGCCGCCTTATCCGCTGCCCGAAGCGTGGCTGAGCCACGGCTCCGGGTGCGGCGTGGCGCTGTCTGACCTTGCATCCCGTGGGGTTTGCCTGGCCGCCGCGGTCGCCCGCGACGCCGGTGCGCTCTTACCGCACCCTTTCACCCATCACCTGTGTCCCGGCGTGCCGGGACCATCGGCTGGTTTGCTTTCTGTTGCACATGCCGTCGCCCCGGTTCCGGCTCTCGCCGAGGGCCGGGGCGCCTCCCCGTTAGGGAGCACGGTGCCCTGCGATGTTCGGACTTTCCTCGCCGCCCACCGAAAAGTGAGCGACGCGATGCGCCGACCGACACGCGGTGCGATTTCGGATTGACGCGGTCGTCACGGACGCCGCCAGTCCAAAATCAGCAATCGAAAATCTAAAATCGGTTCACGCTTCCATCTCGTTTACGGTGTCCTGGTACAGCTCCTTATCTACGATTACGCGGCCGGTGTGCTCGCAGACGATGATGCGCTTGCGCTGGCGGATCTCCACCTGGCGCTGCGGCGGGACGGCAAAGCCGGCGGCCGCGCCGCGCTCCAAAGGCACCACGGCGCGGCCGTCGCGCAGGCGGTCGCGCAGGCGCTCGTAGGCGCGCAGGTAACGCTCGTCCACGTCCTCCTCGGCCTGGGCGCGGACGCCTTCGAGGTCGCTTTGCTCCTCCTTCGTATCTTTGAGCACGTCCTCGAGGTCGGCGCGCTTCTCACTCAAGAGCGTGCGCAGCTCTTCGAGGCGCTCCTTCGTCTCGGCGATGGAGGTCTCATGCGAGGCGGCCGTCTGCTCGGCCTCCTCCGTGGTGCTGCGCGCGTCGGCGATGCGCTCTTTCTGCGCCTCGATCTCTTTCGTTAAGGCGTTGTATTCGCGGTTGTTGCGGACTTGGAGCTGCTGCTCCTCGTACTTCTTGATCAGCTGCTCGGCCTCCTTTAGGTCGCGCTCGGCCTGCTTGATGGCGTCCTCGTGCTCGGCCTTGTCCTCCTCGAACTTCTTCAAGCGCGTCTCGAGGCCGGCCTCCTCGTCTTCGAGGTCCTGGATCTCCTCGGGCAGGTCGCCGCGGAGCTTGCGGATCTGGTCAATGCGGTTGTCGATGTGCTGAAGCCGGATCAAGGCCGTGAGCTGCTTCCCGATGCTCGTCTCTTGCGCTGCTGTCGTCGTAGCCATAGGGCGGGGCGTGTTGTTTCGTGAGGCCTCTCGTCATCTGCCAGTCCTTAAATACGGCGATGGCAGGGCGAGGTTCGTTCCAGACTGCGTCTCGCGTGCGATTTTGCGTTGAAGCACCGCCCGCCTCAGCCTCCGGGGACGAACGTGCGCATCGGACTCGTGCGCGTCTCGGTCCGCCGCCAGTCCACGGCGGGGAAGCGCTCGGCGAGCCAGCTTTGCAGAAGCTGCTCCGTGACGGCCTCCGTCTCGTAGTGGCCCGCGTCGATGAAGGCCATCTGCGGGGCGCCGTCGGGGTCGAGCGCGTCGAAGAACTGGTGGTACGTCACGTCGGCGGTGACGTAGGCGTCGGCGCCGGCGCGCAGGGCTTTTTGGACGAAGGAGCTGCCCGCGCCGCCGCACACGGCCACGCGCCGGACCGTGGCCTCCCCTTCGCCCGCGTAGCGGAGGCTCTCGGCGCCGAGGCGTTCGGCCACGCGCCGGAGGAAAGCGGGGAGCGGCTCCGGCTCCGGGAGATGCCCGACGGTGCCCAGCCCGGCGCGCGTGCTCTTTTTCTTAAGCGGAAACACGTCGTACGCCACCTCCTCGTACGGATGCGCTTTTCGGAGCGCCTTTAGAACGCGGGAAAGACTCCACCGTGCCACCTCCACCTCGATCCGCTTTTCTGCCACCTCCTCCAGCGCGCCGCCCGCCATGCCGATGTGCGGATCGGCCCCCGTGCCCGGACGGAAAAAGCCCGTGCCCTCCATCGCAAACGCGCACGCCTCGTAGTCGCCGATGCGCCCGGCGCCCGCCTCGGCCAGCGCCGCGCGCACGGCCTCGAAGTCCTTCTCCGGGACGAACGTGGCGAGCTTGTAGAGCGACTCCTCGGCCCCATCGAGGAAGCCCACGTCCTCCAGGCCCAGCTGCTCGGCCAGCGCGAACGAGACGCCGCCCGACGCCGCGTCGAGGTTCGTGTGGATGGCGTAGAGGGCGATCCTTTTCTCGGCCAGCCGCAGCGCCAGCCCGCTCACCAGCGACCCGGCCGTCACGCTCCTGAGCGGACGAAAGATGAGCGGATGATGTGTGACGACCAGCTCAGCGCCGGCGGCCTCGGCCTCGTCCACGACGGCCGGCGTGCAGTCGAGCGCGATCACGGCGCGGCTGATGCGCCGCGCGGCGTCGCCCACTTGCAGGCCCACGTTGTCGTAGTCCTGCGCCGAGCCGGGCGGCGCCCACGCCTCAAGCGCCTCGGCCACGTCGCGGATGGTTGGTTGCTGATCGGGGGGGGGCATGTTGGGAAAGGGGGAGAGGGTGAATGGGGGAGGGTTGTCATCCTGAGCCGAAGGCGAAGGATCTCCCACGTCGCGGCATTCTTTTGCGCTGGGAGATCCTTCGCTTTGCTCATGATGACTGCGTTTGTCGTCCGTCCGTCGTCACGCGCGAAGCGTTTTGAGCCAGGCCACGTCCAGGCGGAAGGGGCCGGCCTGCCCGTCGGCGATGAGGAGGCTGAGGGCGTAAACGGCACCGGGGTCGAGCGGGCCGGCGTCGTTCACGCGGCGGCCCCGGAAGGTGGGCGCGAACTGGTCGAAAAGGAACGTGTGCGTCTGCCACGCGCCTGCGGCGGCGTAGAAGGCGCCCTGGTAGCGGATGGCGCCGGGCGGCGGCTCAGGGTAGAGGCTCAGCTTGTAGCGCTTGCCGTCGCCCTTAGCGCGCAAGGCGAGGCCGCCGCAGCCGCCGAGGTCGAGCGCATCGACGGCGGCACGGACGGAAGCGAAGCCGCCGCCGCTTTCGAGCGAGACCGCACCCGCGAACGTGGCGAAACCGCTTCTGCTTGCCTGGAGCGCGCTCCTGGAGACGCCGCCCATCACCCGGTCGTCCACGGCGCGCCAGGCGGCGGCAGTCTCCACATCTGAAAAGTCGAACAGCGTGCGTTCAGAAAAAGGCATCCTGTAGGGGCACGGCGTGCCGTGCCCACCCCTGGTTCACAGCAGCGCCCGGAGCGCACGGACGAAGCGCTCGACCTCGCCGGTGGTGTTGTAGTAGTGAACGGAGGCGCGCACGAGGTCGGGCAGCGCGCGCGCCTCGGCGTCCAGGCGCGTTGAGGACGGCGCGGAGACGGAGACGTTGATCGCTTGAGCGCGCAACTTTTTCTGAACAGCTTCCGCCTCTATCTGCTCGCACGAGAACGTCACGATCCCACAGCGCACCCGCCCGAGGTCGCGCACGGTGACGCCGGGCACCTCGGCAAGCCGCGTGCGCAGCGCCTCGGCCAGGTGCCGCACGCGCGCCCGGATGCTCTCCAGTCCCCAGTCCAGCGCGTAGCGCACGGCCACGCCCAGGCCGATCTTCCCGGCCACGTGCCCCTCCCACGTCTCGAACCGCCGCGCGTCCTCGCGGATCTCGTAGCGCTCTGGCGAAACCCACGTCGCGGCGCGGAGGTCGAGCATGGGCGGCTCCAGCTTTTCGATCCATGCTTTGCGGACGTACAGAAACCCCGTGCCGCGCGGCCCGCGCAGGAACTTCCGCCCCGTGGCCGAGAGCATGTCGCAGCCGATCTGTTGCACGTCAAGCGGCATCTGACCGGCCGACTGGCAGGCGTCCAGGAGGAACGGCACGCCGGCCGCGCGGGCCACGGCGCCTACCTCGGCGGCGGGGTTGACGAGGCCGCCGTTCGTGGGCACGTGCGTGAGGGCGACGAGCTTTACGCGCTCGTCCAGCATAGCCCGCAGCGCCGCGACGTCGATCTGGCCGCTCGCGTCGGCGGGGACGGTTTCGACATGGGCGCCGGTGCGGCGGGCCATCTGCAAGAAAGCGATGTAGTTGCTCGCGTACGTCGCCGCCGAGGTTAGGATGCGGTCGCCCGCGCGGAAGGGCATCGCGTAGAAGGCCATCTCCCAGGCGCGCGTGGCGTTTTCAAGGAGCGCCACCTCTTCGCGCGCGCAGTTCAAGAGTTGCGCAATGGCGTCGTACGTGCTTTCGAGGGCGCCCTCGGCCTCCGCTGCCGCCTCGTACCCGCCGATTTGTGCTTCAAGCTGGAGGTGGCGCTGCTGCGCGTCGAGCACGGGCTGCGGCATGAGCGCCGCGCCGGCGTTGTTAAAATGTAGCACGCGCTTGGCGCCGGGCGTCTCGCGGCGCGCTTTGGCTACGTCGAGCGTGGTGTAGGCTGCCGGCGTGCGGGCGGTGCTGCTTTGCTGCGGCATGGGCTACGCTGGCGCGTTTTGAAAAGGAGCGTCTGTTATTACAAACCAAAACCAATGGTGACGGACTCCGTCTCGAACTCGTAGTAGTCCAGCGCGCGTCCTTCCTGGAAATACTTCACCGTGAACCGGAATGCGCCGGCGGCCTGCGGGGCGGCCTTCAGCACGAGGACCAGCTCCTCAGCGGCGTTGGGCGCGCCGGCGACGAATGCGTTCAGATCGGCCCGCTCGTACCCGTTTCTCTGGTAGAAGACGAAGACGTCGAACAGCCCCGCCAGATCGGTGCCGGCCGGGTGCGCCGCGTCGAAGTCCTGGTCGCTGTAGATCTGGATGTCTCGTATCGTCTCCTCTGAAGCAAGAGGAGGCGGTGAGCAGGCGTAGGCCCGACGCACGAGGCTGAACGAGGGACTGCTTTCCGCGTCGGCCGAGTAGGTGTCGATCTGCGCGAGCATCCGGATGGCGAAGCGGTCGTAGGCCACCGTGTCGCCTTCTATCGGGGTGAGGCGAAGGTGGGTGGAGAGCGAGTCGCCGCTCACTTCGGTTTCGAGCGCTTCGGTTTGGAAGCCCGTGATCTCGAACGTGTTGTCGAACGGCCCGCAGTCGTCAACAACCATGTCGCACGCAGCAAAAGCGGCGGGCAACCCGAGCAGCAGCGCGAAAGCAAACAGGCGTTTCATGGCGATGGTCCGAATTTGGTTGCGGCAGATGGGTTCGGCGCTCACCACCCCACGCGGCGCTTCGTGGGTGTTTCTTTTTCTTCTCCCCGCTCTGGACGCGGCGGCGGCTGTTGCGCGAGAGGTGCGGCGGGAAGCGGATCTTCCAGCGTGCCGTCAAGCGTTTCGAGCGCGACATCGGTGTAGTAGAAGGAAAGGATGTCGCGGTAGTCGTAGCCTTGGCGGGCCATCTCGCGGGCGCCGTACTGGCTCAGCCCCACGCCGTGGCCGTAGCCCCGCCCCTCGAAGACGTACTGATCCCCGCGCCGCTCGGCGTCGAAGAAGGTGCTGCGCAGGCCGTAGCCGCTCGTCTGCTCGTTGACGAAGAGGCGGAAGGCGTTGGCCTGCATGAGAGCCGAGCGCCCGCCGGGGCCGAGGATTTTTACCGTGCTGACGCGCCCGTCGCGGCTGCGGTCCTCGATGGTGAAGCCGCGCGCGTCGAAGCCGTGGCGGGCGGAGAGGCGGCTGAGAAGCTCCGAGCGGGCGACGGTGGTGCGCCAGCTTTTGTGCGGCGAGGCGCCGTCGTACGGATCACGCTTGCCGCGCAGGTAGGGCAGGACCTCGGTGGCGTCCCAGACGTCCTCGTTGTTGGCCGTGTGCCCGCCGCTGGAGGCGGAGTAGACGGCCTCGATGGGCGCGCCGCGGTGCGTAAGAATCTCGCCACGCGTGCTTTCGGCCGCCTCGCGCGCAACAGGCGTGACCGCCTCCGTGCCGCCGTACACCTGCGAGCCGACGTGGTCCACGAGGTCGTAGCCAGGGCCGTACTTCTCGGCGTCGTGGAGGGCGTACGTGCGCGCCACGACGGCCATCGCCTTCGAGCCTTCGAGGTCGTCGAAGCCGTACTCGCCCGCCACCACGCTGGCGACGTACGCTTCCAGCGGCGCCGCGTTGACGAGGTGCAGCGCCTGCGCATCCGCCGGGTCCGGCGTCAGGGCAAGCGCGCCGGCGTACGTCCGCGCCGACGGGCCGCCCGCGATCTCTACGCTCCAGGCTGCGTCGTCCTCGACCGGCACGACGCGCAGCGCTTGGGCGAAGAGGGCGCCCGTCGGCGTCACCACGCGCAGCTCCTCGCCGCGACGGTTCACGGTGATGGCCTCGCCGCGCTCGAGGCGGAAGAGGGGGCTGCCGGGGTCGCCAGCCAAGAGGTCGAGTGGCCCGCCATCGGCGCGCAAGACGGCCGCGCGCGGCGCCTCGGCGTCGAAGAGGCGCACGCGCACGGTGCGCGTTTCATCGGCGTCTGACTGAGCAAGGACCGGCGGCGCAGCGCAGAAAACAAGCAGCACGGCGAGGCCGGCAGTGAGCAAAGGGCGCAGCATGAGGATGGCATTCGGTGGAGAAGAAAACGCTGGCAGGAAGGTAAAAAGCCGGCGCCTCGGCGTCAAAGCGGAGTGCGGGGGGAAGAAATGAGGAAGCAAAGATTCGGCGGGCGAAGACCGAAGCACGGCGCGCATCGATTCCTCGGCTCATCCTCTCTTCGACTCGTCCATTCTCCACGCTCAAAGCACGAGCCGGTCCTTGAGCCGCTTGGCACGCTCGCGGCTGGCGATGACCTCGTGCCCCGCCGTCAAAACCAGCTTGTAGCGCCCGCTGAACCACGGGATCATCTCGCGGATCGAGCGCAGCCGCACGATGGCCGAGCGGTGCACGCGCATGAACTCGTCGGGGTTCAACGTCTCCTGGAGCGCGTCGAGCGTGTGGTCGATGACGTGGTGGCGCAGGCCGCTGCCGGCGCGGCTGCCGTCGTCCTCTTCCGTGTACAGGCGCGTGACGCCGTCCTCGATCTCGACCGAGACGATCTTCTCCACTGGCACGAAGCGGATGCGGTCGCTGTACGAGATCGAGAGCTGGCGGGGGTAGTGCTGCGCGCCGTCGCCTTCTTCCGCTGATTCCTCCTGCGCATCGATCCAGGCCAGGAGCTTGCTCAGGCGCTCGCCGGAGGCCTGGCGCAGTGCGGGCTGGCGGCGCAGGCGCTCCACGCGCGCCAAGGCCTCGCGCAGGCGCTCCTTCGAGATGGGCTTGAGGAGGTAATCGACGGCGTTGGCCTCAAAGGCGCGCAGGGCGTGCTGGTCAAAGGCCGTCGTGAAGATCACCTCGGGCCGGTCCTCGGCGGGGAGCCGTTCGATCACGTCGAAGCCGTCCAGCTCCGGCATCTGGATGTCGAGGAAGAGCACGTCGGCGGGCGCGGCGCGGAGCTTGTCGAGCACGTCGGCGCCGTCGGCCGCCTCGCCGACGACGCGGACGCGGCCTTCGTCTTCGAGCGGGCCGAGGAGCTTGCGCAGGCGCCGGCGGGCCAGCGGCTCGTCATCGGCGATCAGGGCGGTAAGCGGCATGGCGGCGATGAGGTTGTTTTTGAGCGTGCGCGCGAAAGGCTTCGGACTGTACAGAAAGACGACGGACGATGGACGACGTTCGCGGTCGTCCGTCGTCATCCATCCGTCGTCGCTTCGATGTCAAACGCCGTGTGGGGCGGCAAAAAGCGAGGCGGTTTCCTCCGGGACGGGCTGCGCCGGCTCGGGGAGGATGAGGCGCGCCGCCGTGCCCTCTGGGCTGCTCCGCAGGCGCAGCAGGCCGGGGCGCTCGTAGAGGCGCTCCATCCGCGCCGCCACGTTCCTGAGGCCGATGCCGAAGAAGCTTCCCGGCGCGGCCGTCTCGCCCTGCCCAAAAAGCGCTGGGATGCCCACGCCGGTGTCTTCTACAAGAATTTCCACGGCGTCGTTTTCGAGGCGGCGCGCTTCGAGGCGCACCACGCCGCCCGCCCGCGCGGCGGCGATGCCGTGCTTGACGGCGTTCTCCACGAGCGTCTGCACGGCAAACGCCGGCACGGGGTGCGCGCGCAGCTCGGGCGGCAGCGCCTCCTCCACGCGCAGCTTCTCGCCGAAGCGCGCCTCCTCGATGCGGAGGTAGTGGCCGGCTAAGGCGAACTCCTCGCCGAGCGTCACGAAAGGTTGGCTGCCGGCCTGGAGCGTGTGGCGGAAGATGGCGGCCAGGTGCTCGACGGTCTCCTCGGCCTCCTCGGGCCGCTCGGCGATGAGGGCGATGATGGTGTTGAGCGCGTTGAAGAGGAAGTGCGGGTTGATCTGCGCGCGCAGGGCCACGAGTTCGGCCTCGGCGCTTTCCTTGACGAGCGCCCGCTCGCGCGCGACGAGGCCAAGGCGCTCCACCGCCAGCGCCAGCTGCCCGCTCAAGGAGCGCAAGAGGTCGAGGTCGGCAAGGTTGTAGACGGCGTGGCGGCCTCTTTTTGGGCCGAGGATGAGCAGGCCGATGGGCTGCCCGTCGCCCATGATGGGGAGGGCTAAGGCGGCGCCGCGCTCGCGCAGGTGGCGCGCGCGCGGCTCCGGGAGGGCGCTCTCGTTGAGGTCGGCGTGGTCGGCCCAAATGCGGCCCTCGCGCTGGAAAAAGGGCCAGACGCGCTCTAAGGCGCGCTCGGTCAGGTACGGCGGCTGCGGGCGGAACGAGGCCGAGGCCCACGCTTCGGGCCGTCCGGGCGGGCGCAGAAAGAGCCGCGCCGTCTTCACGTCGAAGGCCTCGCCAACGGCCTCGGCGGTCTGGCGTGCGAGGGCGTCGCACGTCATGATCGTGCGCATCTGCTCCTGGAAGCGGCTGAGCATCTGCTGTGCGCGCTGGCGGTCCGTGGCGAAGACGTGCTCGGCATAGACGCGCATCCGCCGCGCCAGGCGCTCGAAGACGAAGAGGAGCACGATGACGTACAGCCCGCTCACGACGTTGCGCGAAACGGTCTCCTGCGCGAGGTAGAGGTCGATGACCGAGAGGCCGCCCACGAAGGCGAAGAAGATCAGCCCAAGGACGGTGACGTACGTGAGCGCGCGCGTGAGCACCTGCCCGAGCTTGCCGTGGCGCAGCGTCGCGTGCACGACGAGCGCCACGGGCACGACGGAGATCAGCTGCGCGCCGACGACGAGCCAGCCCGCCCCGGCGTCCGTCACCGCGCCGAAAAGCGGCACCACGCCCAGCACGGAGAGCGCCATGAAAAGGGCGCCGAAGAAGAGGACGGCGCTTCCGGCGCGGTTCCAGGCACCGGGCACGCGCGCGGTGCGGTCTATCCCCAAAAGGTAGAAGGCCAGCACCAGCCCGGCCGCCGCCGCGATGTAGCAGCAGGCGTAGAAGAGGATGGGCGCGACGAGGCTGCTGGCCGTAAGCGGCCCGAGCGCGCCGCGCAGCGTAGCCGCGAGCGCCGCGATGCCGAGCACCACGGCCGGCGCGTACACCAAAAACGTAAGCCGCCAAGGCCCCACGCCGATGGCCCGGTGCGTATCCACGAGCACCTTGTGCACCAAGAGCGCCGGGAAGCTCACCCAGCCCACCAGCCCGACGAGCGTGAGCGCGCGCGACAGCCCCGCGTACGTCCCCATCACCGGCGGCGGTCCGAGCAGCTCCACGAGCATCAGCCGCAAAAACGTCCCCACCACCCAGCACGCCGAGGCGCCGATGAGGACGAGCGAGAACCGCGCCCGCTTGCTCCGCCGCGCCAGCGGACCCACGATGACGAGGCCGAGCACGTGGAAAAACGCGCTCACGGCAAAGCCCCAGAGCGAGAACGTCCACAGCGCATTCGAGAGCGGATAGAGGAAGGGCGGATAGCGCGTAAACGTGACGCGCGCCTCGGCGAACTGCTCTCCGCGGCGCACGTAGTAGGCGCGCGTGTTGCCGGGCGGGATGCTCCCGACGGCCGCCTGCACGTCCTCGACGTTGAAGTACTGCTGGTAGGAGAGCATGTAAAACACGTCGCCCGCGCGCAGGCCGGCCCGCGCCGCCGGACTCTGCGGGAAGACGTACGCCGCTGTGATGACGCCGTCCTCGTCTTCTTCCCACACCACCCCGTCGAAGCTGCGCGCGGGCGCCTCGGCGGCTGAGCCGGCCACCTGCACCACCTGCGCCCAGTCCGCCACGGTGCGCCCGAGCGAGAAGAGCGCCACGAGCGGCAAGAGCACCACCACGGCGCGTGTTATGTAAACGAATCGTCTCAGCGTCTGGAGGTCTGGCTCATCGGAAGGTTTAGCGCGTCCAAACGGGCGCGGTCAGAAGGAACGGCATGGCGGGGGGCCGGGCGCTCCAGATGAGGAGCGCACATGCTGCCATCCAAATCCGAAGATGAAGCGCCTCCCCGCAAAAGATCCACCCATTGCAGGCGAACGGCCCGTCGCGTCCACCGAGCGGTGCGCTGCCGGCGCTCATCGGTACGCCGGGGCCGCTGCTTTTCTCCCATCTGCAACAAATACAGCGAACAAGAATGCTCATCGACACGCACGCGCACGTCTACCTGGAACAGTTCGACGAGGACCGCGAGGCCGTCCTGAGCCGCGCGCGTGAGGCCGGCGTCGCGGTTGTCGTCCTTCCGGCCATTGACGTGGCCTCCATCCGCGAGGCCGTGCGGCTGTGCGGCCGGCACGACGGCCTCTACGCCATGGCCGCGCTCCACCCCTCCGAGACGAAGGAGGCTACGGCGTCGGATTTCGACCAGGTGGCCGCGTGGTGCGATCACGAGAAGGTCGTGGCCGTGGGCGAGAGCGGCCTGGACCATTACTGGGACCGCTCGTTCGACGAAAGGCAGGAGGCGTTTTTCCGCCAGCACGTCCGCCTCGCCATCGAGAAGGACCTCCCGCTCGTCATCCACAACCGCGAGGCCACCGAGGACGTCCTGCGCGTCCTCGAAAGCGAGCGCGCCGCCGCGGAAAATCCGGAGCGCCTGCGCGGCATCCTCCACTGTTTCGTAGACGACGCCGAGGTGGCCGAGCGTGCCGCCGATCTGGGCTTTCTCATCGGCCTCGGCGGCATCCTCACGTTCAAGAACAGCGGTCTGGCCGAGCGGATCCGTGACGTGCCCCTGGAGCAGATCGTCCTCGAAACGGACGCGCCGTACCTCGCCCCCGAGCCAAACCGCGGCAAGCGCAACGAGCCGGCCTACGTCCGCCACGTCGCCGAGAAGCTCGCCGAGGCGAAAGGCCTCCCGCTCGAAGAGGTCGCCCGCGCCACCACCCAAAACGCCCGGCGGATCTACGGCCTGGACGAGCCTCCGGCTTGAGCAGCGCGGCGTGACGCCTATCGCGTTGCATGAACCCGAACCAGCGCTCGCAAACCGTCCCCTGCGCAAGGTGCGGGCGTGGATCGAACTGGACGAGGAAGCGTTGATGAAGCGTTGGGAAAAGGCTTCGCAGAACCACCCCATAAGCCGATTTGACTGATGCCGTCCGCCCCGCACATCCGAGAAGCCGAGCCGCACGACGACCACACGCTCACCTTCGAGAACAGAGAAGAGCGCTGGTTCGACATGCAACCCTACCTGCGTACGCCGGTGTTCGCCCCGCTCGCCAGCCTGGACCTGTTCCGGCAGGTAGAAGTCGTACGCGGCTCGCTCGAATGGCCCGGCGAGCGGGACCTGGCGTACGACTCGCTCTACGCAGAGTCCGTGCCGCTGGAGGAAAACGTGCGCGAGTGATAGCGGCTTGACGTGGAGAATGCGCGCTACTCCGCGGACCCGTACGGCGCCACCTGCTCGGCCTCCTCGCCAGAAGCCGGGAGGAAGCGGACGGCCTGCCCGCCGCCGGGCGCCAGCCGCAGCTTCATCACCGTCCGGCTCGTGACGAGCGCCCTGGTGATGTCGGTGGCCGTGGCGTTCGTCTCTCAATCGGCGTCGGGGGCGTCGGCGTAGATCTCGGCGACGTAGGGCTGGCCCGGCTCCAGGAAGTAGAGCGGCGCGGTGAGCGTGCGGCCAATCCCGTCGGTGATGGCGCCGAGGTACCAGTCCTGGCTGTTGCGGTCCTTCCGCGCGAGGGTGACGTAGTCGCCGATGGCGGCGTGGAGGACGAGCGTGGTGTCCCAATCGGCCGGGACGTCTTTGATGAACTGGAAGGCGTCCGGGCGCGCCTCGTAGTTTTCGGGGAGGTCCGCCACCATCTGGAGCGGGCTGTACAAGACGACGTAGAGGGCGAGCTGCTTCGCCAGCGTGGTGGGGACGTGGTTGGCCCCCTCGCCCGTGGCATCTAAGTCGAAGATGCCGGGCGTAAAATCCATCGGGCCGGCGAGCATCCGCGTAAAGGGGAGGACCGTCGTGTGCTCGGGGCCGTTGCCGCCGCCGCCGGGCGAGTTGTACTCCTGCCCGCGGGCGCCCTCGCGCGTCATGAAGTTCGGGTACGTGCGCCGCAGGCCCGTCGGCTTGATCGGCTCGTGCGCGTTGATGGCGATCCGGTGCTCGGCGGCTGTCTCGGCCACGCGCTGGAAGTGGCGCACCATGTACTGCCCGTGGTGCCACTCGTAGAGCGTGTCGCCGTCGGCACCCGTCCGCTCAATGTCCTGGCCGAAGTCCACGTACCCCGTCTTCACCGAGCGCACGCCGAGGTCTTCGTAAAGAGCAAAGGCGGTGTCCATCTGCGCCTCGTAGTTTTCAATGGCGCCCGCCGTCTCGTGGTGGCCGATAAGGCGCGTCCCCTGCTCGCGGGCGTAGCGGGCCACCTCTTCGAGGTCGAAGTCTGGGTACGCCTCAGTAAAGGAGAAGCCCTGCTCGTTCTCGAGCCAGTCGCCGTCCCAGCCCACGTTCCAGCCCTCGACGAGCACGCCGTCGAACCCGTGCTCGGCAGCAAAATCAATGTAGCGCTTGGCGTTCTCGGTCGTGGCGCCGTGCTCCGGCCCCGACGCCCACGTCGCCTGGCCCAAGTGCATCGCCCACCAGATGCCGATGTACTTCCCCGGCTCAGCCCACGCGACGTCGCCGAGCGCGTTCGGCTCGTTGAGGTTGAGGATGAGGTGGTCCGTGAGGAGGTCGCCCGCCGTGTCGCCGATCTGAATGGTGCGCCAGGGCGTGTGGTGCGGCGCCGTGGCGCGCACCTTGACGCCGTCAGACCAGGGCACGAGGTCGGCGGTGAGCGTGGTCGAGTCGGTGCGGGCGAGCGTCATGGAGGCGTAGTCGGTGAGGGCGGCCTCGTGGATGCTCAAGAAAAGGCCGTCTTCGGTCTCCATCGTGAGCGGCGTGTGCACGGTGTCGATCTCGGCCAGGGGCAAGCGCGTGTAGAGGTACTCGTAGCGGTTGCGCCTGTAGGCGGGGATGTGCCACGCCGTGGCTTCGGTGGCGAGAGCGAACTCCGTTTGCTCGTCCATGACGACGAGGCTGTCGAGCGCCGCCTGCTCCGGCCACTCGTAGCGGAAGCCGAGGCCGCCCTCGTACACGCGGAAGACGACGGCCATCTGCCGGCTCGGCGCCTCGTTTTCTTCGAGCAGCACGCGCAGCTCGTTGTAGCGGTTGCGGATGAGGCGCTGCTCGCCCCAGGGCTGCGTCCACGTCGTGTCCACCGAGCGGCGCGCGCTATCGGCCACGACGAGGCCCGGCCCGAGCGGCGGCGCATCCGCGAACTCAAAGCCGAGCCGCGAGGGGTTGAGCACGGCCCGCCCAAGCCGCTCGACCTGGTAGAGCGGCGCCTCGCCGTCGAGCGTGAACGTGACGCGGAGGGTGCCGTCCGGTGAGGCCACGCTAAGCGGCTGCGCGGCGGCGGGCGCGCTCATGAGGAGGAAGAGCAAGGCGAGGAGGGGGCGGCGTAGCATTGTGTTCATGAGGTGTATGGTGTCCACATTGCGGCCTACGGTGCCTTTAGCGCTTCCAGGAACGGCACTGGCTTCATGATCGAGATGCCTCGGTACGGGTGGAGCACGAGCAGGTCCGAGTCGCTGCTGATCAGCACGTCGGCCTCGCCGTCGAGCGCCAGTTCGAGAAACTTGTCATCGTCTGGGTCGCGGCAGTCCGCTACGGTGGTGGTGACCTCGACGAAGAGCATCAGTTCTTCCAGCCAGTTCAGAAAGTCCGCCCGCGCTTCTGGATCAAGGTAGCGGTTGAACTTCGGCCGGCGCAGGCGGCTCGTCAACTCCGCGAAGGTGGCCAGCGAGGTGAGAAGTTCACCGTGGAGGCCGGCTTGAACCAAAGCGGCGCGAGGCTTGCCGCCGGGTGTGAGCGCGGCGCTGATGACCGTGCTCGAATCGAAGACGAAGCGCCGCCACTCAGTCATCGTCACGCAGCAGTTCGTCAAGCTTCTCGCTTGTCAGGCCACGCTCGCGAGCCGTTTCCGCCATCCGGTCCATCCGCCGCTTCAGTTCCTCTATGCGCTCCTCGCGGGACATAAAAGCGTGGGCCACAGCAGCACGCACGCGCTCCTGCTCTTCCGGTGTGGCTTCGCGGAAGCGGCGTGCCACATCAGCGGGTACGGTGAGCCTGATTTCTTCGGTTTGCATAGCAGGTCCTCCACAGGATTGGCACTTTCCCGTCTACCACTGCGGTGCAGAAAAGCAGTTCCGATCTACTAAGGGGCATTTCGCCCGTAGAGCACCGCCGAGCGCGGCACGCAGTGGTCGGCGAAGGAGCGCATCAGGCCGTAGCCTCGAATTCGGAGAGGTCACGCGCGTAGCTCTGGCACGCCGCCACGTCCTGCGCGGTCAGGTCTGGAAACTACTCAACTACGCCCTCCGCCGACGCACCCAAAGCCAAATATCCAAACACGAGACTGATCGGGGTGTATCCTTGATGCGCGGCTTCCCCCGGAGCACGTCGGGCGTGCTCACGATATGGTTCTGCCAGCGATTGTCATGTGTTGAGCCATTGGAGTTTGGCCGTTTCCGCGTAGCAACTCATTGAGCCTCTCGCTTATCAAGCTGCGCTCCTGGGCCGTTGTCGCCATTTGTCTCGTTCGTCGCGTCCAACCCTCCGTGAATCCTCCTAAACTCCTCGCGCGCTTCCCCTTGGAGGTGCTTCGGGAAGTATGAGCGAATACCCCTCGACCCGGGCGCCTGACGGAAATTCACTTCGAGACTTCCCGCTCCTTGCTGGATTTGATCCGCAACGCACTCGCGTTCATGGTCGGGCAGGACCACTGTTAGAACCACCACTTCCTGCCCTAAATTTAAGCTCCTGCCGAGTATCTCATACTCCACGCGAGACCCCACTAACTTTAGCCAGCGTTTTTCGCCAGAAGGGAAGAAGGAAAGTAGATCAACCCTTGGCCCAGGCGTGATGGTTAAAGATAATGTTTCGAAAGGCCGTTCATAGGAGCCGTGCTCCAAGATTCTCCTAAGCTCCTTCGCGTCAAGAAGATCGCGCTCAGAAATTTCATCAGGAAACGTCAGATTCCAACCCAAGCGGTCCTCAATGTAGGCGAGGTCATTCGCATACTGAACAAGTTCACCCGGGGGTGACTCTAACTCTGTTATAGTTCTTTCGGACATCAATAGCGAACCTGTCTCGGCGTCCAAGACGGCTAACGTAGCTCCTGAGGCGAGCGCGTCCCATATGCGCAGAGCTTGCTTTGCACGGCGCGCTTCGCGCCCTTGCAGTTCAAATCGGAGCGTGAACGTAGCCTGCTTTGGTTCCAGATTGTGGTTAAATACGAGAGCTATAGCGACTGGATCGCTTTCCGGATGTGTTCGGAACTCACTGCGACGCAAACCGGACTTTACCAACTGCAATCCGATCTTCTCATACGAGAAGGGTCCCTCAGTGGTGGCGACCTTCAAGCGGACTGGTCGTGGGGCGCCCTGAACAGATTCCAGTTGAAGACTTGCTGGTTTCTCGTTCCCGAACACGCGAGCTAACTCTTCGTGCTGCTCAAAAGACTGGATGTACTCGCCGGGTATTGTCACTTTCCCACCTTCGTTCAAGAAGCGCTGGAAAGATCTCTTAGCCTCATTTCCGGACGTTTCGGGGAAGGTGAACTCGGCTCTAGCGATCATTAACCCATCAAATTTAGGCTCAATTCGGTGAGCCACACCCTCTGAATGGACTTCAGTGATAACCGAGAAGGACTCGAGCCTTTGCAGGGCCTGTCTAATATCCTCCAGCTTCTCAGGCACTGACTGCTCTGGGAGGTATTTCGAAATCAGCTTGGCGACCTTCTCCCCGTCCCAGAAGCGGACGTGGCGTTGCTGATGCTCGTCAAGTTGGGTCCGAATCGCTTTCTGCGATGGCTCTTTAATCGTGCCGGTAGACGTCACAATCACGCGATGAATGCGGCGCTTGTCCCCCGTAACTTTGTCGAGGTAAACTGACCCAAAGGCCTGCCGGATCTGTGCTGTGATAGTCGCAGCATCACCTGTGGCTTTGGCGTTCACCCGTCCGACTTTCGCAACTACTGCGACGTATTCTCGCGTTCCGTCGGTGTCCGCCTTCCACGCTACGATATCCTTGCCCAACTCCCACTGGCTATGATAATGATCAACGTCGTTGTAGCCCATAGCCTTCAGTAAAGGGATGAGCATCGTCTCCCGAAATTGAGCCTCCGATATGTGCCTAAAACGTTGCGCATTGGGTGGTTCTGCGGGCATGTGTTTACTCCTGTCTGTAATCGTCTACGGAAGCGATTTTTTCGTGCCGCCAGAGCCTTTGGTAGCTACCCAAACAGCGACTCCACCTCCCGGTCCGCCTCTTCGAGCGAGGAGGGAAGCGCGTCGCCGCTGCCGTTGCCCCCAGGGCCGGAGCGGAGGGCGGCGTAGAAGTCTTCGTTGTACGTGCGCGTCTTGACGACGATGGGCATGGGCACGGCGTGGCCCAGGATCAGGGCCTGCTGCTTCGAGTCGAGCGAGGCGAGCACCTGCCGCAAACTCGACGCATCCGAGGTGCCTACCAAAGCGGCGCCGAGGTCCTTCTCGTCCGAGAGCTGGGCGACGACTTTCGTGCCGATCTGGCTTAAGACTTCCTCGTCAATGGCCGAGGGGCGCTGGTCCACCACGAGCAAAGAGACGAAGTACTTCCGCATCTCGCGGGCGATCTTGCCGAAGGGCGTCTCGTGCGCGATCTTTGGCGTCAAGAACTTGTGCGCCTCCTCGATGGTGATGAGAAGCTGCTGCGGCTTGTCGGCTGGGTTGTCCGTGCGGAGGTACGTCGTCGTCTTTTCCTCGTACTTCGCGCGCAGGCGGCGTGTGATCACGTTCGCCACGAGGAGGTACACCTTGAGGTCGTCGTAGCGGCCGAACTCGAAGACGATGCTCTTGCCGCCGTCGATGTTCTCCAGCAAGGCGGCCAGCACGTCGTGCTTGCCTTTCGAGGACTCCGTTTTGAAGAAGCCGTACTTCTGGAACGGCGCGAGCTTGCGCCTGAGCGCCGAGATCGAGGCCGGGTGCGCGCCGGTGCTCTCGGCCAAGTCTTCCAACTCCTCGCCCTCGGCGTTCAAGAGGCGCATGAGCCAGTCGTTGCCGTACTGGTTCTTAAGCAGGTAGCTGCTCTCGGCGGCCGTGTCGTTGAGGTTGAGCGTGTCCTTGAGCGGGAGGATGTCCTCGGGTTCGATCTGGTCGGCGTAGAGGTAGACGGGGTGATCGGCCGAGGCGCCGCGGCTGCGGGTGCTCTCCGGATCGAG
The DNA here is from genome assembly GCA_965215025.1 of Salinibacteraceae bacterium. Classification (GTDB taxonomy): domain Bacteria; phylum Bacteroidota; class Rhodothermia; order Rhodothermales; family Salinibacteraceae; genus CBDCCV01. The sequence continues at coordinate 184,027 of CBDCCV010000002.1, forward strand.
CGAGAAAATAGCTACCTTGCCGGGGAAGAGCTTTTTCAAGCCCCGCACGGCGCTGCCCTGCTCCTGCCTGGCCGAGAGGCCGTACTCGGAGTGCATGTCGAAGATGAGGTTCACGGCGCGGCCCGTCTGGATCATCCCGCAGATCACCAGGCGCGTGAGGAAGGTCTTCCCCGTGCCCGTTTTGCCGAAAACGGCGTTCGAGCGCTCCACGAACCGCTCCAGGTCAATGCACACGGGGATCTCCTCCATCCCCAGCGGCTCGCCAATCGAGAAGTAACGCTGCCGGCCGTCGTCGTCCGTGTTGGCCTCGTGGCCGAAGACGCGGGCCACGTCGTCCTCGGTAGCGCGGGCGACGCGGGAGAAGTGCGAGGGGATGGTCTTTACCGTGCGCGCCTTGTCGTTTTCCTCCAAAAGCTCCGGGTGCTCGCGGTTGGGCATCATGAGCATGGGCTTGAGTTCGACCGTGGCGTAGGTGCCCAGGCCCTGCATCACGCGGCGGAGGAGTTCGTCTTCGGGGCCAGGCGGGCGCAGGAGGATGCCTTCGTTCGCGGCGGCGATCTCCACATCCGTGATCATGGAGAAGAAGTCGTACTTCTCGCCCTGGACGACGACGAACGTGCCGGCCTCGACGTCCTCGATGGCTTCGGGCGCGGCGAGCTTCATCTCCACGCCGCCGCCGAGCGAGCCGTGCGTGATGACGCCGATCTGATTGGGGCGGTTGTTCGGGTGCGCGTCGAAAGGCATGGCGGAGTTTGCGTGTGGGAGTGCGGAAGGGGAGCGTGTTTGCGTGACTGTCATCCTGAACGAAGTGAAGGATCCCCCTCGTTGAGGTGTTTTGAGGCGAGGGAGCCTTCGCCCTGCTCAGGATGACGAAGGGAAATAAAAAAGACGCTTGAAGGTAGCGACGACGAGAGTCATCGTCCACCCGCAAGCGTCTGGAAATGCGGCCGATGGGCCGGGGGCGTCAGAGGCGCGAGGCGCTGTCGGAGAAGATCCGCTCGGACTCGTCCTGAAGAAGCGCCCAGAAGGTGTAGGCGCCCAGGATGGTACCCAGGGGCACGTTGAAGAGGTTGATGAAGCCAAGGACGAGCGCGAGGATGCGCGCCCACGACTTCCGCTTCAACAGCCCGTACCCGGCAATGAGGTTCGGCACGGAGATGATGAAGAGGAACCCGCCGACGAACGTGGCGATGGTGGACGTGACGGCGATGGCGCCGCTGTCGCCGGAGAGCCAGCCGCCGCCGGCGATGGCGAAAAAGGCCAGGAGCGCGGCCAGCAGTCCCAAAACGCCGAGCGCGATGTAGCAGTAGCCTAAGATGTCGATGTGCTGGCGCATGGCAGCTTGAGGCGTTGCCTCTGAGTTAGCTTCCGTAGTCTGCGGATTCGTAGTCGGTGCCGGCGTCGCGGCCGGTGAGCGTCTCGGCGGCCTTCTTGGTGAGCAGCCCGGCCAGAATGACGAAGATGAGCTGGCTCACGAACCCAAACACGAAGCGCCGCGCCACGAAGCTGACGATCTTCGGCAGGAGCTTGAACCCGGCGACCACGCCCAAGAAGCCGAGCGCCGATTTGATAAACGTGTTCTGAAGGCCGGAGTCGGTCGGGCTGAAGTCGTCCATGAAGGGGGCGGGCTGCGCGAAAGAGGATGGCGAGTCTTTCTGAATATAACGCCGCCACACCGTCATGCAAACGGGCGCGGCCCTGGCAAGGCTTTACGTTCTGGCAACGGGCGAGGCGAGCAAGCGGCATGGTTTCGCGGATGGCCCGCAGGAGTTTGACGAATCAATCCCCCGCGTCAGCGGCGTGGCTTGCTTCCCTGCCTGGCAAGCTGCCCGCAGGCCGCGTCGATGTCCTGCCCGCGGCTGCGGCGCACGGTCACGAGCACGCCGCGCTCGACAAGCCGCTGGATGAAGCGATCTACGCCTTCCTCCGGCGTCCGCTCGAAAGGCAGGCCGGCCACCGGGTTGTACATGATGAGGTTCACCTTCGAGGGCGCCCAGCGCGTGACCTCGGCCAGGCGGCGCGCGTCCTCTGCGGTGTCGTTGACGCCGCGGAAGAGGCAGTACTCGTAGGTGACCTCGCGGCCCGTCTTCTCGTGGTAGTACTGGATGGCCTCCCGGAGCGCGGCCAGGTCCGTCTTCTCGCTGCGGTTGACGGGCATGATGGCCGAGCGCTTCTCGTCGGACGGCGCGTGCAAGGAGACGGCCAGCCCGAAGCGCGCGCCGCTGTCGGCCACGTCTTTGATCCGCCGCGCCAGGCCCACCGTCGAGACGGTGATCCGCCGGGGCGACATCCCAAAACCCTTCTCGTGCGTGAGGATGCCTACGCTCGCCATCACGGCGTCGTAGTTCAACAGCGGCTCGCCCATGCCCATGTAGACGACGTTCGTGACCGAGCGCCCGAAGCGCTCCTTGGCCACGGCGTCCATCCGGCGCACCTGATCGGTGATCTCGCCGGGCGTCAGGTTCTGGTGGAAGCCCATCTGCCCGGTGGCGCAAAACCCGCACGCCATCGCGCAGCCGACCTGGCTGGAGACGCACACGGTGAGGCGCCGCGCATCGCCCGTTTCGTCGATGTCGGGGATGAGGACGGTTTCGATCTCGCGGCCAGAGGGGAGGCGGAAGAGCGCCTTGCAGGTGCCGTCGCGTCCCTGGCTGAGAGCGACCTCTTCAAGCGAGGGGAGCGCGGCAACGCTTTCGAGGCGCTGGCGGAACGTCTTCGGCAGCGAGGTCATCTCGGCGAAGGACGTGGCGCCCTTGCCGTAGATCCAGTGGAAGAGCTGGCGTCCGCGGTAGCTCGGCTGGCCGTGCGCCTCGGCAAAGGCTTCGAGCTGCGCCTCGTCCATCGCCTTGAGGTCGGCGCGGCGCGTGGCGGGGGGCGTGTCGGTAGCGGTGGGAGTCATGCGGTGCCCAACGCGGCGGGGCAGGCGGGCGTTTCCTCCGCTCGTCGCCCTCTTAGCTCCGTTCCATCTGGCCGGCGGGATGCTCGGCGTCGTCCTCTTCGATCTCCTGAAAGGCGGGGTCGCCTTTGCGCTTGAGGTAGCGGTTCCAGGCGAAGACGCAGATGCCAAAGATCAGCGCCGCGCCGCCGCTCATGGCCGCGTTGAGCGCCGCGATGCGCCACTGCGTCGAAGCGATCTCGGTGACGACGACCTCTTGATCGGCGCCTGGCACCACGCGCACGGCCACCGTCTCTTTGTCCTGGAGCGGGGTGATGAGCGTGTGCGGGAGCGCCATCCGCTCCTTCTCGATGACGCTCCCGTCGGCCATGAGGACGCGCAGGCTGATCCAGTCGTACGTCACGTCCACGCGGTTCTCCTGGTGGACCTCGGTGACCTCGGCCACGGCGGGGACGCCTTCGCGGAGCGTCTGGCGCAGGTCGTACGCCACCTTAGCCTGGTGGGGCACCAGGAGGAAGAGGAACGCGGGCACGATCCAGAGCGCGCGGGCGACGAGGCGTTGCAGTTTGGAGTCCATGCAGAAGACGGCTCGGTGGAAGATCGCGGAGCTTGAGCGGCGGCGAAGGCCACGGCGTGTCCTCCGCACAGCAACCAACGCATCACACGCGCCGCCGGATGCCGGCTTAGGCAGCTTTTCACGCCGTTAGAGCTGGCCGGACACCGCCGGTTACGAGCCAGCGCTCGCGCGAGAAAGCCGTGCCGTCTACGTGAGGAAGAGGTACGGCTTCCACCCCTCGTTGACGCTCCCCACGAAGTCGCGCAGGAACATGACGTAGCTCGGGCGGAACGGCTCGCGGCGCAGCTTCATGCCGGCCTCCTTGGGCGTGCGGTTGCCCTTGCGGTTGTTGCAGGGCACGCAGGCCGTGGCGAGGTTTTCCCAGGTGTCCTTCCCGCCGCGCGAGCGGGGCTGCACGTGGTCGATGGTCAGGCGCTGGCGGCTGCCGCAGTACTGGCACGCGTGGCGGTCACGCCGGAGGACGTTTTTGCGCGAGAGCATCACGCGCTTGTACGGCACGCGCACGTAGCCCTTGAGCCGGACGATGCTCGGCCACGGCAGCCGCGTCGAAGGCGAGCGCACGAAGCGCTGGTCGTGCGCCTCGACGAGGTGCACCTTCTGCAAATGCATGAGCACGACGGCGCGCTCGACGCTGCACACCGTGAGCGCGCTGTAGTCCTGGTTGAGCACGAGGACGTGGCCTTTCATAGCGTGGTGCTCTCCAAACAAACAAGCGACGGAACGCCAAAAAGGAGGCTTCCGCGAGCACACGTCCGTACGTCAGTGGTGCGGTGTATGAAGGTGGCGCCTCCGAGTGGTTGAGGGTGGCGGATCTGCTGCTGCCTCGGTCTGCAAGCTAAGACACGCGCGGGTTGCGAAAAAGGCTACGGGGGGCGTTTTCTCCGCGCGCGTCCAATACACCCTGATAGGCTCGTTTTCGTTCCGAACGGGTGTCCTTAGCGCTGAGGACCGTATTGACAAACCGGGCGGCGGCGTGTACTTTGCTCTTTTAAGAAACAATGAACACAACGAGAGGGGCAGCTATGCAGACGGCCATGCGCATCCTGACAGGTCTTGCTTTCCTCGCGCTCAGCGCGTGCGCCACCGCGTCCGCTCCTGCGGAGGAGCCGGCAAGCAACGAGGAGGCCTCGTCTGTGCTTCAGCCGCCGAGTCCGGAAGCGCTTTCGGAAGAGATGAGGGCTGTCGAAAGCGCCGTGGACCGCTTCGGGCGGATGTGGGAGGACGAGGACATGAACACCTTCGACGCCCTTATCGCGCACGACGCCGACATGGTTATCGTGGGGACGGACACGGCGGAGTACATCGTCGGCTACGAGGCGTTCAGGCGCGCGCGCCAGGAGCAGTTCGACTCGTTCGACAACGTCGAGTACAACGTGGAGGACCGGGACATCAAGCTCTCGGAGATGGGCAACACGGCGTGGTTCACGCAGCGCTTCGACCTCTTCACGCTCACCGAGGGCGGCCCCGTCAGCCTCGAAGACCTCCGCCTCACGGGCGTCCTGGAGAAGCGCGACGGGCAGTGGCGCATCGTTCAGCTCCACACCTCGGTGCCCGTAGCCGGCCAGGCAGCCGAGTACTGAGAGCCTGTTTATGGATGAGCACTTTTCCTGAAGGTGGCCCCCTCGCCTTCCACAGCGGAAGTGACGCGCAAGACGGCGTAGGACTCGGCAGCTTCCGGGCTTGAGATTCCCCTCCAGGGTTACACATTACGGTAGGTCGTTCCACACGATCTCTCCGTCCATCGAACTGCGCGCAAAGGCATCCTCGATGCCAGCCTTAGCTGCCGGCGGGGCATCTGGGTTGAGTCTGATGTGGACCGTGACGTCCGCTCCTTCGCTGGTGACTGCGATGGATTCGACGTATTCAGCCGCTGCTTCGTAGCCGATGGTGGATAAAAATCTTTCTTTCAAAGAAGCCGGGGGTTTTCCGCTTGAAGTCACGCCAGGGACGCCATAGCTCTTGCCCGGCAGCTTGAACGTGATCGGCACCGCCATCTTCACCTTCACGGGCTGACCGTCCTGGCGGCCCGGCTCGAACTCCGCCCCCTGGACTACGCGCAACGCCTCCTCGCTCAGGAGCCGGTGCGGGCTGCGCAGCACCGTCGGGTTGATCACATTGCCTTCCTCGTCGATGACGAACTGCACAAAGACGCGGCCGTCAATGCCAGCCTTCTGCGCAAACTCCGGATAGATGATCTTCTCCTGTAAGCCTTCCAAGCCGCCGATCAGCTTGGGATCTTGTTCGGCGACCATGAAAACGTCACCCGCCATCGCGTTTGCTTCCGATTGAGGCGGCGGTGTCTCGGAGGCAGCGGCGTCGGGGTCGTCCGGCGTGACGGTGTCGGAGCAGGCGGCCAGGCCGATGCCGAGCGCCAGGAGCAGCGCGGCGAGCAGGGCGCCAGTGCGGGCAGGGTGGGGGAAGCGGCGGTTCGTGTGGGCGGTGTGTTTCATGGCTTCGATGCGGGTTTTGAGATGATGAGCGTCTTCGGTGATGGCGAGGGTGGGCAGGCGGCGCGCGCTGCCGGAGAGCGCCACGTCGCGCAAAAGAGCGGCGTAGCACGGCGGGCGGACGCTCCCGTCGGCCAGCACGGCGGCGTCGGTGGCTTCTTCGCGGCAGGCGGCGATGGAGCGCCGCAGCCTCCCCACGAGCGGGTGCGCGGCAAAGAGCGCGGCGACCCCTTTTTCGATCCACTGCGCGGCGAAGTCGCGGCGGCGGATGTGCACGAGTTCGTGCGCGAGCGTCATGCGCAGCCGCTCCGGCTCGCCGCGCAGGGTTTCGGGCAAGACGATCACCGGGCGCCAGACGCCGAACGTCATCGGCGCGACGGGCTGCGGCAGAAACACGGCGCGCACCGGGCGGCTGAGGCCCATCCCCTGCGCGGCCTCGCGGACCGTGCGTTGCAGCGTGCTGTCTGAACGCGCGGGTAGGCGGCGACGAAAGCGCATCAGCGCCGCTGCGCAGACGGCCAGCCGCCCCCAATGCCACGCAGCTACGGCAAGCGCGCCGAGCGTCAGCAGCCCCAGCGCGTGGTGGAGACCGAGCGCTTCGGTGGGCGCGGGCGCGTCGTTCGGGGAAACCGGCACAGGCGGCAGCAGAAACGACGCGCCGCCGGGCAGCGCGCGTCCGGCCTCAGCCCCGAACGAGACCTCGGTGAGCGCGGCGACGGCCAGCCCCAGCGGTAGCGCCGCCAGGAGCGCCTGCCGTGCCCACTGCTGCACGAGCGGATGCGCCGCGCGCCACCCTTCGAGCAGCGCGTAGGCCGGCGCGGCTACGAGCGTCCACGCCGCCATCGGGAGCCAGAGGTTGGGCAGGCTCCAGGCGCCGAGGGTTTCTAAAACGTCAAGCCATGTCGTCATCGGTCTTCTCCGCAGGCGCGGTTAGTGGACGACGAGGGCTAGCTCATCGGCGAGCGTGCTCTGGGCGAACTGCTCCTCCAGGCTTGCCTTCACAGTAGCTGGGGCGTTCGGCTTTAGCGCAATGCGCAGCGTGCCGGTGGTGCGGTTGACCTCGATCTGCTCGATGTGCTCGGCCAGCCCGTCGGCGAAGGCCTGTCGCTCGCCGTTGTGGGTGATGCGCACGCCGCCGTCCGGTGCCTCGTGCAGAGATGACGTATCGGTGGAGTCACCCTGGGCCTGCTCTGGTATGTGGAAGGTGATCGGGAGTGTCATCTGCACGCGCACCGGCTCGCCGTCTTTCACGCCGGGCGTGAACCGGGCTTTTCGCACGGCGTCGAGCGCGGCGGCTTTGAGGCCGGCATCGTCCTCGGCCGCGTTGTTCGTGGTGAAGTGGGCGACGCGCAGGTCTTCGGGCACGCCCTCAGTGCTGACGACGAACTGCACGAACACCTTCCCTTCGACACCGGCTTTTTTGGCAAGCTCCGGATACTGAACGTGCTGACTCAGCGCGTCAAGGCCGCCTTTGAGAGATGGATACTCGTCTACCTCTTGCGCAGGCGGCGCGGCGTCTTCTTGAGCGAGGGCGGCCGGCGCGGCGACCGTGCCCACGCTCAGGGCGAGGAGCAAAAGCGCGACGAGGCCGCCGAGGCGGCGCGGGGCAAGGCGGGAATCGGGAAAGGTTTTCATGGCTTCGAGGCGTTGCGTGAGTAAGGAGGCGGTGGTGATGGGCAGCGCGAGCGTGCGCGGCCCGGAGGGCGCCGCGGCAAAGCGGCACAAGAGTTCGGCGTAGCGGCGGCGATGGGCGGCGGCGCGGCGGAGCACGTCGGCGTCCACGACCTGCTCGCGGCAGGCGGCCACCGAGCGAGCGAGATGCGCGACGAGCGGGTGCGCGGCGAACAGGGCGGCGAGCACCGCTTCGGCGCCCTGCCACAGCACATCGGAGCGCCGGATGTGGATGAGTTCGTGCACGAGCGTGAGGCGGAGGTCCTCGCCCTCCAACCCTTCCGGCACGGCGGCCACGGGCCGACGCCACCCGAACGCCAGCGGCACCGCCACCTGCGCCGAGCGCACGGCGCAGACGGGCCGGCGCGTTCCCGCCGCCTCCATTGCCGCGCGGACGATGGGCGAGGGGAGTGGTCGCCCCGTCTGAAGCCGCTGCCGAAGCCGCCGCAGGCGAAAGGCTTGCGCGACCAGGCGTGCGAATCCGAAGACGGTTCCGGCAAGCGCCGCCACTGAGAGAACGCCCAGGGCGTGCCAAGCGCTCAAGGCAGGCACGGCGGGCGCCGGAGCGGCCGAAGAGAGCGGGACGGCAAGCGTCAGTCCGGTGACGCGGCCCAGCGCGCCGGGGGCCGCCAGCGCATAGACGCCGGCGGCGGCCACGAGGCCCAGCGGCAGCGCCCACAAGAGCGCCTGCCGCGCCCGAAGCTGCACAAACGGATGCGCGGCGCGCCATCGGTCAAGCAGGAAGAGCGTTGGCAGGACCAAGAGCGTCCACGCGGCCACCGAAAGCCAGAAAGCCGAGCTGTCAGCCCCCAGGCGATAGATCACGTCAAGCCACGTCGTCATCGGCGTCCTCCATCTCCTCGATCAGGCGGGCGATCTCGCGGCGCTCCTCTTCTGAAAGCGATTCGTGGCGGACGAGCGTTTGCACGAGCGCCATGGGCGAGCCGTGGAACACGCTGTCCATGAGCCGGCTCAAGAGGCTGTGCTGCACCTCATCGGGCGGCTGCGCGGCGGAGTACACGTACGTGCGCCCGTCCTGCCGGAAGCGGAGGTAGCCCTTTTCGGAGAGCTTCTTCATCACGGTCATGACGGTGGTGTAGGCCACGTCGCGCTCTTGGAGGATGCGCGCGCGCACGTCCGCCACCGTCGCCTCGCCGAGGCTCCACACGTGGTGGAGCACCTCCATCTCCGTCTCGCCGAGCTGGGTCAAGGATTTCTTACGTGCGGTCATAACGCTCTCTTGGTTGGTTTGACTAACTCGATAGTATTACTTTAATAGTAAAAGCGCAAGTGTCGCGTTCACCATGAACTGTAACGAAATTGTGGGCCGTGCTCAGCCGTCTTCGCCAGGACGCTCGTAGCCGTAGCGGTGCGCCACCTTCGCCGGGGCGGTGCCGGCGAGGTAGTGCGCCCAGAGCCGCGCGTTTTGGAGCTGCTGCCGCAGGGCGCCGTTCTGCTCGAAGCGCCGCGCCGAGGTCGTCACCGCCTCGCTGAGGTAGCGGAAGCCGCCGCGCCGCGCCAGCCGGTGCGCCAGCTCCAGGTCCTCGAAGATGGGCCAGTCCGGGAAGCCGCCGATCTGCTCAAACACGCTCCGCCGCACAAACAGCCCACGGTCGCCAAAGGCGAGGCGGCTCCAGGGCAGGCGCGTGGCGAGGCTGTACAGCTGGAGGAGCGGCGTCTCCTGGTCAAACCTGAGGCGGAACGTGCCGGCCTCGGCCTCTGGGTCGGCGAGGGCGCGGCGGATGGCGGCGAAGCCGTTCGGCGGCAGGAGCGTGTCGGCGTGGAGGAAGAGGAGGACGCTGCCGGTGGCGCGGGCGGCGCCGGCGTTCATCTGCTGGGCGCGGCCCCGCTCCTCGGCAGTGACGACCTCGGCCTGGATCGCGGCGAACTCGCGCGTGCCGTCCGTCGAGCCGCTGTCGGCCACGATGATCTCCGTCGGGCCGGGCTGCACCTGCACGGAGACGAGCGTTTCTCCGATAAAAGCCGCCTCGTTGAGAGTGGGGATGACGACGGAGATTTTTTCTTTTTCTTCGGGCACGCGCTCGGCACCTATGGGTCGTGAAAAGCCGTCCGTCGCCCGCGCTACCACATCATCAGCTTCATGCAGAAGACCGAGCCGCCGGACTTGAGGAACTCGCCCGTGTCCAGCTCAACGGGCGTGAAGCCGGCCTCGCTGAGGCGCTCGCTCGTCACCTCGCAGCCCTCTTGGATGAGGACGTGCTCGCCGTCGGGGCAGTGCGCATTGCAGGCGAAGCGGCGCCGCGCCTCGCCTTCGGGCGCTTCCACAAGCTGCTCAAAAAAGTGGCGGAGGAGCGCGAGGCCGTCCTCGTCAAAGGCGCCGGGGTAGATGAGCGCGCTTTTCTCGTCGAGGATGCTCAGGCAGGTGTCGAGGTGGTAAAAATCGTCGTCGGCCAGGCGCAGGAGGAGGACGGGGACGCCCAGGAGCGTGGAGAGGTGTTCGTAGGCGTCCGGGTGCGTGCGGAAGCCGTGGCCGCCCCAGAGCAGCGCGCGCCCGGCGTGCCAGAGCGCATCGCCCATGCCCTCGAAGTCGGTGTCCAAACCTTCGGGCAGTTCCTCGACGGCGTAGCCTTCCTCGCGGAAGAAGCGGGCGAAGTGCGCCACCTCGCCCTTGCGCTCCTTGGCGTGCATCCGGCTCAGGACGACGCCGCGCTCGCCGCTTTCGGGCTGGTAGAAGGGGAGCGTCTGGTTCGCGCAGAAGACCATGTCCGGCAGCCCTGGCTGGCCCTCAACGACGACCGGCTCGACGCCAATCTCTTTGTACGCCGCGCGCAGCGCCTCCCACTGCCGCTTCGCTTCTTCCTTGTCCACCGTGCCGGCCTTATCTGCCATGTGCGGATTAATGACGTACTCTACGTTAAAGTGCTCCGGCGTCGTCATCAAAACGCGCCGGGGGCGCGGGAGCGTGGGCAGATCGGCAAGGGCGAAGTCGAGGTCGGCAGGGCGGCGGTAGACCATGCGGCGTCGGCGGGTGAGGGCGAAAAGCAGAACGGCTTCCCGCCACAGAAGGCGAGAAGCCGTGTACAGAATAACCGCCTCGGGGCGATGTTTCTGCGTGCCCCGCCCATGGGGGCGTTACGATTTGGTGAGCGGGAGCGCGTTTTCTGGTAGCTTGCCCGACCCGGCGCCGGGGCAGGCGGTGTGCCCTACCGCTGCGCCCCTGCCGGCTCGTCGAAGCGGATGCGCACCTGCTCGCCGCGCTCGTCCACCTGCACGTTGTCGAGCGTCTGGAGCGCGGCGCGGTCGCCCGCCGCCGAGGCTTTCTGCGTGGCGACGAGGCCGCGCACCACGGCGGCGAGGTCGCCCGTGGCGATGCCGTCTTCGGCCGTGAGGAACGCCTGCCCGCTCACGCCGCCGTCTTCGGCGAAGCGCAGGGAGATGGCGGCGTCGCGCACGGCGCGGCTCAGGCGGGCCGCCGGGCCGTCGCCTGAGGAGGCGTCGGCGGCTTGCAAGAAATGGCCGGCGGTGCCGCGCATCACCGCCCAGGCATCGCCGCGTCCCTGCACCTGTTCGATGAGGCGGAGCGCCTCGGCATCTGAGGAGAGGGCAGCGGTGCCCCGGCCGCTGAGCCGGTCGATCATGGCGCGCACCGAGGCGGCCTCGGGCGAGGCCAGGACCAGGTCGCCGTTGACGAGGGCGAGCGCTACGGGCTGCTCATCGGCCTCGGCCGGCGCGTGCTCGTAGACGCTGACGCCGCGGTAGGCGGACGCGCTGAGCTTGTCGCCCGCTTCCTCGCGGAGGTACTGCGCCATCCGCTCTTCCGAGAAGTCGGCGTAGACGGCCAGCGAGGGCGCGCCGTCTTCCGGGACGGCGATGTACGCCTCGCGCAGGTCCTCCCGCAGGTCGAAGCCCGTGGCCTGGAAGAAGTGCCGGAGCCGCGCCCCCACCTCGCCGGTGAGGCGGTCCGGCGCCGCGCCGCCGGCGTGCGGGCCGACGCCGCGCCGCTCCATCGCCCGCAAATCGGCCATGCCGACGAACTGCGCCTCGGCGGGGAGCACGTCGAGGGCGCCGCGCGTGGCAGGTGTCATCGCCGCCGGCTCGTCAAGCTGCGACTCGCACGCCGTCAGGCTCAGGAAAAGGGCGAGGAGCAGCGCGGCAGAGGGAAAGCGTAGCATGGGCGTCACCGTGGTTGTGTTTGACGATAGACGAAGGACGGCCGACGACGTCTGTATTCGAGCCGTCGGCGGTCGGCCGTCCGTCGTCGGAAGTCAAAAGTCGCGGCGGCTGAACCAGAAGGCGGCCCCGCCATAGAGCGCCGCGCCGAAGAGGAGCGACGAGACGAGCGGGTACCACGAGCCTACGGGGCCTCGCTCGGCGAGTTGCGCCACAGTCCCGCTCACCTCGGCGAAGTTGGGTAAGACGTGGTAGAACGCCAGGAACACGGCGCGTCCGGCCGGCGCCAGCTGCGGCGCGATCTGCTCGTGGAACGCCAGGATGATGGACACGAAGATCAGCCCGTAGGTCACGATCAGCGCCAGCGCCGTGCTCTCCGTCCAGATCCCCATCGCCACGACCACGGCGTAGACCACGCCGAACATCGCCACCAGAAGCGGCACGGCCCAGAGGAATTGCACGTTCCACACGCCCGTTTTGAGCGACATCACCAGCCACACCGCGCCGATGAGGTAGAGCGCCAAAAGGAGCATCATCAAAAGGACGCCGGCCACGTGCCCAGCTAAGAGGCCCGCCCGACTGATGGGCTTCGAGAGCAAGAGGTCCACGTGCCCGCGCTCGAGGAGGCCGGTAAAGAGCGGCGCCGCAGCGAAGAGCGCCAGGAGCGTGCCCATCCAGTACGCCGCGCCGGCGATGAACTGCTCGACCTGGAGGACGAAGCGCTCCATGAGGAAGCCTTGCCCGGCCATCTCCTCGTCCGCGCCCTCAGCGCCGGGCGGCGGCTCGGGCGCCGTCTGCTCGTAGATGCGGATGCCGGCGAGCGAGCCTTCCACCGCGTCGAGGCTCAACGCGAACGTAAAAAACACCCACACCAGCGTGCTGATGACAAAGAGGCCGACGATGACCTTTTTCGCCCACAGCTCGCGGAAGGTGAGCAGGAGGATGCCGGAAAGCTGCGTGAGCATGGCCTGGGAAAGGGAGAAAGCGAAAATGAAAAAATGAGGGCGATGGATGATCACTACGCTGCCGCCGGCTCCTCGTCACAGCAGGCCGAGGTCGATCAAAACCGCACGCGCGATGCTCCGCCGCGCCGCAATCTGTTCTGGCCGCTCGACGTCCATCTCCAGCGCGAAGTAGTACGGCCGGTCTCCGTCCGGAGTCTCGCGGACAACGTATCCCACGTACCACCCGACATCGGCCGGCGTCCCGTCAGCAAGCCCTGTCTTTCCTCGGAGAATGTACCTCGGCCCTCGCTCCTCAACCATGATCCCTTCAATGAGGGCTACCGTCCGATCCGAGAACGGGAGTTGCCGTTCATGGAGCCGTTCGAGAAACGCGGCCTGCTCCATTGGAGAGATGCGGAGGTCGCCAGTCAGCCAGAACAGATCGATTGCGCCTCCGATGCTTTCGTTTCCATATGCCGAGCGTCGGACGTAGTCCCGCATCCGAGTCTCGCCGATCCGGCGGGCAACCTCTTGGTACGCCCACACGACGGAGTGCTCATACGCGGTTGCAAGCGTGTGATCTCGGTTCCACGCTGGGATTGACCGCTCGACCCCGTCCCACGCGAACACCGTCGTGGTGTCGGCGACGACGCCCGTTTCGAGAGCGACGAGGCTGTTGAGAATCTTGAAGGTCGAGGCGGGGATGAACCGCTCACGTGCCCGCTCCGCGTTGTGGACGAGGTGGCGGCCCTCGCCGGGGTCGTAAAGCACGAACGTGCCGACGGCGCCCGCCTCGCGGAAGTGCTCGGCGAAGTCGGCGCGCTCCTCAACACGGGCTGATCTGTCATCCGAGTTGGACGGCGCGCAGCCGGCGCCGAGGATCACCAGAACGATGATGAGGAGTAAAGACGGAGCCGTTCGCATTGAGGATTCGGGCAGAGCGGAAAGGCGGCATGTCAGAATGATCACTACGTGGTCGCTGGCTGCTCGCGCCCACTCATCCGCTCACCCTCTCGCTCCGTCCCCCGCTCGCCCTCCACCACATCGATGAAGTAGTCTTCGAGCGTGCGGCGCTGCGGCATGAGCGCGTCAATCTCGACGCCGGCGCGGCGGAGGCTGTCCAAGAGCCGGTTGAGGTGCGCGCGGCTCTCGGCCACGAGGCGGTAGCGGCGCAGGCCTTCTTCTTTGGCTGGCCCGGCCTCGGTGACGGCGCCCTCGGCGGCGTCCAAGGCGCGCTCCGGCAGTGGCGTGGCCACGAGGTCGTAGACGCGCTCCACGGCCGTCAATTCCTCGATGCTGCCCTGGCGCACGAGCCGGCCGTCGTTCAAGATCGCCACGCGGGTGCAGACCTGCTCGACCTCGGAGAGGAGGTGTGAGTTGAGGAAGACGGTCTTCCCTTCGGAGCGCATCCAGAGCAGGAGGTCGCGGATGGCGCGGCGGCCCACCGGGTCCACGCCGTCCGTCGGCTCGTCCAGGAAGACGAGGTCGGGGTCGCCCAGGAGCGCTTGGGCCAGGCCCGTGCGCTGGAGCATCCCCTTGGAGAATTTTCTGATTTTGGTGTCCTGCCACTCGGCCATGTCCACGCGCTCCAGCAGCTCCGGGATGCGTCTCTTGCGCGCGGCGGAGGGGACGCCCTGGAGCCGGCCGTAGAGGTCGAGCATCTTCTCGGGCGAGAGGTGGCCGGGAAAGCGGTGGCTCTCGGGCAGGTAGCCCACGCGCCGCCGCGCCGCCGGGGTGCCCGCGTCTTTCCCAAAGAGCGCCGCCGTCCCCTCCGACGGCTTCACGACGCCGAGGAGGATTTTCACGAGCGTGGTCTTGCCCGCGCCGTTCGGGCCTAAGAGGCCGAAGATCTCGCCCGGCGCCACCTCCAGGCTCGCCTCGCGCAGCGCCTCGACCGTCTGGCGCCCGAAAGTGCTCCGGTACGTCTTCGACAAATTCTCGACGCGGATAGCGGGGGGAGAAGTCATACGGAAGAAACCAAATGGCAGGCTGGAACTGCGACACCGCTGTTCTGCAAATGCTACGGCGCGTTCTAAAGTAGCTCAACCAAAGGTTGCTGTGCAACGATACTGAATGTGTGCAAGCGACGCGTACGGCGTATGACTTCTAATCTACTGAAACGTGAGACGACCAGGTATCGACTATTTTGCCGTCCCTGAACTCAAAGACGAAACGCACAGATTCTGTGTATCTCGCTACTTCGCCGTAGCAGCCGTCGTTGTCCCCTGTGCGGACGGCTTCGACGTAGAGGAAATTTTCTTTCAGTTCCGAGAAAAACAGCCTGTAATCCGACTTTTCGCTGCCGAGATCGCCTAAGCTCTTTAGCTTCTCGCCGCATTCGAGAGCCGTTCCGCACTTTGATTTGCCGGCCCTATCTAAAGCCATAAAGCGCCTGATTTTGCCTTCTCGGCTCTCTGCGGGTGACTGGCTTGGAAGCAGGTCTACAAATGAGGTTAGCTGGGAGCAGATCAATTCACTGGAGACGCCGAGTTTTAGGCGCTCCTTCGCGTCACTTGCGCTAAACGCTTCCCACATGGCACTGTCCCTGCGAATGGCTTCGTAGGCCTCCTCGAACCTCGATACCCGCTCCAGAGAGGCACGTGGAGAGTCCGAAATTCGACACCCTGCGAGCAGAAGGATAAAGAGCGCCGACGTCGAGATGGTTTTTATTAGCATGTGCCTTTCTCAGTCGCTGCCTTCTGCGTCGTGGCCGTCCTCGGCAGGGGCGTGTGCGGCGCGCGGCGGCGTCTCGTCTTCGTGGCGCATGTAGACGGTGCGGCGCGGGAAGGGGATCTCGATGCCGCGCTGGTCGAAGGCTTCCTTGAGCATCCGCCGCAAAGCGCGCTCAGCTTCGAACTGCTCGCCGGGGCGCACCAGGACGATGATGCGCGCCGTGACGCTCGACTCGCCGAAGTCCGTGATCGCCTGCACGGCGGGCGCCTCTTCCTTGAGGATCTCCTCTTTGCCTTCGGCCCACTCGCGCGCTACGTCCTCCATCACCGGGAGGATGGCCTCGATGTCCTGCTCGTAGGAGAGGCCCACGTTAACGATCACGCGCACGTAGTCTATCGAGCGGTTGCCGAAGATGCGCAGCTCACCCGCCGGCACCATGAGGAGTTCGCCGTCGAACTTGCGCACCTTGATGAGCCGCACGCCGATCTCCTCGACGGTGCCCACCTCGGCGCCGATCTTGACGAGGTCGCCCACGTGGATGGAGTCGTCAAAGAGGAGGAAAATGCCGCTGATGACGTCTTTGACGAGCGTCTGCGCCCCGAAGCCGATGGCGAGGCCGGCGATCCCGGCCGTCGCCACCAAAGCGCCCACGTTCACGCCGAACTCGCTCAGGACCATGATCGCGGCGATGGGCCAGACGAGGTACCGCACCGACGAAGAGACGAGGTTGGTGACGGTGTACGTGCGCCGCCGCCGCGGATGGCCCGGCGCGAGGTCGTCTACGCGGCGCGTCCACCGCCGCGTGAGCCGGTCCACCACGCGGATGGCGGCAAAGGCGAGCGCCACGATCAGCAGGATGTGCAGCAGCAGCCCGACGAGGCCGAGCCACAAATCCGGGTCGAGCACCGTGACGAGCAGCCTGTCGAAAAAGGCGCCGATGGCCTCTGAAGGGTTGCTCACGATGACGCGGTCGGCGCGGAGCACCTCGGTGAGCGTGACGGTGTCGGGCGCGGCCTGCGCCGTGTCGGCGGCTTGGGGTTGCGTGGCGGCGGTTTGCACGCGCTTCGGCATGGAAAGGCTCTGGAGCACGGCTTGGGTGTGGGAGAGTGGGGATATGGGGGGAAGGCCGCAGATCGGGCGTTCTCCCACACCCCCAACCGCCCACACAACCAGACTCAGGAAGCGTCCGTGAGCGCGGCGATGCCGGGGAGCGTCTTGCCTTCCAGAAATTCGAGCATGGCCCCGCCGCCGGTGGAGACGTGGCTGATCCTGTCGGCGAAGCCGGACTCGGTGATGGCCGCCACGGAGTCGCCCCCGCCGACGACGGTGTAGGCGCCGGCTTCGGTCGCCTCGGCCAGCGCCTCGGCCATCCGGCGCGTGCCCTCGGCGAACGGCTCGATCTCGAAGACGCCCATCGGCCCGTTCCAGACGACGGTCTGTGCGCCTTGAAGCGCCTCGCGGTACGCCTCCATGGTCTCCGGGCCGATGTCGAGGCCCATCTTCCCCTCGGGAATGGCGCCACTTACGGTCTCAGCTTCGGCGCTTTCGCTCAGCTCATCGGCCACGACGTGATCAGAGGGGAGCTGGATTCTTCCGTCGGCGCGGTCGTAGAGGTTTTTGGCCTCTTCGAGCCGGTCGTCCTCCGCGCGCGAGGCGCCCACCTCTTCGCCGAGTGCCTTCAGGAACGTGTAGCTCATGGCCCCGCCGATGAGCAGGCCGTCCACCTTCCCTAAGAGCGCCTCGATGACGCCGAGCTTGTCGGACACCTTCGCCCCGCCGAGGGCGGCCACGAACGGTTTCTCCGGACGTTCCAAAAGACGCGAGAGGGCTTCGACCTCTTTAGCGATGAGGAGGCCCATGGCGGCCTTTTCGACGTGGCGCGTCACGCCCTCGGTGGAGGCGTGCGCGCGGTGCGCCGCGCCAAAGGCGTCGTTGACGTACACGTCGGCCAGCGCAGCCAGCTTTTTTGCAAAGGCGTCGTCGTTTTTCTTCTCGCCGGGCTGGAAGCGCGTGTTCTCCAGCAAGACCACGTCGCCCGCCTCGGCCTGCTCGACCGCCTGCTCCGCTTTCTCGCCGACGGTCTCTTCCACGAAGCGCACGTCCGCGTCGAGGAGATCAGAAAGGTGCTCGGCCACGGGGCGCAGGCTTAGCTCGGGGTCCGGCTCGCCTTTGGGGCGGCCGAGGTGGCTCATCAAGACGGCCACGGCGCCGGCCTCGGTGATCTGGCGGATGGTGGGGAGCGCCGCGCGGATGCGCGTGTCGTCGCCCACTTCGCCGTTGGAGAGCGGGACGTTGAAGTCCACGCGCACCAGGACGCGCTGGCCGTTTTGGAGATCGAGGTCGCTGAGGGTGAGCTTAGGCATAAGAGAGGGAGAGTGGGGGAGAGGGAGAAAGGGAGAGGGCGCAGGATCAGAGCGGTCTCCCTTTACTTCGTCAGTCGCTTCGCTCGTGTCACCCATGCGCCCTCTCCCACTTTCTCAAACCTAAGCGGGCTGCCCGGCGGCCTCCATCATCTTCTCGACGGTGTCCACCATGCGGTTGGAGAAGCCCCACTCGTTGTCGTACCAGCCCACGACCTTGACCATCGAGCCGGAGGTCATCGTCGAGGGCGCGTCGTAGATGCACGAGTGCGGGTTGTGGATGATGTCGCCCGAGACGATAGGCGCCTCGCTGTATTCTAAGACGCCTTGCATGGCGTCGCCGGCGGCCTGGCGGAAGGCCGCGTTGACGTCCTCGACGGAGACCTCCTGGCTGAGCGTGGCCGTGAGGTCGGTGATCGAGCCGGCCGGCACGGGGACGCGCAGCGCCATGCCGTCGAGCTTGCCGTCGAGGTGCGGCAGGACGAGGCCCACGGCCTTAGCCGCGCCCGTGGTGGTGGGGATGATGTTCTCGGCGGCGGCGCGGGCGCGGCGCAGGTCCTTGTGCGGCCCGTCCACGATGTTCTGCGTGGAGGTGTAGGCGTGCACGGTGGTCATCAGCCCGCGCTCGAGGCCGAAAGCGTCGTCGAGGACCTTGACCATGGGCGCGAGGCAGTTCGTGGTGCAGCTCGCGTTGGAGATGATGTCGTCCTCGCCGTCGAGCGTATCGGCGTTGACGCCCAGGACGATGGTCTTGACGTCGCCGCCTTTAGCCGGGGCGCTGATGACCACCTTCTTGGCGCCGGCGTCGAGGTGCTTCTGGGCCTCCTGGCGCGTGCGGAAGATGCCCGTGGCCTCGATGACGACGTCGCAGCCGAGGTCGCCCCAGGGCAGCTGCGCCGGGTCGCGCTCGCTGAAGACGCGGAAGCGGTCCGAGCCGATGACGAGCGTGTCCTCGCCCTCGGCCTTGACCTCGCCGGGGTAGCCGCCCTGCACGGAGTCGTACTTGAAGAGGTGCGCGAGCGTGGCGGCGTCGGTCAGGTCGTTGACGCCCACGATGTCGAAGGTGTTTTGGCCGTTCCCGGCCATGCCGCGCTCCAGGATGGCGCGGAAGACGAGGCGGCCGATGCGGCCAAAGCCGTTGATGCCGAGCTTGATAGCCATGGGTGCGCTCCAGGGTAGGTGAGGGGAAAAGGGGAGAGGCGGGCCAGCCCGCGCAAGACCTCTGAAATTCTACCTGCAACGTAAGCAAGCGGCCTGCTTTTGTGGTAAGGAAACTTGGTAAAAATCGCGTGCAAAAGGGCGGCTCGCAGGCCGGCCGGAAACGCGCAGGGTGCGATGCGTACAACGCAGCCCCTTGCAATGCGCCGCCGTCCGGCCCTCCTCAGTTGCGGCTTCCGGCGCGATGCGCTAAGTTACAACGCTGCGCCGATGCAGCTTTTTTTGTTCGCCGTCTCCGTTCCACGCGCGGCCTCGCCGGATGCACCTCCGGTTTCAAGCCTACACTGTATTCTCTATCCGAACGCGACGCCCCTTTTTATGGCCGCTCTTGACACCCGCAGCTCTTCTGCCACGACCACTTCTTCCACCACGGCGCGCCCGTCCAAGCGGCAGGAAGGGCGCGAGGACCGCCTCGTCACGTTCTACGCCCGCGCCTGGGGCTTCTTTGACCGGAACAAGACGCTCGTCTACGGCGCCTTGGCCGGCCTCGTCCTGCTCGTTTTCCTCATCGCCGGCTACCTCTACTACCAGAGCCAGCAGGCCGAGGAGGCCGAGACGCGCCTCGGCCAGATCGTGGGCGTCTACGAGCGCGGCGAGTACCAGAGCGCGCTCGACGGCACGGGCGACCGCCTGGGGCTGCTCGCCATCGCCGAGGAGTACGGCTCCACGCCCTCGGGCAACCTCGCTCACTTCTACGCCGCCGACGCGCTGTACCAGCTGGGCGAGTACGACCGCGCGCTCGAGCACTTCCAGGCCTACGACAAGGAAGAGAACCTCCTGGGCGCGAGCGCCATCGCCGGCGAGGCGGCCATCTACGCCAACCGGGGCGCCTTCGCCGAGGCGGCCGAGCGCTACGAGGAGGCGGCGGGCTTTTTGGAGAGCGAGGCCACGTCGCCGGCGTACCTCTTGAGCGCCGGCCGCGCCTACGAGGAGGCCGGCAACTTCTCGGCCGCCATCGCCGCCTACGAGGAGATCGGCGAGCGCTACCCGGAAACCTCCGAGGCGCAGGAAGCACAGCGTTACCTCGCCCGCGCCCGCGCCCAGCAGAACTGATTTCGGATTTTAGATAGGGGATGTTGGATTAGACCGCCGCCCCTTGCCAATCGAAAATCAGCAATCCAAAATCAGTATGCCCAAGATCCTGATCGTTGACGACGAGGCCGCGATCCGGCGCACGCTGCGCGAGATCCTCGAGTACGAGGACTACGCCGTCGAGGAGGCCGAGACGGGCGACGCCGCGCTCGATAAGGTTCGCCAGAGCGCCTACGACCTCGCCTTCTTGGACATCAAGATGCCGGGGCGCGACGGCATGGAGGTCCTGAAGATCCTCTCCGACGAGGTGCCCGAGCTGCCCGTCTTGATGATCTCCGGCCACGCCACCGTCGAGACGGCCGTGGAGGCGACGAAGCTCGGCGCCTACGACTTTATCGAGAAGCCGCCGGACCTCAACCGCCTTCTGGTCACCGTGCGCAACGCGCTCAACCGCGGCGAACTCGAGGTGCAGAACCGGCGGATGCGCCAGACGCTCACCGAGAAGCAAAGCGGCGACCTCACGCCCATCATCGGCGAGAGCGAGGCCATTGGCCAGATCAAGGGGACGATAGAGCGCGTGGCGCCCACCGAGGCGCGCGTCTTGATCACCGGCGAGCACGGCACCGGCAAAGAGCTTGTGGCCAAGTGGGTGCACCACCTCTCGGCCCGCTCCGAGGGGCCGCTCGTGGAGGTGAACTGCGCCGCCATCCCCTCAGAACTCATCGAGAGCGAGCTGTTCGGCCACGAGAAGGGCGCGTTCACGGGCGCCACGAAGCAGCGCACGGGCAAGTTCGAGCAGGCGCACGAGGGCACGCTCTTCCTCGACGAGGTGGGCGACATGAGCCTGCCAGCGCAGGCGAAGGTCCTGCGCGCCTTGCAGGAGAGCGAGATCCAGCGCGTGGGCGGCGACAAGGCCATCCCCGTCAACGTGCGCGTCCTGGCTGCCACGAACAAGGACCTCCAGGAGCAGATCGAGGCCAAGGAGTTCCGCGAGGACCTCTACCACCGCCTCGGCGTCATCCTGATCCACGTGCCGCCCCTGCGCGAGCGCCGCGGCGACATCCCGCTCATCACCGCCCACGTGGCCGAGTCCCTGGCGCGGCGCAACGGCCTCCCGCTCAAGTCTTTTTCAGATGGGGCGATGGACCGCCTGCGCCGCTACAACTGGCGCGGGAACGTGCGCGAGCTGCACAACGTCATCGAGCGCCTGCTCATCCTGGCCGAGGGCGACGCCATCACGGACGAGGACGTGGACCGCTACATGCGCCCCGGCGGCGCTCAGGCGGCCGGCGGCGCCGCCGAAAGCCTCATCACTGAGCACGAGGACTTCACCCAGGCGCGCGACGGCTTCGAGAAGCTCTTCATCGAGCGCAAGCTCACGGCCTACGACTGGAACGTCTCGCGCACGGCCGAGGCCATCGGCATCCAGCGCTCGCACCTCTACAACAAGCTCAACAAGTACGGCATTGAGCGGGACGAATGAGGCTCGCTCCGCTCGCGGTGTGGAGGTTTGAAAGTGTGGACGTATGGAAGAAGAGCCACCTCCACACTTCCTCTCTTCCACACCTCCATATTCAAACGATGCTCCTCGAAGCCCGTGACCTTGTCAAGCGCTACCCGACGGGCGGCGGGCACCTCGACGTGCTGCGCGGCGTCTCGATGGAGATCCGGCGCGGCGAGATCGTGGCCGTGGTGGGGGAGAGCGGATCGGGGAAATCGACGCTGCTGCATCTCTTAGGCGCGCTGGACCGTCCTACGAGCGGCTCCGTCTTCTACGAAGGCGAGGACCTCTTCGCCAAGGATGACGAGGCGCTGGCGGCCTTCCGCAACCGCGAGGTCGGCTTCGTCTTCCAGTTCCACCACCTCCTCCCGGAGTTCACCGCGCTCGAAAACGTAGCGATGCCCGCGCTCATCCGCCGCCAGGGCCTTTCGGAGGCGCGCCCGCGCGCGCGCGAACTCCTCTCGGCGCTCGGCCTCGAAGGGCGCGCCGAGCACCGCCCCGCGCAGCTCTCCGGCGGCGAGAAGCAGCGCGTAGCCATGGCGCGCGCCCTGATGAACGCCCCCGGCCTCGTCCTCGCCGACGAGCCGACGGGCAACCTCGACCACACCACCGCCGAGGCCTTGCACCGCGAGATTCTGCGCCTGCGCGAGGCGTTCGAGCAGGCCTTCGTCCTCGTCACGCACAACCCCGCGCTCGCCGCCCTGGCCGACCGCGTCCTGCGCATCGCCGAGGGCCGCCTCGCCGAGGTCGAGCGCCTGGACGCCTGACGGCGCGTAGGGAAGTGACGAAGTGTGGAGGAGCCGGTGGCGCTGCGGCTTAAGGATCGTCTGCCCCGACGGAGTCGTATGAGGTCTGCCTAACCGTGCCTGTTTCCAGCCGCAGGCCAGACAGCGCGCGTTCCCCTCTACCTATCCAAAAGGTCGAGCTATGACCCAGACCGCAAGAGCGCTTATGGAGGAACTCGAACGGCTCCCGGAGGCGGAGCAAGAGGAGCGCGCTGCCTCCTACCTCAAGGACCTCCAGCGTCGCAAGCGCGCGCCTGCTGATAAAGCAGGGGAGCAGCAGCAGGAGAAGCCTACGCTCTACGCCCCTTTCGAGATGCTCTTGAGAGCGGACCTCGATCTTCCGCCTGATTATTCGGAAACCTACGAAGAGCACCTGTACGGGATCAAGAAGCATGACTGAGGTCTTCCTCGATACCAGTCACGTGATTGCCCTCGCCAATAAGCGGGACGCCTACCACGAAAAAGCGCTCGCAGTAGCCAAGCAGGTTTCAGGAGCCAAGGCACGAGTCATCACGACTCAAGCCGTACTCACCGAGGTTGGAAACGCCCTCGCGTCTGTGAAATACCGCTCCTTCGCAGTCCAATACATCGAGGCGGTTGAGCAGGCCTCCACCTTCGAGGTCGTTTACTCGACCGAAGACCTGTTTCATCGCGGCCTGACCCTGTACGGGAGTCGGCAGGACAAGTCCTGGGGCATCACGGACTGCATCTCCTTCGTCGTCATGCGCGACAGAGACCTCCGCGACGCTCTATCGGCAGACAAGGACTTCGAGCAGGCCGGCTTCAACGCGCTGCTGCGCGTATAAAGAGGAAGGAGCGAAGAGCCGAGGAGGCGACGCTCCCGCTTCGCTTCCTCGCTTCGTCTTCTCTTCGTCTTCTCTTCGTCTCAGCAGAAAAACGAACCTCCGCGCGCCTGCGGCATACAAAGCGTCCGCTTCAAAAACGTCACAACAGCGCGCTACGACTATGGCTCAGACCGCTGTGGCCGAACTCCCCGTTCTCGAACCCGGCGCCGGCTACGTGCAAGAGGCCGTCGATCCGGTGCTCGACCTCTTCGACGAGATCGAGCGCCTCAAGAAGGAAAAGAACGCCATCCTCCTGGCGCACTATTACCAGGAGGCCGACATCCAGGACCTGGCCGACTACATCGGCGACTCGCTCGGCCTGGCTCGTGAGGCGGCCGAGACCGACGCCGAGGTCATCGTCTTCTGCGGCGTGCACTTCATGGCCGAGACGGCGAAGATCCTCAACCCCACGAAGAAGGTGCTCCTCCCGGACCTCAACGCCGGCTGCTCCCTGGCCGACACCTGCCCGGCCGACGAGTTCGCCGCCTGGCTCGAAAACTACCCCGAGCACAAGGTCATTACCTACGTGAACTCCTCGGCCGCCGTCAAGGCGCTCTCAGACGTGACGTGCACCTCCAGTTCGGCCGCGCACATCATCAACCAGTTTCCCAAGGAGCAGCCGCTCATCTTCGCCCCGGACCGCAACCTGGGCGCCTACCTCGCCAAGGAGACCGGCCGCACGGACATGGTCCTGTGGGACGGCGTGTGTATCGTGCACGAGACGTTCAGCGAGAAGAAGATCCTGCGCAAGAAGGTCCGCTACCCCGAGGCGCTCCTCGTGGCGCACCCGGAGTGCGAAGACGCCGTCCTGCGCCACGCCGACTTTATCGGCTCGACGAGCCAGATCTTGCGCTTCGTAGGCGAGGACGCGCACGACGCCTTCATCGTGGCGACCGAAGAGGGCATCCTCCACCAGATGCGGAAGGCGCATCCGGAAAAAACCTTCATCCCGGCCCCGCCGGAGAGCGGGTGCAACTGCAACCAGTGCCCGCACATGCGCCTGAACACGCTCGAAAAGCTCTACCTCTGCCTCGAGCACGAGCAGCCCGAGATCACGATGGAGAAGGAGCTGCGCCAAGCTGCCCTCAAACCCATCGAGAAGATGATGGAGATGAGCCGGGGGGTGAGCTAAAGGGATGCAGCCGCGCGACGACGTACGGGCCGAGGCGCGCTTCGACCCGAAGCTCAAGACGTACTTCTTTCTCTACGGCGTCTGGGTGCTGACGATCAGCGTGGTCGGCCTCATCGTGCTGCCGTTCTGGCTGGCGCTGGGGTACCTCTGGGCGCGGCGCTACTACGAGAGCCTCGCCTGCCTGCTCACCGAGCGCTCGCTTGTCGTCAAAAAAGGCGTCCTCTTCCGCACCGAGAAGACCATCCCGCTCGACAAGATCCAGGACTTCTCGCTTAAAGAAGGGCCGCTCTTACGGAAGCTCGGCCTGGCCAAGCTCGACATCGAGACGGCGGGCGGGGGGAGCAGCCAGGGCAACGCCGAGGCCGCGCTCGTGGGCGTGATGGACGTGTACGCCTTCCGCGACCGGGTGCTGACGCAGCGCGACGCCGTGCAGGCCCACCACCGCCGCACGCCGGGGCCGGCCCTGCCCGAGCATGGCGGCGCCCCGGCCTCCTCCGAGCAGGTGCTCTCCGACATCCGCGACACCTTGCAACGCATCGAGCGGCACCTGCGTCAAACGGCCCCGCCGACGGAAAAGGAGCAGTAGTGCCAGAGTCGTCTAAGCGAAAACGGCCCAAAACCTCTTCGGCACTGAGGGGCTTTGTAAAACGCCTATCCCTCTAAAACGCAGCAGATTTTGGCAAAGCGATATGGACGCTCTGGTATTGAAAACCGCCGGCGTGCTCGACCTCTCTGACGACGAGCTGCTGCGCCTGTGCTCGGCGAACCGCGATCTCCAGATCGAGCGCGACCGCCACGGCAACCTGATCTTTATGGCTCCCGCCGGCAGTGGAACGAGCAACCGAAACGCCACGCTCGTCTCGAAGCTCTACGCCTGGAACGAAGCACAGGGCGAGGGCAAGGTCTTCGGGCCGGACGGCGGCTTCCGTCTGCCCAACGGCGCCATGCGCGCGCCGGACGCCTCGTGGATCCCCAACGCGCGCTGGGAGGCGTTCAGCCCCGAGGAGCAGATGAAGTTCTTGCCGCTCTGCCCGGATTTTTTGGTCGAACTCCGCTCAGCCTCGGACCGCCTGCGGCCGCTCCAGGACAAGATGGCCGAGTGGATGGAGAACGGCTGCCGTCTGGCCTGGCTCATCGACATCGCCGGGGAGCAGGCGTACGTCTACCGCGCCGAGGAAGAGGAGCCGGAGCACGTCGGCTCGTTCGATGCATCGCTCTCCGGCGAGGACGTGCTGCCGGGGTTTCAGTTAGCGTTGAAGGCGTTGCGGTAGAGCAAAGAAGCGCCGCGTTTTGTACATTGGTAACCCGAACGCAAACCCAACGACGAGGCCTCCGCTGTGAACACAAAGCTTTTGGAGCGCGTCCGCGAAGAGATCGTCTTCCACCCGCAGCGGTTCTCGGCGGCGCACTGGGCCTTTGCGCGCAACGCCGCCGAGGTGATCCGCCAGGAAGCGGCGCCGCGCGGGTTTAAGTGCTGCATCGCCGGGCACACGCTCTTGATGAGCGAGAAGAGCAGCGAGCGTGACCTGCTCTGCCGCAGCGGCCTTCACAACAACGACGGCTCGCTCTACCAGCGCGCCGGCGAGGTGCTCGGTCTCACAAAAGAGCAGCGCCTGGAGCTGTTCTTCCCCAGCCAGTGGGACGCGCCGTACAAGCAGGATTACTACCTGTGCAGCCTCGAAGACGAAGCCGAGGTCTGCGCCGCGTACATCGATTACTTCATGAGCAAGCACGGCTTTGCGGGTGAGCGCCGCCGCGCCGCCACGCAGGAAGCGGCCTCCTCGCACCGCCCGTCCACGCTGGCACGGCTGCTCGCCTAAGCCCGCGCCGCTCGCTCAGCTTCGACGCGCTCCTTTCTTTTCCTCTCGGTTGCCACAGACAGACCGCGCCATGCATTTTTTCATCTCGCTGATTCTCACCCTCGCGCTCACAGCCTTCGGGGTCGTGCTCGTCTCGCTCATCATCGGCATCTGGCCGGCGTGGATCGATGGGGTGCTTCTGGCGGTGGCCGTGGTGGGCGGCGCGCTTGGCATTGCGGGCGCGTGGCGCAGCCTGAAAAGTGAGCGCTCGGCGGAGTCCGTCTAGAGAGGTGCCGCCCCGCCCGTGCTCTCCAAAAACGCAGGGTGCTTTAGAGCACCACGCGCAGGGTGAGCATCGGCTCGAAGCGGCGCTCGGCCAGGAAGCGCGGCGTGCCGTCGGGGGCGCCGCCGATCTCCTCGAAGGTGTAGCGCGCCCGCACGCGCAGCCAGAGGCGCGGCGTCAGGCCGTAGTCCGCCCCGAAGAGCAGGGCGGACTCGTCGCCGAGCGGGTCGAGGAGGCTGATGACGCCGCGCCGCCCGGTCCGGTCGAGGCCCACGTCAAAGCGCAGGCTTTCCGTCTGCGCGAAGAGGCGCAGGTGGTACGCGCTCAGGTCCTGCGCGCCGTACTGACGGACGAAGTGCGACCACAGCTCGAAACGCTCGAAGAAGACGAAGCGCAGCTCCGTTTCCAGTCCGTTGCCGGCGCGCACCTCGGAAAGCGGCACGCCCACGAACGCCGGCGCCGGCGCATCGGCGAAAAAGCGCTTAGCCGCCACCGTACGCGCGCGCGCGCCGTTGACGCGGTAGAGCGCGCCGAAGTAGCCGGGCAGAAACTCGTCGCCGCGCCGGTGATAGGCCAGCCGCACGCGGAAGCGCGCCAGGTCGATAAAGTTGGCGCTCTCCAGATCGACGCCGGCGCTGAAGCCGCGGCCGTAGTGCTGGAAGGCGGCGTACGAGGCGAACGGCGCCAGGCGGATGCCGCCGAGGTCGAGCACGTCGAAGGCCGCCTCGGCGGCGTAGGCGGTGGGCGCCTCCGTCGTGTCTGTCGAGGCGGCCCGCTCAAGAAGGCCGAGGTCCGTAGCGGCGCTGAGGCCGAGGCTGAGCGAGCGCGTGCGCACGCCATCGGCAAAAAAGAGCGGGCGCAGTTGCAGGTGCGCGCCCGTCACCCCGTCGAGGCGCACGTCATCGGTAAAGGCGGCGAGGCGGGCGGCGCGCGTGGTCAGCGCCGTCTCCAGGCCGACGGTGCGCGCCTCCCACGCCACGTCGGAGCGGTAGAAGTTGACGAGGTGGCCCGTGCCGAGGCGCATCTGCCGGATGAGACCGGCGCGCAGATGCAAGGGCGAGGCCGGCGGCGCGTTGTAGCGCACAAAGCGGACGAGGCGCACGAGGTCGTACCACTCGTCAAAGTCCTCACCGTAGGTCCCGTACGCGCCGCCGCGCACGGTCCCGATGAAGCGCCCGACGACGGGCCGCGTCACGAGGTCGAGGTCGAGCACAGCCCCCGCGCGCCACTGCGGCCCGATGAGCGACGGCCCCGCGCCCACGTCCAAGCTCGACTCGTAGCGCCACCATACGCGCTGAAGCTCCTCGCGCGGGTCGTCCGCCGCGCCGAAGCGCACGGGCTGCGCCTGCGCAAACGGCGCGCTCGCCGTGGCGATCAGCAGCAGGACGATGAGGACGGACGTGTGGGAGGGTGGGAGTGCGGGAGAGATCAGGAAGCGAAGAAGTGAGGAGACGAAGAGAAAGGCGTCGTTTCGTCGTTTCCCTGTCTCTTCGTTTCTGTTCCTTGCTTCTCCACGCCCACACTCCCGACCCCCCATACGCACACCCTCCGAATAGGTCACGTGCCCTTCTGATCTGCTGTTTGTACCTTCTGCGCGCCCAAGGTATTCGTCCGCGCGCTCAATTGCCATGCAGCTTGTTGATTGGCTCATCGTTTTAGGCTACATGGCGGCCACGCTGGCGCTGGGGTTCGTCCTGGCGCGGCGCGCCTCCGGCTCGATGGAGGACTTCTTCGTCTCCGGAAGAAACCTGCCGTGGTGGCTGGCCGGGACCTCGATGGCGGCCACGACCTTTTCCGTAGACACGCCGCTTTACATCGCCGGCGTGGTGGGGACGCGCGGGATCGCGGGGAACTGGGAGTGGTGGTGCTTTGCGTTCGGGCACGCCGTCTTGATCTACGTCTTCGCGCGGCTGTGGCGCCGCTCGGCCATCGTCACCGATGCCGAACTCATCGAGATGCGCTACGCGGGCGCCTCGGCCGCCTGGCTGCGCGGGATCAAGGCGTTTCTTTTTGCCGTGCCCATCAACTGCATCGGCATCAGCTACATCATGCTCGCCGTCGTGAAGGTGATCGGCGCTTTGGGCATCTGGGCCGACTTCGGTTTTTTAGAGGGCGATACGGTCTTCGGCACGGACCCGAAGCTCCTCACCGTGATCGGCGTCTCGATTGTTGTGCTGATCTACGCCGGGCTGTCGGGGCTGTGGGGCGTGGTGGTGACGGACTTTTTTCAGTTTTTCCTCGCGCTCTTTGGGGCCGTCTTGGTGGCCTGGTACGCCATCTCCAGCCCGGAGGTGGGCGGCCTCGGCGGCTTGGTGGAGAAGTCGCAGGCGTTCACGGATTTTGACGTGCTCGCTTTCGTGCCGCTGCGCTGGGACGCCGAGGCGCTTTTCGGGCTGGGGTGGAGCAGCTTTGCGGGCATCTCGGCCTCGACGTTTGCGGCGTACGTGGGCTTGCAGTGGTGGACGTTCCGCCGCTCCGACGGCGGGGGCGAGTTTATCCAACGCCTGGCCGCCGCCCGCACCGAGGCCGAGGCCGAAAAGGCGGCGTGGTTCTTCAACATCATGAACTACGTCGTGCGCACGTGGCCGTGGATCTTGGTCGCCCTCGCCGCTTTGGTGATCTACCCCGACCTCGAAGACCGCGAACTCGGCTACCCGAAGTTGATGCTCGACTTCCTGCCGGTGGGCGTCCTGGGGCTGGTGGTGGCCTCGCTCGTGGCCGCCTTCATGAGCACGGTCTCGACGCAGATCAACTGGGGCGCGTCCTACCTCACGAACGACCTCTACCGCCGCTTCTGGCATCCCGAGGCGACGCAGGCCGAACTCGTCGTGGCGGGCCGCGTGGCGTCGGCCTTGATCACGGCGCTTGGGGCCGTGTTCGCGTTTTTCGCGGACGACGTGGGCGCGGTCTTCCGGCTCGTCATCGCCATCGGGACGGGGCCGGGCGTGGTTTTGATCCTGCGCTGGTTCTGGTGGCGGATCAACGCCTGGGCCGAGCTGGCGGCCATGCTCACCGGCTTCGTCATCGGCCTTTTCACGACGCTGATCCCGCTGGTGCAGATCGCGGACTTCGGCGTGCGCCTTACGGTGATCACCGGGATCACGACGCTGGTGTGGGTGGCGGTAATGCTGCTCACGCCGCCGGAACCGGAGGCCAAGCTTGTAGACTTCTACCGGCGCGTGCGCCCGCCGGGGCCGGGGTGGGAAAAACAGCGCGCGGCCACGGGCCTGGCCCCGGCGCAGTCGCTCACCTTTGAACTCAAACGCGTGGCGGCGGCCGTGCTCGTGCTCTTCGGGCTGATGTTCGGGACGGGCGCGGCGCTGCTCTTGCGCTGGCCGCTGGCCGGAGTGATGAGCGTGATGGCGGCAGTCGGTCTGGCGTGGCTCGGGCGGCTGCGCGCGCGTGCCGGAGAGCGTGTGGGTGGGTGAGCGGAGGGGAGGGGCGCGCCTTACCCCCGCACGCCGCCTTTTGCCTGCGCCATAGAGAAACACAACGCGGCGGGTTTCCATTTGAGAAAATCCGTCTCCACTTCAGACTGCCGCCCCTCATGGACGTCCTTCGTTCGCTCCCGCTCTTCCCGCTGGGCATCGTACTTTATCCCGATGAGCGCCGGCCGCTGCACATCTTCGAGCCGCGCTACAAGGACATGGCCCGGTACTGCCTGGACGAAGAGGCGCCCTTCGGCATCGTCTTTTTTGAGGAGGGGAGCATGGCGGAGGTCGGCTCCACGGCCGTCATCGACCGCGTGACGCGCCGGTACGACGACGGCCGCCTCGACATTCTCGTCACCGGCGCGGCGCGCTTCCGCATCCACGGCCTCCATGAGGAGCGCCCCTACCTCACCGCCGACGTGGAGCTGATCGAGGACCCGGCCGAGCCGCCGCCGCAGGACATGAAAGAGCGCGTCATCACGCAGCACATGAAGCTTTTGGAACTGGCCGGCCACACCGTGCGGCCGAGCCTGTACGAGGGCGTCAGCCGCCTCTCGTACGTCCTGGCGCAGAACGCCGGCCTGCAAGCGCGCCAGAAGCAGCGCCTCTTGGAGATGCCGACGGAGGAGGAGCGCATCGGCTTCTTGATCGCGCACTTCGAGGCGCTCATTCCCCGCATCGAGCAGCAGGAGGACCTGCGGCGCCGGGTCCGCTCCAACGGCCACTTCAAGGGCTTCCCCTCGGGGGAGTAGATGAACGACGCAGGAGGTTAACAGAATGTAAGGTCTGCCGAACCTCAAGCGAGCCTGCACCGGCCCAGTTGAACTCGTTGTGGAAAACCTATAACATGAGGAGCGTGCGAGGGCCGCACGTGCCGGCGCCAAAGAGGGCAGCACCGGATGCTCAACCGCCTGCCCGCTTTTTACGCCGCGACTTCTTCGCCCTTAGCTGAGTTTCCGTCCTCGTTATGCCTACCATCGGTGACTACGCCTTGCACGCCATCGAAATGGGCCGCTTTGGCCTGGACGGCGGGGCCATGTTCGGCATAGTGCCCAAGACGCTCTGGGAGAAGAAGACGCAGCCGGACGCCGAGAACCGCATCCCGCTCCACATGCGCTGCCTGCTCCTCGACGGCACGGACCGGCTCATCCTCATCGACGCCGGCATCGGGGACAAACTCAGCGAGAAGGAGCGCCGCATTTACGCCGTCGATCACAGCCGCCACAGCCTGGCCTCGTCCTTCGAGGCGGCCGGCTTTGCTTTCGAGGACGTGACGGACGTGATCCTCACGCATCTGCACTTCGACCACTGCGGCGGGGCCACGCGCCAGGCCGAGGACGGAAACCTTGCCGTCACCTTCCCTAGTGCGCGCTATTATGTACAGCGCCGTCACTGGGAGTGGGCACGGGCCGGCAATGCCAAAGAGGCGGCTTCCTTCCTGGAAAAAAACATCGAGCCGCTGGCCGCCTCCGGTCGCCTCGACCTCGTGGACGGCAAGACGGAGATCTTCCCCGGCGTTACCGTCCTGCCCGTGAGCGGCCACACCGAGGCGCAGCAGATGGTCAAGGTCAGCGGGCCGGAAGGCACGCTCGTCTACGTGGCCGACCTGATCCCGACGCTCGCGCACCTGAAGCCCGCCTGGGTGATGGCGTACGACGTCGATCCGCTAGCGACTATCGAAGAGAAGGAAGCTTTTTTGGAAGAGGCCGAGCGCGAAGGCTGGCACCTTTTCTTCGAGCACGACCCGGAGGTGGCCGTCGCCAGCCTGGAGCGCACCGATGGGGGCATTGGCGCTACGCACCTGCGCGCGCTCGATGAGTTCTGATCCGCGTCGCAACACATCCGCATAAAGACAGTTAGCGCAAGCGCCAGGTCAGAACTTTTTCACAAAGCAGGTCTGGTGTTTGCAACGGGAGGGGGTCCCGCGTTACCACGACGATCTCAGCGTTTACACCAACCCGTAGTTACGTACTTACATGGAAACCTTGCCAAATGGTAACAACCTACCCAATGAAGCACGCGCTACGCTCTCAACCGTCTGCCACAACGTAAACAATCCATTGTCTGTGATCGCGGGGAACGCGCAGCTTTTGCTCGAGCTGGCACGGGCGATGGACCTCGGCGAGGAGTTCACGGAACCGATCCAGGACATCGAGCGCGCCGGCCACCGCATCGAAGGACTGCTTCAGAGGCTGGAGCCGGCCGAGCGCCAGAATGCGCCCTACCCGATGTCCCCCCTCTCCTAAGAAGCTCTGCCTCGGCGTGCCGAGTCTTGTGCGTTGCCGGCCCGCCTCTTATCTTCTGAATGCCGCGTCCGGGAGCACCCTGGCGGACAACGGATGACTCTTACACAGCATCCGGAAGAATAGGAAAGGACGGTTGCTTGCCGCGCGCATGTAGTTCACCCTTAAGCGAAGCACCTCTCAGCTTATAGAGACTTAGCTACGAACGTGGCGCCCGCACGACGCAGGCGCCACTGCCAAACAGATTGCCCCGAGGCGTGCCCCGCCACCCGCCGGAAACGTGAGCCGCAGCCGTGCGCTTTGGCCCATATGTCGGTGCAAGCCTGCGCACGTTGGCGTGCCTCCTGGCCGCATTTCGGGGTGCGGGCCGGCGCCCCGCTCTGTTTCGCGCAATGCTTCGTAGCTCCCCCCTCATCCCCTCTCAAGGTGCTTCCTGATGAATCACGTCTCTTTTCTCGCCGCGTCACGTCGCGCCCGCGTTGCGTTTCAGGTCCTGGCTGCGGCTCTTTTCTTAAGCGCCGCGCTGGTCGCGCCGGCGCAGGCGCAGTTCAGCGGCTCGGCCGTGCCGTTCCTGCGCATCGAGCCGGACAGCCGCTCGGCCGCCATGGGCAACTCCGGCGTGGCCCTGGCTGACAACGTCAACGCCATCTACTGGAACCCGGCCGGCCTCGCCTTTCAGCGCGGCGCCGAGATCGCCCTCACGCACGCGAACTGGCTCCCGGAATTCCCTGACGCCAACCTCTTCTACGAGTACCTCACGGGTAAGTACCACGTGGACGGCGTGGGCACCTTTGGTGGGCACGTGACCTACTTCAACCTCGGCGAGCATGAGCTGCGCATCGGCCCCGGTGAGGACGGGCTGCTTGGCGACTTCCGCTCCTACGAGTTTGCCGTGGGCGCCTCCTACGGACGCCAGCTTAGCGAGACGTTCGCCATTGGCACGGGCGCGCGCATGATCTACTCGAAGCTCGCCAGCGAGGACACGCAAGGGAACACCATCGACCCCGGCACTTCGTTCGGTATTGACTTGGCGGCGCTCTACCGCACGCGCCCCTTTACGCTCGGCTCCACGCAGACGACGTTCTCGGCCGGCGCCAACCTCGCCAACTTCGGCCCCGCCATCACCTACGTCGAAGAGGCCTCGTCCATTCCCACGAACCTGCGCGTGGGCTACGCCTTTACGTTCGACTTCGACGAGTACAACTCGCTCACCTTCACGAACGATTTCAATAAGCTCCTCACGCGCAGCGACACGACCGCCGACGGCTTCTACGACGCCGATGGGCCGTTCCAAGCGCTCTTTAGCTCGTGGGGAGCGGCTACGGTGGTGCAGGGCGAGGAGGCCAACGAGGTGAGCGCGCTCGACCAGATTATCATTGGGACGGGCCTGGAGTACTGGTACAACCAGCTTTTCGCGCTGCGCACGGGCTACTTCTACGAGCACCCGGACAACGGCAACCGCCAGCTCTTGACCTTCGGCGCGGGCCTGCGTTACAACATCGTGGGGGTGGACTTCTCCTACATCTACGCGCTTGAGGAGGACAGCCCGCTCTCCGGCCAGATGCGCTTCTCGCTCCTGATCGACTTCGCGCAGCAGTGACGCGCGGCGTCGCCACCGCAACAGAAAGGCCGGGCCTCCTCACGGGGTCCGGCCTTTTTTTGTGGCTCCTAAGAAGCAGGAACGACCGAAGCGGATGGCTGCGAAGCAGCTTCAGCCGAGTCCGGCAAAAGCGCCAGCGCTGCGGCGGTTGAAGCGCCGCTCCCGTTCCTCAAGGCGCAGCCAGCACGCGTGCCGAGGCGCGCACGCCCTCCGGGCGGCAGTGGCATCCATTGAATCGCTCTGTAGCGAGCAGGTAGACGGACCAGAAACCCGCTTCGCTTCCTAAGAGCCTTGCTTTTGTCGCCGCCCGTCGTCTATCGTCCATCGTCCTCTTTCTTCACGCCCCCCGCGCGCCATGGTTATCCTCTTGATGGGCGTTTCCGGCTCCGGCAAGACAACCATCGGCGAGATGCTGGCCGAGAGCCTGGGCTGGCCCTACCACGACGCCGACGCCTTCCATCCGCCCGAGAACGTCGAGAAGATGGGGCAGGGCCACGCCCTCACCGACGCCGACCGCGCGCCCTGGCTACGGGCCATCCGCTGCTGCGTTCAGGAGGCGGTCAAGGCGGGCGAGAGCGCCGTGATCTCGTGTTCGGCCTTGAAGCAGGCGTACCGCGACTTCCTCTTCAGAGGGTTCGGCGATGGGCAGAAGAGCGCCAGCGCACGCTGCGAGGTGTGCCTGGTCTACCTCGAAGGCAGCGAGGCGCTGATCCGCGAGCGCGTGACGGGCCGCAAAGGGCACTTCGCCAAGGAGAGCCTCGTGGAGAGCCAGTTCGCCGCGCTCGAAGAGCCGACGGGCGCCGTCACCGTGAGCGTAGACCAGCCGCCCGAGCGCGTAGTCGAGGCCATCAAGGAGGCGTTCGGGCTGGGTTCGGGAAAGGAAGAGCCGAGGAGCCGAGGAGCCGAAGAGTAACGAGGGGCGGTCTGCGTCTCCTCGTTTCCTTCGCGCCTCGTTTCCGACAAAAAACCTCAGCCGAGCTTGCCGTAGAGTCGGCCGTCGAGCGTGCGGTCGAGGTTGAAGGCGGCCGAGATGAGCGCCAGGTGCGTGAAGGCCTGCGGGAAGTTCCCTAGCGTCTCGCCGCACGCGCCCGTCTCCTCGCCGTAGAGGCCGAGGTGGTTGGCGTAGCCGAGCATCTTCTCGAAGATGAGCCGGGCCTCCTTGAGCCGTTGCGGCTCGGTGCGCCCGGCGCGCGTGAGGGCCTCCACGAGCCAGAACGTGCACATGTTGAAGGTGCCCTCGTCGCCCTGCATCCCGTCCTCGACGTGGCGGGTGTTGTAGCGGTAGACGAGGCTGTCGAAAAGCAGGCCGCCCTCCGACGGCGCCCGGCACACCGCGTCGAGCGTGCGGAGCATCCGCGGGTCGTTCGGACTCATGAAGAAGACGAGCGGCATGATGAGGTTCGAGGCGTCCAGGACGTCGGAGTCGAAGTGCTGCACGAAGGCGCCGCGCTCCTCGTCCCAGCCCTTCTCCATGATCGTGTGGTAGATCTCGTCGCGGGTCGAGCGCCAGTGCTCGGTGGGGGCGGGGAAGGAGCGCTTTTCGGCCAGGCGCAGGGCGCGGTCGAGGGCCACCCAGCACATCAGCTTGGAGTAGACGAAGTGCTGGTCACCGCCGCGCACCTCCCAGAGGCCGGCGTCGGGGCGCTGCCAGTTCTCGCACACCCAGTCGATAAAGCGCTTGAGCGTGGTCCAGTAGTCGTAGGAGATGGGGGTGCGGTACTTGTTCGAGAGGTAGACGGCGTCGAGGAGTTCGCCGTAGATGTCGAGCTGGAGCTGGTCGTAGGCGCCGTTGCCGATGCGCACAGGCTTCGAGCCGCGGTAGCCTGAGAGGTGGTCGAGTTCTTCCTCGGAGAGGTCCGTCTCCCCGTCGATGGAGTAGACGATCTGCGGGAGGCCGTCCTCGCAGCGCGCGCGGATCCACTCCAGAAAGGCGGCGGCCTCTTCGGTAAAGCCGATGCGCATGAAGCCGTAGACGGTAAAGGCCGCGTCGCGCACCCAGGTGTAGCGGTAGTCCCAGTTGCGCTCGCCGCCGACGTCTTCGGGGAGCGAGCACGTGGGCGCGGCGATGATGGCGCCCGTCGGCTCGTAGGTCATGAGCTTCAAGGCGAGGGCCGAGCGGTAGACCTGCTCGCGCCAGCGCCCCTCGTAGGTGCAGTGCCCGAGCCACTGGCGCCAGTACCCGATGGTGCGTTCGAGCAGGTCGTTCTCCTCTTCGGGGTCGAGCGGGGGGACGGGCAGGTCGTCGCCGGTGAGGTCCTCGAGGACGAACGACGCGCGCTCGCCCTGCTCGAGCGTGAAGAGGGCCTCCACGCCGTCGCCCTCGGGGGCGCACCCGAGCGGCACGTGAGTCGAGAGACCGAGGCCGCGCCCCATGCGCGCGCGGAAGGCGGCGCCGTGCCCGGTGATCTCCGTCTTGTGCGCCGTGCGGGCGTAGTCAAAGGCCGGGCGGCACACCATGCGCACGGGCATCTTCCCCCGGATGGACTCCACGCGGCGGATGAGCCGGGTGCGCGCGCGTTCCTTCTTGCGCGCGCCCACGGGCATGTAGTCGATCACCTCAACGACGCCCTCTTCGGCCAAAAAGCGCGTGATGAGGACGTTCGTCTCTGGCCAGTAGAGCTGCCGCTGCGTCACGCCGCCGTCGGCCGGGGCGATCTGGAAGACGCCGCCTTTCTCGTCGTCGAGGAGGGCGGCAAAGACGGAGGGGCTGTCGAACTTCGGCCAGCAGAGCCAGTCGATGGCGCCGTTGATGCCGACGAGCGCCGCCGTGCGCATGTTGCCGATGAGGCCGTGTTCCTCGATGGGGAGGTAGCTCATGGGGAAAGGGTGAGTGGGGGGAGGGCGAGGGGGAGGGAAAAGACGGGAAATTGCAGATCAAGAACAATCGCCCTTTCTCCCGTGCGTCCCTTCCCCAAACGCTATCCCATGAAGAGCGACTGCGCGCCATCGATCCAGACGGGCGTGCCGGTAATCAAGCTGGCTCGGTCGGAGGCGAGGAAGGCCACAAGCTCGGCCACTTTTTCCGGGTCGCCCGCCTGGCCGTGGGTGAGGGGGAGCTTGCCCTCGGGGTAGTCCACCGGGTAGCCGGCGTGCTCGAGGTCGTCGCGCTCGGTGTGGTCCTCGATCTCGGTGGCGATCATGCCGGGGCAGATCACGTTGACGCGGGTCCTCGCCGGGGCAAGTTCGAGCGCGAGCATCTTAGCCAGCGCCAGCTGCCCGGCTTTGGAGGTGGCGTACGCCGTGGCGCCGGTCAGGCTGAAGTCGCGCGTGCCGTTGACCGAGGCCGTGACGACGATGGAGCCGCCGCCCTGCTCTTTGAGATGCGGGACGGCGTGCTTGAGCGTGAGGAACGTGCCCGTCAGGTTCGTGGAGAGCGTCTTCTGCCAGTCCTCCAGCTCTAGCTCCTCGATGGGCGCCCAGCGCCCGTTCACGCCCGCGTTCGCAAACACGACGTCGAGCCGCCCGAAGCGCTCCAGCGTTTTTTCGTACGCGCGCACGACGGCTTCGGGATCGGAGACGTCGCATTCGAGCGGAAGCGCCTCGCCGCCATTTTCTCGGATGGCCTCGGCCACCGGCTCGACGTGACCCAGCGTGCGCGAGCACACGGCCACGCGCGCGCCCTCGGCGGCCAGCTTTTTCGCCGCGGCCTCACCGATGCCAGAGGAGCCGCCCGTGACGAATGCTACTTTGCCGTTCAACATGGATGATGCACAGCGTGGTGAGAATAGATGTAGGGGCACGGTGCACCGTGCCCTGGGCGAGCGCGGCCTCAACCGAGGAGCCGCGCGTGCTCGACCATGATGCAGCGGTTCTTGACGTACGGCAGACCGGCCTCTTCGGCGAGCGCCTGCGCCTCGGTGGAGGAAACGCCAAGCTGCGTCCACACCAGCGGCTTGGTGCCGGTGGCCTCGGCGCGCGCGGCAGCGTCCTCGACCATCGCCGCCGTGTGCTCCGGCCGGCGGAAGACGTTGACGATGTCTACCCCGACCTCCTCCGGGATGCCCTGCACGTCCGGATAGCACCGCTCGCCGAGCAGTTCTTCGGCGTACGGATTCACAGGAATGACGCGGTAGCCGGCCTCTTGCAGGTAGCGCGCGATCTTGTGGCTCGTGCGCGTAGGCCGCTTCGAGCAGCCCACCACGGCAATGGTCCGGGCCGATTGAAGGGCGGCGCGGGGATCTTCTGTCGTCTTCGTCATGGGAGGGGTGCGGCGTGCAGAATGGCGTGCGCTGGCGAACGGCATTCCCAAACCCACACCGGCACGGCCAGGGTCCGGATACGATGCGCGCCGCCGAGAAAGTCTCGCTTGCGTAGCGGCCATCAGGAGAAGCCGGCGCCCCGCCTGCGCTGGCGCAGAAGGAGCCACAGGAAAAACGGCCCGCCCACGAGCGCCGTCACAATGCCGATGGGCAGCTCCGCCGGGGCCACCACCGTGCGCGCGAGGAGGTCCGCGCCCAGCAGCAGCGCCCCGCCCAGGAGCGCCGAGCCGGGCAAAAGGGTGCGGTGGTCCGGCCCCAGCGCAAGGCGCAAGAGGTGCGGCACGACCAGCCCGACGAAGCCGATGATGCCGCTCACGGCCACCGCCGCGCCCACGGCCAGCGCCGACAGCGCAATGACGAGCCGCTTGAGGCGCTGCGTCTCAACGCCGAGGTGCCGCGCCTCCGCCTCGCCCAAGAGCATGGCGTTCAAGGGCCGCGCCAGGAACGGCGCCGCGCCGACGCACACGAGGATGCACGGCGCCACCACGGCAAGAGACTGCCACGTCGCCCCGCCGAGGCTGCCGAGCGTCCAGAACATGAGGTCGCGCAGCTGGTCGTCGTCAGCGATGAACGTCATCAGCCCCGTGCCGGCGCCGGCCACGGCGTTGATGGCGATGCCGGCCAAGAGCATCGTCGCCACCGAGGTGCGCCCGCCGGCCGTGGCGAGGCGGTAGACGACCACCGTGGCGAGCGCCCCGCCCGCAAACGCCGCCGCTGGCAGCAGCGTCGCGCCCAGCGTGGCCGAGAGGCCGCCGGCGAGCGTCCCGCCAAGCACGATCACGACGACGGCCGCGAGCGCCGCGCCGCTGGAGACGCCGATGAGGCCGGGGTCGGCCAGTGGGTTGCGGAAAAGACCCTGCATGGCCGCCCCGCTCACCGCCAGCCCCGCGCCCACGACGACGCCCAGCACCACGCGCGGCAGGCGGATGCCCCAGAGCACCATCGCCTGGCGCGCCTCGAAGCCCCACGGCAGCGCGATTCCCACGCGGTCGGCCAGGATGGCGAGCACCTGCCCCGGCGCAATCGCCACCGCGCCCACGCCCACCGACGCCACGGCCGTGCCGAGGAGCAGCAGCGCGAGACCGCCCAGCGCCAGCCGTCCGCGCCACCGACGCCGACTGAGCAGCGACGATGCCGGAGCGACGGCGGCGTGTTGGGACTTTTCGAGCGTAGGCGCGGCGTCCATCTTCAGTTGGCGTCCGAGGTTGAAGCGGGCGCCAGCTCCGGATGCAGCTTCCGGGTCAGCTCCAGCACGGCCTCACCCAGGCGCGGGCCGAAGCCCAAGAGCAGCAGGTCGTCCATCTGCGCGACGCGGCGGTTCTCGCCGGCGGGCGTCAGGCCGACGCCGGGCTGCGCCAGGAGGCCATCTATGCCGCCGATGCTTTCGAGGCCGCGATCCAGCATCAGGATCACGTCCGGCGCGGCGGCGGCCACGGCCTCGGCCGTCATCGGCTTGTAGCCCTCGAAGCCGGTGACGGCGTTCTCGGCGCCGGCCAGCTCGATCATCGCCTCAGCCGAGGAACCGGCGCCGGCCACCTGCATCGTGCCCGCGCCCCGCGCGTAGACGAAGAGGACGCGCGGCGTGCTCGTGGCGTCCGCACGCAGATCGCGCGCCTCGGCCAGTTCCCGCTCCATCTCTTCGATCAGCGCCTCGCCTTTTTCCAGCAGGCCTAACGCCTCGGCTACGGCGCGGATCTTCTCCTTCGCCTCGTCCACGCTGGACGCGCTGGGAATCACCTCGACCTCGGCGCCGGCGCTGCGCAACTGATCGAGGGTGGCGGGCGGCCCCGTCTCTTCAGAGGCCAGCACGAGCGTCGGCCCGAGCGAGAGGACGCCCTCGGCCGGCACCTGGCGGAAGTAGCCCACGCTCGGCAAGTCCTGCGCCGCTTCGGGGTAGATGCTGGAGGCGTCTACGCCCACGAGCTGGTCCTCTGCGCCGAGGGCGTAGACGATCTCCGTCACCGGCCCGCCCAGCGCTACGATGCGCTGCGCCTCGGCTTCGGGAGAAGGCTGCGCGTAGCCGGTGCCCACGGCCAGGACGCCCGCCAGCGCTACGCCCACGGCCACGGCAAGCAGGCGCATCCAGAAAGGCGCGGCGGTTCTGCGAGAGATGCTCGGTCGGGGGAAAGGCATGGTGGACCTCGGAAGGATGTGGATGGTGCAGGCAGAAATTGTCACTGCGAGGAGCCGCAGGCGACGCGGCAATCTCATTCGGATTGACGTTATTCGTGACGAGATTGCCGCGTCACTCGCTCCGCTCGTTCCTCACAATGACAACAATCAGGAGTCGCTGCGGCTTGGATCCCCTCACTCGAAGGACGTCCCCTCCGGCTGGTAAACGTACTCGAAGGTGTAGTAGCGCGAGGGGTGCGCCTCGCGGTCGGTGGGCAGCTCCGGGTTGCCCAGGTAGTAGCTCAGGATGCGGATCTTGGCGTAACCCTCGCCGTCAGCCGTGCGGATGACAATCGTGCGGCCGGGGACGGGGCGGATGTAGTTCTCACCGCCCGCGTTGTAGCTGTACCAGCCGTTGCCGCTGCCCTGCGGGATGGCGTACTGCCCGGCGCCGGCGCCGGCGTCGTCCACGTCGAGCCGCTCGGTGTCCACCTCGGTGACTTCCTCGAAGGCGCCCTCGGCGACGTAGCCGGCGCCCTGGCCGGGGCCGCTCGTCCCGCCGTTGACCAAGACGTTCGTCCCCTGCACGGCGATGTCCCACTCGGTGGAAGCGGAGTCGGCGCGGCTTTCGTTGTCGTAGCTCAGCACGATCTCGCCGTCACGCAGGCTGAAGAAGGTGTAGCGTCCGGTGCCCGCCCCCGGCCCCCCGCCGGCGCTGGTGGGGTCGGCGGGCAGGTCTTCGACGCGGATCGTTTCGAGTTCGACCGGGTCGGGACCGACGGTGTCGCCGTCGTCGCAGGCGGCGAGGCTGAGGAGCAGGAAGAGCGCGAGGGGGAAGAGGAGCGTACGGTTGTTCATGGCGTTTTCAGGTGGTTGGGTGTTTAGGTGTTCGGGAGCGATTAGGTCGGGCAGATCCGTCAGAGGCCGTAGGGGCACGGCGGCGGCGT
Source organism: Salinibacteraceae bacterium (assembly GCA_965215025.1). Lineage (GTDB taxonomy): Bacteria > Bacteroidota > Rhodothermia > Rhodothermales > Salinibacteraceae > CBDCCV01. The sequence continues at coordinate 224,913 of CBDCCV010000002.1, forward strand.
CCCCTTCTTTGCAAGAGGTGGCGCCTTTCTCGCGTCAAAACCGCAGAGTGAGGCCGGCGAAGAGGCGGCGGCCGGAGAGGGCGGGCACGTAGGCCGCGTCGGTGTGGCCGGTGAGGTTCTCGGCGCCGACCTGCACGGCGTGGTCGCCGAAGAGCGCTTTGGTAAGCGTGGCGTTCCAGAGCGTGTAGCCGGGCGCGTACTCGGCGCCGGTGTCCACGATGCCGTTGCCGTTGAGGTCGCCGAAGCCGTAACGCCCGCGCCAGACGCCGCGCACGGCGGCGGTGAGGCCGAGCGGCGCGTGGCGGTACGTCAGGTGCAGCGTGGCGCGGTGGCGCGAGCGGCCCGTGAGACCGCCGTAGTCGCCCGCCGAAACGCGCACGTCGCGGCCCTCGGGCGTGCGCCGGTAGACGCGCCCGGCCTCGAGGTCGCGCAGCACCTGCCGGTCTTTGGCGTCGAGGACCGTGTAGCCGGCGCTCACGGCGAGGGCCTTCATGGGCCGCAGCGTGACCTCGACCTCGGCGCCGCGCGTGAAGACCTCGCTCAGGTTGAAGTAGGTGAAGACCTGCTGCCCGTTCGTCTTCGTCGCCACGGGCTGCGTGTCGATGAGGTTGGAGATCTCGTTGTGGAAAACGCCTGCGCGCACGGAGAGCCAGCCCGCCGATTCGGCCACGAAGCCGGCGTTGAGCGAAACGGAGCTTTCCGCCTCGATAGGTGCGCCGAGCGATTCCGGATCGCGCAGGTAGGCTCGGATCTGCCCCTGCGCATCAAGGCGGCGCAGCCCGCTCTGCACGCCCTCGGCGCCGAAGACGCTGTAGCCGGCCTGCGCGTTGGTGAAGTCGAGGTAGAGCTGCCGGAAGGCCGGCGCCTTGTACCCGCTCCCGACGGAGGCGCGCAGCCGCAGCCCGTCCGTCACCCGCGCCAGCGCGGCGAGCTTGGGGCTGAGGCGCGTGGCGTAGTCGGAGTGCGCGTCGAGGCGGGCGCTGGGCACGAGGTCGAGCCACCTGAGGGGCGTCCACTCGTCTTGCGCGAAGACGAACCCGCCCGCGCGCGTGCCCACGAGCCGATCCGCATCAACGGATTCGCGCACGTAGCCCGCGCCGGCGGTGACGAGATGCCGCTCGCCCAGCACGGCCTGAAGTTGCGCCTCGGCCTTACCGTAGCGCTGGCGGTAGCGCGACCGTTCAAGAAACGTGTCGTCCGCGCGATTCTGCAGGTCGGAGGTCGCGTGGTAGCCGCTGCCGTAAAGTGCAACCTCCAGGTCGAGGCCGGGCCGCACCTGATGCCTCAAGCGCGGGGCGAGGCTCCAGTCCGTCTCCTGCGCCGCGCGGTCGAAGCGCGCCGCCTCGCCTGCGATTTCGACGGCGTTTTCCTGATCCTCGCGCACGAGCCGCCCGCGCAACACGAGGTCGGTGCGCGCGCCGAGCGCGTACGAGAAGTTCCCGCGCGCGGTGTAGGCGGCAAACGACGGCGCCGTTGGCGTGGCCGTGCCGGGCGTGAGATCGTAGCCGCCGGAGGCGTAGCGGTCCAAGAAGAGGCTGCCCGCCGCTGGCCCCGCTCCGCCCTCCAGGCGCGCGCTCAGGTCCGTCGTCCCGTGCGTGCCGTAGCGCGTGCGGACCGAGCCGCCGAGCACGTCCTGAGGTGCCTCGGTGATGACGTTGACGACGCCCGCGAGCGCCTCGGAGCCGTAGAGCGACGACGACGGCCCCTGCACCACCTCCACGCGCTCGACGCCGCCCACGGCGATGCGGTCGAGGCTGAGCGTGCCGGCGGTGCGCCCGATGACCGGCTCGCCGTCGATGAGGACGAGCGTGTAGTCGGCGTCGAGGCCCTGCACCTGCAGGCCGGGGCCGTGGTCGTAGGTGAGCTGGAGGCCCGGCTGTTCGGCGAGGAGGTCGTCAAGGCGCACGGCGCCCTGCGCCTCGATGGCCTCTTCGGTGATGAGCGTGGCAGGCACGGGGAGGTCTTCCGGCGCGCGCGCGCTTCGCGTGGCCGTGACGACGACGGTTGGCAGCGGCACGACCTGTGCGGTGTCTCCGGCCGCAGCGCCGCGCGCCGCCGCGCGCGGTGCGGTGCGGTCCTGCGCCTGGAGCGACGCGGGGACGGCGACCAGCAAGAACGCCAGCGCAAGACGCCGCGCGCCTCTCCTCAAACACCTCTTCCTCCACGTACGCATAACTGCTCTTCGTTTATTTAGACTTTATCTAAATAACTGATCGTACGATAAGCCTTGCCGCTCGGACGTGCAAGCCACGAAGCAAGCCTATCGTAACGTTTCAGCTTATGCCTTGCGAGAGGTCTGCAAGGCCGTGAGGTCACTCGTGATGGCGCGCCAGTCTTCGCGCTCGGCGCGGCCCGGCTTCCGCTCGCCAAAGAACTTCACCACGGGGTCGCCGCTCGCATCATACAGTTCGAGCGAGGTGACGTGGCCATCGGCCGTCGGCTTCTGCACGACCCAGGCCTCGTCTACGAGCGTTTCCCGAAGGTGCAGGTTGAAGCCGGGGTCGAGGACGTTGTACCAGTCGCCCATCGCTTTGAGGCGCTCGACGGGGCCGGTGTGGATCTGCACGGTGCCGGGGCTGCGCACAAACGCCATGATGGGCACGGTGCCGTCGCGCGCCGCCTCCAAGAGCGGCCGGTGGCTGCCGAGCGCCACGCGGCGCGTGAACTCCCCTTCGCCCAAGCGCAGCGCCTGCGTGCGGCCGGCGCCGTGCTTCCGCAAGAGCGTGAAGAACTCGTGCGTGTCTTGGAGGCCGCGCCAGTCGTTCAGGAAGGCTTCGGCGTCGATCTCGTCGTCCGGCGTCTGGGCCGCGGGTGCCGCCTCTGGAGCGATGTCGAGCGGCGCGTCGTCCTCCGCGCGGTGCTTCTGGACGAGCGCATCGTAAGCCGCTTTGTTGCTCTCGGCGCGCAGGTAGATCTTGTGCACGGCCGTCCCATGCTTATCGAAAAACTGGAGGCCGCGCAGCGTCTGCCCGCCGCCCTTCTCCAGGGCCACGGCGAAGCCGAAGCCCCAGCGGCCCAGGAAGAGGCGCAGGTCAATGTCTTTGGCGAGCACCTGCCCCATCTGGTGCGTGTCGTGCAGCTCGACGTTGCGGTAGACGCCCGTCTTCTCGTGCACGGCGGCGGCGTTGCGCGTCAAGGCCATGAGCGGGCCGAGCGGCTCGAGGTCTTTCAGGATAGCGCCCCAGTCGTGCTTAAGGCGCGTGCTCTCCATCCCACAGCCGGCTTCCACGAGCTGGGCTTCGGTCACGCCGAGGTCGGCGGCGGCTTGGCGGTGGCGCGCTTTGGGATGCTCGGCGCGGTAGTCGGCCCAGGCGGTTTTCAGATCGGTCGTGGTGGTCGTGGTCATGGCATCGTGGAGTGGTTGATGGGAAAAGCAGGACTTGTGGAGGCAGGGGAGGCGTGGAGGCCGTCAGGCGTGGGGATGACGAGCGGGCAGGCGTGGCACGGGTGCGGCTGCACGAGGACGCGCACGCCAAAGGCGGACTGGACGACGCCGGGCGTGAGCACCTCAGCGGGCGGCCCTTGGGCGAGCACGCGGCCGCCGACGAGGACGACGAGGTGGTCGGCGTACTGCGCGGCGAGGTTCAGGTCGTGCAGGACGGCGAGGACGCCGGCACCGTCCTGGGCAAAGCGGCAGGCGGTGCTCAGGACGCTGTGCTGGTGGCGCAGGTCGAGGCTGGCCGTCGGCTCGTCGAGGAGCAAGTAGCGGTCCCCCTCGGGGGGCGGCGCCCAGATCTGCGCGAGGGCGCGGGCGAGGTGGACGCGCTGCTGCTCGCCGCCGGAGAGCGTCGGGTAGGCGCGTGCGGCGAAGCCGTCCATCGCCACGGCCTCGAGCGCGGCGCGGGCGATCTGCCCGTCGCGGGCCGTCTCGGCGCGCGCCACGTGCGGCGTGCGGCCCATGAGCACGACCTCCAGCACGGAGAAGGCGAAGCCGAGGTGCGACTGCTGCGCCAAGACGGCGCGGCGGCGGGCCTGCTCGCGCGCGGAAAGCGCCGCCAGCGGCCGTCCGTCCATCTGCACCTCTCCGGTCGTGGGCGTCAGCTCGCCGGAGGCGAGGCGCAAGAGCGTCGTCTTCCCGGCGCCGTTGGCGCCCACGACGGCCGTGACCTGGCCGGGACGCAGGCGCAGGCTCACCTCTTCCACGAGCGCCTTTGCGCCCACGCGGTACGTTGCGCCCACGCGGTAGGTGACGTTGCCGAGTTCGATCATAGCGCCGCACCTCCCGCCCCGTTCGCGGCGCCGACCGTTTCCGAGGCCCGCAGCCGCCGCGCCAGCCCGAGCAACAGGACGCCGCCGAGCGCGAAGCCAACGTCGATCCAAAAAACCGCCCACCAGCCCGCCGCCGCGCTCGTCCACAGCCACGCGCCGGTGCCGAAGCCATTGGCAAGGGGCACGAGGAGGCACAGCCCGCCGGCCAGCGCAAGCAGCCGCCGCGCCGCCGCGTGGGCCGATGCGCCGAGGAAGGCCGCCCCAACCAGCAGCGTCCACGCACCGAAAAAGACGCCGTTCTCGACGGCCATGCGGCCTTCCATTTCGATAGGCACGAGGCGCGTGGCAAGGAGCAGCATGGGCACGGCCGTCGCCAGCCCCGCGCCGACGCCCGCCGTAAGCCGCGCCAGCAGGCGGTGCAGCCGCGGCGAGCGCTGACCGCCTTTCGGCCGGCGCACCTCGATCCAGAGGAGGTTGCCCGTGAGGATGACCGCGCTCGCCGCCATCGCCAGGAAGAAAAAGAGCGCCTTGAGCACCGCCCCGCCGAAGCGCGCAAAATGCAGCGTCCCGAAGCCAACGACGGTTTGCGTGAGCGGCGGCGTCTCCTCCGGGCCGCGCGCGGCGAGCACCTCGCCCGTAGCCGCGCCCAGCACGGCCACGCCCGTCTGGCTGATCGTGCCGGGCGCCTGCCCCTCCACGAACGCCGTGGCCGCGCGGTCGCCCCAGCCCTCCACCTGCACGATCACGATCTCCAGGTCGGGCCAGTCCGCCGGCAGGCGCTCCAAGAGGCTGTCGAAGGGCAGCGGGGCGGCCGCCTCGCCCGAGGCTTCGTAGGCCGGCCGCTCCAGGCCTGCGATCTGCGCATCGAAGGCGGCCTGGTCGCCCCCGAAGGCGCCGAGGATGAGCGGGCCGTAGACGAACATGAGGAGTGCGAAAAACGCGCCCGTCACCGCGTACATCACGGTGAAGGGCAGGCCGAGCGTGCCGAGGACGTTGTGCGCGTCGGCGAGCGCCGTGCGCAATTTCTTCCGTGGACGGAACGTGTGCAGGTCCTGCGGCAGCTTTCGGAGATGGATGATGAGGCCGCTAATGAGTGCGAAGAGAAGGACCACGGCTACGAGGCCGGCCAGCGTCTCGCCCACGAGGCCAAACTGATGGAAGAAGTGCAGGTCGTTGAGGAGGTCCGGCATGGCGCTGCGCCCGCCAGAGAGCACCGCCCCGGAGGCCGGGCTGATCCAGCGGCTCACGGCCTCGCCCGACGCTGCCTCGTAGCCGAGGTAGAGGTACGGCCGGTTGGCAAAGGGAAACACCACCGTCACGCCGCTCCCCTCAGCCGGTGGGTATTCGTCGAAAACGGGGCCGACGAGTGCGTCTACGGATTCGACGTCGGTGGCCGCCGCGCGCAGCGCCGGGTCCGCCCACTGGTGCAGCTCGCCGCGGTAGAGCGCGAGCGCCCCGCAGAAGAAGATCACGAAGAGCGCCAGCCCGATCATGACGCCGGCGACGGAGTGCCCGTCCCACATCAGCTTAAAGGCGCGCGGTCCCACGCGCAGCCGGCGCCGACGCTTCGGCGGCGTCGGGCGCGGCGGCGTCTTAGTCGCCATCGGCAATGTGGAAGGGTCGGGCCGGTCCATGCGGTTGCGGGGCGAGGATGCGTTGAGTCAGAGCAGCAGCGCGAGCGCCGAGGCCATGCCGAGCGCAAGCGCTGCGCCGCCCACGCCGAGCCACGCGCGGAGGCCGCTGCGCGCGAGCGTGGCAAAGGCCGCCGCCCCGGCCCACACAGGCACGCACAAGAGCACGCCCAGCGCCAGCGACAGGCTCACGCCAACGCCGAGGCGCGGCAGCACCGCGCCGGCGAACACCAGGAAGCCGGCAAAGAGCAGCAGCCCGCCGAAGAGCGCGGCGGTGGCTTTCCCCCAGGCTTCGCGGCGCGTCCAGGCGTGCTTCATGGCGAGCGGGTGATGAGACGGGACTTTTACCTGAACGCGAGCGGCCCCGTGAGAACGAGCAGCGAGGCCGCAGTGAGCGCCGCAGCCCCCGCGACGAGCAGGCCCGTCACGAGGCCCCACGCCAGCGCGCCGCACACGCCCGCGAGCGCCAGCAGAAGCCCGCCGCCCGCGTAGCACCACCGCCGCGCCGAAGCCGACACGCCGCGCCGGGCCGCGTGCCGCCCCGGCGCGGCCGCGTAGAGCAGACCGTATCCGGCTAAGGCGAGCAGCAGCGTAAGGAGAGACATCAATCCGAGGGCCGTCGGTTCAAAGACGCGCTTCCAATACCACGCCGAAGGCCTGGCCCGCGCCCAGCGTGGCGACCTGGAAGTCGGGCGTGTCGAAGCGGTAGCGGAAGAACCGCTCGTCAAAAGCATTCTCCAGATACGCCTTGACGGAAAACCGATCCGCGCGCCAGCCGGCTCGCAGGTTGACGAGCGTGTAGGCCGAAAGCTCGTCGCGCGGTCCGCCTTCGAGGAGCGAGCGCGAGAGCGCCGCGCCCGTGTAGCTCACGTCCCCGCCGACGAACCACCCGAGGTCGGCCTCGTATTCGCCGCCTACGACCGCGCTCACGTCCGGCGCCTGCGGGAACGGCTCGCCGTCGAGGTCGAGGAGCTGCCCGAACTGCACGAAGCTGAACTCCTCGAACTCCGTCTGGGCAATGCCGAGCGAGCCGAAGGCGCGGAGGCCGCGCGCGACCTGCGCGTCGAGCGTCGCCTCCAGGCCGCGCACCGTCGAGCGCCCGGCGTTGCAGGATAAGGTCGCTCGTGAAGTCGCCCGGCACCTGCGGCACGTTCACCTGCTGGTCGCGCCAGTCGAGGTAGAAGAGGTTCAGCCCGTAGCGCAGCCGCTCCATCGCCTGGCCCTGTAGCGACAGCTCGTAGTTCCAGGCCTGCTCCGGGTCGTAGTCGTACGGCTCGTCCGTGAGGCCGTTGATGGCGGAGCCGCCGGCCCGGTACGCCCGCTGCACCGTGAAGGCGACGGAAGCCGCCGGGCTGAATGCGTACGCGACGCCGGCCTTGGGCAGGAAGGCGCCGAACGTCGCCTCCGTGCCGCTGGACGATTCACTGCGGAGCGTGTCGGTGGCGACATCGAACTGGCGGTTCACGGTCGAAAAGTCCTGCATCTCCCAGTCGTAGCGCGCCCCGCCGATGAGCGTGAGGCCCGGCAGCACCGTGACGCGCGCCTCGCCGAAGCCCGCGAGGTTGGTGAAGGAACCGTCGCGGCGCGTCTGGCGGCGGAAGTCCTCGAAGGAGCGGCGCTGATCGCGGTCGTCGTTGAAGTCGCCGTCCAGGGCATACGCGCCGGCCACCAGCTCAAGCGTGGAGCCGTCGTACACGGCGCGCAGCTCCTGCGAGCGCTCCACCTCGTCGATCTCGCCCGTCGAGGAGAGATCCACCGAGCCGCGGTTCGTGACGGTGTTCAGGAGCGTCGAGGTCGAATGCAGCGTCCACGCCGGAGAGAGCGGCAGCGAGAGGGCGAGGCTCGCCTGGTCGCTCTGCGTAGAGCGCGCCTCGGTGAAGACGGGCAGCGACTGCAGGCCCCACACGCGGTCGTGGTATTCGACGGCGCCGCTCACATCCTCCGCGGCGCTGGGGTCCGCCGAGGGACCGTCCACGTCGGCGTAGGCGGGCGAGTCGTAGCTGCTGCTGAGCGTGAGGAGCGCGCGCAGGCCGCCCGCCCCGGCCGGCAGGTAGAGCAGCTTGCCGCGCACCTGGCGGTAGTCGTCCTCGGCGCGCTCACCAAGGCGCTCGAAGCCGTCGTAGAGCGGGTAATCCACCTCGCCGTCGGCGTGGCGGCGCTCGGCGGAAATGCGAAAGGCAAGCTTGTCGTCCACAACCGGGCCGGAGAGCATGGCCGCCTGCTGGTTCCGGCTGCGGTTGCCGTACTCGCCCTGCGCGGCGGCCTCCCACGTCATCGTTGGGTCTTTCGTCTGGAGTTCGATCTTGCCGGCGAGCGCGTTGCGGCCGCTCAACGTGGACTGCGGGCCTTTCCAGATCTCGACCTGCTCGACGTCCCACATCCCCAGGGCGCCGCGGCGCGCGCCGTTCTGCGTCTGCGCCACGCCGTCCACGTAGACCGTCGCCAGCGGGTTGCCCGATGGGCCGGCCACGCCCTCAGAGTTGATCCCGCGGATGAGGAAGCCCGAGTCGATGAAGTCGGCGTCACGGACGTTGGCCGCGAGGCGGAAGGCGTCCTCGAGGTCGTTCAGCCCCGCATTGCCAACGGCCTCGGCGCCGAGCACGGAGACGCTGCTGTACGTGGCCGCCTGGGCGCGTTGCACCTTCTCGCCGGTGACGACGACCGGGGCAAGTTCGGCTACGTCCGGCGTGAGCGCCACCTCCACATGCGTCGCTTCTCCGGCGCGCACGGTAGCGGCCGTGCGGAAGCGCTCGTAGCCGACGGACGAGGCGACGAGCGTGTAGGCGCCCGGCGTAGCGCCTGTGATGGCAAAGCGCCCCTCCGCGCCGGTGGCGGTTCCGCGCGAGGTCCCCTCCAGCGCGACGTTCACGCCGGGGACGGCCTGGCCGGTCTCGGCGTTGACGACGCGGCCTTCGACGGCGCCCGTCTGCTGCTCAAGCGCCGCAGGCGGTGAAAAGGCGGATGGCAGCGCGGCGAGGGCCAGGGCCAGCGCGAGGAGGCGGGTGAAAAGGGCCATGATGAGACGAGGCGGCGGGTGAGGTACGGAAGAGCCGTTCAAGCGCCGAGCGCGCCGGCGAGCGTCGTCTTTGATCTTAGGCGGCGGAGCGGCAGCGCGCTCATAGGGCGCATGAGCAGAAAGAGAAAGCCTGGAGCCGTTTGATTCGCACCTTCAAATTCAAAGACGTATATTTGTTTAGATCAAGTCTAAATAAATCAAAACCTGCTGTCAAGCCTCTTCAGTCATGAATCCTTTAAGAACCGCGTGGTCGCTTGTCGCCTCGCCACGAAGATGTCTCTGGCGCTTCGGCAGGCTACCTGGCACCTCCTGCCACGTGACAGCGGTGTTCCTTCTCGTCGTCCTGATCCTTACCGGATGCCGGCCCTCGGCCAGTGCTCCGGAGGCCGCCGCCTCGCAGACGCAGCACAGCGCCGAGGAGGAAGCGCCGGAGCTGGCCGCTTACATGAGCGACCTGCAGCGCTGGGCGCACAAGGCGGCACTCTCCGTGGAAGCGCAGAACGGCCCCCTCGCCGAGTTCTATCTCCACGAACTGGAGGAAACGGTCGAGGCCGTGCAGGAAGGGGTGCCAACGTACGAGGGCCACGCCATCGGCCCGCTCACCGAGCAGATCCTCGTCCCCTCGCTCGAAGCGCTCGACGCCGCCGTGGACGCGGGCGATTGGCCGCTGGCCGCCGAGCGCCTGCGCGGCGTGGCGCAGTCCTGCAACACCTGCCACGATGCCACCGGCCACGGCTTCGTGCGAATTCAGCTCGGCGACGTAGCCAACCCCTACGCGCAGTCGTTCGAGCCGCAGGCGCCGCCCGACGCGCCGCAGTGAGCACCGCGCCGAACCTTTTGCCCACGCCGCGTCGTTTTCCTCCACTCACTCCGCACCCCGCATGAGAAACGCCGCAGCATGGCCGCCTACCCCTCCGCCGAGATCGAACCCAAGTGGCAGCGCTACTGGGACGAGCACGAGACCTTCCGCGCCCCCGAGGAGCCGGATGCTTCCAGGCCGAAGCACTACGTCCTGGACATGTTTCCCTACCCGAGCGGCGCCGGACTGCACGTGGGTCATCCCGAGGGCTACACCGCCACCGACATCGTGGCGCGCTACAAGCGGATGCGCGGCTTCAACGTCCTCCACCCGATGGGCTGGGACGCCTTTGGCCTGCCGGCGGAGCAATACGCCGTGGAGACGGGCACGCACCCGCGCCTCACCACCGAGAAAAACATCAACCACTTCCGCCGGCAGCTCAAGGCGCTGGGCTTCTCCTACGACTGGCGCCGCGAGGTGGACACCACCGACCCCGACTACTTCCGCTGGACGCAGTGGATCTTCCTCAAGCTCTACGAACGCGGCCTCGCGTACCAGGCCGAGCAGCCCGTGTGGTGGTGCGAGGAACTGGGCACCGTCTTGGCCAACGAAGAGGTGATCGACGGCCGGAGCGAGCGCGGCGGCTACCTGTGCGAGCGCGTCCCCATGCGGCAGTGGATGCTAAAAATCACCGCCTACGCCGAGCGGCTCCTCGACGGGCTGGACGGCCTCGACTGGCCCGAGTCCACCAAGGAGATGCAGCGCAACTGGATCGGCAAGAGCGTGGGGGCCGAGGTGGCTTTCCCTGTGGTGGGCCATCCCGAAGAACAGATCCGCGTCTTTACCACGCGGCCGGACACGCTCTTCGGCGCCACGTACATGGTCCTCGCGCCTGAGCATCCGCTCGTTTCTAAAGTCACGGATGCCGACCACGCCGAGGCCGTCGAAGACTACGTCCGCCAGGCCGCCACGAAGACGGAGCTGGAGCGCACCGAGCTGCAGAAGGAGAAGACGGGCGTGTTCACCGGAGGCCACGCCGTCAATCCGGCCAACGGCGAGAAAATCCCCATCTGGATCGCCGATTACGTGATGGCCACCTACGGCACGGGCGCCATCATGGCCGTCCCCGCGCACGACGAGCGCGACTTCGCCTTTGCGAAAACGTACGACCTGCCCATCCGCGAGGTCGTTCGGGGCGGCAATCTCCTGGAAGGCGCCTACACCGGCGACGGCGAGCACATTGGCTCCGACGCCTCGGCGCACCCCATCGGCCGCATCGCCGAAGAAGGCGTTTCGCTCAACGGCCTGGGCAACGAGGCGGCCAAGGAGAAGATGATCGAATGGCTCGAGGCCGAGGGGCAGGGCCAGCGCAAGACGAACTACAAGCTGCGCGACTGGCTTTTTTCCAGGCAGCGCTTCTGGGGCGAGCCGTTCCCCATCATCCACGTAAACGGCCGTCCGAAGCCGCTTCCGGAGGACGCGCTCCCCGTCACCCTGCCCGAAATCAAATCCTACGACGCCATCGGCACGGGGAAAAGCCCGCTCGAAGGCGTCCCCGACTGGGTGCAGACCGTGGACCCGGAAACGGGCGCGCCGGCCGAGCGCGAGACGAACACGATGCCGCAGTGGGCAGGCTCGTGCTGGTACTACCTCCGCTTCATCGACCCGCACAACAAAGAGCGCCTGGTCGATCCGGAAAAGGAAAGATACTGGATGCCGGTGGACCTCTACGTCGGCGGGGCGGAGCACTCGGTGCTGCACCTCCTCTATGCGCGGTTCTGGCACAAGGTGCTCTACGACGCCGGCGTGGTCTCTACCGAAGAGCCGTTCCAGAAGCTCGTCCACCAAGGCCTCATCCTGGGCGAGATGGAGTTCGAAGCCTACGAAGCACGAGTGGACTACAAAGAGTTTTCTGAGGGGGACTACATACCAGCTTCCCATAGGTATGTGCAGGGACCTCGCGTCATCCCATTCAGGGAAGTAAAAATTAGTTCAGACCGTGTGGAGAAGAGAGATGACAGATGGGTGCTTAAGGACTCACCTGATATCGATGTCGTTGCTTCGTCGCACAAGATGTCGAAGAGCCGCGGCAACGTCGTCAACCCCGACGACATCATAGCGGAGCACGGCGCCGACGCGCTCCGGCTCTACGAGATGTTCATGGGGCCTTTGGAGCAGGTGAAGCCCTGGAGCACCAAAGACGTGGGCGGCGTGTACCGCTTCCTGGGCCGCGCCTGGCGTTTGATCTCGGGCGGCGAAGAGGCCGCGCGCTCGGAGAAGATCGAAGAAGCGGAGCCGTCGGACGAGCAGCTCCGCGTGCTTCACCAAGCCATCAAGAAGGTGACGGACGACATCGAGGGGCTGCGCTTCAACACGGCCATCGCCGCGATGATGGAGTTCGTCAACGCCGCGAACAAGTGGGACGCCCTGCCGAAAAGCGTCGCGGAAGACTTCGTGCTGCTCCTCAGCCCGTTCGCGCCGCACCTGGGCGAGGAGCTGTGGCAGCGCCTCGGCCACGCACAGAGCCTTGCCTACGCGCCCTGGCCCGAGCTGGTGGAGGAGCATCTCAAAGAAGACGTGATCGAGATGGCCGTGCAGGTCAACGGCACCGTGCGCGCCTCTATCGCGGTGGCCTCTGACGCCGAGAAAGACGCCGTGCTCGGCCGCGCGCGCGAGGAGGAGAACGTGGCCCGCCACCTCAGCGGCAAGACCGTCCGCCGGGAGATCTACGTGCCGGGCCGCATCATCAACTTCGTGGCAAGCTAAGCGCGCGTACCCGACGTGCGACGCGCAGGGTGTGGCGCCTCCACCCAAGGTTTTTCCAGCTTAAACGGGAGCGCTTTGCCTCTCTTTCTTCTTTCATAAAAAAATGAAACATGCAGATCACACACGCTCCTGAGTGGGCGCCGGCCTCGTGGCGCGAAAAGCCCGCCCGGCAGCAGCCCCGTTACCCCGACGAGGCCGCGCTCCAGGCCGTCACCGACCGGCTGGCCGTCTTGCCGCCGCTGGTGACCTCGTGGGAGGTGCGCGCCCTGAAGAAGCACCTCGCCGAGGCCGCCGCCGGCCAGCGCTTTCTTCTTCAAGGCGGCGACTGCGCCGAGCGCTTCCACGAGTGCACGGCCGCGCTCATCGCCGGGCGGCTCAAGATTCTCTTGCAGATGAGCCTGGTCCTGGTCTACGGCCTTAAAACGCCCGTCGTGCGCGTGGGGCGCTTTGCCGGGCAGTACGCCAAGCCCCGCTCCTCGGACGAAGAGCGGCGGGATGAGGCCGCGCTGCCCAGCTACCGCGGCGACATCGTTAACAGCCTCCCCTTCACCGAGGCGGCGCGGCGGCCCGACCCCGAGCGCATGGTCGAGGCCTACCACCGCTCGGCCATGACGCTCAACTTCGTGCGCGCCCTGGCCGAAGGCGGCTTCGCCGACCTGCGCCACCCCGAGTACTGGAACGTGGACTTCATGGAGCACTCGCCCCTGGCGGGCGAGTACCGCCAGATGCTCTCGGCCATCGACGACGCGCTCCGCTTCATGGAAACCGTGGCTGAGGGGCCGGTGCCGAGCTTAGAGCGCGCCTTTTTCTACACGAGCCACGAGGCGCTGCTGCTGCCTTACGAGGAGGCGCTCACGCGGCCCGTGCCGCACCAACGCGGCATCTACAACCTGGCGGCGCACTTCCCGTGGATCGGGATGCGAACGGCGCACGCGGGCGAGGCGCACGTCGAGTACGCGCGTGGCCTGGCTAACCCCATTGGCCTAAAGGTGGGGCCGGGGATGACGCCTGAAGAACTCAAGCACCTCGTCCGCACGCTCAACCCTGACGACGAGCCGGGCCGCCTCACGCTTATCCACCGCTTCGGCGCCGAGCGGATCGAAGACGCGCTGCCGCCGCTCATCGAAGCCGTGCAGGCGACCGGCAGTCCCGTCCTTTGGTGCTGCGACCCCATGCACGGTAACACGGAGAAAACGGCCTCGGGCGTGAAGACGCGCCGCTTCGGGAGCATCCTCTCCGAGCTGGAGCAGGCGTTCGACCTGCACGCGGGGTGCGGCTCGCACCTCGGCGGCGTCCACTTCGAGCTGACGGGCGAGGACGTGACGGAGTGCATCGGCGGCGCGCGCGGCCTCGCCGAAGCCGACCTCGAGCGCGCCTATACCTCGCCTGTGGACCCGCGCCTGAACTACGAGCAGGCCCTGGAGATGGCCTTCTCCATCGTCCGCAAGTGCCGGCGGATGCGCGGATGAGGCCGTGCACCCCGCAGGTGCTCAGCGGGTTGTCGCAACGCACTCAACATCTGAATGGGAATAAGCGGGACAGCTTCTGAGCGCCGGGCGCGCTATATTTTACCCGCTTGTCCATGCGGACCCTAACCAACACCGCCCGAGGGAGATTTCACCATGCGCACCGATACCATGCCGAGACTTTTCAAAGCGTTCGGACTGCTTCTCTTCTGCACGGCTTCTCTGTGGATGATCCCTGCACAGGCGCAGTCCGTGCGCGGGTTCTTCCTCAACGGCCACGTCGGGCCGACGCGGATCGTGCTCGAAAGCGACGACGCGCGCCTCGGCTTCGGGCTGGGCGGGCGCGTCGGGTACGGCTTCTCCGAGCGGATCGCGCTCTTTTTCGACTTTTACGGCGCCGGCCTCGAAGACGTGGCCGAAGAGCGCTTCCCGGCGGACAACGACAACGCCGGCCTCGGCAGCGTGGACCTCGGCGTGCAGGTCTTCTTGAGCGAGATCGGCCCCGGCGGCCCGCTCGTGCCCTACCTCACGGCCACCTACGGCGCGCAGGCCCTCGCCTTCGACGACGGCAGCGACGAGGATACCTTCACAAGCGCTGGCCCGACGTTCGGCGCAGGAGCGCGCTACTACACCACGCCTAACATCACCCTCTTCGCCGACGTGCGCTACACCCTCGGCGTCTTCACTCAGGATGTGAGCGGCGACGAGATCGAGGACGTGGACGCGCGGGCGCTGCGCGTGGTGGCCGGCGTGGTGGCGTATCCGTTCCGCTGAGAATGCGTACTATCGAACTGAGAGACTGGTCGGCATCCGACTAACTTCCGGAACGCTCGCCGGTCCACTCGCGCGGGCACGTAGCGGATGCCCAGCTTTCGCAGGCGCTTCCGAAACGCCGTAGGTGAACACCCTAAGCAACGCCCGAACGCCCGCCGGAACGACCGGGGAGTTTCGTACCCGACGGCGAGCGCCACGGCCCAGACCTCTAGCTCTGCGGACAGCAGCAGAAGCCTCATGGCAGCGAGCATCCTCCGGTCTTCAATGTAGCACCGTAGCGGCATCCGGAGCCAGCGCTTGAAGTGCCAAGCGTAGTCCCCACCCCGGAGGCTAAAGCGGCGGCGTAGCCCATCAACTGAAAGGTCGGAGTCAAAGAGCCGAGCGCGGATATGCCGTACGACGAGGTGTACGTCGGGCGGCCACATCGGGTCGTCCAGAGCGGCGAGTTCCTTTTGGAAGGTGCGCAGTTCTCGTTCGATGAGTCGCTCTTTAGCAACGAGGTCCATAAGCGTAAGTGGTCGATTGGAAGTGACATCTCGAAATCATCGCATCAGTATACCAATCGGGAACCTTTTTTTAAACCCTCACCGCAGCGTTGCGCTTGTCCTTAAAGATT
Organism: Salinibacteraceae bacterium; assembly: GCA_965215025.1. Taxonomy (GTDB): domain Bacteria; phylum Bacteroidota; class Rhodothermia; order Rhodothermales; family Salinibacteraceae; genus CBDCCV01. The sequence continues at coordinate 240,190 of CBDCCV010000002.1, forward strand.
CGATAACCGCGCCGCAGCTTCTGCTATCCCGATGGCGGAGGCTCTCTTCAGGCGGCAGCGCCCTTACTCTAATCGTCTGTTCTCTGCGGCGAGGCCGGGCGGAGTTCGATTTTAGTGGAAGAAATCGTCCGGCGCAGGTGTCCGGTGAGATGGTCCGGGCAAACGGTCTCCCACAGGCCCGTTTCCTTGCTGTACTATGGGAGTGCTTCGCCCCGCGCCACCCGCAAGAATTCCAAGGCCTGCCCCGCCCATCATGTGTATCGTTGCCACGTACTGCGCCGCCTCTCGCCGCCGCGTGTTTCTCCTCGCCTTCGCCCTCATTGTCGCGGCCCTGGGTCTTGCGCCTCAGCAGGCTGCACGTGCGCAGGTCGTCATCGAAGAGGAGGTTAAAGTAGAAGATGAAGGGGCGCCGCAGGCCGCATCGAATTTGCCGAAACCCAGCGGGGCATCAGTGACCGTGACGCCGGCGACACCCTTAGGCACCTACCGAATCTGGGCCGGACAAGTCATGACAATCCATCATGGTGCGGGGTTCGTACCGCTAGACGGCATTATGAACGTCACGGTCGAGCATCTCGGTGCTTCTTCGCAGGAGCAGAGCCATGCCTTGGACTCGCTCGTCCAGTTCCTCGGGAGTACGACCTCAATCCAGTCCACGTGCTCTAACTTCGGACACAGCCATGAGAACAAGAAGTACTACGCGCCTATTCACCCCCGCTACGATTGGGATGAGCATCCTCATGTAGACGAGGCGCCTATAGAAACCGACACGTTGAAGGGGAAGATCTCGGTCACAGCCGATTTTGAACTTCGGGCACCAGTAGAATTCGGCGCCGCAGCACAAGACGTTCCGGCGCGGTTCTTCAGGAGAGGCCTACTCAGGAACTACTTGGACAGGTGCGACCGTGCGGATCGAACTTATTTCGAGTACTTCGTTGAGTTCGCCCCGTACATCAGTCAAATAAGGCTGTGGCCTTACGACAACGGGGTCTTCGATTGGCCTCCGTACACCGGCGAACCGTCGGCCTGGCTTTACAGCAGAATTCCCTTGGAGTGGCAGGAGGAGGAGTCCATCCGGGCGGAGCCGTTTACTGATACCGGGAAACGTATTATTATGGAATCCGGCAGCACGAACCTTTTAGAAGGGCGCAGGGACTCGTTCCGCGTGCGCCTCGAAGGCGACGCCGCCCGCTACGTCCGCCTCGTCGGCCCCGACGGCCAATCGGGTGCCGAGTTGGCCGGCCTCTCAGCTGAGGAGTTCCTCGGTGCCGGTTACGGGGACTTCGAGATCGTCTACGACCAGGAGCGCGTGCCGGCTTCTGAGGAATTGGTGCCGGTCGCGTTCACCATCGAGCGCGAGGACGACCCAGAGGTGAGCCGCACCGACACGCTCTGGCTCGGCGGCTACGACCTTGAAGTGTTTGCTGATACCGAAGAGGTGAGGGCGCTCGTGGACACGACGCACGTGACGGTCATCGCCGTGGACCCCTTCGACTGGGAAGAGACCGAGATCGCCCCGGATGTCGCGCTCACGGTGTATCCTTGGGAGGAAAACAATGAGGGCGATGCCGACGGGGAGGTCTTTCGCGCTCTCGAAGACGGGTCGTATGTCCCTCTCGGGGCGGGCGAGACGGTCTCGTACGAGGACGCACGCGCAGGCCGAATCGCCTTCGTAGCGGCGGAGCCGGGGTCGGACTGGGCGGACATCGAGGTCGAAGGTCCAGAGTTCGAGCAGCTCCCACCTTTTTTCGAAGGGTATCGCTACAACCCCTACAACTACGCGAGCCTCGATGTCCTGCCGGCGCCGTACTTTACCGTAGCGGCGGCGCCGAATCCGGTGGTCTCAGGCGACACGTCCGCCGTCTCGGTCCTGGCGACGGCGCGCGAGGACGCCGGCTTCGACCCGAACTTTAGCGTAGACGTGAGCCTCGACGCCTCCGGCGCGGAGGCCGGGCGGCTCGCCTGGCTCGACGGCACGGCCGAGGTCGCCGGCGGCAGCGCGCTCGAAGGCGTCCCGTACGGGGTACTCGACCCGGCCTACGGCACGGGTGCCGAGCGCGTGGTGTTCATCGCCGACTCGGCCGGATCGGAGCCGCCGCCCCCGGCAGCCATTCTCGCCCCGCCGCAGAACAACCAGCAGAGGGCAGAAGGCGGCTCCTCGCTCTTCGCCGAAGCGCAGGTCACGGCCGCGCGCTCGGACGACCCAAGCAAGGAGGGCGCGGGGGAGCTGCGCGTCTTCCTCGCAGGCGTCTTCGCGCAGTTCCTCGAAGACAACCCCTATGCCTTGCTCGACATCCCGTGCAGCGAGATTCCGAAGTACGCAAGCTTAGCCGAGCACGCAGCGCCGCAGAGCGTCATTGACCGGCTGAACGGGGATGAATTCGAGCTAATTACGCCAGATGGTCTAACTCAGCAAGCCTTTATTCAAACTCTCGAAGATGCAGTAGGACCACGGGTCAACATGGACTTCTTCGGCGTTCGCGTGCTGGAGAGCGACCTACCCAATGGCATGACGGCCGGGGAGTATTACGAGCACTGGCGCACGAACTTCGACAGCTACACCGATGACGACGTGGCGCAGTTTCTCCTCTACCCGCTCGAAGGAGAGGCGGCGCGCTGGACGAGCAGTGACCCGCTGGGCACGCTCTTTTCCATTCAGCTTATGGCTCTGGACGTCACGTGGGCAGACGACGGCTCTGTAGTCACGACTGGCTACGATGAGGACGACTGGATCTTCTCGACGGCGTGGACGCCGGAAGACTGGCGCCACCCGATCAGCGGCAATCGGCAGTTCGGCTTCGAGCGTGACGGCAACGGCTACGTCACGTACTACACGCGCGCCGTGGATCGCATCACTGCGTGGGACTACGCTGCATTCAACTTCGCGTCCCGATGGTTCGGTGTGGAGGACGGGATCGTGTTCGGAAACGCTGATGCGGTGTGGGAGGACTTGCAGCAGCACCTGCAAGCAGAACTCGGCCCAACTGCGCAAATCGTAGTCGAAGAGCCGATCCGGATCGACTACGAGAAGCTGCGAGCCGTTATGAAAGGCGAAGCCGAACCGTCTACGCTCCAATGCGATCAGAACTGAAACAGTCTCTCAGGGCCTCAACGCTTCACATGGAACGCAGCCACAATGCTGATGTCCTTTCGACCTTCTGGTTTGGTTTGCAAACCGTCCTCATGCTCATCGTCTCCGTCCGCAGGCCGGGAGCTAGAGGCGCGTTCTACGACGTAGGCGTTGGCATGATCATTCTGTACGGATTCGCGCTGCCAGCAATCTTATACCTGGCTTATCTTGTTGCTGTGTTCTTAGCGCGCTGGTGGCGGACGCGGAGCTTTGCTGAAGCGTGGCGGTCGCTCTTCGTCACGGCGTGGGCACGGAGGAGCACAATTGCATTCGCGACGGCTTTCCTAGCGAACCTGGGGTACATGATCTTGCTCACCTTTATAAGCTGACGATACGACTGTTTATGCGGAGACCAAATACCGGGATTGCGGCAGAACATGAAGAGGACGTGCGCGGTGTGGTCCCCGACCCGAGCAAGGAGGGGGCGGGGGAGTTGCGCGTCTTCCTCGCAGGCGTCTTCCAGCAGTTCCTCGCAGACAACCCCTACGCGCTGCTCGACATCCCATGCAGCGAGATTCCAGAATACGTGAGCTTAGCTGAGCATACGCCGCCGCAGAGCGTGGTTGATCGGCTGTATGAGCAAGAAATCGAAGTTTCATATGGGCGTGGAGGCTACACCGTCACGCACTCCGGCTACGTTCAGGCACTCGAAGACGCCAGCGGGCCACGTGTCAACATGGACTTCTTCGGTGTACGCGTGCCGGAGAGCGATCTGCCAAACGGCATGACGGCCGAGGAATACTACGAGCACTGGCGCACGAATTTCGACAGCTACACTGCCGGCAGCGTAGCGCAGTTTCTCTTCTACCCGCTCGACGGAGAGGCTGCGCGCTGGACGAGTAGCGACCCGCTGGGCACGCTCTTCAGCATACAGCTCATGGCAGGCGGTCTGGACTGGCTCGATGACGGTACTGTGGTCACGACTGGCTACGATGAGGACGACTGGATCTTCTCGACGGCGTGGACGCCGGAAGACTGGCGCCACCCGATCAGCGGCAATCGGCAGTTCGGCTTCGAGCGCGACGGCGGTGGCTACGTCACGTACTACACGCGCGGCGTGGATAGAATCACAAACATACTCTATGGTTCAGCAAATTACGCGACCCGCCTTTATAAGACGATGAGGCAAGAAGACTATGACGGGCTGATCTTCGAGAGCGCTGACGGGGTCTGGGGCAACATGCAGCAGCACCTCGCAGTGGAACTCGGCCCCACGGCACAGATCGTAACCGAAGAGCCGATCCGGATCGACTACGAGAAGTTGCAAGCCGTCATGGAAGGCGAAGCCGAACCGTCTACGCTCACGTGCGATCCATGAGATGAAATATTCTCCAAAGCAGAGTGCTTTCACAGCATGAAACGCAGTCAAGTCGCCGATCTCCTCTTTACCCTCTGGTTCTTCTTGGAAACCGTAGCCATACTCATGTTTGCCGTTCGCAGGCCAGCAGCTTGGGGTCCATACTATGATTTAGCGCCTGTCATGCTCGTTCTTTACGGGTTCATGTTGCCGGCTTTTTTCTACATCATCTACGTCGGGGTCGTTTTTCTGACGCGGTGGCGACGGGTGGGAAGCTTGGCAGAGGCTTGGCGGTCGCTCTTTGCCGAGACATGGGCACAGCGGAGTGCGGTCGCCTTCAGCATAGCGTTTCTTGTAAACCAAGGGTACATGCTCCTCTTTACTTTCGCAGGCTGACAAGGCAAAAACCTATGCGAGATGGAAGGCGGTGATACGAGGATTAACGACGTAGTCTTCTGGTGGCTTTATGGTCTGGACTGGCTCGACGACGGTACTGTGGTCACGACTGGCTACGATGCGGATGACTGGATCTTCTCCACAGCCTGGACGCCGGAAGGCCCCGTGCACCCGGTCAGCGAACCGGCAGTTCGGCTTCGAGCGCGACGGCAACGGCTACGTCACGTACTACACCCGTGGTGTGGATCGTATCACCAGCTTCTACTACCGCGCGGTCAGCTTAGGGGGCTGGTTGCTTAAGCAGTTCACGGGGGTCGGGGCCGGAGATGGATCGATCTTCGGAGGCGGTGGTGCGGTATGGGAGAATATGCAGCAGAATCTCCAAGAGGAACTCGGTTCCAGCGCTCAGGTCGTAGCCGAAGAGCCGATTCGTGAGGATTACGACAAGCTGCGAGCTGTCTTCAAAGGCGATGCTGACGTATCGACACTCAAATGCGATCAGTGACCGGGGAGTAAGGGGTGCTCGCTCTTTATCTTCTCAGGCAGCCCTTGATGCTCCTATGGGAAACGATCCCCGCACCGTTGACATCTTTTTCCTTCCATTCACCTTCTGGTTCGGCCTGCAGGCTGCTATCATGACAGTCTTTGCTGCGCTCAAAACAAGTTCTGAGAGTCCTTACTTCGATCTGTTTCCGGCTTCAGTCATTATGTACGGTATCGCGCTGCCAGCGGCCCTCTACTTGATTTTGCTTTCAGTGTTGTTCCTGATGCGCTTGAGACAGACACGTAGCTTGGCGAGCGCCTTCGGGTCGCTCTTTCCCACGGCGTGGTCGCGACGGTGCGCTGCTGCCCTGGGGATGGCGTTCTTGGCGAGCTTAGCGTACGTGCTCGTAGCCCTTCAGGCGGGCTGATGGCAAGGTGTAGTTGCGTCAGATCACACTCTCGCAATTCGTGTGCTCACTTTCCTGATCTGTTCTGAGCGCCGTCCTCCTTGAAAATCCCCTCCGGCCCGTTCGTACCCTTTGCATTCAAGCCTCTGGCCTACCATGAATGACCTCTTCCGGTGTCCGACCGTCTTCGCATTTCTTGCCCTCTTCGCCGCTGTTGCTTTGCCAGCTCAGGCGCAGAACGCAGCCGAGAAGAGCGAGAACGTGCCGTTCGTCCTTCATCTCAACGAGGCCGGCGACCTCAACGCCGCTGCGGCGCTGCTCGAGAACTTCGAGGGCGTCGCTTCGGAGGAGGACCTCCGGCGCGCCACGCAGCGGCTCCAGGCGCGGCTCGACCGGCTTACGGGGGACGAGACGAGGCTGGAGCGGTTCCACGCGGCATACCGCGAGGCCGAGCGGCTGAACGAGATCAGCGGCCGGCCCCTGCGCGGCGCCTCGTCGCGGCGCGCGGCGCTGCGATACGCCTACCGTAGCATGGCGGCCGCCGGTGAAAAGACCTCGCCCACGGACGATGCTCCAGGGCGGCGCGGCGGGGACATCCCGCGCACCGTCAGCGAGGTGCACGCTGTCCCGTTCGCCTCGGAGTCCAACCGCGTCGCGTTGCGCGTCGAGGGCGCTGGTGGGCGCCCCGGTGAGGCGCTCACGGCCCGCGCCGTGGAAGTGCCCGCCTGGGTCACGCTCCGCTCGAAAACTACGCAGGCCGTGAGCGGTGCGGACCCCACGGCGACGTTCATCTTCGACATCGAGGACGCCGCGCCGGTGGGTCAGACGGCGAGCCTCGTCCTGCGCGTCTACGATTCCAGGGGGCGGGCGCTCTCCGAACGGGAGGTGCGTCTCGAAGTCGCCGCGCCTGAGCGGTTTGCTCTTCAAGGTAGCTACCCGAACCCGTTCGGCCCCGGTGGCGCCGTGATCGCCTACGACCTCCCGGCACCGGCGGAGGTGCGCCTGGAGGTCTACGATGTCCTGGGCCGGCGTGTGGCCGTTCTGGTGGACGGCGAGGAGCAAGGGGCCGGGCGGCAGACGGCGCGCTTCCGGGGGACGGGCTTGGCGAGTGGGCTGTACCTCTACCGCATCCGTGCGGGCGAGCACGCAGCTACCGGACAGATGATGCTCGTGAAGTAACGAAACAGCCCGGTCACGCCTCGGCCTCTTCCGGCGCCGCATCGAAGACGACGGCGCGGCGGTGCTGCCGGCTCAGGTCCCACCACAGCAGGGCGGCAGCTACGAGCGCCCCGGCCAGGCACGCCAGCCCCAGCGGCGCGCGGCCCAGGAGCACGTAGCCCGTCCCAAAGAGCGTGGCGTAGACCAAAACGACGCCCAGCGCCCAGTCGAGCCAGAGCCGCGCAAAGCCCGCATCCGGCTGCACGTTCGGATGGCGCTCGGCCACGGGCCGCCAGCCGGGGCCGCCCGGATGCACAGTGCGGTAGAAGTTGTCCAGCGTAGCCACCTTCGTCGGGCGCGTGAGGAACGTCGCTACGAGCCACACCACCGTCGTGAAGCCGACGACGGCGTAGAGGTTGACCGGAAAATCCGCCTGCAAGCCCGGCACGCGCACGCCGTAGGCGTTCAAGACGAGCGCTAGAACGGCCAGCACCACGGGCGCGATGGTGGCGGCCAGCTCGCTCCAGGCGTTCACGCGCCACCAGTACCAGCGCAGGATCAGCACCAGCCCCAGCCCCGCCGAGGCCGAGAGGATCAGCCCCCACGCCTCCTCGATGGTCGAGAGGTTCGCCGTCACGAACAGGCTCAAGACGGCCAGCCCCATCGTGAAGACGCGCGCGATGGTAACGTGGTGCTTTTCCGACCCGTCCGGCCGGACGAAGCGGCGCCAGAGGTCGTTCACCAGGTAGGAGACGCCCCAGTTCAGCTGCGTGGAGATCGTGCTCATGAACGCGGCCAGAAACGCGGCGAAGAGCAGGCCGAGCATCCCCACCGGCAGCACCTCGCGCATGACGAGGACGAAGCCGGCGCGCTTCTCATCCGCCGGCAGTTCGGGGAAGAGGACGAGGGCCACGAGCGCAGTGACGATCCACGGCCAGGGCCGCAGGCAGTAGTGCGCCACGGTGAACCAGAGCGTGGCAAAAAGGGCGTTCTTCTCGTCCTTCGCGCTCATCATCCGCTGTGCCACGTAGCCGCCGCCGCCCGGCTCGGAGCCGGGGTACCAGCTCGACCACCACTGCACGCCGATATACGCCGCAAACGCCAGCCCCGAAAGCGCCAGCACGCTCGCGCCCTCGGCCGCCTCGCCCATCGTAGGCAGAAGGCGGAAGGTGGACGGGTCGAGCTTCTCGCGGATGCCGCTCAGCCCGCCCACGCCCGGCGCGCCCAGGGCGTAGAAGGCCAGGAGCGTCGTCCCGCCCATCGCAATGACGAACTGGAACAGATCCGTCACCACCACGCCCCAGAGGCCGGAGAGGAGCGAGTAAAGCGCCACGACGAGGACCAGCGCACTCACCACCACGAGCGCCGCTGAAAACTCCACGCCGATCACGTTCACCGACGCCGCCCCGAAGATCGTCAGCCTCGGAAAGAGCGATTCGATCACCGTCTCCATCGCCAGCGAGACCCAGCCGATGATGACGACGTTGAGGACGAGGCCGAAGTAGACGGCCTTGATCCCGCGCAGCCACGCCGACGCCTTGCCGCTGTAGCGGAGTTCGACGAACTCCACGTCCGTCAGCACGCCGCTCCGCCGCCAGAGGCGCGCGAAGAAGAACACGGTGAGCATCCCGCCGAGCGCGAAGTTCCACCAGATCCAGTTGCCCGCGATGCCGTTTTTCGCCACGATCTCGGTGACGAGCAGCGGCGTGTCCACGGCAAAGGTCGTGGCCACCATCGAGGTGCCGGCCAGCCACCACGGCATGGAGCGGCCCGTGAGGAAGAACTCGGACGTGCTCTGCCCCGCGCGCCGGTAGAAGTACACGGCGATGCCGAACGAAAAGACGAAGTAGGTGGCCACGAGCAGCCAGTCGAGCGGCGCGAGCATGAGCGGGGAGAAGCGTGATAAAAGAAGCCGGCTTGGCCTGCCAGCGCTTAGCTCTCCCGAAGCTAATCAAGCTCGCGCTCAAAAACGACGGCCGACGGGCGGCCAATGAGCGGACTCACCCGTAAAAACACGCTACAAAAGCGCGAACACGGCGTACATGAGCAGGCTTGACACGCCGGCTCCTACGGAAAGAATCCGAATGGCTTGATCAACAGGATTTCTCATCGGTCTAACAAAGTAAGCTTTTGAAGCGTGAAAGCAACTCTGCGGGGCGGCGTTGCATAGGAAAAACGGGGGAGGTGACGTATTTAGTAGTGAGGATAGGCACGTTACCCTAAGTTACGTTTGTGCCGCCGTAGGTAGAAATTGCCACTTTAATGAAGGTTAATGGCTTCAATGGGTACATATTTACATAGATCAAGCACCGCGCCAACCATGCCCTTTCGCGCCCGATCTGCTCTCTTGCTGCTCTGTGCGGCGGCGATGCTCGCCGTCGGCGTACGCCACGAGCCAGCCGCGCGCCCGGCCGCCTTCCCCGAACCCGTCCGCGCTGACAGCGGGATGGTCGTCTCCGCCCACGCGCGCGCCTCCGAGGCCGGCGTGGCGATGCTTCGGCAAGGCGGCAACGCCATCGACGCGGCGGTGGCGACGGGCTTCGCCCTCGCCGTCGTCTACCCGGCGGCGGGCAACTTAGGCGGGGGCGGGTTCATGGTCCTCCGCCTCGCCGACAGTTCTTCGACCACCATCGACCACCGCGAAAAAGCGCCGTTGGCCGCCACGCGCGACATGTTCTTGGACGCGCGCGGCAACGCCGTCCCGGAGCGCAGCCGCGAGGGGCACCTCGCCTCGGGCGTTCCCGGCACGCCCGCCGGCCTCCTCATGGCGCACGAGCGCTACGGGCAACTTCCGCTCGAAGAAGTCATCGACCCCGCCATCCGCCTCGCCGAAGAAGGCGTCCGCCTCTCCCGCGCCGAGGCCAACCGGCTTAACCGGCAGCACACCGTTTTTCTGAAATACCCCGGCTCGCGGCGCTACTTCGTCAAGGAAGACTCGACGGCGCGTTTCAAAACCAGCGAGCTGTTCGTGCAGAAGGACCTCGCCGAGACCTTGAAGCGCATCCGCGACGAGGGGCGCGCGGGCTTCTACGCGGGCGAGACGGCGCGGCTCATCGCGGAAGAGATGGAGCGCGGCGGCGGCCTCATCACCGAAGAGGATCTGGCCGAGTACGAGGCCGTCGAGCGCGCGCCCGTCGCCAGCACGTACCGCGGCTACCGCGTCCTGGGGATGCGCCCGCCGTCCTCGGGCGGCGTCGCCGTGGCGCAGCTTTTAAACGCCGTCGAGCCGTACGACATCGAGGCGATGGGCTACGGCGCGAGCCAGACGGTCCACCTCATGGGCGAGGTCATGCGCCGCGTTTATTCCGACCGCGCCGAGTGGCTCGGCGATGCCGACTTCGTGGACGTGCCCACCGACGCGCTCACGGATAAGGAGTACATGCGCCGCCGCATGACCTCGTTCAACCCCTACCGCGCCGACACGAGCGCCGCCGTGGAGCACGGGAACCCGCTCGCCTACGAATCCGCCGAGACGACGCACTACTCCGTGGTAGACAACGCCGGCAACGCCGTGAGCGTGACAACGACGATCAACGGCCTCTACGGCTCGAAGGTGGCCGTTCCAGGCGCGGGCTTCTTCCTCAACAACGAGATGGACGACTTCGCCGTCAAGCCCGGCGTGCCGAACATGTACGGCCTCGTCGGCTCGGAGGCCAACGCCGTCGCGGCCGAGAAGCGGATGCTCTCCTCCATGGCGCCCACCATCGTCGAAGACCCCGAGGGGCGGCTCTTCATGGTGATCGGGACGCCGGGCGGCTCGACCATCATCACCACCGTCTTCCAGGTGATCCTGAACGTGATCGACCACGGCATGGACATCCAGGAGGCCGTGGGCGCCGCGCGTGTGCACCACCAGTGGCTGCCGGATCAGCTCTGGCATGAGCGCTACGGCATGGCGCGCGACGTGGAAAGGGCACTGGAGCAGCGCGGCTGGACCGTGGCCGAGAACGGCACCTGGGGCCGCGCCGACGGCATCACCGTGCGCTACCCCGTCGTGCAGCGAGAGGCGCAGAACGGCGCGGCGCGCGACACGGCCTCGGCGCTCTTCTCCGGCGCCAACGCGGCCTCGGCGGACACCATGCGCGTCTACCTCGGTGGGGCCGACCCGCGCGGCGAGGACGTGGCGCTCGGGTTTTGAGGGGCAGGAATGGAAGAGGTAAGAATGGAGGAGTGGAAGAAGCATAGATCAGGCGCTCTTCCTTTCTTCCACTTCTCCTCTTTTCCCTTCTTCCGCTCCCAATCATCGCCATTCGAACTCGTCCTTCGCCATGTCCATCTCCACGGGGACGGGGTAGTCCTCGGTGAAGCACGCCGTGCAGTAGCCCGCCTCGGAGCGGTTCGCCGCGCGGACGGCCTTCATCAGCCCCTCGGCGGAGAGGTAGGCTAAGGAGTCCACGCCGAGCCATTCCTCGATCTCCTTGACGCTTCCGAACTGGTTCGCCAAGAGTTCGTCGCGGCTGGGGAAGTCGAGGCCGTAGAAGCACGGGCTGATCACCGGCGGGGCCGCCACGCGGAAGTGCACCTCCGTCGCGCCTGACCTCCGCAGCATGTCTACGAGGTAGCGCGCCGTGGTCCCGCGCACAATCGAGTCGTCCACCACAACGACGGGGCGGCCCTTCAAAAGCCCCTCGACCGTGTTGAACTTGCAGCGCACCTTCATCTCGCGCTCGTTCTGCCCCGGCGCGATAAAGGTGCGCCCCACGTAGTGGTTGCGGATCAGGCCGATCTCGAAGCGGCACTTGTGGCCGAGCTTCTCGCACTCGGTGGCGTAGCCCAGCGTGGCCGTGTTGGCCGAGTCGGGCACGGGGATGACGATGGGCGTTTTGGCGCCCTCCGGCACGTCCGGCACAGGCGCCTCGTGCGCAAGCTGCCGGCCGATCTGCCGGCGCACCTTGTCCACCATCTCGCCATAAATCTTCGAGTCCGGCCGCGAGAAGTACACGTACTCGAAGACGCACTGCGAGACGCCGTGCGGCTGCGGCAGCCGGTGGCTCTTGAACTCGCCCGTCTGGCAGCCCTCGCGGTCGATGACGAGGATCTCGCCCGGCTCGACGTCGCGCACGTACTCGGCGTCAATCATGTCGAAGGCGCACGTCTCCGAGGCGATGCAGTAGGCCGCGCCGCCGGGCTGATCGGCCTCGCCGAGGCGGCCCAAGGCGAGCGGGCGGAACCCGTTCGGGTCGCGCACGGCGATGAGGCTCTCATCCGTGAGCATGACGAGCGAGAAGGCGCCTTCGACCTGCGTGAGGGCGTCGATGACCTGGTCGATCTGCCTCTGGCGGCGGCTCTGCGCAGCCAGGTGCAGGATCAGCTCCGAGTCCGAGGTCGTCTGAAACAGCGTGCCGCGCTCGGAAAAGGACTGGCGCAGCTCGCGCGCGTTCGAGAGGTTGCCGTTGTGCGCCAGGGCGAGGTTGCCGCGCCGGTAGTGCACGGCAAAGGGCTGGATGTTGGCGCGGTTATCGGAGGCGCCGCTCGTGGAGTAGCGGTTGTGGCCGATGGCGGCGTCGCCGAGGAGCTTTTCGGCAAAGATGCCCGGATCGCTGAAGACGTCGAGGACGAGGCCGAAGTCCTTGTGCACAGGCATGACGGGGCGCCCGTGGGCCTCGTCAAACGTCGAGGTGACGATGCCGCTGGACTCCTGCCCGCGGTGCTGTAAGGCGTGGAGGCCGTAGTACGTCAGCCGCGCGGCGTCCGAGGCGTTGAAGATGCCGAAGATGCCGCAGTGGTCTTTAACACTCATGGGACGGAGAACGCGATCAAGTAGATTTGCAGAAACGTGACGGCTGGCAACGGCCGGGCGATCTCAAAGCAAGATCAGCCCCGCAGCGAGTGCGATGCCGAGGCCGTCCGCCACGAGGTCGCGCCGGCAGAAGTGGTGCGACGGCTTCACCTTCCAGTCGTACACCTCCTTGCCGAGGCCCACGAGCGCCGCGCCCGCTATCGAAAGCGGCAGCGCGCCGCGCTCGGAGAAGGGGAGCTTGCTCGTGAGCACGTACTGCCCGCTTAGCGTGAGGAGAAAGCTCGCGCCCAGATGCTTGGCCTTGTCAGGAGCGAGCCACGGATCAGCCGCGCGTCGTTGCCTAAACGACCTACGGCGCAACGCAGTTTCTTCCCGGCGGAGGGCAAGCGGTGCCCAGTTCAGGCCAGGGTCCGCCGCTCGCAGCACCGCGCTGCGTGGCGCAGAGGAGGCCGGCTGCGCTGCCGCCGAGGCGAGGCCAAGAGCGGCGCTGCCGAAGAGTACGAGCGCCCACGCGGCGGCAGGCACGCTTGAAACGAGGCGGGCTGAGCAGATCACGTGACGGGCAGATCGTCGTCCTCGAAAAGCTTGCGAAACGCAAAGCCGGCTCCGCCAAAGAGAATCAGCCCCGCGCCTATGAGGACGAAAAGGCCGCTCGCTGGCGTGCGGTCAAAGCGCACGGACACGCTCTGCGCCTCGCCGCCGGGCGCTTGGAGCTTGACCACGCCCGCCTGCCGCGGCGTCCACGCGCGCGTGCCTACGAGCGTATCCACGCGGGCTATAGAGCTGTTGGGCCGGTACGTGACCACGAGCGTATCGCCCGGCAGCGTCAGCGCCACGGGCTGCTCGATGTAGAGCCGGGCGTCCTCGGCCACGTACTGTGCCGAGGCAGGCGCAGCCACGCCCAGGAGCAAGAAAAGAAAAAGCAGCGTGCGGAGCATATTAAAAGGCGTCATGTTAAGCTGCTGTTTCAGAAGGCGCCGTGCGGGCTTCGGCGGGCGCGGCGTCGTACGTCTGCCGAGAGGTCAGGTACGCCGCGATCCCGAGCGTGCCGCCGAGCCAGAGAAGAGGGATAAAAACGGGAATCCAATCGAAAGCGCCCAGGTTGTCCGGCCCGTACAGCCCATCCGAAAACTCCGTGGCGATGTTCCAGAGGATGACCGTGCCTAAAAGCCCCGGCGCCACGAACTTGATCAGCCCGTTGAACCACGTGCCCAGGTGGAACTTGCTGTGCTCGTTCACGGCGCGGCGAAGCTGATCGGCGCCCAGCACCCAGCCCACCATGATCGTCTCGAAAAAGCCCACGATGAGCAGGCTGTACCCGAACGCCCAGTGGTCCATCACGTCCAGAAGCGTAAGGCCGAGCGGGTTGCCGTTGATCACCTGCGGCAGCGCAAAGCAGAGCGAGCCGATGATGCCCGGCACGGCCACGAGCGCGAGCGCCTTGGCCCGGCTCACGCCCAGCTTGTCGATCAGCGCGCTCGTCGGGCTTTCGACGATGGAGACCGACGAGGTGATGCCCGCAATCACGAGCAGAAAGAAAAAGAGCGCCCCAAAAAGCCGCACGCCCCACGGAAACGCCGCGATGCCTTCCGGGATGGCGAAAAAGGAGAGCGAGAGCGTGCCGCCTACCGGGTTGATGGCAAAAACGAAGAGCAGCGCGAAGATGGCGATGCCAGCCAGGTACTCGAACCCGCAGTTCATGAAAGAGACCGTCAGCGCGTTGTTGACCTGATCGGAGTCCTTCGGCAGGTAGGAGGCGTAGGCCGTCATCGTGCCCAGGCCCAGGGAGAGCGAGAAGAACATTTGCGCAAAGGCGTTGCGCCACACCGCCGGCTCGGCGATGCCGGCCAGGTCGGGCGTGAAGAGGTAGAGCACGCCGTCAAAGCCGCCGTCGAGCGTCACGCCGCGGATGATGAGGCCGATCATGAAAAGCCACATCAGCGGCACGAACACGCGCACGGCCTTTTCAATGGTGGCGGCGCCGCGCCACAGGATCGTCAGGTTCGCCGTCCAGATGGCAACCACGCACAAAAACGGCCAGTACGTGGCGATGAACTCGAAGAAGTACCCCTGCGCCGAGACGCCCGGATCAAAGAGCGAGCCGAACGCGCCGAACATCATCCCCAGTGCCCACGCCAGGATCGCCTGGTAGTACATCACGATGAAGAGCGCCGAGGCCAGGCTCCACCAGCCCACGTACTCGGCCTTCTTGCCGGCCACGCGGTAAAGCGCCTCCGGGAGCGAGCGCCGCGTCATCGTGCCCAGGCCGAACTCCGTGATCATCACCGGGATGCCCAGCGCGAAGAGCGCGAAGAAGTACGGCAGATAAAAAGCCCCACCGCCCGACTGGTACGCGGTGGAGCTAAAGAAGACGATGTTGCCCAGCCCGATGGCCGAGCCGCTGGCGGCGAGGATGAAACCCAGCTTCGAGTTCCAGCTGTCGCGCGTGCCGGTAGGTTCCACAGGTGGTGCGTTTGAGGCTGAAGAGGGGGAAAGCAATCGAGAAGATACAGGCCGTCCGCTCTTATATCAATTTTTTGTTACGAGGCGCACCCGCCCACGGCTGCATAGAGCGCCAGGCAAAAAAGACTGGCCAAAGACGGCTCGTTAAACGATTGTAACGTTACGCGCGTCCTCTGGACTGGAAACGCAAACCGATTACTTTTGCGCCGTTGCGCGTGCTCGGCCGTAGTCTCGCAACGTGCCACGCGGCGCGACCCGCCGCCCACGGCTTGCAGAGGCCGGCGGCGTTCACCCCTCTTTCCGGAAGCCGCGAGGCTGGATCGGAAGCATTTCCAAGAGGCCGGTGTGATGAAACGTTTTCTGTTCACGGTGCTGGCAGAAATTATGTTCTTGCTGATAGGATGCGGCGACGGGCGCGCGCAGAGTCCTCCGCTCTGGGCTGAGTGGGAGGTCGAGCGCGACGACCGCTACGATGAGGCGACTTACTCGCCCGACCTCTCCGACGAGACCGCGCCGCGCGTCCGGACGGTGCCCATCGAAAAATCAGGCCACTCCGGCGATCCACACGAGGACTTGCAGTCGGCCCTGGCTGTGCTCTGGCTCGACATGAACGAGGTCGAGGCCGTGGACGTGTCGCAGGAGGACCGGCTCGTCGTTTGGGGCGATGCCGAGACGGAGCATGGCGAGCGCCGCTTCGCCGCCGCGCTCACGCCGTCGGAGGATGGCCCGGTCGTGACGGCTTTTGTGGCGACCGCCGAGGACTTCGAGGCGATGGGCGGTCCCGGTTTCCTAGGCGGCAACGCGGCGAAGGGGCAGCCCCTGGCAAGCGCACAGGCGAGCGGGGCGGCCGTCTTGCAGCCCGGCGCTTTTGAGGCGGGCGCCGGGCAGCCGGAGGACGCGCCGGCCGTCACCGAAGCGTCTGCGCCGCCGGCTGGCGCGTTGGCAGATGCACCGTCGGTTCCCCTTCCCATTGCAGCAAAAAGGGAGGATGGCACGGGTTACATTCCGGGCAGGCCGAAGGATGCCGGGCGTGGGTACACCCCCCGGCCGGGCGACGCGACCGCGCCGCGCCTGCAGTACTGGACGTTCGAGGTGGGCGAGGTCTCCTCTCCGGCAGAGGCCGCGACCCAGGCGATTAAGGAGATTGGCCTCAAAAAAGCCACGCACACCGCCCCTCATCAGATTCCTTCGCACGTGCAAATAGCGGGAGACGAAGGATACGTCGTCATCGGCGCGGGGGAGGCGGGCGGCCAAAAGCACGACTTCGCTCTGCTCATCAAGAAGGACGGCGAGGACGGCCACTTCCACACGAGCCTCTTGCACGCGCCGCCCGCGACGTACGAATCATGGGACGGCGTCCTCGGCTCGCTGGACACTTTTGGCCTCATGCACAGCGATGTGCGCGATGCGTTCGATGCCAAACTTCGCCGGCAGATACGCGAAGCCTCGCCAGAGGAGCAGAGCAAAATCTTCGTCCAGGTCGCCGAGCTTAGCATCAAGGTCCTGACGCAGCAAATGATAGCGGCGATGATGATGCAGCATCAGAGCACGATGGACATGATGCAGCAGATGAACAGCAACATCGCCACCGAGACGTCCTGCATCCTCACGTCCGGCTGCCAGATCGAGTACGACGGCAGCGGCAATGCGCAGATGGGGCAGGGTCAGTAAAGCAGGTGGCAAAAAGAGAGTGTGGGGCGGGGCGCCAAAGGTGAATGGCGCCCCGCCCCGCTTTCCTTTTAGGCACGGAAGGCCCCGCCTTGCTGCTACGCGCGCTGCCGCTCACGCGCCCCGCTGCGGCGGCGGCTGCACGTAGTTGAGCCATGCGCTTTCCTCGACGTAATCCTCCACGATGGAGGCGAGGCCGCCGGAGCGGTAGCGGCACAGGAGCGCGTCCACATCGTCCTTAAGCACGCTCAGGCAGTTGGCAACGAGGTCGCCGCGGAAGCCGCGGTCGCCCAGCTCAATGGCCATCTCCATCGAGACGATGCGGCCGAGGGCGCGGCCCAGCTCCACGAGCTTGCGCTGCGGCAGGCTCGCGCTGATCTCGAAGTTGAGCGTGTCCTTGAACCGCTCCGCCGCGCGCGCCGTCATCTCGTACGAGGAGAGGTAGTCGTAGAGGTTCGTTTCCTTGAGGCGGCGCATCTGCTTGAGGACGGCCTCGGTGATCTGCCCGTAGAGGACGTCGTTCGAGCCTTCAAAAATCTGAAACGGCCGGCTGTCCACCAAAGAGCGCCCGGCGATGTGGTCGAGGCGGTAGCCGTCGGCGCCGGTAAGCTGCAAAAGCGACTGCGCCGCGTCCTGCATCAGGTCCGTCACCACGCTTTTGATCGAGTTGGCGGTGACGGTCTCAGAGGCGAGGTTGTTCTCCAGGCCGGAGTTCTCGGAGGCGAAGGCGCACATGGCCGAGCACGTGGTAAAAGAGGCCTGGAGGCGCGCCAGCCGCTCTTTCACCTGGTCGTAGCCAAAAAGGCTCTGCCCGCCGACGTAGCGCTCGCGGCAGTGCTGGAGCGCCTCGTCCAGGAGGCGGCGCAGGTAGCCCATCCCCATGCCGGGGAACTGCGTGCGGCTGCGGTGCAAGAGGTCGAGCATCATCTTGATGCCCGTAGACTCGGGTTCGAGCCGGTGCGTTTTGGGCACCTCGATGTCGATGCGGTTCAGGCCGTACGGGATCATGTACAGGCCGAGGTTCTCGTAGACCTCCTCGACCGCGACGGTCTGCCCTGGCTGGCTTTGATCGGCGATGAGGAAGTCAATGTCGCGCGCGAGGCCGCCGCCGTCCCGCCTCCGCCGCGCGGCGACGAGCCAGAAGTCGGCCCAGCCGGTGAGGCCGCCCCAGTGCTTCGTGCCGGTGACGCGGAAGTGCTCGCCCTCGTCCGTGTACGCCGTTTTCATGCGGAGGGCGTCGGTGCCGTAGTCCGGCTCCGTGATCATCAGCCCGCCCATGTGCTTGTCGTGGATGAACCGCCCGAAGACGTGCTCCTTGACCTCGTCCTGCCCGTACTTCGCCACGGGTTGGAGAAAGAGCGCGCCGTTGATCCCGATGGTTAAGGAAAGCGCGAGCGACTCGTACGAGGCCGCTTCAAGGACGGAAAGGTACTCGCTTGGCCGCACGCCACGCCCGCCGTATTCCTCCGGGATGCACACGGAGAGCGGCGTCATGGACTGCACCTCGCGCATCATGTGCGGCGGGAGGCCGCGCCGGAGGCCCGTCTCGTCGGCGCAGCCGCGCACGCGGAAGACGCGCTGGAGCTTCTCTCTAAAGGCCTCAACGTAGACCGGGAAATCAATAGATGCGGTTTCAGAGTCAGGCAGCAGCGTGGCGGTGGTCGTACCCATAGCGTCACAAAAAGAAAACCGTGAAGAGGTGGGTGCAGAATTTCTTAATATAAAACGCCGCGCGCAGCACTTCCAGAAGAAACGTACGAAGAACCGGGCGCTTTCGTTCAGTCCCTCTGCAAAAAGGCGCGAACAGCAAAGAAGCGCCGCCCTCGTTGAAGGACGGCGCTTCTCCGGTTTCTGAGCCTCGCGTTTAAAGGCGAGGGGTTGGTCTTAGAACGGCAGCTCGTCGTCCGGCTCGAACGTGTCACCGCCGCCGGTGGCGGGCTGCTGCTGACGTTGCTGGCTCTGGCGCTGCGGCTGGCGGCGCTGGTCGAAGTCGTCCTCGCCGCGGTCCTGGTTGAAGCCGCCGTCGCCTCCGCGCGAGCCGCCGCTGCTTTGGCGGTTCGAGTCCAGCATCATCATCTCGCGCGCTTTGACCTCAGTGGTGTAGCGCGTGTTGCCGTCGCGGTCCTCCCACGAGCGCGTTTGCAGGCTGCCCTCGAAGTAGACCTGACTGCCTTTGGCGAGGTACTCGCCGCAGATCTCGGCCAGGCGGCTCCAGGCCACAATAGAGTGCCACTCGGTCTTTTCGACGAGGTTGCCGTCGCGGTCCTTGTAGCTCTCATTCGTGGCCAGGCGCATGTTGCACACGGCCGTGCCGCTGCCCGTGTAGCGCAGCTCCGGGTCCTGCCCCAGGTTGCCGACGAGGATGACTTTGTTGATTCCACGTGCCATAGGTTACACCTTCTGACTTGGTTCGGTAGGTTGTGACATGAATCCTGGCGGGTTTTACATGAGTCCGTCGGCCACGGCAGTTCTCGGAAGAAAGGCGGGCCGACCTGTCCTGATCGCGTGCTCACATGAGTCCGCCAGAAGATGTAAGCGGATGCGCGGCGGAGCGCACCCCACTGGTTGCATGGTACGAAACCGAGCGGCTTCAAAACAAACATGGCAGAGAAACCGCCCGGCAAAAGCCAAAATAAAAAAGCCGGGTGACAACCCTGCGTCAGCCCGGCGTAGCGGCGGCGAATAAACGTCTCCCGCGCTGCGGCGTACACATCCGCGGCGCCGGTTCGAAACCCGCTCTCGCTTTTTGTACGAACGTAACGCCGCCCGATGGACGAAAAGATCTACGACGCCGATTTTAGCGTAGCCGCCGAAACGCTCGGCCGCCTGGCCGACTTCGTGGCGGTGGTCCGGCAGCTTCGGCGCGACTGCCCGTGGGACCGCGCGCAGACGCACGCCTCCGTGCGCCACCTCCTCATCGAAGAAACCTACGAGGCCGTCGCGGCCATTGACGAAGAAGACTGGGACGCGCTCAAAAAAGAGCTGGGCGACGTCCTCTTGCACGTCGTCTTCCACAGCACCATCGCCGAAGAAGACGGGCGGTTCACCCTTGAAGACGTCGTGGCGGCAGAGACGGAAAAGCTCGTGCGCCGGCACCCGCACGTTTTCGGCGAGGGCGGCAGCGCCAAAGCCGGCAGCGCCGAAGCTGTGGAAAAAACCTGGGAGGAGGTCAAGCGCGAAGAGCGCGCCGCCGAGAGCGCGAAAAACGGCGCCTCAGCCGCGCCGCCCTCCGCGCTCGACGGCGTGCCCGGCGCCCTGCCCGCGCTCTTGCGCGCGCACCGCATCCAGCAGAAGGCCGCCGGCGTGGGTTTCGACTTCCCCGACCGCGCCGGCGCCTGGTCCAAGGTCGAAGAAGAGCTGTCCGAACTCCGCGCGCTCACCGAGAGCGATGCTTCCTCGAAGGCAAAAGAAGCCGAGTTCGGCGACGTGCTCTTCGCACTCGTCAACTACGCGCGCCGCGCCGGCCTCAACGCCGAGAACGCCCTGCGCGCCACAAACGACACGTTCACCCGCCGCTTCCGCCACGTCGAGCGCCGCCTGGCCGGGACCGGCCGCGCCGCTGCCGAGGCCTCGCTCGACGAGATGGACGCGCTCTGGAACGAGGCGAAAGAGAGGGAAAGGGCGAGTGGGAGAGGGGGAGACGAGGAGTTGAGGAGACGAAGAATCGAAGAGACAAAGCGCTGAAGAAACGAAGCGCTGGAGAAGGCCGCCTCGTCGGCTCATCATTTCCCCGATTCTTTGGTTCACTGCCAAGCCGCACCCGCCGTACGCCATCAAACCTGGAGCGCTTAGTTTGAAAACCGTCATCGAGGCCATCGCCACGAGCAACCCGCCGCTCCGGAAGCCGCAGGACGAGGCCGCCGCGTTCATGCAGCAGATTGACGGCTTGCCGCGCCCCCTGCGCAACCGCCTGCCGATGATCTACGCCCGCTCTGGCATTGACTACCGCTACTCGGCCGTAGAAGATTACGGGCGCGCGCCGGAAGACTTCACCTTCTACCCAAAAAACTGGAGCAACGGCGCGCTGCCCTCCACCGCCGCGCGCAACCGGAAGTACCGCGCCGCCGCCGTCCCCTTGGCCGAGCGCGTGGCCCGCGAGGCGCTCGACGCCGCGCGCCTCGACGCCGCCGAGGTGACGCACGTCATCGCCGTAAGCTGCACGGGCTTTTTCGCGCCGGGGCTGGACATCGAACTCGTCAAGCGCCTCGGCCTCCCGCCGACGACGCAGCGCACGGTGATCGGGTTTATGGGCTGCTACGCGGCGTTCAATGCGCTGCGCGTGGCGCACGGCTTCTGCCAGAGCCAGCCGGAGGCGCGCGTCCTCGTCGTCTGCGCGGAGCTGTGCACGCTGCATTTTCAGATCAGCGATTCGCTCGAAAGCGCCGTCGTCAACGCTCTCTTTTCCGATGGCGCGGCGGCGGTCGTGCTCGCCTCCAAGCCCGAGGGCGAGGCGCGCGGACAGCTTGCCTACGCCGCTGGCCACGTCCGCCTCGACGACGACTCGATGGGGCACATGACGTGGGACATCGGCGACACGGGCTTCCTCATGGGCCTCTCCTCGGACGTGCCTGACGTCATCGCGCGCTGCTTACCTGCCTACCTCGACGCGCTCCTCAAGCCGCACGGCCTCGCGCCCGACGACGTGGACTTCTGGGCCATCCACCCCGGCGGGCGCGCCATCGTGGAAAAAGCGCAGGCCATCCTTGGTCTCTCTGATGACGAGGTGCGCGACAGCCTGGAGGTGCTGCGCCTCTACGGCAACATGAGTTCGCCCACCATCCTCTTCGTCCTCAAGCGCTTCCTGGAGCGCCACCACGCCGCGCGCGCAAAGGGCGAAAGCGGCCTCAAGAGCGGCGTGGCGATGGCGTTCGGGCCGGGCCTCACGCTCGAAGGCGCGCTCCTTCGGAGCGTGTGAGCGTTTGGGCGGACGGGGTGTGGATGCGATAGAGACGCCTCGCCGAGGCGTCTCTACAGGGAAGCTTCGGGCCTGATGCTCACCGCTCCTCGGCATCCGAGGCCGGGTCGCCGCCGGCGGCGCCCCTTTCCGATGGCTGCTCGACGAGGCCGGGGTCGCGCTCTAAGAACTCGTCGTACAGCTCGGTGTGGCGGCTTTCGAGCGGGACCTGATAGCCTTCGATGAAGAGGTGCGTGATCGTGGTCGAGGTCTCAAACGGGTCGCCATCGGCTACGAAGAGGGTGGCCTGCTTGCCTTCTTCGAGCGAGCCAAGCTCACTTCCTACGCCGAAGATGCGCGCGGGGCCGAGCGTCACCGCACGCAGGGCGTCTTCTTTCGATAGCCCATAGGCCACGGCGAAGCCGGCGTGGTACGGGAGGTTGCGCACGTTCTCGGCCTCGCCCGTGCGCAGGGCGATCTCCACGCCCGCCTCGGCCAAGAGGCCGGGGTTCGCGTACGCCTTGTCGAAGCGGTCCGACGCGCGCGACGGCACCGAGAGCACCGGCCCGACGAGGCACGGGATGCCCGCCTCGGCGAGCTTGTCGGCCACGCGCCAGCCTTCCTCGACGCCGCTGAAGATGACGTTCTCCATCAGCCCGCGTTCTTCGACCCATCCGAGCGCGGAGCGGATGTCGGGCGCGGCGCTCGCCTTGAGGATGAGCGGGACTTCGCCGCGCACGACGGGGACGAGCGCCTGCATGGCCGGGACGAGTTCCGGGCGGCGGCCTTCCTCCGGCTCGGCGGCGTAGGCCGAGTCGATGCGCGCGTAGAGTTCGGCCTGGTCCCAAACCTCGTTCAGCTTGTCGAGCGCTTTCTTGGCCTGCTTCTCGATCTCGCTCTCCTCGCGGTCGTCCCACGGCCCGCGCCGCCCGGTGGAAGGGTAGTCCAGGACGACGGCCTCGAAGCCGCCCACGTGCATCTGCTGAGGCGTGTAGCCAAAGAGGTTGACGAGCGCCGCCGTGCCGGGCAGGAGGCCGCCCGTCGGCTCGGTGAGCGCGGTGGTGACGCCGTTGACGCGCGTGACGGGAATAGAAACCGAGTTCGGGTTCACTGCCGTGAGCGCTTTCATGTGCGGCGTCAGCTCGCCGATCTCGGCAAAGTCGCGCGTCTCGGCCAGCGAGCCGATCTCCACGAGGCCGAGCCGCGTTCCGCTGTCGATCATGCCAGGGTAGACCGTGCCGCCCGCGCAGTCCACCGTCTGCGCGCCCGAGGGCACGGCCACGTCCGCCCCCACGGCAGCGATGCGTCCGTTCTCGATCACGAGCGTGCCGCTCTCGATGGCGCCGTTGGCCACCGTCTCGATGCGGCAGTTCGTCAAGGCGAACGTGCCGGGCGGCGTCTTTTTCGCTTCTCCGTCGGCGGGAGGTCCGTCAGCGGGAGCGAGGAGCAGCAGCGATAGAAAGAGCGAGAGCAGGAGGTTCATCATCGTCGAGGTTTAATCGGAATCGGTTGATTGCTGCCGTAGGGGCACATCGGCGATGTGCCCCTACGGCACGCGGAACGGTTGGCGAAGAAGAATCACCGCCCCACCCCGCCGAAAAACTCGCGTACGGAGATGCCGCGCTGGAGGCAGGCGTGGTGGTCGTCGTGACCGGCGCGGGCGGCGGGCTGCGGCGGCGTGGAGGGGTCCACGTCCAGGCGCATGTCGTCCGGGTCGGCGTCTTTGTCGAAGCGGACGACGCCGTCCACCACCGTCATCTGCGGGACGGCGTAGACGGAAAGCGGGTGCCCGTCAAAAATCGCCAGGTCCGCGTCCTTGCCTTCCTCGATGGAGCCGACGCGGTCGGCGATGCCGAGCTGCCGGGCCGGGTTGATGGTGATGAGCGCGAGCGCTTCGTCGTCGGAGAGGCCGCCGTACTTCTGCGTCTTGGCGGCCTCGTGGTAGAGGTGGCGGTTGAGTTCGCCGGAGTCCGAGTTGATGGAGGTGAGGACGCCGTTTCGGGTGAGGATCGCCGCGTTGTAGGCCGTGGAGTAGTACACCTCGAACTTGTACGCCCACCAGTCCGCGAACACCGAGGCCCCCGCGCCGAAGGCGGCGAGTTCGGGGGCGACCTTGAAGCCTTCGTTCACGTGCTGGAACGTGATCTCGTCCACGCCGAAGTCTTCGAGGACGTTCATCAGCATGAGGATTTCGTCGGCGCGGTAGGAGTGGCAGTGGATCTTCACCTCGCCGGCGAGGATGTCAGAGAGCACCTCCATGCGCTCGCTGTGCGGCGGCGGCACGCGGCGGTCGCCGG
This sequence comes from Salinibacteraceae bacterium, assembly GCA_965215025.1. Lineage (GTDB taxonomy): Bacteria > Bacteroidota > Rhodothermia > Rhodothermales > Salinibacteraceae > CBDCCV01. The sequence goes on from CBDCCV010000002.1 coordinate 264,123, forward strand.
CCTCGTGCTGCTGCTTGGCTTCGGAATAACGCTGCGCCTCCTGGAGCGCCGTGCGGATGACCTGCTCGACGCCCATGCGCGTCGTCGGTTGGATGCCGCTGCCCTGGCCGTGCACGCGCGTGGGGTTCTCGCCCAGGGCGAACTTGATCGTGCGCGGGGCGCCTTCCATCCGGAGCGCTGAGGGGTCCAAGGCGCCGTAGCGGTGCTTGATCGTCTCGTTCTGCCCGCCGATGACGTTGGCCGAGCCGTGCATCACGTGGCTCACCGTCACGCCGCCGGCCAGGGCACGGTAGATGGCCACGTCGTACGGGTCCAAGACGTCGCCCACGCTCACCTCGGCGGTGACGGGGCTGGTGGCCTCGTTCACCGAGGAGATGGCGATGTGCGCGTGCGCGTCCACGATGCCGGGCATGACGTACAGCCCCTCGGCGTCAACCGCGCGCGCGCCCTCCGGCGCGTCAAGGCCCTGGCCGATGGCGGCGATCTTCCCATCCTCGACGCGGAGGTCTGTGTTTTCGAGCGTGCCGCCCGTGACCGTCAAGACCGTGGCGCCGCGGATGAGGAGGTCGTCCGTCCGGGCGCGCTCTTGGAGCATCGCGGTCACGTCCGGGTCCGGCGTGCGGGCCGTGTCCTGCTGCGCCTGCGCCGGGAGCGTGAGGAGAGAGAGGGCGAGGGGGAGAAGGAGGGAGCGGGCGAACATGGCGGGTTCTTTTTTCGAGCGGAGCGGGAGCGTTAAGCGTCTAAATGTTCCAGTGCTGGAGATTCTCTCTACAGAAAAACTCCCCCCTTGAAGGGGGCCGGGGGGATGTAGAAGAGGAAAGCACCAACCCCGACATCCCTCTTAGTCCCCTTTCGGAAGGGGGAAACGAAGCGCGCACCTGACCTCGCGGACTGCTTCTTGCTTCTCAAGCCTTCTCGTGTTCAACGCTGGGCGTCCGGGCCGGAGGTGCGCGTGCCTTCGATGGAGACGGCCTCGCCGTCGGGCGTGGTGAGCGTGCCGTCGAGGCTGTCGCCGTCGAGCGTCACCTCGGCAGTGACGCGGCCGAACTGGCCCGCGTCGAAGGCGAAGGAAAGCTGGCTGCCGCTCAGCTCGACGTCTTCGAGGCGGGCCTCGTCCTGCCCCGCGCCGGTGATCGTGCCGGAGAGGTTGCCGGGCGATCCGGTGATGGTGAGCGTGCCGCTGATGGCGCCCTGCGGCGTCTCGACGGTGTAACTCCACGTGCCGACGGGGTTGGCCTCACCCTCGGCGCTGCCGGAGGCGGATTCGGCTTCGATTTCGAACTTCCGCCCATCTACAAAGACGTAGCGCACCTTGCTTTTCTCGTCGAAGTACGGCCCATCGGTGAGGACGAGGTTGGCAATCTTGCCTTCCTCGACCGTGCCGAGGCGGTTGGAGAGGTTGAGCAACGCGGCGGCGTCGGTGGTGAGGGCGGCGAGGGCGGCGTCTTCGGGGAGGCCGTTTTCGATCATAAGACGCAGGTTCTTGCGCAGGTCCTTCGGCTTGGCCTCGAGCGTGGTGAAGCCAAAGGCGAGGCCGGCCTCGTGCATCCGGGCGGCGGCCGAAAGGCAGTCCGTGCGGGCGAGGGCCTGGCGCGCGTGCAGGTTCTCTTCCTCGGCCTCGGCGTCCTCGTAGGAGCGCACGCGGAAGTCGCGCACGAAGAAGCTGCCGGGATCTTCGGGCGTGACGCTTTTGGTGGTGTCCGCGGCCGTGGTCACGGTGTCGGCCGGGGCGCCGCTAACGGTGACGGTGTCGGCGGCGGCCGTGTCGCGCTTGGCTTTAGGCTCCTCGGGAAGGTCGAGCGTGAGGAAGAGCTTGGCGTCGGCCTCGCGCAGGGCATCGAGCGTGCGGTAGGCTTGGGCGATGCCGGTGAGCGCCATCGGGAAGCCGAGTTCGCGCTGGAGGTCGAGCGCACGGAAGATTTCGAGCGTGCCATCGGCCTGGAAAAAGGCCGTCTGCTCGCCCGTGGCGAGGGGGACGAAGGCCTCGTGGACGGGGTCCTGCGGCGGGCGCTCCAGGCCGCTCGGGTCGCTTTCGTACGCAGCCAGGACCTCGCTGCGGCGGGCGGCCTCGCGGTAAAGCTGGCGGATCGTGGCGATGACGGCCATCGGCGTGGAGGGGTAGACGACGTTGGGGTAGCCGCCGCGCGCGCCCTTGAACTGCATGAAGAGCGAGGCGTCGGGCACGAGCAACATCTCGGCCGGCGTCTCGCCGGCAAGCTGGACGATGGCGCCCTGCCCCGGTAAAAGCTCGCCGCGCGGCACCACGTGCGCCGTGGTAAAGCCGACCTCGCGCAGCGCCTCGACCGAGCTTTCCGAGGGGTCGAGCAGGGCGCGCGCCTGCCGGCCCGGCTGGATGCCGGCGCGGTCGGGCGGCGGGTTGCCGGGGTCCTCTACCTGTTCGGTTTCTCCCTCACCTTCTTGGGGGATGCCCGCGTGTGAGAGGCCGCTGACGAAGCCGGCGTACACCGTGAGCGAGTCCCCGCTGATGCGCTCGGCATCGAAGGGGATCTCTACGCCTTCGCCGACGGCCACGATCAGCCCATCGCGTACGACGACGGTGCCGCTTTCGATGACGCGCCCCGGCGCCTGCACGACGCGCGCGTTCTCGATGGCGAAGGTGCGCGTAACCTGCGGGATCTCGCTGTCTTGCGCAAAGAGCGAGGGCGCGAGCAAAACGGCCCACACAGCGAGAACGAGCCAAAGGCTGCAAAAACGAAAAGCTAAAACCATAGATGTGAAACCGATAGGCCTGTTGACTGAACGAGTGGTACCCAAAGCTAAGAAGCGCGCACGCCATTTTCCTGGAAATCATGAGATGCGCCTGTGCTCCTTCAAGACCGACTCGTGGGTAGGAAAATGCGCCTCATCTATCAGACGCAAACCTGACAGTAAAAAGCATGTAACAAGATATTACGGTCTATCTATACCATCCACGTGTTAGTTGCCAAATTGAAGTCTTAGAACGGTCCTTTGTGCTTTATAGATGTTCCTGAAAACTACCTCATCTTTTGCTGTGCACTACGGGTAGAACATAATGAGAGTGCACATTCGCACACACACGGCAGAAACAAAACGGGCGAAAGTGTGCTACAATCTGTCCGTTCAAAACTACCAGCCTATCTATTGCCATGTACAGCACTCGCGGTATTGACGCCGTTGCTACCATCACGGAGCTTCGCTCCAACGCCTCCGAGCTTGTCGAGAACGCCAAAGAGATGGAGCGCGGCATCCTCATTCAGAAAAACAACAAGCCGTACGCTGTTTTAGTCAGCTACGAGTTGTACGGCAAACTAACCGGGAAGGAGAAGTCCAACTCGTAGGCAGATCGCTACACCCTGCGCTTGAGCGCTTCGACGCGCTGCACGATTTCGCGGCGGTCCATTGCGTCGTACGGCGCCGGCAGGAGCGCGCGGCTGGTGCACTCGAGCACGGAGGCCAGCGTCTGCAGCTCGATCTCTAAGGGGTAGTTGGGCGGCACGAAATCGTCCACGACTTCTTGCAGAAGCTCCGGCGTGACGCGGCCGTCTTTTTGACCGGCGGCGCGGAAGGCCGCGCGCGTCAGGAGCGCTTCCATGTCCGCCCCGCTGAACGCGCGCTCGCCGTCGAGCAGGACCTTGGGCACGTCGTCCATCGGTACGGAGATGCCTTTGCGGCGCATGACGATCTCCAGAAGCTCCTCGCGGTCCTCGCGCGTGGCGGGGTAGAAGAGGGCGAGGTGCTCCTCGGCGCGGCCCTGGCGCTTGAGGTCTACCGGCATGAGGTCCGGCCGGGCGGTGACGAGGAAGAAGAGGATGCGCCCGCGGTGGCTTGGCTCGCTCATAAAGGCGGCGATCTGCGCAAAGACGCGCTGCGACACGCCGGAGTCGCCGCCCGCGCCGGTGGAGCGGTCGCCGAGGGCGGCGTCGGCCTCGTCGATCATCACGGCCACGGGCGTCATCGCTTCCAAGAGGCCGAGGATTTTTTCGAGATTCCCCTCGGTGACGCCCTGCCACTGGCTGCGGAAGTTTTTGAGCTTCACCATCGGAATCCCGATCTCGCCGGCGAAGCACGTGATCAGGAACGTCTTCCCGGTGCCGACGGGGCCGGAGACGAGGTAGCCCATCGGCAGGACGTCGGGGCGGCCGGCTTTGAGCGCGGCGGCGGCTTGGCGCAGATGCGCTTTCGCCTCGTGGTGGCCGGCCACCATGTCGAGGTCGAAGTCCGTCTCGACGAACTCGAGCATCCCGTACGCCTCGGCCTCGATGAACTCCTTTTTGCGCGCGGAGAGCGTCTCGAAGGTGAGGCGGGTGCGGTTTTCGAGAACGTCGGCCAGGAGCGTGCGCAGCTGCGTAAAGCTTAGGCCGGCGGTGTTCTGCGCGAGCGTGCGCGGGGGCACCTCGGAGTGCGCGTCGAAGGCGTCCTCCTGACCGCCGAGGTGCCAGTCCACGTAGCGCGCGCGGGCGGCCTCGTCGGGGAGCGAGAGGTGGACTTCGGCCGTGTACGGGCTTTGGATGAGCGGCTGGCTCAGGTCCGAGAGGTTCTCGGTGACGAGGCAGGCGGTGAAGTCCTTTTCGAGGAAGAGCGGGTCGTGCGACCACTTCTGCAAGAAGACGAGCGCGGCGCGGTCCTCGGCGGAGTACATCGAGGCCTCGGCCATGGGCGCGATGGTCTCGGCGTAGTCGAGGATGCAGGCGATGCGCTTGCCGTCGGCCAAGCGCAGGCGGAAGTAGTTCTCCAAAAGGGCGAAGACGCGCGTGGGGTCTTTGGGCAGCTTCCCGGCGTACTCGGTTCCGAAGATGGTGTCGTAGCCCGAGACGGCGCGGTTGAAGTCGCGCTGCGAGGCCTCGTCGGCAAAGTGGATGCCGGCGGAGCGGTCGTAGAAGACGATGAGGTCGCGCGCGGCGAAGAGGTCTTCGGTGAGGAACGCGCGCAGGGGGACGTAGCGGCGGCGCCCGCCCGGCCCCTCGGTGGGGACGAGGTCGCGCACGTTGCCGTAGAGGATGAACTGCGCGAGCGTCTTGGTGAAATACTTGCGCGCCAATTCTTTGGCCCAGGCGGGGTAGTGCGCCGTGTAGCGCTCGAAGGCGTTCTTCGGCGCGCTGGAGGAGAGGCTGAGCGTTTTGGCGCCGCCTTTCTTTCTCGGGTCGCGGCCGTTGCCGGGAGCGTCTTCGCGTTTGGCAGATGGCTTTGCGGCGTTCGGGTTTTGCTCTTCGGCCATGCCGGGAGGAGAATCGGGGGGTGGGGAGAAAAAAGCGCCTGCGTGCTGAACGGAGGATACCTTTCACGCACGCGCCGGTGCAAGGTGCCGCCGAACCCGCCCGCGCCGGCTTGGTCTAAAAGAGCGATCCCGAACCAAAAGCCTGGCTTCATGGAAACCGACGTCCTCTACACCCTCGACGACTACCTCGCCCTTGAAGCTAAAGCGTACGCTGAGGCCGAGGACGTGAAGCATGAGTTCGACGGCAGCCACGTCCACGCGATGGCCGGCGCGAGCGTAGAGCACGTTCTGACCACCGGCAACATCCACACGGCGCTCAACACGCGCCTCGCCGAGCGCCGCTGCCGCGTGATGCAGTCCGACCTGCGCGTGCGCCTCCCAAGCGGCCGGTACACGTACCCGGACGTCGCCGCGCTCTGCGCCGCGCCGGAGGTGACCGAGGAGAAGCCGCCCTCGCTCCTGAACCCCGAACTCGTCGTCGAGGTCGCCTCGTCGTCCACGGCGGAGAGGGACCGGACGTGGAAGCTGGAGGGCTACCTCCGGATCGAGAGCTTGCAGGAGTACTGGATCGTGGAGGTGGACGCGCCGCGCCTCCAGCAGTACGCGCGCGCCGGCGAGGACTGGACCGTGCGCGTCCTCCACGGCCTCGATGCGCAGATTCAGAGCGAGAGCCTCGCGCTCGACATCCCCTTGCGCGAGATCTACCGCCTCGTCTTTGAGTAAGGGGCTGCTTGCTTGCCGGGCCTGGCGCTTGGTCGGCAAAGCGGTGTAGGCGGGCTTCGCGTTCCGGCCTGCGCTTTTTTACAGTTTGGGAACGCGGGGCGTGCTACGTTTTGGTAAACAGCGCGCCAGGCAGTGGGAGACTGCGCCTGGAGTCGCCCTTCCGACCTCCCCGAAGCCGGCACCCAAACCGCGCGAGCGGTCCGGCACGTGTGTTTTGGTGGCCTTGCCTTACCCTTTAGGAGGCCAAGATCATGGTGCAGCAAGCACGTTCCCTCCCAGCTCCGCTCCGGCACGCCCTGCTCCTCGCGCTCGCCTTGCTGCTCGTCGTGGCCTGTGCGCCGGCGCGCTCGCAGGCGCAGGCGCCGCCGGAGGCCACCGAGACCGTCACCGTAGAGGTGCCCGAAAGTATGCGCTCGGCGCCGTTCGATGTGGAGCGCACGCTCCGCGTCCCCGAGGGCTTCGCCATCTCCGTCCACGCGCGCGTCGGCGGGGCGCGCTTTATGGCCGTGACGCCGGACGGGCACCTCCTCGTCTCGCACCCCGGCTCCGGGAAGGTCAAGCTCATCCGCGTGCGCGACAGCGGCGATCCGCTCGTCACCGACTTCGCCACGGGCCTCCAGCGCCCGCACGACATCGTCTTCCACACCATCGGCGAGACGACGTACGTGTACATCGCCGAGAAAAACAAGATCGCCCGCTACACCTACGCGCCGGGCGACCTCACGGGGCAGAACCGCGAGGTGGTCCTCGACGGCCTCCCGGATGCGAGCCTGCCCGAGCTGAACGGGAGCTACGGCCACGAGCTGAAGAACATCGCCCTCGATGAGGACGACAACCTCTACGTCTCCATCGCCTCGACGTGCAACGCCTGCGTCTCGGACACGGAGGCCGATCCCGTGCGCGGCGCCATCCACCAGTACACGGCCGATGGGCAGAACGGGCGGCTCTTCGCCGAGGGCATCCGCAACGCCGAGGGCCTCGCCTTCGTCCCCGGCACGGGCGAGCTGTGGGTCGTCGTCAACAACCGCGACAACATCGCCTACCCGTTCCACGACGACTGGGACGGCGACGGGCAGGACGATTACGGCCGCGTGATGCAGAGCTACGTGGACAACCACCCGCCCGAGGAGTTCACGCGCGTTATCGACGGCGGCAACTACGGATGGCCCTTCTGCAACCCCAACCCCGACACGGCCACGGGCTACGACGACATGCCCTTCAACCGCGACGTGCAGCTCAACGCCGACGGCAACCGCCTCGACTGCTCCACGGCCGACCGGATCACGCAGGGCATCCAGGCGCACTCCGCGCCGCTGGGCCTGACGTTTCTGCAAGGCACCGCCGCGCCGGAGCCGTACCGCCAAGGCGCCGCCATCGGCTACCACGGCTCGTGGAATCGCGCCGACCGCACGGGCTACAAGGTGGCCTTCTTCCCGTGGACCGGCGGCGAGCCGGGCGACGAGATGGACCTCGTGGCCGGGTGGCTGCACCCCAACGGCAGCCGCTGGGGCCGGCCCGTGGACGTGGCCGTCGGCCCCGAGGGCGACCTCTTCATCTCCGACGACAAGGCCGGCGCCATCTACAGGCTCACCTACGCGCCCGAAGATGCATCGGCGCTGCCCGCGGCCGGCCAGACGATCTGGCTCCAGTCGGAGGCCAATGGCAAGTACGTGGCCGCCAAGAGCGCCACCGCCCCGCTCATCGCCGACGGCAGCACGCTCGGCGGCAACGACAAGTACGAGGTCGTAGACGCCGGCACAGGCGGCAGCGCCGTGTGCCTGCGCTCGGAGCGCACGAGCAAGTACGTGGCGGCGGAGCGGGCGGGCGCCGAGCCGCTCATCGCCAACCGTGGGCAGTGTCGCGGCTGGGAGCGGTTTGTGTTCGAGGGCGCGGGCGAGGGCAAGGTGGGCCTGCGCGCCTTGGTCAACGGCAAGTACGCCGCCGCGGAGAGCGCGGGCGACGAGCCGCTGATTGCCAACCGCGACTGGCTGCGCGGATGGGAGACGTTTTCCTGGGGCGTGGTCGAGGGCGGCAACGCACCGGCCACCGCCGCGCTCGAAGCCGAGCAGCAAAGCGCCGAGGCCGGGCTGCCCACCGTGTTCGCCCTCGAAGGCAACTACCCGAACCCGTTCTCCGGCCGCACCACCATCCGCTACGCGCTGCCCCTGGCGGCGGACGTGACGCTGGAGGTGTACGACGTCCTGGGCCGGCGCGTGGCCACGCCGCTGAGCGCCGAGCTGCAGCAGGCCGGGTTCAAGGAACTGGCGTTCGAGGCGCGCGGCCTCTCCAGCGGCGTCTACGTCGTGCGCCTGCGCGCCGAGGGCGCCTCCACCGGCGACTTCGCCGCCACTGCGAAGATGACCGTAGTGAAATAGCGGCGGCACAACCAGCCGCCCGCTCCCAGCGCCCAATCGCCATCAGCAACGGAAAAGCGCGCACCCCGCCGCGAGGTAGGGTGCGCGCTTCTGCGTTCATAAGCGGCGGTCCGCCGTCGGCCGTCCGCCGTCGAAGAAAACTACGCCACGGTGATCTCCTCGTCGAGGTAGACGTCCTGGATGGCGTTGAGGATCTCGATGCCCTCCTTCGTGGGCTTCTGGAACGCCTTGCGGCCGGAGATGAGGCCCATCCCGCCGGCGCGCTTGTTGATGACCGCCGTGCGCACGGCCTGCTGCGTGTCGTTCTTGCCCGAGCCGCCGCCCGAGTTGATCAGCCCGCAGCGGCCCATGTAGCCGTTCGCCACCTGGTAGCGCGTCATGTCGATGGGGTGATCCGAAGACAGCTCCGTGTAGATCCGCTCGTCGAGCTTGCCGTAGGAGGAGTCGCCCGTGTTGAGGGCCTTGTAACCGCCGTTCAAGGTGGGCTGCTTCTGCTTGATGATGTCGGCCTCGATGGTGGCGCCGAGGTGGTTGGCCTGCCCCGTGAGGTCGGCCGCCGCCTCGTAGTTTTTGCCGTTCATGCGGAAGGCCTCGTTGCGCACGTAGCACCACAGGATCGTGGCCATGCCCAGCTCGTGCGCCATCGAAAAAGCCTGGCTGATCTCCTGGATCTGCCGGCTCGACTCCTCGGAGCCGAAGTACACCGTCGCCCCGATGGCCACGGCCCCCATGCCGACGGCGTCCTCCACCTGCGCGAAGAGGATCTGGTCGTACGAGTTCGGATAGGAGAGCAGCTCGTTGTGGTTGATCTTAAGGATGAAGGGGATCTTGTGCGCGTACTTGCGCGCTACGGCGCCCATGACGCCGAACGTCGAGGCCACGGCGTTGCACCCGCCCTCGACGGCGAGTTCGACGATGCGCTCGGGGTCGAAGTACGCCGGATTCTTGGCGAAGGAGGCGCCGCCGGAGTGCTCCACGCCTTGGTCCACCGGGAGGATGGAAAGGTAGCCCGTGCCGCCGAGACGGCCGTGGTCGAAGAGCGCCTGCAAGGAGCGCAAGACGCCCGGCCGCCGGTCCGACAGGGTCCAGACGCGGTCCACGAAGTCCGGGCCGGGGAGGTGGAGCTGGTCTTTAGAGATCGTCTCGCAGGTGTGGCCGAGCAGGCTCTCGGCCTCGTCACCCAGGATGTCAGCCGTGCGCGAGGTGCGGGTGGATGTTGCGGTGACTTCAGCCATAATAGAAATGCCTCCGGTGCGCGTTGAAGGAAGAGGTTCGGAAATCGGTGCCGTCGCGGGCGGAAAAGGCAATATACAAAACGACCGGCTCCCGCTCACCCCGGCGGTTTGACGAAGATGCGAATTACGCCGTCACGCGCACCTCGGCCGGAATGGCTGATGGATCAGCGAAGAAGCGGGGCAGCCTCTGTGCCAGGAGCGGCGCCGTGAGCAGCCCACGCGAGCCGAGGCCGGTGAACGCCCAGATCCGCGCGCGTCCCGGCAGCGGGCCGAGCACGGCGTCGCGCCGGCCTCGGCGCTTGACGCGCACGCCGGCTTTTTCGCTCAGCACCTCGGCCTCGGCGAGGGCTGGCAGCATCTTCGCCGCTTTCTCCAGGATGGCGCGCGTGGCCTTCCTCGTGGGGCGCAGGTGCTCGAACTCGTGCTCGTAGGAGCTGCCCACGACGAGCGCGTCCCCGTCCGGGACGACGTAGCCGTAGCCGGAGAGTGGGATCTGCAACGTCGCAAGCGCCAGCGGAAGGCGCACGCGCACCGTCTGCCCCTTGACGCCGTGCAAGCCCAGCGCCTCCATCTCAGGAAAATGTGTGTAACCTTGCCCAAGCGCTAAAAGCACACGCTCTCCCGCGATCCGTTCGCCCTCTTCGAGATGAATGGCGGTGCCCCTGTCCTGTTCGTCCCAGCCGGTGACGCGCGCGCCGGTGCGCACCTCCGCTCCGCGCCGCTGGGCCGCCTGGAGAAGCGCCTCCACAAACGACGGCACGTCCACCGCGCCACCAGAGCGGACGAGGAGCGCGCCGTGCAAAGCCTCGACGCCTGGCGCGTGAGCTTCGGCCTCGGTGGCGCTGAGCCAGGCCGCGTGCGCCGGATGCGCGGCGGCGTCTCGGAAGAAGCCGGCCTGCTTCGCGCTGCGGGCGGGGCGGAGGATACCCGTCTGCCGAAAAAGCTCCTCGGCGCCGGCGGCTTCAAGAAGCGCACGGAGCGCGTCGAGCGCCTCGGCGAAGCGCCAGGCCGGGCGCGCCTTGCGGCCCATGAGCGGGTTCGCCAATCCCGCCGCCGCGCCCGAGGCCCCGCCGCCCGGCGTTTCCGCTTCGAGGAGCAGCACGCGCTCGCCCGCGCGGCTGAGCGCGAGTGCCGCGCACGCGCCCGCCAATCCGCCGCCCGCGATGATCGTGTCCGCTTGCATCCGCATGGTCTGTTGCGAAAAGACGGGCACCCCGCGCGGGGTCCGCCCGTTAAAGGCCAAACGCTCTTCTCTAATCGCTGCAGGTGCAGCAATGGTTCAGCCACAGCCCGCCACGCCGGTCCGAGGCACGCCGCCGTGCGGCCCGATCACGTACGAGGAGTTCCTGGAATGGGCTGACGAGGACACGTGGGCCGAATGGGTCGATCACGAGGTTGTATTCATGAGTCCTCCTGCCACGCGCCACCAGCGTATCGCTGTCTTTCTTACGCGCGTCATGGGCGCGTTTGTGGAAGAGAAGGAGTTGGGCGAGGTCCTTTCAGCGCCGTACCAGATGAAGCTCGAAAACGGCCGCGAGCCGGACGTGCTCTTCATCGCCGAAGCACACCGCGACCGCCTCAAGGACGTCTACCTCGACGGCCCGGCGGACCTCGTCGTCGAGATCGTCTCGCCGGAGAGCGGCCCGCGCGACCGGGGCGAGAAGTTCTACGAGTACGAGGCCGGCGGCGTCCCCGAGTACCGGCTCATCGATCCGCTGCGCGAGGCGCTGGAGGTGTACCGCCTCGAAGGCAAGCGTTACCGTCCTGTGCGGCCCGAGGCCGGCGGCGTCTACCGCTCCGAGGCCCTGCCCGGCTTCTGGCTGAAGGAGGAGTGGCTCTGGCAGGAGCCGCTCCCGAAAGTCTTCGACGTACTCCGCGAGTGGAAGCTTTTATGAGGGCTGGGGGAGTAGGGAAGAGGTAAGGGGGCGCACCCTCTTCGCCGCGCACCACGCTACTGAACACGCCCCGTTCCCCCTTACCCGTTCCCCCGGAAGCCCTCTATGAACCCTGTCGTCATCATCGGAGGAGGCGCCATCGGCCTGGCCGTGGGGTGGCGGATCGCGCGCGCGGGGCGGGCTGTGACGCTTTTCGAGAGGGGCGAGGCCGGGCGTGGCACGTCGTGGCTCGCCGCAGGGATGCTCGCGCCCGATGCCGAAATACAATTCGAGGAAGAAGCCCTCTACGCGCTCAGCCGCGAGAGCCTGCGCCGCTGGCCCGCCTTCGCCGCCGATCTCGAAGAGGCCGCCGGCCACGGCGTGGACTACCGCACCGAAGGCACCTTCGTCGTGGCCGACGACCGCGACAGCGCCGAGGCCCTGCGCCGCCTCTACGACTTTCAGCAGGCGCGCGGCCTCGCCGTCGAGTGGCTCAGCGGCCCCGAGGCCCTGGAGCGCGAGCCGTTCCTGGCGCCGCGCCTCTCGGCGGCCGTCTTCGCGCCCGAAGACCATCAGGTGGACAACCGCCGCGTCCTGAAAGCGCTGCGGACGGCGTTCGAGAAAGCCGGTGGCACGCTGCGCGAGCACGCGCCCATCCGCGCCGTGGAGCCGGACGACGAAGCGCCCTCCGTCGTCACCGAAGAGGGCGAGCGCGTGGAGGCTAAGCAGGTCGTCGTGGCGGCGGGCGTGTGGTCAGGGCAGATCGAAGGCTTGCCCAAAGGGGCGCAGCCGGCGGTGCGGCCGGTAAAGGGGCAGATGATCGAACTTCAAATGCGGCGGCCCTTCGGCCTCAAGCACGTCGTGCGCGGCCCTGGCGCCTACCTCGCGCCTAAGAGCGACGGCCGCCTCCTCGTGGGCGCCACGACGGAGGAGCGCGGCTTCGACACGGAGGTGACGGCGGGCGGCCTCTTTCAGCTTCTCGAAGGCGCCTGGGAGGTCGTGCCCGGCATCCTCGACCTCGCCGTGACGGATACCTGGGCGGGCCTGCGCCCGGCCTCGCGCGACCACGGGCCGCTCCTCGGGCGCCACCCCGCCGCGCCCGGCGTCGTCTTCGCCACGGGGCACTACCGGCACGGCATCCTGCTCACGCCCGTCACCGCCGAGGCGGTCGCCCGGCTCGTTCTTGGTGAAGGCGCCGGCGGAGAAACCTCGCCGCTCATCGCGCCGTTTTCTCCGGCCCGTTTCCGCAAGACGTCTTCGCCCCCGGCATGACCACGCAAACCGATTCGCTCTCCGTCACCGTCAACGGCGAGCAGAAAACGCTCCCGCCCGGCGCCACCATCGCCGACGTGCTCCGAGGGTTGGACCTCGACCCCGAAACCGCGCAAGGCATCGCCGTAGCCGTGGGCGACGAGGTCGTCCGCAAAGAGGCGTGGGGCGAGCGGGCGCTCGAAGAAGGCGCGCGCGTTGAGGTCATCACGGCGCAGCAGGGCGGATGAGGGCGATTTTCGATTGGTGACTTTGGATTTCTGATTGAGACTATGCCTGAGACGCTGCAAAACGGTCAAGCAAAGGAGAAAGAAGCGCTGCGCTTTGGCGAGCACACGTTCCAGTCGCGCCTCTTAGTGGGGACGAGCGGCTATCCGAACCCGCAGGTAATGCTCGACGCGCTTGAAGCCGCCGGGGCCGAACTCGTCACCGTCGCCATTCGCCGCGTGAACACCGAAGACCTCGGCGGCTCGCCGCTCGAACTCCTGCGCGAGAACGGCTACCGGCTCTTGCCGAACACGGCGGGCTGCTTCACGGCCAAAGAGGCCGTCCTCGTGGCGCAGCTCGCCCGCGAGGCGCTCGACACTGACCTCATCAAGCTCGAAGTCATCGGCGACGACGAGACGCTGCTGCCGGATGTGGAGCAGCTTCTGCGGGCCGCCAAAGAACTCATCGACGACGGCTTCACCGTGCTGGCCTACTCGAACGACGACCCCATCACCTGCCGCAAGCTGGCCGACCTCGGCTGCGCGGCGGTGATGCCGTTGGCCTCGCCCATCGGCAGCGGCATGGGGCTGGTCAACCCGTACAACCTGCGCCTCATCCGCGAACTCGTGTCGGAAGAAACGCCGCTGATTGTGGACGCCGGCATCGGCACGGCCTCGGACGCGGCCCTGGCGATGGAACTGGGCTACGACGGCGTCTTGCTCAACACAGCCATCGCCGGGGCGCAGCATCCCGTGGAGATGGCCCGCGCCATGCGCAAGGCCGTCGAGGCGGGCTACCACGCGCGCCGCGCCGGGCGCATCCCGCGCCGCCTCTACGCCCAGGCCTCCTCGCCGATGGAAGGGCGTGTCGGGCACTGACGATTTTGAATGGGGTGTGACAATCCACCGTCTATGACGGTGGTGACGTGTGTTCGGCTGTGCCGTAAGTTGGCGGTATGGCAGAAGGAGAGCGCAAGGGCAAATATCGCAAGCTCACGCACACGGTTTACCAGTGCAACTATCACATCGTCTGGGTGCCGAAGTACCGCTACCGGGTTCTCGAAGGGCCAATCAGGGAGGCCGTCGAGCACGACACGAGAGTGCTGTGCAGTTGGAGGGGGGTCGAGGTCATGGAATTGGCGACCTTAGATTTCGGATTGGCAGGCTCCGGCGGAGGCCACCGGCTGCCGCCCCGGCTGGTGCTCATCGCGGACGGCTTCACGGACGAAGCGGTGGCCGAGCGCGCGGTAGCTGCCGCAGAAGCCGGCGTGCGCTGGGTGCACCTGCGCGACCACGGCGCTTCCGCAGAGGCGTTCGGCGCGGCGGCGCGGCGTCTGGCGGAACGCTTGCGTAGGGCAGGCGCCGTCGTCTCGGTGAACGCGCGGGCGGACGTGGCGCGGCGGCTGGGCGCGGGGCTGCACCTGGGGCGGCGCGGGCTGCCCGTGGCCGAGGCGCGGCAAGTGCTTGGCGAAAAAACGCCTATCGGCTTCTCGGCGCACGATTTTTCTGAAGGCGAGCAGGCCGTGCGCGGCGGAGCGGACTACCTCTTCTTCAGCCCCATTTTCCCGACGATGAGCAAGCCGGAGCATCCGGGCGCGGGCCTCGACGCGCTCGCCTCGTTCTGCGCCGCCTTTCCAGAGATACCCGTGTTCGCCCTCGGTGGCGCGACGCCGGAACGCGTGGCGGCGTGCCGCGAGGCCGGCGCGTACGGCGTGGCCGTCCTCTCCGGCCTCCTCCATGCGCCCGATCCGCAGGACGCCGCGCGCCGCTACCTCGCCGCGCTGCAAACGGCGTGACGACTGACGATAGACGGCCGACGACGCGGGCGCAGGCAAGCGCGGCACCTTCTCCGTCGTTGGCCGTCGGTGATCCGTCGTCTTCATTAACCCCCACACTTACGCGCACCTCAGCCGAATGAAAACCGCCCTCACCATCGCCACGAGCGACTCCGGCGGCGGCGCCGGCATCCAGGCCGACATCAAGGCGATGCAGGCCAACGGCGTTTTTGCCGCCTCCGTGCTCGTGGCCTCCACGGCGCAAAACACGCACGCCGTCACCGACGTCCACGCCTTCCCCACCGCCCACATCGAGGCGCAGCTCGACGCCGTGGCCGAGGATTTTTCCTTCGACGCAGCGAAGACGGGGATGCTTTTTTCGAGCGAGATCGTCGAGGCCGTCGCCCGCAAGGTTGATGAGCACGGCCTCTTCCCGCTCGTCGTCGATCCGGTGATGATCTCCAAAAGCGGCGCGAAGCTTTTGCAAGACGATGCCGTGGTCACACTCCGGGAAAAGCTGCTCCCGCTGGCGCGGCTCGTCACGCCCAACGCGCACGAGGCCGCGCACCTGACCGGCGCGGACGAGATCCGCACGACTGACGACGCGCGGGAGGCGGCGCGCGCCATCCACGCCTTCGGGCCGGAGGCCGTCCTCGTCAAAGGCGGCCACCTCGGCGAGCGCGAGGCCGTGGACGTGCTCTTCGACGGCGCGCGCTTCCACACCTTTAGCGCCGAGCGCGTCGATACGCCGCACACGCACGGCACGGGCTGCACCTACGCCTCGGCCATCGCCGCGAACCTGGCGAAGGGGTACGCCTTGCGCGAGGCCGTGGCGCGGGCGAAGCGCTACGTCACCGGCGCCATCCGCCACGGCCTGCCTCTGGGCCACGGTCACGGGCCGACACACCACTTCTACTTTATGGACGAGTCCGGGATCTTTCCCGCAGGCGACGAGTGATTAGAAGCCGCCGCGCCGGTCGCGCTTTCACGGATTTTGCAAACGATCCAGGTTGCGACGGCTGGCGCAGTAGCCTACATTAACCGATCCGCTGCCAAGCAACGCAGCGGAAGAAACACGTGCCCGTAGCTCAGCTGGACAGAGCGACGCACTACGGATGCGTAGGTCGGGAGTTCGAATCTTCCCGGGCACGCCAAGCGAGCAGAGCGCCCCGCCGCCTTCCGAAAGGCGCGGGGCGTTTTGCGTTGCGGATCGGCTTCGGCGGCAGGCTTGAACCTTTCAGGGGGCTAAGCCTGGAAGGTTTCTTTTGGGAGCGTATCGCCGGCCGAACTAATGGATCGCCTCCAGGCGGCGTTCGGCTACGACGGCCGCGCCCACCGGCCCGGCGTCGTCGCCCAACTCCGACGGCACGATGCGGATCTTCTCGGCGTCCTGCTGGAGGAGGTAGTGCGCGCGTGCGGTCTCGATCACGGGTTCGAGGAACGGCGCTCTAAGCTGCTCCACCAGCCCGCCGCCAAAGACGATCACCTCCGGGTCGAGCGTGTTGACGAGGTTGGCCGTGAGCAGGCCCAGGTGGTACTGCGCCGTCTGAACCGCCTCTTCCATGAGCGCGTCGCCCTGCTGGAGCGCCTCGTCCACCACGCTGCTCGAAAGGCGATGCTTGCCCTTGGCCTCCATCACCTCCGGGACGATGCTCGTGCGGCCTTTGTCCATCTCTTCACGGATCATCTTCATCATGGCCGTTTTGCTGGCGTAGGCCTCGACGCATCCTTCGCGCCCGCAGCCGCAGCGCCGCCCGTGCGGCTGCACCACCGTGTGGCCGACCTCGCCCGCGCCGCCCCGGAAGCCGTAGTGGATCTGCCCGCCTAAGACCAGGGCGCCGCCGATCCCCGTGCCCACGAAGATGCCCACCACGTCGCGCGCGCCCTGCCCGGCCCCGTAGGCGTACTCGCCCAGCACGCCGATGTTGACGTCGTTGTCCACGAACACCGGCAGGCCGAACCGCTCGCCAAGCGGCTCGCCGAGCGCGACGTCTTTCCAGTCGAGGTTCGGCGCGTGGCGGACGACGCCGCGCTCGGTGTCTATCGTGCCCGGCGCCCCGATGCAGAGCGCGTCGAAGTCCGACGCCTCGGCGTCCGCCTTTTCGATCATCTCGCGCACGGTGGCCTCGATGTGGCCGATGACGGCCTCGGCGCCTTCCCTGGCTCTCGTTTTCTGCTTCGCGGACGCGAGCACCTCGCCGCCGCGCACCGCCGCCGCCTCGATGTTCGTGCCGCCGAGGTCCACGCCTATGATGAGCGGATGCGTTTCCGGCCTGTCGTTGTTCTTTGCTGGAGGCATGTCGTTGTTCTTTGCTGGAAGGAGAAGGCGCAGGTGCCGCACGGCACTCACCAAGCCAAGCGCGGCCCGCAAGGTCGTAGAAAACGTATGCAGAAAAAAAGCAAAAAGCACGTCGTCACCGTCCGCCCGGCCAAGGCCGAGGACGCCGAGGCGCTCGTGCGATTCGCACGTGCCATGGCCCGCGAGACGGAAGGCAAGGCGCTCACCGGCACCGTGGAAGAGGGGGTGCGGGCGCTGCTCGACACCCCGCGCTACGGCTTCTACCTCGTCGCCGAGGTGGACGGCGCGCGCGCTGGCGCGCTCATGGTGACGTACGAGTGGAGCGACTGGCGCGGCGGCCTCCTCTGGTGGATTCAGAGCGTGTACGTCCGCCCGGCGTACCGGCGGCGGGGCGTGTTCGCGGCGCTTTACGAGGCCACCCGCGCGCGCGCCGAGGCCGATGCGGAGGTGTGCGGGCTGCGCCTCTACGTCGAAAAAGACAATCGCGCAGCGCGGAAAACGTACGAAGCGCTGGGGATGAAGGCGACGGCGTACCGGCTCTACGAAACCTTCTTCACGGAGGAATGAGGCTGGGTGCCGGGTTTATGCCCGGCTTCCGCCGCCGACGCCGGGGATGCTTTTTGGCATTGCAACTAAGCACGGGGATGCGTAACGTCCGCCCACCTTTACGCGACCGGGCCGCCTCTGCGGACGAGGCGCCCGGTCGGAAGCGCTTTCTTAACCTTTTTCCGGTTTCGTGATGAAAGAGCATCGCTGCGCCGCTGGCCGGGCGCTCGCCTGGCTTAGCCTCATCTTCGCCGTCTTCCTGCTCGCGCCGTCACGCCAGGCGGCTGCGCAAGACGAGCAGGCCTACACCCTGCGCGGTACTGTGGTGGACGCCTTGACCGAGGAGCCGCTCCCCGGCGCCAACGTGCAGATCGAGGGCACCACCTTCGGCACGGCCACGGGCGTGGACGGCGAGTTCTCGTTCGAGGCGCCGCTGGAACCGGGCGAGCACGCGCTCGTCGTCTCCTTCGTGGGCTACCGGCGCGCGGAGCGGCCCCTCGCCCTCGGCGCCGAGGAAACGGTGGACGTGGGCACGATCCCGGTAGAAGAGGACGTCCTGCGCTCTGAGGAGATCGTCGTCACCGGCACGGGCGTGCCGATGGAGCGGCGCCAGCTCGGCGTTTCGATCTCGTCGGTCGATGCGGCTGATCTTCAGAACACGGGCGCCTCGGCCATAGATCAGGCGCTGCAAGGGAAGATTGCGGGCGCGCTCGTGCAGCAGAACTCCGGCAACCCGGCCGGCGGCATCTCGGTGAGCCTGCGCGGGGCGGCCACCGTGCTCGGCAGCGGGCAGCCGCTCTACGTGGTGGACGGCGTGATCGTGGACAACGCTTCGCCCGGCCTCATCGACCTCGGCGGCGGCGCGCAGAACCGCCTCGTGGACCTCAACCCGGAGGACATCGAACGCATCGAGGTCGTGAAGGGCGCGGCCGCAGCGGCGCTTTATGGCTCGCGCGCCAACAACGGCGTCGTGCAGATCTTCACCAAGACCGGCCGCCAGGGCGCGCCGCGCATCACGTTCAAAAACACCCTGCGCACCGATGCCGTCCGTAAGACGCTCGACGTGAACATGGCGCAGAACGCGGAGGGCGAGTTTCTCGGGAACGATGGGGAGCCGCTCCCCGACGAGGCTGACAGCAGCCCTGGCCGGCGCTACGACTTCCAGGACTTCATCTTCCAGCGCGCCTACGGTACCGAGCAGTACCTCTCCGCCAGTGGCGGCAACGCGGCCACGCAGTACTACGTCTCCGGCACGCACTTCGCCAACGAGGGCATCGTCGAGGGCAACCTCTTCCGCCGCCTCAACGGCCGCGTCAACCTCACGCAGCGCCTGGCCGGCTGGGCCAACCTCTCGGCCAAGGCCAACTTTACGCGCTCCACCAGCCAAGACGTGCCCAACGGCGGCCTGCAAGCCAGCTACGGCGCGCTCACGGGCTTCATCTTCGGCCCCAACACGTACGACCCGCGCGCGAACGAGGAAGGCGTCTTCCCCGACAGAGGCATCCTCGCCAACCCGCTCGAGGTCATCAACGACTACGACTTCGGGCAAGAGACGCGGCGCTTCCTTGGCAACGCGCAGCTTACCCTTACGCCGGTGGACGGCCTGAACGTGAACTACCTCTTCGGATTGGACACCTACGAGCAGACGGGGACGGCGTTTATTCCGAAAGGCGCTACGGCCAACTCGGTCGGCACCGGCTTCGCGCGCCGCTCCGAGCGCAACTCGCTCCAGCTCAACAACGACCTCAACGTCAGCTACGAGGCCGACCTCTCGCCGCAGATTAGCTCGACCACGCTCGTCGGCGGCACGCTGCAATACGAGGAGACCTCCACCTTCAGCGGGCAATCCTACAACCTGGCGCCCGGCTCGCGCATCGTAGATGGCGGGACGGACCAGCGCGCCTTCGGCGAGTTTCGCAGCGAGCAGGTGGTGCTGGGGATCTTCGCGCAGGAGACGCTCGGCCTCGGCGACCGGCTCTTCCTCACCGCCGCCGGCCGCTTCGACGCCTCCTCGTCCTTCGGCGCGGGCGAGCGCTGGCAGTTTTATCCCAAGATCAGCGGCTCGTACCTGCTCTCCGAAGAGGGCTTTTGGCAGGACGCGGCGCTGGACCGCTACGTCTCCAACGTCAAGCTGCGCGCGGCGCTGGGCTACTCCGGCGGGCTGACGGCCGTGGGGCCGTTCGCGCGCTTCACGAACTACGCGCCCGGCGCCTACGGCGGCAACCCCAGTCTCATCCCCAGCTCGCAGATCGGCTCGGCCGACGTGAAGCCGGAGCGCCAGCGCGAGTACGAGTTAGGCTTTGACCTCGGCTTTTTGGATGACCGCTTCGCCGTGGAGTTCACCTACTACAACCAGCGCATCTCCGACCTTTTGCTGACGCGCTCGCTCGACCCTTCGAGCGGTTTCCTGAGCCGCCTCGAGAACGTGGGCACGCTCGACAACCGGGGCATCGAGTTGCTCGTGCGCGCGCTGCCCATCAACCGGGACAACTTTAGCTGGACCTCGACGGTCACCTACGCCACCAACGAGAACGAGGTCAACGGCCTCGAAGAGGACTTCCTGATCCTCGGCGGCTTCGGGTTCGTGGCCGCCACCAACGGGCAGCCGCTCGGCATCTACTACGCCGACGCCTTCCAGCGCACCAACGACGACGGCGACGTCTTTCTCGAAGACTCCGACGGCGAGATCGTGTTCGACGAGAACGGCCTGCCGGTGGAGTTCGAAGGCGAGGGGGGCAGCCCGCGCAAGATCATCGGCGACCCGAACCCGGATTGGACGGGGTCGTGGATCAACGAGTTCACCTTCGGCGGCGGCCTCTCGGTCCGCGCGCAGCTTGACGCCGTCATCGGGCAGGACGTGTTCAACTTCACGCGGCGCTTGGCGGCGCTTCCGGCGTTTTGTACGCTGGAGGAGTGCGAGCGCGAACTGGAGGGCGAGCTGCCGGCGGGGTACAATGCGCGCACGTTTGGCATCTTCGAGCCGTGGGTGGAGGACGGCTCCTTCGTGAAGCTGCGTGAGCTGTCGGTGGCCTACTTGTTTACGCCATCGGGCCTGCCGCTGCGCAGCGTGCGCGTGACGGCGACCGGGCGCAACCTCTTTTCCATCGACGATTACAGCGGCTACGACCCAGAGATCAACGTGGCCGGGCAGAGCAACACGGTGCGTGGGTTCGACTTCGTGGAGGTGCCCATCCCGCGCACGTTCTCGCTCAGCGTCGCCCTCGGCTTTTGAGGGTAGGGGCGTATTGCGATACGCCCCTGCGGGTGTCCGCCTTTCGTTCCTCTCCGACCCTGAACATTGCGTCATGCATCATACTACACACGCCTCCCGCTTGCTCGGCCTGGCGCTGCTTCTGGCGGGCCTGCTGGCTGCCGGGTGCGAACTCGACATCACCAACCCGAACAACCCGACCGAAGAGGAGGTGCTGACCTCGGTCAACGGCATCCGAGCGCTCGCCATCGGGATGCAGGAGTTTTACGCTACCGAGACGGTGGAGGCGCTCGTCCTCACGCCGGCGGTGACGACGGACGAGGCCGGCGTCACGTCTACGCTGGAAAACCTTAGAGAACTGGCGCTGGGCGGCGACATTCTCTCCAGCAGCAACGCGAACGTGCTGCGCCTCTGGTCGCGCAACTACCGCGTCATCTCGATGGCCGAGGACCTGCTTGAAAACGCCCCGCAGGTGCCGCTCGACCCCGGCACGGAGAGCGGCATCCTGGCGCTGGCGCACTTCTTTAAAGGGGCCTCGCTGGGCAACCTCGCCATGCACTTTGAGCAGGCCCCCCTCACGGCCGACCGCGCGGGCGACTTGCCCTTCGCCCCACGCGCAGAGGTCTTCGCCGAGGCGCTGGCTGAGCTGGACGCGGCGCTGGCGCAGATCGACGAGACGCCGCCTTCCTCCGATTTTGTCACAGGCATCTTATCGCAAATCGACGTAGGCGGCGCGCCGGCTCCGGCGATTGATCTGCGCAGCGCCATCCAGGCGTATCGGGCGCGCTACCATCTCTTCGCGGGTAACTACCAAGCGGCCCTCGACGCCGCCGATGCCGTTGATCTCGCCTCGGTTTCTGTGTTCGTGTACAGCGAGCAGGCGCTGAACCCGGTCTTCCAGCAGATCTTTTCGCTCGATTATTACGCGCCCCGCGATAGCTTCGGCCTCGCGCAGACGGAGCCGGGCGACGGCCGCGTGGACTTCTACACGGACACGACGAGCGCCGTGAGCAGCGTGGAAAGCCTGCCCATCGACGTGATGGCCGGCTTCTTCGACTCGTCCACCGATCAGATTCCGCTCTACGTTCCAGGCGAGATCCCGCTCATCCGCGCCGAGGCGAACGTGCGGCTGGGCAACCTCGAGGCCGCCGTGGAGGACATCAACGCGGTGCGCACGAAGACGCCTGGCGAGGACCCCTTCGGCATCGGAGCGGGCCTCACGCCTTACGGTGGTGCGGTCACTGAGGAGGCGTTGCTGAACGAGGTCTTTTATCAGCGCCGCGCTGAGCTGTTCATGCAGGGCCTCAGCCTCGAAGACGGCCGCCGCCTGGGACAGCCGCTTGATCCGGACGCGCCCTCCGCGCGTAACCGCAATTTTTACCCTTATCCGGACCAAGAGCGGTTCAATAACCCGAACACGCCGCCCAATCCGGATATCTGACGGCTCTGCTGTTTAGAAGAGAGCTAAACAAGCAGAAAACCCGGACGCCTTCTTTTCTCAGAGGCGTCCGGGCTTTTTTTCTTACGCAGCTAAACGCCGCGTGGCGTGCGGGTCAGGTGCGTGCTCTGTTGCCGCGCGTGTGCGTAAAGCCGTGGCGCACGGCATCGCTGACCTTGTCCCAGGTGCCTTTGCCGTGGCGCTCTTCGTAGGAGCGGCGCATCTCGGGTTCGAGCGCGTCGTAGTCGCGGTCGGCGTAGCGCTCGCCGGCGCCGTACTCGTAGCCGTGGCGGTAGGCCGGCTCGTAGGTCGAGTAGTCGCCGTCGCCGTACGTGCTTTTGTAGTGCGTGCGGAAGTCCTCGTCGTAGTCGGAGAAGGCGTGCGTGCCTTGTTGGACGTGGGCGTCGCCGTAGACGCGGACGACGCGGTCGGCGTCGTCGCCGGTGGGGTCCTCTTCGCGGCGGGTGCCCTTGAGGTAGGCGCGCTTGTTATCGATCTCGATCTCCGAGGCCGAGAACTCCTGCCCGTCGTTGAGGACGATGGTGTCCACGCGGTTCGAGTTCGTGTCTACGATGAGGTCGTCCACGGTGCCGATCTTGTTGCCGTCGGCGTCCATCATGCTGTGGCCGCGGATGTCCTGGCTGCTGTGGGTGAGCTTGTAATCGCTCAGGTCGGAAAGGCGTTTGTGTGCCATGGTAGGATGTGCGTTTGTGCGAATGGGATTACGGATGCTCAGAGGTCGAGCGGGCGCGGCGGAGCGCTAGCTCCCCTGCGCCTCTTCGACGATGTTGAGGCTCTGCGCGCGGATGTAGATGGCGTCGTTCTGCATCTCCTGAGCCTGCTGCGAGGTCAGGCCCCAGGTGTCGGCCTCGCGCGTCAGCTCGCGGATGGCGCCATCGACGTCAACAAGCTGGCCCTCGGTCACGTCGTAGCGGCCCTCGACGTCGTCCGGCCCGGAAGGGATCACCTCGTTGAGGGCGATGAGGAAGCGGCGGTCGTCGCCTTCGGGCGTGGCGTAGAAGGCGCTGTCGCCCAGGACGCTCGAAACGCGCATGTCAGAAAGCTGCACCTGGCGCCCGGCCAGCGAGACGGGGTCGTCGGCCTCGGTGATGGTGGCCACGCTGGTGATGAGGCCGGCGGCGGCCACGTCTTCCACCGGGGCGGGATCGACCTGATTGGTGTCGTCGCCGAGGTCAACGTCGGCCTCGTCTTCGTCGTCGTTGAAGAGTCCGATGAGGAGCCAGATGAGCGCGGCCAGGACCAGGAGGCCCAGGAGCCAGAGCCACCAGGGCGTACCGCTCTTCTTTTCTACGGGAATATCAGCCATGGGATGTCAGGAAGTTAGGATGGAGGAATCGAACAGGGTAGAAGCTTAAAAGAGGCGCGTCCGCCACGTCCGACCGGGGCCGGCGCGGCGAACGCGCGCTCAGGGTTTCACAGATGAGGATCAGGTGCGGCGGCGCGTGGAGTGGCCGCGGCCCGAGGAGGAGGTGAAGCCGTGCTTGACGGCGTCCTTGACTTTCTCCCAGGTGCCTTTGCCGTGGCGCTTCTCGTAGGAGGAGCGCAGCTCCGGCTCGACCTCGCGGTACTCGCGGCCGGCGTAGCGTTCGTCGCTGCCGAAGGCGTGGCCGTGGCGGTAGGCCGGCTCGTAGGTGGCGTAGTCGCCGTCGCCGTACGTGTCCTTGTAGTGCCGGCGGTAGTCCTCGTCGTAGTCGGAGAACTCGACCGCTTCGCCGCGGCGGTAGTCGCCCCGGCCGATCTCCTCGACGTCCACCTCGGTGCGGCGGGCCGTCTCGCTCACGTGCTCGGTGCGGTCTTGGGCCGTCTTGCGGGCGGTGACCTCGCCGGTCTGCCGCGCCTTCTTATCGACGACGACCTCCTCGTCCGTCTCGGTCATCTCGATGTCCTGCTCGCGGAAGGCGGCGTCGGCCTCTTCGGGGCTAAGCTCGCGGTCCACGTTGCGCTCCTGGACGTCGATCTCCTCGTCGCGCACGGTGACGTCTTCCTCGACGCGCTCTTCGACCACGCGCGAGTGGATGCGGATGCCGCCGCGCTCGACCGTGCGCTTGCCGATGCGCACCTCTTCCTCGACCACGGGCACGCTCTCCTCGTCGCCGCTCGTGGCGTAGCGCTCGCGCTCGCGGGTGACCTCCTCTTCGGAGTAGCGGTCGGCGCTCTCGTCGTAGCCTTCGTAGCCTTCCTCGCGCCAGGCCGCGCGGCGCTCTTTCATGCGCACGGGCCGGTGCTCGTTCATGACGGCGGCCACGTCGCGGGCGCGGTCGTCGTCAACGTCTAAGACGACGAGCGTGCCGCCGCGGCGGACGCCCTCGGCGTAGAAGCGCGCCTCGTCATCGGGCACGCCGCGCTGGGAAAGGCCGCCCACGAGGTCGTTGCCGAACGAGCCGGTGCCCTTGCCGCTGTGGCTTTCCACGTGGATGTTCGAGCGGGTGAAGCCCTGGTTGTCAAGCTTATCGACCACCTTCTCGGCGGTGGAGTGATCGTCGTAGAGTCCTACAACAGTCTGAGACATAGTTGTCAAGGGGTTGGGTTGGAGTAGCGATGCGATGATAAAGCCCCGGCGGCTGGGAGGCCACTGGGGCAATACAAGGTGATGCGTTTAGGAAGCGCCGTGCTCGGTGGCGTCGCCGCCTTGAGGGCCGGCTTGTCGAGGCTCGCCGCTGCGCAGGTCGGTGCGCTCGACGTTCGCCTCTTCGCGGCGGAGCGTGACCTCCTGCGGGTCGCGGTGCTCGGTGCGCGTGCGCCTTACGTGCAGCTCTTCTACGAGGACGAGCTGCTTCTCCACCACGACGCGCTCTTCCATGATGGGGATGATCGTCGTGTCGCCGCGCTCGCGGATGGTGGCCGGCTCGGCGATGACCGTGTTGATGGGCACGCGCTCGACCTCGACCTCTTCGCGCAGGAGCGGCTCGTCTACCGTTTCGGTGTACTCGCGCACCTGCTTTCGGATGCGCACGCGGCCCGTCTCGCGCTCTTCTTTGCGGACGCTGACTTCCTCCTCAACGAGCGGGACGGTTACTTCTTCTTCTACTGTTTCCGTGTCGCCTACGGCTTTTGCACCGCCCACGCGGGCGCTCTCAGCGGAAACGCTGCGGGCGGCGTCTTCCGTTGCCGTCAAGCTCTCGAAAGAGGCGTCGAGGCGGTAGCTGCCGTCGGCCTGCTGTTCGAGCAAGTGGCGCGGCACCTGCACCGCCGAGCCGTCGCTCAAGCGCACGCGGGCCACGTCCTCAGCGCCCGAGGCGTCGAGGTCGAGGCGTCCGGTGGTGCCACGGGCGTCGGTGACGCGAGGCGAGGAGGAAGTGCTCATGCACGGCTCAGGCGGTGATGGAAAAGGACTCGGGTGGGCTGTGCGCCTTGGTACATCCCTATAATAACAGGATGCGCACCGAAATGAATGTGACGACCTTGTATGCGCCGTAACGATCCTACCATCAATTCGTGATATTGATGAAACGCCGCCCCAGTGCTGACCCATCGCGCGCTTCTGCTATGCTTGATGCTTTTTTGATCGTATGGAAAACGGCCTTTGTCCTACTCGCAGTGGTGGGCCTCACCGGCGTTGCGAGCAGCCGCGCCGCTCCCCAAGGCAAAGGCGGGAGCGAGGCCGCGCGGGTCGTCCGCTCCGTGCCGGTGCCGGCCTCTGCGCCCCGCGCCGCCGACACGAGCCTGACCGGCAGCTGGCAGGGCGCGCTTAGCCTGCCGGGCGGCGCGAGCCTGCGCATCCTCTTCCACTTAGAGGAAGAAGGCGGGCAGCTCACGGCCACGATGGAAAGCCCGGATCAGGGGTCGGGGCGCATCCCCGTGAGCGGCGCCGCACGCGAGGGCGACAGCCTGCGCCTGGAGGTGGAGGCCATCGGCGGGGCGTACGCGGGGCGGGTCGAGGGCGAGACCATCAGCGGGACGTGGCGGCAGGGCGGCCAGGCCTTTCCGCTGAACCTGACGCGCAGCCAAGCAAGCGAAGCGGAGGAAAGCCAGCCCGCCGCCGAGGTGCGTCAGCCCGGCGAGCCGGACGTGGCCGGCCTCTGGCAGGGCACGCTCCGCCTGCCCACCGGCGACACGCTCCGCGTCGTCTTCGACATCGCCGAGGCCGAGGGCGGCGCGCTCACCGCCGAGGCCATCAGCCCGGACCAGGGCGGCGGGCGCATCCCCGTAGAGCGCATCCGCCTGGAGGGGGAGAGCCTGCGTGTAGAGATGCCCGCCGTGGGTGCCACGTTCGAGGGCGTCGTAGGCGAGGGGGCCGAAGCCATCGAGGGCCAGTTCACGCAGGGCGGCTCCGCGCTGCCGCTCACGCTGCGCCGGACCGACGCCGTGCCCGATGCTGCCGCGCCGCCCGTCCGCTCGCAGACGCCCAAGCCGCCGTTCCCGTACGAGGCTGAAGACGTCACCTTCGAGAACGCCGCCGACGGGGTCACGCTCGCCGGCACGCTCACTTTGCCCGAGGGCGAGGGGCCGCACCCGGCGGCCGTCCTCATCAGCGGCTCCGGCCCGCAGGACCGCGACGAGGCGCTGGCCGGCCACAAGCCGTTCCTCGTCCTGGCCGATCACCTCACGCGCCGCGGCATCGCCGTACTGCGCTTTGACGACCGAGGCGTGGGCGCCTCCACCGGCGCTTTCACCGAGGCCACCTCGGAGGACTTCGCCCGCGACGCCGCCGCCGCGCTGCGCTACCTGCAAGCGCGCCCGGAGATCGACGGCGGCGAGATCGGCCTCATCGGTCACAGCGAGGGCGCTCTCGTGGCGCCGATGGCGGCAAACGCCACAGGCAGCGCCGCCTTCCTCGTCCTCCTGGCCGGCCCCGGCGTGCGCGGCGATACACTTCTGGCCCGGCAGAACGCCCTCATCTTCGAGGCGATGGGCATGAGCGAAGAGGGCGCCGCCGCCTACGAAGCGCAGATGCTCGGCGCCCTGGCGCGCCTCCCATCCACCTCGCCCGACGAGCCGTTGCCTGACACGCTCCGTGCCGCCCTGCGCGCCGACTTCCGCGCCGCCGCCGAGGCCATGACGCCCGCCGACCGCGCCGTCTACGGCCCCACCGACTCGACCGCTTTCGCGCAGACGCTTGACGTGCTTACCGCGCAGCTCGCTCAGCCGTGGATGCGCTACTTCCTGGCGTACGACCCGGCCCCGGCGCTGCGCCGCGTGGACGCGCCCGTCCTGGCGCTCTTCGGTGAGAAGGACCTCCAGGTGCCGCCGGAGCAGAACGCCGAGGCCGTCCGCGCCGCCCTCGCCGCCGGGGGGAACGAGGACGCTACCGTCCGCACGCTCCCCGGCCTGAACCACCTTTTCCAAACGTCCGAGACGGGCGCCCCCGGCGAGTACGCGCAGATCGAGGAGACGATGGCCCCCGCCGCGCTCGACGCCATCAGCGCGTGGATTCAAGCGCACACCGCAGCCGGCGCGGAATAACGCAAGTTGTGGAGTGCAGCGGAGACGCTCGCCTTTCGTCATTTTGAGCGCGTGCTCAACCCGCGACTAGCGTTGGGTTAGTGAAGTAAACAACAAGGCGCACGTGGGCCTGATCAGGCCAGAGCGCTGCGATTGATTACGGGAACCGCCGCGCGTTTATTGAAGCGTACCGGAGGCGCCGCGCCTCCTCTGCCCGTCTGTGCTCCGCCCACGCCCCTTGCCGCTCCTATGCCTTCTGAGAACCGCTCCGCGCCGTCCGAGGAAGCCGCCTCGCCGCTCTCCGAGCGCGACGACGCTCCGCCGCCTGAGCAAGAGGCCCCGCCCAAGCTGGCCGACAACTGGATGCTGGTGCTCCTGCGCGGCCTCATCGAAGGCCTCTTCATCGTCCTCTACTTCGTCCCAGGCCTGGAATCGGTGCCGGCGCTGACCGTGTTCGCGGCGGGGGTGGTGGCCGGCGGCAGCGTCATCGAGCTGATCATGGCCATGCGCCTGCCTGGGCACGCCTTCCGCGGCATCCTGCTCTTTAGCGGCGTCGTGGGCCTGTGCATCGCCGCTTTCCTCTTCTACGCCTATCCGGGGACGACGGACCTCTTCGTGGTCGTCGGCGGGCTGTGGGTGGCGCTGCGCGGGTTCGCGGCGCTCTGGCTGGGCCTCTCCATCGTAGAAGGGACGTTCGACCGCGCCGTGCCGATGGTCGCCGGGGTGGTCGGGCTGCTTGCCGGCGCCTGGGCCATGATCTTCCTGACGGTGGAGGTGCCCGCGCTGGTGAACCTCGTGGCGTTCTACGGCGCCGTCTCGCTCGTCGTGCACCTGCTCGTGGCCCTGCGGATGCGCTCCGAAGAGCAGCGCCTGCTCGCGTCGCAGGAAGGATAGCGTTGCGCCGGGGCTAGACGCCTTCTTCGGCCGAGCGTCGTTTTCTTCTGAGGGCGTAGAGGCACGGCGCGCCGTGCCTCCACCTCGACGGTGAGGAACCAGTCAGATCCTAAACCTGGCAAAAAGACAACAATGCCGGACCCAAGCGCCGCACGCGCTAAAAGACGAAACGCCGTCGAGCCGGCCGAGCATCCGGGCATGGGCGCCGTGCCGCGCGCGGGCGCCGGGGGCGCCACCTTCCGCGTCTGGGCGCCGAACGCGGAAGGCGTCTTCGTGATGGGCGCCTTCAACGAGTGGAGCCGCCGCGCGCATCCGCTCGCCAAAGAAGGGGGCGGCTACTGGTCGGCCACCGTCGCCGGGGCCGAGGCCGGGCAGGAGTACAAGTTCGTCATCCTGAGCGGCGAGGACGAGCTGATCAAGAGCGATCCGTACGCGCGCTGCATGGTCAACTCCACCGGCAACGCCGTTATCTACGACGCCGATGCGTTCGACTGGGAAGGCGACGATTTTCCGCTGCCGCCGTGGAACGAACTCGTCCTCTACGAGCTGCACATCGGGACCTTCTCGCAGGACGACCCCGGCACGCTCTACGGCGCCGCCGAGCGCCTGGGCTACCTCAGAGAGCTGGGCGTGAACGCCATCGAGCTGATGCCGCTGGCCGAGTTCGCAGGCGATTACTCGTGGGGCTACAACCCGTCGCATCCGTTCTCGGTGGAGAGTGCCTACGGCGGCCCGGACGCGCTCAAAAGCTTCGTCAAGGACGCGCACTACCACGGCATCGCCGTCTTCCTCGACGTGGTGTACAACCACTTCGGCCCGAGCGACCTCGACCTCTGGCGCTTCGACGGCTGGGGCGAAGAGGACCACGGCGGCATCTATTTTTACAACGACGCGCGCGCCGATACGCCCTGGGGCCAGACCCGGCCCGACTACGGCCGCCAAGAGGTGCGCCGCTACATCCGCGACAACGCCATGATGTGGATCGAGGACTTCCACCTCGACGGGCTGCGCTGGGACGGCACCGTCTTCATCCGCCGCACGGACTTCTCCGGCGGCACGGATCTGCCCGACGGCTGGCGCCTGATGCAGGACATCAACCGCGAGGTGCAGGAGAAGGGCCTCGCCGCGCTCATGATCGCCGAGGACCTACAGGGCGAGGCGAGCCTGACGCAGCCCGTCGAAGACGGCGGCGCCGGCTTCTCGGCGCAGTGGGACGCCGGCTTCGTGCACCCCATCCGCGAGGCGCTGATTCCGGATGACGACGGCGCGCGCGACCTCGAAAAGGTGCGCGACGCCTTCCTGCACCGCTACGACGCGGACGCCTTCCGGCGCGTCGTCTACACCGAAAGCCACGACGAGGTGGCCAACGGGCGTGCGCGCCTGCCGCAAGAGATCGGCGGCGAAGATCCTGAAAGCTGGGTGGCCAAGAAGCGCTCCACGCTCGGCGCCGCGCTCGTGATGACGGCGCCCGGCATCCCCATGCTCTTCCAGGGGCAGGAGTTCTTGGAAGACGAGTGGTTCCGCGACACCGACCCCTTGGACTGGGACCGCCTCAAAGACACGGGCGGCATCCGCGATCTCTACCGCGACCTCATCGCCCTGCGCCGCAACCTCCGCGGCGCCACGCGCGGCCTCACCGGGCAGGGCGCCGCCTGCATCCACTCTAACGACGAGGCCAAGGTGCTGGCCTTCCACCGCTGGGCCGAGGGCGGCCCCTCCGGCAGCACCGTCGCCGTCTTCAACTTCTCGGAAAACGCGCACGACGGCTACACGCTCGGCTTCCCGGCGGCGGGGACGTGGCGCGTCCGCCTCAGCACGGATTGGGAGGGCTACGACGCCGATTTCGGCAACCACCCGACGCCCGACGTGGAGGCTGCGCCAGAAGCGTACGACGGGCAGCCGGCGCGGGGCGATGTTTCTTTTGGGCCGTACAGCGCTATCGTCCTCTCGCAAGATGCCGGATGAACCGGCAGAGCGCTGCGGGGAACTGTGCGGCGGCGCTTTGTTGAAAAGGGCGAAGCGCGCAGGGGGCCGGATGCTCCGCGCGCAGGCTTTCTAACTTTGCTCAACTCTCTAACTTGGCTTAACGAGGTGCCCCCCATGAAAGAAGACGTTCGTCAAAACGTGCAGCAGGTTGCTCAGACGCTGGAGCAGTGCTTAAAGGAGTACTTCCGCGAGGTCACTCCCAAGGAGCAGGCCATCGCCGTGGAGATGGAGGAGGGCGGCTTCGGCCCGTACGAGGAAGGCCGGGGCGTGACGAGCGAGGTCCACTTCCACCGCCCTGACGGCGGCCACACCCGCAGCCACCTCACCGTGGACACGGCCGGCGGCAACGTCTACAAGATCACCGTGCAGATGGCCGAGCGCCCCGCCGAGACGTTCACCATGAGCATCCCCGACGCGAACATGCCGGCCGAGGGCGTGCAGCCTTTCACCGGCGAGCTGTGCCAGCATCTGCTCGACGAGCTGAAGCGCGTCACCGGCGAGGAGGCCTTGCGCGACGCCACGGCCAAGGCGGAAGACCCCGGCCAGTGACTACTGCTGGCGCTGCGGCCTTGGAAGGCCGTCCGCTACGCGGCAGCGGCCCGCTTCTTTCCGTGAAGAACCATCCCGGCGTAGGGCGGCTATAAGTTTTCGACGCGCATCCGGACAAAGGCGTCCTTCTGTATCAAAGCGTACGAGGTCCCGCATGACTACTCCCACCCCCGAAGCCCTTGCCGCCCTCGCCCCCGACCGTGTAGATTGGCACGACCTGGCCGATGGCGTTCAGATCAACGAGGCGGCCTGGACCGAGCAGGCGCAGCGCATCCTCGACGCCGGCGCCGTCGAACTCATCGCCGCGCTTCACCGCGCGCTCGACAGCGAGCGGCAGAACCTCCTGGCCCAGCGCCGCGCCCGTCAGGAAGCCTTCGATGACGGCGAGATGCCCGATTATCTGCCCGAGGACGAGCACCCCGAGGCCCGCAGCGACTGGCAGGTGGCTGAGCTACCCGAAGACTGCCTCCAGCGCCGCGTCGAGATCACCGGCCCGATCTCGGACCCGAAGATGGTCATCAACATGCTCAGCCGCAACGAAGGGGGCGACCGCGCCGACGCGGCCATGCTCGACTTCGAGGACTCGCTCAAGCCGGCCTGGCACAACCTCATGCAGGGCCACGAAAACCTCATCGGCGCCGCCGAGGGCACGCTCACTTACGAGAAAAAAGGCAAGGGCGGCCAGCCCGGCAAAGAGTACCGCCTCGACCCGGAGGACATGCCGCTCCTCATGGTGCGCATCCGCGGGCTGCACCTCAGCGAGTCGAATCTGCGCGTGGATGGGAAGCCGGTCGCCGGCCCGATCATGGACCTCGCCTTGGCAGCCTGCCACACAGCGCAGACACTCATCGATAAAGGGAAGACGCCCAAATACTACGTCCCCAAGGTCGAGCATTACAAAGAGGCGCGCTGGTTCAACGCGCTCTTCGTCCAAATCCAGGAAGCGCTCTCGATCCCCGTGGGCACGTTCAAGGCCACTTTCCTGATCGAGACGCTGCCGGCGGCGTACCAGATGGAGGAGATCTTGTACGAGTACCGCGAGCACGCCGCCGGCCTCAACGGCGGGCGCTGGGACAAGATTTTCTCCGACATCAAAGTCCTCAAAGAGCACGCGGACCGCGTCCTGGCCGACCGGAACTGGATCAACATCCAGCGGCCGTGGATGGAGATGTACGTGAAGCAGCTCATCCGCGTGTGCCACAAGCACGGCGCCTTCGGCATGGGCGGCATGGCCCCGCAGACGCCCGGCAAGTCCGAGGAGCTGCGCGAAGAGCAGACGGCCGGCGTCGTAAGCGACAAGGAGTTCGAGGCGCGAATCGGCCACGACGGCTGCTGGGTCAGTCACCCGTACTTCATCGGCCCGGCCATGAAGCCGTTCGAGGAGAAGCTCAGCGCCGAGGGGAAGAAGAATCAGCTCGACGTCATGCCCGACATCCCCGAGCGCCCGGACCTCATGCCCAAGGCCGAGGGGCCGAAGACGATGGACGGCATCCGCGTGAACGTGCGCGTGAGCATCGGCTACATGAAGGGCTGGCTTCAGGACCTCGGCGCCGTGGGCTGGGACAACCGGATGGAGGACTTGGCCACGTTCGAGATCAGCCGGGCGCAGACGTGGCAGTGGCTCCACCACAGCGTCGCCTTAGACGACGGCACGGAGGTCACAAAAGCGCTTGTCGGAAAGGTCTTCGACGAGGAGCTTGAAAAAATTGAGGCCGAGGCACGCGAGTTCTTCGAGAGCTACGGCGAGGAGCGCACGCAGAAAGAAGTGCAGCGCTTCCGCCGCGCCCGCGAGGTGGCCGAGCGCATCTTCACCGAGGACGCCTTCCGCCCGTTCCTCACCTGCCATTCCGACCGCGTGGGCGACGAGGAGCAGCGCCAAGCGCTCCTGCGCGAGAACTCGTGCTGACGACGGCCAACCGCTGACGACAGACCGCCGCTCGTTAGCCGGAAAAGAAGCGGCGGTCTGCCGTCGGCCGTCTGCGGTCTCATCGCCGCACCGAAGCATTCACATCACAGCATCACCAGAGCACGGAGGCACCACAGATGGAAGCACGCACGAACGGACGCGCCACGGCGCAAGACCTCACCAAAGATTGGCAGACGAACGACCGCTGGGACGGCATCGAGCGCCCTTACACGGCCGAGGACGTGGACAAGCTGCGCGGCTCGTTCCACATCGAGCACACCTTAGCCCGGCGCGGCGCCGAGCGCCTCTGGGACCTTTTGCAAGAAGACGAACCCGTGCGCGCCCTCGGCGCCCTCACCGGCAACCAGGCGCTTCAGCAGGTCAAGGCCGGCCTGAAAGCGATCTACCTCAGTGGATGGCAGGTGGCCGCCGACGCCAACCTCTCCGGGCAGATGTACCCGGACCAAAGCCTCTACGCCTCGAACAGCGTCCCCGACGTCGTCCGCCGCATCAACAACACGCTCCGCCGCGCCGACGAGATCGCCCACGCCGAGGGGAGTGACAGCGAGACGCACTGGATGGCCCCCATCGTGGCCGACGCCGAGGCCGGCCACGGCGGCGTCCTCCACGCCTTTGAGCTGATGAAGGCGTGCGTCGAGGCGGGCGCCGCCGGCGTCCACTTCGAGGACCAGCTCGCCGCCGAGAAGAAGTGCGGCCACCTCGGCGGGAAGGTCTTGGTGCCCACGAAGCAGTTCGTCGAAGTGCTCACGGCCGCACGCCTCGCCGCCGACGTCCAGGGCGTGCCCACGCTCCTCATCGCCCGCACCGACGCCGACAGCGCGCAGCTGCTCACGAGCGACCACGACGAGCGCGACCGCCCCTTCATCACTTCCCAAGAGCGCACGAGCGAGGGCTTCTACCGCGTCTCGGGCGGGCTGGAGATGGCCATCGCGCGCAGCCTCGCCTACGCCCCCTACGCCGACCTGCTCTGGTTCGAGACCTCGACGCCGGACCTCGGCCAGGCCAAGGAATTTGCCGACGCCATCCATGAGGAGTTCCCCGGCAAGATGATGGCGTACAACTGCTCGCCGAGCTTCAACTGGAAGCAGCACCTCTCCGAGGAGGAGATGGAGCGCTTCCAGCGCGAGATCGGCCGGATGGGCTACAAGTTCCAGTTCGTCACCTTAGCCGGCTTCCACAGCCTGAACTACTCCATGTTCGACCTCGCGCACGGCTACCGCGCGCGCGGCATGGCGGCGTACTCTCAGCTTCAGCAGGCCGAGTTTGCTGATGAAGAGAAGGGCTACACGGCCACGAAGCATCAGCGCGAGGTGGGCACGGGCTACTTCGACGAGGTGAAGACGGTCATCACCGGCGGCGAGACCTCCACGGCCGCCATGAAAGGCTCCACCGAGACGGCGCAGTTCCACTAAGGAGCGAGTGGCGAGTGGCGTCCCGTTGCTTCGCTCAGCACCGGAAGGCGCGCGGCAGGGCCTTTCACGTTTGCGCGGAGGAGCCTGCCCGCAATGGCGTTACATCAAAGCCGGTTGATGCGCCGCGGTTTGCCTCTATCGATGCCGTAGCGACGTAAGGCCTTGCGTCGCTGCCTCGGCGTTTCTACCAGGACAAAGGGTAGAGGTCCAGCTCAACGAGGCGGCCGGATCTGGCATCAGTCGCCCCCGTGCGCCACATCGAGCGCTGCCCGCGCCACCACGCCGATCATCAGGCCGAGGGCGGCGAAGCGCTCGTCCTGCGTCTGCCCGCGCCGGTATCGGAGGTAGATCTGCGCCAGGATCACGGCCAGCCGGAAGAGGCCGAGCGCGTGGTAGAAGCGCAGATCCGACACGTCGCGCCCGCTCTTCTCGGCGTAGCGCGCGGCTAGCCAGCGGCGCGTGGGGAAGCGTTTTTCGACAGGCATCATCGCCATCTCGCGGAAGGGGGCGGGGTCTGAGGGTTGCGCCCAGTAGGTGAGGAGCGCACCGAGGTCGGAGAGCGGGTCGCCGAGCGTGCACATGTCCCAGTCGAAAACGGCCACGGCGCGGCCGGGATCGCCGGGGCTGAGCATCACGTTGTCGAGCTTGTAGTCGTTGTGGACGAGCGCGGCGCCCTGCGCGCTTGGCTCGTTGCCGCTGAGCCATCGGTAGACGGCGTCCATCGCCTCGAACGTACCCTCGCCGAGGTCGTCCGGCTGGGCGTCCTGCCAGCGGCGGTGCCAGCCTTCGATCTGCCGCGCGATGAAGCCGTCGGGCCTGCCGAGGTTGCCCAGGCCGATCTGCTCGTAGTCCACGGCGTGGAGGGCGGCGAGTGCGTCTACGAGCGCGGCGGCCATCCGCTCAGGCGCGTCTTCGGTGTCGAACGCCTCGGGGAGGGTTTTGCGGACGACCACGCCGCGGCGCCGCTCCATCACGAAGAACTCGACGCCTATGATCTCCGGGTCGCCGCAGTAGAGGTAGGCCTCGGGCGCGAGCGAGTAAGCTTCGTGGAGCCGGGAGAGGACGGCGTGCTCGCGTTGCATGTCGTGCGCGCCCTTGGCCACAGGGCCGAGGGGCGGGCGGCGCAGGACGTACTCGCTCTGGCTTCCGGGGAAGCGCAGGAGGTAGGTCAGGTTCGCCGCGCCGCCGCCGAACTGCTGCACGTGGAGCGGCCCCTCGGCGCCGGGCAGGCGGCCCTGGAGGTAGGCGGCCACGCGCTCGGCGTCGAAGCGCTCGTCGGGGCGGACGGCGATGGTGTCGGACGCGTGTTCTGGGGATGGCGTGCTCATAGAGTTGAGCAGTGGCAGAGGTTGGCGTAGGGGGCACGATATAGGGACACGATATATCGTGCCTCTACGAGGCCGGCACGGCGTTCTCGCAAGCCGGCAGCGCCGTATCGTTGGCCAGAGCGTAGGCGCCCTCCAGGTCGGCGGCGGCGATGGGGTCGAGGCCGCCGGGGGCGGACCGGAGGTTCATGCTTGCGAAGCGGTGCACGGCGGCAGCGGGGCGGGCGTCGCCTTCGTGGTCGAGCGCCCACTGCGCGTGGCGGGCCAGGAGGGCGGCTTCGAGCGCGTGGCCGAGCGTCAGGGCGAAGCGGCGCGCGTCCGTCTCGACGGCGTCGCGCCCGGCGTCGGTGGCGGTGCGGAGCCAATCCGAGGCGCGACGCAGGGCCGTCTGCGCGTCGCCCGTGGCGCGGGCCAGGCGCGCGTCACGAACGGCCTCGGCGCAGCGGCGGAGTTCTTCTTCGACCACGCCGAGGCCGCCGGCTTTTTCCACCGCGCGGAGCGTGTCGAGGGCCAGCACGTTCGTGGTCCCTTCCCAGATGGGGAGCACCTGCGCATCGCGCAGCAGCATGGGCAGCCCGGTGTCTTCGACGTAGCCGGCGCCGCCGAAGGCTTCGAGCGCCTCGCTCGAAACGGCTACCGACTGCTTCGCCGTCAAAAGCTTGGCCAGGGGCGTGAGGACGCGCAGGAGCTTTTCCCCTTTTTCGCCCAGGCTTTCCGCCTCGTCCCGGCCCAGGAGTTCGACCACGCGGAAGGTGAAGTGGAAGGCGGCCTCGAACGTCGCTTGCAGGTCGGCGAGGGTGGCGGCGTGCAGGGGCTTTTCGGAAAGAGGCGCGCCGAAGGCTTCGCGCTTTTGGGCGTAGTCGCGCGCGAGGGCCAGGCCGCGGCGCATGAGCGCGCAGGCGGTGACGGCGTTCCACATCCGCGTGACGTTGAGCATGGGCGCGATTTGCCGTGTGCCATGCTTGAGGTCGCCTACCGGAAGCGCTTCGGCACCATCGAGTTGCAGCTCGGCGGTCGGGAGCTTTTTCGTGCCGAGCTTTTCCTTGAGCCGGTTGACGGTGATGCCGTTTTGGATCGGTCCGCCTTTCTCTTTGCGAATGGGGACGAAAAAGAGGGCGAGGCCCTTCCCACCCCCGGCGTTTCCTTCGGGCCGGGCCAGGGCGAGCGCCATCTCCGACGTGATGGCCGAGGTGAACCACTTCCGCCCGTAGAGTCGCCACGTCCCGTTTCCGTCTTGCCGAGCGGCCGTTTCCGTGTGGCCCACGTCCGAGCCGCCAACTATTTCCGTCATCCACTGCCCGCTCGTCCAAAATTTTTCGGGGTTGCGGCTGGTGAGGTTGGGGAAAGCGCGCTGGACGAGGGCGTCATTGCCGGAGGCGAGGAGCGTGCGAGCGGCGCCGTCCGTCATCGCCAGGGGGCAGCCGTAGAAATCGGTCGAGGGGATGAAGAGGTACGCCAGCGCCATCTGCACCAGGCGCGAGGCGGCGCCGTACGGCTTCTCATAGGCGAGGGCGACGAGGCCCTGCTCGGCGGCGAGGCGTTCGGCCTCCTGCCACACGCGTGTGACTTCGATGCGGTCGATGCGATGGCCCCAAGCGTCCCACTGTGTCAACGTCGGCTCGCTGAGGCGGTCGGCGCGTTGGAGGTCGTAGAGCCACCCGCCGGCCGCTCTGCCCATCGCGCGGAGGTCGTTTTCTGCCTGGCTTAGCACATCTTCTGGCAGGGCGCGCTTGAGGAACGAGCGCAGCACGCGGTCTTCGGTGTGCTGGTTGCCGAGGGCGGGGGCGGCTTGGCGGAAGGGCATCGTCTGGAAGAGGAGGTGGGCAGAGCGGATGCGTCAGCGAGGTACGGCGCTGTGCTTCTGCAGGAACGCGGCAAGCGCATCGGTGACGGCGTCCGGGCGCTCGATGGCGGAGGAATGGCCGGCGCGGGGGAGCGTCACAAGCTCGGCGTTCGGGAGGCCGGCGTGGGTGGTGCGGGCAGCGGCGACGGGCGTGGGCACGTCGTCCTCGCCGGTGAGGACGAGCGCAGGCGTGGAGATCTCCGGCAGCCGTTCCGTCACGTCCGGTCGGTTGAAGATGCCGAGGCCCGCGCGGAAGATGCCCTTTCGGTCATTCGACTGGATGAGGCTCTTCCACTTCTCGACCTCGTCCTGGCGCGTCGGGTCGTGTAGAAAGTCCGGCCCGAACATGATGGGAAGGACGCGGCCCATGACGGCGCCGTAGCCCAAAAACCGGACGGCGAGGAGAAGGGCGTGGTACTTCAGCCAGGCGGGCCACGCCTCCGGTGCCGCCTGCGTGTCCAGGAGGCTGAGCGTGCGCAACAGGTCCGGCCGTTTCAGGGCGACGTGGTAGCCGACGTACCCGCCCATCGAGAGGCCGACGTAGTGGCACGGCCCGATCCCCAGCTTTTCGATCACCGCTATGGCATCCTCGGCCAGCGACGGGACGCCGTAGCCGCCGGCCGTCACCTCCGTCTGCCCCTGCCCGCGCCAGTCCACCGCCACGCAGCGGTAACGGCCCTCGAGCGCGGCGATCTGCTCGTCGAAGAGCCGGTGCGTCATCAGGTAGCCGTGACCGAAGAAGATCGTCTCCGGCCCGCCGCCCTTGTCGAGGTAGAAGTAGTCGCAGCCGTTGACGTTTAGGTGGGGCATGGTTTGGGAGAGGGCCAGAGAGAGCGGCGTTGTTTCTTCGTTTCGTCGTCTCATCCGCACTTCGGTTCGCCGCCGTCGAAGCGCTTGAGGGCGAGGCGGGCCACGCGCGCCTTGTGCACCTCGTCCGGGCCGTCGTAGATGCGCGCGCCGCGCTCGTGGCGGTACCAAAAGGCGAGCAGCGTGTCGTCGGTCATGCCGAGGGCGCCGTGCGCTTGGAGGGCGCGGTCGAGGACGTTCTGCAAGACGCCCGCCACGTAGAACTTGATGAGCGAGACGCTTTCGCGCGCTTCGTACGCGCCCCGTTCGTCGATCTGCCGGGCCGTGTCTAAGACGAGGAGACGCGCGGCGCTGATCTCGGCGCGGCTCTCGGCGATCCAGTTCTGCACCGCCTGCTTGTCGCCGAGGCGCTCGCCGGGCGCGATGGCGCGCGTGGCCGCCCGCCGGCAGAGCATCTCAAACGCCCGCTCGCAGATGCCGATCCACCGCATACAATGGTGGATGCGCCCCGGCCCGAGGCGCTCCTGCGCGATGGCGAACCCTTTGCCCGCTTCGCCCAGGAGGTTGTCCGCCGGCACGCGGCAGCCGCTGAACCGCAGCTCCGAGTGGCTGAGCCAGCCGCTCCCCGTCTCGCCCATGACGGGGATGCGGCGCACGTGCTCGAAGCCCTCGCTGCCGGTGGGGACGAGGAGCATGGAGGCGCGCGCGTAAGGGTTTTCGGCCTCGGGATGGGTCACGGCCATGACGATGGCGAAGGCGGCCCCGTCGGCGGCGGTGGTGAACCACTTGTGACCGTCGAGGACGTAGGCGTCGCCCTCCTTCGTGGCCGTGGTGCTCATCTCGGTCGGGTTCGAGCCGGCGTGCTGAGGCTCCGTCATGGCGAAGCAGCTTCGGATTTTCCCGTCGAGCAGCGGCTTCAGGAAGCGTTCCTTTTGCGCGGGCGTGGCGTGATCGAGGAGAATCTCCATGTTCCCCGCGTCCGGCGCCGCGCAGCCGAAGGCGTGATGCCCCAGCGGACTCCGGCCCAGAATCTCGCTCACGCGCCCGAACTGCGCGAGCGAAAGCCCCAGCCCGCCGGCTTTTCCGGGAAGCTGCGGCGTCCACCAGCCCTCGGCCTTGACCTGCGCGCGTTTCTGCTCCAGCTGCGGCTCCAGCGCCGCGAAGCCTTGCGTGCGGAAGTCCGCTTCGAGCGGGTAGAGTTCATTCTCGATAAACGCGCGGAGGTCGCCGAGCAGCGTGTCGAGATCGGGGCGGGCGGTCGTCGTTGCCATGACGGATCGGGAAGGACGTTTGAGAAATGGTAGGGACACGATATAGGGACACGATATATCGTGTCCCTGCGTCGAGGCCGTCGTCAGCGCAAATCATCCGCCGGCCGCGCCCGTCCCCACGAGCAGCCCGCCGTCGATGCGGTAGGCGGCGCCGGTGACGAAGTCGGACGCCGCCGAGGCGAGGTAGAGCGCCAGGCCCGTAAGCTCCTTCGGGTCGGCCATGCGCTTTTGCGGCGTCATGGCCAGGACGGCCCGGTTCATCTCTTCGTTGTCCCAGATGGCGCGGCTGAACTTCGTCTTGACGAAGCCGGGCACGATGGCGTTGACCTGAATGCCCGCCTCGGCGAGTTCGCCCGCAAGGACCTCGGTGAGCATCAAGACGCCGGCTTTGGTGACGCAGTAGACGCCCATGCCCGGCATGGGCCGCTCGCCGGCCACGCTCGCCATGTTGATGATCTTGCCGCCGCCGCGCGCCTGCATCTGCGGGACGCACGCCCTGGTCATGCGGACGCAGCCTTTGACGTTGACGTCGAACGTCTTGTCCCAGTGGCCGTCCTCGGCGGTGAGGAGCGGGCCGAAGTGCGGGTTCGTGGCCGCGTTGTTGACGAGGACGTCCACGCCGCCGTACGCCTCTTCGATCCGTGCCAGGAGCGCGGCCACGTCGGCCTCCTCGCCCACGTGCGCGGCGATAGGGAGCGCCTTGCCGCCTTGAGCGTGGATGGCCTCAGCGGCCTCATCGAGCGCCTCCTGCGTGCGGCTCGTCAGGACGACACGCGCGCCAGCCCCAGCAAACGCCTCGGCGACGGCCCGCCCGATGCCGCGCGAGGACCCCGTGACGAGGGCGACTCTTCCGGAGAGATCGAAGCGAGCAGATGCCATGACGAGGCCGAAGCGGAGAGGCGCGAACACGCCAGCCAACATACGGAAACTCCGCCCCGGCGTCCACGCCCGCTTGCGCGCGGCCTCGGCGCGTGCGAAGTTGAACGCCTCGCTTCTGCCCCAGACTCCCCGCCCCGCGATGCCCTTTACCTCCGACGTGCTCACGCTCGAAACGGACGGCCCCGTCGCCACGCTTTACCTCGACCGGCCCGGCAAGCTCAACGCGCTCGGTCCCGCTTTTTTCGACGACCTCCCCGCCGCCATGCACACGCTCGGCGAGGACGAGGGCGTGCGCGCCGTGATCCTCGCCGCGCGCGGACGCGCCTTCTGCGCCGGCATCGACCTCAAAGCCATGGGACCGCAGATCACGCAAGGCCTCGGCGGCGGCTCGCCCGTGCGTCAGCGGAAGGCACTCCTGGGGCTGATCCGGCACATGCAGCGCGCCATCACGTCGGTGGCCGCGTGCCCGAAGCCCGTCATCGCCGCCGTGCACGGCGACTGCGTGGGCGCGGGCGTGGACCTCATCGCCGCGTGCGACATCCGCCTGGCCGCCACGGAAGCGGCCTTCTCCATCCGCGAGGTCCGCATGGCGATGGTGGCCGACCTCGGCACCTTGCAGCGCCTGCGCGGGATCATCTCGGAAGGGCACCTCGCCGAACTCGCCTACACGGGCAAAGACATTGCCGCCGAGCGCGCCCGGCAGATCGGCCTGGCGAACAACGTCTTCGAGGGCCAGGACGCGCTCCTCGCGGCGGCGCACGTGCTCGCGGGCGAGATCGCCGCCAACTCGCCCTTAGCCGTGCAGGGCACCAAGGCCGTTTTGCGCGCGGGCCGCAAGCGCGAGATCGCCGCTGGCCTCGACCACGTGGCCCTCTGGAACGCCGCCTTTCTCCAGTCCGACGATCTGGCGGAGGCGATAACGGCGTTCATGGAAAAGCGCGACCCGGCGTTCTCGGGCGGGTAGGATAACGCGGCGGCGCGACCGTTTGTGCTAGCAGGAGAGGCTTGATTCATCAACCCCCTGCGCCAGGACCTGGCGTTTTGCCTGGCGCCATACGGCCCTCCGCAAACCGCGCCATCATCGCGCGCTGGATCGTGACGAAGCGCCGCGCCATGTAGCGCATGTAGCCCGTGGGGAAGAGGCGCTTGGCGTGCCAGATGAGCCGCGCGCGGGTCGGGTAAAGGACGTGCAGCGTGCCGCGCCCGGCCTGTTTGAGCACGGCGCGCGCCACCTCGTCGGCCGTCAGGTTGGAGCGATCCAGAAGCTTCTCGGTCACGGCCCGGTCCGCCGCGCCGCCCCGCATGGCCTGGCCGATGTTCGTCCGGAAAAACTCCGGCATGACCACCGAGACGCCGATGCCGCATTCGGTAAGCTCGGCGTAGAGCGTTTCGGAGAGCGCCAGGACGCCGGCCTTTGCTGCGTTGTAGGGCGCCATGCGCGGCGCGGCGGCCACCGCCGCGATGCTCGCCACGTTGACGAGGCGCCCCCCGCCCGCGCGCTTGAGGTGCGGAATAAAAGCGCGGCAGCCGTGCACCACGCCCATGAGGTCGATGTCGAGCGTGGCGCGCCAGTCGTCGAGCGGCACCTCCTCCATCAGCCCGGCGGCGGCGATGCCAGCGTTGTTGATGACGAGGTCCACGCCGCCCGCTTCTCTGACAAATGCATCGGCGGCGTCCTGGAAGGCCTCGGCATCAGTCACGTCGAAGGGGAAAAGCAGCGCCCGCCCGCCGCGCGCGCGGACGGCGGCGGCAGCGGTGGGCAGCCGCGCGGCGTTGACGTCGGCCAGGCCGAGGGTCCAACCGTCCTCGGCGAGCACCGTGGCGAGGGCGAGGCCGAAGCCCGAGGCCGCGCCGGTGACGAACGCGCGCTTGAGCGGGTGCTTTTCGGAAAGGCGCATCGTGGAGGGCCGGGGGCGTAGTAAGAAGGCGGCGGACGGTTGCCGCAGAGGCGTCGCTGCTCGTACGTTACGGCGTGCCGCGCGCAAAAGCATCCGCCGCGCCACGGCAAGCGCAACCGGACACGCTCCCAAACCCCCATCCGCCCGCACGCAGAAAATGCCTTTCCTCATCTACGGCGCCTACGGCTACACCGGCCAGCTCATCGCCCGCCTCGCCAAAAAGCGGGGGCTGAACCCCGTCCTCGCCGGGCGCGATGCCAAAAAGCTCCGTCCGCTCGCCGACGAACTCGGCTTTGCCCACAACGCCTTCGCGTTGGACGACCGGGCCGCGCTCGACGCCGCGCTCAAAGAAACCGGCCTCGTCCTGCACTGCGCCGGCCCGTTCGCGCGCACCTCGCAGCCGATGGCCGAGGCCTGCCTGCGCACGGGTGCGCACTACCTCGACATCACGGGCGAGATCGGCGTCTTCGAGATGCTCGCCGCGCAGGACGTGCGGGCGCTCGAAGCGGGAATCACCGTGCTGCCGGGCGTCGGCTTCGACGTGGTGCCGACGGACTGCCTCGCGGCGCATCTGAAAAGGCGCGTGCCGGACGCGGCGTACCTCGAGCTGGCGATCTTCGGGCTGAGCGGCGTCTCGCGCGGGACGGCGCGCACGGCGGTCGAGAACCTCGGCGAGGGCGGCGCCATCCG
Source organism: Salinibacteraceae bacterium (assembly GCA_965215025.1). Taxonomy (GTDB): domain Bacteria; phylum Bacteroidota; class Rhodothermia; order Rhodothermales; family Salinibacteraceae; genus CBDCCV01. The sequence goes on from CBDCCV010000002.1 coordinate 307,155, forward strand.
GCGCGAAGGGCAGATCCGCAAGGTGCCGGCGGCCTGGCGCACGCGCCGGGTGGACTTCGGGCGCGGCCCCACGGAGGTCGTCTCCATCCCCTGGGGCGACGTGGCCACGGCCTACCACTCGACCGATATTCCGAACATCATCACGTACATGAAGGTGCCGAAAACGGCCATCCGCGCGATGAAGCTGAGCCGCTACGCCGGGCCGCTCCTGGCCTCGGCGCCCGTGCAGAAGATGCTTCAAGGATGGATCGAGCGCCGGCCCGCCGGCCCTTCTGAAAAAGAACGGGCGCGCGGCAAGAGCTTCGTCTGGGGCAAGGCGATGAGCGAGACGGGCGAGGCCGCCGTCAGCCGCCTGAGCGGCCCGGAGGGCTACACCTTCACCGCGCGCTCGGCGCTGGCTGCCGTGGAAAAGGTGCGCGCCGGCGCAGCCGAGCCGGGGTTCCAGACGCCCGCCACCGCCTTCGGCCCCGACTTCGCCCTGGAGATCGAAGACACCCGGCGCGAGGACGTGACTTGACCAACAGGTAAAACGATGCCGCCTTTCCCGTTCACCGAAGCCGACGTACAGGCGCGGACGACGCCGAAGGTGTTTGAGCGCGGGGTGAAGTACGCACAGCAGCGCGCGGTCGGCCGCCTGACGCTACGCGGAGACGTGCTGCACGCGGCCGTAGCGGGCAGCGAGGTTCGGCCTTATCTGGTGCGCATCCGTTTTGCCGCGGGGTCCATCGGCGAGGCGCGGTGCAGCTGCCCATATGAATGGGAGGGCTGGTGCAAGCACGTGGCGGCTGTGCTGCTGACGGTGCTGCGCGCGCCGGAGCGGGTGGCGGAGCGCCCGGCGCTGGAAGAGGCGCTGGGCGGGCTGGATGAAGAGCAGCTTCGCGCGCTCGCGCTGCACCTGGCCGACCGGCATCCTCGGCTGATCCCGAAGATCGAAGCGTGGATCTCAGAGCAGCGCAGGCCTTAGCGCCGCGCTCTTGCGAGCGGTGCTGCCCCGAGAAGGGCGCTCGTTCGTTCGGCATGGGCTTTGGCGCTCCGGCAAGCTCAAGGTGACGAGTCATCCTGAGCGGAGCGAAGGATCTCAGCTCGGCTTCTTCACGCATTACAACGGCAGCGATAGAATTGAACAGGGGCGTTGAGATCCTTCACGTTCGTTCAGGATGACAAGGTCATAGGTGGCATAGATCATTAACTGACTCCGGCCAGAGCACCCGGAAGGGCTTGTGTGCTACGCCGCGGCCTCCGCTATGCCGGCCTGCTCCGGCTGCGGCGCCCCTGAGATCAAGTCGGCGGCTTTTTCGGCCAGCATGATGACGGGAACGTTCGTGTTGCCGCGCACGATGCGGGGCATCACCGAGGCGTCCACCACGCGCAGGCCGTCGAGGCCGCGCACGCGCAACTCGGCATCCACCACGGCGCTGTCATCCGTGCCCATCGCGCAGGTGCCCACGGGGTGGTAGATCGTCTCGGCCCTTTCGCGGACGTAGGCCTTGAGGCCCGCCTCGCCCGCGTTTGAAAACGCCGGCCCCGGCAGCAGCTCCTCGCCCACGCGCCGGGCGAAAGACCGCTGCGCGAAGATTTTCCGGGCGAGCTTCACCCCTTCGGTCAAGACGCGCAGGTCTTCTTCGTCGGAGAGATAGCGGGGCTGGATGACGGGCGCGGCGCGCGGGTCGGGCGAGGCGAGGGCGAGGTGGCCGCGGCTCCCCGGCTGCAAGAGCGTCGCGCCGATGGAGAGGGCGTCCTCCTCAGGCGCTTCGAGGCCGTGGTCGAGGAAGGAGACGGGCGCGAAGTGGAACTGGAGGTCGGGCGCCGCGAGGCCGGGGCGCGTGGTGGTGAAGGCGCACGCCTCGGCCACGTTGGAGGAGAGCGGCCCGCTCTGGTTCACGAGGTAGCGGAAAACGTTCGGCAGGCTCTCGGCGCGCGTGAGGCGGAGGGGGGCGGTCGAGCGGCGCATCACGCCGGCCACGAGGTGGTCTTGCAGGTTCTGTCCCACGCCCGGCACGTCACGCACCACTGGAAGGCCGCGCTCGCGCAGATGCGCCGCCGGGCCGATCCCCGAAAGCATCAGGAGGTGCGGCGAGCCGACGGCGCCCGCGCTCAGGATCACCTCGCGCCGGGCGCGGACGGTTTCCTCCTCCTTGCCGCCGCGCGTGTAGGCGAGGCCGATGGCGCGCCCGTCTCCTACCAGGACGCGCGTGGCGTGCGCGCCGGTAAGCACCGTCAGGTTGCGCCGCCCGCGGACGGGGGCGAGGTAGGCCGCGGCGGCGGAGTGGCGCGCGCCGCCCTTCTGCGTGACCTGGTTCAGGCCCACGCCTTCCTGCCGCGCGCCGTTGAAGTCGGGGTTGAACGGCAGCCCGGCCTCGATGCCGGCGCGGACGAAGGCGCGTGCCATCGGGCTGGGGTCGCGCAGGTCGGCCACGCTCAGCGGGCCGCCGGCACCGTGGTAGGCCGAAGCGCCGCGTTCGTTCGTCTCCAGCTTTTTGAAGTAGGGCAAGACGGCCTCGTAGCGCCACGAGGCGTCGCCGGTCGCATCGGCCCAGCCGTCGTAGTCGGCCGGGTGGCCGCGCATGTAGATCATGGCGTTGATCGAGGACGAGCCGCCGAGCATCTTCCCGCGCGGCCAGTAGAGCCGGCGCCGGTTCATGTGCGGCTGCGGAGCCGTAGAAAAGTTCCAGTCGTGCTCCGTCTTAAAGAGCTTCGAGAAGGCGGCCGGGATGTGGACCTCCTGGCTGAAGTCCTCGCCGCCCGCCTCCACGAGCAGGACGCGCGCCGAGGCGTCCTCCGAGAGCCGGCGCGCCAGGACGCACCCCGCCGACCCGGCCCCGACGATGACGTAGTCGTAGGCTGCTGACTTCGTGGTTTTCATCTTTGAGAAGCGTCTTTAGAAGCAGTAGCGTTGTGCCCTTCCGGGCGGGTATGGATGCGTGGAAGTAGAAAAGTGTGGACGTGTTTGCCGCTCGCCCAAAACCACATCCACACTTCCATACCTCCACACCTAAAGCCAGCGCATCACGCCGTCGATGATCCGGCGGGCGGCAGAACCGTAGGGCGGATACAGGAACTGCACGGCGGCGGAGCCGAGCGTGCGCCTGAGGACGGCGCGCTCGTTCGAGAAGGCCTTGAAGCCGGCCTCGCCGTGGCTGCGCCCGATGCCGCTGTACCCCGCCCCGCCAAACGGCAGCGCCGGGTTGAGGTAGTGCAGGATCGTCTCGTTGATGGCCGTGCCGCCGGTGCTCGTGCGCTCCAGCACCTCGTTGGCGCGCGCGCCATCGCTGGTGAAGAGGTAGAGGGCCAGCGGGTTGGGCCTCTCGTTGATGAGGTCGAGCGCTTCGGGCAGACGCTCGTACGTGAGGACGGGCAGCACGGGGCCGAAGATTTCTTCGTCCATGATGCGGCTCTCGCGCGGCACATCCGTCAAGACGGTGGGGGCGAGGTAGCGCTCCTCGGCACTGGCCTGGCCGCCAGCGGCGATGCGGGCGCCGTCCGCGGTGGCCTCTTCCAAAAGCGATTGGACGCGCTCGAAGTGCTTCTCGTTGACGAGGCGCGCGTAGTCGGGCGTCGTCTGACGCGCGTCGGGCGTCTCACCGTAGAAACTGCGGATGGACTGGCCGAGCGCTGCGACAAGATCGGCTTCTTGGCTTTCGTGGACGAGCACGTAGTCAGGCGCGATGCACGTCTGCCCCGCGTTGGTGAACTTACCCCAGGCGATCTTACGCGCGGCGTCCTCCACGTCCGCCGTCTCATCCACAATCGCGGGCGACTTGCCGCCCAGCTCGAGCGTGACGGAAGCCAGATGCTCCGCCGCCGCCTTCATCACGCGCTTCCCGATCTCCGGGCTGCCGGTAAAGAAGATGTGGTCAAACGGTTTTTGCAGAAGCGCCTCGGCCACGGCCTTATCGCCCTCGAAGAGCGTAACCTCGCGCGGATCGAAGCACGCCTCTACGATTTCCTCTAAAAGCGCAGAGACGTTCGGCGTCATCTCGGACGGCTTCACGATGGCGCTGTTGCCGGCCGCCAAGGCCGAGACGAGCGGGCCGAGCGTGAGCGTAACCGGGTAGTTCCACGGCGCGATGATGAGCACGACGCCCTTCGGCTCGTAGCGCACCTCCGAGACCGTCCCCAAAAGCACGGGGGGCGTGGAGACGCGCCTGGACTTCATCCAGCTTTTGAGATGCTTGACGGCGTAGTCGATCTCGTCGAGCGTGGGGCGGATCTCGGAGAGGTCCACCTCCTCGGGCGGCTTGCGGAAGTCGGCGTAGCAGGCGGCCTGGAGGTCGGCGCGGCGCTTGACGAGCGTCTTGCGCAAGAGCCGCAGCCGGGCGATGCGCTCGTCAGCCGTGGTGCGCTCGGTGGTCCGCTGGAACGCGCGCTGTGCCGCAAACGCGCGGGCGATGGCGTCCTCGGAGGCATCGGCGGGAGCATCGTGCGCGGCGGTGGAAACGGCGGGGGCGTCGGCCATGATCAGGAAGGGGGGAAGCGGGCGAGCAGGGGCGGCGTAGGGGCGTGATGAGGCCGAAGGTCATGCCTCTGGTACGTCACGCCCTCTTGAAAGAAGTTAACGCCGTTAACGAACGGGGCAGCAGGAGGTTCGCAAGGCGGCTTCTGCGCGCGGCAGGGACGACGATGCCGCGCGGCCTCGGGGTGGCAACGGCGCGCGGAACCGCTCGCCGCGCGCCGATCTACCAAACACGGACCCCGCCGCGCAAGATTCCCGCGTGCCCTTCCCCGTTTTCCCACCCCCGCTCCCATGAAAAGCGCCCTGCTCATCATCGACCTGCAAAACGACTTCTGTCCCGGCGGCGCCTTGGCCGTGCCCGAGGGCGACGAGATCGTCCCCACCGTCAACCGCCTGGCCGAGCGCTTCGACCACGTGCTCCAGACGCAGGACTGGCACCCCGCCGGCCACCGCTCCTTCGCCTCCGCCCACGACGGCAAGGCGCCGATGGATTCTATCCGGATGGACTACGGCGAGCAGATCCTCTGGCCCGACCACTGCATCCAGGGCACCGAGGGCGCGGCGTTCCACCCCGACCTCGACACCACGCGCACCGAACTGATCCTCCGCAAAGGTTTCCGGCCGGAGATCGACTCGTACTCCGCCTTCTACGAGAACGACCACGAAACGCCCACCGGCCTGACGAGCTACCTGCGCGAGCGCGGCATCGAGGCGCTCTACCTCTGCGGCCTCGCGGCGGACTTCTGCGTGCGGTGGTCGGCGGTGGACGGGCGGAAAGAGGGCTTCGGCGTGTTCGTCATTGAGGACGCCACGCGCGGCATCGACCAGGACGGCTCGCTGGCCGAGGCGTGGAAGGCGATGAACGGGGCCGGCGTGCAGGCGATCTCTGCCGAGGCGGCGCTGGCTGAGCAGGCGTAAAGCGCTGGCCGGGCGTTACCTCGCCTACGCGCATGTGACCCTTAAGCAACTACATTGCCACTCGGCGAACTGACACTCGGCAAAGTGCTTCAAGGTCTGCATTCGACGCCTCGCGTCTCGCTTTGGCTCCATTACCGCTCGTTAGAAGATAGCCTGTCGGGGCAGAGTAAGTGGAGACGGAACATGCAAAGGCAAAGCAAGCACAGGCTGCGCGGTAGGTACGTCCCCCGCCGGCCCATTCGCCACATCACAGATTTCCCCGCTCCCCGCTATGAATACGCTACTCCTGAAGACCCGCCGGCTTTGCGCTGCGGCGCTGGCCGCCTTTATGCTGATCGGCGCTCTGCCGCAGCCTGCGCAGGCGCAAGGCGCTGAGCCGAACCTCGGCCCGGACGTACAGGCCTCCGACCCGATGCAGATTCAGCCCGCCGGCCCGGAGCCGGAGTGGGCGCCCACGATTGACCCGCAGATGCTGGCCGTGATCGAGCAGTTCCTCGCCTCCGAGCCGCCTACGCCGCTCACGCAGCTCTCCGCCTTCCAGCTCAGAAACGCCGTGCTGCCGGCCGGAGCCGTGCTCGAGCTGCTCGCAAAAACCGGCCCCCCGGCGCAGCAGCCGCAGACGGACGTCGCCCACCGCGTCCTCGATGTCGGTCCGGAAGACGGCCTGCTCGTGCGCACGTACACGCCGCTCGACGCGGGCGAGGAGCCGCTTCCCGTCATCGTTTACTACCACGGCGGCGGCTGGGTCATCGCCGATTTGGACACGTACGAGGCCTCGGCCGAGGCGCTGGCGGCCAAGACGGGCGCCGTGGTCGTCTCCGTGGCGTACCGGCAAGCGCCGGAGCACGAGTACCCCACCGCGCATGAGGACGCCTTTGCCGCCTACCAGTGGGTCACCGAAAACGCCGACAGCCTCGGCGGCGACCCCGAGCGCATCGCCACCGCGGGCGAGAGCGCGGGCGGCAACCTCGCCGTGGCCGTGGCGCTCATGGCCGAAGAGCGCGGCGCCCCGATGCCCGCGCACGTCCTGGCCGTCTACCCCGTGGCCGACGGCGACGTCCAGTCGGAGTCGTACGACGAGTACGCCAACGCCGTCCCGCTCAACCGCCCGCTCATGGAGTGGTTCTTCGACCGCTACACGCCGCGCTGGCAGCAGAACGAGCGCCCGCTCATCGCCCTCGTAGACGCCGAGTACACCGGCGATTTCCCCTCCACGACCATCATCAACGCCGAGATCGACCCGCTCCGCGCCGAAGGCGAAGCGCTGGCGCAACGTCTTGAAGAGGCCGGCGTCGATGTGGAGCAGCAGACGTTCGGCGGCGTCACGCACGAGTTCTTCGGCATGGCCGCGCTTTTAGAGCAGGCCGCCGAGGCGCAGGACCTGGCCGCGCGCCGCCTCCAGAGCGCCTTCGGCTCTGGCGCGATGTCCGACACGGGCATGGCCGATACCACCGCCGCCATGCAGATGACGCGAGACGGGGAGATGGAGATGGCCGATGATGAGGAGACGGAGATGCCTCCCGACACCGCCACGGCGCCGCCTGACACATCGATGATGGAGTCCGAGATGGCGGACCCCGACACCTCAATGGACGCGGACGCGACGACGATGGCGTCTGACGCTGCGTCAGTGGGCGCCGCCACGCCATCGGACACGACGATGCAGGGCGCCGGCGGCAGCGCGCGCCTCATGACGGCCGAAGACGCCGAACTCGGCACCTACCTCACCGATGCCGAGGGCCGCGCCCTCTACCTCTTCAAAGCCGACTCGGCCGGTACGAGCGCGTGCTACGACGCCTGCGCTGAGGCGTGGCCGCCGCTCTTCACGCAAGGCGAGCCGCAAGCCGGCAGCGGCGTAGAGGCCAACATGCTCGGCACGCTCGAGCGCGAGGACGGGCAGATGCAGGTCACCTACGGCGGTCATCCGCTCTACTACTTCGCCCGCGACGCAGGCCCCGGCCAGACGCAGGGCCAGGACGTGATGGGCTTCGGCGCCGAGTGGTACCTCGTTTCCCCCGGCGGCGAGGAGGTCCACGGCGAGGAGATGGAGGAAGACGGCGAGCGGTAAATTCGCCGCTCCTTCTCCGCAGGGCGCAAACGCCCGCAGCAAGGCGCGATGCCTGCTGCGGGCGTTTCGTGTTTGACTTGCAGTGGTCGCTGGTTCAGTCTGGTAGCGGCTCAGTGCTCAGGCAAGCTCTAATTGATAAGCTGTCATGGCGAAAGCCTGCCCCGGCACCGGGGAGCCGAGAGGCGACGCGGCAATCTCGTCAAGCCCTGTGACATTCCGGAGGAGATTGCCCCGTAGAGCGGGACAGGCTTTCGCGGCGCTCGCAATGGCAACCCGTCACTTCGGATTTGCCTATGCACTCAGTCCTTTTCTCTAAAAGTGGTGAGCGCGGAGGGCGTCGTCGTACCGGCCGCTCCTCAGGCACCACTTCTTAAACCGGCGACCGGAACCGCAGGGGCAGAGGTCGTCCCTGCCGAGCTTCTCTGTCAACTCCTTGAGCCGTGGACAGTGCGCTGGCCTCTCTTCACTCTCTGTCGCGTACCACTAAACCTTTCGTTGTGCCAAGCAGCAAACGTCCATCGCGCGAGAAACTCATATCCAAGAATTCCGCTTCTGAGTTCGGGGCAAACACCGAGACTCTTTTCCACTTTCCCCCTTTCAGTCTTGCAAGCGAATGCTTCGACGCAACCCAGACCTCTCCCTCAAAGCTGGCAACGTGATAAAGCTCTTCTAACGGCGGCACGGGTCTTATTTCTCTCGCGGACTGGCGTCTCGGATCAATCTCGAAGACTTCACCGAAGGCTGACGCGGCCCATATTTGCTCGTCCTTGCCTTGATAAAGATCGGTCATTCTACTCAAGTGCTTGCCGGCTTCATCAGCTTCCACCACGTCCCACGATTGTCCGTCAAACACGTTGAGTCCAAACTCCGTCGCTGTCCACACCTGATCAAGGCGATCCACCAAGAGGGCCGAAATCCGACCTTGGATCAGACCGTGGGCAACTCCAAAATGCGTCGCGCGCCGTCCTGACAGCTTCAGGACTAAAGGGTCCAGCTTCCCCAGGCCGCCTGCCACCCAAATGTTTCCTTTCGAATCCGAGGCCAAGCCTACGAGAAGGTCTGTCTCTTTTTTCAGGGGTACGCGGTACCAGCGTTCTCCATCGAAACGCACCAAGGCATTACGTCCGGTAATCCATAGCTGTCCGCGAGGATCTTTCGTAAGATCGGTGAATGCGTGGCCCTGCCCTCCATCGTCTGGTTTGATGGAGAAGAGGGAGTCGCTGTCCAGATCGATCCGAAGGATTCCGTCGTAGGTGGTGATCCAGTAGGTGTTAGACGTGGCTTCAAGAACGGATGATACGGCTTGCTCTCCCAGCGCACGGAATTTGTAGAATTCGTGGTTCTGCGCAAACGCGCTAACCGATGGGAGGACTGTGAGAAGGAGCAGTGCAAGCTTTGCAATCTTCATAACCGAACCGATAATTCGTACGGAAGCGCAGCTGTCAAGTGCTAACCGCCCGGAGCGAGACGTCGTGATCCAGAGCACCCTCGTGTGGGTAGATGCCCCTCCTCAGGGGCGGCGTGCACCGTATCGGGTGTTCGCGTAAGCATAACATGCAGTCGGCTCGCAAACAGACGCCTACCCGTCGTGAAACCGCTCGCCGCTTTCGGCCTTCTCGCGCAAAAGCTGCGGCGGGCGGAAGCGCTCGCCGTGCGCTTTTTGCAGGCGCTCGAAGCGCGTGAGGAGGGCCTGCGGCGTCTCGCGGTCGGCGTAGCGGAAGGGGCCGCCGCGGAAGGGCGGGAAACCGAGGCCGAAGACCGCGCCTAAGTCGCCGTCCGTGGGCGAGCGGAGGATGCCGTCCTGGAGGCAGTGAATCGCCTCGCCCATCATCGTCAAGGCCAGGCGTTCCTGGATGGCGGCCGGGGCGCGCTTCGTCCGGCTCGCCCCGCCGAAGAAGCCGTAGATGTCCTCGTTGAAACCCTTCTTCTGGTCGCGTCCCTTGTCGTCCTCTTCGTAGTGGTAGAAGCCCGTGCCGCTTTTCTGGCCAAGGTAGCCCGCCTGCGCGAGCGTTGCGGCCGAGCCGCTCGTCTGGAACGCGCGCCCGGCGAAGCTCCCCTTCTCAAAATAGCGGCTCATGACCTCCGTGATCTTCGCCGCCACGTCGATGCCCACGAGGTCGAACAGCTCGAACGGCCCCATCGGGAAGCCGAAGTCCATCATCACGGCGTCGATCTGCTCGGCGTCGGCGCCTTCTTCTAAAAGCAGGAGCGCCTCGTTCATGTACAGCGCTAGGATGCGCGTGGTGTAAAAGCCGGGGCCGTCCTGGACGACGATGGGCGTCTTCCCCTGCCGCAGGCCCACGGCGTAGGCCGTCGCCAGCGCCTCGTCGGAGGTGTCCTCGGTGGCGATGATCTCCAAGAGCGGGATGCTCGGCACGGGGGAGAAGTAGTGCATCCCGAGGACGTTTTCGGGGCGCGCCGAGGCGCTTGCCAGATCGGCGATGGGGATGGAGGAGGTGTTCGAGGCGAAGATGCACTCTTCGGGTGCGGCGTTCTCCACGTCGCGCAGGACGCGGTGCTTGAGGTCGAGGCTTTCGGGCACGGCCTCGATCACGAGGTCGGCCTCGGCGAAGGCGTCGTAGCCGGCCACCGGGCGGGCGCGCTCGAGGATCTGGTCGCGCTCGAAGTCGGAGAGGATGCCTTTGCCGGCCTTCCGGCTCAGGCGCTCCCAGATGTGCTTGCGGCCTTGGGCGGCGTGCGCGAAGTCCTGGTCTTTGAGCAAGACGTTATAGCCGTTCTCGGCGCTCACCTGCGCGATGCCCGCGCCCATGAGGCCGGCCGCGCCCAGGACGCCCACCGTCCGCACCGCGCGCGCTTGGTCCTGGAGTGGGTTCTTCTCGGCGCCCTGCTTGGCGAAAAAGAGGCTCACCAAAGCCTTCGACTCCGGGGTAAAGGCCAGCTCGCCAAAATAACGCGCCTCCATCTCCAGGCCCCGCTCACGCCCGTCTTCGAGGCCGGCGCGGACGCATTCGATGATCTTGAACGGCGCCGGGTAGTTGCCGCGCGTCTTTTTCTGGACGTTCTTCTCGGCCTGCTGGTAGATGTAGCGGCGGCTGAGCGTGTTGCTCTCCAGGAGCCGATCCGTGAGCGAGAGCGGGTCGCGGTCTACGTCGAGCGAGCCGTCGGCAAGCTGGCGGGCGGCGGTCGTGGCCGCGTGCAGGAGACCCGGCTTGTGGATGAGCGCGTCCACGAGGCCGATGCGCTTGGCCTTTTTCGGGTAGACGGTCTTCCCCGTGAGCATCATCTCGAACGCCTGTTGCAGGCCCACGAGGCGCGGCAGGTTCTGCGTCCCGCCGCCGCCGGGCAAGAGGCCAAGCTGCACCTCCGGCAGGGCCAGCTTCGTCTTCGGATGGTGTGTGGCGATGCGGTACGTGCAGGCGAGCGCCAGCTCCAGCCCGCCGCCCATGGCCGGCCCGTGGATGGCCGCCACGACGGGCTTCCCGATCCGCTCCACGCGTTCCAGGAGCCGATGCGAGGTGCGGCTGAGTGCCTCGGCCGCTTCCGGTCTGTCGAACTGTTGCAGCACCTTCAGGTCCGCCCCGGCGATGAACGTGTCTTCTTTTCCGCTGATGAACACCGCCGCCTGCGCCGCCGACTCGTGCTGGATCACGTCGAACGCCTCGCCGATGGCGTCGAGCATGGCCGGCGAGATGGTGTTGACGCGGCTGTCGGCGTCGTCCATCCAGACGACGGCCACGCCATCCTCGACCTCGACGCTGAGGAGGTTGGTTTCCATCGGGATCGGGCGGGCGTCGGGGTGCGGAGCGGTCGTTTCCATGAGGCTTAGCGGGGTTGCAAGATTCGGACGTAGGGGCACACCGGCGGTGTGCCCGTACAGCAAAAGGCGAAAACGCAAGATCAAGACGTAGGGGCATGATTAGGCCGAAGGTCATGCCTGTGGTGCATCATGCCCAAAGGCAGCGGGCGGTACGGTGGGTTTCAGGCGCTATGCCTGGAGAGCGGCGGTAGGGGCGCGAGGCGCCACGCCCTCAGGCGGCGTCACCCGTCGTAGCGCTCCACGAGCATGGCGTGGCCGAGGCCGCCGGCGGCGCAGGCCGAGACGAGCGCCCACTGCCCGTCCTCGGCGTGGAGCCGGTGCGCGGCGGTGGTGACGAGCCGCGCCCCCGTGGCGCCGAACGGATGCCCAAGCGACACCGAGCCGCCCCACGTGTTAAGCTTTTCCATCGGGATCTCGCCCATGGGCGTGGCGCCGTCGCGGTTCTTGCGGGCGAACGCTTCCGACTCGCACGCGCGCAGCACGGCCAGCACCTGCCCGGCGAACGCCTCGTGCAGCTCGAACACATCCACGTCGTCTTTCGAGAGGCCCGCCGCCGCCAGCACCTGCGGCATGGCGTAGGCGGGGCCGAGCAAAAGCTCCTCGCCGGGGTCCTGGGCGACGTAGACGTACTCGCGCAGCACGGCGCGCGGCGTATAACCCAGCTCTTTCGCCTTCTCCTCAGACATCAAAAGCACCGCCGAGGCGCCGTCGGTCAAGGGCGAGGCGTTCCCGGCGGTGACGGTGCCGTAGGGCTTGACGAAGGCCGGCGAGAGCTTCTCTAACTTCGCCATGCTCGTGTCGTCGCGGATGCCGTGGTCCTCGGTGATCGGCTCGAAGTCGGGCGGGGCGGTGGTGGGGACGAGTTCCTCGGCGAGGTGGCCGGCGTCGCGCGCCTGGGCAGCTTTCTGGTGCGAGCGGAGCGCGTAGGCGTCCTGCGCCTCGCGCGAGACCTCGAACGCGGCGGCGAGCTTGTCGGCGCTCTCGCCCATCGTCTCGCCCGTGGAATACTCGGCGATGGCGGGCATCTCCGGCAGAAGGTCGCCGGGGCCGAGGCCGCGCACGAGCTGGAGGTAGTCGCCCGCGGACTTCGCCTTGCGCGAGGCGAAGAGGCGCTTGCGCACGCTGCGCTTGACGCGGATGGGCGGGTCGGAAAGCGTCTCCGTACCGCCGGCCACGACGATGTCGGCCCGCGCGCTCCCGATGAGTTCGGCGCCGGAGGTGATGGCCTGGTTCGACGAGATGCACGCCATCGTCACGGTAAAGGCCGGGACCGTGTTGGGGAAGCCGGCGCCGAGGGCGGCCTCGCGCGCCACGTTCGAGGTCTCGGCATTCTGGATGACGGTGCCCATCGTCACGCGGTCCACGGCGGCGGGGTCGAGGCCGGTGCGCTGGAGGAGGCCTTTGAGGACCATCCGCCCCATGTCGTAGGAGGTGAGGTCGGCGTAGCGCGTGCCGGCGGGCTGGAAGGGAAGCCGGCAGCCGTCCACGAGCACCACGGCGCGCCCGTTGCCGTTAAAGGAAGAAGCCATAGCCTGAGAAGATCGGAAAGAAAAAGAAGCCGGCAAACGGCGCAAAACGCGAGAAGGTCGGTCCCCTTCGGACGAAAGCGCCGCCCCGCGCGTTCCGCCGCTCTTTTGCTGATGAACCCCGCGCCGCGCCGCCTGTTGGATGACGAAAAGACGACCGACGATGGACGGCTGACGATTCAGCTTCCCGAGAGGTCGTCGGTGGTCATTCGTCCGCCGTTTCCATCCCATGAGCTACGCCGTCAAGGAAATCTACTACACGCTCCAGGGCGAGGGGGCGCAGGCAGGCCGCCCGGCTGTGTTCCTGCGCTTCGCTGGGTGCAACCTGTGGACGGGACGCGAGCAGGACCGCCACCGCGCCATCTGCCCGTTTTGCGACACGGACTTCGTCGGCACCGATGGGCCGGGCGGCGGCAAGTTCCGCACGGCCGAGGCGCTGGCCGAGGCCGCCAAAGCGCACGGGCCGGCGGAGGCGGAGGGGAGCGGCGCCCGGCCGTACGTCGTGTGCACGGGCGGCGAGCCGCTCTTGCAGCTTGACGCATCGCTCATCGAGGCGCTCCACGCCGAGGGCTTCGCGGTGGCCGTGGAAACGAACGGCACGCAAAAAGCGCCGCCCGGCCTCGACTGGATCTGCGTCAGCCCCAAGGCCGGCGCGGACCTCGTTCTCACCACGGGCGACGAACTCAAGCTCGTCTTCCCGCAAAAAGAAGCCATGCCGGAACGGTTCGAGGGACTGGCGTTCGATCATTTTTTCCTCCAGCCGATGGACGGCCCGCACGCCGAGGCGAACACGCAGGCCGCCGTCCGCTACTGTCTGGAAAATCCGCGCTGGCGCCTCAGTTTGCAGACGCACAAGCTCATCGGCATTCCGTAAATTCCAGCCATGCCTGCTCTGTCCACGCTTGTTTCAGATGAAGCGCTGGCGGCTTTCTGCCGGCGGTGGGAGGTCGCGGAACTGGCGATCTTCGGCTCGGGCCTGCGCGCCGACTTCGGACCACAGAGCGACGTGGACCTGCTCGTTTCCTTCGCGCCGGGGACCCGGCACGGCCTCCTCGACATGATGCAGATGGAAGATGAGCTGGAGGCGCTTTTCGAGCGACCCGTTGACCTGATGACGCGCCGCGCCGTGGAAGAAAGCCACAACTGGATTCGGCGTCGGGCGATTCTGTCCTCTGCACAGCCTCTGTTTCGGCGAGGTGGCGATGAGCAGAGATGAGGCCACGCTACTCGACCTCGCAGAGGCTCTGCGGCTCATCCGCAGCTTCCGAGCGGAGGTGGAGGGGCGAGCGGATTTTAAGCGAAACAAGCTCGTTCAATCGGCCATTCTGCACCAGATCCTGGTGCTTGGCGAGGCGGTGAAGCGGCTGTCCGGAGCGTTCAAGGCGCGCCACGACCACATCCCGTGGAAGGCCGCCGCGCGCATGAGGGACCGTGTGATTCATGGATACGACACCGTTGATCTCGACGTGGTGTGGGATACGGTCACGCTTGACATCCCGCTCCTTCATGACCAGCTCAGGCCGCTGCTGCCTTCGGAGAAATGAGCACGCCGGCGCCTCAGCCTGCAGACGCACAAGCTCATCGGCATTCCGTAGTTTTTATTTCGCATGATGCTCAACGCCCTGCGCGCCTTGGTCCTGTTCCTTGTCGTGGTTCCCGCCCACGCCAGTATCGCTGTGCCCGCCGACACGCTCCGCGTGATGACGTACAACATCGAGGACATCCGCACCGAAGACCTGCGCAACCCGCAGCACCCGCGCCTGCAAAAAGCCGCCGCCGTGATCCAGCACCTGCGGCCCGACATCCTCCTCGTCAACGAGATGGCGTACGACCAGCCCGGCGCCCCCGGCTACCGCGCGGGCGAGCCGCAGGGCCTCAACGCCCGCCGCTTTGTGGAAAATTTCCTCGCCACGGCGCAGGCCGACAGCCTCCAGCCCCTCCGCTACACCGCCTTCATCGCGCCGACGAACACCGGCCTCGCCAGCGGCTTCGACCTCGACAACAACCGCGACACGGTGACGGCCGTGCCCGCCGCGCCGCCGCCCGGCCCCGACGGCGCGCCAGCCCCGCAAACCGCCGAGGGCCGCGCCTACGGCGGCGATGCCTTCGGCTTTGGCACGTTTCCGGGGCAGTACGGCATGGCCCTCTTCGTGCGCGAGGGGCTGGAGATCCTGCGCGACTCGGCCCGCACGTTCCAGCTTTTCCGATGGGCCGATCTCCCTGGCGCCGCGCTGCCTGAAGACCCCGAGACGGGTGAAGGCTGGTATTCGGAGGAAGAAGAGAAAGCATTCCGCCTCTCCTCGAAAAGCCATTGGGACGTGCCCGTGCGCCTGCCCTCGGGCGCGGTACTGCACGTCCTGGCGAGCCACCCCACGCCGCCCGCCTTCGACGGCCCGGAGCAAAGAAACGTCCGCCGCAACCGCGATGAGATAAAGTTCTGGGCGGAGTACCTCTCCGGCTCCGAGGCGCTCTACGACGACGCCGGACACACAGGTGGCCTTACAGAAGACGCGCCCTTCGTCCTTGTGGGCGACCTCAACAGCGACCCGGACGAAGGCGCCGGCCGCGCCATCCGTCTGCTTCTCGGCCATCCACGCATTGGCGCCGGAGAAGCGCCGCGCGCCACGCCCGCCGGCCAAGAGCCGTTCCCCAGCCTCGACGCCGACGACACCGCCCGCTGGGGCCAGCGCGCCGACTACGTGCTGCCTTCTGAGAACCTGCGCGTTCTGGGCGCGGGCGTGTGGCGGCCTACCGGTGCCTTCGCGGAAGAGGCGCAGGCGAGCGACCACTTCCCCGTGTGGCTCGACGTGGTGGTGCCGTAGGGGCACGATATATCGTGCCCCTACTTTCAATCTTGCGAATCTTTTCTCTCGAAACCATGCCTTGGATACAGGAAAAAGTCACCCTCGAAGCGCGCCCGCGTGGCTTCCACCTCGTCACGGATGAGGTGCTCGAAAAGGTGCCCGGTCTGCAAGAAATAAAAACGGGCCTGGCGCACTTCTTCATCCAGCACACCTCGGCGTCGCTCACGCTGAGCGAGAACGCCAGCCCAGCCGTGCGCGCGGACTTCGAGCGGCACTTCAACCGCATGGTGCCCGACGGCGCCGAGCACTTCGACCACACCGTCGAAGGCCCGGACGACATGCCTGCGCACATCAAGGCCTCGCTCTTAGGCAGCAGCCTTTCCGTCCCAATCAAGGACGGCAAGCTGATGCTGGGCACGTGGCAGGGCCTCTACCTCTGCGAGCACCGCAACAGCGGCGGCCGGCGCACCGTGGTGGTGACGGCGTTTGGGGAAGAGGCATAGATCAGGGCTGAGGGGCAGCAGCAGCGGGCTGTTCGACAGAGGTAAATATTCGTCCCCTTGCTTGACATTGGGGTCGAAGATTGTTTCCTTGGTGTTAAGGATGTAAGCGCTTACAGCATCGCGCCCTGCTTCATCGCCTCCCATCTTTAGGCGAAGCGCGGTCTTGGCAGCACCGTAGCGAATGGATATCGCGTTCGCTACTCGAAGTTCTTTTTCCTTTCCCGTACAGCCGCCTGCTTCCGGACGGTTGCGCTCGCCGCTCCAGCCACGTCCTCGATTAAAAATGCTGCGGCCGACGTGTAAGCGCTTACACCTTCTTCATACTTCGCGGGCCTGTCCGGCGCACGCTGCAGTACCCGTCCCTTGAATGCCCTCTCCGAATCCCAACTTCAGAAGCGACCATGAAGTACACGCGACGCAGCCTTCACCTCCTTCTCCTGCTCGTCGCCAGCGCGCTCTTCGGCGCGGCGCCGGCGCTGGCGCAGCAGCAGGAGATCACCGGCACCGTTACCGACGCCGACGACGGCCTGCCCATCCCCGGCGCCAACATCGTCGTGCCGGGCACGACCATCGGCACGGCCACGGGCGCCGACGGGTCGTACGCGCTCTCCGTCCCTGAGACGGCCGACTCGCTTACGTTCTCGTTCGTGGGCTACGAGCCGCAGACGGTGGCCATCGCCGGGCGCTCCGTCATCGACGTGGCGCTTGGGATCTCGGCGGCGCAGCTCGAGGACCTCGTCGTGATCGGGTACGGCGAGCAGGAGGCGCGCGACGTCACGGGCGTGATCTCGACGGTGACGGCCGAGGGGTTTAACGCGGCCTCGAGCGTGGGGCCGGAGCAGCTCATCTCCGGGAAGATCGCCGGCGTGCAGGTCTCGGCGCCGAACGGGGCGCCGGGCGCGGGCAACCTCATCCGCATCCGCGGGGCGACGTCGGTGAACGCTTCGAGTGCGCCGCTTTTCGTGATTGACGGCGTGCCCATCAGCAACGAGGGCATCCAGGGAAGCCGCAACCCGCTCAACTTCCTCAACCCGGACGACGTCGCCTCGGTCACCGTCCTCAAAGACGCCTCGGCGACGGCCATCTACGGCTCGCGCGGGGCCAACGGCGTCATCTTGATCCAGACGAAAGACGGCTCGACCGACGGCGTGCAGGTCGCCTACACGGGCGAGGCGCAAGCCTCTACGATCCAAGACGGCATCGACGTGCTCGACGCGGCGCAGTTCAGGGAGGTCGTCCAGCGCGCCGACGCCGGGGAGATCTTCCAAGACCGCGACCCGACGAGCCTGATGAGCCGCCTGGGCGATGCCACAACGGACTGGCAGGACGCCGTCTTGCGCACGGGCTATGGCCAGGAGCACACGCTGAGCCTCTCGCGCGGGTTCGAGGACGCGAGCCTGCGCTTCTCGCTCGGCTACCTCGACCAGGAGGGCATCTTGCAGTCCTCGGCCACGCAGCGCACGAGCCTCTCGCTCTCGTACGACCAGAGCCTCTTCGACGAGCGCCTCTCCATCAGCACGAGCGTGCGCGGGTCGCAGACGAAGGACGACTTCGAGGCGGGCGTCGTGGGCGGCGCGGCAAGCTTTGCGCCCACGCAGCCCATCCGCGACCTCGACAGCCCCTTCGGCGGCTTTTTTGAGTGGGACGGGTCGAACCTCTCGGAGAACAACCCCGTGGCCGAGTACATCCTCACGCGCAACGAAGGGACGACGTACCGCAGCCTCGGCAGCGTGGACGCCGAGTACGAGATGCCTTTCCTTGATGGCCTGAGCCTGCGCGCCGTCCTGGGCTACGACGTCACCACGGGCGAGCGTGAGTTCTTCGCGCCTACGTTCCTGAAAGGGCAGGCGGAGTCGGACAATCCGGGGCGCATCGAGCGCGCCACGTTCACGCGGCTGAACACGCTCTTCGACGCCTTTGCGAATTACGACACCCGGCTCGACGCCGTGGACAGCCGCTTCGACGTCACGGTGGGCTATTCGTACCAGGACTTCTACGAGGAGTACCCGGAGCTGGCCGGCGGCGATCTGCGCTTTAACTTCCTCGGCGCCAACAGCACGGCCTTTATTGCCGACGACGCCTACGACGCCTCGATCAGCGTCATTCCGAGCCGGCTGATCTCCGGCTTTGCGCGCGTGAACTACACGTTCATGGACCGCTATCTGATTACGGCCACGGTGCGCCGCGACGGCTCCTCGCGCTTCGGCCCGGAGAACCGGTGGGGCACGTTCCCCTCGGCGGCGCTGGCCTGGCGCGCGCATCAGGAGGAGTTCGTGCAGGAGGCCGCGCCCTGGCTCTCGAACCTGAAGCTGCGCGCCTCGTGGGGCATCGTCGGGAACCAGGAGATCCCGGACTTCCTCTACAGCCCGTTCTACACGCCGGGCGACCAGAACTCGCAGGTCCAGTTCGGCGACGAGTTCATCACCACGTTCCGGCCGAAGGCGGCCGATCCCAACATCAAGTGGGAGGAGACGACGACGACGAACCTGGGCGTGGACTACGGCTTTTTCGATGACCGCTTCACCGGCTCGTTCGAGTTCTACAACAGCACGACCGAAGATCTCCTCTTCGACCGGCCAGCGCCGGCAGGGGCGAACCTGAGCAACTTCGTCTTGGTGAACATCGGGTCGATGCGCAACCGCGGCTTCGAGTTCAGCATCGAGGCGCTCGTGGCCGAGGCGGACGACTTCTCTTACACGGCGCAGCTCAACGCCTCGACGAACGACAACGAGCTGCTTTCCATCGACGCCGCCGGCGCCGAGGTGCTCTCCTTGCCCGACCCCGGCAGCGGCATCAGCGGCGCCGTGGGGAACACGATCCAGCGCTTGCAGGAGGGCGAGCCGCTCTTCTCCTTCTACGTGTACCAGCACAAGCGCGACGCCAACGGCGACCCCATCTACATCGACGTCGATGGGAACGGGATCATCAACGAGCAGGACCTCTACGAGGACGTCAACGGCGACAGCCTCATCAACGACGCCGACCGCGTCATCGCCGGGAACGCGCAGCCGGACTGGATCCTGGGCCACACCTCGCAGGTGCGCTACCGCGACTTCGACCTCAGCCTCACGCTCCGGGCGCACCTCGGCGGGCAGGTCTACAACAACGTCGCCTCGAACTACGGCTACTACGAGCGCCTGACGGACTTCGCCCCGTCGAACCTGCACGAGTCCGTGCTCGACTACGGGTTCGTCTCGCCGCAGTACCTCTCGGACGTGTACGTCGAGGACGCCTCGTTTTTGCGCCTGGACAACGTCACGCTGGGCTACACGCTGGGCGCGCTGCCGGGCGTGAGCCGCGTGCGCGTCTACGGCGCGGTGAGCAACGCTTTTGTGCTCACCGGCTACAGCGGGACGGACCCCGAGATCGGCGACCGCGGCATCGACAACAATCTCTACCCGCGCTCGCGCACGTTCACCGGCGGCGTCAACGTGCAGTTTTAGGGTGTGGGGGAATGGGGGTCTGGGAGCGCGCAAGATCAGAGCGTTTCCCCTCCCATACTCTCAACCGCCCAAACCTGCGCTCCGCATTTCTCTTTTTGGCACTACTGAACGGAACCGAACCATGTTCACCACGCGACTCCGACCTTTCCTCGCGCCTGCCGTGCTGGCGGGCGCGCTCCTCGGCCTCGCCGCCTGCGACAACGTGGGTGTAAGCCCCGAGAGCGAGGCCTCGGCCGAGAACGTCTTTACCGAAGACGGCTCCTACACCTCGTTCCTGGCCAAGCTCTACGGCGCCTTCAACGTCACCGGGCAGCAGGGGCCGGCCGGCGACGGCGACATCGAGGGCCTCGACGAAGGCTTCTCGCAGTACATGCGCCTCTACTGGGAGCTGCAGGAGCTGCCCGGCGACGCCGCCGTGATCGCCTGGGACGACGCCGGCATCCGCGAACTGAACAATCACTCGTGGTCGTCCTCGAACCAGTTCGTCACGGCCATGTACTACCGCATCTTCTTCGCCGTCGCGCAGGCGAACGAGTTTTTGCGGCAGTCCACGCCCGAGAAGCTCGACGAGTACGGCGTGACGCAAGGGCGCCGCGCGCGCATCCCGCAGTACCGCGCCGAGGCCCGCTTCGTGCGCGCCCTGGCCTACTGGCACGGCATCGACTTCTACGGCGACATCCCCGTCGTGACGGAGGAGTTCGGCCTGGGGATCGAGGCGCCGGAGCAGAACACGCGCGTCGAGGTCTTCCAGTTCATCGAGTCAGAGCTGCTCGCCATCACTGAGGGCGGCGGCGAAGAGACGCTGCCTGAGATCGGCCAGGGCGAGTACGGCCGCGCCGACCAGGGCGCCGCCTACATGCTCCTGGCCAAGCTTTACCAAAACGCGCCCGTCTACATCGGCGAAGACCGCTCCTCGGATGTCGTCGCCTACGCCGAGCGCATCATCGACTCTGGCGCGTACTCCTTGGAGGCGGACTACCACGACCTCTTCCTCGCCGACAACCACACGGCCGACGGGATCATCTTCGCCATCCCGCAGGACGGGCAGTTCACGCAGCACTTCGGCGGGACGACGTTTCTCGTGCACGCGCCCTACGGCGGGAGCATGAACCCGGAGGTCTTCGGCATCGACGGCGGATGGTTCGGCCTGCGCACCACGAGCACGTACGTGGACTTCTACGGAGAAGGCGACCGCCGGCCCGTCTTCCCCGGCGTCGAACCCGAAGGCGCGCAGTTCTACCAGGACGGGCAGTCGAAAGAGATCAACAACATCAGCGTCTTTACCGAAGGCTTTGCCGTGCCGAAGTACCAGAACGTGACCTCGGAAGGCGCCCCCGGCTCGAGCGCGACGTTCCCGGACACGGACTTCCCCATGTTCCGCCTCGCGGATGCCTACCTGATGTACGCCGAGGCCGTCCTGCGCGGCGGCGGCGGCAGCCAAGACCGCGCCCTGGAGCTGGTCAACGCCCTCCGCGCGCGCGCCTTCCAAGATGACGACACCGGCGACGACGATGGCAGCGAAGGCCAGATCAGCGCGGGCGACCTCACGCTCGACTTCATCCTCGAAGAGCGCGCGCGCGAGCTGATGTGGGAGGCGCACCGCCGCACCGACCTCATCCGCTTCGACCGCTTCGCCGGGGGCAGCTATCTCTGGGCTTGGAAGGGCGGCGTGCCCGAGGGCCAAGCCACCGCCGAGTGCCGCACCGTCTTCCCGATCCCCGCGCCCGAGCTGCGCGCCAACCCGAACCTGAGCCAGAACCGCGACTGCTACGGGGCGGCTGAATAACGCTGGCGACGGCGCGCTCAGCCTCCGCGCCGCCAGCGGGGTGGCGGGAAACCTGGCCGTGAGCACCCACGCTCAGGCCGAGGTAGGGGCGAGGCGCGCCTCGCCCCTACGCCGCCCTCCAGGCGTTCTGCCAGACCGCTTTCCACCTCCGCACCTCAAGACTCTCTTTTTCTACCCTCATGCGCCGAACGTTAACGCTTCCGCTCTTTTTCGCCATTGCGAGCCTTGCGCTGCTCCTCGGCGGCTGCGACGACAGCCCCACCAGCGTCGAGGACTTCGAGGTCCAGCCGGACGTGAGCGTCTCCGGCTCCAGCATCAGCTTCATCGCCGGGCAGCAGCCGGCGCCCACGTTCACGGTCTCGTACCAGGGCCTCGAGAGCGCCCCCACGGCCGAGGCCTCGGGCGGTCTCACGGTGGAGAAGGTCGAGGAGACGGGCACGCCCGAGAACGGGAGCCAGACGTGGGCCGTCTCTTACGACGGCGACCTCGCCGAGAACACCGTGAGCGGCACCGTCACCGTCCGCGCCACAGGCGGCGGGGCGGAGATCGTTGACGAGATCAGCGTCACGGTGAGCAACCCCGTCACCGTCTCCGAAGATTTCGCCAGCCTCTTCGCCGCCGTGGCCGACTACGAGGACGGCCAACGCGAGACGATCACCTACGGCGGCGCGACCGCCGAGGTCGTCACCGGCGACGTGGCCGCAGGGAGCAACGGCACGAAGGCGCTGCGCCTGAGCCTAAGCGCGGCGGACTCCGTCGTCTTCGAGCGGCAGACCAACGCGCCTGACGCCGAGGTCTTCTCTTTCCTCCTCAAGCCGGAGACGAGCGCCGCCTTCGACCTCACGCTCACGTTCGCCTCCGAGGCCGGGGGCGCGATGGAGACGTTCAGCTACGAGGTCCCCGTCACCGCCGGCGGCGGCTGGCGGAAGTACGCCATCGCGCTCGGGCAGCTTTTTGCCGACTTCGATCCCGTGGCCGCGCGCGCCGGCGGCAATGGCCCGCTCCTGAGCGTGGCGATGTCGCCGAGCGAGGACGCGACGTTCCTCGTGGACGACCTCGCCTTTGGCACCTCCGCCGGGCCGACCATCGAGATCGACGACTTCGAGCGCACCACCAACGCCTACGGCACCGACTCAAACATCACGCTCGCGGACACGAGCCTCGTCGGCCCCACCGCCGATGGGCCGACGGCGCGCAGCCTCTCCTGGATCGACGGCGGCAACTTCTTCGGATACAACTACGAGCGCCTCCGCCTCGACGCCGGCGAAAACGGCGTGCTTTCCCTGCTCGTCGGTGAGGTGTCGAGGGCGTTCGACCTCTACGTCTTCATCGAGACGGCCGACGGCGCCGGCGGCTTCGGGTACGGCAGCGGCGTGGTGGAACCCGTCGAGGCGGGCGGCGGCTTCCGCACCGTGGAGGTTCCGCTCTCAAGCCTCGGCGGCGACCTCTCGGCGCTGGGCGATCCCGGCATCACCAACGTCGGCTTCGAGGTCCGCCGCCGAGGCGCCGACGACATCACCGACCCCATCCGCTTCGTCCTCGACGACGTGAAGCTCATAGCCGGCGAGTAAGCACCGGCGCACCAAGCCGTCCGTCGCTCCGTCCGTGCCGCCTCGCTCTCGCAGCAGGCGGCACGGGCTGTTTCATAGCCTGTCGCAAAAACACGGCCTCTCCTCCCGCTCCTACCTATCACGCCAATCCTGCTTGTCATGCGCATGACCCGGACGTTGCTGCTCTGCCTTTGCACGCTCGCCTTTACCGCCTCGGCCGCTGCGCAGCCGCTCACGGTAGACAAAGTTGAGCCGTCCAACTGGTGGGCGAGCATGAAGTGGAACCGGGTCCAGCTCATGCTCTACGGCGAGGGTCTCGACGGCATCTCCGCCCACTTCGCCGGCGAAGACGGCCCGCGCGTCGAGGCCGTCCACGTCGTGCCGAATGATTCCTACGCCTTCGTGGACATCGCCATCCCCGACAGCCTCGCGCCGGGGACGTACGCGCTGGAGATCAGCAAAGGCAGCGAACGCGCGACGGTAGATTTCCCCATCCTGGCGCGGGAGGGGAGCCAGGGGCGCTACCAGGGGTTCGGCCCCGAAGACGTCATCTACCTCATCACGCCCGACCGCTTCGCCAACGCCGACACCACGAACGACCGCACGGAAGATACGCTCGACGAGTACGACCCCTCCGAGGCCGGGATGCGCCACGGCGGCGACCTCGAGGGCGTCATCAATCGCCTCGATTATCTCCAGGACCTGGGCGTGACGGCGCTCTGGCTCAACCCCGTCTTGGAGAACAACGGCATCGACAGCTACCACGGCTACAAGACGACGGACTTCTACCGGATCGACCCGCGCTTCGGCACGAACGAGGACTACCGCCGGCTCGTGGACGAAGCGCACCGGCGCGGCCTTAAGGTCATCTTCGACCACGTGAGCAACCACATCGGCATCCGCCACCCGTGGATCGGCAACCTGCCTCGGGAAAGCTGGCTCAACGGCAGCGTCGAAAATCACCTGCTGAACCGCCACTACAAGATGGCGATCACCGACCCCCACGCCGACCCCTATTCCGAAGAGCTGCTGCGCACGTTCTGGTTCGTCGATACGATGCCCGACCTCAACCAGCGCGACCCTCTGCTGGCGAACTACCTCATCCAGAACACCATCTGGTGGATCGAAACCACGGGCCTCGACGGCATCCGCGAGGACACGTACCCCTACCCTGACCAAGACTTCATGGCGCGCTGGGCCGAGGCCATCCTCGCCGAGTACCCCCGCTTCAACATCGTGGGTGAGATCTGGGAGGGGGAGCCGGCCTACCTCGCCATGTTCCAGAAAGAGAGCCGCCTCCCACGCGACTTCGAGACGAACCTGCCGGCGGTGATGGACTTCGCCTTCACGGATGCCGTGCGCGCCTACCTCAGCGGCGAGGGCCGGCTCAGCGGCATCTACCAAGTGATCGCGCAGGACTTCCTCTACACCGATCCGCAGAACCTCGTCACCTTTTTCGACAACCACGACATGGCGCGCGGCATCTTCGTAGCCGACGGCAACACGGCCAAGCTCAGGCAGGCGCTCGTGCTGCTGCTCACCACGCGCGGCATCCCGCAGCTCCTCTACGGCACCGAGATCGGCATGAGGGGCGGCGAGAGCCACATCGAGCTGCGGGCCGACTTCCCCGGCGGCTTCCCTGGCGACGCGCGCGACGCCTTCACCGAGGCGGGCCGCACGCCCGAAGAGGACGAGGTCTTCGACTTCACCCGCACGCTCCTGAACCTGCGGAAGGAGCACCCGGCCCTGACCGACGGGAAGCTGATCCACTACGCGCCCGCCTACAACAACGACATCTACAAGTACCTGCGGATGGGCGAGGACGAGACGATCCTTGTCGTCCTAAACGGCCATGAGGAAAAGCGGGCGGTGGACCTCTCGGAGGTGGCGCATCACCTCCCCGAAGATCCTACGTTCGTGAACCTGATGACGGGCGAGGAGGTGGGCGCCTCTTCCGGCAGCCTCACCATTGGCGGCCGGGGCGCGCTGGTCTTGCGGGCGGCGGAGTGACCGAGCGCTGAAGAGCACGAGCCGCCATCCAGCCTTCGTCACGGGTGCGTTGCAAGTGCGCAGGCGCTGACGTATGCTGCACGTGCCGGGCCGTCGGCGTCGGAACGCCCATTCTTCGCGGCCGGCCTATTCACCCGTTCCGATCCGAACGCGCAAGGAGGCTTCCCATGCTGAAAGAGTTCAAGGAGTTCGCCATCAAGGGCAACATGGTGGACATGGCTGTGGGCATCATCATTGGCGCGGCGTTCGCCACCGTGGTGCAGTCGCTCGTGGACGACATCATCATGCCGCTCGTCTCCGGCGTCTTCCAGATGCCGGACTTCAGCAACCTCTTCCTCGTCCTGCGCAACCCTACAGGCGAGGCCTTCACCTCCGTCGAGGTTGCGCGTGAGGCCGGGGCGGCGGTGCTCGGCTACGGCCTCTTTATCAATGCCGTGATCGCCTTTCTGATTGTGGCCTTCGTCCTCTTCATCGTCGTGCGCAATATGAACCGGCTCATGGAGGAGAAGGAAAGAGCCGCCGCCGAGGGCGCCCCGCCGGAGCCGACCACGCAGGAGGTCCTGCTCACCGAGATCCGCGACCTGCTCCAGTCGCGCACGGCGGGCTGAGCTTTTTGAGCCGAGGAAACGGCGAGCCGAAGAAACGATGAGGCGCAAGTCTACAAAGCGCCTCGTGACCAGGCTTGACGCGCTTCGTACTCGGCCTGCTGCTGCTCAGCATCCTGCTCCGGGTGGGCAGCGTGCCGGAGCATCCCCGACAGATGGTTCAAACATACCGGGTAGATGCGTCATGACGCTTCTGCGGGGGAAGAATGGCGCACTTGTGCCGGGTCAAAACTGCTATACTCAGACAGGTGCACACGCAGTCGCGGAAGAGGCGGCGCGTGCAGCGCTTGTAGCTTCTGGCCGATGTCGCAGCTATGCGCTTTGCATGTCTCGCGATATGCGCCGTTCGACAGAGCGATTTGCGCCATAGGTACCCCGGCCCAGAGTTTCACGCTCCCTTCTTGTAGTTCGCTTACGCAGCGCAGCTTGCGAGCGGGGCGTCTTGCCCCGGTGGTGCTCGGAAGACCAGAGCCGATCCCCTCACGCAAACGGTAGAAGAACAGAGCGAGGCTATGACGAAACAGCTACAGCAGCGCCTAAGCGTTCAATTCCTCATTGCTTTGCTTCTGGCTCTGGCAATTCCTACAGCCGAGGCGCAGACGGAGGTGAGCGGCACCATCGAAGAGGACACGCGCTGGACGACGTCGGGGAGTCCTTACGTCGTCTCGAACTTTGTGGCGGTGCAGGAGGGGGCGACGCTAACGGTGGACCCCGGCGTGGTGGTGAAGTTCGCGGCGAACGGTACCCTCACGTTCAGAGACGGTGCTCAGCTTGAGGTCAACGGCGCCGAGGCGGACCCGGTGGTCTTTACCTCGATCAAGGACGACGCCTAGATCAAGGACGACGCCTACGGCGGCGACACCAACGGCGACGGCTCCGCGAGCGAGCCGGCCCCCGGCGACTGGAACAGCATCTGGTTACAGCCCGGCACGGGCGCGAGCCTCGACCATGCCGTCGTCAGCTACGGCGGCCGGGTCGGCAGCACCAGCCGCTACGGCGCGCTCGCCGCCGCCGGCGCCACAGCGACGGTGGCGAACAGCGCCTTCCGGCGCAACAACTACAGCGGCGTCTGGGTGCGGGCGGAGGGGGACGAGGAAGCCGAGGCGACGATCACCGCCAGCCGCTTCGAGGAGAACGGGCAGGCTGGCGTCTACGTCTGGGACGCCAGCGCAACAGTTCGCCGCACCATCGCCGAAGGCAACCAAACTGGCGTCTCCATTTCAGGAAGCTCGACGGTTGATCTCGGCACGTCGTCCACCGACAGGGAAAACATCCTCCAGAATAACGGCAGCTACGACGTACGAAACAACACCTCGAACACGATCTCCGCTATTGGCAACTTCTGGGGCCTCACCGATGCCTCGGCCATCGACGCCCGCATCTACGACGACGACGAGCGCTCCAGCGCCGGCCCCGTGCTCTTCGAGCCGTTCTTGAACGAGGAGCCGGACCTGGACGACGAGCCGGGCCTCGCCATCGCCAGCGTCGAACCCAACCCCGTCATCGGCTCCGACGCACCGCAGCCCTTCACCATCAACGGCAGTGGCTTTGAGACGGGCGCGAACGTGACGCTGCGCGACCTCACCTACGACGAGGTCTTCCCCAACCGGGCGGTCGAGACGCTCACGAGTACCGAGATCGTCATCAACCCCACCTTCACGTCGGAGCCGGCCACGTGGTCGGTCGAGGTCATCAACCCCGGCGGCGAGAGCACCGGGCAGTTCGTGTTCGAGGTCGTGGCGTCGGGCGGTCTCGCCATCACCAGCGTCTCCCCCGACCCCGCTGTCGGCTCCAACGCCGATCAGCCGCTCACCGTGCGCGGCAGTGGCTTCGAGCCGGGTGCGTTCGTCATCCTCGACGACCTCGACGACGACCAGCCGCCGTTCGAGAACCCGGACAAGACCACCTTCGTCAGCGACGCCGAACTGGTGCGGCAGGCCACCTTCACGCCCACCACGGCGACGTGGACGGCGGTGGTGGAAAACCCCGATGGGTCGCAGTCGGCGCCGTTCACGTTCGAGGTGCTCGCGCCCGACGCAGAGGTAAACGTGCCGCGCCTGACCGCTTCCGCCGCCTCCATACCTCCCGGCCAGAGCGTGCAGATTACCGGCACGCGCTTTACGCCTGGCGGCAGCGTGGAACTGTCCGTCGTCGGTCCCGCGCCCTTCGAGACCGTCACGCAGAACCGGACCGCCTCGGGCGACGGGTCGCTCAACTACACGTTCGCCTCCGGTGGAGAGCCGTCAGGGCGATACACCGTCTCCGCGCTTGACGTGGCGACGGGCCAGTCGGCCACCCGCGCGAGCTTCCGCGTGCAGCAAGCCCCGCCGGAGGATGTCGCCGCGTTTCGCTTCATCATACCGTCGGAAGGCGAGTCCGTGCTCACGGGCCGGCCGTTTCAGGTGCAGTGGCAGGACGAACTGCGTCCCGGCGCGGCCTACCCCACAGAAGGGGCGCAGCGCACGTACAGCTACACGTTGGAATTCTCTAACGATGGCGGTACGACGTGGCAGATGGTAGAAGACGGAATAGAGGGGAGCGGACGGGTCGGCAGCATTACCACCATTACGGCCGAGCTTCAAGTAGATGTGTCGGTGGCCGAGGCTCGCCTGCGCGTCACCGATGAGTTCCAGCCGCAGCGCAAGGCGGTAAGCCCGCCGTTCGAACTCACCAATATACAGCCGGTAGCCAACGACCTGCGCGTGGACCTGCTCCACGATTACAGCTACCCGAACCATCGCGAGCCAAGCAATCGGGCGGGCGAGGTATTCGGCGTGGCGGCCGACGGCGTCTCACGCATCTACCTGAAGGTGAGTAACGAGGGCGAGGGTACCATCGAAGAGGTGACCGTGCGCATCGCTGACGGACGGAGCGGCAACCGCTCGAATACCAGAGAGACCATCGGCGCGGTAAAGCGTGCCGACGACATCGGTGGGTTCAGCCCCGAAGCCAACGACGCTTCCGAAACTGAAGCAACCAGATCAACCGCAAACGACGAGGAGGGAAATTACTGGTTCTGGTACGTCGCACCGGAAGCGTTCTCCACCGGCGCGCCCGGCGAGAGCGACGAAGCGATACGCCGGGTCACGGCCACCGTCGAGGTCACCTTCGCCGGGGAAGCCTCGCCAGTCATTACCGAGCGGACGATCCGCGTCGTTCGTCCGCCGCTGCTGCTCGTGCATGGGCTGGCGGGCAACTACGAGACGTGGGACGACTTCCGCCCGGCCGCCTCCGCCCTGCCCTTTGTCTACGACCGGCGCTTCATCGCTGAAGAAGCGGTCAACATCGATAAAAGTGGCTTCGTCTTCACCAACGCCGCCAACTACGTGCTGGCCGAGGAGGGCGACTCCAATTACGGATCGTCCGTCCGCAAACTGATCGTAGAGATGCGTAACAAAGGCTATGCGGCCAACCAGGCCCTGACGGTCGGGCACTCGATGGGCGGCCTCGTCTTGCGGCAGGCGGCCGAGCTGCAAGACTATCAGCAAGACGCCAACTACCAGCAAGGCGGCTTCTTCGACCGGATCATCACCATCGGCACGCCGCACCTCGGCAGCCCGTGGGCCGACCTGCTCGAAGATGTCGCCAGCGAAGTCACCGACATTCTCGCGCAACCAGTGTTTAGCATTGACGGTCTGAAGCCAAGCACGGCAGCCGTGCGGCACTTTGCCCTATGGCTCGAGCGTAACCAAAACGACACCGATTTCCTGCCGGGTTCTCTATTGCGGACCGTAAGCGCCGAAGGCGACCCCGACGGCTTCGCGGTCATCCCTACGGAGGCGATTGGCGACCTGAAAGCAAGCGCGCCGCTCACGTTCTCTCAGACAGATGTCCCTACCCACCTCATCAGCACCGACCTGCACGAAGGCGATCAGAACCTCCCGGACGTCCCAATAGAAGTGGTGCAGATCGTAGAAACGGCTGGGGACATCTTCGAATTGGGTGATCGCCTGTTGGACATGCTGTCCCTGCTGGGTATAGACGTAGGCGATGTGCTCGGAGACATCAGCGGATTTGACAAGGCCAAGCGCGTCGTACAGGGCACCGAACTGACGCTCCAAGCCTACACCGGAGGCGCCTTCTTGGTCAACAGCGATGTTTTCGTCAGCACCGAAAGTCAACTGGCTGGCCTATCACGAGACGGCACAGCGCAGACTACCGTGGTGGACGGCGTGCTGCACGTGGCTAATCCGTTCTCTACCTCACAAACGAATAGTCCAGTCATCGGAGCTGGCGTGGACGGGAAACTTGCGCTTCACCCCATAAACGAAGCGTTCGGGCCGCTGCCGCCGATCACCGGGCCGGCGAGGTCGGCAGCGCTGGCGTCGCGTGCATCGCAGCATCGCGCGCAGAGCCTTTCGGATGCCTTCGAGGAAGCGCCGTCGCTGCGGCTGCTCGCCCCGGCAGAGCGCGGTGCCGAAACCACCACAGGCGAACTGCTCAACGTAGAGGTCGCCGTCAGCGACACGGTGGGGCTGGAGTTCGTGAAAGTGCGCTTCCAAGGCGAGGTCTATTACTCCAGAGAGGCGTCCTACGGCCACGTCTTCAGTTTGCCGGTCACGAGTGCGGCCGTAGACTCGCAGCGCGTCGAAGCAACGGCTCTGTACGGACGCGACGGATTCTTCTTGCCGGCAGCCGACGCAGCGACCGTCTTCGTGTCTCCCTCGCAGCCCCCGGAAGCCTTCGAGGTGGCTCCGCTGGTTCAGGAGCTGCGCGTAGACGAGTTCGTGATGCCCCGCGCAGAGGCGACCTTTCCCAATGCCATTGCTAAGGTGAGCGGGCGTAGCGAGGCCTTGAGCGTGAGCATCGAGGACCCGTCCGTCGCTGCCTTCGACACAGAAGTAGGCGCATTCGAGGGTCGAGCCGTCGGCGAAACAGCCGCCGTGCTCTCCTACCGGGGCGTGAGCGACACGCTCTACATCGTCGTAGGAACGCCGGACGACGTCTTCATCCCTGTAGAACTGACCGACTTCACCGCCGTCGCAAGCGGGGACGACGTGGTGCTCGAATGGCAAACGGCCAGCGAGACGAATAATGCCGGCTTCGCCGTTGAGCAGCGCACGGACGAGACGTGGGAGCAAGTCGCCTTCGTAGACGGTGCCGGCACCTTGGCGCAGACGCGGCAGTACCGGCACCGCGTACCTGATCTCGCCCCCGGCACCCACGCCTTCCGCCTGAAGCAGACGGACTTCGACGGCTCCTTCGAGTACAGTCCGGAGGTCGAGGCGTCGGTCACACTCGCCGTCCCGGTTGCCGTGTCCGAACTCTACCCGAACCCGACGCCCGCCCGCGCGGCATTCACGCTGGCCGTCCGCGAGGCGCAGCACGTACGCATTAGCATATACGACGTGCTTGGCCGCCGCGTCGCGGTGCTGCACGATGGCCCGCTCAAGGCCAACGAGCAGTATCAGTTCACCTTTAACAGCCGTGCTCTGGCATCCGGCCTCTACTTCGTACAGGTGAAGGGTGAGGGCTTCACCAAGGCACGCAAAGTAATGGTGGTGAGATAAGCTTTCTTTTGTGAGCGATCAGCGTGCACCTGCGGTGCGCTTCGCACTCAGCACGGCCCGCTACGGAGCGGGGAATGGTTCGCGTCACGCCGGAAACTTGCGCTGTCAAAGCCCTTTGAAAACGCAAGCCAATGATTCACACTCACTCTGAGGCTCGGCGGCCATGCCCACCATCACCGTCCGCGACGTTCCCGCCTTCGTGCACGAGCGGCTCAAGCGCCGGGCCGAGGCGCATAACCGAAGCCTCAGCGGCGAGGTCATCGAGCTTCTGGAGCAGGCCGTGCTTGGCCCCCCCCCCGCCCGGCGGCTTGCCGAGTCCATCTTAGACGACCTGAAACGCGAGCAGAAGCGTACGCCGGCCTGGGATGCGAGCGCCGAGGAAATCAAACGCGCGATGCGAGAGGGCTTGGCGTGATTGCCGTTGACGCCATGATCCTGGCCTACGCGCTCATTGATGTGCCCGAACGCACAGGCGAGGTGAACCGAGCACTCGAGAGAGACGCCGAGATCGTCAGCCCGCCGCTCTGGCGGAGCGAACTCCGAAACGTGCTCCTGAAGTACGTCCGGGCCACAAACCCTGAGATCCCCGGCAGCGACCTCACGCTGGCCGACGCCCTGCGGAAGATGCGTCTGGCTGAGCGGCTCATTGCCGGGAACACGGCGGAGGTGGAGACCGACGAAGTCCTGCGCTTGGCCGACGCCTCGGGCCTCTCGGCCTACGACGCCGAGTACGTGGCGCTGGCGCTCCGTCTGGACGTGAAGCTCCTCACCACGGACGGGCCGGTGCTCCGCGCCTTTCCAAACGCGGCCGTGCATCCGAGGGACTTCGCGGGCTAAATCGCCCTCCTCGCGCTCTGACGGAGCGAGCGTGACGGCGGGCGTCTCAGACCCGCCTCCTCGATTCCTTCTCTTCTCGACTCATCCGCTCATTCTTCTTCCGCCCGCTCCATGACGAGCACGCTCAAGGGCGGGAGCGTGACGACGATGGAGGCCGCGCGGCCGTGCGAAGGGACCGGGTGCGACTCGACGCCGCCGTAGTTCCCCGTGCCGCTGCCGCCGTACGTCTCGGCGTCGGAGTTGAGGACTTCTTTCCACGTGCCACCCTTGGGCACGCCCAGGCGGTAGTTGTGGCGCGGGACGGGCGTGAAGTTGAACGCGAAGAGGAGGTTCTGCCCTTCGTTCCGGCGCAGGTAGGCGACGATGCTCTGCTCGCGGTCGCCGTGGTCGATCCACTCGAAGCCGCTGCCCTCGTCGTCCCAGAGGGCGGGGCGGCTGCGGTAGAGCGCGTTGAGGTCCTTCGTCCACCGCATGAGGTCGCCGTGGAGCGGGTCATCTGTCAAATGCCAGTCGAGCGAGCGGTCGTGGCTCCACTCGCGCTCCTGCCCAAACTCCGATCCCATGAAGAGCATCTTCTTGCCCGGATGGCCGATGAGGTGGCCGTAGAGGAGGCGCAGGTTGGCCGCTTTCTGCCAGGGGTCGCCCGGCATCTTCCCCCAGAGCGACCCCTTGCCGTGGACGACCTCGTCGTGCGAGAGCGGCAGCGTGAAGTGCTCTGAGAAGGCGTAGACGAGCGAGAAGGTGAGGTTGTCGTGGTGGTACTTCCGGTTGACGGGGTCCTCTTGCATGTAGTGGAGCGTGTCGTGCATCCACCCCATGTTCCACTTGTAGAGGAAGCCCAGGCCGCCGTTGTACGTCGGCTGCGAGACGCCGGGCCAGGCCGTGGACTCCTCCGCCAGCGTAAGGGCCGTGGGGAAGCGCTCGAAGACGACCTCGTTCGTCTTCTGCAAGAGGCTGATGGCCTCGAGGTTCTCGCGCCCGCCGTAGGCGTTGGGCATCCAGTTCGGCCCGCGCGAGTAGTCGCGGTAGAGCATCGAGGCCACGGCGTCCACGCGCAGGCCGTCGATGTGGTACTTGTCGAGCCAGAAGAGCGCGTTCGAGAGGAGGAACGAGCGCACCTCGGGCCTTCCGAAGTCAAAAACGTACGTGCCCCAGTCGGGGTGGCGCTTCATGCGGTCATCGGCGTACTCGTAGAGCGGCGTGCCGTCGAAGTGCGGCAGCCCCTGCGGATCGGTGGCGAAGTGGCCTGGCACCCAGTCCAGGATCACGCCGATGCCGCGCCCGTGGAGGTAGTCCACGAGGTACATCAGGTCCTCAGGGCTGCCGTAGCGGAACGTGGGCGCAAAGTAGCCCACGATCTGGTAGCCCCACGAGCCGTAGTACGGGTGCTCGGCCACGGGCATCAGCTCGACGTGCGTGAAGCCCATTTCCTCGACGTGATCGGCCAGCGGCTCGGCGATCTCGCGGTAGCTCAAGGACTCGGACTCGCTTTTCTTCCGCCACGACCCGAGGTGCACCTCGTAGATGGAGACGGGCTGGCCGAGCGTCTCGGGGCCTTTGCGGTTCTCCATCCACTCGTCATCGGACCACTCGAAGCGGCCCAGGTCGGTGATGATGGAGGCCATGCCCTCGGCCTGGCTGCCGGTGGGCGGCTCCAGGGCGAAGGAGAAGGGGTCGGCCTTGTCGGCGCGGTAGAAGCCGTTTTCGATCCGGTACTTGTAGTGGTGCCCCGGCTGCGCGCCGCGGACGTAGGCTTCCCAGCAGCCGCCCCCCGTGCGGCTCAAGGGGTGCGCCTCGGGATTCCACTCGTTGAACTCGCCGACGACGGAGACGCGCTCGGCGTTCGGCGCCCAGACGGCGAACCAGGTGCCGGCCTGATTCGCGTGCGCGCCCAGGCGCTCGTAGCTCTCAAGGTGCGCGCCGTCGGTCCAGCGCTCGAAGTCTTGTTGGGTGAGGTGCGGCATTCGGTCGGGTGTGGAGGTGTGGGAGTGTGGGGGCGCGGGGGGACGACAGACGGTCGCTCCTCGTCATCCTGAACCGGAGGTGAAGGATCTCCTACGTCGAGAACCGCCTCAGCGGGGGGAGATCCTTCGCTTCGCTCAAGATGATGCCTACTGTCGTCCGTCGTCAACTGAGTTAGACGGCTTCCTCTTCTGGCTGGGCTTCGGCCGTGCCGTTGGAGCGGCCGGCGGCGCGGGGGGCGCCGTTTTCGAGGAGGCGGCGGAGGCCGCGCAGCGGGAGCCACGTCCACGTGGGGCGGTGGCTTAGCTCGTAGCGGACCTCGTAGAGCACCTTGTCGAGGAGGTAGGCCCAGAGGAGTTTGGCGCGCTGATCGGGCGGAGGGAGGAAGGCCTCGCCGGCGGCCGTGTCCGTGTAGCCGGCCAGGAAGGTGGCCTCGCACCAGCGGATGAGCGCGCCCGCCCAGGCGTCGAGGTCGGCGCCGGAGCGCTCTTCAGGCGCGGTGGTATCGCCGTTGGCGGGCTGCTGCGGGGTGGCCTTGTCACGGTGCTCTTGGTAGGCGGCCAGGACGGCGTACTCGATGGAGCGGAGCATCCCGGCCACGTCGCGCAGGGCGCTGTCCGGGCGGCGGCGCTCCTCCAGGGAGCGCGCCGGCTCGCCCTCGAAGTCGAGGAGGTAGAACTCGCCGTCGGCGCGGAGCGTCTGGCCGAGGTGGTAGTCGCCGTGGATGCGGATGCGCTCGGCGGTCGGCGCGTCATCGCCGGTTTCGAGAAGGGCGTCGAGGCGGTGGGTGATCTCGCTCCAGAGGGCGTCATCCGGCAGGTTATCCGGAGCGCCGTCGTGGCCTTGGAGGCGCTCGCGCGTCGTCTCGGCCTCCGCGCGGATGCGTTTGGCGAGGCGCTCGGCGTCGCCCGCTTCGCCTTCGACGGGGGCGAGGCCGGGCGCGGTGGCGCGGGCGAGGGCGCGGTGCATCTCCGCCGTGCGAATCCCTAAGACGTGCGCCGTCGAGAGCATCTCCGAGGCGACCTCGTCGAGCCAGGGCGGGGCCGACTCGCTGGGCGGCTGCGCCCCCTCGGCGGCCGTGGGCAGGGGCGGCTTCGAGCCGGCCACGCGGTCGAAGAAGCGGCCCGTCATCTCCAGGGCGTAGTTCCAGCCGTCGGTCTCGACGGGCAGCGCTTCTTGCAAGATGCCCAGGGCGTACTTGTCGCGCCCGCGGCGGAAGTCAATCGAGCCGTGGAGGCGGGGGATGAACTTGAATCCCACCTCGGTGAGGTGGCCCAAAAGCTCGGTCTCGGGGTTGGCGCCGCGCTCGAGACGGCGGTAGAGCTTGATGAAGAACGTGTGGTCGATGATGGCCGACGAGTTCGACTGCTCGCCCGTCATCAGGCGCACCTCCTCGGCCTCGAAGCCGCGCACGGCGTCGGAGATCTCGGCGGCGTAGAGGCCTTTAAGCGAGCGGCCCTTGCTGCCGGACTTCCACCAGCGGAAGAGCGTGAGCCAGAAGTCGCGGTTGACGACGGCGTCGTGGAGGAGGCCGCGCCCCTCGGGGCCGTCGAGCCAGCAGAGCGCCGCGCCGGGCTTTTCTTCGAGGATGCGCTTTTTGTTCTCCTCGGCGTAGGCGGCGGCGAGGGGGAGGACGTACAGCTCGCGCCGGTCCTCCAGCTCCACGCGCAGGATGGAGAGGTACACGGGGAAGGGCCGCCGCTGGAGCCGCACGGCGTCGGCCAGCGAGACGCGGCGGATGCTCTGCCCCTTGGCGCCGAACCACCGCTGCACGCCGAGGTATTCGGGCAGGAGCCGTTCGAGCTGCTCGCGCCCACGCCCACGCGCCATCGTCGAGACGAGGATGTTCTCCAGGCCCTCGTGCACCTCGAGGACGGGCAGCTCGCCGCGCGCGCCGGCCTCGGCGGTGCGGAGCTGCGTCTGGCGTGCGGCCTCTTCAAGCATCACCGCCTCGGGCTTCAAGGCGAACCAGTAGAACCCATGCGGCGCTACGACCATGTGGTACGGCTCCTCGCCGAAGACGGGGAAGGGCGACTGGCTGAACATCTCCACCGGCACCATGCCCTGGAGGCCTTCCGAGGGCGGGAAGTGCACGCTCTGCGCGTAGCGCGAGAGGTTCGTCACCACGAGGATCTTCTCGCCCTCGTACGCGCGCGTGAAGGCCAGGACGCTCTGGTTCTCCACCGGGATCAACTCGAACGAGCCGCGCCCGAAGGTCTTCTCGTGCTGCTTCCGGAGGGCTAGGAGGCGGCGCATGAAGTGGAGGAGCGAGTGCTCGTCGGATTCGGCGTCCTCGGCGTTGACGAACTCGAAGGCGTAGGGGCCGCGGTTCACCGGCGGCATGAAGAGCTTGTGGTGCGGCGCGCGCGAGAAGCCGCCGTTCTTGTCGGCCGACCACTGCATGGGCGTGCGCACGCCGTTGCGGTCGCCCAGGAACGGGTCGTCGCCCATGCCGATCTCGTCGCCGTAGTAGATGATGGGCGAGCCTTTAAGCGAGAGCAGCAGCGCGTTCATAAGCTCGATCCGCCGCCTTTCGCCGCCGAGGAGCGGGGCCAGCCGGCGGCGGATGCCCACGTTGATGCGGAAGCGGTTGTCGGCGGCGTACTCGTGGTACATGTAGTCGCGCTCCTCGTCGGTGACCATCTCGAGCGTCAGCTCGTCGTGGTTCCGCAGGAAGATGGCCCACTGCGCTTCTTCGGGGATGTCGTTCGTGAGTTCGAGCATCTCCGTGAGCGGGCGGCGGTTCTCGCGCCGGAGCGCCATGTACATCCGTGGCATGATGGGGAAGTTGAACGCCATCTGCACGCCGGTGCTCTTGCCGTCCTCATCGGCGCCGAAGTAGGGGAGCGTGTCCTCGGGCCACTGGTTCGCCTCGGCCAGGAGCACCTTGCCGGGGCCGTACCGCCCTTCGATCTCCTGGCGCAGCTCCTTGATGTAGTCTATCGTCTCGGGCAGGTTCTCCGACGAGGTCCCCTCGCGCTCGAAGAGGTACGGCACGGCGTCGAGGCGGAGGCCGTCCACGCCCTTGTCGAGCCAGAAGAACATCACCTCCTTCATGGCCTCGCGGACGGCGGGGTTGTCGTAGTTGAGGTCGGGCTGATGGGAGAAGAAGCGGTGCCAGTAGTATTTCTTCGCCTTCCGGTCGTAGGTCCAGTTCGAGACTTCGGTATCGGTGAAGATGATGCGGACCTCCTCGTACTTCTCCGTCGTCTCGCTCCAGACGTACCAGTCGTGCTTCTCAGAAGAAGGGTCGCGCGCCTCCTGGAACCACGGGTGCTGATCGGAGGTGTGGTTCAGCACCAGCTCGGTGATGACGCGCATCCCGCGCGCGTGGGCTTCATCGAGGAAGTGCTCGAAGTCCTCCATCGTCCCGTGGATGGGGAGGATCTTGATATAGTCAGCCGTGTCGTAGCCGTCGTCCTTCAAGGGGCTTTCGAGGAAGGGGAGGAGCCAGATCGTGTTCACGCCCAGGCTCTCGATGTAGGGGAGCTTCTGGCGCAGCCCCTCGAAGTCGCCAAAGCCGTCGTTCGAGGCGTCGAAAAAGGAGCGCACGTGCGCCTCGTAGATAACGGCGTCCTTGTACCAGAGCGGGTCGGAGAGGAAGTCGGTGGGCATGTGCGGGAGGGATGCAAAAACGTTTGGTTAAAAGAACTCCCCCTTTAAAGGGGGCCGGGGGGATGTCGAGAGTTGGCGCCGCCCTCAACATCCCCCTTGATCCCCCTTCAAAGGGGGAGACGCTCGGTCAGGGCGAAGCGTCAGACTCGTGCACGCGAAGCCAACCTTCGATGGCGCGGATCACGTTTTCGGTGTCGTGGAGCACGTCGCGGTCGTTGAAACGTAAGAAACGCACACCGAGCCGTTCCAGTCGCTTTTGTCGATGCGCGTCTTCTTCGAGCCGTCCGTCGTGGCTGCGGCCATCTACCTCGATGGCGAGCATGAGGCCGGGGCAGAAGAAGTCTACGACGTAGCGGTCTATGGGGCGCTGCCGGTAGAACGAAAGCCCGTGCACTTGCTTTCTGCGGAGCCGGTGCCAAAGCTTCTTCTCAGCGGGCGTCGTTCCTTTACGCAGTCGCCGCGCCAGCGCCTTCAACTCAGGTCGGTACGGGATGATACGACGTCGGGACACAAGCAGTGCATTTCAGGTTGTTGATAAAGGGGCGCAATCATTCCCCCTTCAAGGGGGGAAATACAGTTGGCTGAGGAATCTTCCCGCCCGCGCTGATCTCGAAGAAAAAACTGCCCTTCTTCGCCGCGCCGCCGCATCGGTTCCTCATTTCCCCAGCTCGTCGTCTCCTAATTCACGATGTTGTCGTAGTCGGCCTCGGTGCGGTGGCGGTGCTCGATGCGGAAGACGTGCGCCGGCATCACGTGTGGGTCCAGGCGGACGTAGTTGTGCGGGCCGTGCCAGGTGTAGCGCTCGCCCTGCAAGAGGTCGTGCGCCTGGTAGGGCCGGTCCGTGGGCAGCCCAAGCTTCGCCAGCGGCAGGCCCACCCACCCGCTCTGCGCGTGGAACGGGTCGAGGTTGACGACGACGAGCATCAGGTTGCCCGGCTCGTCCTCTTTCTCGTCCTCCGCGCGTGCCTGGCGCGTGTAGGCGATGAGCTGCGGGTTCTGCGTCTCGTGGAAGCGGATGCCGCGCAGCCGCTTGAGCGCCGGGTTCTCCCTGCGGATGCGGTTCACGCGCTGCATCAGGGGCTGGAGCGAGCCGGGGTCGTCCCAGTTCCAGGCGCGGATCTCGTACTTCTCGTTCCCGGCGTACTCCTCGCGCTTCGGGTGCTGATGGTGGTAGACGTGCTCGAAGGGCGGGCCGTAGACGCCGTAGACGGGCGACATCGTGGCCGCCAGGACGAAGCGCGCGATGTGCGCCGGCCTTCCGCCCGTGGCGAGGTAGTCGTGGAGGATGTCCGGCGTGTTCGGCCAGAAGTTGGGGCGGTAGAAGTCGGCCACGTCCGTTTGGAACAGCTCGCGGCCGTACTCTTCAAGCTCCTCGCGCGTGTTCCGCCAGGTGAAGTACGTGTAGGAGTTGTTGAAGCCGAGCTTGGCGAGTTCGTACATCGTCTTCGGCTTCGTGAACGCCTCGGCCAGGACGATGAGTTCGGGGCAGTCCTCGCGCAGCTCGGCGAGGCACCACTGCCAGAAGGCGAAGGGCTTCGTGTGCGGGTTGTCCACGCGGAAAATCGTCACGCCCTTCTCGATCCAGAACGCGAACACGTCTTTGAGTTCCGTCCACAGCCCGCGCGCCTCCTCGCCCTCGAACTTCAAGGGGTAGACGTCCTGGTACTTCTTGGGCGGGTTCTCGGCGTAGCGGATGGAGCCGTCGGGCCGCTTGTAGAACCACTCCGGGTGCTCCTCGACGTACGGGTGATCCGGCGAGGTCTGGAACGCGATGTCGAGCGCGACCTTGAGGCCCAGCTCGTCCGCCTTCTCGACGAAGTGCTCGAACGCCTCCATCCCGCCGAGGTCCGGGTGCACGCTCTTGTGGCCGCCTTTGGTGCCATCGCCCGCGTCGCCGCCGATGGCCCACGGGCTGCCGGGGTCGTCCGGCTCGGCCGTGGGGGCGTTGTCCTTCCCTTTCCGGAACGCCGTGCCGACGGGGTGGATGGGCGGGAGGTAGACGATGTCGAACCCACGCTTTTTGATGAGCGGCAGCTTCTCGGCCGCGTCGTCGAGCGTGCCGTGTTCTGGAACGCCGTCCGGCCCGGCAGAGCGCGTGGAGCGGGGGAAGAACTCGTACCACGCCGCGAAGCCGGCTTCTTCGGGATCGACGAAGATCTCGAGCGTCCGGCTCTTGGCCGGGTTCTGCGGCGGGGCGTTCTCGCGCACGAGGGCGGCCACGTCGTTTTGCAGGGCCGTCTCGACGGCGCCCTTGTCGAAGAGGTCGGCAAAGGATTCGAGCAGGTCGGCCTCCTCGGCGGAGGCGTGCTCGGCGGCGTGGCGGACGAGCGCGGCGCCGTCTTGCAGCTCGGTCCGCAGTTCGGCCTCTTCGACGCCGCCTGTAACGCGGCGGCGGAACTGATCCTGCCACGTGGCGAAACGGTCGATCCACGCCGTGACGCGGTAATGGTACGTGCCCAGCCGCTCGGCCTCGAACGTGGCCGTGTATTCGTCGTTGCCTTGCGCCTCCATCCGCAGTGTCTTTTCTTCGTCGTCGTCCTCGTGGCGGACGTGGAGTTCGACGGCGAGCGTCTCGTGCCCGTCTACGATAGCGCCGGCGGTGACCTCGACCGTTTCGCCGCGCGCGCGCTTGGCCGGCCACTGCCCGCCGTCCACTTGCGGCCTCAGCGTGGCGATGACGACGCGCGACCACGCCTCAGGCACCGTCGATGGGAGGTTGGGATCGGTGGGGGCGGGCGTTGTTTTAGTGGACATGGGGAACGGGAGGCCTCTGGTAGCGTGGGCGGGTTGCGGGAGAGCGGGCAGGCTGCGCGTGCGGCGCATGAAGGATGCGCTTGTGCCCTATCATAATAAAGGCGGCGGCGCCGTTAAGTTCACCCCATGGTAAGCACGCCGTCCCAGCAGTTTCCAGACCAAGCCGCGCAATTGATTCAATCTTACTTCTGGCACGGCGCACTTCGCCGGGCGCAACGTTACCTTCGCCCCTCTGGCCTTTCCTTCGGCTCTTTCCGTACGCAGTCACTCGCAGCTAGCAACGCTTCATGGAATCTCCCGCCCTTGCCCAATCGATGGATGCCGTCTCCCCGCAGGGGCGCGTCCGCATCCGCGCCGGCAAGCCGTATCCGCTTGGGGCCACCTGGGACGGCCTCGGCGTCAACTTCGCGCTTTACAGCGAGCACGCCGAAGAGGTGGAGCTGCTCCTTTTCGACCAAGCCGGCGACGCGGAGGCGACGGTGACGGTGGCGCTGCCGGAGCGCACCGGGCCGATCTGGCACGGCTACCTCTTCAACCTCAGGCCGGGGCAGCTCTACGGCTACCGCGTCCACGGCCCGCACGCGCCCGAGCAAGGGCACCGCTTCAACCCGAACAAGGTGCTCTTGGACCCTTACGCCAAGGCCATCGGGCGGCCCTTGACGTGGGACGACAGCCTCTTCGGCTACGAGATCGGGAGCAAGAAGAAGGACCTCTCCCTGAGCGAGGCGGACAGCGCCGCCTTTGCGCCGCTCGGCGCCGTGGTGGAGGAGACGTTCGCCTGGGGCGATGACCGCCGCCCGCAGATCCCCTGGGAGGACACCATCATCTACGAGACGCACGTGAAGAGCATCTCCGAGCGCCACCCGGACGTGCCCGAGCATCTGCGCGGGACGTACTTGGGGCTGGCCTCGGAGCCGGTCATCAGCCATCTCCAGGACCTCGGCGTCACCACGGTGCAGCTCCTGCCCGTGCACGCCAAGGTGCATGACCGGCACCTCATCGAAAAGGGCCTCTCGAACTACTGGGGCTACAACACGCTGGCGTACTTCGCCCCGGAGCCGGACTACGCCACGAACAGCTCGTTCACCGCCGTGCGCGATTTCAAGATGATGGTGCGCGCCCTGCACGACGCCGGCTTCGAGGTCATCATCGACGTCGTGTACAACCACACGGGCGAAGGCAGCGAGCTGGGGCCGACGCTCTCCATGCGCGGGATCGACAACCGGGGGTACTACAAGCTCAACCCGAACGACAAGCGCTACTACATGGACTACACTGGGACGGGCAACACGCTCGACCCCGGCAACCCGTACGTGCTCCAGGTCATCATGGACTCGCTCCGCTACTGGGTGACCGAGATGCGCGTGGACGGCTTCCGCTTTGACCTGGCCGCCACCTTGGCGCGCGAGCTGTACGACGTGGACATGCTCTCGGCCTTTTTCAAGGTGATCCAGCAGGACCCCGTCCTGAGCCAGGTCAAGCTCATCGCCGAGCCGTGGGACGTGGGGCCGGGCGGCTACCAGGTGGGCCACTTCCCGTGGCAATGGGCCGAGTGGAACGGGCGCTACCGCGACACCATGCGCCGCTTCTGGCGCGGCGACCACGGCGTGGGCGGCGAGTTCGCCACGCGCTTCGTCGGCTCCTCGGACCTCTACGAGCGTTCCGGCCGCCGGCCCTACGCCTCGATCAACTTCATCACGGCCCACGACGGCTTCACGCTCGAGGACTTCGTCTCCTACGAGAAGAAGCACAACGAGGCCAACCTCGAAGGCAACCGCGACGGCCACGACGACAACCACTCCATCAACTGCGGCGTCGAAGGCCCCACCGAGGACCCGGAGATCCTGGCGCAGCGCGACGCCATCAAGCGCAGCCTCGTCGCCACGCTCTTCCTCTCGCAGGGCGTGCCGATGCTCCTCGGCGGCGACGAACTCAGCCGCACGCACCGCGGCAACAACAACGTGTACTGCCAGGACAACGACCTCAACTACTACCACTGGGACCTGAACGAGCGCCAGGCGGCGTTCCTCGACTTCACGCGCGCGCTCATCGCCTTGCGGAAGGCGCACCCGAGCTTCCACCGCCGCCACTTCCTCACCGGCGAGGCCGACGCCGCCGGCGTCAAGGACGCGCAGTGGGTCAACCCCCAAGGCGAGGAGATGGACTCGGACGACTGG
Source organism: Salinibacteraceae bacterium (assembly GCA_965215025.1). GTDB lineage: Bacteria > Bacteroidota > Rhodothermia > Rhodothermales > Salinibacteraceae > CBDCCV01. The sequence continues at coordinate 349,454 of CBDCCV010000002.1, forward strand.
GCCGCACCGCTCAACGCCTTTGGCCTGCTCCTCCGAGGCGACCGCCTCCGCGAGACCGACGCGCGCGCCGAGCGCGTCACCGACGACACCTTCCTCGTCCTCCTCAACCGCGGCGACGCCGAGGCCACCTTCACGCTCCCCCCCGGCGCCGAGGCCGACGGCTCAACGCCCTGGACCGTCGTGCCCGAACTCGCCGGCGACGAGATCGCAGTGGAGACGCTGGCGCCGGGCGACACGCTCACGCTCCCGGCGCACAAGCTCGTCGTCCTGGAGCGGCCACTGTCCTGACGCGCATCGGTTGGGCGCGCCGGTGGCGCCGGGCGTTTCAGAAGGCTCCCAGCGTTTCGAGGATGCCCCCGCCCCCGCCGCCGCCCCCGCCGCCGCAGTCTTCATCCGAAGAGCACTCGTCGTCGGGGCACTCCTCGTTGAACTGCGTGGCTGTGACGCAACTGCCCGGTTTTTCAGGAGACGCGCGGAAGCACCTGTGATAGCGGCACGTGGGCTGCATGTTGCCGTCGTCCTCCGGGTCGTCCTCACCGCCGTTGTCGTCCCCTTCCGAGGCGTGGCTGAACACCGTCACGAGGTCGGCGCGGACCTCGGCCTTGAGCGCTTCGGGGATGCCGATGAGGGCCACGCTGGCCGTGCCGTCGGTGCGCTTGAGGCGGACGTCTCTCATCATCACTACAACGGTGCCGGGGTCGGCGAGGACGGGCTTCAGCAGCGTCCTCGCCTTTTCCTTCTGTGCCGCGCCGAGCGTGCTGTTGCGCAGCCACCGCCCGAGGCGTTGCGTCTCAATGCCTCGGACCTGGTTCGGCGAGGCCGGGTGGATGCTGTCGCTCAGGAAGCGGTTTACGGCGTTCAAGGCTTCTTTCCTTTCGATGGGCTTGCTCTGCATGACGAGCCTCCGCGCGTTGCTGGTTTAAGCCGCAACAGAGTAAAGGGGCAGCAGAACAAACGCGGTCCCCGGAGTACGGCCTTTTAGAGCATGGGTATAGGCAAGCGGAGCCGAAGAGAGGTCAGCAGTCCCCAAAGCCGAGTGGCCGCCTGCTCAAGGCGACAAGCAGATGTCTAGGCTACGCCTCGGCGCTCACCAGCACAGCCCACGGCAGCGGCAGCGTCGCCGCGTCGAGCGCGGCGCCCGGCTCCAGCGCCGTGCCGGTGAGCGCATCGGTCCAGCGGCGGCCCGCCAGCGCTTCGGGGAGCGTGATGGCGGCCGACCGCGCGGCGTCGAAGCTCGCCGGGGAGCGCGGCACAATCACCAGCAGCGCGTCCTCGCCGTGCGTGCGGGCGAAGGCGAGCCAGTGGTCGGCGCCCTCGCCCTCGACGTCCAGCGCTTCGTAGTCGCCCTCCGAGAAAAGCGCCTCGTGCGTCCCGCGCAGCTTGAGGAGCCGCGCTGTGAGGTAGAACTTCGCCTCCGGGTCGCGCGCGTCGAGAAGCGGGCGCAGCGCCTCGGCGTCGGGCTGCTCCAGGAGATTGGCGAACTCGTCCAGGAGCGCTTGCCGCTTTTCGTAGTCCACCGCGCGGCGGTTGTCGGGGTCCACGAGCGAGAGGTCCAGCAGCTCGGTGCCTTGGTAGAAGTCGGGGATGCCGGGCGTGGTCGCCTTCAGGACGAGCTGGCTCACCATGTTGAAGAAGCCGCGCTCGGCCAGCCGCTCGGCCAGCGAGCCGATGGCCTCAGGCAACTCCTCGTCGGCCAGGACGGCGCGGACGAAGCGCTCGAGGTCGTTCTCGTAGGCCTCGTTGGGGTGGAGCCAGCTCGTGCGGCGCTTGCGCTCGCGCGCGGCCTTTTGCATGTAGGTCCACAGGCGCTCGGGCAAGGCCTCGTGGTGCGCGTCGGCCTCCTCGTCCGTGGCGGGCTGCCAGAGGGCGGCCACGAGTTGGTAGAAGAGGTAGGCGTCTGCGGGTGAGGGGCCGTGCTCGCCGTCGTGGCGCCGGCCGATGGTCTGAAGCGCGTGCACGGCCTCGTCCCATTTTTCCGGCATCTCGGCCAGGGCGATGAGGCGCATCCGCGTGTCCTCGCCGCGCTTGTGGTCGTGCGTGGCCGTAGCTAACAAAGCGCGCGGGTACTGACGGGCGCGGAAGCGGCAGCGCGCATGAAAGGCGTGGCGCGTGGTGCCGAACGGCTCCGGCTCGCCGCCCACCTCGTTCAAAGCCACGAGGCGGAGGTAGCGGTAAAAGGCCGTGTCCTCGACGCCCTTGGCCGCCACCGGCGCGGTGTACTGCTGGAAGCGGCCCACCCAGGCGCGCTGCGCTTCTTCGAGGCCGGGGCGCACGTTGCCCAGGATGACGGCGGCGATGAAGTCGTAGACCGTCGGCTCGGCCGTGGCGTTGCGCTGCCGGGCGCGGTGGACGACCTCGCGGACGATCTCCTCAGCTTCGTCCTGATCGTACGGCAGATACGTGCGGTAGCGCTCAAAAGCGGCTGTGATGGCGGTGAGCGCCTCGCGGATGGCCTCTAAGGTAAAATCGCGCGTGTGGTAATCGGCCTCCGAGAGCCGGTCGAGGCCGTAGGCTAGGCGCGCCAGCTCGCTCGTGAGCGAGGTGTCCATCACCTCGATCTTGCTTTCGTAGACGTCCTCCTCGAACGGCTGCGCCGCCGGGACGGCGCGGCGGTAGATCCGGTTCAGCGGAAGCTCGCCCTCTTTCTGCACAAGGACGCCCATGGCGTCGTTCATAAAGGCGTAGCCGGTGGTGCCTTCCACGGGCCAGGCTTCGGGCGGCGTCTCGCCCGGCGCCGTGATCTTCTCGACCCAGATGTGCTGCGCGCCCGCGTCTTTGAGCAAGTTCAGGTAGTGGTGCGGGTCGAAGAGGCCGTCGATGTGGTCGATGCGCACGCCGTCCACGCCGTCTTGGGCGAGGAGTTCGCCCAGGAGCCGGTGCGCGTCCCAGAAGACGTCCTCGTCCTCCATCCGCAGCGCGACGAGGCCGTTGATGTCGAAAAAGCGGCGGTAGTTGATCTCGGCGCCGGCCGTCTTCCAAAAGGCGAGGCGCCAGTGCTGCCTCTCCAGCAGGTCGTGCGTGGCCTCCTTCTCCAAAAGCCCATCGAGGTCGGAGAGGTCGATGCGCTCGGCCAGCGTTTTGAGGCGCGGGCGCAGGGCCTCGGCCTTTTCGCGCTCGGCGGGTTCGAGCCGGCCGTACGCCTCGGCCAGGTCTTTGAGGTCGAAGTACGGCTCGGTGCGCTCGTAGCGGGGGAGCAAGGCGCCGAGCACCTCGGCGTAGGTGCGCGGGGCTATGGCGAAGCGGTTGTCAAAATACGCCGCGTAGAAGCGCCCGTCGTCGTAGAGGAGGCCGATCTCGCCGTCGTCGAGGACCTCGCCGTAGGGGCGGCCGAGGAACGGGAGCAGGATCTTGCCCTGGAGTTCGGGCTTGAGCGGCGTCCAGTCGATGTCGAAGTAATCGGCGTAAGCGGCGTAGGGGCCGTGGGCCAGGACGTCCTGCCACGAGGCGTTGTGCGAGCCGACGCCCGCGTGGTTGGGCACGAAGTCGAGCAGGAGGCCGAGGCCCGCCGCGCGCGCCTTTTGGCGGAGGCGGTCGAACCCCTCGCGCCCGCCCAGCTCGCCGCTCAAGGCGTTGTGGTCGATCACGTCGTAGCCGTGCGTGGAGCCGGGCCGCGCCTCGGTGATGGGCGAGAGGTAGAGGTGGCTCACGCCGAGCTTAGCGAAGTACGGCACCAGCGCCGCCGCGTCGTCGAAGTCGAACTCGGGCCGAAGCTGGAGGCGGTACGTGGCAATCATCGTTTGGGTGTGGGGGTGTGGGGATGTAAGAGGACGCCTGCCGGAGGGTGAAGCCGGCACGACGCCTCGCGCAAAAGATGTAGGGGCGAATCGCATTCGCCCTCGCTCGCAAACGTTTACGAACGGATCAGCAGCACCCCGACGTAGCCGGCGTACACTAAAAGCAAGAAAGCACCTTCGAGGCGGCTTATCCGGAAGCCCGAGCGCATGAGCGGGAGCATGAGGATGGACAGCCCCACCATCACGCCCAGGTCGAAGAGGCCGATGCCCGCGCCGCCGAGCGGCCGCGCCAGCGCCGCAACGCCGAGGATGCCGAGCACGTTGAACAGGTTCGACCCGACGACGTTGCCCACGGCCAGGTCGCCCTTGCCGCCGAGCGCGGCCACCACCGAGGTGGCCAGCTCCGGCAGGCTCGTCCCGATGGCCACGATGGTGAGGCCGATCACGGCCTGGCTCATCCCCAAAGCCTCGGCCACCGTCACGGCGCCGCTCACCAAGAGCCGTCCGCCAAAGACGAGGAGCGCCAGCCCGCCGACGGCCAGCAGCGCGTCGCGCCAGGAGCTTCCCTGCGGTTTTTCTGGCACCTCCTCGAACACCGTGCGCTCTTCCGGCGGCGCCTGCCGCGCCTGCCGCAGCGTGAAGACCGTGTACGCCGCGATGCCCGCCGCCAGGAGCGCGCCGTCAAGCCGCCCGAGGCCGCCGTCCAAAAGCAAAAGCCCCAAGAGCACCGAGGCGCCGATGACGAGCGGGATGTCCAGCCGGATGAGCTGCGTCTCCACGCCGATGGGCCGGATCAGCGCCGTGATGCCCAGGATGAGCGCGTAGTTCGAGATGTTCGACCCCACCACGTTCCCGATGGCGAGCGCGCCGCGCCCCTCGAAGGCCGCGCTCAGGCTCACCACAAGCTCCGGGCTGCTCGTCCCAAAGGCCACCACCGTCAGCCCCACGACGAGCGGCGAGAGGCCGAGCCGCAGGGCCAGCCCCGCGCTCCCGCGCACCAAGCCCTCGGCCCCGACGTAGAGGAGCGCCAGCCCGCCTAAGATGGAGAGGAGCGCCAGCGTCACGCCTCTACCACCACGGCGCCGGCGCGGGCAAAGCGCGCTTCGCCGTTCTGGATCTGCGGCGGCTGGCCGTCTTCGACGTACTCTTCCGCCTCAGTGTGAAGGACGAGCTTGGCGCCACCGGGCACCGGAAGCGCGAGGTCATCCGCAAAGGCGGCAGCGAGGGTGTACGGGCCGCGCCGCAGCACGAGGCCGCGCGCGCCGTGCGCCTCAACCTCGAAGTTTCGTTCATCAGCAGGTGGGAGGTCGCGGCGCAGCGCCAGAAGGTCGCGGTAGAGGGCGAGCGTGCCGGCGTGCGGCATGGCCTCGCGCTCGTCCCAGCGGAGCTTGCTCCGCTCAAAGGTCTCCTCCAGCTGCGGATCGGGCACGTCCTCTTCGCTCATGCCGGGGAAGTGGCCGAATTCCTCCTTGCGCCCCTCGGTGACGAGGCGGCCGAGTTCTTCATTGTGATCGGTGAAGAACTGGAACGGCGTCAAGGTCGCCCACTCCTGCCCCATGAAAAGGAGCGGCAGCTCCGGCGCGAAGAGGAGCAGCGCCGAGGCCGCGCGGTACACCTCGGGCGCCACGTCGTCGGAGAGGCGCGTACCCTGCGGGCGGTTCCCCACCTGGTCGTGGTTCTGGATGCAGACGACGAACTTGTCTTTCGACAACCCTTCCGTCGAGGTCCCGCGCGGTTCGCCAAAATGCTCGGCGTACGCGCCCGTGTAGAACCAGCCCTGGCGCAGCGTCTGGGCGAGGTCCTCGGCCGTGGTGCCCGCGAAATCCTTGAAGTAGCCCGTCTTGTCGCCGGCGGTGAAGTTGCGCATCTGGTGGTGGAGGTCGTCGGCCCAGACGCCGTCGAGGCCGTAGCCGCCGCTCTGGCGCGGCACCAAAAGCCGCCGCTCGTTCCGGTTGTCCTCGGCGATGAGGAGGCGGCGCGGCCCGCCGGAGGTTTGGGGGAGGCCATCCACGGCGTCCGAGAGCGCGGCGAGGAAGTGCGTGGGGCTGTCGTCGCGGAGCGCGAAGGTGGCGTCCAGGCGCAGCCCGTCGAAGTGGTACTCGCGCAGCCACATCAGCGCGTTGTCGATGAAGAAGTGCCGCACGCCGGCGGAGTGCGTGTCGTCTAAGTTGACGGCCTGGCCCCAGGGCGTCTCGTGCTTTTGGGTGAACATGGGCGCAAAGGCGGCCACGTAGGCGCCGTCCGGGCCGAGGTGGTTGTAGATCACGTCCAGGAAGACGGCCAGCCCGGTTTGATGGGCGGCGTCCACGAGGCAGCGGAGGTCGTCGGGCCGGCCGTACGCGCGCGAGGCGGCGTAGAAGGCAGCCGGGTCGTAGCCCCAGTTCCGCGCGCCGGGGAAGTCGGCCACGGGCATGAGTTCGACGGCCGTGACGCCGAGGTCTTTGAGGTAGGAGAGCTTCTCGCGGACGGCGTCGAAGGTGCCCTCGGGCGTGAAGGTGCCGGGGTGGAGTTCGTAGAAGACGAGGTCTTCCTGCGGAAGCCCCTCCCACGTCTGATCCTGCCAGGCGTAGGCGGCGGGGTCCACGACCTCGGAGGGGCCGTGCACGCCCTCGGGCTGGAAGCGGCTGGCGGGGTCGGGCATTGCGTTGCCGCCGTCGATGGAGAAGCGGTAGCGCGTGCCGGGCGCGGCGTCATCTGCGCGAAGCTCGAAGTAGCCGTGGCCGGCGCTTTCCATCTCCAGCGGCTCTGCGCTGTCTTCGAGAACGAGGCTGGCGCGTTCGGCCTCCGGACTCCAGAGGCGGAAGAGCACGCCGCCCCCATCGGACTGCGGCAGCGCGCCGAGGGGGCGCTTATCGAAATCGGTTTTCATCGGGGGCGGGGTGGGTGATGCAGATGCGTTGGAGCGAGAAGCTTTAGGAAGGCAGTTGAAGCAAAGGGTTTCGGAAGATCCCCTTCCTGGACAGGAGAGGAGCTTTCTAACCTGTCGTTTAGCTTCGTAAGCCGAGGCGCCACGCGCAAGCCTCAGTTCGTAACCTTCTTTTGCGACTTCTTCTGCGTGCGGGGCGCGCGGTCGTACGTCTCGGTCAGCGCGGCGAGGCGCTCGGCGATCTTATCCGTAAGCTGCCCCTCTTCGAGGCGCCAGGCCCAGTTGCCGCCGCCCTCGCCGGGCGTGTTCATGCGCGCCTCGGAGCCGAGGCCCAAGAGGTCCTGCACGCTAAAGACGGCGCGCTCGGCCACCGAGGCCATCACCGCGCGGACGGCGGCCCAGTGCAGTTTTTTCCCGACCTGCCCGTTCTCGATGCCGAGCGTGCGGCGCGCAAACTGCTGGTGCTCTTCGTCGGCCGTGGCGTACCAGCCGCAGAACGTGTCGGTGTCGTGCGTGGAGGTGTAGGCGGCCAGGCGGCGGTGGTAGTGGTGCGGCACGTTCGTGGAAGAAGGACCGTCGCCGAGGCCGAAGGGGAGGACGGCCATGCCGGGCAGCCTCAGCGTTTTCATCAAAGCGCGCACGTCGTCGGTGATGATGCCGAGGTCCTCGGCCACGACGGGGAGCGCGCCGATCTCCTGGCGCAGCTTCTCGAAAAACGGCGCGCCGGGGCCATCGACCCACCGCCCGTTGACGGCGGTTTCCTCGTCGGCGGGGATCTCCCAGTAAGCCTCGAAGCCGCGGAAGTGGTCCAGGCGCACAAGGTCCACGCGGCCCAGGACGGCCCTCAGGCGCTCGGTCCACCAGGCGTAGCCGTTTTTCTGCATCCGGTCCCAGCGGTAGATCGGGTTGCCCCAGCGCTGGCCCGTCTCGCTAAAATAGTCGGGCGGGACGCCGGAGACGACGGTGGGCTGGCCGTCGTTATCTAAGAAGAAGAGGTCCTGGTTGGCCCAGACGTCGGCGGAGTCGTGCGCGGCGTAGATGGGGAGGTCGCCGAATAGCTCCAGGCCGCGCGCGTGGCAATAGCGCTTGAGCGCCTCCCACTGCTCGTAGAAGAGCCACTGCCAGAAGGCGTGCTGCTCCAAGGCGCGGGCGTGCTCCTCGCGGGCGGCATCAAGCGCCTTGGCCTCGCGGCGGGCGAGCGCGCGGGGCCAGCCCGTCCACGAGCCGCCGCCGTGCGCGTCCTTGAGCGCCATGTAGAGCGCGTAGTCGCCCAGCCAGCCGTCGTTCTCGCTGCGGAAGCGCTTGAGCGCCGCCTCGCCGAAGCGCGCCGGCTCCTCTTCAAACCGCCTGAACGCCTTCCGGAGCAGCTCTTCCTTAAACGGGATCACCTGCGAAAAATCCACGCGCTCTTTGGGGAAGTCGTGCGCGGGCGCCAGCTCGCTTTCTTCCAGGAGGCCGCGCTCCACGAGCCGCTCCGGGCTGATGAGCAGCGGATTCCCGGCAAACGACGACGGGCTGGAGTAGGGCGAGGCGCCCGCGCCCACGGGACCGAGCGGGAGCACCTGCCAGAGCGTCTGCTCGGCGCGCTTGAGGAAGTCGGCAAAGCGGTAGGCGGCCGGGCCGAGGTCGCCGATGCCGTAGGCGCTGGGGAGCGAGGTGACGTGCAGGAAAAGGCCGCTGGTGCGCATTTCGTGGGAAAGGGGGAGCGGGTGAATGGGAGGGGGCGCGGGACGAAGAAAGTAGGCAAGCGGGCGGGCCGCGTTTGCGAAGATCGCCCGAACGCCTTGCGCTACGCGAAGAAGCGTTGGAAGCGCACGTAGAGCTGGCTCAGGCGCCGGTCGGCCTCGGCGGCGGGGAGGTCCATCACCTCGGGGTAGGCGAAGGTGGCCGCGCCGGCGGTGTCCACGTAGAGCGACTTCAGGCCCAGGCGCCGCTGGAAAAAGGAGGCCTGGGCGTGGAAGACCTGGTGCTTCTCCGTCGGCAGGACCCAGACGTAGTGGCGCACCACGCCGCCGCGCACGTAGAGCGCGTCTTCGGAAAGGGCGTAGCCGTGGTAGCGGTAGCGCAGGTACGCGAAGCCCAGGAGCAGCGGCACGCCCGCGAAGCCCCACAGCGCCGGACGCCAGAAGTAGCCCGCGTCTCCAAAGAGCGCCCCGACGCCGCCCACGAGCGCCACGGCCACCATCAGCGCCACGGCGTAGCGGACAAAGGCGCGGCGGATCGTCAGCCGCGAGACGGGATGAAATGCCTCCGGCATCTCGAACGGGCGGATGTGCCGGGCCAGCGCCTCGATCTCCTCCAGGCGGCCTATCGGCACGGCCGTTTGGTGGCCCTGCTTTTCCACGTCGAGGCCCATCGTCTGGAGGTCGAGCGCGTACAATCCGAAAAGGCGCATGAGCGGGTTCGTCCTAACGACGAGCGCCTGCACCTTCCGGATCGGGATGGTGCCTTCGGAGAGCGTAAGAAGGCCCTGGCGCCGGTGGAGCTTGTCGCCCTCGCGCGCCAGACGGAAGTTGTAGAAGCGGTTCAGGTTCACGGCAATGCCTGTGAGCCAGGCAAAAAGCGCCGCCACGCCGATGGTGAAAAAAGCAGCCAGCACGGGCGAGGCCATCACCAGATCGGCCACGCCCTGAAAGGCGCCGCGCTCGATCCAGCCCGTGAGGCGCTCCTCGAAGTCCGGCACGTACTGAAAAACCGAGAAGATGAGCGCGATGTAGAAGAGCGAGAAGCGGAACACGCCTGAGAGCAACACCCGCCCGAGCGGCATGGCGAAAATCTCTTCTTCTTGTGCAGAAGCAGCCTCTGCCGGAACGTCCTTCGCCTGAGACGCCGCGCCGGGATCTTCCTCGCGCACGACGGACGCCGGGGTCTCGGCGTCGGCCTGCTGCTGCTGCTGAAACGAGCGCACGACCTGCCGGATGCGCCGCGCCTCCTCCAGGCCGACGTACTCCAGCACGCCCTCCGTGGCGCTCGACCCAGCCGTCTCTACCTTCACCTTCGCCGTGCCGAAAAGGCGTGGGACGAGCGGCTGCACGATCTGGATGTTCTGCACGCGCTCGATGGGAATGGAGCGGTGCTGCCGGTTGAGGACGCCGCTCTGGATCACGATCTCGCGCGGGGTGATCCAGTAGCTGAAGCGCAGGTACTGCAACACGATGAGCGGCAGCGCCACGAGGCCGTAGAGCACCGCCGAGCCGAGCGAGAACCAGGCGTTCTCGTCCGGCGAGCGCAGGAGAAAGGGCAGGAGCAGAAAGGCCATCCCCGGCAGGCTTACCAGCACGCGCTGGAAAAGCGTCATGGGGTGGAGGCGGCGGGCCTCGGCGGCGCTTTCCGGCGCGGACGCTGCTTCGCCGGGCGTCTCGATGGCGAGCGGCGGCGTTGTGGCGGCCTCGGGCGCGTGGGCCTCGGGCGCATCGGCGGGGGCGGCGTGGGAGTCGAAAGGGGAGGCGTCGGGGGCCATGCGCGGGGCGGGTTACAGCGGGTCTTCGCGGAGGGCGAGCACGTAGCGCTTGACCTCGTCGCGCAGGCGCTCAGCCTCGTCGTAGCGGAGGCCGGGCACCATCACGTCGGCCGAGCGCGTGCCGGCGGTGTGGACGACGAGCTTGCCGAGCGAGAACTCGCGCTCGAGGAGGTCCTGCGACACGTCCAGGTGCTGAATGCGCCGGAGCGGGACGATGGTCCTGACGCGGTTGAGGACGCCGCGCTCAAGGTACAGCTCCTCCTCGCGCAGGGCGAAGCGCCAGGCGCGGTACCGCAGACGCGGCCAGAAGAAGACCCAGGCGCCGCAGGCCACGAGCACCACGCCGGAGAGGGCGCCCGCCGGCAGCGCGTGCCCCTCGCGCGAGAAAAAGCCCACGGCGTCGTAAAGCAGCGCCGCCAGGAAAAAGAAGAGCGCCACGCCCGCAAGCTTAATCGCCCAGATCTTCTGCACGGCGGGGTCGAGCGCGCGCGTCTCCACCTCAGTCGTCTCGGTTTCGGTCGTCCCGGTTCCGGAGGCGCGGGCCTCGGGGGGCGGATGCGGGCGGAGGTCTGCGGGGTCGATCTCGGTCATGGTGGGGGAAGAAAGAGAGGAAAGCGCCGGCGTGCGCGGGCGGCGTTGCACAAAGGGAGGCGCGCCGCTATGTTTTCCGGGGCTTCTGCCTCGGCCCGAGGCGGCGCGCCTTCCTGTACCCCGCGCCGCCTGTGCAGATCCGTGCGCTTCCCATCACCCTGACCGCCCGCCCCATGCCCTCCGCCGACCGCCGCCGCATCAGCATCCTGGGCTGCGGGTGGCTGGGCCTGCCCCTCGGCCGCCGCCTCGCCAAAAAAGGCCACCGCGTCCACGGCTCCACGACGACGCCTGCGAAGCTCTCCGCGCTGCGCGACGCCGGCATCGCGCCGCACCTCGTCCGCCTCACGCCCACGCTCGAAGCCGAAGCCGCCGAGGCCGAGGCGTTCTTCGACGCCGACGTGCTCATCGTGAACGTCCCGCCCCCGCGCCGCCGCAACGACGCGCGCGCCTACCACCGCTTGCAGATCGGCGCCGTGGTCGAGCGCCTGCGCAGCGCGCCCGTGCGCCACGTCCTCTTTTGCAGCTCGACGGGCGTGTACCCCGACACGGGCGGCATTGTGACGGAAGCTGACGCCGTGCCGGGCCGCGTGCCCAAAAGCGCGCCGCTCCGCGAAACCGGCAAAGCGCTCCTCGACGCTGAAGGACTGCTCGTGGCGGAAGAAGCGTTCGAGACGACCGTCCTCCGCCTGGCCGGCCTCTACGGCCCCGACCGCGCGCCGGGCCGCTTCCTCGCCGGGCGCACGGAGGTGAGCGGCGCCGAGCAGCCCGTCAACCTCGTCCACCAGGACGACGCCCTCGGCCTCATCGAAGCCATCATTGAAGAAGACGCCTGGAGCGAGATCTTCAACGCCTGCGCGGATGAGCACCCCACGCGCCGCGTGTTCTACACCGCCGCCGCGCGCGCCCTCGGCCTCGACCCGCCCGTCTTCTCCGATGAAGAAAAAGGCGGCGGCAAAACCGTCAGCAACCAAAAGGCGAAGGAAACGCTCGGCTACACGTATCAGCACCCCGACCCGCTGGCCGACGTGCTTTCGTCATCCTGAACCCCGGAGCCGGGGCAGGCTCCGTGAAGGATCTTTACCTTTCAGGATGGCTGAAGCGAGGATTGATAGAGCATGCGTCTGCCCTGCTATCGCGGTCTGTTCGGCGTCGTCCGTCGCCGCTCCGCAGAAGCATGTAACGGATCGCACAAAATCCGCCTGATCCGGCGAGCGCGGCTCGCTAACCCCGCCACGAGCGGACCTGCCGCGTGCTTCTCAAGTAGCAGCATCCGCGCATCACGACGCGCGCGCAGCTGCGCCTCACCCTTGACGCCTGCTCTCTACCCGCCGCGATCTCTATGCCTGCCGAAGCCGCAACGCCCCGCACCCCCGCCGCCCGGAACCCGAGCGCGCCCTCCGCCGAAGGCTTTGCGCGCATGGCCGAGCGCTTCCGCGCCGTGCGCCAGCGCACCGAAGCCCTCTGCGAACCGCTCGAAACCGAGGACTACGTCGTCCAGACGATGGAGAACGTCTCGCCGATGAAGTGGCACTTGGCCCACACCACTTGGTTCTGGGAGACGTTCATCCTCAAAGCGCACGCGCCTGCCTACGAGCCGATCAACGACACGTACGCCTACCTCTTTAACTCGTACTACGTCCAGGCCGGCGAGCGCCACTGCCGCGACCGCCGCGGATACATCTCCCGCCCGACGGTGAAAGAGGTGATGGCCTTCCGCCGCCACGTAAACGAGCACGCCCTGCGGCTCTGGAACGAGGCCGACGAAGAAAAACGCCAGGAGCTGGCGCCGCTCTACGAGATCGGCCTGCACCACGAGCAGCAGCACCAGGAGCTGATGGTGACGGACCTCAAGCACGTCTTCAGCGTCAACCCGCTGCGCCCGGCCTACCGCGCGGATCTGGAAACGGCCTCCGCGCCCGCGCCCGAGCTGGAATGGGTGCCGTTCGAGGAAGGGCTTTACGAGATCGGCTTTGGCGGCGAGGGCTTCTGCTACGACAACGAATTGCCGCGCCACCGCACCTTCGTGCACGTTTTTGAGCTGGCCAACCGGCCCGTCACCTGCGGCGAGTTTTTGGCGTTCATGGAGGACGGCGGCTACGAGCGCGCGCCGCTCTGGCTCTCCGAGGGCTACGCCTGGGCCAGCGAAAACGAACTCTCCGAGCCGTTCTACTGGGAGAAAAAAGATGGGCAGTGGATGCTCTACACCCTCGGCGGCATGAAACCCGTGGACCCGGACGAGCCGCTCTGCCACGTCAGCTACTTCGAGGCCGACGCCTTTGCGCGCTGGGCCGGCGCGCGCCTCCCCACGGAGGCCGAGTGGGAGATCGCCGCGCAGGGCCTGCCCATCGAGGGCAATTTTGTGGACGACGAGCGCTTCCACCCGCAGCCCGCTCGCGCCGCACTCTCGGGCGATGGCGCCCCGGCCTCGGACGGCTCCGCCGCGCCGCTTTTGCAGATGTATGGCGACGTGTGGGAGTGGACGCAAAGTCCGTACGGGCCGTACCCCGGATACAAACCGCTCCCCGGCACCATGGGCGAGTACAACGGCAAGTTCATGTCCAGCCAGTACGTCCTGCGCGGCGGCTCGTGCGCTACGTCGCTGTCGCACATCCGCCCGACGTACCGCAACTTCTTCCACCCGGACGCCTGCTGGCAGTTCACCGGCTTCCGCCTGGCTAAAGACGCTTAGGCCTAAGAGTAAGAGACTGTTTGGGAATACGTGTTTCCTCCTTTGAAGGGGGAGAAAGAGGGATGGCACCGGCCGTTTCTACATCCCCCTGACCCCCTCCAAAGGGGGGATTCCTTCGCCACCCGGTGAGGCCTTCCGAAATCAAAATAGTCTCTAAGAGACGAGGAGGGGAGGAGCCGAAGAACCGACGTGCAATCGTCGCTTCTTCCTCCCGTCCATTCTTCGTTTAATCGGTTCCTCACCCACCCCGACCGAAGTCGTACATGCCCCACCCCAACACGACGTACGCTCCCGCAGCGGAGGACGACGCCTCACCCTCCGCCCGCGCCTTCCGCGAGGACGTCCTGGCCGGGCTGCGCGCCGCGCCGAAAACGCTCCCCTGCAAGTACCTCTACGACCGGCGCGGCTCGCAGCTTTTCGACGCCATCACCGAGCTGGACGAATACTACCCCACGCGCACGGAGGCAGGCATCATGCGCCGGCACGTAGGCGCCATGGCGGAACGGATCGGCCCGCGCGCGCTCATCATCGAGTACGGCAGCGGGTCGAGCCGCAAGACGCGCATCCTCCTCGACGCGCTCGACCGGCCGGCCGGCTACGTCCCCATCGACATTTCGACGGAGCACCTCCTGCAAGCGACTGAGCGGCTCCGGGAGGCGTACCCCGAGCTTCCCATCCGCCCGCTCAGCGCCGATTACACGGAGGCCGTTACGCTGCCCGAGGGTTTTGCTGAGGATGCTCGGCGCCGCGTCGTCTATTTCCCCGGCTCCACCATCGGCAACTTCGAGCCGGACGAGGCCGTGCCGTTTTTGAGGCGCATCGCCAGGGTGACGGGAAAAGGCGGCGGGCTGCTCATCGGCGTGGACCTCAAGAAAGACCGCGCCACGCTCGAAGCCGCCTACGACGACCGCGAAGGCGTCACCGCCGACTTCAACAAAAACCTCCTGCGCCGGATAAACCGCGAGCTTGGCGCCCAGTTCGACCTTGGCGCGTTTGCGCATGAGGCCGTTTACAACGCCAAAGCGGGCTGCGTGGAGATGCACCTCGTCAGCCAAGCGGAGCAGCGCGTGCGCGTGGACGGCGCCATGATTCCTTTCGGCGAGGGCGAGACGATCCGCACGGAGCGCTCCTACAAGTACACGCTCGGCAGCTTCGCCGCGCTGGCTGAGGCGGCCGGCTTCCGCGTCGAGAGTGTATGGACGGACGCCGCCCGGCGCTTCAGCGTGCAGTACCTGGCCGTGCGCCAGGCCTCCTGATGTCAGCGACGACCGACGGATGACAGCCTGCCCCGCACTCGATGCGGGGACCGACGACCACGGAGCGCAACGTCGTCGTTTGTCCGTCACCAGTCGTCCGTCCGTCGTCTCTACCGCGCATCCCTCTCACCCGCTCCGCCCTACGCTCATGCCCCGTCCCAAAGTCCTCACGCTCGTCCTCGCCGGAGGCGAAGGCAGCCGCCTCGAAGTCCTCACCGAGCAGCGCGCTAAGCCGGCCATGTCCTACGCCGGCAATTTTCGTCTGATCGACATCTCGCTCAGCAACGCGCTCCACAGCGGCCTCCAAGACGTGTGGGTGGTCGTGCAGTACCGCCCGCACACGCTCAACGAGCAGCTCGCCAACGGGCGCCCCTGGGACCTCGACCGCACCCACGGCGGTCTGCGCGTGCTCCCCCCGCGCGAGGGCGCCCAAAAGGACGGCTTCGCCCAGGGCAACGCCGACGCCATCTACCAGCACCTCGACCTCATCCGCGAGTTCGGCGCCGACGAGATCCTCGTCCTCAGCGCCGACCACATCTACCGCCTCGACTACAGCCGCCTCCTGGACCACCACCGCGAGCGCGGGGCCGACCTCTCCATGGTCGTCACCGAGGTGGCGCCCGAAAAGGCCAGCCGCTTCGGCGTCGTCACGGTTGACGACGACGACTGGGTCACCGACTTCGCCTACAAGCCCGATGACCCCGAGACGAATCTCGTCACCGCCGAGATTTTCCTCTACGAGGCCGACCTGCTCCTCGACACGCTCGAAGACCTGGCCGAGGAAGGCGACGACGCGCTCGAAGATTACGGCGATGCGCTGATCCCGCGCCTCGTCGAAAGCCATCGCGTGAGCGCCTTCCGGCTGGACGGCTACTGGCGCGACGTGGGCCTGGCCGAGAGCTACTGGCAAGGCCACATGGACCTCCTTGACCCCGACGTCGCCCGAGGCCTTTTCGACGACCCCGCCTGGCCGATCCTGACGCAGGCGCCGCAGCGGCTCCCGGCGCGCATCCGCAAAGGGTCCGAAGTCGAGAACAGCCTCATCGCCCCCGGCGCCGACGTGCGCGGGCGCGTGGTGCGCTCCGTGCTCAGCCCCGGCGTCGTGGTCGAAAAAGACGCCGTCGTGCAGGAGGCCGTGCTCTTGCGCGATGCCCGTGTGCGGAGCGGCGCCGAGGTGGCCCGCGCCGTGATCGACAGCGAGGCGACGGTAGGCCGCGACGCCCGCGTCGGCGCGCTCGAAAAGGCAAGCGCGGATGACGAAGACGAGGCGCCGCTCACCCTCGTCGGCCACGGCGCCGAGGTCGAAGCCGGCGCCCGCGTCGAGGCCGGCGAGCACGTGGCCCCGCCGCCTGAGCAAACGTAACCCCGCCCGCCGAACCATCACCCCGCGCCAGGCGTGCCTCTTGTGCGCCCCCGGCGCGAAGCCGCCGCGCCCCCGAACGCCATCTGACGAATCACCCGCTTCAACGCTCTACGTTATGGCTTACGCTTTCTTTGCAGGACTCGACATCAAAGACCACGACGCCACGCTCGCCCTCGTCGAAAAAGAGGCCGACGACCCGCACGACGCGGCCACCTACCACGTCCGCCGCCTGGAGCGGATAGGCGACCTCGCCGACGCCGATGAGCCGCACGAAAGGCTTGTGGACCGCGTGCAGAATCTCCTCGCCGAGGCGCCTTACACCGGGCGGACGATCCTCGTCGTCAACCAGACGTCGAGCCTGGGGCGCGCCGTCCAGGGCGAGCTGACCGAGCGCGGCCTCACGCCCGTGGGCGTCGAGCTTACCGGCGGCGGCGCGGCGGCGCAGGAGGGCAGCGGCCTCGACCTCGGCGGCGGGGACGACGCGGCCGAGGACGCCGCCAGCTTTTTCGCGGCCGAGCGCGACGTGGCCGGCCGCCTCGCCGCCTTGGAGCGCGCCGGGCGCCTCGTGCTGAGCCAGGACAACGAGGAGGCGATGTCCGAGCTTGCCCACGGCCTCCAAAGCGTGCGCGCCCTCGCCGGCGATGCCGAGGCCGACGAAGACGCCGAGGCCGCCGGCGAAGCCGCCCAGGCCGACGCCTCCACCGCCGACACCGTCCAAGCCGACGTGGACGAAGCTGACGAAGCGCCCGAAGCTGGCGGCACGCCCAGCCCTTCCGAAGAAGCCGCGCGCGAGGAGCGCTTCGACCCGCTCGTCATCAGCGCGGGGCTGGCGTGCTGGCTCGGCGAGGAGCGCTCGTTCGACCCCACGGTGCACCTCGGCGGCGAGGCGCCCACCACCGGCGAGGCCAAACGCCTCCACCGCCCCGACGCGGCCACCTGAGCACGTTTTTGCGTGTCCGCATGTTTGTGGTTAACGTGCCGGTGCTCCTGCACTCCCATCCGCTCACACCCCCGAACTCAAAATGGCGCACGCCTGGCATGACATCCCCGCTGGCGAGGAGGCCCCTGAGGTCGTCAACGCCGTGATCGAGATCCCCGCCGGCTGCAAGGTCAAGTACGAGCTGGACAAAGAGACGGGCCTCCTGCGCGTGGACCGCGTGCTCTACTCCTCGGTGATCTACCCGGACAACTACGGCTACATCCCGCAAAGCCTCGGCGACGACAACGACCCGCTCGACGTCCTCGTCCTGATGCAGGAGCCGGTTACGCCGCTCGCCATCGTGCGCGCGCGCCCCATCGGTCTGATGAAGATGGTGGATCAGGGCCAGGACGATGACAAGGTCATCTGCGTGCACATGGACGACCCGGCCTTCAACAGCTACTACCACATCTGGGAGATCCCCGACCACCGCCTGCGCGAGCTGAAGCGCTTCTTCCAGGATTACAAAGTGCTGGAAGGGAAGGAGGTAAGCGTTGAGGACTTCTTAGGACCGGACAAGGCGCGCGTGGTCGTCCGCAACGCGCTCGACCTCTACAAAGAGGAGATCCTTCCCAAGCTCGAAGACCACGACACGAGCGTCGAGGAAGAACCCGCCGACGAAACCGAAGCCGAGAAAGCAAAGTCGGGCCAGAAAACGTAGCCGCCGCAGCGCCCACCGAGCAGCCGGCCATCGCCGTCGCGCGCTCGAAGCCGCCCAGCCTCCGCCCGAAAAGCGCGGGGGCTGGGTTTTCTGCTTGGGAGATGATCCGCGTGACCTCAACGCCGCCCGCATCGCCTATTGAAAAAGCAGCCCCTTTCCTCTTGCACGCAAGCATAGAAAAAGATGAGCCACGACATCGACTACCAGATCCACGGCGACGACATGCAGATCGTCGAGGTCGAACTCGACCCCGGCGAGGCCGTGCGCGCCGAGGCCGGCGCCATGATGTACATGACCGGCGGCATCGAGATGCAGACGTCCACCGGCGGCGGCCTTTTCAGCGGCCTCAAGCGCATGGCCACGGGCGAGAGCTTTTTCATCACCTCGTTCCTGCACGCGGGTTCGTCGGGGAAGGCGCACGTGGCCTTTGGCGCGCCGTATCCGGGGAAGATCGTCGCGCTCGAACTCGGTGACCTCGGCGGGTCGTTCCTCTGCCAGAAGGACGCTTTCCTCTGCGCGGCGAGCGGCATTGAGATCGAGGTAGCCTACTCGAAGCGCCTGGGCGCGGGCCTCTTCGGCGGCGAGGGGTTTATCCTGCAACGGCTCCAGGGCACAGGCCGCGCCTTCGTCCACGCCGGCGGCACGATCATCGAGCGCGAGCTTTCAGCGGGCGAGACGCTGCGCGTGGACACCGGCTGCCTGGCCGCCTTCGCCCCTTCGGTGGACTACGACATCGAGTTCATCGGCGGGTTCACGAACGCGCTCTTCGGCGGCGAGGGCGTCTTCCTGGCGAAGCTCACGGGGCCGGGTCTCGTCTACCTGCAGAGCCTCCCGTTCTCGCGCCTGGCCGACCGTATCATGGCCGCCGCCGGGCACGCCCAGAAAGGCGAGCGCAAAGGCGTAGGCGGCACCGGCCTCCTGGGCGGCATCCTCAGCGGCGACAAGTGGTGAAGCGGATGCTCTACTTGCGGTTTGCTCGGTAGCTCGCCAGATCGCGCGCGGCGGACTCGTTTCCGAGCGCGGCGGCACGCTCCAGCCAATAGGCCGACGCCTCGTAATCCACAGCGACGCCCTTGCCGCTCTGGTAAGCGTACGCGAGCATCTTGATGGACTTGAGGTGGTCGTCTTCCGCCAGGCGCCTGAACTCGGGGATGGCCGCTTCGTAATCGCCCGCCAGGAAGTGGCGGAGGTAGGCGACGTGGTAGCGCGCCTCGACGTCGCCCTGCGCAGCGGCGGCGTCCAGGCGCTCGATGCCAGGGATGCTGTCCGGCTCGAAGTGGCCCGGCTCGTAGATGTACACCTCATCGGGATCTGGATTCACGATGCGGCTTGAAGGATCTGTTTGGCCTGCGCAGCCGGAGAGGATCAGGAAAAAGGCCAATAAGAAAAGCGCTCGCATTGCGGCGGGGAGCGGTTGTGTTTGTTGATCAAGCTTCTGCGCTCCTTGGCTCATCAGCGTCGAAGTCGCCGTGTGGCGGCGGCGGATGGAGGGCGTCGTGGAGCGTTGCTTCCAGGTCGAGATCGGCCGGACCGGCTTGAGTGCCGAGACCGCGCTCGGGCGGCTCGCCGCTCTTGTGGAGCAAGCCGAGCGTGCGCAGCCCCGCGTCTGAACGCTCAGCGAACCAGCCGTCGAGGCGCGGAGCGAGCGTGTGGTAGAGGTAGACGAGGCCCACCACGCCGGCGGCGAGGAGCACGAACGTTTCGATCCAACTGCCGGTGCCGCTAAGGGGGATC
The DNA here is from genome assembly GCA_965215025.1 of Salinibacteraceae bacterium. GTDB lineage: Bacteria > Bacteroidota > Rhodothermia > Rhodothermales > Salinibacteraceae > CBDCCV01. The sequence continues at coordinate 368,787 of CBDCCV010000002.1, forward strand.
TGAAACATGGCTGGCGTACGGCAAAGAGCGGGTTCGTTTGCGCGAGGCCGGCCCGAGGATCGGCGGCTGCGTCCGGCGCTCGAATCAGAGCGGACGGCGGTGCGGTGATCTCATCTACTGCACCTGCGCGCTGAGCTGCACCGACGTCCAGATCTTCCACTGGCCGTCCTCTTGCCGGAATACGGTCATCATGTCCATCGTGCTCGCGGAGTGAGGCGTGGCCGCTCCGCCGAGCTTCCTGGTGTTCTGCTCGTACCGGGCTACCGCGTACTCGTCGTCGGCGCCGATGAGATGGAACGCCTCTACCTCGTACGCGAAATCGTACTGCGAAAAGTAAGCGTCCATCATCGCCGCAGACTTTTGCCGGTTGGGGGAAGCGCTGTGGAACGTAGCCAGCGACGCCTTTTTGTTCTCGCTACGCAAGGCCTCTACGTTGCTTGCGATGACCTGCCTAAGCTTTGCTTCTAAACCCTGCTCAGCCGGCGGGGCGGCTTGCCCAAAAGCGACCGATGGAAACACGAGCGCGGCAAGAAAGAAAGTCAGGGAAGCGGCGTGCTTAGACATGGCGTTTAAAGACGATCAGTTGAAGAACGACGTAGGCAGGCCGGCGCAGCCAGTCGAATCCACCTTCGCGTGCGGTGCTCTTGGCAGAAGAGAAACGAATCAAAACGCCCCGATGGCGATCTGCGCGGCGTGGTGCCAGCGGGGGGCCTGGCCGGGGATGCGCCCTTCCTCGACGCCGTAGAAGGCGTAGTTCAGCCGCATGAAGCCGAAGTGCAGCCCGGCGCCCACTGTTGGGTAGCCCTGGCTGAGGCCGGCGCGCAGGTGGAGCGGTCCGCCCACCTGCGTCCGGATACCGAGGCGGAAGTGCGTCCACAGCGTCTGCTTAAAGCGCGGGTCCTGGTAGCCCACGTAGTCGATGGCGAGAGCGGCGTTCTTGAACCGGCGCGCGTCCGGGCGAAAGGCGTACGCGGCGCCGATGCGGTACGACGGGCTAAGGGCGCGCCGCTGCGCCAGGCCCAGCTCGCGGGCGATGAGCAGCTCGTTGTCGGCGCTGCGGCCGGTGAGGTTGTGGCTGAACGTGTAGATGAACGGCGTGGACCGCCAGTCGAAAAAGGCGGCGCCGAGGGTGAGGTGGCCCGGCAGCGCATCCGGCATCGCGTAGAGGAGGCCGAGGTCGAGGCTGCGTGAGGTGGCCTTGAGCACGTAGGCGTCCTCGTCCTCGTTAAAGGCGTCGAGGGGCTTGCTCTTGAGCGTGAGGTAGCGCCGCGTAATCTTGCCGGCGGCGCCGACGGAGAGGCGCTCCAGGCCCAGGAAGCCGAGGTCGAACGCCACGGGCAGCACGGCCATGAGATCCACCTGCCCGGTGCCGTGGAGCGTGGGCACGCCCGCCCCGCCGTCGGTGAGGCGGTAGCGGACGAGGCTGTGCGCAAAGAGGCCGATGCCCATCCCGGCCGCGCGGCCGATGCGGAAAAGGCCGCTGGGCAGGATCACGTCGCCGGTGGCGAGGGCGCGGCGGCGGCCCAGGACCCAGGCCTCGTCGTAGAGCCGGTCCTCATCGGTGTCGGTGAGGTTGTCGAGGCCGGAGTCGATGGCGGGCTGGAGCCGGTCGCGGTAGAAGCCGTACTGCTGCTGCAGGTTCGTGCTGCCGGAGGCGCGCAGCCCCAGCGCCGTGGCGTAGTTGCCCTCGGGCAGCGCGCGCGCCAGGTGCGCCGGGTTGTAGAAAAAGACCGTCTCCGGCGAGGGGAGCGCCACGCCCGCGTTGCCCATCCCAAGCGCCGCGGGCGACTGCAGGAACGAGCGATCCGTTTGCAGAAAGCTCTGCGCCTCCGCGCGCGGTGGGCACAGCATCAGAAGCAGCAAGCCCGCAAAAGCGAAGCGGCAGGAGAACACGGCAGAGAGGCGCATCAGCAAAGAGAAAAAGGGTGGAGAAAGAAAAGAGGGCTGGGCAGCAGGTTTACGAAAAACCGCCCAGCCCTCTTCTGCAGGCCTCGCGCATGAGCGGGCGCCCGGTTAGCGAGCTGCGCGCAGGCTGCTCATGCCGTTGCCGCCGCACGTGGGCGGGTCCTCCCGGAGGTAGAGCGCGCCGTAGGCCAGCTCGGCCTCGTCGGCCACCTCCTCGGCAACGGTGTTGGCCGGGAGCAGGCTGTCGGCGCGGGCGCGCAGGAGGTCGCGCGTGTAACGGACCTCCGGCTCGTTGCAGCCGACGACCTCGTCGGCTTCTTCGAGCTGCATCTGCGTGTCGGCGCAGTAGCCGAGGTAGCGGTCGCCGTCCTGCTGCGCGTCCGGATCGACGTAGTAGTAGGTGTAGCTCTGGCGCGCCCCTTCGGAGAGGTCGAGGTAGACGAGCGTGGTCGTCGCTACGGCGTCGTCGATGGCGGCCTCGGCGATCTGCGCGTCGGAAAAGCCCTCGCTGCGTAAAGAGTCGATCACGGCGTAGACGTCGCGTCCGTCGAAGTCGTCCACCGTCGTCTCATTCTCGTCGAAGACGCGGCCGATGAGAGTGCGGATCTCGATGAGGGCGTCCTCACTGGGCTGGAAGGCGTTGAAGCGCTCGATCTCATCCGGCTGGAATTCCTCGAAGCTGTCCACGGCCGTCGGGTCGAAGCTGCACACCGTCTGAAGCCGGGCGGGGGCGGGCGGGGTTAGGTGCAACGCGCTGGTGGCAGAGGCGGGGGCGGCGTCCTCCTCGGCGCCGCGCAGGGAGCGGGCCATGCGCATCAGGTCCAGCGCGCCGATGCGGTGCTTGGCCAGGAGCGCGGTGGAGAGCTTGATGCGCACGCGGGCGTTCTCGGGGTCGATGTCGAGCGCGCGGCGGAGGTAGCGCTCGGCGCGCTCGGCTTCGCCGCGGCTGAGGGCGAGTTCGGCGTCCTGGAGCAGCACGGCGGGGTCGTTGCTGGCGCCTTCTTCTTCGAGGCCGTCGAAGACGTTGCAGCCCGTAGCCAGAAAGAGCAGCAGGAGAAGAGCAGAGGAGAAAAGCGTAGAGCGTAGCATGGGAGGCGGAGTTGCAAGTAAAGCGGCGGCGGAGCTGCAGAGGGGTCTCGCGCGCAGAGTAAGGCCAAGAATCAGACCAGCCGCTTGCAACAGTCGCAAAAGCGATCTATCCCCGATGGGCGTATCGAGAGGGAACGATTCGGTTACAGAAAGTAAACTCCTTGGTTACGATACGGAACGCCATCGGCGAAGAAAGGAGTCTCAAAAAAGATGCCTCTGAGACCTAAACGGCCTCAGAGGCAAACCCTAAGCGGAGCGAAAAAAGGAGATGGCTACGCACGCACACGCTGGCCTGCGCGACGTGGACGCGCGCGCGCTATCGGTCCACGGCTCGTGCGCGGACGGCGGCGCAGACGCGGCTCAGGCGCCGGCGGAAGCACCGGCCGCGGTGGGTCCGGATCGGGCGGCGGCGGGCCGTCCGATCCGCCGTTGTCGCGCCCGCGGATCATCCGCAGCGTGTAGAACGCCACGAGGTAGGGTATCACCCAGATGAGCAAGACGGTAAGCTGTACCATGAGAAGCACTATCGGTGGGTCAGCCAAGAGAGTTGCAAGGGCAGCGGGCGGCCCTTGGTTCTTATATTTTCAGACGCCGGTGCGGTTCTGAACCAGCGCCATTTTTCTGCTCTCTCGCCCCGCTTTTCTTCATGCGTCGCACCAACGTCGAGTTTAAGGCACGCGCGGACGGCTTCGAGACGCCGCGCCGCGTCCTGCGCGCCGAGGCGGCCCGCTTCGCCGGCGAGGATCACCAGATCGACACCTACTTCCACGTGCCGCACGGGCGGCTCAAGTGGCGCGAGGGCACCATCGAGCGGCACCTCATCCACTACGCCCGCCCGGACGCCTCCGGCCCCAAGCGCTCGGACGTGCTCCTCTACGAGCCGCGCCCCGGCGAGGCGCTCAAGGCCGTCCTCACCGAAGCGCTGGGCGTGCGCGTGGTCGTCGAAAAGCGGCGCGAGATCTACTTCCTGGGCAACGTCAAGGTGCACCTCGACCGCGTGGAAGGGCTGGGCACCTTCGTCGAGGTCGAGGCCATCGACGCGGAGGGGACGCGCGCGCCGTCCGAACTGCGGGCGCAGTGCGAGCATCTTCTAAGGCGCTTCGAGGTGCGCCCGGACGCGCTCGTCGCCCACTCGTACGCGGATCTGCTGCTGAGGCAGCGAGGGAGCGGCGCGCAGTAGATCAGCGCAGGCCCCGTACCGCAAGCACGCTCTCGACCCGGACGGAGGCGCCGGAGGTCTCGGCGTCTTCCACCGGCGTGGTGGGCGTGTCGCTGTGGCACGACTGCACGAAGACGGTGGCAAAGAGCGCCACGAGTACGAGCGCGGCGAGACTGGCGAGACCGATAAGCTTTCCGCGAGACATGGAATGCGCTGGTTTGAGTAGGGGAAAGACGGGCGCTACATGGAAAAAGGCGGATGCTGAGCCGCGAGGTACGTGGCCTCGTCGAGGGCGGCGGCGTAGGCGGTCTGGAGCGCTTCGGCCTGCGCGGGCATGCATTGGCCGGCGGCGGCGGCGCGCTCGGCCTGGGCTGCGAGCCGCGCGCGGAGCGCCTCGGCGTCGTAGCGCACCTCGGCAAGCTGCTCGGCGACGCGCGTGGCCGGGCGGCAGGACGCCACGCGGAAGCCGCCCGGCGCCTCGGCATCCAGCTCCAGGCTCACATCGGAAGGCTGCCCGAAGAGGTTGTGCATGTCGCCCAGGGTGTCCTGGTAGGCGCCCACGAGGAAGAAGCCGAGCGGGTACGGCTCCCCGGAGCGCGTCGGGTGCAGCTCCAGAAACGGCTTCGTCCCCGCCGGCGTCACGAAGTCGGCCACGGCGCCGTCCGAGTCGCACGTCAGGTCGATGAGGGTGGCGCGGCGGGTAGGCCGCTCCAGAAGACGTCCCAGCGGCATGACCGGAAAGCGCTGCCCGAGCGCCCAGTGATCCGGGATGGAGCGGAAGACGGAGAAGTTGCACAGGTAGTGATCGGCGGCCTGCGCGGCGAGGCGGCTGAGCGCGGGCGAGCGCTCGGCAGCGGGGCCGAGGCGCGCGGCGTGGCGGCCCAGGGCGTAGCACGCGGCGCCGTACAGCTTCTCGACCGCCGCCTTGGCGCGCAGCGAGAGCAGCCCCGCGCGGAAGCGCTCGGCGGCGCTCCGGCGCGCCTCTTCTGCATGGGCGTGGAGCGCGCGCAAGGCTTCGGCCGGCACGGGCGTTTCCACGTTTTCGTCGGCCACGCGGAGCTTCTCCAAAACCGCAGCCAGCCGGCGCTCGCCCTCTGAGGCTTCTTTCTTTTTTCCCGAGGGTTTTCCGTTGCCGTGCAGCGCGGTTTCGATGGGTGCACCGGGGGCGGGCGGGGCTTTTGTGCGCGTCTCGAGCACGTCGGTGACGAAGACGGCGTGGTAGGCCGTGAGCGCCCGGCCGCTCTCGGAGACGAGCGTGGGGTGCGGCACGCCTTCGTCGTCGCACACGCTTTTCGCGGCTTCGACGACCGCGCGCGTGTAAGCGTCGAGCGTGTAGCCGACCCACCCTGCCGCGTCCGGGTTGCCGGCCTCGTAGGGCACGCCCAGCCCCCCGCCGATGTCCAAGAGGTCGAGCGGCAGCCCACGTTGGCGCAGCGCCGCGTACAGGCGCGCCGCCTCCCGCGTGGCGTCGCGCACGCTGGCGAGGTCGGCAATCTGGCTGCCGAGGTGGAAGTGGACGAGCCTGAAGCGCAGCGCCGGCTCGCTTTCGAGCGCGTCGGCCAAAGCCAGCAGCTCGGCCAGGGAGAGGCCGAACTTCGAGTGCGCCCCGCTCGACTCCGACCACAGCCCCGTGCCGCTGGCCGAGAGCCGCACGCGCACGCCAAAGGCGAGGGGCGCCTCCGCGCTCGGCTCGGTTACAGCAGCGGCGCGGCGGAGCATCTCGAACTCGCTGGCGCGCTCCAGGACGGGCAAGGCGCGCTTGCCCACGCGCTGCGCCTCGGCCAAAAGCCGCATCATCTGCGGGTCCTTGCAGCCGTTGCAGATGAGCAGTGCCTCGCCCTCGATGTGCGGCAGGGCGGCCACGAGTTCGGCGCGCGATCCGCACTCCAAACCGAAGTGGTGCGGCCGGCCCGCGCGCAGGACCGCCTCGACCACGGGCCGGAGCTGGTTCACCTTGATCGGGTAGACGCCGCGGTAGGCGCCCGCGTAGCCCGCCGCCTCGATGGCCGCGCCGAAGGCCGCGTGCAGCCGCTCGACGCGCGTGCGCAGGAGGTCCGGGAAGCGCAGCACGGCGGGGAAAGAGACGCCCTCGGCGCGCAGCATTTCCGCCGCCGCGTGCAGGTCGATGGCGGCCTCGGAGCCGGCGCTGGGGCGGACGGCGGCGTGCCCGGCCTCGTTCACAAAAAAGTAGCCGTTGCCCCAAGCGTCCACGTGGTAGAGTCGCTCGGCCTCGCGGGGCGTTTGGGCGGGCGGGCGCTGCGGAGGCGCTTCGGGGGCGGAAAGGGCAGCGTTGGGCAAGGGCGGGGCCGTTCGGGCGTGAAGAAAACAACGCCCAGAAAAACGGCTGCGCGTGGAGCGGGTTTCGCTTCGGCAGGGACGGCCACAGCTTCTGCTGTCGAGGCAAAAAGAAAACCGCCGCTCCGTGATGGCGAAGCGGCGGTTAGGACAAGGCGCTATGCGGGCGAATCGCACGGGCTTTTAGGGCGAATCGCACGCGCTTTTAGAACGAGACGCCCGTTACTACGGGAAGCGCGTCGTGGCGCTCGAGCTTCGGCTCCACGAACGTCTTTTTCGCTTTTCGCAGCGTCGCTGCGTGCTGCGGTTTGGTTTTCACGATGGACACCTCTTCGTAACTGAACGGATGAGAGCGGAGGGCGAGCGGTGCGCGTCTTCCTGGCAAAGCGGCGGCGGAGCCTCGCCTCTTGCTCCGCCGCCGCGCGGTGTTGCCGTAGGCCTCCGGCGCTTACTTCACGAGCACCATCTGCTTCGAGGCGGTGAAGGAGCCGGCCCGGAGGCGGTAGATGTACGTGCCGCTCGGCATGGCCGCGCCGGCGTTCCAGCGCACGCGGTACGTGGCCGGGGCCATCTCCTCGCCGCCGACGAGCGTGGCGACCTTGCGGCCCAGGACGTCGTACACCTCGAGCGTGACCTCCGAAGCCTCGGCGATGGCGAACTCAATCGTCGTGCCGGAGCCGGCGGCGACGGGGTTCGGGTAGTTGCCCTTGAGCGCGAAGGCCGCGGGGCGCTCCGAGGAAATCGTCTCCAGAACCGGGTCGCACTGCGAGGTCAGCCCTGCGCCGTTGGTCACGAGCGTGACGAGAGCGCCGCCTTGGCTGAAGCTGATGCGCTCGCCGCGGATCTCGACCGTGTTGGGGTCGGGGTCGGGCGTGGTGTAGGTCTCGCCCTCAGCGAAGGGGCCGTTCCCGTCCACGAACCCGTCGAGGTTGCGCAGCCGGGTGAACTGCACCGAGGCGATGCCGCTCTCTTCGTCAGAGGCGGAGGTCACCACGGCCGAGATCTGGTTCTCGTCGTTGCGCTCGAAGGCGATGTCGCCGCACACGGGGGGCGTGGTGTCCGCCACCATGTCGGCGCCGCGCTCGACCGAGCCGATGTCGGTGCCGTCGGAGGCGTTGTCGGGGTCGTTATCGACGGTGCGCTCTTCGCCGCGCTGGTCGGTGTCCTCGCCCGAGAGGTTCGAGCCGGCGTCGATCACGGGGCTGCCGTCTTGGGGCAGGTGCGTGAGCGTCGGCCCGCCGTTGTCGGCCAGGGGGCCGAGCATCGGGTCCTGGCCGGTGATGGTGTTGGCCGTGGGGCCGCCGGCGAACGTGTAGCCGCTCGTGTCCTCGATGAGGTTGAAGTCGTTCGAGGTGAACGTCCCCGAGGCGTCCGGCCCGGAGCCGCCGGCGGTGTTGTTGGCGAGGATGGTGTTGCCAAAGGCGAACGCACCGCTCGTGCCGAGGAGGCCGCCGCCATCGGCGCCGGCGCTGTTCTGCACCACGGTCGCGCTAGTGAGCATCACGGTGGCGCCGCCGTCGTCGTAGACGCCGCCGCCGTCGCCTGAGGCGCTGTTGCCGGAGACGGTGGAGAGGTCCACGTCGAGCGTGCTGGAGGCCGAGGCCCACAGCCCGGCGCCCTCGGCGGCCTCGTTGCCGGAGAACGTGCTGCGGCTGACGGTGGCCTGACCGGCCCCGCCGATGTGGATGCCGCCGCCGTTGCCGGGGCTGTCGCCCGCGTCGTTGCCGGTGACGGAGACCTGGCTCAGCGTCACGCTCGTGGCGCCGTCGGTCGTGGCCGGGTCGTCGCTGACCTCGATGCCGCCGCCGGCGCGGTTGGCCGAGTTGCCGGAGATCTCGCCGCCGGTAACGCTCGCCGAGCTGCTGTCGCTCACGAGGAGGCCGCCGCCGGAGCCGGCGTCACCGCTGGCGGAGTTGTTCGAGATCGTGGCGCCGCTAAGCGTGGCCGATCCGCCGGACTCGATGTACACGCCGCCGCCGCCTTGCGTGGCGTCGTCGCCGGTGGCCTCGTTGTCGTCGATGAGCGTGCCATCCGTTACAGAGAGCGTGCCGTTCGACCACAGCCCGCCGCCTTCGACGGCCGTGTTGCCGGTGACGGAGCCGCCACTGACGGTGACGTCGCCGCCGCCGCTATGGAGACCGCCGCCGTTGCCCGGCGCGGCCGTGGCGATGGAGTTGCCCGAGAGCGTCACGCCGGTAAGCGTGGCCGTGCCGAGCGCGTCCTCGACGCCACCGCCCGCGCGATTGGCGGCGTTGCCCGAGATCTCGCTGTTCATGACCATCAGCGTGGCGTCGCCGTCGCGGCCGTTGTTCAAGATGCCACCGCCGCTACCGGCGGCGCCGCTCGCCGTGTTGTTCGAGATGGTGACGCCGCCGCTGACGTTGACGGTGCCGGCCTCGTTGTAGATGCCGCCGCCGCCCTGAGCCGCGTCGTCGCCGGTGCCTTCGTTGCTGTCGATGAGGGTGCCGTCCATCACGTCAAGCACGCCGCTGGTCCACAGGCCGCCGCCTTCCGTAGCGGTGTTGTTGGTGACGATGCCGTCGCTCACGTTCACGGTGCCGCCGCCGCTGTGGAGGCCGCCGCCGTTGCCGGGGTTGGCCGTGGCGATGAAGTTTTGGTCGAGCGTTACCCCGGTGAGGTTGACGGTGTGATCGCCGTCGCCGTCGCCGTCGAAGTTCTCGACGCCGCCGCCGGCGCGGTTGGCCGAGTTGCTGGAGATCACCACGCCCTCGGTGATGTCCGTCGTCCCGCCGAAGTTCAAGACGCCGCCGCCACTGCCGGAGGTGCCGCTGGCCATGTTGTTCGAGATGGTGACGTTGCCTGAGATGGTGGTCGAGCCGGCGCCCCAGACGCCGCCGCCGCCCATGCCGGCGTCGTCGCCCTGCGCGTCGTTGCCGTCGATGAGCGAGGAGCCGTCGTCCGTGGTGGTGATGACGAGGGTGGTGCCGCCGCCTGCGTGGATGCCGCCGCCGTTGAGGCCGGCCACGCTGTTGGTCACGTCCACATCGGTGAACGTCACGTCGTCGTCGCCCTTGATGTCCACGCCGCCGCCGGCATCGGGCGCGGCGGAATTGACGGTGGAGTTCCCGTTCGTCAAGACGAGCGACTGGAACGCCACGGCGCTCGCCGAGCCGGGGAAGCCGTCGCCGTCCGTCACGTCCACGTTGAAGGCGCGGCTGTTGCCTTGCGCGTCCACCGTGACGCCGCCGGCGCTCGAGCCATTAATGATCACGTCGTCGCTGACGAGCAGCTCGCCTTGCGTGAGCACGATGGTGAACGCGCTGCTAAAGGTAATCGTGTCACCATCGAGGTCGCCGGCGGTGCAGGCGTCCACGGCGGCGTTCGTGTTGGCGGCCTGCACGGCCTCGCGCAGGGAGCAGTCGCCGTCGCTGTTGTTCTCATCATCAGCCGTGTTGACGACGATGTCGGCGGCTAGGGCCGGGGCCGCCGTGAGCGCGAAAAGGCAGAGCATTAAAAGTGGAAGCGCTACCAGACGCAGAGCCGCAGACGGTTGTGGCGGCGGGGTGGTTTGAGAGGGGTGTGTAGCGTTTTGACGTTTCATCTCTTGGTGCGGGTTGAGTGAGAGAGGCAAAGATCGCCGTCATCCATTTCCAGCCTGTCATGATCTCCATTGGCGCATGAGCGAAGGCCGAAAGGCAGACTGCTTTAAAAATACAGACCGCGAAATGAAATGAAAGCTCACTTGTTATTCATTCGCTGATCACTTCTGTAATGTAATTGTGTGTTTGACCAAAGAATGAAGCCCACTCTACACGGCAACACCCCAGGCTGCGCCCGCCGCCTTAAACCCTTTAGCGCACGCCTGCTCCGCGTCTCGACGCGCCGAAGCCTCCGCACTTGGCGCTGCCGCCCTCGCCGCTAAGCTGCTGATAAGCTGAACACATCGGCGTTCAGCGTCCTAAACGTTCGACGCAAAAACGCTCCCACACCCAAACCCATCCCCCCGCATTCAAAATGGCACTTCGTCTTCGTGCTCGGCGCTTTGGAGGGAGCGCTCCTGGTGGACGATCTCGATGCCGGCGGGGGAGAAGCCGAAGAGGTCTTCTGGAGAGAAAACGAGTCGGAAGTCGTGCTCGGAGAAGAACGGCTCGAACTTCTTGGCAAACTCGTCAAGGCGGCGGAGGTAGTACGCCGTGTTCTCGTCCGGATGGGCGGGGTCCCACTCGGCGGCCAGGCGGCAGTTCTCGAAGGCCGTCACGCCCGCGCTCTGGCCGGTGACGTAGTACGAGATGCGGTCGCCTTTGCGCGCTTGCTGGCCCGTTTCCTTCTGCTGCCGGGCGGCCAGCTCGTACGAGGCCGTGCGCGTGCGGCGGCCCGCCTCGACGTCGGCCTCGTACTGCGCGAGCGTGTCCTTCAAGGTCTCGGTGCGGGCGAAGCTCTCGACGCTTTCCCAATCGCTTTTCTCGATCTGCGCGCGCGTTTGGATGTAGAGGTCGTGTAGGCGTTGCACGTCTTCTTCCAGGAGCAGGCGGATGGCCCGGCGTACGAACCGCCGCCCGAACCGCTCCGTCGAGCGCGCCACGAGCGAGGAGCCTTTGTACTTCAATTTTCCGTCGTAGCTTAGGAGCGCGTAGTTCTTCTTCTTGTAGGAGAGCATCTTCCGGAAGCGCCCGTCGAACCCGATGCGGATGCCCTCGGGCATGGCCTCGGTGAGCGCTTCGGTAAAGGCGCGCTCGGTCTCGGTGCCGCGCACGCCCTCAGGCGGGATGAAAAGGACGCCGTCCGTATCGGCCTCGACGACGGTGCCGCCTTTTTGCTGGATGGCCTCGATCATCTGGCGCAGGATCTTCTGCCCCGTGCGCGTGACGCGGTCGGCCTCCTCGAAGTCGTTGAAGACGGCCATCCCAAAGCCGAGCGTGCCGAAAAACGAGTTGATCAAAACCTTGTAGGAGCTTTGGCGCGCGTCGAGTTCGGAGCGCGTCTCGGCGTCGGGGGCAGCGTTCATCTGGCGCTTGGCGTCGAAGCGCAGATCCGTGAGGCGGCGCAAGAGATCGGGGAAGAGTCCGAGCGCGTCGCCCGAGGGCTGGATGCCGTACTGGAGCATGATGGACGGGTAGAGGCTCTCGACGTCGGCGTAGACGATAGGGCCGACGACGCCGGTGACGAAGACGTCCGTGTAGCCGCCCACGGCTTGGCTCCCCCACTGAGAGCGCGGGAGGCTCTGGCGGCGGCGCAGGTACTCGCGCACGAAGAGCGATTCGATCTTCGAGGCCGGCCCCGTGCGGGCCACCTGGCCGTAGGGCATGGGGAGCATCTGCGCCAGGTAAAAGGCCGAGCCGGAGAGGTGGCGCGCCAGCCGCTCGGTCTCCGCCACGTCGTCGAGGGCGTAGCGGAGGATGCGCTCCGGGTCCTTTTTCCACACGCGGGCGATGTCCTCGCCCTGGACGTAGGTGCGGCCCTCAGGCGCAAAGCCGAAGTACCGGGCCGCCGCCTTGAGTCCGTAGCCGGGCAGGTCGCGCTTGAAGACGTCGAAGGCCATCACCTGGAAGTACGTGTCCACCACGTGCCGCCCGGCGATGTCGAGCGCGGGGAACTCCACCACCCGCTCGGCAAAGCGCATGGAGGAGTCGAACGGGCGCGGCACCGACCCGTCGCGCCCGACGGCCAGTTCGATGCCGTAGCGCCCGCAGCGCTTGAGGAGGTAGTCGAAGTCGAACTGGAAGATGTTGTGCCCCTCGATCACATCCGGGTCCTTCTCGCGGATGAGCTGCACCAGCTCGCGCAGGATCAGCTCCTCGCCGACGCCGGGGCGCTGGTGGAGGAGTTTCTGCCAGCCGCGGTTGTCCGAGAGGGCGACGATGATGACCTCGTCTTCCGCGCGCGCGGCGTTGGGAAAGGCGCCTTCGGAAAAAACCTCGATGTCAAGCTGGAGCCGGTGGAGGTCGTCGAAGGCCATCCCCTGGAACGAGGTGCGGCCCGTTTGCATGAGGTACTGCTGCGCCGGGCTGCCGATGAGGTACAGCTCCTCCGGGCGGCGCCCGCCTGTGCGGCCGGTGACGCGCTCGACGTGGCGCACGGCGTCCCACAGCGCCGGCCACGAGCGGAAGACGACGAGGTGGCGGAAGAAGCCCTCGCCTTGCAGCTTTTGAAACTGGAAGCGCCCGCGCGGGAAACCTTTCAGCAGCGCCGCGTCCGAGATGAAGAGGAAGGGGAAGAACGGCTCTTCTTCGACGACGACCTCGGAGAAATCGGCGCTGCGGCGGTAGACGCGCACGGCGGCCCCTTCGCCGGACTCGTGCGGGCCGTAGAGGAGCGGCTGCACGTCCACGATGCGCTCCAACGGGTCCTTGCCGAAGAGCGCAACGTCAGAGGCGGCTACGGCAGCAGGGGCGGGGGAAGAGGACGGGGGCATGAGGCGGAGGGGCCGGTGCGCTTCGTGGCGAGGGCGTCGGCGTCTCTATACGCAGGGGCGCCGGCCTCCGATTCCGGGAACGGCGTGCGGCGCGCAGCCTGGCGATTTCGCTGCTCCGGTTGGCCAGCCTCTCCGGCCATGCCACTCATGCCAGATCCCGCAGCGTTATAGCGGCCAAGCGTAACGGAGCCGTCGGACTTGGCGCCTCGCCGTCTACGGTACGAGTTCGAGCAGCAGTCCACCGGCCTGGGCCGCTCAAACGAAGGCGTCGGGCTGGGCCGCTCGATCACGAAGCGGCTCGTGGACTTGATGGAGGGCGAGATCGCGGTCGAGAGCGCGCCAGGCGAAGGCACGACGTTCACCGTGCGCTTTCCGCAGGCCGCGGCCGCCGCGGCCGAAGAAGAAGCCGAGGCGCCCTGCGTGAGCATCTCGTAGCCAGCCGCGCTCTACAGCCCCTCGTCGTTTTCACCCGCGTCTTCGCCCTCGACCCAGGCGCGCGTGCCTGCGATCTCGTCGATGGCGTTTTCGAGCGCCGTGAGCCGCTCCTCGGCGGGGAAGCCCGTGCAGCCGTGGTAGTGGCGCACGCGCTTGCTCTTCCCATCCGCGCGCAGCGAGGTGATGGCGGTGGGCATGTCCGACATGACGGTCTGCCCGCACTCCGCTCCGGAGACGTAGCTGTTCTCCAGGTCGAAGTATCCGGCCTCTCGGAACGCCTCGACAAGCTGCTCTACCTGTTCCGGGCTGATCTCCTTTTCGGCGTAGCCCTCGCGGGCGACGAACTGGCGGCCCTGGTAGCGCACCGTGCCATCTTCAAGAACGGCGAGCGTGTAGCTCGGGCACGTGCCAAAGCACGGCGTGCGCTCGAGCGTGGCGAGCGTGTCGGCGGAGGCGGTTGCAGAGGCTTCGGGCGCGCTCTTGGGCTGAGCGGCGCAGCCGAGGAGCGCGGCGCTCAAGGCGAGCACAATGCTCCAAACGAGCGCGAAGGGTGGCATTCGCATGGGCGGACGCGGGGAGATGGGGAAGCGGTGCGCCTGGTATATCGGCGGGCGGGCCGTTTGTTTGAGCGGCGGCGGTTTGAAGGCCAAAGAAAGGCGGCCCCACCGGAGGGGGGCCGCCTTTCGGTCTGGGTAGGAAAGATCGGCGCGCTTTAGTACGTCTCGTTGGGCGAGGGGGTGGCGGCCATGCTGGTGTCGGCGGCCATGCCCGCGCCGCCGTCCTGCATCTCGATCACGGCGCAGGCCACGCGCGCGCCGGCGTCGCCGCTCGGCTGCGAGGTGAGGTCGTCGCGGCCCCCGTGTACGATAAGCGCCTTGCCGACGATGGCCGTGTCCCCTTCGAGGGAGAGGAAGCTGAACGTGGTGTCGAGGCGGGCCGTGCCGGAGGCGTCGGCGGTGATGTTGCCCATGTCGCCGGTGTGGTGCTCGGATGGCGGATCGGTGGGGGCGCCGTGCGGGTCGTTGCCGGGGTTGTAGTGGCCGCCGGCGGCCTGCGCGTTGTCGCCGCAGTCGCCGTTTTCGTGGACGTGGAACCCGTGCTGGCCTTCGGAGAGGCCGCGCACGTCGGCGATGACCTGCACGCCGCCCGGCTCCTGCGTAAAGCTGACGCGCCCGCTGATGTCGTTGCCCTCGGTGGGCTGGAGGTCAGCAACAGCCATCACGGCGGGCTGCACGTCGGTAGCAACGGTGTCGTCCTCGAAAGGCTCAGGCTGCTCGCCGGAGTCGGCGCAGCCGGCGGCGAGGAAGGCGACTGCCACGAAAAGTAAGAGGGCGTGCTGCTGAAGGCGTTTCATGACGCAAGCGGGGGGTTGGGCGAGAAAAAAGAAAGAGAAGGCAGGCGCGGCGGGTGGTCCGGCTCCCTGCGGTTGGGGCTGCGGTAGCGTTTGCTGCGCGGGGCACGTATGTTTCGTTCGCGTTCTTAAAATGCAAACGCGCGGAGGCTGCCCGCATCGCGCATCACAATACAGCGCCCTGTGATTTGTTTCACGCGGGGCGCGCCCTGCGCAGGGGCCGCCTCCGTTCCTCTTCTGATCTTCTCCGAAAAGCGGCCGGCCCGCGCCCTCTGCCCGATGCCGCGTCTCGTGTGCGAAAACCTGAGCAAGCGCTTCGGGCGGCGGCTGCTCTTCCGCAATCTCTCAGCCGAGGTGGAGGGCGGGCGCTCGTTGGCGGTGACGGGGGCGAACGGCGCGGGCAAGTCCACGCTCCTGCGCATCCTGGCCGGCGTGCTGACGCCCTCGCGCGGGCGCGTCCGCGTCTTTAGCGAAAAAGGCGAGCGCGTGGACGAGGCGGCGCGCCCGCTCCGCACGGGCCTCGTGGCGCCCTACCTGAACGTGTACGACGGCTTCTCGGCACGTGAGAACCTCGCGTTCCTGGCGCGCGCGCGCCGTCTCCCTGATGCCGAGCGGCGCATCCAGGAAGCTCTGGAACAGGTGGGCCTGGCCTCGCGTGCGGACGACCTCGTGGGCACGTACTCCTCGGGCATGAAGCAGCGCGTGAAGTACGCCGCCGCGCTCCTCTCCGCGCCGCTGCTCCTGCTCCTGGACGAACCCTCGGCCAACCTGGACGCGGCGGGGCTGGCGATGGCGCGCCGCGTGGCCGAGGCGCAGCAAGAGGCCGGGCGCCTGCTCATCGTAGCCACCAACCGCGCCGAGGAGGCCGCCCGCTGCCACGCGCAGCTCCGCATCGAGGACTTCCGGTGAGGGACGTGCTTAAGTGTTCGCGTGATACCGATTCAAAACGGCGATGGGAGGCGGAAGACCTTGGCCGTTGGTAGCGGCGCAGCGCGCTACGTCGCTACGGCAGGAAAGTCGCCTTCGATGAAAGACAGCTATCCTGCCATCGTGAAATGAAATCTGTGTTGTGCCTCCGTAGAGGTAGAGCATACAAGTCCTTTAGCCATGTGAACACGCCGCTCAGCTTCGCGCCATCGCCAGGGTGGCGAGGGCGACGGAGGCGGCGCCGGCCCTGCGGAGCGCCTGCGCGGCGGCGGTGGCCGTGGCGCCGGTGGTGAGCACGTCGTCCACAAGGAGCGCCGTGCCGCCGGCCAGCGGAGCGGCGTCGGCCACGGCAAAGGCGTCGGAGACGTTGGCCCAGCGGCGCGCGCGCGGGAGATCCGTTTGCGAGGGCGCGGCGCGGGCGCGCCGCAGGAGGCCGGCGCGGAGCGGAAGGCCCAGCGCCTCGGCCACGCCGCGCGCGAGGTAGGCGCTCTGGTTGTAGCCGCGCTCGTAGCGACGCACGGAATGCAAGGGGATGGGCACAACGAGGTCGGCCGCCTGCACGGCCTCTGCGCGGTAGGCGCTCCCCAGGAGGCGACCCAGCGTGACGCCGTAGCGCGGCCGGTTGCGGTACTTGAGCGCGTGCTGCACGTCTTCGAGCGCGCCGTCCTTGCTCAGAAACCAGAGCGCGAAGGCGCCGCCGAACACGCCCCGCGCCTGCGGCAGGCGGGCAAGCTGCACCTGCGCCGCCTCAGCGCCCGCGCGTTCGAGCGCCGCGAGGCAGCCCGCGCAGAGCGGCTCTTCCGCGTTGGGCACCCGCGCGCCGCAGTGGACGCAGCGCGGCGGATAGGCCAGGTCGAGCACGCCGTGCAGGAGCGTGCGCGCTGAGCGGAGCCACGCCAGAGAGAAACTGGAGCGCATGGCGGAGAGGACGCAGGTGCGGAGCCGGGTGCGAGGATCGTGTGAAAGCTCTGGCGCGCGGGCGCTGCGCCAAAGCCATGCCCTTCATAGAAAGCGTAAATATTGTATACTGCTCTTCTTCGTCGGCCTTACGGATGCGCTTTTAGCGCCGACGCCCACCGCTTGTACCGCCCTTTTACCACGCGAGGTTTCTCTATGGCAGACCGGGAGCGACGCGGGATGCTCATCAAAAACACAGGCGACCACTCCGTGCAGATCACCATGGCCACGCGCATCGTCCACCTCGATGCCGGCGAGGCCAAGTTCATCACCGCCGAGGAGGTGCGCGACCCGCTCCTGCGCGAGAGCTTGCAGGTGCGTGCCATCTCCATCGTGCGCCCCGCCACCGAGGAAGAGGACCGCGCCCTGCACGAGCGCCTCGAAAGCGAAGAAGGGTAGATTGGGTGCGGAGGCGTGGGAGAATGGGAGAGACGCAGACTCGGCGTACGCCTGCGGAAGGGTCCGCTGAGCACGACCTCGCAGATGCTTATACGGATTCAAAATGGCGGTGTCGGTACGGGTGGCCTCGGCCGCTGGTAGCGACAAACCGAAGGTTCACGTAGTAAACAGCCGTTCGTCGCTACGGCGAGAAAGGCGGCTCCGCTGAAAACGAGTATCCCGGCATTCCGAGATCGAATCGGTATTACACGCCCCGGTAGAAGCGCATGAACGTGCTGGCGCTTGAACCCTGGTACGGCGGCTCGCACCGGCGCTTCCTCGACGGGCTGATGCGCCACAGCCGGCACGCCTTCCGCGCCGTCACGCTGGAAGGGCGCTTCTGGCGCTGGCGCATGGAGGGTGGCGCCGTCCCCCTCGCCCGCAAAGCGCTCGACGCGCTCGGCGAAGGGTTCCGGCCGGACGTGCTCTTCGCCACCGACATGGTGAACCTGCCGGCGTTCCTGGCCTTGACGCGCCCGCGCCTCTCCGCCGTGCCCATCGTCCTCTACTTCCACGAGAACCAGCTTACCTACCCGCTTCCCGAGGGCCGCTCGCGCGAGCGCACCTACGCGCAGATGAACTACCTCTCGGCCCTGACGGCGGACCGGGTGGTGTTCAACTCGCAGTTCCACTTAGACGAGTGGATGGAGGCGCTGCCCCCGCATCTGAGCGCTTTTCCTGACCACGTCCCGCTCCACACCCTCCCCGAGCTGCGCCGGAAGAGCGCCGTTGTGCACCTGGGCATGGACCTCCAGGCCCACGATGCGCACCAGGGCGCCCGCCGCCCGCGCGCGTGGGGGCCGGGGCAGGAGCCGCCCGTCGTCTTGTGGAACCAGCGCTGGGAGTACGACAAGGACCCCGAGGCGTTCTTCCGCGTGATGAACCGCCTCGACGATGCCGGGCACGCCTTCCGCCTCATCCTCGCCGGTGAGCATTTTCAGGAGAAGCCGCCTTCGTTCGAGCGCGCCTTTTCCCGCTACGCCGAGCGCGTCTTGCACTACGGCTACGCCGAGGACTTCTCGGCGTACAGCCGCCTGCTGCACCGCGCCGACCTCGTCATCTCCACGGCGCGGCACGAGTTTTTTGGCCTCGCCGTGATGGAGGCCGTCTACTGCGGCTGCCACCCGCTCCTGCCCCGGCGCCTGAGCTACCCCGAGCTGATCCCCGAGCGCCTGCACCGCCCGCTCCTCCACGCGCCGGTGCTCTACGAGGACGAGGACGACCTTTTCCGCACGCTCGGCGCGCTCCTCGACGGAGGCGAGCGCCCCCTCCCGGCCGCCACGCTGCGCGAGGTGCCGGCGCACCTGGACTGGCCCCGGCACGTGGGCGCCTTTGACCGGATGCTCGAAGCCGCGGCTGCGGGGCCGCCGGCCGTTACAAAGAAGCCGGCCGGCGCCGCAGATCGTTACAAAGCGTAACCCTGCCGACCATGCCGTAGCCCTGGCGTCGCGCTAGAAGCGGTTTAGGCCGGTCGGTGAGGTCTTTGCGCAGGAGAGGGGCGTGGCGGACGGCCGCCCGCCGAAAGCCTTCCTCTTCTTCGGAACGAACCGCTGGTGCCTCCTCATGAAGCAGACGCTCAAGCTCATCGTTTGCGTAGGCGTGTCCGCCTTTGCCCTCGTCGTCGTGCAGGCCTCCTACCGCGAGGTGGTGTGGTAAGCCGCGCGCGCAGAGTCTTTTAGTTGAACGGAGCGCGTTAGCAAAACTTTCGCTGAATCGACAGGCTTTGCGTCAACCGCACTGCCTGGTCGTGCCGCCCACTGCCACAGGCTGGGCATAGGCTGACTTCTGATCAAGCCGCCGTGAGCAGTTGGTCCCGCTGTTTCCACTCCAGGGCAGCCAACCCGCCGACGAAGGCGGCCTCGCCGATCAGGTGCACGAAACCGAACGGCGTGGCCTGCTCCCGGAAGAGCACCGCCAGCGCCAGGCACACGGGGACCCACGCCAAGTTGGCGAACACCAGCAGTCTGATCAAGGGCATCGGTCGTTCGGCCCGGACGGCGAGCGAGAAGGAGTACGAGGCGTAGAGCAGGTTGACCACGCCGGTGAAAAGCAGGACCTCGCGTGGCAGTCCTTCCAAGCGGCTGAGCCACCCGGCGAGCGCAATCACCGCTACCCCTACGAGTGCACCGGCGGAGCAATCCACCCACAGTAGCCTTCGCAGGACGTACATCGGCCTAATTCATCAGTTAAACGGCGCGCGGACCCGGCGCAGGGCCTCGGGTGGGGTGAGCGTGCCCTCGGCGCGGTAGGGGCGGGGCGGGTGCGCCGCGCCGCCGCGGAAGAGGAAGAGGCCGGCCTCCAGCGGCTCGTACGTCTGGAACTGCTCCTCGAGCCAGCCGGGCGCGGCGCTGTGCGGCGGCGTCTGCGCCCACGTCCCCGTGCCGGTGGCGTAGGCGAGGGTGTGCTGGGCAGACGGGTGCGTCACCTCGGTCCGGCTCGCGCGCTCCTCGATCACCACCACGCCGATGCCGTGGCGCTGGAAGCCGGTGTACGCCGCCGCCGCCAGCCGCGGCCAGTGGTCCACGATGAACTGGTGGTGCTCCTCCTCGATGGCGGCCGGCGGCTCCTCGGCCGAGGGCGGCGCCGTGATCTCCACGAGGCCCACCGGCGCCGCATACGTCGTCGTGCGCGGCTTCGGCGCCGGCTCCGGCGCGTGCCCGAAGAGACGGCGGAGCTTCTGTTTCCAGCTTTTAAAAAAAGACATCGGCACATCTGGGTCTGGGAGGGCGAGGGTGTGGGAGGACGCAAGATCAGAGCTTCCCGCCCATACTCCTACACCCTCAAACGCCCACACTCAAGCCGCCGCTCACATATTCTCCACCATCGCCTCGCCGAACTCGCTCGTCGAGAGCAGCTCCGCGCCCTCCATGTTGCGCTCAAAGTCGTACGTGACGCGCTTCTGGCTGATGGTCTTTTCCAGGGAGGAGACGATGAGGTCGGCCGCCTCGTCCCAGTCCATGTAGCGGAACATCATCTCGCCGGAGAGGATGAGCGAGGACGGGTTCACCTTGTTTTGGCCGGCGTACTTCGGCGCGGTGCCGTGCGTGGCCTCGAAGATCGAGTCGCCCGTGTTGTAGTTGATGTTGGCCCCCGGCGCGATGCCGATGCCGCCCACCTGCGCGGCCAGGGCGTCCGAGATGTAGTCGCCGTTGAGGTTCATCGTGGCGATGATGTCGTAGTCCTCCGGGCGCAGGATGATCTGCTGCAAAAAAGCGTCGGCGATGACGTCGTTGACGGTGATCTCGTGGCCGTCGTCGAAGCGGAGGGTCTGCCACGGGCCGCCGTCGAGGTCCTCGGCGCCGTACTCCTCTTTGGCGACCTCGTAGCCCCAGTCCCGGAAGGCGCCCTCGGTGAACTTCATGATGTTGCCCTTGTGCACGAGCGTGACCACCTTCTTCTTGCGCCGGTGGGCGTACTCGATGGCCGCGCGCACGAGCCGCTTGGTGCCCTCCTCGGAGATCGGCTTGATGCCGATGCCGCTCGTCTCCGGGAAGCGGATGGAGGCCGCGCCCATCTCCTCGCGCAGGAACTTGACGATCTTCTCGTTCTCGGGCGTGCCCTTCTTGTACTCGATGCCGGCGTAGATGTCCTCGGAGTTCTCGCGGAAGATGGTCATGTCCACCTTCTCCGGCTCCTTGATGGGGGAGGGGACGCCCTCGAAGTAGCGCACGGGCCGCACGCAGGCGAAGAGGTCGAGCTTCTGCCGGAGTGCCACGTTAAGCGAGCGGATGCCGCCGCCCACGGGCGTCGTCAGCGGTCCCTTGATGGCGACGAGGTAATGGTCGATGGCTTTGAGCGTGTCCTCCGGCAGCCACTCGCCGTACTCCTGGTTGGCCTTCTCGCCGGCGTAGACCTCGAACCAGGTGATCTTCTTTTGGCCGCCGTACGCCTTCTCGACGGCGCCGTTAAAGACGTGCTCGGCCGCGCGCCAGATGTCCGGCCCGATGCCGTCGCCCTCGATGTAGGGGATGACGGGGTTGTCGGGCACGCGGAGGTTGCCGTGACCTTCCTGCACAGTGATGGCTTCGCCCTCGGAGGGCGGGGTAAGCTGCTCGTAGTCGGGCATGATGAGTTCGGGTTGCTGCATGGGTGATCGCGGTGCGGATAATGTACAAAGTGCACAGTCAATAAGTCACGGGATGCCCAGCTCGTTTAGGCACTGCTCAACTTGGTAGGTCCGCATTTTTATTGCAAACCCCCAATGATCCCGAATGCCCGGACGCATTTCAACCTCGTTTGGAGCGAGGTTCTCCTTACTGCCGCGCCACGGAGTTTCACGCATTCGATCCTCAAATTCATAGGGTGGCACGCCTGACTCGTCAGCCGAGGAGTAGTACCGAATCACCCGGACACTGCATGTCAACCATGCCGGGAATTGCTCTTCGGAAGTGTTTATCCAGAGGCTGTCGATGACTCGTATCGCGTCTATGATTGCGTCTGCGCAATGACGAGAATCGACGGTTCCCGCAGCGGTCGCGTGCTGCATATTGTTACGGGTGTTGCGGTAATTCTGGACTCTGTCGCGTAGCTCCTGGTCGATCTCACACCCTGGAGCATTCAGCGCCGTGTGGAACCCGCACGCCGTGTCGAATTGATAGTCGTGCTGCCGTGCCTTCGTCTTGCACGCCATCTCCACGAGGTTATCGCACAGGATGAACGCCGCCCGCTCGCGGTGCCGGACGCCAGAAAAGTAGATGTCAACGACGGACTCCAGCGCGTCGAGAATTTCCTGCGGCGCGGCCATCTACGCCCCCTCGCAGATCAACGCTTCCGCCTGCTCCTTAGCCTCATCAAGCAACTCTATAGACAATTTCTTAGCCCGCCTCGAAGCTGCGACCAACTCCGTCACTTCTTCCGCTACCGATTCATTCGGCAACGGGAACGGCAAAGTAAGTAAGTCGGAAACGGACACAGCAGGGTACATCGTGGCCGCTGTCATAAGGTCCAGCAACTCGCAGATCTGCGGAAGCCGCAGATACACCAAAAGCAGTTCTGGACTCACTCGCTTGGGACGGAGTACAGCAAAACCAGATGTCGCGACATACCCATTCTGCTCCTCCTCGATCAGCGCGGACAGGCGGCGAATCGGTCGAACCGTGGAGGTAATTATATCGCCCGTTTTGACAATCCACTGCGCACGACTCGGTGCATCCTCGCCCATCACCTGCTCGGAATCGACAAATCCATTCCCTGCGACGTTGCCGATCTCGATATAGTCGAAAGGAACCCTGCGCTTGGGCTTGAACCGGTTTCGGGCCAGGGGCGCTACATCCGCCAGGCTGAGGCCATCCTTCCGCAGGACTTGACGGAGGCGCTGGTACTTCGGGCGGAAATACTCCGCGTCGAGCCGCTGTGCCTCGGCGGCCTCGCTGAACATCGCCGTGTAAGCCGTCTGGTGCGGAAGGTCGAGGTCGGCGATGCCGAGCGCGTCGAGCAGCAGCGCCTCGGCCTCGGCGTAGAGTTGCTTCGACTCTTCTCTCTTTTCATTGATCGTGTGGATCGAGTCTCTGATCTCGCCCGCAACCTCAGTGAAATCGGGGAGCTTTATTGAGAGGAGCGCATCTTTTGTGATCTGAGGCCGACTGGACCCCGTTGTGCTCCGAAACAGAACGTCACGGCCTAGATCGCTGGCAAAGAAGGTTCCGATAGCATAGCCGAGTTCGACTGATTTAGGAACGAGCCGTAGTGTGTGCGAACTCGCCGCTACTCCCTCTGTCTCTGCAGGTACTGTAGCAGCATCGCCCGCATTAGCTCCTGTCCGCACCACGAGCACATCACCTTCGCGGACGTGGGCATTCGCTACATCAGCGAATGTCTGCCGGTCGATAAACTCGGCGCTATCACGACTGATGAAGCCGGGTTTGATATTCTGTGCTCTCCAAAACTCCGCTCCCTCTTCCGATTCTACATACTCTCGAATAAACTCCGTTGGCTGAATAATCCGCTTGATGTACCGCCGAATCGATCCTCCGGTTTTCAGCGCCTGCTTTTCATAGCGGAGGTATCTCGGCTGGTAATACTCAGCATCGAAGCGCCAAGTCAGCTTCACCTCTGAGAAAGGAACCTCGCTCCAAACGGCCATCGCTCAGCCCTCCGCCAAGAACGTGAATCCCTGCTCCTCGGCGAACGTCTCGAACGCCTCGGCTATCGTCGGCCGTTGCGGGAGGTGCTGCACGATGCGGACGAAGTCATCGCGGTGATGCTCCAGCGCCTCGGCGTCGCCGGCGTCGCGCTCCAGCAGCCGGTCGAGTTGCTGCTCGATCACGACGCGCGGGTCGAACAGGTCGTGATCGACAATCGGGTGGTGGAAGAGGTCGAGGAGCGGCGTCCCGTCCGGCCCCTCCACATAGACGTACTCGCCCCGGTTGTCTTTGCCGGGGTGCTCGCTCGTGGCAAAGAACACGGGGTAGTCGTCCGCGCGCGGGCAGAGCGGCCCGGCGCTCGCGTCGTCGTTCCACTTCTGGAGGAAGAGCACACTCGTCTTGGTGCCGGTGTGCGGCTTGAACGTATTCACGTCCAGCCCGACGACGGCGAGGATGCGGGCGTGGCGGCTGATCCACCAGCGGAAGCTGGCGTCCGAGACATTGTTGAAGCGGCCCTGCGGCAGCACCACGGCCATGCGCCCGCCGGGCCGGAGGAAGTCGAGGCTGCGCTCCAAGAACAGAATGTCTCGGCTCTGCTTCTTGCCGCGGCCCTTCACCTCAAAGGCGTTCGCGTCGGGATCGGCGAGGTAGGCCTTGCGCGCCTTCTCGCTGAGCTTCTCGACATTGACCGCCTTGAACTTCTGCGCGAGGTCGTACTGCGCCAGAACGCGGCTGTCGCGGAGGTCGCCCGCGAAGGGTGGGTTTGAGAGCACGACGTGGAAGTCGAAGTAGCGGTAGCCTTTCTGGTTGGCCTCATCCTCGACCGGATCATCGAAGCGGCGGAGCCGGTCGCGCAGGCCGACGCGCGCCTCGTCGGGCCAGTGGCGCGGATCGAGCGTGTTGACGCGGTAGACGTTCGTGCGGCCGTCGCCCGCAATGAGGTTGAGCGCCTTCGCAATTTTCACGGCGCGGGCGTCGAAGTCCAGCCCGTAGACCATCTCGGCGGCGTACTCGGACTGCCACTTCTCCGGCCCCGTCGCCAGGAACTCGCCGCCCCAGACGTGGAAGATCGTGTGGACGGTGAACCCGCAACTCCCCGCCGCCGGGTCGATCACGTACTCATCGAGCTTCGGGTTTGTCATCCGCACGGCCATGTCAATTACGTGGCGCGGCGTGAAGTACTGCCCCTTCGCTCCCTTCGCCACCTGCGTAACGAGGTACTCGAACGCCTCGTCGATAACTTGCAAGTTCGAATTGAACAGCTTGATGTCTTGCAGAAACGAGACGCAGGTTTTGAGATGGCTCGGCGTCAGGTCGATGCGCTCCCCCGGCAGGAAGACCCCCTGCCACTTTCTCTTCGCGTCGTTAAAGAGCGCGGCGATGCGGTCGTAGAGCGCCTTGTCGCTCTCTCCTGGCTTGACGCGGAAGAGGAGAAAATTCTTGCCGGGCCGAGCCGCCTTCCACTCATCGTAGAGCTTGGCATAGATCAACTTGAAGACCTCCTCGAACGGGTCCACACCCGCGTTCGCCAGGACAAGGTTTTCGAGATCGAGGATGATCTTTTTGAGCGTCCACTTCTGGGTGACGAGGAGGTTGCGCTCCTCCAGGTCCTCCAGCGTCATCGGCTGCCCGATTACGTCGTCGAGCGTCTCGCTCGCATCGGGGATGCGGGAGATCTTGGTGTAGACGTTCGGGTCTTCGCGGTGGAGGATTTCGGTGCGCCCTCCGTTCGTCCATACGGCTATGGGTGCGCCCTCCGCATTGCAATACGTTTTAAGTTGTTCAAGCCCGTCTTTCTCTCTTGGCTTTTTGACTTCGACGATGATGTATGCAGCCTCGGGGTCGTCCTCACGGTAGATGATGATGTCGGCTGACTTCGTCGTGTCTCGTCCCATGCGGACCGCACGTTCGACGGCGATACGCTTCCTGGGATAACCGTAGACGGCAGTTATTTCGCGGAGGAATAGTTGCCGAACGATCTCCTCGGGCTTGGCTGATCGGTCTTTATCACTTACAGGGTCATAGAGGTAAGGCTTCCCCTTTTTGTCGAAAATCTCCAGGTCGGCAACGGCCTTTGGATCGAAAACATCGAGTCCATAATCTGTGGACTTCAGAATGTCAGCGAGCCTGTATTCAGGAGTGACTTCTGTACCGGCCATACATCACCTTAGCTGAGGATTAGCGCAAGGATAGATAACGAAGAGCAAATGGCAGGTTCAAGAATAACCATCAAAAAGCCGACTCTCGCCACGAAAGCAAGAGCCGGCTTTCGTCAGGGTGATGGTGTTTTGAGTCCACGCTCTCTTCTCCAACTGCTATGGTTGACTCACCCGTTCGCCACGCCCGCCGGGACCACCTCCGCCTCGGCGTCCCACAGGCGCGGGAGCCTCCGGCGCGGGGGGTAGGGGTAGATCGGGATCTCCTCGCCGCTCTTCAGGCGCTCCTGAATGCCCTGCCAGAAGCGCGCCTCGAAGAGGTCGGCGTGCTCGCTTTCGAACACCTCCAGAAGCTCGCCGCGCAGGCCCAGCGCCGTGCGGAATTCTTCGGGGAAGATGTCGTCGGGGCCGACGTAGTACCACGGCTCGGAGGCCATCTCCTGCATGTGGGTCTTCGGCTCAGGCTTTTCGCGGAAGGTGCACTCCGTCACCAGCGACAGCTCGTCGTAGTCGTAGAAGACGACGCGGCCGTGGCGCGTGACGCCGAAGTTTTTGAGCAAAAGGTCGCCCGTGAAGATGTTCGTGACGGCCAGGTCCTTGATGGCGTTGCCGTAGTCTATGATGGCCGCGTGCGCCTTTTCTGGCGCTTCTTCGCGGACGTACACGTTCAAGGGCGTCACGCGGCGCTGCACGTAGGTGTGGTGGATGGTGACCTCGTCCTCGGCGGCGGTGATGCTGCGCGCGGCGATCTCCTCAAGCTCTTCGAGCAGCTCCTCGGCGAAGTGCGCGCGGCCAAGCTGCAGCTCCTCGAACTCCTGCGCGTCCACCAGGCGCCCGGCGCGGTCGTGCTTGTAGACGAGGCCGTACTGCTCCTTGACCTGCTGCCGCGTGATGCTCTTCGGGTAGTCGAAGCGGTCTTTGATGAGCTTGAAGACTATGTCGTAGCTCTCCATTGTGAAGACGCTCATCACCATGCCGCGCTGCCCCTCGGCGCGGCGGAAGACGCCCTTCGCCTGCATAAGGTGGTCCAAAAGGTCGCGGTACAGCTCGGTTTTGCCGTGGCGGTTGTAGCCGATGGAGATGTACAGCTCGGCCAGGCGCTTGCGCGGGAGGATGCGCTTGAGAAAGGAGACGAGGTCGCGCGGGCAGTCCGTCTCCACGTGGAAGTAGGCGCGCGCGAAGGAGAAGAGGATGCTCACCTCGTCCTCGTTCAAGAGCGCGGCGTCCACGACGAGGCCATCTTCGGTGTTGACGAGGGCCAAGGAGAGCGGAAGCAGATGCCGCTCGGTGCTCCACATCCGCCCGATCAGGTAGGCGCCCATGCCCCGGTAGAAGACCTCGCTGGCGAACTCGACCTTCTCGATGGTGCCCGCGGCGCCGAGCGTTTTCAAGTGGGCGCGCACCTCCTCGGCCACGAGCCGGACGTCGCGCTCGAGGTTCTGGTACGGCAGGCTGAAGGGCACGTCGCCCAGGATCTCCTCGACCAAGCTCTCGGTGGAAAGGCTGCCCGCGTAGATGCGGTAGACGGCCGGGCGCGCCTCGCCGGGCAGCTCGAACTCGGCCGCGACGAACTCGATCTCCGCGTCCACGCCCACGGTGTCGAAGACGCGGCGCGTGGCCGAGTTGAAAAACGTCTCGGCCAGCTCCCAATCCGGCCGGCCGGCCACGCGCTCGGCGTAGCGGGCCTTCATCGCCTTCCAGAGCGCGCGCTCCTCCACGCGCTCTCCGAGCAGGCTGCGCACGTCGGCTTCGGTATCGTCGAGGACGAGGCGGTAGAGGTCGAGGCGCTCGTCGGTGTCGTGGCGCATCCCGTCGCGGTCGTGCGCCTCGAAGCGTTGCCGGGCACGCCGGGTGATGCTTTTGAAGCGCTCCTGGTAGGCGTCGAAGCCGCCCAGGATGCGCGCGGCGCCTTCGCGGGCGAGGCCGTTTTCCACGGTTCGGGGAAGGGAAGGAGAGAGGGCGAGTGGAAGAACGTGAACGGCGGCGGGGAAGAAAATCTCCCTTGCTCAACTTCCCCCACGCTCCCTCTCACAACCGCCCGGCCAGGTCGCGCAGGCGCAGCTCCCAGACCTTGAGCGCGGCCTCGCGCACGATGGCGCGGCTCATCTTCGACTGCCCCTCCGTGCGCTCGGTGAAGACGATGGGCACCTCCAGGAGGCGGAAGCCCTTGCGCCAGGCGCGGTAGCTCATCTCGATCTGGAACGAGTACCCGTTCGAGTGCACGCTGCGGAAGTCGATGGCCTCGAGGACGCGGCGGTGGAAGCACTTAAAGCCCGCCGTCACGTCCTTGAGCGGGAGCCGGGTGATGGCGCGCGTGTAGATCCCGGCGCCGTAGGAGAGGATCAGGCGCGAGAGCGGCCAGTTCATCACGCGCACGCCGCCCGCGTAGCGCGAGCCGACGGCCAGGTCGGCTGTGCCCGCGCGCACGGGTTCGATCAGGCGCGGGAGGTCGGCCGGGTCGTGGGAGAGGTCGGCGTCCATCTCGCAGACGTAGGTGAAGCCGCGCACGAGGGCGTAGCGGAACCCTTCGAGGTAGGCCGAGCCGAGGCCGAGCTTGCCCGCGCGCTCGACGAGGCGGATGCGGCCGGCGGGCGCCTCGGCTTGCATGGCGCGCACGCGGGCGGCCGTGCCGTCGGGCGAGCCGTCGTCGATGACCAGGGCGGCCGGCCCATCGCGGAGCATCAGGACGTGCTCCAAGACGGCGGCGATGTTCTCGGCCTCGTTGTAGGTGGGGATGACGACGAGCGCGTCCGGCCCGCCGCCCGGCGCTTGGGAGGCGGGCAACGCAGTGAAAAAGCAAGCTGAAAGCAGAAGACGATGGGCCGGCGGGTGCTCCGGCACCTTGTCGGCTAAGCTAACGGCTGCCCGCGCAAACCGCAATCTGAGAAAGGGCGAGTGGGGGAAAGGGCGCGCGCTCCCGTTCACCCATTCTCCCTTTCTCCCATTCCCAAACGCTTCCTTTCCCAGAAGCCGGGCACAACACGCCGCGTGCCGCATAGGACAACCTACACCCTGGTCTTCGGCGGGCGCCCGCCTTACCCCGCGCAGCAGAACCTTCACCCTAAGCTGACGACACGCATCATGGCCGATAAGACGACGAGCAAAAAGAAGAAGTCGGAAGAGCAGGAGCAGAACGGCGGCGCCGAGGAAGCGCAGGCCGACGAGGCGCAGGCTAAAGACAAAGACGCCCCGGCCGAAGACGCGCAAAACGGCAAAGCCCAAGACGCCGCCGACACCGAAGACGCCGCCGACGAAGCATCCGCCGACGAAGAAGAGGCCGACGCAAAGGCCGAGGCGTCCGACGAGGACGAGGAGGCCAGCCAGGAGGAGCAAGAAGAGCAAGCCGTCGCCGAGGAAGACGAAGCGGCCGAGGATAAGGTCGAGGACAAGCAAGAGGCGCGCGACGAGGCCGGCGAGCAGGAAGAGGGCGAGCCGCCCCCGCCCGAGGAGGACGCCCCCGAAGCCAAGCCGATCAACGTGCCGGCGGAGACCATCAGCGCCGACCTCGGCTTCCCCACCTACCCCGCCGACGCCTTCTCGCACGACGACCTCGGCTTCTCCGAGGACGACCTCTTGGGCCTCTACCGCAACATGATCTTGCAGCGCCGCTTCGAGGAGCGCTGCCGGCAGATGTACCAGCGCCAGAAGATCTCAGGCTTCCTCCACCTCTACATCGGGCAGGAGGCCGTCTCGACGGGGTCGGTGCAGGCCATCCGCCTCGGCGAGGACTCCGTGATTACGGCCTACCGCGACCACGGCATCGCCCTGGCGATGGGGATGGATCCCAACGTTTTAATGGCCGAGCTTTTCGGGAAGATCGACGGGTGCTCGCGCGGGAAGGGCGGCTCGATGCACTTCTTCAGCAAGGAGAAAAAGATGTTCGGCGGGCACGCCATCGTGGGCGCGCACATCCCCTTGGCCGCCGGGATCGCCTTCGCCCATCAATACCGCGAGGAGGACAACGTCTGCCTCTGTTTCTTCGGCGATGGGGCCATCAACCAGGGCGCCTTCCACGAGGCGGCCAACCTCGCCGGGCTGTACGACCTCCCGCTCGTGCTCATCTGCGAGAACAACCAGTACGGCATGGGCACCTCGGTCGAGCGCGCCACCGCCGAGCCGGACCTCTTCAAGCAGGCCGTGGCCTACGGCATCCCCGGCGCTTTGGTCAACGGCATGGACGTCTTTAGCGTGACCCAGGCCGTGCGCGACCACGTCGAGATGGCGCGCGAGGGCGAGCCTTCCCTCTTGGAGATCCGCACGTACCGCTACCAGGGCCACTCGATCTCCGACCCGGCCAAGTACCGCCAAGAGGGCGAGCTGAAAGAGCGCAAAAGCCAGGACCCCATCGTCCGCCTCCAGCGCTACCTCACCGAGAACGACCTCTTCTCGGATGACGACCTTGAGGAGATCGACGAGGAAGTGAAGCAGGAAGTCCTCGACGCCATCAGCTTTGCCGAGGAAAGCGACTTCCCCGCCGAGGAGACGATGTACGAGGACATCTACACGCAGGAGGATTATCCGTTCATCTCCTGATGAGCGCACTGTCGGCCGGCAAGAATCCCCCCTTTGAAGGGGGCCAGGGGG
Source organism: Salinibacteraceae bacterium (assembly GCA_965215025.1). Taxonomy (GTDB): domain Bacteria; phylum Bacteroidota; class Rhodothermia; order Rhodothermales; family Salinibacteraceae; genus CBDCCV01. The sequence goes on from CBDCCV010000002.1 coordinate 398,539, forward strand.
ATGTAGAAGTGTGGCACCAACCCTGACATTCCCCTCGATCCTCCTTCGGAAGGGGGAAGCGTTGCCTCTGCCGTGACCGCAAAAAAGCTTCTGAACGTTCAGACCTTCAACTGACACCAAAAACAAAAAATGGCCGAACTGCAATTCCGCCAGGCGCTCCGCCAGGCGATGACCGAGGAGATGGAGCGCGACGAGAACGTCTTCCTCATGGGCGAGGAGGTGGCCGAGTACAACGGCGCCTACAAAGTCAGCGAAGGGATGCTCGACCAGTTCGGTCCCCGGCGCGTGATCGACACGCCTATCTCCGAGAACGGCTTTGCCGGCCTCGGCGTCGGCGCGGCGATGAGCGGGCTGCGGCCCATCATCGAGTTCATGACGTGGAACTTCTCCTTCGTCGCCTTTGACCAGTTGGTAAACAACGCCGCGAAGGTGCGCTACATGAGTGGCGGGCAGTTCAAGTTTCCCATCGTCTTTCGCGGCGGGAACGGGGCCGCCGGGCAACTGGCCGCCACGCACTCGTCCTCGGTGGAGAGCTTTTACGCCAACGTCCCCGGCCTCAAGATCATCGCCCCCTCGAACCCGGACGACGCCAAAGGGCTGCTCAAGAGCGCCATCCGCGACGACGACCCCGTCCTCTTTTTGGAGAGCGAGCAGATGTTCGGCCTCAAGGGCGAGGTCTCCGAGGAAGAGGACTACACGCTCCCCATCGGCCAGGCGCGCATCGCCCGCGAGGGGGACGACGTGACGCTCATCGGCTACTCGAAGATGTACCACATCGCCATGCAGGCCGCCGAGCAATTGGCCGAGGACGGCTACGAGGCCGAGGTCATCGACCCGCGCACGCTGCGCCCGCTCGACACCGAGGCCATCTTAAAAAGCATCAAGAAGACGAACCGCTGCGTGGTCATCGACGAGTCGAACCCGTACGGAAGCGTCGCCACCGAGATCGCCTACCGCATCCAGGACGAGGCGTTCGACTACCTCGACGCGCCGGTGGTGCGCGTCACGGCGCCGGATGTGCCCGCGCCCTACGCCCCGAACCTCATCAAAGCCTACATGCCCTCGGCCGAAAAAGCCGTGGCCGCCTGCAAGCGCGTGCTCTACGTGGAGTGAGCGGCGCCCTTCACTGCGTCATCTTGAACGCGGAAGGATCTCCGTGCTCAGAGGAATATTGCAACGTGGGAGATCCCCCGCATCGAGTGCGGGACAAGCTTTCGCGTTGTACCCCAAGGGCACTTCCTGCGGGGCGCTCAGGATGACATTCTCAAACCAGAAATCTAAAGATCGAACGATGGCCATTGCAGTAGAAATGCCGAAGCTGAGCGACACCATGGAAGAAGGGGTCGTCTCGGCGTGGATGGCGGACGAGGGCGACCAAGTCTCCTCCGGCGACGTGATCGCGCAGGTCGAGACCGATAAGGCCACGATGGACCTCGAGGTCTTCGACGACGGCGTCTTGCTCAAGAAAGTCGTCGAAGAGGGCGAGAGCGTCCCCTTAGGCAAGCTCATCGCCGTCCTGGGCGAAGAGGGCGAAGACATCTCCGACCTTTTGGCCGAGCACGGCGAAGAAGCCGCCGGCGGCGACGGCGCCGAGGCGAAAGAAGCCGACGCCGATGAAGATGAAGACGCCGAAGTCAAAGACGCCGACCGCGAGGCCGAGGACGAAGCCGCCTCGAAAGAAGAGCGCGGCAAAGAGCAGGCGGAAGAGGATGAGGAAGCCGAACAAGAAGCACAGCCTGCCGCATCAGAGGAAAAAGAAAAAACCGAGGCGCCTTCGGGCGACGGCGCCGCGCAGGAAGCCGAGCAGCCCGCCGAGGCGCAGCGCAGCAGCAGCGAGAATGGCCGCGTCAAGGCCTCGCCCTTGGCGCGCAAGCTCGCCGGCGAGCACGGCATCGAGCTGTCGTCGGTCGAGGGGACGGGGCCGCAGGGGCGCATCGTCAAGCGCGACATCGAGGCGCGCCTCGAAGAAGGCGAGGCCGCGCCCGCCGAGGAAGCGCCGGAGAAAGAAAAAGCGCCGGCGGGCGGCGACGGGCGCGCGTACCAGACGCCCGCCGAGGTCAGCCCGCAGGAGGCGGGCGCACTCTACGAGTCCGAAAAGATCTCGCAGATGCGCAAGACCATCGCGCGGCGCCTGGCCGAGAGCAAGTACACGGCCCCGCACTTCTACCTCACGGTGGACATCGACACGGCGGCGGTGGAGGCCTTCCGCGAGGACCTCAACGCGCTGGCCGAAAGCCAAGAGCGCGGGCGCATCTCGCTCAACGACTTCATCACCAAGGCGTGCGCGGTGGCCCTGCGGCAGCACCCGGAGGTCAACGCCTCCTATCTCGAAAAAGAAGGCGAGATCCGCCACTACAACGCCGTGCACGTGGCCGTGGCCGTCGCCATCGACGAGGGGCTGCTCACGCCCGTCATCCGCAACGCGGACCAGAAAGGCCTGGCGCAGATCGCCGAGGAGACGAAGGAGTTGGCCGGGAAGGCGCGCGAGCGCAAGCTCCAGCCCGAGGAGTTCGAGGGATCGACGTTCACGACGAGCAACCTCGGCATGTTCGGCATCGAGGAGTTCACGGCCATCATCAACCCGCCGAACGCCTGCATCCTGGCCATCGGCACGATCCGCGACGAGCCGGTCGTCTCTGGCGGCGAGGTGGTGCCAGGGCGGCGCATGAAGGTGACGCTCTCGTGCGACCACCGCGTCGTGGACGGCGCCAAAGGCGCTGACTTCCTGGCCACGCTCAAGGGTCTCTTGGAAGAACCGCTCGGTTTGCTTCTGTGAGGCGAGTAGCGAGCGGCGAGTAGCGAATGGGGCCGCGTGCTTCAGCGTCTCGCTTGCTCTATTCGCCACTCACCATTCACCATTCGCTAAAGATGACGATTGCGCACCTGTCGGACCTGCACTTCGGACGCATCGCGCACGACGAGATCGTAAGCACGCTCGTGGGCGAGATCAACGCCGAGGCGGTGGACCTCGTGGCCGTGAGCGGCGACCTGACGCAGCGCGCGCGCCGGCACGAGTACGAGGACGCCGCCGAGATGATCGAGGCCTTCGCCGCGCCCACCATCGTCGTGCCCGGCAACCACGACGTGTACCCATGGTGGCGCCCGTTCGCGCGCGTGTTCAACCCGCATGACCGCTACCGCCGCTACATCTCGAACGACCTCACGCCGATCTACGAGCGCGACGGCCTGGCGGCGCTCGGCATCAACTCGGCCTTTGGGCGCACGGTCAAGGGGGGGAAGGTGGCGAAAGACGACCTTGACGTGATCCGCTCGTTTTTCGGGGCGCGGCCGGCGTCGGCGTTCAAGGTGCTCGTCATCCACCACCACCTGACCAAGATCCAAGCGCTCGGCCCGCACGACGTGGCGCGGCGTGCCAAGAAGGCGCTCGAGGTGGCCTCCGAGGTGGGCGTGGACCTCATCCTGTGCGGGCACCTGCACATCTCGCATATCGAGCCTTTGGAGATCGTCCCCGACGAGCACCGCGTCGTCATCGTCTCCGCCGGCACGGCCACGTCGAGCCGGGGCCGCCGCTCGAACCGCCGCACGAATTTTTACAACCTCATCCGCGTGGCCGAAGATCACTTTTCCATCGAGGAGCGCCGCTACGTCCCCGAGGCCGGCCGCTTTCTTACGGATGCCACCACGCGCTTCGAGCGCCTCGACGTGCTGCGCCGGGCGTCGTGATCAAGCTGCAAACTGCGAGCGATGGAAGCCCGTTCGATCAGCAAGACTCATTTCCGCGTCGCCATCGTCGGGTCCGGCTTCGGGGGGCTGGGGGCAGCCATCCGGCTGAAGCGGGAGGGCGCCGGGGACTTCGTGGTCTTCGAGCGCGCGGCGGAAGTAGGCGGCGTCTGGCGCGACAACCGCTACCCCGGCGCTGCGTGCGATGTGGAGTCGCGGCTGTACTCGTTCTCGTTCGCGCCGAACCCGGACTGGAGCCGCCGTTTTGCTGGACAGCCGGAGATCTTAGCCTACCTCCGCCGCTGCGCCGACCGCTTTGGCCTGCGCCCGCACCTCCGCCTCGGCCATGACGTGCACGAGGCGGCGTGGGACGACGAGACTGCCCGCTGGCGCATCGAGACCTCGCAGGGCACGTACACGGCCGACGTCTTCGTAGCCGCGCCGGGCGGCCTGGCCGAGCCGTTCGTACCCGACCTCCCCGGCCGCCACCGCTTCCAGGGCGCCGCGTTCCACTCCTCGCGCTGGGACCCCGCCGTGGAGATCGAAGGGCAGCGCGTGGCCGTGATCGGCACGGGCGCCTCGGCGATCCAGATCGTGCCGGCGATCCAGCCCGTCGCGGATGCCGTCACCGTGTTTCAGCGGACGCCGCCGTGGATCATCCCGCGCGACGACCGTGCGCTGAGCGAGCGCTTCCGCCACCTGCTCAAGCGGTGGCCTGTGCTCCAGCGTGCGTTGCGCACGGCGCTCTACTGCCGGCACGAGGCGTTCGGTCTCGCCTTCCGCCATCCGCCGCTGGCGCGCCTGGCGCAGCGCTTCATCGCTCAGCGCCACCTGGAGCGGCAGGTGGCCGACCCCGTCCTCCGCAAGAAGCTCACGCCCGGCTACCTCCTCGGCTGCAAGCGCATCCTCCTCTCCGACGACTACTACCCCGCGCTCCAAAAGCCAAACGTCGCGCTTGTGGACGGCGGCGCCAAGGCGCTCCGCCCGCACGGCGTCGTCGGCGCCGACGGCACGGAGCACGCCGCCGACGTGGTCGTGTACGCGACAGGCTTTCGCGTGACGGACTTTCCCTTTGCCGAGCGCATCCGAGGCCGCAGCGGAAAGGCGCTGGCCGAGGCGTGGCGCCCTTCGATGAAGGCGCATCTCGGTACGACGGTCGTGGGCTTCCCAAACCTCTTCGTCTTGCAAGGGCCGAACACGGGCCTCGGGCACAACTCGGTCGTCTTGATGATCGAGGCGCAGGTCGAGCACATCATCGGCGCGCTGCGGTACATGGCGAGAAACGATGTGGCGGTCGTGGAGCCGCGCCCGGAGGCGCAGGCCGGCTTCGTCGAAGAAGTAGAGCGGCGGATGGAGGGGACGGTCTGGACGGCGGGCGGGTGCCGGAGCTGGTACCTCGACGCGACGGGCCGCAACGCGACGCTTTGGCCCGGCTCGGTCGGCGCGTTCCGCCGGCGTGTCGAGCCGTTCCGCGCGGAGGAGTACCACCTGCGCCGGAGCGATCCGGCTGCGCATCCGCCGCCGGACGTGGCGGTTTCTGCTTATGCCTGACGTGCCGCCGCGCCCAGACCGCCTGCGTGGCGCGGTGGTTTGCGCGCGCTTCCGCCGGGAGATCCTTAACGCCCTTCCCGAAGCGGTTCGGAGAGGCCTCGCCTGCAAAGCGGCGTCCTTATGCCGACCTGGCCGGGAAGGGCAGTAGTGCGCGGCAGGACGCAGAAGAGCCGTCGGTCCGCAGAAGGGCTATCGGTCCAGGGTCTCATCCAGCGAGACGCCGACGAGCTGGAACGGCAGGTCTGGCGGCGTGCCCAGCGCGCCATTCTCGTCGTCGATGAGGTGGTCGAGCTGGCTGTTGACCGTCCAGAGCCGGCCGTCGCGCACGGCCGAGGCCGTCGGGCGGTTGTACGCGGCGTCGAAGCGGGGGCGGCCCACCAGCTCTGCGGAGGCGAAGTCGTCAGAGAAGGCGGCCGTCATGATGGCGGGGGCCGTGCCCGTCGGCGTCACGTTCACCATCACGAGCAAGGCGTCTTCAGGAGGAACGGCATCGAGGAAGATCATGCCGTCCGAGCCGCCGAAGCCGCTGAGGGTTTCTGTGGCGCCGGATAATGCGACCTCGGCGACGGCCCGCGAGGCTACGCCGATGCGCACGAGCCGCCCGCCGCCGGGGTCGATCCGGTCCATCACCGAGGCGATGAGGTGGCGGCTGTCGGGCGTGAGGGCCAGGCCGTTGAGGCCGAAAGGGCGCTCCGGGTCCGGGTTCGCCAGCGCCGCGTCTTCAACGAAGACCTCTACGGTATCGAGCGCCGGCCCGGCCGTCCAGATCACGGGCGCGGCCGTGTCGGTGACGTAGACGCGGCCCTGGGCGTCGAGGGCGATCTCGTTGAAGAAGTGCGGCCGGCCGTCGTCGGCGTGCGCGAGCGTGGCGAGGAGGGCGCCGCTTTCCACGTCGAAGACCTTGAGCGTGCTCGAGAACGTCTCGAAGCTGAAATTGGCGACCCAGAGCCGCCCGCGTGCCTCGTCGAGCGCCATCCCCACGGCGCTGCTGAGGCCGTCCTCGCCGGGCGTTTTGAAATAGCGAGCCTGGAAGCTGCCCCGCGTGCCTTCGCTCACGCGGACGACGGAGCCGTTCCCGAAGCCGGAGACGTAGAGATCCCCGTTCGTAGCGGCGAGGATGCCTTCGGGGAAGAGGCTGTCGCCCGGCAGGTCTACGAAAGCGGGCGCTTGGGCGGGCGGGCCGCCGCCACCGGGGAAGAGGTCGCTGCAGCCGGCGAGGAGGAGCAAGAAGACGCAGAGCGGGACGAGGAGGGCTGACGTTTTCGTTTTCATAAGAGCACCTTCGTAGAAGAGAGGTTGGCGCGGGCAGCGGGCTGATCACCGGCTCACCAGCCCTGCGGGCCGACGTCCGCGGGGCCTCCCGTTGCGGCAGGTAGCGTTGTTGCGGCGGGGGGCGTTTTGGGAGGCGCCCAGCTCGCCGAGTTCGGCCATGCGGTAGCCCACACCCCAGACGGTCCGGACGTAGCGCGGCGCGGCGGGATCCGGTTCGATCTTCTTGCGCAGGCGGTTCACGTGCGTGTTCACCGTCGCGCTGTAGCCTTCGTACTGGTAGCCCCAGACGGCGTCGAGCAGCTCGGCGCGCGAGAACGCGCGGCCGGGCCGCGCCGCCAGCAGCGCGAGCAGGCCGAACTCCTTGGGCGTCAGGTGCACCCCCTCCTCCCGGATGGTGACGCGCCGCCGCCCGGCGTCCACGCAGAGGTCGCCGCAGCGAAGCACGCCGGCTTCGTCTTCGCGGCGCTCCGCCTGGCGCTCCGCACGGATGCGGCGGAGGAGCGCCCGCAGGCAGGCCTGCAACTCGCGTGCGTGCACGGGTTCGGAGAGGCAGACGTCGGCGCCACGCTCGTAGGCCTGGGCGCGCGCGCGGGCGCCTGCTCGCGCAGGCAAGAGGGCGATGATGGGCAAGCGCGGACGCGCCGCGCGCAGGCGGTAGCACAGGGCCGCGCCGTCTGCGCTGGCTGCGGCCGCCCCGATCAAGGCGAAGGCGTAGCGCCGGTGCCGGGCGCGGCGCAACCCTTCCAGGCTGCTGGCGGCCCAGTCCGAGGCGTGGCCTCCGCGCCGCAGGTGCAGGCGCAGCCGCCGGGCGGTGCCGAAGTCGCCCTCGATAACCAGGGCAGGCGCCACGACCGGCGGACGCGGAACGGCGCGTGATCTTCCTGGGCGGATGGTGTCGTAAGCCGTGAGTTCCATAGCGGGTCGGATAAGCCAGGAGAAGCGCAGCGAAGGTTCTTTTTGAAAATTTTTCCAACCAGCGGTCTCGACGTACAGAGTAGCACGCCACCGGGCCGGCCGCTTCCGGCGTCTTGCCTTGCCCTTCTGCATCTTGCGCTGCGGGGCGCGCAAAGCGCCGGACGCTGTGCCTGACGCTTGCGCTTGACGAACGCGAAAGAGGCCACCCCGGCGGGGGATGGCCTCTTCGCTCGCATGAAAGGCGCGGCCGGCGTCTGCACGAGGCGGGGGCCACGGCGGCGGTCAGTGCCGGCCAGCCTCGAAGGGCTGCGCGATCACCGGGCAGTTGATAATAACGCCCGAGGCGCGCAGGCCCGCCACGAATGCGTTCCCCGGCCCCGGAGGGCTGCCTTCGAAGCTCGTCACCAGGCCCGCCTCAACGAGGTCTTCGAGGTCCGCGAAGCCCGTGATCCGGCGGCGCTCCCCGGCGGCAATGGCCGCGTCCGTCCACGCCGAGAGGTGTGCGTCCCACATCGGGCTGTAGTTGTTCGAGAACTTCCGGTCGTTGTCCGGGTCGAGGGGGAAGACGTTGATGGGGTCGCGGTCGTCGTCCACGATGGTGGAGTTCAGGCCCTGGCGCTCGGGGTTGTCCGCGCCCGTCTCGCCGTTGGTGTTCGGCGAGAAGCCCAGGAGGGCGGAGCGCTCGTCGAGCGTGCTCTCGCCGAACGCCGGGAGGTGGGCCAGGCGCGGGGCGTAGACGCCGAGTTCGATGGTGGCGGCCACGGGGTCGGACGAGTCCGTCACGAGGTGGTAGTAGAACTGGTCGCCGCCCTGGAACCCGTCCAGGAGCTGGAGCGTGACGGTCTGCCCCTCGGGGTCAATACTGATGACGCGGTCGTGCAGGCCGGTCGCGTTGGCGACGACCTGGGCGTTGAGCACCGAGCCGCTCGGCAAGACCACGAGCGAGGACCACTCGGCGTCGGCGACGGCGCCGGGCTGAGCGACGGCGGGCGGGAAGGCGAAGGGGCCGTCGCCGGCCTCCAAGACGCGCTCAGGGCTGAAGTCCACGGCGCCCCTGAACTTCAGGTGCCGCCCCTGGAACGTGACTTCTTGGTCGCCGCCCGAGCCGCGCCCATAGATCAGCTTCGGCGCGTAGTTGACGCCGAGGATCTGGGCGACGTCGTAGCTGGCCGCTTCGGTGATGACGTAGTAGTAGGCGTCACCGTCCGGCCCGATGCCCACGTGCATCGGCAGCGTGGCGTTGGCCTGGTCCGGGTCGGTAAGGTCGGCCACGGCGAGCGTGCTCTTCATAAACACGTTCTGTTCCGAGGTGAATCGGTTGCTCGTGAAGAAGTCTTCGCTCAGGCCCGTCCCCTCGGCAAGCTCACTCAGGAGAAGCTGGGCCTCTTCGAGGGCGGCGGCCTGGTTCAGCTCCGGATCGATGGCCGGGTCGTCTTCGGCGGTGGGTGGGTCGTCGCCGCCGTCGCCGTCGGGCGGGAAGTTGATGAGGTCACAGGCGGACAGCCCCGCCGCCAAGCAGAGCGACAGGAGCAGGAGGCTGAGTTTGGAAAGGGTCATGGGGGCACCTCGCAGGTAGCAGTTGGTAGGGTCGTTGTCGATGGGCCGGCGGGCGGATGGCTCTTGCGCCGCCGTGAGGTGCAGTGTAGCGCCGTGCGAGGCCGGCCGCTTCCGCCTTCTTGTGCTCCCTTGCGCCATGCTGCGCCGGCCCCTTGCGCGTTCTTGCGGATCGTTCTTGCCGCTTGCGCCTGGCTCCTCGTTTTGCCGTTGGCGAGGGAGGCGCGCCGAGCCGGACGTGCGAAGCCGAGAAGAAGCGACAAGAAAGAAGAGGCGCGGCAACAGGTGGGACTATACCTTAGCCCTCGGAAGGCGTAGCCTGAACGCGAGGCCGCTCGGTGTTGCGCCGATGGGCTGTCCCGCCGCGCCGATGCGAGCAGCCGCACGCCGAAACGTTCTGTGCCAGCGTCTTAGGGCAAACCCCGTACGGGACGATGCCCAGCCAGCTCTCAGCGTTCTGACCTCCATGAAAACGCCCCAAGAACTCGCCGGCCGACCCCCCGCCGCTATGCAAGACGCGCCCTCGGCCGATGACGAAGGTGGGCTGCGGGCCGTCGTCGTCTACGGCTCGGTGCGGCAGACGCGCGAGGGGCTGCGCGCGGCTCGGTCGTGCGTCAGCTCCAGGCGCGCGGGCACGAGGCCACGCTTGTGGACCCCGTCGAGAAGGACCTCCCGCTGCTTGACCGCACCTTCGGCGAGTTCGCCGAGGGCGGCGCCGAGAACGGCCCGCCTGCGCCCGAGGCACTCAAAGAGCTGGCCACGCTTTACCGCTCAGCCGACGCCTTCGTCTTCGTCACGGGCGAGTACAACCACGGCATCCCGCCCGCCCTGAAGAACCTCATCGACCACTTCCTCCGCGAGTACTTCTGGCGCCCGGCCGGCATCGTCAGCTACTCGTCGGGGAGCTTCGGGCGCGCGCGCGCGGCCGTGCACCTGCGCGCGGTCTTGGGCGAGGTGGGCCTTGTCACGGTCCCCTCGATGCTGCCCGTCCCGCGTGTGGCCGAGGCCTTCGACGCCGAAGGGTACCCGCAGGACCGCGATGCTTGGGAGCGGCGCGCGGGCCGCTTCCTGGGCGAGTTGTGCTGGTACGCGCGCGCGTTGAAGGCCGCCCGTGCCCAGGGCGTGCCGTACATGTGAGGGGCGGATGCGCGCTTCAGCGCGCGGCGGTGCGGCGGTACTGCGTGGGCGTGAGGCCGTGGTGGCGCTTGAAGGCGGTGGCGAACGCCCCGGCGCCCGCGTAGCCCACGTCGAAGGCGACCTGCACGACGAGCCGTTCCGGCTCCGCTTTCAGTAGCCGCGCGGCCTCCTCCATCCGCAGGCGCGTGACGTACTGGAACGGCGTCTCGCCCGTGGCGCGGCCGAACTCGCGGCAGAAGTGGTACGCGGAGTAACCCGCCTCGGCGGCAAGGTCTTCCAGTGCGATTTCGCCGCCGAAGTGCGTGCGCACATAGTCCTCCACACGGCGCAGGCGCACCTTCGGCAGGCCGCCCCGGCAGGCCTTCAGCTTCGGATCACCAGCCGTGTGCTTGGCTACGAGGTGCACGGCCACCGCTTGCATGAGCTGCTCGGCGTAGAGCCGCCCGCCAGGGGCACCGGCTTCGAGTTCGACGCCGAGTGCGCAGATGAGACCTTCCAGAAGCGGGTCGTCGTGGGCGAACCGCTCGCGGAACTCCAGCGCGGCGTAGTCGAGGTCGAGCGCGCGCGCGGCCTCGGCCACCGCAGCGCGTGTGAGCATCACGCCAGTGAAGCTGAAGCCGTTCGACCACGAGGTCAGGGTCGGCCCCGAAACAGACTCCGGAGGCACTACGAGCGCCTGTCCAGGATTCACCACGCCGTCGAACAGCGTGCCCTCCCCAGGTATGGTCTCGCTCGTGAAGCAGCGGCTTTGGTAGAGGATGAGTTGATGGGTGTCGCCGAGGCCGCCCGTGTCAACGGGGTCGGGCTGGGCGGGGAGGTCGCGCGCGACGTGGACGTGGCCGGCGAGCCACGGCTCGGGGGCGTCGCGGCGGCTCGCGGCCACGAGGCCGTCGGCGAACGCTTCCTCCCATCGCTCTATGGCCTGCTGAGAAGCGCTGCTCTTCTGCTGCATGGCGTCGTGCATGGTATCAGTCCTCCGTCATCGTTCGGTAGGCGCTCGGCGTGAGGCCGTGATGGCGCTTGAAGGCCGTCGAGAACGCTCCGGCGCTCGAGTAGCCGACGTCGAGCGCCACGGCCAGCGCCGTCTGCTCTGTCGTCCGGAGCAGCCGCGCGGCTTTTTCCATGCGCAGCCGCGTCAGGAAGCGCGCGGGCGTCTCGCCCGTCGTGCGCCCGAACTCGCGGCAGAAGTGGTACTGCGAGAGGCCGGCCTGCTTGGCCAGGTCCGCCAGCGCCACGTCGGCATCGAGGTGGGTGCGGGCGTAGTCCTCCACCGCGCGGATCTGCCGCTTGGTGAGGCCGCCCGTAAACCGTTTGGGCCGCCCTTCCTGCACGGAGTGGTAGCGTAGCAGGTGCGCGGCGGCGGCCTGCATGAGCGCCTCGGCGTAGACGCGCCCGCCGAGGCCGCCCGCCTCGGCCTCTTCGCCGAGGCTGAGCACGAGCCGGTTCAAGAGCGGGTCGTCCTGTGGCGGGACGCGGTCGCACCACTCGACGGCGGCGTAGTCGAGGCCGGCGGCTTCGCAGGCGGCGGCCATCTGGCCCGGCGTGAGGAGGACGCTTACGATACCGAACCCCTCCTCGCCCATGCCTCGAAACGACGTGCGCACGTCGGCAAGGCCAAGGTCAAACGAAGCCACTTGCACGTCGCCGGGGCGGTAGGACCTGGTCGCTGAGCAGCGATCCCCCAGCTACCCTTTCAGTGGCGTGAAAAAGAGAGAGCGGGACGATGAGTTGGTGGAAGGGCAGGCCGCCGGTGGGCACGGGGTCGAGCTGGTCCGGCAGACCGCGCACGACGTGCACGTGGCCGGCGACCCACGGCTCTGGCGCGCGGGCGACGAGACCTCTGGCGAACGTCTCTTCCCACTGCTCCACGCCGCCACGCGGGGGAGCCGAAGCGGTAGGCTCTTTCATGGCAGGACCTCCAGGTTGCAAGCGCTCCGGCGACGAGGCGGCGGAGCGTACACCAAGAAATTACTTCACAAAATACAAATGTTCAGCAGGCGGTACAATCGCGCGCCCATTTCTTAACCTACGCTCAGGCGCAAGCGGCCTTGCGCGTTCACGTGCCCATCCACATGCGGAGCTGCGCGCGGTCCAAGAGGCGGATCGTCTCGCCGCTCACGACGGCGCCGGCGTCGGAGGCCAGGAGCGCCACGAAGGCGCCTACGTCGAAGGGCGTGAGCCAGGCGTCGGCCGGGCGGGCGGGGAAGACGGACGGCTGCCTCTTGAGCGCGTCGTCCTCCGGGGTGCTGCCGGCGCGTTCGTTAGAGAAAGCCTCGCGGACGGTGAGGGTGGTGGCCTGGGGCGGCGGCGCGCCTTCTCCGTCCGGCAGTGCCGGGCCGGGCCGTGCGCGGTGCGCAGGCAGAGGAGCGACCGGCCCGAGCACGACGGCGTTGAGGCGCACAACGCGGCCGGCGTACTCCTCGGCCAGCGCCCGGTGCATCATCAAGGCGCCGGCCATCGTCACCGAGCGCGTGCCGGATTGCGGATCGGGGCGGAGGCCGGCGTAGCAGGCCGTGAGCGTGTAGCTGGCGCCGCGGCGGTCGGCCAGCGCCGGGAGGAATGTGCGCGCCACGACGAAGCGCGCGGTAAGGCCGGCTGCCATAGCGCGGCGCCAGGCGGCGGGCGTCACGCGGCTGAGCGCCTGCGCTTTTGAGCACGGGCCGAGGGCGTCCGCCACGGCGTCGAGCGTGCCGAAGCGCTCGTGGGCGAAGCGCAGGACGTGCGCCGCCCCCGCCGGCTCGCCGATGGGCGCCACCAGCGCCGCCAACCGATCCGTCCGCCCGCGCAGCCCGTCGTGCAGGTCCCGCAGGCGGCGGGCCGACCGTGAGGAGACCACGACGGAGGCCCCCGCGTGCAGGAATGCCGCCGCGATGCCACGGCCGACGCGGCCCGTAGCTCCAGCCACGAGCGCGACGCGCCCGGTCAGGTCGGTAGGCTCGCCGATCAGCGGATGCAGCAGGCTCATCAGGCAGCGGGGGCTACGCTCCCGCAGGCGCGCACGCCGCGACGGCACGCCCACGAGCCGATGTGGAAAGAAGAACCGGCGCGCCGAAAGAGAGACGGCGCGTTCTCAGCAGCCTACCGGCCTCGTGCTTCGGCGGCTTTCGCTCCCTTGCGGCGGCTTTCGGCATCTTGCGCACGCCCGAGCAACGCGCACGTCACGCGCGCCGGTACGCCCCCGGCGTGACGCCGACCTCGCGCTTGAACAGCGTCGTGAAGTGCCCCAGGCTCTCGTAGCCCACGGCCAGGCACACCTGCATCACGGGCCAGTCCGTCGAGCGCAAAAGGCGCTTGGCCTCTTCGAGCCGCTCCCGCATGACGTACTGGTAGGGCGGCAGCCCCATCGAGGTCTTGAAGAGGTGGCAGAAGTGGTACGTCGAGAGGCCGGCCACGGCGGCCAAGTCGTCGAGCGTGAGGTGCTCGTTGAAGTGCCGGGCCACGTAGTCGGTGACGCGGCAGAGCGTGCTGGCGGGCAGGCCGCCGCCTGGGGGCGACTCGGCCTCGGCCAGCGTCCGAAGGTCGATGGCGGCGTGGGCCTCGGCGTAGTTTGCCAGGGCGGTCTCGGTGGCGGCGTAGACCTCGTCGGCGGTGAAGGGCTTGACGAGGTAGCCGTTGGGGCGTGTGGCCTTAGCGCGCGCGACGGTGGCGCGGTCGGCGTGCGAGGTGATGAAGAGGAAGGGCAGGGCGTACTCCTCGCGGATGAGGCGGGCGAGCTGCACGCCGTCGCGCTCCCCTTCGATCACAATGTCGATAAGGGCGACGTCCGGCGCGTGCTCTTCGATGAGGGCGAGCGCTTCGTCGGCGGAGATGGCGACTTCGGGGACGCGGTAGCCCATGCGCTGGAGGATGCGCTGGAGGTCGCGCGCGATCACGATCTCGTCTTCGACCACGAGCACGGTGCGGCGGCCGGTCTTGCCGGAGGTCCTGTCGGGGGCGTGCGTCATCGTAGCTTCCATAGCAGTCCAGGCGTTGTGGGGATGGGCGCTTGGGGGGACGCGCCTGAAGCTAATGTGAGGCGGCTGGCGGGGCGCCGCTTCGCCGGCGTTGCGGCCTTTCCGCGATCTTGCGGCCTCTTTGCGAATGTGCGCTCCGGCGCGGATGTGTCTCGCTGCGGAGGACGAAGGGCTACGGTTTTAGCACCTCGGCCTGCGGCGCCTGCCGCTTGTGCGCGGGGCGGAACGTGACGGTGCAGCGCGTGCCCCAGTCGGGGCGGCTCTCGATCTCGAACCGGCCACGGAGCTGCCGGGCGAGGTCGCGCACCAGGCTCAGGCCCAGCGAGGCCGCCTGGCGTGCCTCGGCGTCCGGGGGCAGGCCTACGCCGTCGTCGGCTACCGTCAGGACGAAGCGTTCGTCCGCTGCCGCAGGTGCTCCATCGCCCTCTGGCGCGGCGCGGCGCAGCGTCACGCGCACGGTGCCCGCGCGCCCTTCGGGGAAGGCGTGCTCACAAGCGTTGCAGACGAGTTCGCTCAGGATGAGGCCCAGCGGCACGGCCGTATCTACCGAGAGCGCGACGGGCACGGCATCCACCTCGTGCTCGACGGGTCCGGCGCAGAACGTCTGCACGAGGAAACCGGCGAGGTCTTCGACGTAGGCGCCCGTGTCGATGCGGCTGAGGCCTTCCGTTTGGTAGAGCTTCTGGTGCACGAGCGCCATGGCCATGACGCGGCTCTGGAACTGGCGGGCGAGCGTGAGGGCGGCCCCGTCTTCGAGCGGGTCGGTCTGAAGCGCCAGCAGGCTCGAGACGATCTGGAAGTTGTTCTTGACGCGGTGGTGCACCTCGCGCAGGAGCACCTCGCGCTCGGCGGCAAGGGTGGCGAGGTCGTCCTTCTGCCCCTCGATTTCGCGGCGGCGCGTCTCCAGGAGCGCGTTGGCTTTTTTGCGCAGGCGGGCCGTGCGGTAGAGCGCCCCGGCCAGGACCAGCATGAGGAGCAGCCCCACGCCGCCGCCGACGAGCAGGGCCTGCTGACGCTCCATGCGCAGTGACCGCACCTCGGCCTCGGCCTGGAGCAGGTCGATCTGGCGCTCGCGCTCGTCCGCTTCGTAACGGGTGGCCATGCGGGCGACCTCCTCGCGCAACGTCCGCCGGGCCAGCGTGTCGTTGAGCGCGGCGTGCGCGCGCAGGTGGCGCACGGCCTCGGCCGGGCGGTCTTCGGCTTCGGCCAGGCGCGCCAGCTGCTCGTGCGCCAGCACCTGCACGTCGAGGAGCTGGAGCGTGTCGGCCAGCGCCAGGGATTCACGGAGGTGGGGGCCGGCCGTGCGGGTGCGCCCCTGCCTCAGCTCGGCGGCGCCGAGGCTGTAGAGCACCTTCGTGGTCCCGACGCGATGCCCCGCCGCGCGCACGCTGCCGAGCGCCTTCCGATACGCTTCCAGCGCTTCGCTGGCGCGGCCGGTGGCTTCGAGCGCCATCCCGACGTTGTGCAGGGCGGAAGCGACGGCATCGGCGTCCGCTCGTTCTCCCAACGCGCGGGCCAGGCGAAGCTCCTCGCGGTAGAGCGCGAGCGCTTCTTCGGCGTGACCGGCTTCGCGGGCGATGTGGCCGAGCGCGTTGTAGGCGCGGGCCATGCCGCTTGCGTTTTCTGCCTTGCGGTAGAGCGCAAGCGCCTCGCGGGCCACGGCGCGGGCGCGCTCGTAGCGCGCCTGTCGGTTGTAGATGGTGGACAGGCCCAGCAGAACGCGGGCGGTGCCTGCGTCTGCCCCGGCGCTGCGGTAGAGGCGCGCGGCGGCGAGGTACTCCCGAAGCGCTTCGGCGTCGTCGCCCAGGAGCCAGCGCGCGCGGGCCAGGACGGCGCGTGCGCGCGCCTGAGTGGCCGGGTCGCCCGTTTCCTCGGCAAGGGCAACGGCCTGCGCGGCGAGGTCGGCGGCGTGCGCCGGGTCGGAGCTGAGCGCGGACGTGGCCCGGCTCGTCGCAGCCGAGGCGAGGCTGTCGGCCTGCGCATCGCTTCGCGCCGCAGCCGGCCCGCCTCGCGCCGCAGCCGTCGGGAGCAGCATGCATAGAAGCGCAGCAATGAGCAGCGGGGAGCAGCAGCGCGGGGCCTGCATCGGCTGTACCTCGCAGAAGCGTCTCGAAGGCGGACGGGCGAGAGAGGCGTGCTCGGGAGAGGATACGCGTTCCGCCTGCCCTGCGCAAATGAATTGCGTCGCTCAGGCGGGGCCGGATACGGGTTTTCGCAAGACCGAAGAAGCCGCCGCAATACGAAGCAAGGCGGCGGCGGCGGCCGTACGCGAGGCGGGCGAGAACGCCCCTACGCTAAGCGCAAGATGGAAGAATTCGCCGCAAGTCCGTGGAGGACGCGGGGCGCGCCGAGGCGCATCTTGCTCCTTCGAGCGTCCGGCCTTCCGCACCGGAACGGCGGCTGCTGAAGAACAGATCTTCTAAAGAACAGAGAGGCCGAGCCATGATCTGGGACATGCTAAAGGAATGGTTTCTTGGGCTGGGGGCGCAGTACGGCGTAGACCCCGTCATCTTCGGGAGCATCTACGTGGGCGCGATCCCGTTTTTCGGGGCGTCCGTGGCATGGCTCGTGCGGAACCTGCGGCACGGGCAGTCCATCTTGCTGCCGGCGCTGGCGGCTGCCTTTTTCGCGCTCTCGGCCTACCTCTACCTCTTCCTCGTGGGGATGGGCCTGCCGGCGTGGGTCTACGGCGCCGTGGGGCTGTTCGTGGCCTACGGCGCGGTGAAGACCGTGCGCAAGGTGCGCCGTAAGACCGCCGAGCCGACGACCGTGGCGCCGGGTGAGCAAGGGAGCACCGCGACCGCCTCGGCAGGCAACGGCGCTCCGCGCGGCCGGAGCGGAGGGGGCGACTATGACCTCGTCGTCATCGGCGGTGGGGCGGCGGGCCTCACGGCTGCCGGCGCGGCCACGAACCTCGGCGCCAAGACGTTCCTCATCGAGCGCCAGAGGCTCGGCGGCGACTGCACCTGGCACGGCTGCGTCCCCTCCAAAGCGCTCCTGACGAGCGCGAAGGTCGCCCACCACATCCGCCACGCCGAGGCGTACGGCCTCGCCGGTAGCCTCGATGCGGTGGACTTCCAAGCGGTGATGGGCCGGGTGCGCCGCGTCCGCGAAGGGGTCTACGACCACGACGACCACCCGCGCCACTTCGAGGCCATGGGGGTTGATGTGATGCACGGCAGCGCTCGCTTTACCGGCGCGCACACGCTGGCCGTGGAGGGCGAGGCGGGGGCGCGATCCGTGCGCGGGCGCTACGTCGTCATCGCCGCCGGCGCACGCGCCTCCGTGCCGCCCATCGAAGGGCTGAGCGCCGTGCCGTACCTGACGAACGAAACCCTCTTCGACCTGACGGAGCAGCCGCGCCGCCTCGCCATCGTCGGCGGCGGTCCCATCGGCGTGGAGATGGCGCAGGCGTTCGCGCGGCTCGGCACGGCCGTCACGCTCGTCGAGCGCGGCGGCCGCCTCCTCCCGAATGACGACGCGGAGCTGGCCGGCCTGCTCCACGAGCAGCTCGCCGCCGAGGGCGTCGAGGTCGTGCTGGAAGCGCGTGTCGAGCGCGTCGGGCCAGCGGCGGACGGCGCCGTGCGCGTGGAGGCCCATCTCGAAGCCGGCCTCCGCCCCCTCGAAGCCGACGCCCTCCTGATGGCGACGGGCCGCCAGGCCAACGTCGAGGGCCTGGACCTCGAAGCCGCCGGCGTGAAGCACACGCTGAACAGCATCCCCGTAGACGAGCGCTGCCGTACGAACAAGCGGCACATCTACGCCATCGGCGACGTGACGGGCCGCTACCAGTTCACGCACATGGGCGAGCACATGGCCAAGGTCGCCGTCACGAACGCGCTCCTGAAGCTGCCTATGAGGATGGACGCCGGGCGCGTCCCGTGGGTCACGTACACAGATCCAGAGCTGGCCCACGTCGGCGCCACGGAGGCCAAGCTAAAGGCGGAGGGAGCGAAGTACGCCGTCTACCGCTTCCCGTACAGCCGGCTCGACCGCGCCGTGATGGAGGGCGAGACGACGGGCCTCATTAAGGTCTTTGCGAAGCCGCTCACGGGCAAGATCTTGGGTGCCACAATCCTGGGCGCGCGCGCCGGCGAGCTGATTTCGGAGTACGCGCTCGCCATGAAGCGCGGTGCCACGCTGCGCCAGATCGCCGACACGATTCACCCCTACCCGAGCTACGGCCTGGGTGCGCGCCGCGCCGCCGACCAGTGGTACGCCCAGAAGCAGTCGCCGCGCCTCACGCGCCTGCTACAGCGCGTCTTCGGCTACCGCGGCCCCGTCATCGCGCCGGACCCGGACCGCATCGTGTGAATGCTGCTGCCTGTGCAGCAGCCTGCAAGCAGAAATCCGCAACATGCCGGAGCCGCTCGCAAGAGTGCGGAAGCGAGGCCGGCAGCCTCGGCCGTACGTTTCTGTCGCACACTGCCTTCTCCACCCACATGCAAAACCGCCATGAAACCCACCGCTTGGACGCTCGCTTCGCTTCTCGTTCTCACGCTCCTCGTCGCGGCCCTGCGGCCGGCCCCTGCGGAGGCCCCGACGGCAAACCCGATGGTGCTCATGAAAGGCACCTTCGCGGGCCACGGCTCGCACGACGTCGAGGGCACGGCCACCATCTACCGCCTCGACGACGGCGCGCGCCTCCTGCGCCTGACGGACTTCGCCTCCGACAACGGCCCCGACCTCAAGGTCTACCTCGTGAGCGCCGCCGACGGCGTCTCAGCCGAGGCGGCCGTCGAGGAGGGCACCTACCTGAGCCTCGGCGCGCTTAAAGGCAACAAGGGCAACCAGAACTACATGCTCCCCGAAGACGCCGACCTGGACGCCTACGAGTCCGTGTCCATCTGGTGCGAGCGCTTCGGCGTGAACTTCGGCACCGCCGCGCTGGCCGCGCCGTGAGCGCCCACGCCCCTTGCGCAGAGCAGAGCGGCGGCAGGAGGCCACAAGAGGCACCCGCCGCCGCTCTGCGTGCCGTTCCCGCTCGCCCCTTCTACGGAGACTCCGCCATGACCAAACGCGCCCGCACCGCCGCCTGGGCCGCTGCCGCTTTGCTCGTGCTGGCGGTGCTGTGGTACCTCTTCCGCCCGGAAACCCTCTTCATCGATAAAACCGTGGATGAGCCGTTCCCCGGCACGGGAACGTCGGGCGTGGAATCGCAGGGCACAGAAGCGCCGAGGCGCGCGCGCCTCCAGAAGGCGGCTGCGCTCCTCGCGTAGCTGGCCGCACGCCCGGACCGACACGCAGAGAGAAGGCGGTCTGCTACTACGGCAGACCGCCTTCCAGAAGCACGAGCAGCGGGAGGCGTTAGCTCGCCGCCGCCTCTTTGCGCGTGCGCGGGCCGGCGTCTTTGATCTCTTCGGGAGCCTCATCTTCGTAACGCTCGAAGTTCTCGGCGAACATCGCGGCGAGCTTCCGCGCCTGCGCGTCGTAGGCGTCGGGGTCGTCCCACGTCGCTTTGGGCTGGAGCACCTCGCGGGGCACGCCGGGCACCTCGGTGGGGATCTCCAGGCCGAAGACGGGGTCGGTGCGGGTCTCGGCGCCCGCGAGGCGGCCGTCCAGGGCGGCGTCCACCATCGCGCGGGTGTACCGTAGCTCCATGCGGTGGCCCGTGCCGTAGGGGCCGCCCGTAATCCCCGTGTTGATGAGCCAGCAGTCCGAGCCGTGCTTGCGGATTTTCTCGCCCAGGAGCTTGGCGTAGACGGTGGGGTGGCGCACCATAAACGGGGCGCCGAAGCACGCTGAGAACGTCGCCTTCGGCTCTTCGATGCCCGCCTCGGTGCCGGCCACCTTCGCCGTGTAGCCCGAGAGGAAGTGGTACATCGCCTGCGCGGGCGAGAGCCGGGCGACGGGCGGCAAGACGCCAAAGGCGTCGTACGTGAGCATGATGACGTTCCGGGGGTGGCCGCCCTCGCCCGTGGGCGAGGCGTTCGGGATGAAGTGGATGGGGTAGGAGCCGCGCGTGTTCTGCGTGATCGTGTCGTCAGAAAAATCCGGCGCACGCGTCTCGTCTTCAAGCATCACATTCTCCAGGATGGTGCCGAAGTGCTTCGTCGTCGAAAAGATCTCCGGCTCGCCCTCGGGCGAGAGGTTGATCATCTTGGCGTAGCAGCCGCCCTCGAAGTTGTACACGCCCTCGTCACTCCAGGCGTGCTCGTCGTCGCCGATCAAGGTGCGGCTCTGGTCGGCCGAGAGCGTGGTCTTGCCCGTGCCTGAGAGGCCGAAAAAGACGGCCGTGTCGCCCTCGGGGCCTTGATTGGCCGAGCAGTGCATGGGGAGGACGCCCTGCTCGGGGAGCATGTAATTGAGGACGGAGAAGATCGACTTCTTGATCTCGCCCGCGTAATGCGTCCCGCCGATGAGCACGAGCTTCTTGTCGAAGCTCACCAGGACGAAGACGTTCGAGCGCGTGTTGTCGCGCTCGGGATCGGCCTCGAACTCGCACAGGTCCACCACGGTGAAGCCGGGGTCGAAGCCCGAAAGCGCTTCCGCTTTGCGGCGGATGAACATGTTGCGGGCGAAGAGCGAGTGCCACGCCTTCTCGGTGACGATCCGCACGGGCATCCGGTACTTCTCGTTGGCGCCGGCGTAGAGGTCCTGCACGAAGAGGTCCTTGCCCTGGGCGTAGCTTTTCATCTGCTCGTGGAGGCGGTCGAAGGTCTCCGCGTCGGTGGGGATGTTCTGATCGCCCCAGGCGATGGCGTTTTCATTGTCCGCGTTCTTGACGATAAAGCGGTCCTTGGGGCTGCGGCCCGTGTGCGGGTCGGTGCGGGCGACGAGGGGGCCGTCGGCGGCGAGCGTCGCCTCGCCGCGCTGCAAAGCGATCTCGTAGAGGGCCGCCGGGGGGAGGGCGTAGTGGACGTCGCCGGCCTGGCCGAAGCCTAAATCTTGAAGATGCTCGGTAACGTGCTGCGGTGCTTTCATGGGGTTGGCGTTCTGTGGCGAGGTGCGCGCGCGCTGTCAGGCTTCCATTGGGCGACGGAGCGCAGACGGGCGCCGGCTCGTTCGGATAGAGGACTGCGTACGGACAGGCAGGCGTCGGGTTCAGCCCGAGGCGCCCGCAAGCCGGTTCAAAAGTGTAAAAACGCCCACCCGCGAATGCGACCCGCCGACGGGAAGTTCTTGAAACAGAAACCGCCGTTCCGCCGACGACCGACGATCAGGCAGCCTGCCAGCGTTTACCCCGCTGAGCGGGGGCGCCGGGGACCGACGACGCACGGCGTGACAATGCCCATCGTCGTCATTCGTCGGTCGTCTCCCATCAGCGGCACCGGGCGCAGGCGCGTCCGTACATGAGGGACGCCGCCCGAGAAGAAAGAACGCAACCGCCGCCGTCTGTGCTCGAAGAGGCCACGCTCCAACGCGCCGCCGAACGCCGGCAGCCGAAGAAACGCAGGCAGCCGGAGCGCGGCGTGGGGGCGGCGCTCTTGTACAGCGGCGTGCTGGAAGGCGCCATCGCCGTGGCGGTGCTCCTAGGCACGGGCGCGCTCCTGGGTCTTCCGCCGAGCGCGCCGCTCCTGGCGCTGGCGTTCTGCGGCACGCTGCTCGTCTACCTGGCCGACCGCGCGCTTGGCCTCTCGCCGGAGGACCGCTTCAACCGCCCCGGACGGCTGGCCTGGGTGCGGCGACACCGACGCGGAGCGGCCGCCCTCGCCCTCGCGGCGATGCTCGGCGCGGCGCTGACGCTGCCGCTCCTGCGGCCGGCGACGCTCTGGGCAGGCGCGGCGCTGGGCGGCGTCGGCCTCGTCTACGTCGTGCCCGTTCTGCCGCGCGGACGGCGGCTGAAGACGGTGTGGTTCCTCAAGCCCGTGGCGATCAGTGCGGCGTGGGCCGTGGGGGGCGTCGTGCTGCCGGCGGTAGAGGCCGGCGCGCCGCTCACGGGCGGCATGGCGGCGCTGGTGGCGTACCGCTTCCTCTTCGTCGGCGCCAACGCGCTCGTGGCCGACTGGGGCGACCGCCGGGGCGACGCCCGCGCCGGCCTCTGCACCGTGGCGACGGAGTGGCCGCCCCAGCGCGTCCGGCAGATCGCCACCGCCGCGCTGACGCTGGCGCTCGGCGGTGGGATGGCGGCGGTGCTTTTCTTCGGCGCGCCGCCGCTTCTGCTCGTAGACCTCGCCGGGCCGGCGCTGCTTCTCTTTTGGGTGCGGCGCGCGGAGGGGCCGGGCCGCTGGACCTACGGCCTCGTCCTCGACGCGCTCGTGGCCTGGCCGGCGGTGACGGCGCTTGGCGCGTGGCTCGGCGGCTGGGCGTGAGCGCGCAGCGGCGTCTCTTCAGTTGAAGCGGATCTGGAGGCCCAGCCCGGCGTGGATCAGCCCGAACTCTGAGCCATCTTCCATCCCTATGAACAAGCTTTCGCCGACCATGCCGCTGTTTCTCTCCAAGCCTGATCGGTAGCCGATGCCTACCTCTCCGAACAAGCCCAGCCACGAGAGGAAGTGAAGCTCGGCTCCTGCGAGGCCGCCCACGTCCGTGCGGTCAGCCGCCCGCGCGTGTCCCTCGCTGTTCGTGCTGCTGGCGTAGACGTACTGCGCCTTCAGCCCGGTGTAGGGCTGCACGATCCAGAGGTTGGGCAGGTAGTACAGGCCCGCCAGCGCGCCGCCGTACCAGTTCGTCTCGTACGTCACGCGCCCAGAGCCGGACGTGCTCGTGGCGAAGTCATAGCGCCCGCTTTCCGGAAGAAACCCGGCAGAGGTGCGCAGCGCAGCGCGGTCGCCGAGGCGGTAGCTCACACCAAGCATCGGCGGCGTGCCGGTGTTGCCGTGGAGGCTTACGGCCAGCCGGGGCGCTTTCGGTGCGGGTGCCTCCTGCGCGGAAGAAAGGCGAGGCGTGCATAGAAGAAGTGCGATGAAAACGGCGACAGAAGAAGCTGTTCGTTTCATGGCTCGGATGCGGAAGCGCTGCGTAATGGTTTCCAAAGAGACTGCCACAACATAGCCCGCAAGTCGCAGTAAGTCCAGCGAAACCGCTGGAGGTGATCCACGTCACCCGTTTCGGCAAAGCGATGACGTTGAAGTACAGCGGGCTTCTGCCGTAAGATGGGGCTGGGGTCCATCCGCCGTAGTTTACGTGGGCCTTCGATTTCTCAAACTTTCAGACAGGCATGGATTTACCGTTCACCTACATCGAGCATCTGTCCGAGCACGAAGGCCAAGACGTCACGCTCAAAGGCTGGCTCTACAACAAGCGCGGGTCGAAGGGCCTCTACTTCCTCATCCTGCGCGACGGCACCGGCCTCGTGCAGTGCGTCGTGAGCGAAGACGCCGTGGACGAAGCCTCGTGGCAGGCCGCCAGCGATGCGAGCCAAGAGAGCGCCCTCGCCCTCACCGGCAGCGTCTCCAAGGACGAGCGCGCGCCGGGCGGCTACGAGGTGCAGGCCGCCTCCGTCGCGCTCATCAGCCCCGCCGAGGACTACCCTATCACGCCGAAAGAGCACGGCATCGACTTCCTCTTGAATCACCGCCATCTGCACCTCAGGAGCCGCCGCCCGTGGGCCACCATGCGTATCCGCAACCGGCTCATCATGGCGATCCACGCCTTCTTCCAGAGCCGCGGCTTTTTGCAGATGGACACGCCCATCCTCACGGGCAACGCCGTCGAGGGCACCTCCACGCTCTTCGAACTCGGCTACTTCGACCCGGGCGAGAAGGCGTACCTCACGCAGAGCGGCCAGCTCTACGGCGAGGCGCTGGCCATGGCCTTCGGCAAGATCTACACCTTCGGCCCGACCTTCCGCGCGGAGAAGTCGAAGACGCGGCGCCACCTCACCGAGTTCTGGATGATCGAGCCGGAGATGGCCTTTTACGACTTGGAGATGAACATGGACCTGGCCGAGGACTTTTTAGTCCACCTCGTCCAAACCGTGCTGGAAGAGTGCCAGCCCGAACTCGAAGCCCTGGAGCGCGACACCTCGGGCCTGGAGAAGGTGCAGAAGCCGTTCCCGCGCCTCGCCTACACCGAGGCCGTGGACCTCCTCAAAAGCGACGACACGGCCGAACTCATCGACGCGCGCCTGACCGCCTTGCAAAAAGAGCAGCAGGACCTGGCCGAGGAGCTACAGGAAAACGAAAAAGAACGCGGCCAAGCCAAGAAGTGGCGTAAGCGGCAGATCGACGCGCGCGAGATCGAGATCAACAGCCGCCTGGCCGAGATCGAGGAAGCGCTGCGCAACCTCCCGCGGTGGAAAGAATCGGCACGGGCGTTCGAGTGGGGGAGCGACTTCGGCGGCTCGGACGAGACGCTCTTGACGTGGCACTTCGACCGGCCGATCATCGTGCACCGCTATCCGGCTGCGGTCAAGGCCTTTTATATGAAGCGTGACCCGAAGGACGAGCGCCTCGCGTTGGGCATGGACGTCCTGGCGCCGGAGGGCTACGGCGAGATCATCGGCGGGGGGGAGCGCGCCACGGACCTCGGCTTCTTGAAAAAGCAAGTGGCCGCGCACGGCTTGCCGGAGGAGGTCTTCGGCTGGTACTTTGACCTGAGGCGCTACGGGGCCGTGCCGCACGCGGGCTTCGGCCTGGGGCTGGAGCGGATGGTGGCGTGGTGCTGCGGCCTCGACCACGTCCGCGAGACGATCCCCTTCCCGCGCACGATGGGGCGGCTGCATCCGTAGCCGCAGTTGCGAGACGGGGATGGCAATTTGCCTTGCCCAGAAGTCCGGTGGCGCACTAAGCTGCCTGCGCACGTCCGCTCCCGTCCCTGATGCTCTTATGACTCCAATGAACACGCCGCCGCGCTGCCTCGCCATCCTCGCCTTCGCCTCAGTCCTCTTCTCCACCGGACTGCTCGCCGTGCCGAGCGGCGCGCAGGCGCAGACCGTGCTCTCCCTCTCGCCCTCGGCGCAGCAGAACGGAATGGGCGGCGCCGGCGTGGCGCTCCCGACGACCGACGCGGCCGGCTTCTTCTACAACCCGGCCCACCTCGGGCACCTCGGCCGCGCGGCGAACCTGGCCGTGCAGGCGTATCCCGATGCTACGACCTGGCTGCCCGGCTTTGGCAGAGACCTCCGGCTTTCCAACACGGCCGTGAGTGCCGGCTACGACCTGTCGGGACGGCTGCGCGTGCCGCTCAGCGTGGGGGCCGGCTTTCAGCGCACGGCGTTCGACATCGGCCCGTGGCAGCGGAGTCCGCTGGAGGCGGGGCCGGCGGGGGCGGCGTTCGAGCAGAGCGAGCGCGCCCGCGCGTTGGCCGTGGGCGCTGGGCTGGACTACTTCGTGGACGTCTCCGCTGGCGTGGCGATCAAGCACACGCGCCTGGAAGACCGGACGCCGCCCCCGTCTGGTGGCACGGTGCCCCTGCGCGAGACGGCCCCGGCCAGCGATGTCGAAACGTCGGTATCGGCGTGGGTCGTGGACGTGGGCGTGCTTGCTACGCTGCCCGTGGTGGAGGCCGCCCGGCGCATCTTGGGCGCGGCGCCGGGGGGGCGCCGTCGGGTCGCGCCCTTTGCCGACCTCACGCTCGGGTACTCCGCGCAGAACTTTGGCGGGGCGGTCAATGTGAGCGATGACTACGCGCCGCTGCTCAGAACGCGCGCCGGGGCTGGCCTGCGCACCGGGGCCGACCTGGCTTACGCAGGCGGGGCGCTCCGCCTCCTCGACCTCCAGGGCACCGTGGAGACGGACGAGGGGACGTTCCGGCACGGCTGGCGTATGGAGGTCGGCCAGACGTTTTCGGTCAGCCGAGGTGGCTTCGACGGCGGCGGCTACGAAGACCGGCAGACGCACGGGCTGGGCCTGCGTGCGGCCGGCCTGTTCAAGCTGCTCGGCGCCGTGAGCGGGAACGCGCTGGTCCAGGCGCTGGCCGACCATGCCGACGTGCAGTACACGCGCGCCACCTACTTCGCCGGCAGCGACTTCGCCTCCGATTTCCAGAGCTTCGCGCTCGTGGTCCGGGGGTTGTAACTGCGTGCCCAGCGCGCCGGACGTGGCTCCGAGGCATGGTTCTTGGCTCCGTCCCAAGCTGACCTGCCACCATCTTTCCCCAAACAGCCGTAGAGGCCTTTTGCTATGCGTAAGACTTCGTTTCTCGTTGCTTTCGCTGCCGCGCTCATGAGCGCCTTGCTGGTCCTTCCGGCCGCTGCACAGGACACGAGCGGCGCCATGCAGCGCATGGTGAGCGTGAGCGGCGAGGGGACCGTCACCGTAGCGCCGGACCAGGCCACGGCCCGCTTCGGCATCGTCACGGAGGCGGAAGAGGCCGAGAGCGCCCGCCAGCAAAACGCCGAGGCGGCCCGCCAGGCGATGAACGCCGTGCGCGACCTCGGCGTGCCCGAGCGCAAGATCCGCCTGGAGACGCTGCGCCTCCAGCCGCGCTACGAGTACAACGACAATGGGCGGCGGCGCGAGCAGGTCGGCTTCGAGGCCGTGCGCCAGGTCGTCGTCGAACTCGACAGCCTCGATCTTTTGCCCACGCTCATCGCGCGCGTGGTGCAGGAGGGGGCCAACCAGCTCAACGGCGTCCAGTACGGCCTGCAAGACCGCGACGCCGTGCGCGACGAGGCGCTCCAAGAGGCCGTCCGCAACGCGCGCGCCAAAGCGCAGCTCCTGACGAACGCGCTTGACGTAAGCCTCGGGCGCGTCATGCAGATCAGCGAGCAGAGCTTCAGCTTCCCGCAGCCGCGCATGATGATGGACGCGATGGCCGTCCGCGCCGAGAGTGCGCAGGCCGCGCCGGAGCCGGAGGCCTACGCCGCCGGCGAGATCGAGGTCAGCGCCGCGGTGCAGGTCGTCTTCGCGCTGGAGTAGCGTAACACGACGACC
Source organism: Salinibacteraceae bacterium (assembly GCA_965215025.1). Taxonomy (GTDB): domain Bacteria; phylum Bacteroidota; class Rhodothermia; order Rhodothermales; family Salinibacteraceae; genus CBDCCV01. Next base: position 425,360 of record CBDCCV010000002.1, read on the forward strand.
GACGGATGACGGCCGCTTTTCACGCTACGGTCGTCGGTCGTCAATCGTCTGTCGTCATCGAGACGCGCGCCTCCAGCCATGCCGCGAGGTCGTCCAGAACGCGCTCGCGCCCAAGGTCGTTCATCGTCTCGTGGTAGTAACCGTCGTAGAGGTGAAGCGTCTTATCGGCAGAGGCGGCTTTGTCGTAGAGGACGCGGCTGCCGGAGGGGTCGATGAGGCAGTCGGCCGTGCCGTGGAAGACGAGGAGCGGAAGCGAGAGGCGCGCGGCGTTCTCTTCGATGCGGCGGCCGGCGCTGAGCAGCTCGGCGCCGGTGCGGGCGAGGGTGCGGCCGTGGTAGACGAGCGGATCGGCCTTGACGGCGGCCACGACGGCGTCGTCGCGCGAGAGCGTGCCGTGGTTGAGCCGCACCGTGGGCAGGCGCGGCGCTACGCGGCCGATCAGGCGCGCGCCTCGGCGCAGCCAGGGCGAGAGGTCCGGATCGACGCGCACGGCGGGGCTGCTCAGGACGAGGCCGGCGGGCCGCGCGCCGTGGTCCAGGCAGTAAAGCGTGCACACGGCGCCGCCCATCGAGTGGCCCATCAGAAAAAGCGGCTCGCTGCCCGCACGCTCGGCTTCGACGCGGCGCCGCACGTCGTGCAGATCGGCCACGTACGTGTCGAACGCCTGCACAAAGGCGCGGCGTCCCTCGGAGCGCCCGTAGCCGCGCTGGTCGTAAGCGTAAACGGCAAAGCCTTGCGCGCTCAGGTGCCGGGCCACGTGCGCGTAGCGGCCCGAGTGCTCGGCGTAGCCGTGGACGACGAGCACGGCGGCGCGCGCCGGCACCTCCGGCCGCCAGCGCCGGCAAAAGAGGCGCAGGCCGTCGTGCGTGTAGAGCGAAGCGGTCGTGTGCCGAAGCGTGGTGGCGGCGTCCATGCGGCGCGGCGGTTTTGGAGAAGTAGGCAGTTGTGGAGAAGCCTTCGTAAGATAAGCAACCCGCCGGTGGCCGATAGGCTATCGGCCAGCGCGTCCGCCGCTCTTTTCATCGCCGAGCATATTTCCTCGCCAAGCAAACCGGAGGTCTGCCATGAGCGAAGCCTACCAGCCCGTCCCGCTCGACTTCGAGGAGCGCCCCGCCGACGAGATGCAGCGCCGCGCCAAGGCGTTCTACGCGCTTATGCGCAAGCGCCGCTCCGTGCGCCGCTTCGCCGAGCGGCCCGTGCCGCAGGCGCTTATCGAGTGGGCCATCCGCACGGCGGGCACGGCGCCGAGCGGGGCGCACCGCCAGCCCTGGCGCTTCGTGGCCGTGAGCGACCCCGCGCTCAAGCAGAAGATCCGCGAGGCCGCCGAGGTCGAAGAGCGCGAGAGCTACGAGCACCGCATGTCCGACGAGTGGAAAGAAGCCTTGGAGCCGCTCGGCACCGATTGGGAAAAGCCGTTCCTGGAAACGGCCCCGTGGCTCGTCGTCTGCTTCGCCGAGCGCTACGGCGTGGATGAGGACGGGGCGAAGCGGAAAAACTTCTACGTGCAGGAAAGCTGCGGCATCGCGTGCGGACTCTTCATCGCCGCGCTGCACAACATGGGCCTCGTCACGCTCACGCACACGCCCAGCCCCATGCGCTTCTTGAACGAGATCCTGGAGCGCCCCAGGGGCGAGCACCCCTACGTCCTCTTCCCCGTGGGCTACCCCGCCGAGGAAACCACCGTGCCGAAGCTCGAGCGCAAGCCCCTCGGCGCCATCGCGCAATGGAACGGGCCGGACGTTTAGGAGAGGAAGAGTGGAGGAATAGAAGAGGGGATGGCCGAGGGGAAGAGCAAGGCGCGCGAGTCGGCTTTCCATCTTCCTCGCTTCCTTTCTTCCACTCCACTACTGCTTCCCCCCGCAAGATCAGATTCGGGAAAGATTCACTCCCGGCCATTTAGCGAGGCACGCTCAAGCGCAATATATTCGTAACGCGAACACAGCCTTTCCTTTGCTCTGCGTCCGATTCTGCCTTTTCTGATGTCCGCTTTGCGTCATACCTGGAGCGCGCGCCTCGTGGCCGGTCTGCTGGCCGCGTGCCTGCTGCCGGCGGCGCTGGTGATGCCGCAGCCGGCGGCGGCTCCGGCGGCGCACGCCGCCCATGCCGCTTGGCTGCGCGCGCAGGTGCAGGGTGAGGCGGACGCGGCGTTCGAGAATGCGCTCGAAGCGGCCACGGCCGCGCACCCGCGCACGCTGCACGCCTTTCTGGAAGCGTTCGTCGCCGCGCACGCGGAGCCGGAAACGCTCGGGGCCGTCTTTGCGCGCGAGGGACTGTCCGGCGAAGCGCTCGTGCGCGACCTTCAGCAAGGGCTGCTCGGGCTGAGCGGGATTCCGGCCTCCGGACGCCCGGCGTGGATGGCCGGGGCGCCGCACGCGGTGGCCCCCTCCGGGCGCGTGGGCAGCGCGGGCGTGGTGGCTTCGGCGCAGCGGATGGCGCGAGCGGCTCGGCGGGCCGTTGCCCTTCCGTTGGCGCGCGGGGTGCGGGCGAGGTGCCTCGTGCGGGTGCTTTCTTCGGCGCAACCGCTCGGGCCGTAGGTGTCTTTAGGGCCGCCGTGTCGGGCGGCCTTCTCTTCCCTGACCGTTTTTAGCTCGGTGGCGAGGGGCGGCATGAGGCCGCCGCGCGCGCATGGGTGCGTGCCGTCTTCGCCTATCGGCTTTGCTCTCTCGGGGCCGGGGTGCCGGCTCTCCTTTCAGTCTTTAGAAGAAAAGAACCGCTATGCAAGGCAACGGATTTAAGCTTTTCCTCATCGCCGCGTTTCTGGGGCTGTGCGGGTACTACCTCTACCCCTCCGTCCAGAACTACTTCATCACGCAAGAGATCGAGTCGCTCCAGGGCGAGGCGCGCGAGGCGTACAAATCGGAGAACGCCGGGCGCATCCGCGCGGTGCGCGACGAGTCCTTGAAGCTCGGCCTCGACCTCCAGGGCGGGATGCACGTCACGCTCCAGGTGCAGACGGCCGCCCTCATCGGCGAGCTGGCCGAGGACCGCGACGCCACGTTCAACGAGGTGCTCGAGGCCGCCCGCGCCCGTGTGCAGGAGAACGACGGCAGCGTGATCGACGCCTTCGTCGAGATCTTCGAGGAGCGCGACCCCAACGCGCGCCTCTCGCGCTACTTCCGCTCCGAAGAGGCCGGCATCGGCCGCCGCTCCACCAACGAGGAGGTGGCCGACTACCTGCGCGCCGAGGCGGACGAGGCCGTGGGCCGCGCCATCGAGATCATCCGCAGCCGCGTGGACCGCTACGGCGTGACCGAGCCGTCGATCCAGCGCCAGGGCGAGCGCCGCATCGTGGTCGAACTCCCCGGCATTGACGAGCCGGAGCGCGTGCGCAACCTGCTCAAGGGCACCGCCCGCCTGGAGTTCCGCCTCATGGCCGATCCGCAGCGCCTGGCGCAGTCCGCGCAGCGCATCGTGAGCTACTACGAGGGCCGCACCGGGGAGGATGGAGCCGAGGCGCTCACCGACACCACAGCGCTCCCACAGCCGGCCGCGCCCGGCGACACTGCCGCGATGGCCGATCACGCTGCGGGCGACACCACCGAAGGCGCCGCCCTCGTCGATCCGACGGACGAGGACACGGCGGAGGACGGGCAGGCGGCCGGCTCGCAGCTCTTCGCCGGCGCCGACGAGGCCGAGGCCGACGCCGGCCCGCAGAACCCGCTCCTGGAGGTGATGCAGCCCTTGCCGTACGGTCCGCAGAACGTTGCCTTCGGGCAGGTCCTCGCCAGCGACACGGCGCGCGCGAACGCGCTTTTGAGCCGCCCCGAGGTCCAGGAGCTGCTCCCGGCCAACGTCGAGCTGATGTACGACGCCACCCCCGTGGGCCTGACCGAAGGGGGCGAGGAGGCCTTTGCCCTCAAGGGCGTGCGCGAGGAGATCGAGCTTACGGGCGACATGGTCACCGACGCCGCCGTCGAGTTCGACCAGATGACGAACCAGGCGCGCGTCTCGATGACGATGAACTCCGAGGGCGCGCGTCTGTGGAGCCGCCTCACCGGCGCCAACGTGAACCGGCCCGTAGCCATCATCCTCGACAACGCCATCGTCTCCGACCCGAACGTGGAAGAGCGCATCACGGGCGGCGTCTCCTCGATCACCGGGCTGGGCGGGCGCGCCGAGGCGCAGGACATCGTCACCGTGCTGAAGTCGGGCGCCTTGCCGGCGCCGCTCGACATCGTAGAAGAGCGCACGGTGGGGCCGAGCCTCGGCGCCGAGTCCATCCGCGCGGGGTTCACCTCGGTCCTGGTAGGCCTGCTCCTGGTGGCGCTCTTCATGATCTTCTTCTACCGCACCGCCGGCGTCGTGGCCGACGTCGCCCTGCTCCTGAACGTGATCCTGATCCTAGGCATCCTGGCCGGCTTCAACGCTACGCTGACGCTGCCGGGCATCGCGGGCATCGTCCTCACCATCGGTATGGCCGTGGACGCGAACGTGCTCATCTTCGAGCGCATCCGCGAGGAGCAGGCCACCGGCAAGACGCTGCGCGCGGCCATCGACGCGGGCTACCAGAAGGCGCTCTCGGCCATCCTGGACGCCAACATCACGACGTTCTTCGTGGGCGCGATCCTCTTCTCCTTTGGCGTCGGACCGATTCAGGGCTTTGCCGTCACGCTCATGGCCGGCATCCTCTCGTCGCTCTTTACCGCCATCATCGTCACGCGCGTGATCTTCGATTACATGATCCAGCAGCGCGGCATGGAGGTGAGCTACGGGTGAGCGGCGCGCTGGCGCGCGCGAAGCGAGGAGTGGAGGAAAAGGAGGAGACGATGATGATCTTCGTTTCTTCGGCTCTTCCTCTCCTCGTTTCTCTCTCCGACCCGAGTACCGACTTTTCAGACTGACACCCGCCTCCCGGAGCGAGGCACAACAACGAGGCAACCAACCATGCGCATCTTTGAAAACACGCACTTCGAGTTCATCAGCAATCGGCGGAAGGCGTACGTCTTCTCCGGCGTGCTCCTGGCGCTGAGCATCCTCTCCTTTGCCGTGCGCGGGCTGGAGCTGGGCATCGACTTCCGGGGCGGGATGGAGTTCGTCCTCGAAGGGGTCGAGGACGTGACGGCCGTGGAGCTGCGCTCGGCGCTGGCCGGGCCGCTCGGCGCCGAGCCGGAGGTAAAGACCTTTGGCGAGACGGGCCTGCTGGTCCGCACCGCCACCGAGGGCGAGACCAACGCCGTCGAGGGTGCGATCCTGAGCGCCGTCCGCGACGCCTTCCCGGAGACGAACCCAGAGATCGTCAAGACCGACACGGTAGGGCCGCGCTTTGCCGCCGACCTGGCCGAAGGCGCCATCTGGGCCATCCTCGGCTCGCTTTTGGTGATCTTCGTTTACATCCTCATCCGCTTTGAGTGGCGCTTCGGGCTGGGGGCCGTGGCGGCGCTTTTCCACGACGTCACGATCACGCTGGGCATTTTTTCGCTCCTGGCCGGCCTCGTCCCGTTCTCCCTGCAGATCGACCAGGCCATCATCGCCGCCTTTTTGACGATTGTGGGCTACTCCTTGAACGACACCGTGGTGGTCTTCGACCGCGTGCGCGAGTACACGAACCTGTTCAAGACCGAGCGCTACAACGACATCGTCAACCGCTCGATCAACAACACCTTGAGCCGCACGCTCGTCACCTCGGGGACGACCTTGCTGGTCGTCGTGACGCTGTTTATATTCGGGGGCGAGGTGCTCAAGGGGTTCTCGTTCGCGCTCATCATCGGCATCCTGATCGGGACGTACTCGTCCGTTTTCGTGGCCTCGCCCGTGGTGGTCGAACTCAAGGCGCGCGCGGCGCAGCCCGCCCGGCGCTAAGCGCGCCTTTGCTCGAACCCTCTGCTTTTTAGGACGCCTGACCCAGGACGCCCGCGCCGGACTCTCTCTCACCTTACCCTCTGAGCGATCATGAACTACAACGTAGACGAGCGCTACAACGTCGTCGTCATCACCTTGAAAGGAAACGTCATGGGCGGCCCCGATGGGCAGCAGCTCCACGACACGCTTCACCAGCTTAACGAGGAGGGGAAGAAGAACGTCGTGGTGGACCTCGGGAAGGTGAAGTTCATGAACTCGAGCGGGCTGGGGATGCTCATCAGCGGGCTGACGACGATGCGCAACGCCGGCGGCGACCTCCGCCTCGCCGCCGTGGCCGACCGCATCGAGTCGCTCCTGATCGTGACCAAGCTCATCACCGTGTTCAAGGAGTACGACACCGTGGACGAGGCCGTCGAGAGCTACTCCACCGACGAGCCGGCGCCCAAGCAGGAAGGCTGAGGCCTCCCGGCGCCCTGACGGCGCACGAAAGGCGGCGAGCGGCCTGGCCCCTCGCCGCCTTTCTGTGTGTGGGAGGTGGGAAGAGCCGGCGAGCCGAGGAAAGGAGGAGACGAAGGAAGAAGGAGGCCTCCTTCTTCCTTCGTCTCCTCCTCGATGCCTCGTCTCCTTTCCCTCTCTGCGGCGAACCCGTTGCTCAAACGGCAGCGCAACCTCTCTAAACCGCACCAACCGAAAAACCATGCCCGTAACCATAGTCATCGGCAGCCAGTGGGGCGACGAGGGGAAAGGCAAGATCGTCGATCTCCTGAGCCAGGACGTGGACGTCGTGGCGCGCTACCAGGGCGGTGCCAACGCCGGCCACACGATCTGCTGGGGCGACGAAACGTTTGTCCTTCATCTCGTGCCCAGCGGCATCTTCCACGAGCACGTGACGTGCGTGATCGGGAACGGCGTCGTCCTCGACCCGGTGGCCGTGATGGAAGAAATAAAAACGATCCGCGAACTGGGGTACGAGGTCGAGGGGCGCCTCTTGATTTCCCACAACGCCCACCTCATTATGCCCTACCACAAGCGGATCGAGGAGGCGCGCGAGGGGGCGCGCTCCGGCGGCGCCATCGGGACGACGGGGCGCGGCATCGGCCCGGCGTACACGGACAAGTTCGCTCGCTCGGGCATCCGCGTGGTCGATCTTCTGGACCGCGACGTCTTGCGCGAGAAGCTCACGCGCTCGATTGAGGAGAAGAACGACATCCTTAAAAGCGTCTACGGCGCCGAGGAGCTAAACGTCGAGGCGATCATCGAGGAGTACGTCGAATTCGACCACCAGATCGACCCGTACGTCACCGACACGTCGCAGTACCTCGGCCGCGCTTTGAAAGAAGGGAAGCGCATCGTGGCCGAGGGGGCGCAAGGCTCGTTGCTCGACGTGGACTTCGGCACGTACCCGTTCGTCACGTCGAGCCACCCCACGGCGGGAGGCTGCTGCACGGGGCTGGGCGTGCCGCCCACGGCCATCGACCGCGTCATCGGCATCGTGAAAGCGTACTCGACGCGCGTGGGCAACGGGCCGTTTCCCACCGAGCTTACCGGCGACGTAGGCGAGCGCCTGCGCAAGGTGGGCAGCGAGTTCGGCGCCACGACCGGGAGGCCGCGCCGCTGCGGCTGGCTCGACTTGGTGGCGCTGCGCTACACGGCGATGGTGAACGGCTTTACCGAGATGTCGATCACGAAGCTCGACGTGCTCTCCGGCCTCGACGGGCTTAAGGTGTGCACGCGCTACCGCCTCCCCGGCGGCAAGGAGACCGAGCGCTTCCCGAGCGAAGGGCAGACGCTCGCGCAGGTCGAACCCGTCTACGAGACGCTGCCCGGCTGGAGCGAAGACATCACCGGCGCGCGTCAGATGGCCGACCTGCCCGAGAACGCCCGCCGCTACCTCGACTTCATGAGCGAGTTTCTGGATGTGGAGATTGGCACCGTCTCCGTCGGCCCGAAGCGTAGCGAGGTGATCGAAAGCGCGGCGCCGCTGGCCTCGGCATGAGCGTGCCGGACGTGGTGATCGACACCAACGTTTTCATCTCGGCGCAGCGCTCGAAGCGCGGGGCCTCGTCCAAGCTGGTTTCGCTCATTGGCACTGGGCGGTTCGAGATCCACATCTCCGTGCCGCTTATCTTTGAGTACGAAGACGTCCTGCTCCGCCAGCGAGGCGAACTCGGACTCACGCAAGAGGACGTCGGCGACGTGATCGATGCAGCGTGCGCGCTGGCGGTGCGGCATGACATCCACTTCCTGTGGCGCCCGTACCTGCGCGATCCCAAAGACCACCTGGTTTTGGAAATGGCCGTTGCCGCAAGGTGCGACTACATCGTGACGTACAACAAAAGCGACTTCCGCGGCGTAGAGGAGGCGTTCGGGATCAGCATCGTGGACGCCCGCGAGTTTCTGGAGGTTATAGGAGAGCTGCCATGAGCAAGATCAGCGTGGAGGTCCCTCGCTCGCTGCGCCGCCAGATCGAGGAGACGGCAAGGGAGGAAGGCGTGTCGGTGAGCCAGTTCGTGGCCGTCACCCTGGCCGAGAAGATCGCTGCGCGCGATGCGAAACGTTACTTAGAGGAGCGGGCCGCGAGGGGAAGCCGCGAGAAGCTGCTCTGCGTGCTGGCGAAGGCGCCGGACGTGGGGCCGGAGGAGCGTGACCGATTGTAGAGCCGCGCCGCTGACCTCGGCGTAGTCAGGTCCCTCTCACCGCGCGCGAGCCAGGAGCGTGGCGAGCGCGGCACCGGCGGCCGCAGCTAAGCCGAGCGAGAGGCCGGGGCGCAGCGCCGCCTGCGTGTACAGGCTCGACTGCATGGTGTGGCCGTCGTACGGACCCGTCGTCTCGGCGCCGGGGCCGGAGGGGTCGTAGAGGCTGTCGCCGGGCGTGCCGGGGCGGTCGGTTTTCTGGCCGTCGAAGACGCTTGCTTCCATGTACTTGTCGGCCAAGCCGGGCATCTCGTCCATCGCCTCGATGAGGCGTCCGCCCGCGCCGATGGTGATCTCGCGCTTCGGTTTTTCGGCGCAGGTGAGGATCGCGCGCGCCACCACGTCGGGGCTGTAGACGGGCGGGGGCAGCGTCGGCTCCTCGTCCATGTAATTTTTGGCGTGCTCCGGATAAGGCGTATTGATGGAGCCGGGCTTGACGAGCGTGACGGCGATGGGGTAGCCGTCCTTCTCCAGCTCCACGCGCAGGGCCTCGGTGAAGCCTTTGATGGCGTGCTTCGAGGCGCTGTAATGCCCCTGAAGCGGGATGGCCCGCTCCGCCGCGGCGCTCCCCAGGTTGATGATGGCGCCGCCGCGGTCCTTGAGGTGCTCGAACGCCGCCTGCGAGCCGTGGACCACGCCCCAGTAGTTCACGTCGAAAAGCCGGCGCGCCTCGTCGAGCGGCACCTGCTCGATGCGCCCGTAGATGGAGACGCCCGCGTTGTTGACCCACGTGTCGAAGTGGCCGAAGCGCTCGACCACATCGTCGGCAAGCTCGCGCACGGCGTCGGGGTCGCTCACGTCGGTGACGACGTAGACGGCCTCGCCGCCCTCCGCTTCGATCTCCTCGACGGCTTCGCGGAGGGCGTCTTCGTCGCGGGCGGAGAGGACGACGCGCGCGCCTTTCTGGGCGGCCAGCTTGGCCGTCGCCAGCCCGATACCGCTCGACGCGCCGGTGATGACGATGACTTGCTCGTTGACGGGCTTTAGCTTGACGTTCATGGTAGTGTTTGGTCTTGCGGGTGAAGGATGAGGGAAAAGAGGGTCAGGCCGGGCGAAGGGTCCGGACGCCGTCCTGCACGGGACTACGCTCGTTGTGCCTAACGCTGCCGGGCGCGCGGCTTGCCGGAAACTCCTTGACGTTTGGGTAACTATGAGCGAGCGGCGCTGCGGCTTTGCCTGATCCGGCGCGGGGCCTAAGCGCCAATCTGCAACCTCCCGTCTAAAATCCAACATCGGAATGCGCGCGTACCGCTGGAGCACCAACCTGAAGCTGGGCCTCATCGTCTTTGCGGTCGTCATTGCGGTGGCCTCGCTTTGGTACACGCGCCACCTTGTCGAGAGCCTGCGCGAGCGCGAGCAGTCCATCATCCAGCTCTGGGCCGGGGCGCAGCAGCAGGTGGCGCAGGCGCAGGCCGTGAACCCCTACCAGGCCGAGCTGAACGCGCTCGAAGCCTACCTCGAACGCGCAGAAGCAGAACAGAGCGCCACCGTCCTGGAGGAGGAGCAGGGCGCTTCGAAGGCGCGGATCGAAGACTTCCGCCGGGCCGTGGCTTGGGCGAAGAGTATGCCGCCGGCCAGCGAACTCAATTTCATCACCAACAACATCCTCATCCCCAACTCCTTTGGCATCCCGGCCATCATCACGGACTCGGCCTCGCGCGCGCCACTGTTCTGGCGCAACGTGGACGTCCCGGAAGGCCTTGCCGCGCTGCCGGCGGCGGACTCCGCCCGCGCCGCGGCGCGCCTCGTCCGCCTGCGCGCCGAGATGGACGACGTCTACGAGCCGATCCCCATCGCCCTCGGGGGCAGCACGGCGAGCCGGGACCGGCTCACGCAGTTCGTGCACTACGACGAGTCGCGCCTGATCAAGGAGCTGCGCTGGTTCCCGTACGTGCAGCTCCTCTTCGTGGCGCTCTTCATCGGGATCGGGTACCTGGGCTTCTCCTACGTGCGGCGCTCGGAGCAGTCGAGCCTTTGGGTGGGGATGGCCCGCGAGGCGGCGCATCAGCTGGGCACGCCCATCTCCAGCCTCATGGGGTGGACCGAGCTGCTCAAGGCTGACGGCCTGAGCAGAGGGCAGCGCCGCGAGGCCCTCGAAGAGATCGAGAACGACATCGAGCGCTTGAAGCGCGTGACGAGCCGTTTTTCGGACATCGGCTCTTTGCCGAAGCTCAAGGCGCAGCCCGTGGCGCCGCCCATCGAGCGGACGGTGGCGTACATCCGCCGGCGCGTGCCGCAGGCTGGGCAGCGCGTGACGCTGGAAGCGCGCGTGCCGGCTGGCCTCCAAGCGCCGCTCAACGCCGAGCTGTTCGAGTGGGTGATCGAGAACCTGCTGAAGAATGCGCTCGACAGCCTGCCCTCGCATAGCGGGGCCATCGACGCGCCCGAAGGCCGCATCACCGTAGAAGCGCGCCAGGACGCGGCGGGCGCCGTCGTCATCGACGTAGAGGACACCGGGCGCGGCATCGACCGGCGGCAGTGGAAGAACGTCTTCCGCCCCGGCTACTCGACCAAGAAGCGCGGCTGGGGCTTGGGCCTGAGCCTGGCCCACCGCATCATCGACGACTACCACGGCGGCACGCTCAGCGTGGCGCAGTCGAAGCCGGGCGAGGGCACCACGTTCCGCATCGAGCTACCGGCTGCCGAGGGAACGGGGAGCAGGTAACGGGGGGCTTCGGGCGCGGCCACTTGCGCCGCCAATTGCGTCACTGAGGAAGGTCGTGGCCTTGCGTGCGTCGCCCAGCTCTCTCTCACCCCTTCTCTCGTTCCCCCAGAACGCGCGCGCGCAACGCCTCGGCGGAGCCGGAGGACGGGAAGGCGACGAAGATGGTGGCACGCTCGCGCCAGACGAGCGCCTGCGCGTCGCCGGCGGGGCGGGCCTCAAAGGCGCCCTCGGCGGCGATCTCGCGGAGGAGGTCGTCGCTCAGGCGCAGCCGTTCGGCGAAGCGGTCCAGGAGCGCGTACGTGTAGGCGTAGACGCGGATGGGTGCGCGCGCGTCCGCGCCACTGCCGCCGCCGTCGCGCTCGGCGCTCTCGAAGAGGAAGACGGGCACGCGCGCGCCCGGCGCCACCTCGGCGATGCGCACGCTCGAGAGCGCGGCCCCGGCGATGGAGGGGACGGCCAGGCGCTGCCCGAGCGTGCGCTGCACGAGGCGCTCCGCCTCGGCGGGCGAGCGGGGGCGGAAGGCCTGCTCGGCGCGCCCTGGATCGTAGCGCGCCGAGAGAACGAGCAGGTTCGTGTCCGGCGTGCGCTCCAACGCCTCCGAGGCTAAGAAGCCCACCAAGCCCGCCGCCACGATAAGCGCAAGGGCCAGGCCCATCCGCCGCCACCGCGGCTCTCGTCGGCGCGCCGAAGCGGCCCGGCGCGGGCGGTCCTTGACGACGTACGGCTTTTCCGAGACGAGGGGCGTGCGCGGCGCATCGGCGGGCCGAGGCCGTTGCAGGGCGTTCTCCAACGCCGGTCCCAGGGCCGTTGGCGGTGCGGCGAAGTCTTCCTCGACCAGCGCGCGCAGGGCCGGGCGGAGGCTGCCGGGCGCCAGCGCATTGGCGAGCAGGCGGCGCTCGGCCTCGCTGGCTTGCGCGCGCAGATGGTCCCAGAGCGCGGCCTGCGCCTTGTCGAGGCGCGAGCAGGCGGCGTCGGGGGCAAGGCCGAGCACGTGGCCGGCGTCGGCGCAGGAGAGGCGCTCAACCTTGCAAAGCGCCAGCAGGAGCCGGTCGCGCGGCGCCAGGGCGGCGTAGGCCGCCGGCAGATGCTGCCTCAGAAACCGCCGCGCGGCCCGCTGCCGGAAGCCGGACGGTCCGCCCTCCTCCGCTGCCGCGCGCGGGGCGGCGTCGTCCGTGCGTTTTGCCTCGGCATGGACGGCGGCCATGAGGCGGAAGAGGGCGAGGCGGTCGCCTTCGCGCAGGGCGGTTTCGCTCGACGCGGCGGCGCGGCGGTAGGTGGCATCCACGAGCCGGGCGGCGGCCTCGGCATCGGGCGCGAGCGTTTGGGCCAGCGCGTAGAGGCTGTTCAGGTGCTCCAGCGAAGGACCGCCGTATGGGGAAGAGCCGCGCATAGGTAACAGCGTTGAAGCGCGCGCGAGGCGCGGAGAAGCAGGAGCGCTCGGCCGGACCTTCTCATCGCAGAAGAGGAAAGCGACGCGCCGCCCTCCAGACGTTACTTGGAGAAGACGACGTTAACCGAGGTGCCTTTACCAATGCCGAGGAGTTCGGCGGCGTTCCCGCTGCTCACGGCGATCTCCAGGAAGCCGTGGCTGCCGAAGAGCAGCAGCGGCTCGCCCGAGGCCACGGCACCGTAGGTGGGCTGTATGGCGCCGAGCACGGCGTTCCCCGCGTAGCACTTGACGGGCCGCCCGCAGCGGTGCCTCTCCAACAGGCCGCGCGGGATGTTCGTGATGGCGTTGCCGAAGCGGTCCACATGGACGACCCAGCCCTGGATGCCTTGCGCGTCGGTGATGGGGAGCGCCCAGCGGAGCGGTTCGAGCGGGCCGGCCGGCGGCCCGAGCGCGCCCAGCGGCGTGCCCGCCGCCAGATGCGCCGCCGCCGGAGCAAAGATGTCGCGCCCGTGAAAGGTAGCCGCAGGAGCCTCCGAGCGCCAGAACCGCTTGTCTTCGAGCACGACGGCGGCCTCGGGCGCCGCCTCGTCCAGGACGAGCGTGAAGAGGCCGTTGTCCGGCCCCACGAACCACTGCCCCTGGTGCCGTAGCGCGACGGGCCGCCGCGCCGTCCCCACCCCCGGATCGACGACGACGAGGTGCACGGTGTCCTTTGGGAAAAAGGGCACGGCGCCGCGCAGCACGAAGGCGGCCTCCATCACGTCCTGCGGCGCCACCTCATGTGTGACGTCCACCAGGCGCGCCTCGGGGCAGAGGGAGAGCACCACGCCCTTCATGGCCGCCACGTACGCATCGCGCGTGCCGAAGTCGGTGGTGAGCGTGAGCAGTGGGGGCACGGCAGAGCCGGGTGGTGAAGCGGGAGCGGGCACGGCAAGGTACAAAACGTAGACGGCCTCTGTCTACGTGCTGTTTGTCTACGCGCCGCCGTTCTGAAGGACAAGACGGCGCGCCCGGCCCTCTTGCCAAGAAAGAAGCGACCCAGCGTTTTGGCCGAGCGGTTTGGCCCTTGGCGCGCAAGTTTGTAGATTGGTACATTCCAGATGCAGCCGGGGCGGCGCCCGTCTCCCTTCCACGTCTTAGGACGCCTCGCCTGAGCAGTCCTTCCGCCCTTCTCCTGCCGGGCCTGTCGCGCGCCTTTCTGTACGAAGCCTCTTCTGCTCCTGAGCACGACGCACGACTTATGAGTAAGCACGACGAGAAAACGCCCCGCTGCGCCAGCGGCCAGGACGCGGCCACGGCCGAGGGCCAAGGAGATCAAGGCGCAAGCGCCGCACACGAAGAGGCCGTCGAGCGGTTCATCCTCTTCTGGGGCGAGATGGCCTCCAACTGGGGCATCAACCGCACCATGGCGCAGATCCACGCCCTCCTCTACTGCGCCGAAAAGCCGCTCGACACCGACGAGATCATGGAACGCCTCCAGATCAGCCGGGGGAACGCCAACATGAACCTGCGCTCTTTGATCACGTGGAACCTGGCGCGCAAGGCGCATCAGCCCGGCTCGCGCAAGGACTTCTACACGGCCGAGAAGGACGTCTGGCACATCACCGCGCAGATCATCAAAGAGCGCGAGCGGCGCGAGATCAAGCCCGTCCACGAGCAGCTTCAGGAATGCCGCGACATCCTGGCGAAAAAGCAGGAGGCGTGCAGCGAACTGCCCGAGCGCGACCGGGTCCTGTGCGAGCGTCTGGAAAACCTCATGCACCTCATGGAGGTGTTCGAGGGGTTCTCGCAGGCGCTCCTGCCGTTCGTTCAGGCGCGCAACGCCGACACGCTGAAAAAGCTCATCGCCGTGGCGCGCGCGTTGCAAACCGCGCCCGAGGAGGACGCCGCATGAGCACCAAACGCACCGGCGACCGCGGCGAAGAGCTGGCGGCGACGTACCTCGAAAAAGAGGGCTACCGCGTCCTGGACCGCAACTACCGCTTCGAGCGCGCCGAGGTGGACCTCGTGTGCTTCGAGCCGGCCGAGCGGGACGAGCACGGCGGCGAACTCGTGGTCGTGGAGGTGAAGACGCGCTCCGGGACCGGCTTCGGGCGGCCCGAGGAGGCCGTCACGCCCGAGAAGCAGCGCCACATCGTCCGTGCCACGCAGGCGTACCTCTACGAGCGCCGGCTCGAAGGCGCGCCGTTGCGGTTCGACGTAGTCAGCGTGGTGCTCCAAAAAGGCCGGCCTCCGCTTATCGAGCATTTCAAAAACGCCTTCCTGGCTTCCTGAAAGAAGCGCCCCCTGCCGTGCCTGCTGCTCTGCCGCCCGCCTTTTCTGCCGAAGACCGCTTGCTCCTGGGCCTGGCCGAGGCGGTGCTGAGCGGCGACGGGCGCGCCCGCATTGGCGGCGCGCTGGCCGAGGGCGTGCGCTGGCCGCGCCTCGTCCAAGAAGCCGAGCGCCACGCGATGGTGCCGCTGGTCTACCACGGCCTCAAGGCGATGCGGCCCGAAGCGGCCCCGCCGGCCACGATGCGGCGCCTGCGGCAGCTTTTCCTGGCGACGTTCCAGCTCAGCCTCCACCTGCGGAGTGCGCTGCCGGAAGTGCTCAGGCGCTTTGCCGCCTCCGGGATCGACCCGCTCGTCTTCAAAGGCCCGGCGCTGGCCGCCACGGCGTATCCCGACGCCAAGCTGCGCCCGTTCACGGACCTCGACCTCCTCGTCCGCCCCGCCGACGCCCGCGCCGCCGACGCCGCGCTCACCGAGGCCGGCTTCGAGCGCATCGACCCGCTGCCTCAGCGCTTCGCCGCGCGGTGGGAGAGGTACGGGCCGTTCCAGGCGCCGCACCAAAACGCCATCGGCTACGTGCGCGGCAAGGGGACGCCCGGCGTCGTGGCCGTCGATTTGCACTGGGGCTTGGCCTCTCGGTACTTCCTTTTCCCTATGGATACGGAAGAGCTTTGGGCGCGCCGCGTCCCGCTCCGTTTGGATGCGGCGGCGCCTGCCTACACGTTTTCGCCTGAGGACACGCTGCTTTTCCTATGCGTCCACGCCGCCAAGCATCACTGGAACACGCTCCGCTTCGCGGGCGACCTCGCGGCGCTCGTGCAGGCGCAGCCCGGCCTGGACTGGGCCTGGACGCTGCGCAAGGCGCTGGCGCTCCGCAGCGCGCGCATGGTGCTTCTGGGCGCGTGCCTGGCCTCCGCGCTGCTGCACGCGCCGCTGCCCCCGGCCGTCAAGGAAGCCGTCCGGCGCGACGAGGCCGTGCCCGCCTTGGCCGAGGACGTGACGCGCGCCCTCTTCGCCCCGCCCGAGGGCCTGCGCGGGCTGCTCCGGACGTGCCGCTTCCACCTGCGCGTCCGCGACCGCGCGCGCGATGGGCTGGGCGCGTGCTGGTACCAGACGCAGCTTGCCCTGCGCCCCACCCGCGCCGACCGCGCCTGGCTGCCGCTGCCGCCTATGTTGACGCCGCTTTACGCGCTGATCCGCCCGGCGCGGCTGCTCTGGGAAGCGCGCCCCGGCCGCCGATAACGGCAAGGGCCGCCCGGCCGCTTCTCCAAGCGCGCCGCTGCAAGCCGGCACGCCAAAACGACGGCGTGCGTGCGCCAAACCGCGCACCGGAGAAGAGCCAGACTGAGGAAAAAAGCCGTTCCCGCCGTATGTTTTCTGTAGAACAGATCGTGGCTACTTTTCAGCAGATGGTTCATCGGTTGCCTTCGCTCGCGCGCCTTCGCCGGCTCCGCGCTTCTGACGCGCTGCTCCTCGCTCAGATGGCGTGGCTCCTGGCGCGCGTCCTGATGCTTCAGGGCCGGCTCTCGCTCCCTGAGCTGGTCAAGGCGTTCGACCCGCCGCAGCGGCATAAGCGCGCCGGTCGGGGGGGGGACGTGGAGCGCCTCCTTTGGCTCTGCCGCGCGCTGCTCTACCGCACACACGGCACCGACTTTTGCATGAAGCAGTCCCTGGTGCTCTTCTACCTGTTAAGACAACGAGATTGCCCGGTGCGCATCCACTTCGGGGTCGCGAAGACGGACAGCGACGACCTAACCGGGCACGCCTGGCTCGACCTCCGGGGCGAGCCGCTGGGCGAAGCACGCGACCCGCGCGTGGCGTATAAGACCACGTTTTCGTATCCTCCCGTAACCCCAACCAAGAGGTGACCCCGATGAAGAACGAAGCCAACGAAACACGCAAGCCGTACGTCGAGCCTGAGCTGGAGCGCCACGACACGCTCCCCGAAGTGACGGGCTTCAGCGGCAGCTTGTAAGCCGCGGCTTTTCGTCGTGCGTATGTGCCGGGCGTGCGTTCTTGCAGAAGAGCGCACGCCCGGCTTTTGTCATCGCTTTTTTGCCCGATCCCGCGCCGCTCCTTTTCCGTGCGCACGCATTACCGCATCACAGAAGACGTCGCCGTTCGGCTGTGCTGGGCGGAGCCGGTGCTTGGCGAGGCCGCGCGCGCGGCGTTCCAGCAGTTCGGCCTCGAAGAGGTGACGCTCGAAGAGATGAACGCGGCGCTCGGGGCGAGGCCTCCTGCCACCATCCATCTTCTGGCGAGCGAGGCGCCGCCCGAAGCGCCGCCCGAGGCCGAGCCGGTGGCCGCGTTCGACGACGCCCCGCTGAGCGCCTACCGCGCCGGCAGCCTGCTCTTCCTCGTCGGCGCGCGCGCCGTGGTCCGGCTCGACCCGGCCGCGGGCACGGCGGAAGCGCGCATCCACGCCCCCGCCGACGCCGAGGCGTTGCGCCGCCACGCGCTCGGCGCCGGGGTGATGAGCCTGTTCGTGCTGCTGCGCCACCGCCAGCTGTTCCCCATGCACGCCGCCGCGCTCGCCCATCCGCAGACGGGCGCCGGCGTCCTCTTCACCGCCCACAGCGACAGCGGCAAGTCCACCCTCGCGTGCAGCCTCGTACGCCAGGGCTGGCGCTACCTCTCCGACGACTCGATCCTCCTGCGCCTGGCCCCCGCCGCAGCCGACGGCTCCGAGGCCGGCCCCGTCGAGGCCATGGCCTTCCGCCGCAACTTCACGCTCGACACCGAGGCGCGCGGCTTCTTCCCCGAGATCGCCCAAGCGTGGAGCGCGCTCCCCGGTCCGGAGGAAAAGTGGGCCGTGGCGATGGCGGATCTCTTTCCCGGCGGCGCGGCGCGGCGGTGCGTCCCGCGCCTCATCGTCTTCCCCGAGATTGCCGAGGGCGAGGAAGAGAGCACGCTGCACCCAGTGCCGCGCGTCGAGGCCATGCATCGGGTCCTGAGCCAGTGCGCACTCGTGACGCTCGAGCCGGAAGCGGCGCCCGCGCACCTGGACATCGCCCGCCGCCTCGTGGGGCAGACGCGCCACCTGCGCCTGAGCGCCGGGCGCGACGTCATCGACCGCCCGCGCCGCGTGGCTGCCCTCCTCGAAGAGGCGCTCATGGGCGCCCCGTCTTTTTCGTAGCTTTGAGAAACTGTTTAGGATTTCCGAAAGGGCTTCTATTTCCCCCTGGCCCCTTCAAAGGGGGAATCCTCCGCTGCCGGGTAGAGCATTTTGAAATCTCAACAGTCTCTGATCTTTTCGCAAACGCCTTCTGTCTCAACCTCATCTTCTGCGCCATGCCCGCCGCCACGTGGACCCCGAACCCGGACGTCGTCTTCACCAAGCTCGACGACGAGGAGGCCGTGCTGCTCCATCTCAAGACCAAAGAATACTTCTCGCTCAACGAGACGGGCGTGCTCATCTGGGAGCAGCTTGAAGAGAAGGCCGACCTGGAGCGCATCGCCGCGGCGCTGGCCGAGGCGTACGCCATCGAAGAGGCCGAGGCGCGGGCGAGCGCGCGGCGCTTCTTGAGCACGCTCGAAGAACGCGGCCTGGTGCACGGGTAGCGAGTGCCCGCCGCTGCGCGTCCTTAGCGCACGTGGATGAGCTGGATCGTCTCCTGTGCCGCGTCGGTGGTGAAGCGGCAGAGGTAGAGGCCGGGCGGCACGGGCTGCCCGGAGGCGTCGGTGCCGTCCCAGACGACCTCGAAGCGGCCCGGAAAGCGCCGGTCGTCCACGAGCGTGCGGACGCGGCGGCCCAAGACGTCGTACACCACGAGGCGCACCCGGAGGCCGGTGATGCGGTTCTCGGGGACGTCGTAGACGATGGTGGCCTGCTCGCGGAACGGGTTCGGGTAGCTCCGCATCAGGGCGAACTGCGCGGGCAGCGGCACGATCTCGCTCGTGAAGATCTCGTAGGCCACCTCTTCGCCCACTTGCAGCGTGTTGGCGATGATGAACTCGGCGTCCGACCCCGGCGGCCCCTGCACCGAGAGGGCGACGTAGTTGTCGTCGGCGTCCGGGCGGAGGAAGGTGGCGACGTTGAGCGTGATGTCGCCGTTTCTGGGGATGGGGAAGGCGTTCTGACCGCGCGCGGCCTCGGCCGGGTCGGCCACGAGCTTGAACTCGAAGCCGTTGAGTTCGACGAAGACGCGCTCGGCGCCGCGGTTGTCCACATAGAAGAGCGTGTCCTCGGGAATGAGTTCGTAGCGGTCGTCCTCGCCCTGAGCAAAGGTCTCGGCGGCGGGGAAGAACGCGAGGAGAAGCGCCACCAGAACGGCGGCGAGGCAGGCGCGCGAAACGCAGGGGTTCATCGGGACGGCGTTGTGGCGGAGCGGGAGGTGCGGATGAGGCAGGCGTGCAGGCTAGAGCAATACGGACTGGAAAAGCGTGCAGGCCGTGAAGCGGTAAGGGCAGCACAAGAGTACGGCAAAACAGAAGAGGCGGGCAAGTCCGAAGACCTGCCCGCCTCTTCTGTATGCTTTCAGCGCTCAGGATGGGCTGAGCGTGCGCGGCGTTTAGCGCACCACGGTCATCTGCTGCGAGGCTGTGAAGCTCCCCGCGCGCAGGCGGTAGACGTAGACGCCGCTCGGCAGCGGCGCGCCGCCGTCGGAGCGCGTGTTCCACTCGACCTTGTAGGACGAGGGCGCCATCTCGCGGTCTACGAGCGTGGCGACCTTGCGGCCCAGGACGTCGTAGACTTCAAGACTGACGTGCGCGGCCTCGGCCACCTGAAACGCGATGGTCGTCTGCGCGGAGGCCGGGTTCGGGTAGTTCCCTTCGAGCGCGAAGCCTGAGGGCACGCCCGAGGCCACTTCGGTGATCACCGGGTCGCAGCGCGCCGTCAGCCCCTCGCCGTTCTTGACCGTGACGATGATGGTCACGCGGCGGTTCTCCGGATCGGCCAAGGCGCCGCCGAACGTCACCTCGGAGACCTCCTCCTCGTCGAAGCTAATCATCTCACCCTCGGAGAGGCCGGAGCCGGAGGAGCCGTCCTCGGCCGAGTAGAAGCCGTCGAGGTTCTTCAGGCGCGTGAACGTGATCGAGGCGATGCCGCTCTCCTCATCCATAGCCGAGGAGGTGATCGTGGGCGGCTCGGCGTCGCGGTCCACCTCGATCAGGCCGCACACCGGCGGCGTTTGGTCTTCGCCGTCGCCATCGTCTTCGCCTTCGATCTCGACGTCGATCTCACAGGTGTTCCCCGCGCCGTCGGTGCCGACGACGGTGCCGGAGCCGTCCATCTCCGCGTCGATGAGCGAGACGGAGTAGCCTACCACCGGGTCGCCCGGCGTGAACTCGTCCACGCTGATTTCGAGGTTGTCGCTCTCGGCGCTCAGCTCGACGGAGAAGACGCCGGTGTCGTCCTCGGTCTCGTTGTCGGAGACGGAGCCGAAGAAGGTGTCGCCGTCGAGGCTGCCTTCGCACACGGGCGGGTTGTCGTCCTCGCCGTCATCCCCGTCAATCCACGTCTTGGTGGCCTCGTTGGAAGTGATTGTCTCTTCCTCGCTGCCGACGAAGGAGGCGACGATGACGTCGGTTCCGGTCTCGGTGCTCGAGTAGGTGAAGAACGCTTCGCCGTCTGCGTTCGTCGTTGCTGAGGAGGTCGTTCCGGCGTTCGGGCCGGAGGTGATCTCGAAGTCCACGTCCACGTCTTCGAGGGGGTCGCCGTTGTCATTCTGCACGGAGGCCGTGAGCGTGTGCTCGGTGCCGACGGGGTTCTCCGCCTCCACGGGCGTGAGCAGGACGTCCTCGCCGACGATGGCCGTGGCGCCCTGGATGATGAAGGCGGCGAAGAAGATGTTGTCGTCGTTCGAGGGGTTCTGCGTCGTCACGTCGATCTGCGAGTCGCCGTCGTCGATGAGCGGGTCAAGCGTGTACAGCTCGTCGTCGTAGCGGGGATCTCCGTCCTCACGCTGGAAGGGGTCCGGCGGGTTGGCCGGGTCGTCGCCGATGCCGCCCACGGTGATGAGCGCGCCGTTGGCATCCTCGCCGTCGTCGTTGCCGCCGGCGGCGCTGGTGAGGCGCTCGCCGTTGACCTCGATCTGGCTGTCCTGCGTGTCGAACCCGCCCTGGAAGCTGAACGAGATGCCCAGCGACATGAGGATGCTCTGCTCCGAGCCGTCGAACGGCTCGGCCAGCGTGATGGCGAAGCTGTCGCCGTCGGGGTCCTGCGCGCCAAAGGACAGCACGATGGTTTGCGGCTCGGTCTGGTTGGGGTCGTCGAAGACGACGGCCAGGATCGCGCCATCGACGCTGGAAGAGCCGTTCGGCTCGCTGACCTGGAGGTCAACAAGGCCGGCCGGCGCCCCGTCCACGATGGGGGCCACGATGTCCGTGACGTCGGTGTAGCCGCTCTGGCCGCCCTGCCCGAAGTTGAAGGGGATGTCAACGATCTCGCTCCAGGAGAGCGCGTTGCCTTCGAGCGAGACGTCGCCGTCGTTGAGCGCTCCGCCAAAGGGCGTGGTGGCGGCCAGGAGATAGGCCACGCTCACGGTTGCGCCCTCGGGCTTGTCAACTTGGATGGTGCCGCCACCGGCGGCGTTTGTGCCGAGGCCGTCAATGGAGAGGGTGAGCAGGCCGGACTCCGAGTAGAAGGGCGCCAACTCGTCGCCCTCCATCTGCTGAGCCATCTGCAAGTTGTTGGCGGCGCGCTCCGCAGAGGGCGGAAGGGTGCCAGGGATCAGCTCCTGGGCTTGAGCGGGAAGGGCTGCAACGAGCCACGCCAACAGGAGCGTCAGGGTAGCCGTGCGGCGGGTTCTGTACAAGGCTTTCATGGGAGCACCTCAAGGGGGAGGGATAGGAAGAGGGCGCAAATGCTTACAGCGCACAAGCGCTCATCACACGCGAACGCCCACGTGCATAGGGATACACGAGTGGGGCGCTCACCCTCTACCATGTGGAAACGGGGCGCAGAAGGGGTCATCCCAATCTGCTTGCGGGTCGAAGTGCGCCAGAAGCGCAGCCGCAAGGCGCTGTCTGGCGCACCACCCGCCGGGAGAAAAGCGCGCTCTGCCCAGGGGGGGACTGAAGGAAACGCCTCGGCGCGCTTACTCTTCGGGCTGGTACCCCTTCGGGACGAGGTCGGCGAGCTTCTCGAAGGCGAAGTAGCCGTACTGCACGGCCCCGTACGGCTCCAGGATCTCGCCCGCGCGGTCCACCGTCACGGCGCCGTCGGAGAGTTCGAGCATAGAAACCTGCGTGGCGGGACCGTAGCCGGAGAGTCGGTACGGCGAGCGCGCAAACGCCGGCTCGGCCTCTTCATCGAGGTAGGTGATGACGAGCCGCCCGCGAAAGCGCAGCCGCGCGTGCGTCGAATCCTCGCCGGCGCGGACGAAGCGCGACGGGTCCACACGCCGCTCGCGCCCGTAGCCGCTCGGGCGGAAGGGGTCGTCGCGTTGGTGCGTGACGAGGAAGCCTCCCTCGCGCGTGCGCCCGGCCAGCAAAGCGCGCAGGAAGTGGCGCAAGGAGCCACGGTAAGCCCGCTCGCGCGCGGCGGCCCAGCGCGCAGCCTCGGCGCTGTCGGCAGGTTGAAGCTCCTCGAAGAGCGGCTCGCCGTCCCAGCGGATGCGGGCGCCGCTCGAGAAAAATTCGTCCAGGAAGTACGTGATGCGATAGCCGAGTGCGCGATTCTCGAAGCGGAGCGGCTCGGCGGCGTGCGCGTCAAGCTTGCCCCACCACGCCGCGTCAAAACGCACGGCCTCCGGATTGGAAAAGCGGACGGAGTCGGCGCCGGCGGAAACGCCCACGAAGCGCTGCCGGAACGTGCGCAGGCGCTTCGGCCACTTCCGGTCGCGCTCGGCCTCGACGGCCACAGCGCCAACGGCGACGACCTCCGGCACCAAGCGCAGCGTGAGGCGGTACGCGCGCGGCTCTGTGAGCAGCGTGTCGCTCGCAGCCACGCTGTAGCCGACCATCGAAGCCGCCACGCGCTGCACGCCGAGCGGGACGCCGCGCAACGCGAACCGCCCGCTCGCATCCGCCACGGTGCCGCGTGTGGTTTCGGCAAGGAAGACGTGCGCGCCGGGGAGCGGCCTGCCCGTCTCCGCATCTACGACGATGCCGTGGAGCGCCGCACGCCCGACGTGTTGCGCGTGCGCGCCCGTCGCCAGCAGCAGAGCGAAGACGAGGAAGCAGCAAGCGCGGCGCATGGCTCTTTTTAGAAGCAGTTATCGGGCTGCGCGGATGGCGTCTACGGTGGAGGCGTCTTCAAGGCTGGAGACGTCACCGGGGTCCTCGCCGAGGTAGGCCGCCCGGATGACGCGGCGTGTGACCTTGGCGTTGCCTGGCGGGAGCGCTCATTCCAGCGAAAAGTAGAAGCCCGCCTCGCGCAGCCGGTGCAGGGCCGTTGCGAGATCGTCGATCAGGCTCTCCTGTGCCCCTTGCTTGAGCAAGGCCACCGTGCCAACGACAGGCAGGCCTCGCTCCAGAGCCGTCCGTCGTGCCCGCTCGTCATCGAGGATGAGGAAGGCGGCCGACTGCTCGCCCGCCAGCACGATAGCTTCGGCCTCGCCCTGGCCCAGCGTGAGCTTGAGCGCACGGACGGCGCGCCTGTCTTTTACCTCGCGCGTTTCTATCCACGTGGCCGCGCGGACCTCCTCGGCGCCGGGGCGCCCCGCGCCGCGCACGACGACTTCGTGAAACACAGCCGGCGGCAGGAGCACGCATCCGAAAAGCGCCTCCAGAAGGGAGAGGTGGCCTATCTTGCTGAGCGCGATCAGGCACGAAGCATCCGCGACCACGACTTTACCCATCGGAAAGGCGGGCCAGGTCCTGGCTTAGGTCCTCGGCGGAGTACGGCAGGGAGATGCCGAGGCGGCGGTTCATGTCGTAGAACTCCCAGTAGCTCATCTGGCCCATCTCGCAGGCCTGGCCGAGCGAGAGCCGTCCGTGCTCGAAAAGGAAGAGGGCCAGCATACGCCGCGTGTTTTCGCTGGCGTTCTCGGGCGTAAGCCCCGCCTCGGCCGCTACGGAGGCGGGCAGCTCGAAGGCCACACGCAGGGTCTCGCTCATGGCAGGGAGAGGGCAAAGCTGAGGGAGCAGGCGGTATGCTCAGCCAAAACGCCGGGCAATATGCTCTGGTTCTCACGTCGCCGCTTTGATGGCGTCCACCGTCGAGGCGTCTTCGAGGCTGGACGTGTCGCCGGGGTCCTCGCCGAGGTAGGCCGCCCGGATGACGCGGCGCATGACCTTGGCGTTGCGCGTCTTCGGCAGCGCCTCGGCGAAGAGGACGGCGCGCGGGCGCAGCGGCTTGCCCAGCTCTTCGGTGACGCGCCCTATCAGCGCCTCGCGCAGCTTTTCGCTCGGCTCCGCGTCCGGCTTCAAGACGACGAAGGCGACCAACTCCTGCCCCTTGACCTCGTGCGGCACGCCGATGGCGGCGGACTCGGCCACGGCCGCGTGCGCGTTGAGGAGCGCCTCGACCTCGGCCGGGCCGAGGCGCTTGCCGGCTACCTTGATCGTGTCGTCCGAGCGGCCAAGGATGTACCAGAGGCCGTCTTCGTCGATGGCGGCAAAGTCGCCGTGCACCCACACGTCCGGGAAGCGGCGCCAGTAGCTCTCCAGGTAGCGCTCGCGGTCGCCGTAGAACCCGCGCGTCATCCCGATCCACGGCTCGCGGAGGACGAGTTCGCCCACCTCTTCGCGCACGGGCTGGCCGTTTTCGTCCACCACATCGGCGGCCATGCCGGGGACGGGGCCGGAAAAGGCGCCGGGCTTCAAGGGTTTGAAGAAGTTACCGCACAGGATGCCGCCGGAGATCTCCGTGCCGCCGGAGTAGTTGAGGATGGGCTTCTTTTCTTCGAGCACGGTCTCGAAGAGCCACTGCCAGGACTCGGGGTCCCAGGGGCTGCCCGTGGAGCAGACGGCGCGCAGGCCGCTCACGTCGTGTTTTTTTACGGGATCGGCGCCGTGACTCTTGAGCGCGCGGATGAGCGTGGGCGAAATCCCTAAGTGCGTGACGCCGTGCTTTTCGACCAGCTCCCACAGGCGGTCCGGGCCGGGGTGGTCCGGCGCGCCGTCGTAAAAAACCATCGTAGCGCCCAGGGCCAGCGTGCCGAAGACGAGCCACGGCCCCATCATCCAGCCCATGTCGCTCATCCAGTACATCGTCTCGCCCTTTTTGAGGTCCATGGCGTGGGCCATGTCCTGCGCCGCCTTGACCGGGAAGCCGCAGTGCGTGTGGACGGCGCCCTTAGGCCGCCCCGTCGTCCCGCTCGTGTAGATGATCATCACCACGTCCTCGGCGGCGGTCCGCTCCGTCTCGGCCATGTCCTCCTGCTGCGGGACGAGGTCGGCCCACCAGCGGTCGCGGCCCTCGCGCATCGGCACGTCGTCCAGATCGAGGTGGCGGTGGACGATCACGTGCTCGACCGTGGGGCAGCTTGCGAGCGCCTCGTCCGCCGTTTCTTTCATGCGGATGGGCTTACCGCGCCGGGCGAAGCCGTCGGCGGTGAAGAGCGCCTTGGCGCCGGCGTCCTTGAGGCGCGTGGCGACGGCGCCCGGCCCGTACCCGCTGAAAAGCGGAAGCACCACCGCGCCGATCTTCACGATGGCAAGGAAAGCGATGGCGATCTCCGGCGTCATGGGCATGTAGAGGCCCACAGCGTCGCCCTTCTTGATCCCCAGCTCGCGCAGCGCGTTGGCGCAGCGGCACACCTCGGCGTCCAGCGCGGCGTAGGTGAAGGTGCGCGTCTCGCCGTCTTCGCCTTCGTAGCGCAGCGCCGTGCGGCCGGCCGCCTCTTCGTCCACCATCCACTTGTCCAGGAGGTTGTGGACGATGTTCATCTCCCCGCCGACGCACCACCTGGGAAACTGCGGTCCTTCTGAGAGGTCAACAACGCGCTCGTATTTTTTGTAGAATTGGACGTCGAGGTCTTCGAGCGCGGCGTCCCAGAACCAGGCCACGTCCTCAGTTGAGCGCCGCAGCAGCGCGTCGTAGCCACCGATGCCGTGGCGGTCCATGAAGCGCTGGAGGTTGCTTTCTTTGATCCAGTCCTCGCGCGGCGTCCAGGCCACTTTCTGGCCGAAGGGGAAGGCGTTAGCGGCTGTGTTCGAGGCGGACGGAGCGGGCATAGGAGGTTCGGACAGCGAGGGGGGAAGGGTAGAGGCGAACCAAGATAAGCCGCCGGTCGTCTCCGGGACAAGGCGGCGCGCAGGCGGCTACTTTTGCTTCCGGCGTGCGCGTATCTTTGGGAGATGCGGCGCAGCGCAGCACACGTTATCCTCACGAAGTCTCGGCAGGAGAAGATGAGCCAGACGAAACGCAAGACGGCCCTCGTCACCGGCGCCTCGGGCGGCATCGGATACGAACTGAGCGTGCGCCTTGCGCAAGGCGGCTACGACCTGATCCTGGTCGCGCGCAGCGAGGACGCGCTCGCCCGGCACGCCGAGGCGCTTTCCGAGCGCTACGGCATCAGCGCACGCCCACTCGCGCAGGACTTGGCCGTGCCCGGCGCTGCGGAGGCCGTCGCCGAGGCCGTGCCGGAGCCGGTCGAGGTGCTCGTCAACAACGCCGGCTTTGGCGACTTCGGGCCGTTTGCCGAGAGCGAGGCCGAGCGGCAGCTCCGGATGATCCAGCTCAATGTCACGGCGCTCACGGCCCTCACGCGGCGCTTTCTGGATGGGATGACGCGGCGGCGGCGCGGGCGCATCCTCAACGTGGCCTCCACGGCGGCGTTCTTTCCGGGGCCGCTTATGGCCGTCTACTACGCCACCAAAGCGTACGTGCTCCACTTCTCCGAAGCGCTCGCCGAGGAGCTGCGCGGGAGCGGCGTCACCGTAACGGCCCTCTGCCCCGGCCCCACGGAAACCAGCTTCCAGGAGCGCGCCCAGATGGAGCGGTCGAAGCTCGTCCAAAGCGGCCTCATGGACGCCGCCGCCGTGGCCGAGGCCGGCTACAAGGGGCTGATGGCCGGCGCGCCGCTCGTCATCCCCGGCTGGCAGAACAAGGTGCTCGTGCAGAGCGCGCGCCTCTTGCCGCGCCGCGTGGTGCCGCCGCTCATCCGCCGCGTGCAGGAGGAGCGCAAGGCGTAACGCAGGGGAACGCTGTGCCGCGTCCATCGGTCTAAAAACCACGCCTTCGCGGACCCACTTCTGCCTCAAAAGCCGAGACCCGTTTATGCCGACGCCGAAGAAGACCGACGCCGAGTACAAGAAAGAGCTGACGCCGGACCAGTACCGCATCACGCGCGAGAAGGGCACCGAGCGTGCCTTCACCGGCGCGTACTACGACACCAAAGACGAGGGCATGTACCGCTGCGTCTGCTGCGGGCAGCCGCTCTTCTCCTCCCAAGCGAAATACGACTCCGGCTCGGGCTGGCCGAGCTTTTACGCGCCCGTCGATGAGGAGCACGTCGCCACCGAGGAGGACCGCAGCCTGTTCATGAAGCGCACGGAGGTCCTCTGCGCCAACTGCGAGGCGCACCTCGGCCACGTCTTCCCCGACGGCCCGGAGCCTACGGGCCAGCGCTACTGCATCAACTCCGCCGCGCTCGATTTCGAGGCCGGCGCCGAGGCCGCCAAGCAAGGGCAGGGCGCCGCGGAGGACGCTGCGTGAGCCGCGCCCCCTCTCCAAAGAAAGCCAACCCCCCGCGCAGGCGTATGAAGACGTGGAGCGTGGCTGCCGCCTTGCTCGTTTCGGCGGCAGCGCTGGGCGGATGCCACAAGATGGAGCCGGCGCCGTGCGACGGCGAGGACCGCGCGCCGCAGCGGCCGCTCGTCCAGGACCTAAGCGCCGCCGTGCGCGACTCCATCGTTCATGTGTTCGAGCAGAAGAACCGCGTCGAGCGCGCGCTCCTTGAACAGACGGGGTGCCACTTCCGCGCCACGCTTTACGTGGACGGCTTCGCTTCGAGGACGTACGCGCGCGCGCAGGCCGAAGAACTCGTCCACCTGCTCAAGGAGAACGCCCCCGGCGAGACGCAGCCGCTCGCTACGGGCATCGGGACGGGGCTGTACGACTACGTGGTCAGCGTGCACCGGCAGGAGGCCGACCCGCGCCAGCCGCTCGTGCGCGCCGTGAAGCACTACGATGAGGACCGGCTCTTCTGGAACTGACGGCCTCGTGTGGGTGAGCCGGATAAGAAAGGCGGCTCCGCTTACAAGCAGAGCCGCCTTCTTTTTCTCAAGCGGTAAGCAGATGCGCTTTTTCAGGCGCGCCAGGCGTAGGACGCACGCAGGCGGCTACTCGCGCCGGACGGCGGAGGAGGCGGGCAGGTCCTTCGGCGCGCCGGCGGCGCCCCCGGCGGCGGAGGCGATGGCACCGATGAGCATAGCGAAGAACGCCACGTAGCCCACCGTGGAGAGCGTGTCGGCGGCGCGCCCGCTCACGCGTACGGCCGTCTGCCGCACGGAATCGACGGCGGTGCTCACGCGCTCGCGCACGCGCCGGTAGCGCTGCTCGTACTGCTCCACGGTGCGGCGCGCCTCGGCCTCGCTCATGTCCGTGTTGGCCACCATGATGTTGACGACGTTCTGGCGGTCGGCCTCGCGGCCGGTTTCAAGCAGTTCCTCGAGGGCGCGGTCCAGGTCCTGCTGTGCGCTGGCGGGCGTGCGGGCCACGTCGCCGGCCTCGGCTTGGAGCGTGTCCACGGTTTGAGCTACATCGTCGCGCAGGCCGGACTGCCGCAGAAGCTGCCGGGCCTCCTGCTGAATGTCGCTGAGGGTGACGCCCTGCTCACGCAACGCCTCGCGCGCCTCGGGCGCCACGGCGGCCACGCCCTGCCCGGCCAGGTCCAGCCCCTGCCCCACGATGCCGGTCACGCCGCTGATAACGGTGCCCACCGCCGAGGTGAGAAGATAGAGGCTCAGCAGCGTGGCTAGCCCCCACGCCACAAACCCGTGCAAGGCTCCGTCGAGGCGTCGCGGCAGGCCGGCCATCCGCCCGGCAATCCATCCGCCGATAAAGAGCGAGATCAGCGTGACGAGCACGAGCCAAATGATCGTCCCCGTGCCAAGGCCCGAGAACGGGTTCGCCTCCTGCGCCGGGTCAATGGCGCTCAGGCCGAAGCCCATCCCCAAGAGGTTCAGCATCAGCTGCACGACGATGGCCACCACCGTGCCGGCGATGATGGCGCCCCACGAGATCCGCCGAATCGCCGCCGGAAGAAAGCCGCGGTCATCGTCGTGATGCACACGCTCGCGGCGCACGGGGCGGTCGCGGTCGTAGGACCCTACCACGCGGTCGCCTTCGGGGACGGGGTCGCTGCGGCGGCGCTCGTAGTCGGGGTCGCGGCGCTCGTAATCGTCTTCTCTGCGGATATCATCGGCCATGAGAAAGCGGAGGTCAGTTCTGTATGTGAGCCGGATGTGGCGTGCCAAAATCCGTGGTGCGGAAGGCAGCGCCCACAGTTTTCGGAGAGGGGCAAAGGATGGCGAAGGCGGCGTGGCGAAGCAAGAATGCACTCTGACAAAGCTGTAACGTCGATAGAATATTGCACCCCATTCACCTGCGCGAGAACCTGCTCAGTCCGCGATTACGCTTTTGTTGCATTGCGTTCGCCATATGGTTACATGCGCTAAGTGCATTCCGGCCAGCTATTCAGAATCTTCCTTCACAAGACCAAACGAGGGCAGCGCCGTGCTGCACGCCATCATCGCATTCACGACAAGGACACGCGAACCTATGGCTTCAGGAGAACAGTCAAGCACCGAAAAGGCAAAGCGGAAGGCGGAGAACGCCTCTGCCGAAGCGAAGAAAACGGCAGGCGACCTTGCCGACCAAGCCAAAGACCAGGCGCGCAGCCAGGCCGAGCAGCAGAAATCGCGCGCTTCGGAAACGCTCGAAGGCGTGGCCGACGCGGTCCGCCAGACGGGCAAGAACCTGCGCGAGAAGGACCAAAGCTCCGTCGCCCGCTACGTCGAGGACGCGGCGGGGCGGATTGATAACCTGGCGGGCTACCTGCGCGACCGCTCGCCGGACGAGCTTTTGCATGAGGCGCAACGCTTTGCGCGGCGCGACCCGGCGCTCTTCTTGAGCGGGGCGTTTGCGCTGGGCGTCCTGGGCGCGCGCTTCTTTAAAAGCTCCAGCTCAGGAGGCTACTCCAGCGGAGGCTACTCCCGAGGGAGCTACGCCCGTGGGAGCTATTCCAGCGGCTCACGCGGCTCCTACGGCGAGTCGTCCTACGCCCGCGAGCGGACGCGCACGGGCGGCGAGTCCTCTTTTGACGAGGGCCGCACCCTTGGCGCCGGAAGCGCCAGCCCGCGCACCTACGGCGGGCAGGAGAAGCGCGAGGAAAGCCGCACCCAAACGGGGCGCACCTCTTCTTCTTCGCCGACCTCCGGCACGTCCGGCTCCGCCACGTCCGGTACCACCGGCACTTCCTCCGCGCCAGCGCGCTCACAGAGCAAAGAGGACGACAAATAACGATGCCACCCGAAGACCGCATTCCCCCCGGCGAGCCTCGCCCTGACGAGCCGCGCCCTGAAGGGCCGCCTCCGCGAAGAAGACGGCCGCCGCACCCTGAAGACCTACCCCCCGGCGACGCTTACGTCAGGCGGTACGACGATCCGCGCGGGCCGTCCGATGAGCGTTCGCTCGTTGACTTGCTCAGCGAGCTTACGTCCGAGACGAGCGCGCTCGTGCGCCAGGAACTCAACCTCGTCCAGACCGAGGTGAGTGAGAAGGCCTCGGAGGCGCGCCGCGAGGTGAGCCAGAAGGCCTCCGAAGCCGGCAAGGACGTCGCCTACGTGGGCCTCGGCGGGGCGGTGGCCTACGCCGGCCTCATCGTCCTGCTCTTTGGCCTGGCGCTCCTGCTCGGCCTTTTGATGCCGGAGTGGCTGGCGTTCCTGATCGTGGGCGTGGCCGTGGCGCTCATCGGTTACGCGCTTCTGCAATCGGGGCTGTCGGGGCTGCGCAAGATCGACTACAGCCTCTCGACGGACTTCACCTTGTCGAAAACCAAAGAATCACTACGCGAGGATAAGCAATGGATGAAAGAGGAAGCGCGCGAGATCAAGGCCGGCGAGACCGGGACGAAGCCGAGCGAGAGGCGTCCGGAGATCCGGTAGCGCGCCGCGAGGCGTCCGCCGGCTCCGGCGCAAAGGACCGCGGCCTCGAAGCGCAGCGCCGCGTCGCCGATCAGCAGCGCCAATACAAAAGCTCTGAAGAGATCGAGCGCGACATCGCTCGTACCCGTGCTGACATGGACGAAACCGTCAGCGAGATTCAACGGCGCCTACGCCCGGAGCGCCTCCGGCGCCAAGCGCAGTCCGCCGTCCGAGAAACCGTTCGAGACACCGCCCAGGAGGCCCGCAGCCGTATGTTCGACACGATCCGCGAAAACCCCATCCCGTCCATCCTCGCCGGGCTGAGCCTCGGCTACCTCTTCACGCAAGGCGGCTCCTCAAGCCGTATGCACCGCGAGTACCGCGAGGCGCGCCGCCGGCGCCCCTACGGCCGCCAGCAGTCGTACTACTACGAGGACGACTACGACGACTACGGCTACGACGACGATTACTACTACGACGAGCCGCGCTACCGCTCCCGAGGCGGCGGCGCCCGCTACGCCGAAGAGTACGAGTCCGACCCGTACACGTACGAGGAGCGCCGCTACCGCACCGGCGACGAGCCGGCGTACTACGGCGAGTACGACGACGACGACAGCCGCCGCTCGGCCGGCGAGCGGGCCGGCGAGGCGGCCGACCAAGCCCGCGAGACGGCGCAGCAGTACGGGCGGCAGGCGCAGGAGCAGGCGCAACGCTACCGCCGGAAGGCCCGCCGCCAAACCCGCCGGGCGGCTAACCAGCTTGAAGAAGCGATGGACAACAACCCGTTGGCCGTCGGCGCGGCTACGCTTGCCCTGGGCGCCTTCGTGGGCGCGCTTCTGCCGAGCACGCGCAAGGAGAACGAGCTGATGGGGCCGGCGCGCGACCGCGTGGTGCGCCAAGCCCGCGATGCCGCCGAGGAGAAGGTGGACCAAGCCAAGCGCGTCGCTCAAAAGACCGCCGACGAGGCCAAGGACAAGGCCAAGGACGTCGCGGATACGGCCAAGCAGGAAGCCAAGAAAGAGGACCTCGACAAGAAGCCGAAGTCGGCCACCACGCTGGGCAGCGGCTCCTCGTCTTCAGGGAGCAGCGGCTCCTCGTCGGGGCGCTCCTCTTCCGGGTCCTCCTCCAGCGGCTCTTCTTCCGGGAGTTCTTCTTCCGGCAGTTCCTCTTCTGGAAGCTCGAAGACGTCCGGGTCAGGCTCCTCCAACTCCTGACGCCGCGCCACGTCTTTCCTCACCCTAAGCCAGTCAGTCAGGCTGCTCTTCTAAAGGAAGGGCAGCCTGCTTTCATGTGGGCATTCCCTTCTGCAGAAACCACTGCTTCCATGCGCCTCGCCTCTTCGGTCTTGCTCCTCGCGCTTCTCGTCTTCGCCGTGGCGGCGTGCGACTCCTCAGACCCTGATGACGAGGAGGCCACCGTCGAGATCGAGACGCTCGAAGAAGGCGACGGCGCGGAAGCCACGGTCAGCAGCACCGTCACCGTGGACTACGAAGGGCGTCTCGAAAACGGCACAGTCTTCGACGAGGGGCAGGGGGTGACGTTCGCACTCAGCGAGGTCATCCCCGGCTTCCGGCGAGGCATCGTGGGGATGCGCGTGGGTGGGCGGCGGCGCATCACCATTCCGCCCGAGCTGGCGTACGGGTCCAGCGGCAGGGGAGACGTCATCCCGCCGAACGCCACGCTCGTCTTCGACGTCACGCTGCTGGCCGTCGAGTAGGCGCAGGCTCGTCGCGCAGAGCGCAGAGCGCTTCGCAGGCGCAAGAAGGGCGCTTCCCGCACGACGGGGAAGCGCCCTTTGTCACGTTCGCAGCTTGAAGAAGGGATCACGGCCGGGCCGGCTCCTGCACCTGCCCGTCGCCACGGGCCTGACCGTACTCGGGCTGCCAGGAATAGGCGTACTCTCCGTCCTCAATGTCGAGGGCCGTTTTCGTGAGCCAGAGCGGGCGGAACGTGTCCACCATCACAGCCAGCTCCTCGGTGCCGCGCTTGCCGATGGAGCCTTCCACCGCGCCGGGGTGCGGCCCGTGTGGGATGCCGCCGGGGTGGAGTGTAAACGAGCCGCGCTCGACGCCGCGATGACTCATAAACTGCCCCTCGGCGTAGTACAAGACCTCGTCCGAGTCAATGTTCGAGTGGTTGTACGGCGCCGGAATGGCGTCCGGGTGGTAGTCGAAGAGGCGCGGCACGAATGAGCACACCACGTAGTTGTGCGCCTCGAACATCTGGTGCACGGGCGGCGGCTGGTGGATGCGCCCGGTGATCGGCTCGAAGTCGTGGATGGAGATGGCGTATGGGTACATGTGCCCGTCCCAGCCGACGACGTCGAAGGGGTGGTAGCGGTAGACGAAGCGGTGCAGCTTGCCGTGCTTCTTGATCCGCACCTCGAACTCGCCCTCTTCGTCGTGCGTCTGCAACTCCGTCGGCGGGCGGACGTCGCGCTCGTGGTACGGGGAGTGCTCCAGGAGCTGCCCGAACTCGTTGCGGTAGCGCTTCGGGAAGCGGATCTCCGAACTCGACTCGATCACCAAGAGGCGCGGCTCCACATCGCCCGTGAAGCGCCACTTGTGCGTGATCGTGCGGGGGACGTGCACGTAGTCGCCCTGCGTGAACTCGACGGGGCCGAACATCGTCTCCAAGACGCCCTCGCCGTCATGGACGAAGACGAGTTCGTCGCACGAGGCGTTTTTGTAGAACGTCTCCATCTCGTCCGTCGGGCACGCGAGGGCGAGCTTCACGTCGGCGTTGCCCATGATGTACTGCCGGCCCGAGAGCCAGTCGCCGCCTTTTTCGATCTTCATCCCGTCGAGGAGGCGGTGGCGCAGGAAGTCCTTTTCGACGAACTCGACGGCGTACGGGATCGGCTCCTCGATCCGTTCGACGAGCGTCGGCTCATGGATGTGGTAAGCGATGGAGGAGATGCCGTGGAACCCCTCGGCGCCGACGACCTCTTCGGTGTACAGCTCGCCGTCCGGACGGCGGAACTGGATGTGGCGCTTGTCAGGGACTTGGCCGAGTCTTGTGTAATAGGGCATGGTTGAGTATGGGGGGTTGGGAGGGTGGGAGAGAGGCGGGGCGCAGGGGGGGTGCTTTCGCCCATACGTCCGCACTCACAAATTCAGAGGTTGCCGCGCAGGGCCTGCTCGCGCTCGATGGCCTCGAAGAGCGCCTTGAAGTTGCCCGCGCCGAAGCTCCGCGCGCCTTTGCGCTGGATGATCTCGTAGAAGACGGTGGGGCGGTCCTGGATCGGCTTCGTGAAGATCTGCAAGAGGTAGCCGTCCGGGTCGCGGTCCACCAAGATGCCGAGCTTGGCGAGTTCGTCCACCGGCTCGTCAATCTTCCCGACGCGCTCCTGCAAGACGTCGTAGTACGTCGTCGGGACGGAGAGGAACTGCACGCCGCGCCGCTTGAGTTCGGAGACGGTCTGGAGGATGTCGCCCGTGGCCATGGCTACGTGCTGCACGCCGGCGCCGTTGTAGAATTCGAGGTACTCGTCGATCTGGCTTTTCTTTTTCCCCTCGGCCGGCTCGTTGATGGGGAATTTGATCCGCTCGTTGCCGTTGGACATCACCTTTGACATCAGCGCCGAGTACTCCGTCGAGATGTCCTGGTCGTCGAAGGAGATGAGGTTTTTGAAGCCCATCACGTCGGCGTAGTACTGGACGTACTTGTCCATGTCGCCGAGGGCGACGTTGCCGACGCAGTGGTCCACGTACTTGAGGCCGACGGCGCCGGGCGTCTGCCAGTCCGCGTTCTCGTACGGCTCGAAGCCGGGCATGAAGAAGCCGTCGTAGTTCCTGCGCTCGACGAAGGTGTGGATCGTGTCGCCGTACGTGCCGATGGCGGCGGTGACGATCTGGCCGTCCTCATCTTCCAAGACCTCGGGTTCGCGGATGACTATGGCGCCGCGCGCGGTCGTTTCCTCGAAGGAGTGCCGCGCGTCGTCCACCCAGAGGGCGATGTCGCGCACGCCGTCGCCGTGCTGATGCACGTGCTGGGCGATGGGCGAGTCCGGCCTCATGGCCGTCGTCAGGACGAAGCGGATCTTGCCTTGCGTGAGGAGGTAGCTGGCCGCCTCGCGGTGGCCGGTTTCCGGGCCGCGGTAGCCTTTGACCTCGAAGCCGAAGGCGCCCACGTAGAAGTGCGCGGCCTGCTTGGCATTGCCCACGTAGAACTCGACGTAGTCGGTGCCGTTGAGCGGGAGGAAGTCCTCGGCCACGGCGGCGCCGGGGTGCGGTTGCGCGGTGATCTCAGCCATGATTAGATCTATAACTTTGTGGACAGGCGGGCGAATAAAAGTGCTCTGGCCCCTTTTGAGAAGTCAGGCGGTAGAGCGCATTGCTGAAACTTTACACGGAGGCTTGGAGCGGGACGTTCCCCGTTTCTGGAAGCCCTTCCACCGCCGTTACGAAGCCCTCCGCGAACAGCGCGCTGATGCGCGGCGTACAGATGGCCTACGCTGCCATCCCCCGCAAAACCCGCCTGTGCCGTGCCGCGCTTTGCCTCATCCTGTGCCGCGTTGCTCTGCGGAGCGGTGTGCTGCGCGGCGCTCCTGGCGGGGACGGGCTGCGGAACGCCCCGCGCCGAGTACCACGCGGGCGGCCTCGACATCGCGCGGCACGGATGGGACTCGCTCGATGTAACCGCGCGGTTCGTACGGCGGACGACCTTCGGCCAAGAGCGCGTGCGGCCGGATACGTTTTTTGTGAGCATCTTCAGCGCCGCGCACGACACGCTCTACGCCGGCTCCGGCGCCTCGGCCACCGTGCCCGACGCCGCGCTGGGCGATGCCGAGCCGCTTCTGGTGGAGGCCTGCGGCACGTTCGGCCCGCGCACCATCTGCGAGCAGGAGCGGCTGCGCGCCTCGCCGAAGCGCGTGCAGGCCGAGCCGCGCATCGAGTACCCGCTTTCCGAGAGCCGCCTCGAGCAGGGGCGCTACCGCCTCCACTTCGTGGTGGAGCGCCGGCGCTTCGGGGGCGAGGGCTGGGAGCGCCTCCATCCGCAGCCGCGTCCTACGGGCTATCTCTTGGCGTACGTCCAAGACCGGCGCGCCGAGGCCGTGCGCATCCCCTTCAGCGGCACCGAGGGGCGCTTCGACCTCTCCCGCTTGGGCGGCTACGACGACTTCCGCTTTTCCCTGCGCTCGCAGCTTTTTAGCCGGGAGGCCGCCTTGGTGGTGTTCGACGTGTACGCCGGGCTGGGCGGGCACGCCCGGCCCGTGAGCCGCGTCGCCCGCGCGGTGCGGATGAAGACGGAAGCAGAGCGCGCCGAGGTCGTGCGCACGTTTGCGCGGCAGGCCACCGAGGCCCTGGCGCAGCGCCTCGACGAGGAGGCCGCCCCGAAAACCGTCGTCGCCTACGTGGACGAGTGGACGTACGACCGCTTCCAGCGCACGTACGCCGCAGAGGTGGAGATGCGTTGGCGCGGCGGGCATCGGGGGCGCGACTGGCACACGCTGGCCGGCACGCTGCGCGTGGACGCCGAGGGCGAGGCCGCCACGTTCGAGATCGAACGCGCCAACCGCGACGCCCGCCGCCGCTGGCGCCGCCACGCCAAAGACGCTCAAACCCTCGCCCTCGGCTCCCTCGACCCCGAGCCGCCCGCCGCTGAGAACACGGCCTCCGACGCGGTGCTGTGAGGCGGGCGTAGTGCCGGGTCAGCCGGTGGCGTCGTTGTCGGACGAAGAAGCGCCGGCTTGCGCCTCGCGCTCGGCAGGTGCCTCTTCCGGGGCGGCGGGCGCGTTCAGGAGCTGGAAGCGCACGGGCAGGCGCATCCGTACGCGCACCGGCTCGCCGCGCTGGCGGCCCGGCACGAAGCGCGTCTGCCGCACCGCCCGCACCGCCGAGGAATCGCACAACG
Organism: Salinibacteraceae bacterium; assembly: GCA_965215025.1. Classification (GTDB taxonomy): domain Bacteria; phylum Bacteroidota; class Rhodothermia; order Rhodothermales; family Salinibacteraceae; genus CBDCCV01. The sequence continues at coordinate 462,011 of CBDCCV010000002.1, forward strand.
GGTGCAGCGTCTCGGCCACGTGGATCTGCTCGGTGCGGCCGTCCTGGGTTACCACGAAGTCGAGCACGACGCGGCCTTGGATGCCCTCGCGCCGCGCCGCCTCCGGGTAGCGGATGTGCATGAACAGCCGCCCCGGCCCGCCCGCGATGCGCGGCGCCTGGTCCGGGTTCTCCACGATGAGCCGGCTCGCCTTGAGCTTCTGTATCGGCGGAAGGGCGTTAGGGGACGGAGCCGCTTCTTCCTCTCGGCGCGCATCCGCGGCCTCGCCCTCGTCCTTCGGCGTCTCGTCGGGGGTGCTAAAGGCCGTGAGCGGCGCGCCCTGCATCGGCGCGGGCGCCTCGGGGCGCGGCATCTCTACCGGCATCCGCTCGGCCGAAGACGACGTCGCGCCTTGCCAGCCCACGCGCGCCACCGTGTCGAGAAAAGGCAGCCGCGTCACGAGCAGCACGAGCGCCAGGCTCGCCGCCAGCGACAGGAGGACGCGCACGCGGTAGCTGTCCAGCAGGCTGCCAGAGGTGGGGCGCGACGAACGGCTTGTAGAAGAGGCGTGGGAGAAGAGCATGGCAGCACACCGCTGGGTTCACGCAATGTTCGCTTCTCGGAGTTATAACACGCTCAGCCGCGCAGGTTGCAAGGGTTTGGCAGAAAAGCCGCCCCGCCCCGGTTGCAATCGAGAGGATGAAGCGTGTTCTTGTAGCCTTCGCCTCCTTAAAAAGCAGATTGCCCACCGTCTATGCGAACGTTTGTTTACGGCCTCGTGCTCGCGGTTTGGCTCTCGGCCGGCGTGTGCCAGGCGCAGACTGAGCCGCACGTCTTCCGCGGCGCCACCATCCTGCCCGTCGCCGGCGACCCCATCGAGAACGGCGTCCTCGTCGTCCAAGACGGCGCGATCCAGGCCGTTGGCGCCGAGGGCGCAGTGGAGGTGCCCTCAGGCGCGGTGGAGCACGACATGAGCGGGAAGACGATCATGCCCGGCCTCGTGGACACGCACTCGCACGTGGGCCAGGTCTCCGGCGGCGACCGCTCGGCGGCCTTGAACCCCGGCGTGCGCGCCCTCGACGCCATCAACGTGCGCTCGCCCTCTATCGAGCGCGCCCGTGCCGGCGGCATCACCACGGTCAACATCATGCCCGGCTCGGGCCACCTCATGAGCGGGCAGACGGCCTACCTCAAGCTCCGCGACGGCGAGAGCATCGACGACCTCCTCTTCTGCGAAAACCCGACGACCGACGTCTGCGGCGGGATGAAGATGGCCAACGGGACGAACTCCATCCGCGACGATGCCAACTTCCCCGGCACGCGCGCGAAGTCGGCCGCGATGGTGCGCGAGCTGTTCGTCAAGGCGCAGGCCTACCAGGAGAAGATGCAGAACGCCGACGCCGATGAGCGGCCCGACCGCGACCTCGGCATGGAAGCGCTCGTGGAGGTCCTCGAAGGCGAGCGCCGCGTGCACTTCCACACGCACCGCGCCGACGACATCCTCACGGCCATCCGGCTGAGCAACGAGTTCGGGTTTACCGTCGTCCTGCACCACGTGAGCGAGGGGTGGAAGGTGGCCGAAGAGATTGCCGCCGAGGGCGTCCCGGCCTCCATCATCGTCCTGGACTCGCCCGGCGGCAAGCTCGAGGCCGACGAGCTGTACTACCGCACGGGCCGCGCCCTGGAGGAGGCCGGCGCCGAGGTGGCCTACCACACCGACGACTACATCACCGACTCGCGCCTTTTCCTGCGCTCGGGTGCCTTCGGCATTCGCGCGGGGATGAGCCGCCAGGCCGCCCTCGAAGCCATGACCTTAGCCGGCGCCGAGATGCTCGGCTTCGCCGACCGCCTCGGCTCCTTGGAGGAAGGCAAGGACGCCGACTTCGTCGTCCTCTCCGGCGACCCGTTCAGCCTCTACACCGACGTCATGGAAACGTGGGTCGAGGGCCAGAAAGTTTTCGACCGCTCCGATCCGGAAGACCTCAAGTACGCCACCGGCGGCTACGGCGTCTACGACGGCGACGGTCTCCACGGGCACTGATCTCTTTGAAAGACGATTGACAGTGGACGACCCCTGCGCGCTACGGAGGAGATGACAGACGCACCGTCTTCCAATCCGTTACCGAAGCGGCTGGTGAGGGTCGTCAGCAGCAGTGTGGGAAGCGTAATCGTGCTCGGGCGGCCCGATGCCGAAGACGTTTTCGTAACCGCCGCTGAGGACGTGCGCGGCCTGAGCGCTTCTGAAATCTCCGAGCGTCTGACGATTCCTGCAAGCCCTGCCTTCATCGTCATCGAGTTTGCCTTGGAAGACATCGAAGGGCACCTCGCCTCGCCGATCCGCAGGCGGCGGCCCGGATTCATCGGCGGAGGGCGAACAGCCGGCGGGGCGCGCGAGTTTGCGATTTCGAACCAGCCCGTCCCTTCGAGAGCTACGCTAAGAGAGGTAAAGACGTGAACATAAAACCAGCAGAACAGGAGATCGTCGGCGCCTGGCGCGAGACGGATAATGGGGTAGAGGAAGACGCGGCGTGCGAGCGCATCCGCCGGCTCACGCGCGAGCGCCTGACGGAGATCGCCTCGACGGACGGCGGGTGGACCACGCTCTACCAGGACCTTGAAGACGGGCGCTACTGGAAGCTGACCTACCCGCACAGCGAATGGCCCGGTGGCGGCCCGCCTAAGCTGCGCGTGCTCTCGAAAGCCGAGGTGGCTGAGAAGTACGAGGGGCTGAAAGCGTCATAGGCCCGTTGCCGGTTGGAACGTCCGTAACCTTTTTCCAGAAGCCCCCACGCTCATCCTCCCATGCCACTCCGCTACTTCTTCGCCCTCTTCGCCGCGTGCCTGCTCGCCGCGTCCGCGCCGCCCGCCGCCGCGCAAAACATCGCCGTGCGCGCCGATACGCTGTACACGATGGCCGGCGACCCCGTCACCGACGGCGTCGTGCTCATCCGCGACGGGGCCATCGAGCGCGTGGGGCCGGCGGCTGAGGTGGACATCCCCAGCGAGTACGAGACGTACGAGGCCACCGTCGTCACGCCCGGCTTCATTGACGCGCACGCCACCGTCGGCCTCTCCGGCCTCCTCAACCAGCCGGGCGACCAGGACCAGCTCGACACCTCCGACCCGATCCAGCCATCCTTGCGCGCCATCGACGCCTACAACCCGCGCGACCCGCTCGTCGAGTTCGTGCGCAACCTCGGCGTGACGACCGTGCACACGGGCCACGGCCCCGGCGCTTTGATCAGCGGGCAGACGACCATCTTCAAGACGGCGGGCACCACCATTGCCGAGACCGTGGTGGACTCCGTGGCCATGCTGGCGATGACGCTCGGCCCCGAGGTAGGGCGGTACTTCGACAGCCCCGGCACGCGGGCGAAGGCGGCCTCCATGCTGCGCGAGAAGCTCCTCGCCGCCCAAAGCTACCGCGAGAAGCAAGGCTCCGACGACGCTCCGGAGCGCGACCTGGCCATGGAGGCGCTCTCGCAGATGCTCTCGGGCGAGGTGCCCGCGCTCCTGACCGCGCAAAAAGCCACCGAGATCCAGACGGCCCTGCGCCTGGCCGAGGAGTTCGGCTTCCGCCTCGTCCTCGATGGCGCCGCCGAGAGCTACCTCCTCACCGACGCGATCAAGGCGGCGGGCGTCTCCGTCGTCGTCCACCCGCCGATGATGCGCGCGGGCGGCTCGGCCGTGAACGCGGCCATGGACACGCCGGCGAAGCTGCACGCCGAAGGCATCCCCATTGCCTTCCAGAGCGGGTACGAGGCGTACGTGCCCAAAACGCGCATCGTCCCCTTCGAGGCCGCCATCGCCGTGGCGTACGGGATGCCGCGCCAGGCCGCGCTTGAAGACCTCACGCTCGACGCCGCGCGCCTGCTCGGCATCGAAAATCGCGTCGGCTCCCTGGAAGAAGGCAAAGACGCCGACCTCGTCCTCTTCGACGGCGACCCCTTCGAGTACACCACGCACGCCTGCACGGTGATCATCGACGGCGCGGTGGTAAGCGACGAGTGCGTCTGAGGGCGAATGGTGAGTGGTAAATGGCGAGTGGGGACGGCGCTCTTCTAAGCAACGCATCAATCCGAAACCGAAGGTTCACGCCAGTAAATCCAAAATCCGAAGATGCCCAAAGCTCTCGTTCTCGACAAAGAAGGCGACGCGCTCACGGCCGACGTCCGCAACCTCAGCGAGGGCGATCTGCCTGAGCATGACACGCTTGTGGCCGTGCGTTATTCCAGCCTCAACTACAAAGACGGGCTGGCCGTCACGGGCGAGGGGAAGATCATCCGCGGCGAATACCCCTTCGTGCCGGGGATTGACCTCGTGGGCGAGGTGGAGGAGACGTCGTCCGATGCGTTTGAGAAGGGCGACCTGGTGATCGGCACGGGCTGGGGGCTGGGCGAGACGATGTGGGGCGGTTTTTCCGAGGCGCAGCGCGTGGAGGCCGAGTGGCTCGTGCCGCTGCCGAGCGGCCTCGGCGCGCGCCACGCCATGACCATCGGCACGGCGGGGCTGACGGCCATGCTCTCGGTGATGGCGCTCGAAAAGCAGGGCACGGAGCTGGGCGCGGGCGAGGTCGTCGTCACCGGCGCCTCGGGCGGCGTAGGGAGCATCGCCGTGGCGCTGCTGGCCGCGCGCGGCTACACGGTCGTCGCCTCGACCGGGAGCGAGGAGGCGCACGATTACCTCAAAGACCTCGGCGCTCAGCGCTTCATCGGGCGCGACGAGCTGGGGCAGGGGCCGCAGCGCCCGCTCGACTCCGCGCGCTGGAGCGGCGCCGTGGACACCGTCGGCGGCGACACGCTCGCGGCGGTCATCGCTACGCTGGAGCGGCACACGAGCGTGGCCGCGTGCGGCAACGCGGGCGGCTTCGAGCTAAGCACGACCGTCTTCCCCTTCATCCTGCGCGGCGCGAACCTCCTGGGCATCGACTCGAACACGTGCCCGAACGAGCGCCGCCGCCGCGCCTGGCAGCAGCTGGCCGAGCTGCTCACCGAAGACGTGCTCGACACCGTCACCGCCCGCGTCATCGGCCTCGAAGAGGTGCCTGCCGCCAGCCGCGACATCCTCGCCGGCAGCATCCAGGGGCGCGTCGTGGTGGACGTGCGGCGCTGAGCGTGGGCGTGTGGGAGTGAAAGCGCGGTTCGTTATTGGCGTTGAGGAGAGGGCAGCATGGCAGATGAGCAAAAAGCGCGCGTGGCCTTCGTCACCGGCGCGGGGCAGGGGATCGGGCGCGCCATCGCGCGGCGGCTCGTAGAGGACGGCCTGCGCGTCGTGATCGCCGAAAAGGACGCGGAGGCCGGACGCGAGGCCGAGGCGGCGCTTGCCGAACGCGGCGACGTTCACTTCGTCCGCACCGACGTAAGCGAGGAGGCGTCCGTAGAAGCCGCCGTCCGCGAAACCGTGAATGCCTTTGGGCGCCTCGACGCGCTCGTGTGCAACGCCGGCGTGGCCGATCCGAAAAGCGGCCCCGTCGAAGAGCTAAGCCTGGCCGAGTGGAACCGCCGCCTGGGCACGAACCTCACGGGCGCTTTTCTCTGCGCGAAGCACGCCGTGCCCCACCTGCGCCAAAGTACGAACGGCGCCCTCGTCACCATCGCCTCGACGCGCGCCGTGCAGTCGGAGAAAAACAGCGAGGCCTACGCCGCGTCGAAGGGCGGCCTCATAGCGCTGACGCACGCCCTGGCCGTGAGCCTCGGCCCCGCCGTCCGCGCCAACTGCGTCAGCCCTGGCTGGATCGCTGTCGAGAACTGGCAGAAAAAGAGCGCGCGCCAAGCGCCGGACCTCCGCCCAGTGGACCACCAGCAGCACCCCGCCGGGCGCGTCGGCAGGCCGGAGGACGTGGCGGCGCTCGCGGCGTTTCTGCTCTCCGAAGAAGCAGCGTTCATCACCGGGCAGCACTTCATCGCCGACGGCGGCATGACGCGGCGCATGATCTACGCGGAGTAGAGGGCGGGGCCGGGGCGTCAGGAGGCGTCGTCGTAGAGTTCGCTCTCGGAGACGGGCGGCGCCGCCTCGCCCTCGCCTTCGCGCTGGAGGCGGCGGCGGGCGGAGAAGAACGCACCGCGCGCCGGCTCTACCGGGGCGAACGCCTTGAAGCCGGTCGCCTCCGGCACGTTGATGTAGACGGCTTCCATGCCGCCGCGCTTGAGGTAGGCCTCGTGCCAGAAGCCGGTGCCGCCCGTGTCGCGCAGAAACTGCTTCCACCACTGCCGGTGCGGCTCCGAGCGCGCCCACGCCTCCAGCGCCGCAAAGTCGCGCCAGTACTGCCGCATCCCGACGTGCGGCGGCACAAGCGAGTAGGTGATGTTTTCGTGCAGCAAGAGGCCGTCCGGCTTCTCGCCGGCGGCTCGCTGGATCTTCGGCCCGAAGCCGAGGAGTGTTTTCAGGCCGGTGATGGCGTTGACGCGCATCCCGAGGTAGATGACCACGAGGTCGGGATAGGCGGAGAGGTCTACGGTTTCGCGGTGGGCAGAGGGAGGAGGCATGGCGGCTACGCGGCTGGTTGTTCGAGCGGTTCGAGGGGAAGCTGCATCTCCAGCACGAGGTCGCTCACGTCGCACTGCTCGTGCTCGCGTCCGAAGAGGTTGACCTGGCGGTACGGCCCGCCGGCCCGGTATCCGTTGCGCCCGGCCCACAGGAAGAGTGCTGTGATGGCCTGCCCCACATCCGGCAGCGCGCCGTGATGCACGGTGCTCGCCATCCGCCCGGCTCCCGGAAGCGTGCGGGTGCAGACCTGCGGCGGATCGCCCGGCCCGTTTCCGGACGGCGGCGGCGCGTGAACCGGCGCTGCGCCGGAGTCGCTTTCAACGGCCACGGCCAGCTCCATGTCAATCTCCTCTTCGACGTACGCGGCGTTGTGGTACAGCGCCAACTCGGTGCCGGGCGTGGCGCCAGGCCGCTCGGCGAGGTAGTCGTACACGGCTCCGAAGAGCGAGCAGCGGTAGGCCGGCATGTCCTCCACGTGCGGAACGATGCGCCGCGCCGAGGCGACGTGCTGCGGCGCCACTTCTTTGAGCACGACCTCGTAGGGAGACGGCTGGCCTTCGTGCTCGATCCGCCGCATCCGCGCTTCCACCCGTGCGAGGCGGCGGCGGGCGTCTTCCACCTCATCGGCCAGTTCGGCCTGCCGCATCGCCAGCATCCCGCGCAGCTCCTCAGCGGGCAGGTCGCGTTCGAGCAGGGCGCCGATCTGCCGCAGCGAGAAGCCGAGGTCCTTGAGCGCGAGGAGGCGGTTCAGGCGCGGAAGCTGGCCGAGCGCGTAATAGCGGTAGCCGGTGGAGCGGTCCACCTCGGCGGGGCGCAGCAGCCCCCGCGCGTCGTAGTGCCGGAGCGCGCGCACCGTCACCTGCGCCAGGTGCGAGAACGCGCCGATTTTGAAGAGGTCAGACACGGCGGAGGCGAAAGCCGGCGGCAGAGAGAAACGCGAAAACGCTCTGGCAGCGCTCCGGTGTACGATAAGCCCTCACGCTGCGGGAGGGTCAAGGCGCGCCGGACTGCACCTGCCACTTGTTACAACCACTTCACGCACGGCGGATCCCTCGGTGCGCCGGCCCGCGTTGGACGCGCAACGCCGCCACCGCGACCATTCGCCATCCACGATGCACACGCTCCTCGCACTCACCCTTTTTCCGATCCAAGCTGCCGCGCCGTCCATGCCTGATACCTCCGCCTTTCGCTTGGAAGACTACCAGTGGAAGAACCGCCTCGTGCTCGTCTTCGCCCCGTCGAAAAAAGCGCCGGCCTACGAGCAGCAGATGCGCCTTTTCGAGGCCACGCCCGACAGCCAGTTTGCCGAGCGCGACCTGCTCGTCTTCACGCTCCTGGCCGAGGGCGAAAGCCGCGCCGCTGGCCGCGCTCCTTCTGAAGAAGAGGCCGTCCGCCTGCGCGAGCGCTTCGAGGTCGGGACGGAAAGCTTCGCCGTCGTCCTCATCGGAAAAGACGGCACGGAGAAGCGGCGCGACGCCGCGCCCGTCGAGCCTGAAGCGCTCTTCCGCACCATCGACGCCATGCCCATGCGCCAGCGCGAAATGGAGCGGCAGCGGAATCCACGCCAGTAAACCAAGCAGCAGCGAGACGCGCGCCGGTAAGCCGAAGGGTCTTGCGTGGCGCACTGCGGGGTACGAAAGGTAGCGTTTCCGCGCACGCGCGTTCGAGGTGGCCGCCCTGGTGTTCGGCCATGACGAGGTCGAAGGGATCCTCGACGACCCCATGCAGGCCGAGACGGACGGATTCCTGAGCACGCTCGCCGAAGCGTTCCCTTCCGGCTTTGCGCGTGACGCCCCTACCGAAGAGGCCCGCACTGAAGAGGCCGCCGCCGACCCCGCCGCCGGCTCCACCGCCGAGGCGCCCGCGCGTCCCGACCTCATGGGCTTCTTCCGAAGCCTCCTCACCAGCGGCGTCCGGGCCGCCGCCTCCGAGATCCGCCTCCTCCCCACGACGCAGGGGCACACGCGGATCCGCTTCGTCACCGAGAACGGGCCGCGCGACGCCGAGGAGCGGCGGTTCCAGATCGGCACGGCGCCCGCTGAGGAAGGCGCCGCTGGCCGCCGCGCCGTCGTCATCACCACGCTCGGCTGAAAACGCCTTAGCCGCGCCGCGGCCCCGCGTCACGGACGCACGGTGAGGCCCAGGAGCCAGCGAAACGCAAGCTCGTCCTGGCCCCGTTCGATGAAGTCCGGGTCGCTGGCCCAGAGGGGAAACTTCGCCGTGAGGTAGAGGCCCTGGAGCACGTCCGACTGCCCCGTCCAGCGGCTGAGCGCGCCGACGGAAGAAACGTCGTAGCGGAGGCCGAGGCCGGCGTCGGCCACGAATTCATCCACATCGAGAAACTCAAAGCGGTCCTCGCGCCAGACGCGGCCGATGCCGGAGAAGGCGTCGAAGCGGAGCGGACGCAGCCAACGGTTCTCGGCGAGCGCGCCGGTAGAGAGCGTGAGGCGGCCTGCGAGGAGGCGGTCGCCGGTAAAGCGGTCCGCCGTCGGACGGAGACGCTCCGCGTTCAGGTAGGCTACCGGCCCGGCATCAGCAAAAGGAACGAGGTGGGCGTCCTCTACGGGATCGGCAAAGGCTGACGAAGCGGTGCGGAAAGCGTCGCTGCGCCAGGCCTCTTCGACCGAGGCGCCGCCGAGGCGGAACTGCTTGTGAAAGGCCAGCCCGTCGTTGCCGATGCCCACAGCCAGCGCTGCGCGCCCGGCGAGCGGGCCGAGCGGCAGGCTCTTCTGCGCGCCGAGCATGATCTTCGTCGCGTTCTGCTCCGGCGGCTCGAAATCGCTCTCGCTGCGCGAGCGCACCGACGTGCCGACCTCGCCGGCCACGCGCACGTAGTCCGGTCCGTCCTCGATGGCGTAGCCGAGCCGCGCCGAGATCATGTGCTCACGCCGGAACGGGTTATACAACTGGCCGAGCGCGAGAGGCACCACGTCAGGAGGGTTGTCGAGAACTAAATCCTCCGGTATCGCCGAGTAATCCGCCCTGAAGACGCGGTCCGTCGGGTTCAGTTGATGAAGGAGACCGAGCGTGAGGCCTTGCGCCGCGTCGCTGCCGTAAGCGTCGAGCGGCTGGCGGAGCGTGATCCGGTTTTCGAGAAAGCCTTGGCGCTTCTGAAAGTCGAACAGCAACTCGGCGCGCGGCCCGAGGGCGTCCACGTCGAGCGCGTACTCCAGCCCGTAGTCGAGGCCGTCAAACCACGAGGTCTCTAAGTCAACTTCCGGGCATTCATCTACGCAAAATGAAAAGGGATTGTCCTCGATGCCGACGATCTCCGGCTCCTCGCCGCCGGAAAACAAGACCTGCGGCCAGAGCTTGAGCGTGGCTGCGAAGCGGTGCTGCCCGAAGAGGTACTGCCCCCGCGCCTGCGCCCCCACGCCCGGCCCGAAGTCGTGCGCGTACTGCGCTAAGGGCCGGTAGCCCACGCGGTAGTCGAACCAGCTCTGCCCCGGCGGCTGGAGAAAGCGCGCCTCCAGCGGAAAGCCGGACGTGTTGTTGAGCCGGTTCACATCCGGCGTTTTTCCGAGCGGGTCCACCTCGGCTTTCACGGGTCGCGCCGGCAGATCGCTCACGGTGAACGTGTACTCGGGTGAGGTCCACGGCCACGGCTCAGTCACCGTCCAGCCTTCGGGCACGGACTTGTGCCCCTGCATGATGCCCAGCGGCACGTTCACCCACTGCTCGGAGCCGTCGGCGAGCGTGAGTCTGACGTCGGCGGGCATGGCGACTTCGGCTTTGCGCTCTAAGGTGACGGTGGCCGTGTACCCGTTGCCGTCCTGGCGCGCGTCGAGATCCGTAAGGGCGTAGTCGTAGGGGCGGTTCATGTCGGCGAACTGCTCGAAGTACCAGTCGAGCCGGAGGCCGCTCACGTCCTCGGCCGTCTTTTCGAGGTCCTGCGGGTCGACGTGGTCGAAGAGGTAGCGGTCGTAGAGCGCTTTGAGCCAGGCGTCGCGGAGCGGGTCCGAGATGACGTAGCCGAGCATGTCCACGATCATCTCGCCGCCGGGGTAGGAGGCCGTGCCGTAGGCGGCGTTCGTCGAGAACCAGTCGGCCGGCGTGTTGAACGTCTCCAAGAGGCCGAGGCGCCGCAGGTTTAAGACGCTGAGGTAGGCGCCGAGGTGGCTCGCCGGCTGCGTGCCCATCACGTGCGCTACGCCCTCGTCCGTGGCGTAGGAGGTGAAGCCCTCGTCGATCCACGAGTACTCGGCCTCGTTCATGCCGAGCATGGCGTAGAACCACTCGTGGGCGGCCTCGTGCGCGGTCACGCCCAGGAGTGAGGCCGGCGAGCGCCGCCCGGTGAGGAAGTTGATCATGGGGTACTCCATCCCGCCGTCGCCCGCCTGGGTCACGGTGAACTGCGGGTAGGCGTACGGCCCGTACTCGTCCGAGAAAAAGCCGATGAGGTCCGGTACCCAGTCCGACATCGGCGCCCACCTGTCGGCCACGCCGGGCTGGTAGAGAAGGTGGTAGTCCGTGCCGTCTTGGACGAAATACTCGTGGATGTAGTCCGGGTCGGCGGCCCAGGCGAAGTCGTGCACGTTTTCGGCGACGAAGTGCCACGTGAGCGAATCGCCCTCGGCAAAGGAAGCGTCCTCGGGCGTCCACGTGCCGGGCTGCTCGTAGCCGTGGCCGACCTCGGAGGCGTTCTGCAAGACGCCCGTGGCGCCGATGACGTACTTCGCCGGCGCCGTGATCTGGACGTCGAAGGTGCCGAAGGGCGCGTAGAACTCGCGGCCGATGTACGGGTCGGCGTGCCAGCCCTCTTCGTCGTACATGGCGAGCTTGGGGTACCACTGGCTCATCGAGAAGTCGATGCCCTCGCGGCTGTCGCGGCCGGAGCGGCGCGTTTGGAGCGGCACCTGCGAGCGGAAGGTCATCTCGAACACGGCTGTCTCGCCCGGCAGAATCGGCTCGGCCAGGTCCACGCGCACGACCGTGTCCGTCCGCTCGAACGAAACGGGCGCACCGTCCTGCTCCAACGAAAGAATCTCGTGGAAGCCGACCTCGTCAGGGCCGAGATTGAAAATGCGCGGGACGACACGCGAGTCCGGGTCGGGGAGCACGCGGTTGCGCTCGGCCATCATCGACTGCGGATCGAAGGCGTTGAAGTAGAGATGGTAAAACACCTGCCGCAGCGTATCGGGCGAGTTGTTGGTGTATTCGAGGCGCTGCGTCCCGCGCATCTGGTGGCGGTCGGCCAGGAGCGTGACGTCCATGTCATACGCCACGCTTTGCTGCCACGCGGACTGGGCGCGGGCGCCGGTGGCGAAAAGCAGCAGGGCGAGCGTGCAGAAAAAGAGGCGGAGCGGCATGGATGGGAGAAAGGCAGAACGGAGAGAGTGGACACCTGATCGTACGAAGGGAAGCGGATGCCGTGCAACTGCCGCGCTTGAACAACTCGATCCTTTGGGCAACCCCGATTCCCGGTGCGTAGCGGGCAGCCTCGGGGGAGCCGACGGTGACCCGCTTGCTCTGGGAATTGCGTATCTCCGGCAGAAGCCCCCATCGCCGCAGAAGCTGCCTTGGGGGCACCGTGATCTCGCCTGAAAAGGTACGCGGCACAACGCGCGCTGCTTTGTTCAGCGGCTGGCGCTCTCCGCCTCCGGTGAGACCCATTCGTTGCACCACTCAAGACGGAGAAGACCATGCGCAACCCAATTAGATCATGGATAGGGCTGTTGATCCTCGTTTTCGTAACCTCGCTCATCCTGCTATCGGTTCCGTCCGCCTCGGCGCAGGCGCCCGGCGGGGTGTGGTTCGCAAGGGCGGGCGCAGGCGGAGATGGCACGAGCGCCGCAAGCCCCGTCGGCTCAACGGCTGCGCTCGACAGCCTCACCGCGCCGGGCGATGTCATTTTTCTGCTTCCGAGCGAGGCTCCACTCAACGGCGGACTCGCGCTCAAGACCGGGCAGGCGCTGATCGGCCTATCCGAGGCCGGCCGTAAGCCCGTAATCACGAACACCGATTCCACGCGAAACGGAGGGAATGGGATCGTTCTCGATCAAGACAACCGCATCTGGAACGTGCGCATCGAGAACACCTACGCGAGCGGGGTGCTTGGCACCGGCGTCTCCGGTACGCGAATGGACGGGGTAGAAATCAGCGGCGCAAACGGGTCCGGGTCGTCCACGGCGGCGGGGATCAGGGCCATGGGCGGCCCGGTGCCGCACGGCGGCATCGTCTTCATTGCCACGGGGCCGGACGTCTCGGTCGAGAACCGCGTGGACGGGTCGGAGGTCGTAGATGCTGCGGGGGTCGGCATCGGAGCCTTGGCGTTTGGCGCGGCGCAGAGCCGCCTGATCGTAAGCGGCACCCGCGTGGAGGGCGGGACCCTGGTGGGCTTCTCCGATGCGGGGATCGCCGCGCTGGCGGAGGGGCCGTCGTCGGCGGTCCGCCTGGAGCTTACGGACTCGGCCGTGCGCGGCCGCGTGAGCCGAGCCGGCCGCAACGTCGTCGTGCTCGCGAGCGCCGACGCGAGCGCGCGCGCGCGCATCGAGCGCTCCCACGTAAGCGAATCGGGCCAGGACGGCGTCATCGGGGTCGCCGCTTTGATCCCGGCGCGGGTGAGCATCGAGATCTCGGACTCGGTGATCGAAAAAGCCGCGCAGATCAACGTCGAGGGGACGATCCTCAACCTGCCCGCCTTCGATGCGTCTCGAACGCAGGAGACCAGCGTAGCGATAGAGGTGGACGGCAGCATCATCCGCGAGGCCGGCGCCTTCGGGGAGTTTCCGGGCGATGCCTTCAACGTCTGGGTGGGGTCCTCGGCCAGCGCGCAGCAGTTCGATCCAAGCGCGCAGGTCCCATTCCCCTCCGGCAGCTACCGCCTCGCGGTTCGGAACAGCCGGATCGAGGGCGCACGCGACTACGGTTTCGGGATCGGCAGCGATGCGGCGAGGTGGGGGATCGCGCCGGAAGGGAGCACGTTCGAGGTGGTGCTGCACGAGAATGACATCGCAGCCAACGGCACGGCCGAGATCGTGGTTCGTGCGCCGCAGGCCCGCGTAGACGCCCGGCGAAACTGCTGGAGCACTCCTGACGGGCTTCCCGAAGAACGCCTCGTGTTGGAAGAGACGGCGGAGCGCTCCCACGTTGACCTGGCGGAGCCGCTCTCGTCGTGTGCGACCCCGAAGCCGCAATGAGTCCGCCGGGCGTTCTCATTTCATCATGATCCATCGCCGCTTTGAGCCTCGCCCATGAGTGCTTCCCGCTTGCCGCTCGCCTTTCCGCTCTGCGCTGCGCTGCTTCTCATGGCCGCCTGCGCGTCGCCATCTGATGGAGAAGAAGCCGCGCCCGCCGCGCCGGAAGCGCAGACCGAGGCGCAAGCGCTCGTGGACGAAGCCATCGCCGCGCACGGGATGCAGGCGCTCGGCAACGCCGTAGTGGAGTTCGACTTCCGCGACGCGCACTTCACCGTGCGGCGCGAGGGCAGACAGTTCCGCTACGAGCGCGCCTACACCGATTCCGCCGGCACCATTTGGGGAAACGGGACGCGCGTCCAGGCCGCTGATTTCGCCAAAAAGGGCACGCTCACGGACCGAATCCGCCGGCACGACGCGGGCCGGCTGCTGCTCGTCGCCCGCGTCCTGCTCAGAAAAAAGCCCCGACCAAGCGCCCCCTTCCCTGTTATCCTTCCTCTGATCCCTCAAACAGCCACCTGCCCGATAAGCCACGCGCAGCCGAGCGCGGCGTAGATCCCTAAGATGTACCCCGCCACGCCCATCAACAGGCCGATGGAGACGAGCGCCGGGCGGTAGACGCCCGCCACAATCGGCGCCGAGGCCGCGCCGCCCACGTTCGCCATCGAGCCGACGGCCACGAAAAAAAGCGGCGCCCGCACCAGCCGCGCCACGCCGAAGAGGACGGCCACGTGGATGGCGATCCAGAAGACACCCGCCGCCAGGTAGAGCGGCACCTCGAGCACGCGCGCCAGATCCGCCTTCGCGCCGATGGAGGTGAGGAGGAGGTAGAGCGCGAAGTAACCGATACGCGAGGCACCCACCTCTTCGAGCTTTTGCAAGGGCGTGAACGAGAGCGCCAGGCCCGCCGTCACCACGATGAGGATGGCCCACGTGCCGCTCGAAATCACCGCGCCCAGCTCGGGCAGGAGCGCGCCGAGGTAGCGCCCGAGCACGGCGGCGGCAAAGCCGAGGCCGGCCACGACGGCGAGGTCGGCGGTCGTGGCGGGGCGGCGCTCCTGCTCGTAGGCCTCCACCGTGGCCGAGAGCCTTTCGATGGCCCCGGTGTCGGCACCGACCCAGCGGTCGAAGCGCGCCTGCGAGGCGCTCAGCGCGATGAGGACGCCCATCCACCCGTAGCCCGCCACCACGTCCACGACGAGGAGCGGGGCGAGCACGGCATCCGAGGCGCCCACGCTTTCCTTGATGGCCACGAGGTTGGCCGTCCCGCCGATCCAGCTTCCGGAGAGCGCGGCAAAGCCCTTCCACGCCTCCGGATCGTCGAAAAAAGGACCGAAAATGGCGAACGTGATCGGCCCACCGAGGACGATGCCGAGCGTCCCGGCCAGCATCATCACCAGGGCGAGCCAGCCCAGGCTCAGGATCGCGGGCAGGTCTGCCGTGATCATCAGGAGGAAGAGCGAGAAGAGGAGCAGGTACGTGCTCATCCAGTCGTAGACCACGCTCGAGGCCGGGACGAGGCCGAAGGTGGTGGCAAGCATCGGCACGAAGTACGCCCAGATCACGGGTGGGACGTACTCGAAAAACGTCTTCAGCTTTTCGAGCGTGCTCAGCCAGAATACCAGCGCCAGGACCGCCGCCAGAAAAGCGAAGACGGCCATCGGCGCGGCGAAAAGCGGTTCGGCAAAGCGGAGGGGCATGGCAGAAAACAGCGCGGCGGGGGAGGGGGAGCGGCGCCACAAAGATGCACCGCGCGCTACTCCGGCGCAAGCACGCGGCGTTGCGCCCAAGCCGCGCCGCCGTTACCATAACCAGAGGTGCGAGGCTGCGGCTTCGGTCCTCCGCTCTGGTCATCCTGAGCAGCGCGAAGGATCTCCTACGCCGAAGAACGCCTGGACGAGAGAAATTGTGAGCAACACGCTCGAAAGCGATGACGTGTCTTTTCAGAAGAGAAGCGGCAGCGGTGCTCCTCGCCTTAGGTGCGCTGATGGCGTCCTGCCAGCCGCCGCCCGCGCTCCGCGACGCCTCGGAAGCGGTGCGTCCCGTCTCCGCCGCCCACGAGCGGCGCGTGCCGGCGCCGGTGGGCGAGGCGGAGGCCGCCTTCGTCGTCTACGAGGCCGCCGCGCCGGGGCTGACGCACGTGAACCTCCACGACGACGAAAACACGGCCGCCGAAGCCGCGCGCTGGGCCGTGCGCCGCTACGGCGGGCGCCTCGTCGAAGTCCGGCACACCGGCGCGCACAACCTCGCCTTCCGCCTCGGCGGGTGGGCGTACGCCTTTGACCCGAACCGCATCTTCTCCGACGAGGGCGCCGCCGCCACGCTGGCCGATCTATCCGAGGCGGAGGCGGCTTCGGCGGAGGCGCTGGCGGCGGCGCGCGGCTTTGCGCGGGCGCTTCTGGAAGAGATCGGCCTCGACACGCTCGGCCTCGTCGTCACCGTGCACAACAACACGGAGGGGAATTATTCGGCCCAGAGCTATGCGCCGGGGGGTATCTACGAGGGCGAGGCGCACGCCGTCTACCTCGCCCCCGGAGGCGACCCGGACGACTTCTTCTTCGTCACCGACGAAGCGCTTTACGATGCGCTCCGTGGCGGGCGTTTCAGCGCGGTGCTGCAAGACAACACGGGCGCCACGGACGACGGCTCGCTCTCGGTGTACGCCGGGCGGCGCGGCGTGCCGTACGTCAACGTCGAGGCGCAGCACGGGCACCTCGGCGCGCAGAAGGCCATGCTGGAGCATCTCCATCGGGCACGGGCCGGGGGCGTGCTTCGGCGCGGCCCGTAGCGTAGCTCTGGCGCGATGGGGCAGGGGTGAGGCGAAGGATGATCCTTCCGCCGAACGTTTTGCTTATAGTCGGCGCGGAGGGGGTCGCACAGCGCACGCAGGAGATGCGTGGGTCGTTCGCTCTCTTTCTTGGTCCGCTTGTCTCTTTAGTTGCTGCTTGTCATGTCTGCCCGTCGCTTCTGCCGCCCGATCATTTTGCACCGCTTCCGCATGGCCGCCTGGAGGTGGCTGATGCTTTTTGCAGCCCTCGTTCTGGCCGGGTGCGACCCGTTCGACGATGGGGAGCGCCGCAGCGATCTGGACGAGCGGCTGGAGCAGCAGCTCCTCGCCGTGGCGGATGGGCAAGGTCTCGGCTTCTTCCTGCTCCCCGAGAGCGACGATCTTCAGGCCATCCCGCAGGACCCGCGCAACCCGCTCACGCCGGCAAAGGTCAGGCTCGGCCGGCTGCTCTTCCACGACGCGGGCCTTCTGACGAACCCGGAGCGGCCGGAAGGGCGCTTTGCGTCCTCGTGCGCGAGCTGCCACCACGCCGCCGCCGGCTTCCAGGCCGGGCGCGTGCAGGGCATCGGCGAGGGCGGGGCCGGGTTCGGGCAGCGCGGCGAGGGGCGCACGCGCGACGCGCGCTACAGCCTCGCGGAGCTGGACGTGCAGCCGATCCGCTCGCCCGCAGCGCTCAACGGCGCCTACCAGCGCGTGATGCTTTGGAACGGGCAGTTCGGCGCCGTCGGCCCGAACCGGGGCACGGAGGCGCAGTGGACGCCGGGCACGCCCAAAGAGACGAACGCCCTCGGCTACGAGGGGCTGGAGACGCAGGCCATCGCCGGCCTAAAGGTGCACCGCATGGGCGACGTCGGAGCGTCGGTGGCGGCCTCTGACCTCATCTACCAGCGGCTCTTCGCCGAGGCGTTCCCCGATCAGCCCATCGACCGCGAGCGCGCCGGGCTGGCCATCGCGGCCTACGAGCGCACGCTCCTGGCCCACGAGGCGCCCTTCCAGCAGTGGCTCCGAGGACGCCGCGGCGCGATGAGCGCGCAGGAGAAAGAAGGCGCGCTCCTCTTCTTCGGCAAGGCAGAGTGCAGCGCCTGCCACACCGGCCCGGCGCTCAACTCGATGTCGTTCCACGCCCTCGGCATGGCGGACCTCGGCGGCCCCGGCGTGTTCTTGGACGGCGACAACGACCTCGCCCGGCCCGAAGACCTCGGGCGCGGCGGGTTCACCGGCGCGCCGGCGGACATGTACGCCTTTAAGACACCGCAGCTCTACAACCTGACCGACTCCCCCTTCCTGGGCCACGGCGCGGCGCTCCGATCCGTGCGCGAGGTGATCGCGTACAAGAACGCGGCCGTGCCCGCCAACAGCGCCGTGCCGGCCGGCCAGCTTGCGCCCGCGTTCGAGCCGCTCGGCTTGAGCGAGCGCGAGATCGACGCGCTCACGGCCTTCGTCGAGCGCGCGCTCCGCGATCCCCGCCTGGAGCGCTACGTGCCGGAGGCCGTCCCGTCGGGAAGCTGCATCCCCGTCAACGACGAGGCCGCGCGCAGCGACCTCGGTTGCTGAGAAAGAAGGCCTGCCTCCGGCTTCTCCTGCGCAACGGCAGTCGGCACGGCCTTTGTCGAAAGAAGTAAGGGGCGGAGAAGCGCTATAGCTATTCCCATAGCTCAACCTAAGCTGTGACCTATCGAGCTGTCATCCTGAACGAAGTGAAAGATCTCCTTCGGTAGAGAACATCCTGCAACGTGGGAGACCCCCCGCAGGGCGAGGGCAGGCTTTCACGGAGCCTGTCTAGCACTTGACCCGGGATTCAGGATGACGACGGAGGGGGCATTTTTGCTCTGCTCCGGAACTTGGACTAGCCTGACAGAACCCTCTGTTTTTCAAGACGAAAAGACCGCTTTCGCTTCATTTTTTATTCACCCCTTCTGTTGAACGATGAAGAGCGGATTGGGTAGATTCTACAGATCACCTACTCGAACTCCCCAGCCAAGCGGTATGCAGTTTTTCGCGTTCGGGCTGAACCACGAGACGGCGCCGTTGGCGCAGTGCGAGGCCTTCGCGCTTTCAGCCGAGGCGCAGCAGCGTCTTTACGAAGCCGCCGCGCTGGAGGCGTGCGAGCTGGTCCTGCTCTCCACCTGCAACCGCACGGAGGCGTACCTCTACGGCACCGCCGCGCAGGCTGAGCGCGTGCGTCGCCTTCTCGAAAACGAAGCCGAGCAAGCCTGGCCTCAAGAAGCCAGCTTCTTCTTCGAGGACGAAGAAGCGGTGCGGCACGTCCTGCACGTCGCCAGCGGGCTGCGCTCGATGGTGCCGGGCGACAACCAGATCCTCACGCAGGTCAAAGACGCCTACCGCCGCGCCGTCGAGGCCGGCACGGTGGACATGGCGCTGCACCGGCTCATGCACACGGCCTTCCGCGCGGCCAAGCGCGTCGCCACGGAGACGGACCTCGGCAGCGGCGCGGCCTCGGTGTCCACCGCCGCCGTGGCGATGGCGCGCACCTACTTCGCCGCGCGCACGCCGGGCGGCCTCGATGGGCGGCGCGTGCTGCTCGTGGGCGCCGGGCAGATGGGGCAGATCGCCCTGCAAGCCTTCCGCAGCCACCACCCCGCCGCGCTGGCCGTGACGAACCGCTCGCCCGAGCGCGCCGAGCGCCTCGCCGCCGTCACTGGCGCCGAGGTCGTGGCCTGGGACCGGCGCCACGAGGCCGCCGCCTCGGTCGACCTCGTCTTCGTAGCCACTGGCGCGAGCGAACCCGTCCTCTGCGCCGATGCTCTTCCGGCGCGCGACCCGGCCGCTGCCGGCGCCTCCGCGCTCGTCATCGACATCGCCATGCCGCGCAACGTGGACCCGGCCATCGGCCAGAAGCCGGGCTACGCCGTGCGCGACCTCGACGCGCTCCATGGCTGGACCCGCCGCGTGGAGGCGCGCCGCCGCACGGCGCTCCCCGCCGCCGAGGCCATCTGCCAGGAGCTGCTCACCGAGTTCGTCTCCTGGGTCTTTCACCAGGAGGCGCTTCAGCCGGCCATCCAGGCCATCCGCGACACGTTCGAGAGCATCCGCGAGCAGGAGATCGAGCGCCACGCCCACCGCTTCGCCGAGGCCGACCGCGCGGAGCTGGACGCGCTCACGCAGTCCATCTTGCAGAAGCTCCTGGCCGTGCCCATCGTCCGCCTCAAGAGCGTGGACCCGGAGAGCATCGACTACGCGCGCGGCATCCGCCTGCTGAGCACGCTTTTTTCGCGCCCCGATTGCGAAGACGGAGGCGTCTCCAGTGCGAGCCAGACGCCGGCGGCCCCTCCGCACGCGGCGCCCGTCAACGCGCCGGCGCGGTGCCCGTTCGAGACGCACACCGCGCGCGGCGTGCTCGGAGAAGACGCGCGCGACGAGGCCCTGCTCCGCAAGGCCTTGCAGCATCCGGTCCTCGAGGCGCCGCGCGGCTGAGCGTGGTTGGGCCTCCAGCGGCTTTCGCTTTTTGGCGATCCGATGGCCGTCTGCGTCCCCTCTCCCTCGATGGGAGAGGGACAGGGTGAGGGTGAACAGGCACCGCCTCGGCGTCCGGCTTCCCCCTCATCCCAGCCCTCTCCCGCCGGGGGCGCGTGCTCCTCACCCTTCCCATCGGACTGCACGTTGCCAAGCAATCCCCTTGAACACCTGAACCACGCCAATACGTGAACACGTCGCCGCCGTTGCGCTTGGGCACACGCGGGAGCCAGCTCGCGCTCTGGCAGGCGCACCACGTCCGCGACGCGCTGGAACAGCGCGGGCACGCCGTAGCCATCCGCGAGATCACCACCAAAGGCGACCGCGTGCAGGACGTGCCGCTCTCCGAGATCGGGGACGAGGCGCTCTTCACCAAAGAACTCGACCGCGCGCTCCTGGCCGAAGCGATTGACCTGGCCGTGCACTCGCTCAAGGACTTGCCCTCGCGCCTGCCCGGCGGCCTCGCGCTCGTGGCCGTGAGCCGGAGGGCGAGTCCGTTCGACGCTTTCGTAGCGCACCCGTCGTTTGAGGGCGCGCTGGCCGATCTGCCCGAGGGCGCCGTCGTCGCTACGTCGTCGCTCAGGCGGAAGGCGCAGCTCAAGGCGTGGCGACGCGACCTGGAGGTCGTGCCCGTGCGCGGCAACGTGGACTCGCGCCTGGAGAAGCTCGACGCCTCCGAGTGGCACGGGATGGTGCTGGCGGTAGCCGGCCTGGAGCGGATGGGGCTGGGCGAGCGAATCCGCGAGGCCATCGCGCCGGAGGTGATGGTGCCGGCGGTGGGGCAGGGCGCGCTCGGGATCGTCTGCCGCGAAGACGACGCGGCCACCGGGGCGCTCTTGCACGCGGCCATGCATCACGAAGCCTCAGCCGTGGCGGCGCGCGCCGAGCGCGGTTTTATGAAAGAGCTGGGCGGCGGCTGCCAGGTGCCTACCGGCGCATGGGGCCGCTTTAAAGATGGAGACGAACGCCTCACGCTCGACGGCTGCGTGGCCGCGCTCGACGGCCAGCGCCTCTTCCGCGAGCGGATGACGTGCGCCCCCGCCGAGGCCGAGGCTACAGGCCGCACCCTCGCCCGCCGCCTCTTGGACCGCGGCGGCGCCGAGGTCCTGCGCGCCATCCGCGCGGTGCTGTAGACAGTGCGGCGGCGCTTCCGTTTGAAACTCCGCGCGCGTATCCTGCGAACACTCCGTCCGCCTGCCCGCCACGCTCCATCCCCCTGGAAGTTTCGCTATGGTAGAGATCCTGCCGTTCCTCGTCTTTGTCATTCCCATCCTTGCTCTTCTTCTGGGCGGCTTTGTCGAGTGGCTCAAGTTCAAGACGAAGCAGCAAGAGTTACGCGCCTCGACGCAGGAAACGGACGAAGCCCTGAGCGCACTGCGGGCGGAGTTTGAAGCCCAGCAGAAGCGGCTCACGCAGCGCATCGAACACCTCGAAGCCATCGTCACGAGCGAGGACTGGGATCTCTTGGAAGCGGGCGACCGGAAGCCTCGTACGCTGGACGTGCCCAACGACGACCTCACCGATGAGCACCGCGCCGCCCGCTTAGCCCGCCGCACAAAGGCACAGTAAGCAGCTCTCGCCCGCCGTGACCGACGCCCGCCCGCTCGTCTGCCTCCTCCGCAGCGCCTCTGCCGAGCCGGACCCGTACGTCGCCGCGCTCGAAGAAAGAGGCTTCCGGGCGATGTGCGTGCCGGTCCTGCGCTTCGACTTTCTGGCCGAAGAGACGCTGCGCGCGCGTCTGGCGCACCCGTCGCGTTACGGCGGGCTAGTCCTGACGAGTCCGCGCGCGGTCGAGGCGCTGGAAAAAGCGCTGCGCTGGCTGCCAAACCAGAGCGCGGCCTGGGAGATGAAGCCTGCCTACGCCGTCGGCCCACGCACGGGCGAGGCGCTCGAAGCACTCGGCTTCGCACCGGAAGGCGAGGAGAGCGGCGGGGCCGAGGCGCTCGCCGCCCGCATCATCCGCGAGCGGGCAGGAGAGGAGACGCCGCTGCTTTTCCTGAGCGGCAACCGCCGCCGCGACGCGCTGCCGGACGCGCTTCAAAAGAGCGGCGTCCCGTTCGAGGAGGAGACCGTCTACGAAACGCACACGCGCGCGGACCTCAACTTCTCGGAGATGGAAGCGCCCGCGTGGCTCGCCTTTTTCAGTCCCTCGGGCGTGGAAGCGGTGCAGAAGGCGCGCGGCCTCTCGATGGACACCGTAAAGAAAGTCGCCATCGGCCCGACGACGGCCGCCGCGCTCGCACAGGTCGGCTGGCGCGCCGATGCCGTGGCCGGCGCCCCCGCGCCCGAAGCCCTCGCCGGCGCCATCCGCCGCACATGAGCGGCCGCTACGCCACCTCGCGCGCGTTCAGTACCGCATCTATCGCCTGGCGGAAACGCGCCGTGGCTGCTTGCGGATCGTCGGCGCAGGCGATGGCGGAGAGGACGGCCACGCCGTGCGCGCCGGCTTCGAGCACGGGCCGCACGCGCTCCGGCGTGATGCCTGCAATGGCAATCACCGGCAGCGCCACGGCCTCGCACACGGCCTCCAGCCCGCGCAGCCCTTTTGTGCGCGCCGGGTTGGCCTTCGAGCGCGTCGTAAACACCGGACCGAAGCCGATGTAGCTTGCGCCCTCGGCCTCGGCGCGGCGGGCCTGCTCCGCGGTCGTCGCCGTGGCGCCGATCACGGCGTCGGGGCCGAGGAGGCGCCGCGCCTCGGCTACGGGGAAATCCGTTTGGCCGAGGTGCACGCCGGCGGCGCCCGTGGCGAGGGCGAGGTCGAGGTGGTCGTCGATGAGGAGCGGGGCGCCGGCGTTGGCGCAGACCTCGGCTGCGGCGCGGGCCGCGTGCAGCTTGTGGCGGATGCCGCCCGTCTTCTGCCGGAACTGGATCACGTCGGCGCCGCCTTGGAGGGCCAGGCGCGCGAGCGCGGCGTGGGCGAAGCGCTGCTGGAGCGTGAAGTCGGTGAGGACGTGGAGACGGCCGAGGGGCATCGCGCGCGCGGGTTGCCGTTGGGAGAAAAGAGATTGCAGTTAGCGAAAGAGTGGCATAGTTTTAGAAAACGCTTAATGCAGCGCGGGCGCTCGACGCCTCAGCTCTTTCGGCTGGTTTTATGGCTCGTCACGCCGGCGGGTTCTTCTTCGCCAAGGCGTTCCCCCATTCTCTTTCTCATCTCTGACCTATGCGCCGCTCTTTTCTGCTAGGCTTGCTGCTCCTCGTCCCGCTCGCCACGGCCCTCCACGCGCAGGAGCGCACGGACGAGGCCGAAGCCGTCCGCCTCGTCCTCACCGATGGCTCGGCCGTGATCGGCACGGTGGAGCGCGAGACGGCCACGCGCGTTTACTTCCGCACGACTTCGGGCGTGGCGATGACCGTGCCGAAAGACCGCATCCAGCGCCGCGAAGAACTGGCCGGGCGCATCGTGGACGGCGCGTATCGGCGGCTCGACCCGAACCGCAAGCGGCTCTTCTTCGCCCCCACGGCGCGCCCGCTCGGCGCCGGGCAGGGGTACCTCGCCGACTATCAGCTTTTCTTTCCCTTTGCTGCCGTGGGTGTGGGCAACGCCATCAGCCTCGCGGGCGGCGTCTCGCTCATCCCCGGCTCTCCGGGGCAGCTTGTCTACGCCGCGCCAAAGGTTACGCTGCTGAACAGCCCGAGCGCGAGCGTGGCGGTGGGCGCTCTTGCAGGGACGCCCGTAGGCGGAGACGCCACCGCCGAGGCGTACGGCGGGCTGCTCTTCGGCATCGGCACGTTCGGCGACGCGGAGCGCTCCGTCACCGTCGGCGGTGGGTTCGGGTTCGTGGGGGCGGATGGGGAGAGCGCCACGAGCCAGCCCATCCTGCTCGTCGGTGGCGAGCTGCAAACCTCGAACAGCATCAAGCTTATTTCAGAAAACTACGTCTTCACCGAGGAGGGCGCCACGGTGGTCCTCTCCGGAGGCGTCCGCTTTTTCAATGACACGCTGGCGGCGGACTTCGCCCTGTTCACCTCGCCCGAGTTCTTCGGAGACGGCGGCTTCCCAGCCTTTCCGTGGGTCGGCTTCGCGTACAACTTCGGGCGCTGACAGAAAGGATGCCACGCGCCGAAGAAGACGCCCGCGCGATCTTTGCCGCCGCCGTACGCGGCGCGCAGGCCGATGCGGCGGTGGCGCGCGCCAATCTCGCCAACCGCACGCGCCGCTCGCTGGAGAGCTACCGCCGCGTCGTCGTGTGCGGGATGGGGAAGGCGGCGCTGGCGATGGCGTCGGCGCTGAAGGACGCCCTGCCGCGCGCGGTAGACAGCGGCGCCGTCGTCGTCCCCGAAGGTTACCCGGCGCACCGGCCCGAGCGGTTCGCGCCACCGGAGCGCATCGCGGTGATGGAGGCCGCGCACCCCGTCCCCAACGCGCGCAGCCTCGCCGCCGGGGAGCGGATGCTGCGTCTGGCCGAGCGCTGCGGCACGGACGACCTCCTCCTCGTGCTGATCTCGGGCGGAGGCACGGCGCTCTGCACCGCCTTCGCCGAGGGCATCACGCTCGAAGATGCGCAGCAGGCGTACCGGCTCCTCCTCCAGAGCGGCGCTGACATCCGCGCCATGAATGCCGTCCGAAAGCATCTCTCGCGCTTGGGCGGCGGAGGGCTGGTCCGCGCGGCGCGCCCCGCCGAGACCGTCGCCCTCGCCATCTCCGACGTCGTTGGCGACGACCTCGCCGTCATCGCCAGCGGCCCGACGGTGCCCGACCCCTCGACGTTTGCCGACGCCGTGGCCGTTCTTCGGGAAAGAAGCCTGTGGAAGGCCGTGCCCGCCGCCGTCCGCACGCACCTTGGCGCGGGCCGGCGCGGCGAAAAGGCCGAGACGCCCAAGCCAGGCGACGCGCTTTTCGAGCGGGTGCGGACGCATCTCATCGGCACGAACCGCGACGCCCTCGAAGCCGCCGCCGAGGAGGCCGAAGGGCGCGGGTACGCGGTCCGCATCCTGGGCCGCGCCGTCACGGGCGAGGCGCGCGAGGTGGCGCGACGGCTCATGGGCGAGGCCCGGCGGGCCAATGCGCAACAGGCGACGTGCCTCCTCTGGGGCGGCGAGACGACGGTGACCGTCACGGGCAGCGGAAAGGGCGGGCGCAACCAGGAACTCGCCCTCGCCGCCGCCCTGGCGATGGACGGCGCCCGCCAACCCGCCGTCTTCCTCAGCGGCGGCACCGACGGCATCGACGGCCCCACCGACGCGGCCGGCGCCTGGGCCACGCCCCGCACCGCTGCCGCCGCACGCACGCGCGGCCTCGACCCCGAGGCGTTTCTCAAAAACAACGACGCCTACTCGTTTTTCGACCGGATCGATCAGCTCTTGCGCCCCGGCCCCACGCACACGAACGTGATGGACGTGCAGATGGCCCTGCTGCGGTGAACCGCCGCCCCGCGCCGCCCGTTAAGAAGCGTGTTCGCCCACACAAATCGACCGCTGGCCGCGCGGCGCCAGGAGCGTCTCGAAGGTCTCAAAAACGAGATCGAACAAAACGGCGGCACCGCCCTCGTCGTTGAGACCGACGTGACAAGCCGGGATGAGGTGCAGAACCTCATCGACCAGACGAAAGACGCCTTCGGCCGCATCGACATCCTGGTGAACAACGCCGGGCTGATGCCGCTCTCCTACATGAAAAACCTCCACGAGGACGAGTGGGAGCGGATGGTGGACGTGAACGTCAAGGGCGTCCTCTACGGCATCGGCGCGGCGCTGCCGCACATGCTTGAGCAGGGCGGTGGGCACATCGTCAACGTCTCGTCGGTGGCCGGGCGGCGCGTCATGCCGGGCGGTGCGGTGTACTGCGGCACGAAGTTCTTCGTGCGCGCTCTCTCCGAAGGGATGCGCAGCGAGCTGGGGCCGGAGGGCATCCGCGTCACCTCCATCGAGCCGGGCGCCGTGGACACCGAGCTGACCGAGACGATCACCGACGAGGAGCTGATGGAGGACATGAAGGACATGTTCAGCGGCTACAAGATCCTCGAGTCGGAGGACATCGCCGAGGCCATCCGCTACGCCGTCACCGCGCCCGGCCACGTCAACGTGGAGGAGCTTTTGGTGATGCCGAGCGGGCAGTAGGCCGGCTTCGCCGGTAAAGGGTGTGGCCGGGGTTGCGCTGCGAAACGCCGCGCGGCCGCCGGAAATCCTGGGGCGGCCTGTAGAAGCACGCGCTCTGGCCGTTGCGGGGGAGGGGACGGAAGGCGCAAGGAGAGGCCGCCGCTGCCTCCTACGGTACCCATGCGGATAGTCCAAAAGTACATGGCAACTGAAACGTCACGCTCTACTTTGAGACGTAACGAGGCTCTCGGTGGCCTGCTGCTGAACGCCTCCGGCTCTTCCCCGCGCCAAACCCCGCAGCAAAACGCATGTGCGCCAGACCCCCCGCCGCTGTGCCGGACGCGAACGCACGCCAAGCTGCCGTGCTCATCGCCTCGGACATCGCCGCCGAGGCCGCCTGGCTTGCGGCAACGCATCGCGCGGCCTCGGCGGGGGCATGGCAGTGGAACCTGCAAACCAACACGCCGGAGTGGTCCGAGGGCTTCTACCGGCTGCACCGGCTCGACGCGGCACGCACCGACGCCTCGTTCGAGGCCTGGCTCGGCGCGCTGCATCCGGAGGACCGGCCCGTGCTTTGCGAGGCGGCACGCCATGCCGCGCGCGGGCGCGAAAGGATAGACCTGGAGTACCGCGTAGGCCAAGCCGAGCCGGCACGATGGGTCCAGGTCAAAGGGCGCATCGTCCGTGAAGGGGCCGGCGAGGCGCCTCGCATGGCGGGCATCGCGCTCGAAGTGGACGGCCCTCAGCCGGCTCCTAGCAGCGCGATCCAAATGGCCGACAGCGAGCAGCGGCGTTTGCAGCACGCCCTGCAGGACGAACTCGGCCAGCAGCTTACCGGCATTCTGATGAAGGCGCAGGTGCTGCTGGAGCGCCTCGAGAGCGAGAACTCTACGCAAGCGGACTACCTGGAGCGCATCATCGATCTGATGACGCAGGCGCACGGGTACACGCGGGATCTGGCCCGCACGCTCGCGCCCGTCGTCGTCCGCACCGACGAACTGGGGGAGGCGCTAAGCCAGCTTGCCGCCGACACCAAGTGCCTGTTCAACGTGGCCTGCTGGTGCGAGGTGAGCGAGCGGCTCGTCGCCAGCAGTGACGATGTGGCCACGCGCCTGTACCGCTTTGCTGCGGAGGCCGTCGAGCACGCCGTGCAGCGCGTTCAGGTGCGCGCCGTCTTTCTCGAACTCTGCGCCGAGGGCGAGCAAGGCGTGCTGCGCGTCACTACCACCGCGCGCGAAACCACCGCTGACGAGGACGAGGCCGCGCGCGCTTCCCCCGAGCAGGAGCTACGCGCGCTGCGCCGTTACGCCAGCGCCTTGGGAGCCACGCTCTCCGTCTGCACCGCCGCGCGCGGCGAAACCGTGCTGACATGCTCGTTCAGCTTGTGATGGAGGACGCGCGGCGCTTCCTTCTCACAGGAAGCGGCTGCTCTGCGCAGAGACTTCACGCCGCTGGATGAACAAAGGGAAGCGGGGTATCGTTAAGAAAGTTGTTATTAGGTGAACAGAGGCCCATAGCTCAGTTGGTAGAGCAGCTGACTCTTAATCAGCGGGTCGGGGGTTCGAATCCCTCTGGGCCTACCCTTTCCCGCGAGTCGCAGTAGATGCGGCTGGCGGGTTTTTTTGTTTCTGGCGACGCTAAGCAAACGGCCCGAGTATCCTCGTCGTCCTCATCCGGCGCCGAGCACGCGCTCCTATTCTCCCTGCGAAGCCCATGAAAGACTTCTTCCGCGCGCAGCGCCCGCACCGGGGGCTTTCGTATGAGGACTATCTCGAAAAATGGCAGCAGGAGGCCGAGGCGCCCGTGGCCGGCCTCGACAAGGAGGCGCGCAAGATGCACCACTACGTCGCCTACAACCGCGAGCGCTCCGAGCATGTGCACGCGGCCTACGAGCCGTCGGCGCGTCTGCGCGAGGCGATGGCGCAGATCGAGGCGCCGCAGCTTTGGATGGTGCTCACCGAGGCGTGGTGCGGCGACTCGGCTTTCTGCCTGCCCGTCCTCGTCGAGGCGGCTCGGCTCTCCAAGCACGTCACGCTGCGCATCCTTTTGCGCGACGACAACCTCGACATCATGGACGCGTACCTCAGCGCCTCGGGCGGGCGCAGCATCCCCAAACTCGTCGCCTTCGGCGAGGAGGGAACGGAGCTGTTTCAGTGGGGGCCGCGCCCGGAGGCGGCGCAGGCGCTCTTCGACCGCGAGCGCGCCGCCGGTAAGGACAAGGACGCCATCGTGCAGGCGCTCATAGCGTGGTACGAGGACGGCGGATGGCAAGAGGTGGACCGCGAGTTGGCCGATGCTATCGAGCACCACTATGAGCGAGCGTAGCCGGCTTTCAGTTTAGATTGAAAATTTCTGTTCACGAGGGCTTCTGCATTTGGGTTTGGCCCGGCGCGTTGCTATTCTTCCAGCTAAGCCCCCGTTGCCTTACAACTTGCCCTGCAACCTTCCCTGACGGCCTGCCGCCATGAGCCAGCCCAAGGACACCTGGACCGATACGCACGACCTCGCCCTCATCTACGTCGCCCTCGCCTACGGCACGGACTACGACCTCAGCGGCGACGAGCTGCGCACCGTCACGCGCTGCCTCGAGATGTGGGACGACGGCCTCGACGCCGAGGCCGCGCAGGAACTCGTCCTCGAAGCCATGGCCGTCTACCTTGAAGAGGACGAGGAGGAGAAAGCCGGCGCCGAGGTCTTGCGTTCCATCCATGCGCTGGCCGCGTCGCTCAGCGAGGAGGCCCGCCGCCGCGCGCTCGAAGACCTCGTCCGCATCGCCGAGGCCGATGGCGTGCTCCTCTCAAGCGAGCGGAGCCTCATCGGCGCGCTGGCCGAGGCCTGGCGGCTCAAGCCCGCCGCCGAAGCGCTCCTGAGCCAGACCACCGCCGAGGTCGAGGCGCTCCCGTCGTGGAGCCTCCTGCACGACATCGGCCTGGTCTACCTCGTCGTGGCGCACAGCACGGACGGCGAGCTGAGCGACGCGGAGATCGCCGCCATCATCGAGCGCGCGCGTGCGTGGAAGCCGGAGATGAGCGAAGAGGAGATCCGTGAGGTCTTGCGCGGCGTGCTTGCCTTCTACGCGCAGCAGCCCAGCGAAGAGGCGCTCGCGCGCTCCGTAGGTGCCATCAAGGAGACGCTGCCCATGATCCAACGCCTCATCGTCCTGGACGACCTCCACTACATCGCCCACGCCGACGGCGCGTTCAACGACCACGAGCGCACGATGATCGGCCAGTTGGCTCAGGCGTGGGGCGCCTCTGCCATCCGCACCAACGGGTACGCGGGATGACGCGGGTGAGAAGCGGCGCTCGCGCAAACCCTTTGCTGCTGTGCTGCGCGCTGATCGTGGCTGCCGGGTTCGCCCTCGTGCCGGTCGCAGCCGAGGCGCAGGACGCCGAAGCCGTGCATCAGCTTGCCGCCGCGCGCATGGACGCGGAGCGCGATCACCTCTGGCGCGTGGCCGCATGGGGCGGCCTGAACGCGGCGGGCGGCTTGGCGCTCGTCCTCTCGACGCGCCGGGCGGCGCACCCGGCACGCTTCGGCTTTGGGCTGCAGGCGGGCGTCTGGGGCGTGGTAAACTTGGGCATCGCCGTGCCGGGGCTGATCGGGGGGGCGGGGACGACCACCTCCGCTTTCGCCGAGGCGCTGGCGGCCGAGCGCGGACTGCACGACCTCCTCCTCTTGAACATGGGCCTCAACGTGGCCTACGCCGGCGTCGGCGCGGCGATGGTGGTGGCCGGCTACCGCGGCGTCAAGAGCGCCGAGGCATGGCGCGGGCACGGCACGGCGCTCATCGTCCAGGGGCTGGGGCTACTGGTCCTTGATGGCGTCGCGCTCCTGGCCTCGCGCGCGCGTCTGGCCGACCTCCTCAGCGTGGCCGGGCACGTCTCGGGGCGCGCCGCGCCAGGCGGCTTCGCCCTGGTGTTTTGACGTTCTGCCTTCCGGGGGGAAGTCTTCTGCGGGGAAGCCTTCTTCCGGGAAGCCCTCACCCGCGTAAAAGGCGCCCCCGGCCTCGTCTGGCGCGTCCCATGCCGAGGCACTTCCAAAGCCGCCGAAGCCCGTCTGGATCGTCCCGTTTTTGACCGCGCGCTTGATCCGCTTCATCACCAGCTTGCGCACGCCCGCGCGCGTGAACGGGATCAGGCCGATGAAGCCGAAGAAGTCCGTCAAGACGCCCGGCGTAATCAAAAGCGCCCCGGCGATGAGGATGATCACGCCATCGAGCAGCTCCTTGCCCGGCAGCCCGCCCTCGTCGAGGCGGCTCTGCAAACGGTTCCACACGGAGAGGCCCTCGCGCTTGGCCAGGTAGCTGCCCAAAACGCCCGTGACGAAGATGACCGCCAGCGTGAAGAGCAGCCCGTAGCCGCCGGTGAAGTCGTCCGCGAGCTTTTCCAGCTGGACGAGCAGGAACAGCTCGACCACCGGCATGATGAGAAAAAGCGCGAGGATGCGGGCGAGGATTTTCATAGTGCGGTCTCCGGTAGAAAAGGCACGCCCCTAACGCAAGCCGCCGCCAAAAGGCTCCCTGCCTGGGAGAGGGCGAGTGGGTGAATGGGAGAGGGGGCGCTGCACACCGCCGTTCAACGTAGTTGCATCGCAGAAGAGCACCATGTTTGAGGAAAAAAGGATCGCCATCGTGGGCGCGGGCATGGCTGGCTTGGGCGCGGCCTTTGCACTGCGCGACGCGCCCGGCTGCGCCGTCACCGTCTTTGAGAAAAGCCGAGGCTTTGGCGGGCGCGCCGCCACACGGCGGAAGAACGGCGCCTGCTACGACCACGGCGCCAACTACTTTCAGACGGACGACGCCGCGCGCATCCATCGCCTCGTGCGCGAAAAGCTGCCGGCAGGCGAGCTGGTAGACATCGCCCGCCCGGTGTGGACCTTCAGCGCCGAGAACGAGATTTCCGAGGGCGACCCCGCGCGCAACCGCTCGCCGAAGTGGACTTACCGCAGCGGCATCAGCTCTCTGGGCAAGCTCCTCGCCGAAGCCGCCGGCGCCGAGGTGCACCTGCAAACGCGCGTCCGCCGCCTCGAAGAAAACGCCGGCGGCTGGACGCTCGCGGATACCGACGGCGCCCGGCACGGCCCGTTCGACGCCGTGCTTTTGACGCCGCCCG
Organism: Salinibacteraceae bacterium; assembly: GCA_965215025.1. Lineage (GTDB taxonomy): Bacteria > Bacteroidota > Rhodothermia > Rhodothermales > Salinibacteraceae > CBDCCV01. The sequence goes on from CBDCCV010000002.1 coordinate 493,021, forward strand.
CCCCGCAAACGCGCGATCTCCTGGCCGAGAGTCGGATGGACAGCGCCCTGCAAGACGCCCTCACCGAAGCGCTCGGCGGCGCCGCGTACCGGCAGCAGCTTACGCTCGTCCTGAGCTACGGCCGCCGCATCGAGAGGCCCGGCGACTTCTACGCGCTCCTCAACACGGACGGCGAGCACGCCATCGCCTGGCTCTCGTTCGAGGAGGACAAGCCCGGCCACGTCCCCGACGGCGAGAGCCTCGTCATCGCGCAGATGGCGCCCGCGTGGAGCACGCCGCGCTTCCGCGATGATCTCGACGCGCTCGTGCCCGAAGCCGCCGAAAAGGTGAGCGTACTCTTGGGCCAGGACCTGCGCCAGCCCGCCTGGGCCGACAAGCAAGGCTGGCGCTACGCCCTCCCCGAAAAAGCCGCCGACGCCGAAGCGCTGGCCGAGGCCCAACCGGCCGGCCTCTTCTTCGCTGGCGATGCGCTCGCAGGCAAAGGCCGCGTGGAAAAAGCCCTCGAAACCGGCCTCGACGCCGCGAGCGCCCTGCGTCGCTTTGCCGAGGGGCGGGCGTAGCTACGCCGTCTTCTCTGCCGAGGCGGCCTCGCGGAAATATTTCTCTTCATGGACATGATCGGCGGAGAAGCCGGCGCGGGCCAGGACGCCTTTCACGTTCTCGATCATCTGCGGATGGCCGCAGGCGTAGCCCACGGCGTTCTCGGCGGTGAAGCCGGCGGCGTCCATGTGCTTGCGCAGGACGTCCTCGACGCGGCCCGTCTCGCCGGTCCAGCCGGGGTCGTCCCAGAGGCGGCTCACGGTGGGGACGTAGGTGAGCCAGTCGGCGGCGCCGTCGCTCATGGCGGCCAGCTCCTCGCGGTAGGACCCCAGCTCCCAGGACCGGCTCGCGCCGTGGAGGACAAGCAGGCGGTGCGGCTCGCCATCGAGCGTGCCCTTTTGCAAGGCGTGCTGCTGCGCGCGGACGATGCTCACGTACGGCCCCACGCCCGTCACCGTGGCGGCCATGACGTGGCGCCGGCGCCCGCTCCCGGCGTCGAGCGTGAAGCGGCCCACCACGCGGCGGCGCACCCAGCAACGCGCGCCCGGCTCCAGGTCCCAGAGCCGCTCGGTGAGCGCCCCGCCCTCGACGCGCTCCACGAAGAAGTCGAAGGTGTCCTCGTGCGGCGCCGAGGCCACGGAGTACGGCCGCTGCAAAAGCCGCTCGCCCTCGCGCGGTTCGAGGGCCAGCGTGGCGTACTGCCCCGGCGTAAAGCCGATCTCCTCGTCCAGGCGGAAGCGGAAGAGCGCCAGGTCATCCGTGAAATCCACGCGCTCGGCCAGGCGGGCGGCGCAGTGCTTATCGGTGGGCATGACGGAGGAAGGGGGCGAATGGGCGAAAAGAAGTTACGGCTCTGCTCTTTGGAAGAGCAGCAGGGCGAACCCGGAAGCGAGCGCCGCCACGATCACGAGATTCCCCCAGAGGAAGCCTGCCGATGGCGTTTCCAGCGCGCGGCCCAACAGCAGCAGCGCGTTCGCGGTGAAGAAGGTCAGGTTGCCCACCACCACGGCCCGGCCGTAGATGCCGCCCAGAAGAGAGGCGCGCGCTATCCAGTTCAGAGCGGCGAAGCCGAGGAGCGCCGTACCCAATTGCTGCGCGAAGAAAGCCTCGGGAGCACCGCCGGCGAGGAACAGGTGGCTCACCCGCTCTGGCAGAAACAAAAGCGCCGTGCCGTAGAGCGCCTGAAAAGCTGCGGCTGCGGTCATCAGCGTCTTCGGCGGCATGGCGGTCTCGCGCAGTAAGAGACTGTTGAGGTTTTAGAATGCCTCACCCGACAGCAGATCGAATCCCCCTTTGAAGGGGGGAAACACGTATTGCCAAACAGTCTCTAAGCGTGCAAAGGCCGAGCGCCGTCAGCAAAGGTTTTGCGTGATGAAGAGCCGCCCGGCGTCTTGCCCGTTCTCGGCGAGGGCGATGCCCAGCGCGTGCGTCTCGTAGAGCGGGTCGAGGAGGTTGGCGCGGTGCGGCGCGCTCTGCATCCACCCGCTCACGGTCTCCTCGGCGATCTCTTCGAGCGTCTTCCACTCGTACCGGCGGGCGACGTGCTCGGATTCGCCGCGTGGGGCATCGGACCGGCGCGCGTACGTGTCGCGGATGGCGGCCAGGCGGCTCGTCGCCAAAAGGTTTTCGCCCATGCCCTCGGCCGTGCGGCCCTTGCCGAGCGTTTTCACGCAGGTCAGTTCGGCGGCGTCGGCGCGGGCGGCGGCGTCCTGGCCGTCCGGGTTGACGTGGGCGAAGAAATCGCGGCGGACCATGTCGCGGCTGTGCGCGCGGGCGAGGGGGTGCAGGGCGTCGTTCCACGCGAGCGCTCTGAGGCCGCGCGCCGTCCGCTCGGCGTTGACGCGCCGGTGCACGGCACGCTCCAGCGCCGGGAGGTCGAGCGGCGGCGCCTGTTCCAGAGCCGCGGGCGACGCGGCATCGGTGGGAGCGGCGGGCGCGCAGGCGGCCAGCGCGGTGACCACGATGAGCGCACACGGAAAAAGGCGGGCAGAAGCAAACATCATTAGGTAGGGCGGCCGTGGGTGGAAGCGGCGTCAGCGTCCCAGAGCGCCCAGAACGGCGCGCCGGTCCAGCGGCTGCGGTGGTGATACTGGCGAATCCATCGGCGGTCTACGAAATGCTTCAGGCGCAGGAGCGGGCGTCCGCACAGCCAGCGCCCGCGCGCCGTCCACAGGCCCTCGGACGCGCCGGTGGAGAGAATGAGCGGCGCCACGGGAAACGGCCTGAACGGCTCCATCGCCACGCGGTCCAGTTTTCCTCCCGAAGCGAGCTGCTGCATCGCACGGTCAAGGTTTTTCGCCAGCGTGTGCCCTTGCTTGACGGCGTGCACGCCGATGCGCGCGAGGCTTTTGTGGCCGGCCACCACGGCGCTGTCGCCCGCCGCGAAGAGCGCCGGCTCTTCTTCACATTGCAGCGACGGGAGGACGCGCACGAAGCCTTCGGCATCACAAACCAGACTTGCCTCGGCGAAGAGTGAGGGCGCGGCCGAGCCGGTGGCCCAGAGGACCGCGTTGGCGAGGAGCGCATCGCCGGAGGCGAGTCTCGCCTGCCCGTCCTCAGCAGAGGCTACGCGCGCGCCGGTGCGGATCGCGGCGCCGCGTTGGCGGAGCGTGCGCGTGGCCCACCGGCGCATCCCTTCTGGAAAGCCGGGCAGAAGACGTTCCGACGGCTCGACGAGCGTGAGGCGGAGCGCCTGTTTCCGGCCGTGCGCGGCGAAGCGGCCCGTCAGGTTCAGGGCGATCTCCGTGCCCGCCGCCCCGCCCCCAGCGATGACAAGGCGCAGCGTTTCATCCCGGCTGCTCAGCACCTCTTGCACGCGCCGCTCGAGCGCCTCGGTGCGGCAGAGCGGCTTCGTGGGGATGGCGCCGCCGGCCTCGCCGGGGTTCTCAGCGCCGATGTCGAAGGCGGCCAGGTCGTACGCTATCTCCCGGCCGCCGCGCGTGGCGATCTTCTTTGCAGAGGGGTCGAGCCGCGCCACGGCGTCCTCGACAAAGCACGCGCCGGTTTGCTGGCACACGGCGGCGAGGTCGATGCGCACGTCCTCCGCCGCGTAGACGCCGCCGAGGTGTTCAGGCACCATGCCGGAGTAGTAGAAGTGCCGCCCGTCGCTGACGAGCGTGACGCGCGCGCCTTTTTCCGTCCACCGCACCGCACGCTGGAGCGAGGGGAGCATGGCGTGCCCGCCGCCCACAAGGAGCAGGTGCAGGCCGGAGAGGTCGGTGCGCGAGCGCTGCTGTGCCACGTCGGACGTCAGTTCTCGAAAGGCGCGTTTCCGGCGGTGCCGCTTTTCTGCCGGGCGGGCGTGGCGGCAAACGCAAGCTCCATTTCGCCGCCGGCTTCGAGTTGTGTCCATCGCCCCGAAAGCGCTGCGAGCCGGTGGCGTATTGCGCGTAGCTCCTCGGCGGTTATGAGTCGGTCGTGCGCGTGGCCCATCTGCTCCAGGACGGCTTTGAGCATGGCGTTGAAGTCGTCCGCTTTGGGCGCGGTGCCGGTGGCGCGTTCCCCATCGAGCAGGCCGGCTATCGCTTCGGCCAGCGCGGCCTCGGCGGCGTCGTCCGGGAGAGGGCGCGTGCCGAAGTCGGTGACGTTCCACCCCTCGGCGAGGAGGCCGTAGAAGCCGCGGTTTAGCTCAAGCGTCGTTTCGGCGGCGTAGTGCGCGAGGTCGTGGAGCGGGAAAAAGGCGTGGCGGTGGCGTTGCCGCGTCTGCGAGCCGTCGGGCCGCGTGCAGGCGAGGACGCTCGTGCCGTCCGGCTTTTTGGCGAGGCGGATCGTGAGCGTGGGCATGGCGGCGCGGACGGCCATCAGTCCTTTAAGAGGCGGCGGATGATGTCTACGGAAGAAACGCCGTCGGCCTCGGCGTTGAAGTTGGGGACGATGCGGTGGCGCAGCACGGGGATGGCCATGCGGCGCACGTCCTCGGAGAGCGGCGTGGGGCGGTCGTCGAGGGCGGCGAGCGCTTTGGCGCCTAGGATGAGGTACTGCGAGGCGCGCGGGCCGGCGCCGTAGCGCAGGTACTCGTTCACGAAGTCGGGCGCGTCGGGGCGGCCGGGGCGCGTCTTGCTCACCAGGCGCACGGCGTACTCGATCACGTTATCGGCCACGGGGATCTCGCGGACGAAGGCTTGGTAGTCGAGCATCTCCTGCACGCTCATCACCGGCTCGGTCGAGGGCCGGGGCGCGCCCGTGGTGCCGCGCACGACGTCTACTTCCTCATCGAAAGAAGGATAATCGAGCCAGAGGTTGAGCATGAAGCGGTCGAGCTGCGCCTCGGGGAGCGGGTAGGTGCCCTCTTGCTCAATCGGGTTCTGCGTGGCGAGGACGAAGAACGGCTCTTCGAGCACGAACGTCTCGCCGGCGGCGGTGACGTGGTGCTCCTGCATCGCCTCGAGGAGCGCGGCCTGCGTCTTAGGCGGCGTGCGGTTGATCTCGTCGGCCAGGACGACGTTGGCAAAGACGGGGCCGCGCGCGAATTGGAACCGGCGCTCTCCGTCCGCGCCGCCTTGCTGCTGGATAATCTCGGTGCCGGTGATGTCCGAGGGCATCAGGTCCGGCGTGAACTGGATGCGGCTGAAGTCGAGGTCGAGCGCCGAGGCGAGCGTGCGCACCAAGAGCGTCTTCGCCAAGCCCGGCACGCCGACGAGGAGGACGTGCCCCTGCGCCAGGAGCGCCACGCACACCATCTGCACGATCTCCTCTTGGCCGACGATCACTTTACCGATCTCGCGGCGCAGGCGGGCGTAGGCGTCGTGCAGGGCGTCAAGCGTGTCGGGGTCCGCAGTTTTGAGGTCCGTCGCAAGTGGAGGAGCGTCCGGCATAGGTGAGGGAAAAGGTAAGTGGTGAAGGGATGCGAGCGCAGGCAGGGCGGCGGTTCCAGGACGGCGGCTTCAGCGGCTCCTGTCCTTGTCCTGCAAAGACTCAAGCGGCGCGGGCGTGAGCGCAATCTCCACACCGGTGATTACGCCTTTGTGCACCGTGACCTCTCGCTCCCATGCCTCGAAGCCTACGTACGGGGGAGCATGAAAGATCGCGGAGCCGGGCGGCACATTCACGAACATGGCTTCTCCGCTCCTGTTCGTCGCGCTGCCGAGGCGGAGGGCCGGGATCAGCACGGTTGCGCCAGGGATAGGTTGCCCCGAACGGTCATCGGTCACGGTAACGAAGACGGCGCCTTCGTCCGGCGACCAGGCCGCCGGCTGGTACGATGCGTACGCCGGCTCACGAGCCGAGGCGCAGTCAGCCACGAGAAGCGAGCACCCGGCGGCAGCTAAGAAGGGGAGAACGGAAAGCCGAGTCATGAAAGCGTGTAGCTCGCCACGGGCCAGGACCTACCGCGCCGCCGTGAGGTCGTCCGGGTCCACGCGGATGTCCACGTAGATGTCCTCGCGCAGCTTGGCGATCCATTCTTCGAGGGCGCGCGCGCGCTTCTCTTGCAGGGCGAACTCCTTGATGCGGTCGTAATCCGTTTTCAGGCTCACGCGGTGGGCGGGCAGGCGCTGCTGGAGCTTGACGATGTGGTAAGCGCGCCGTCCGTCCAAAAGCTCGACCTCGGTAGGCTGGCTGATCTCGCCTTCTTCAAGGCCGGAGATGGTGCCGCGCCACGAGGGACCGAGCGCGCTCAAAACGAGGTCGCGCGTGCCCGTACGCGGGGCCACCACGCGCCCGCCGAGCCTGGACGAGGCCTCCTCCTCGGAGTGGCGGCGCGCCATCAGCTCGAAGGGCACCTCGTACTCGTCGAGCGAGTCGCGCACGGCGCGCAGGTACTCGATGGCCTCCGTCGGGTCGGCCTCGCTGTCGTCAATGCGGATGAGGACGTGGTTGAAGTCCACCGTGTTGCCCTGGCGCGCGTTCACGCGCACGATGTGGTAGCCCAGGGGCGTGGTGAACGGCTGCGAGACCTCGCCCACGGGCACGCGCGCGGCCACGGCGGCGAACTCAGGGAAGAGCGCGCTTAGCTGCGCCCCCTCGATCCGCCCGCCCGAAGAAGCCGAGCCGGGGTCGTCCGAGAACTGGCGCGCCATCTCCTCAAAGGCGGCGCCGCCGGCGACGATGGAGTCGCGGATGGCGGTGATGATCTCACGCGCCTCCTCGCGCTCCTCTTCGGAGGCCTGCGGGTAGCGCACGATGTGGGCCAGGCGCACGGTCTCGGGCAGCTCCGGGAGCGAGTCCTGCGGGATGGCCTCGAACCACTCGCGCACCTCGCTCGGCGTGATGTCGATGGAGCGCAGCTTGCGGCCTTGGAGCTGCTCGGCCAGAAGCTGCTCGCGGAAGTCGTCGCGGAAGTCGTCTTTGAGCTGGATCACGCTCTTGCCGTAGAGTTCTTCGACGCGCTCCTGGCTGCCGGCCTGCGCGATGATCCCTTCGATGCGCTGATCGAGCGCCTGCTGCACCTGCTCCTCCGTCGCGCGGATGGTGGTGTCGCGCTCGGCCTCTTCGGAGAGGACTTTCTGGTTGATGAGTTCGTTGAGCGCGTCCATCCACAACGCCGATGAGTAGCCCGCGCTCTGGCCGGCCGCCTCCTGGCGCTGGAGCGTGTTGGCCACGAGCGCGTCCACCTCCGAACGCAGGATGATCTCATCGCCCACCACGGCGGCGATGCCGTCTACCACCTGCCCCGGCGGCATGGCTTCCTCGAGGAGCGCTTCCGAGGTGTCGGCCCCGGCGGGCTGCTGCTGCGCGTGCGCCGCCGGAGCGCCGAGCGCGGCAAAGGCAAGCAGCACAGCAGAAAGCAGCACGCGGGGCGTCGTGAAAAGACGGGGGGTGTTCATAAAATAGAAGACGTGCGTAATTCCGAAATCAGTAAAAGAGAGGCACCAGAGAGGGGCAGAGGCGGTGCCGGCGAGGCCGCGATCTATGCGGGGCGTTAAACACAGGGTACGCCCAAGGGTTTCTACGACGCGCCGCGAAGGCGAGCAGGAGGGCGGCCAAGCGCGGAGATGAGAAGAAGCCTGGATTGAACCCTTTCCCACGCCCCCGCGCCCCCATCCCCCTACACTCAAAACGGAACCCACCTTTGCAGCGCTGCTTATCCTCGACGTACCAACTGCACCGATTCCTCAACCTCCGCTTCGCCCGACCACCCGCTTATGCCCACCTCTGACACGCCAAGTGCCCTTAAACAGGACGCCGCCACGCAAGCGGTGCGCGTCCGCTTCGCGCCGAGTCCCACCGGCTACCTCCACATCGGCGGGCTGCGTACGGCTTTGTACAACTACCTCCTGGCGAAAAAGCACGGCGGCCGCTTCCTCCTCCGCATCGAAGACACCGACCGCGAGCGCTTCGTTGAGGACGCCGAAGCCGACATCCTCCGCGCGCTCGACTGGGCCGGCCTGCCCTTTGACGAAGGGCCGGGCAAGGAAGACGAGGCCGCGCCCTACCGCCAGAGCGAGCGCAAAGCGATGTACCACGAGCACGCGCAGCGCCTCCTCGAGAGCGGCCACGCCTACTACGCCTTCGACACGAAGGAAGAACTGGAGCGGATGCGCACGGACCTGGCCACCGACGAAAACCCCGCGCCCAAGTACGACGCCGCCACGCGCGCGCAGATGCGCAACGCCCTCACCCTCCCGGACGACGAGGTGCAGAAGCTTCTCAGCGAAGGCGCTGAGCACGTCATCCGCCTCAAGGTGCCTCAGGGCGAGTCCGTGCGCTTTGACGACGCCGTACGCGGGAGCGTGAGCTTCGACTCGGGCAAGCTCGACGACCAAGTGCTCATCAAAAGCGACGGGATGCCCACGTACCACCTCGCCAACGTCGTGGACGACCACCTCATGGGCATCACGCACGTGGTCCGCGGGGAGGAATGGCTGCCGTCCACGCCCAAGCATGTCCTGATGTACGAGGCGCTGGGGTGGGAGCCGCCCGCGTTTGCGCACCTCCCGCTCATTCTCAGCCCCGAGGGCGGCAAGCTCTCCAAGCGCGACGCCGACGCGCTGGGCATCCCCGTCTTCGTCAAGGACTACGTCGAGGCGGGCTACGAGCCGGGCGCGCTGGTGAACTTCCTCGCCTTCCTCGGATGGAATCCGGGCACCGAGCAGGAGGTCTTCACGCTGGACGAGCTGGTCGAGGCGTTCTCCTTGGAGCGCGTCGGCTCCAGCGGCGTGCAGTTCAATCCGGACAAGCTGCGCTGGTACAACGAGCAGTTCCTGCGCCGCCTCGCGCCTGAGGAATTGGCCGCCCGCGTACGCCCCTCGCTCGAAAAACACGGCTACGACCCGGACGGCGCCTACCTCGAAGAGGTGGCCGCGCTGATGCAAGAGCGCCTCACCTTCGCCCGTGAGCTGGCCGAAGAGCACGCCTTCTTCTTCGAGGATCCCACCGAGTACGACGAGAAGGGCGTCAAAAAGCGCTGGAAGAGCGACTCGGCCGATCTCCTGCGCGCCTACGCCGAACGGCTCGACGCGCTCGACGCCTTCACCGAAGAGACGACGGAAGAAACCCTGCGCGCCCTGGCCGAGGAGCGCGACGCCGGCGCCGGCCGCCTCATCCACCCCACGCGCCTGGCCGTCAGCGGGCGCACGTTCGGCCCGAGCCTCTTCGAGCTGATGGCGGTCCTGGGCCGCAAGCGCTGCACCCGCCGTATGCGCCGCGCCACCGAGGCGCTGGGCTGAGGGGGGGCACTTTCCACACGCTGCGCGCGTTTGCCCGGCAGGCGCTTCCCTAATCTACCTGAGGAAAATCGCCATGACAGAGCTGTTGAAAACGGCCATCGAAGCGCTCGAAAAGCTCCCGGAGCCAGAACAGGAACGCTATGCTGCCACGATCCTCGAAGATCTTCAAGTTGCAACGGAAGACATCGAGGAGGCTGAAGATGAAGGCAAGGCGGAGCCGTATTCCTCGTTTCAGATTCTAATAGACGCTAAGCTTGACGGTCCCGAAGATGCCTCGGTGACGTACGAGCGCGACCTCTATGGCCGGACGCACGACCTCGATGGATAGCATGGTCTACCTCGATGCTTCGTACGCCATCGCTCTGGCGGTGAAGCGCGAGCGGCATCATGCGGCGGCGCTCGAAGTCACTGGAGAGCTGCGCGCCGAGGGCACGCGCGTGGTAACGACGCGCACCGTCATCATGGAAATTGGCAACTACCTCTCTGCGCCGCGCTACCGCGAGAGCGTGATCCGGTATCTTCGACAACTGGAGCGGGATGTCGCGGTGAAGATCCTCCCGCTCACCGAAGACCTCTTCCAAGAAGGCTTCGCGCTCTACCGCCAGCGCCCGGACAAGGCGTGGGGGCTAACCGGATTGTGTTTCCTTCGTCGTCATGCGTCGGCACGGTTTGCTCGAAGCGCTCACGGCAGATCAGCACTTCGAGCAGGCCGGGTTCAGAGCGCTGCTTCGCTCGTGAGGCGGCGGACCTGCCCGCCCTCGGCGGCGTTTCTGCTTTGTGCGACACTTCTCCTCTTGCCTTCCTCCGTCATGGCCGAAGCCACCGCCCCGCTGACGCGCTCGCTCGCGCTCGACGTGCTCGCCGACCGCCTGCGCGCGCACTTCGGCGAGCGCCTCGACGCGCTCTACGCCCTGCCTGACGACCCCTACGAGCCGCAGGGCGACCCTGACGTGCTCCACGTGCTAGCCGTGTTTCCCGACGAGGGATACGACCGCTCAGACGTGCAAAGCGAAATCATAGACGTCGGCGTGGCTTTTGACCGCGAGGTTGATTTCCGCTTTTTCGCTATGCCGAAGGTGGCGAGCGCCACCGACGTGCGCCGCGGCACCACGGGTGCGGCGCGTGCAGCCGAGGGCGGGGTGCTGCTTTGAGTGACGCGCAGGACTGGCTCGAAGAGGCGGCGTTACGGCTCGAAGACGCCCGCTCCCTGATGCGCCGCGACCGAAACAGCCGCGCGATCTCAGCGGCCTACTACGCTGTCCACGCTGCCGGCAAAGGCGCGCTCTTGACCGTTCAGGTTGAGGCCCGCTCGCACGCGGCGCTACCCAAGTTGCTGAGCAAGCACTTCGTCCGCATGGGACAACTTCCCAGCGATACGGCAGCGCTCATCCAGAAGCTGCTCGAAGAACGCCTCGCCGCCGATTATGACCTGCAAGACTACGACGCGGCGGAGGCGCGCGCGTGGCTCCGCCGACGCCGAAGCACTGATCGAGCGGTTGGAGTCACTCGGCTGAGGCGAGGCGCTTCGGCTCGCTGCCTGCTTGCTGCTGCCACCCCGTGGCGGGGTGCGCTCAATCACCAACCGCTCCCAACAGAGCAAGAAGCCGTCAGTCGCCGAGCGCGTCTTGGAGCAACGTGCGTGCCTGCTCCGGGTTGGCCTTGCCGCGCGTCTTCTGCATGACGCGGCCCATGAAGAAGCCGATGAGGCCCTTCTTACCCTCACGGTAGCGCGCCGCCTCATCCGGGTGCGCGGCCACGACTTCTTCGGCCACGGCCTTTAGCGCCTCAGCGTCGTCCATCTGGCGGAGGCCTTTTTCTGCGACGACGGCCTCGGGATCGGCGCCCGTTTGGAGCATCTCTTCGAACACCGTCTTGGCCGCGCGGCTGGAGATGGCGTCCTCGTCCAGGAGCGCCACGAGCCGTCCGAGCGCCGCCGCGCCGAAGGGGAGCGCGTCGAGCGGCGTCTCCTTGAGCGCGCGCATCAGCTCGTTGACGATCCAGTTGGCTACCGAATGTGGCTCCTCGTGGGCCTCGATGGCGCGCTCGAAAAAGGCGGCCAGCGCGGCGTCCTCGGCCAGGAGGGCGGCGTCCGCGGCGTCGAGGCCGAGTCCCTGGCGGTAGCGCTCGAAGCGAGCTCTTTGCTCGGGCGAGAAGCCGGCGGCGGGGTCGCGCTCGGCCTTTTCGGCCAAGCGGCGCTGACGTTTTTTCTCGGCCTCTTTCTCGCGGCGGCGCTGCTTGAGGAGGTCGCGGCGCTGGGCCTGCTCGCGCTCGGCCCACGTGTCGCGCAAGGGGACGATCTGGTTGAAGACGAGCGCCTCCGGCGACGAGTCCTCCGGGTCGGGCCAGAAGTAGCCCTGCCGCTCGAACTGGTAGCGCGTACCGGGCGCGTCGCCCTTTACGCTCGGCTCGACGCAGGCTTGGAGCGTGCGCAGGGAGTCCGGGTTGAGGTGCTCGCGGAAGTCGCCTTCGCGCGCGTCGGGGTCGGGCACCGAAAAGAGGCGGTCGTAGAGGCGGACCTCGGCGGGGACGGCGTGTTTTTCCGAAACCCAGTGGATGGTGCCGGCGGGGCTGCGGCCGTCCGGCGCGTCGCCGCCGCGCGTCGAGGGGTCGTGCGTGCAGCGGAGTTCGATGACTTCGCCGTCCTCGTCTTTGATGACGTCCTCGCAGGTAATAAAATAACCGTAGCGCAGGCGCACCTCGCGGCCCGGCGCCAGGCGGTAGAAGCCTTCGGGCGGCTCTTCCGAGAAATCATCGCGCTCGATGTAGAGCGTGCGCGTGAAGGGGACCTCGCGTTTTTCAGGTTGATTCTCGGGCGGCTTCACGTCGTGCGGCCAGTAGGGCGCCTCGATCCAGTCCGTCTCGCCTTCGGGGAAGCTCGTGAGGGTGACCTTGAGCGGGTCGAGGACGGCCATGACGCGCGGCGCCTTCGCGTTCAAATCGTCGCGCAGGGTGTGCTCGAAAAGACCGATCTCCACGCGGGAGTCCGCGCGCGTGATGCCGATGGTGGTGCAAAAGGCGCGGATGGCCTCGGACGTGACGCCGCGCCGCCTGAGGCCGAAGATCGTGGGCAGGCGCGGGTCGTCCCACCCCTGGACGTGCCCTTCCTCGACAAGCTGCAAGAGCTTGCGCTTGCTCATCACCGTGTAGCCGAGGTTGAGCCGGGCGAACTCGTACTGGCGCGGGCGGTCGGGCAGCGCTTCCGCATCCAGGCAGTGCTCCAGGACCCAGTCGTAGACGCGGCGGTTGTTGTCGAACTCGAGCGTGCACAAGGAGTGCGTCACGCCCTCGATGGCGTCTTCGAGCGGGTGGGCGAAGTCGTACATCGGCCAAATCGTCCAGCCCTCGGCGGCGGAGCGGTAGTGGTGCGCGCGGCGGATGCGGAAGAGGGGCGGGTCGCGCAGGATCATCAGCGGGGCGGCCATGTCGATCTTCGCGCGGAGGACGTGGGCGCCGTCGGGGAACTCGCCCGCGCGCATCCGCTCGAAAAGGCCGAGGTTCTCTTCGGGCGTGCGCTCGCGGTAGGGGCTGTCCTCGCCCGGCGCGGTGACGGTGCCGCGCCGGCGCCGCATCTCTTCTTCGCTCTGGCTGTCCACGTACGCCTTGCCGTTTTTGATCAGCTTGACGGCGTACTGGTAAAACGTTTCGAGGTAGTCGGAGGCGTAGTAGAGGTGATCGCCCCAGTCGAAGCCGAGCCAGCGGACGGCCTCGCGGATGGAGTGGGCGTACTCCTCTTCCTCGGTGAGCGGGTTCGTGTCGTCAAAGCGGAGGTGGCAGCGCGCTTCTTCGACCTCAGGGCGCGCGCCGTACTCCTCGGCGATGCCGAAGTTGAGGCAGATGGCCTTGGCGTGACCGATGTGGAGGTAGCCGTTCGGCTCGGGCGGGAAGCGCGTGACCACGCGCCCGCCGTGGCGGCCCTCGGCGAGGTCTTCGTCAATGATGGCGCGGATGAAGTCGGCGCGCTCGCTGCGGGCGACGGCATCGCCGGGGGAGGGACGCGTGTTCACGGGGCGGAAGGGCAGTTAGGGAAGCGCTGTTGAAAAGGCGTTGCGCGCAGAGCGAAGGTGCACGCGTACGTTTCCATACCCTCGGGCCGCGCACGGAGGTCCGGCGCGGCACGCACGCGCTACGTGGGGTGTAACGATTTCATGCAGCCGCCGCAGCTCGGCTGTGAGCGCGTGCGGCGTTTGACTGGCTCGGCCCGCCGTGTGTACTTTTTCATCAGCCTTGCAGTGCCGCACCACCGCTTCTCGCTTTATGCTTCAGCTTATTTACGTCAGCACCGCCACGCAGGAGATGGGGACGGGCGACCTGGCGGATCTGCTCCGGACGAGCCGCCAGAACAACGACCGGCTCAACATCTCCGGCCTCTTGCTCTACCGCAAGGACGCCTTTCTGCAGGTGATCGAAGGCCAGGAGCCGGTCGTGGACCAGCTCTACGAGCGCATCCGCGCTGACGAGCGGCACCGCGACGTGACCACGCTCTCGCGCACGGACATCGAAGCGCGCGACTTCCCCGATTGGGCCATGGCCTTCCGCGGCCTCGGCGGCCTCGAGCACGCCGACGTGCCCGGCTTCACGCCCTTCACCAGCGAAGAGGCCATCTTGGAGCGCGTGGCCGGCATGTCCGGCACCGCCAGCGAAACCGTCCAGCGCTTTCTCGAAATCGAGGTCTGACCGCCTATGCCCACCACCGGCGACGCGCTCCACCACATCATGTACACCTCCACGGCCATCCGGCCGATGGATGTCACGGACCTGAGCGACCTGCTCCGCCAGGCGCGCGACAAGAACGACCGCCTCGGCGTGACGGGGATGCTGCTCTACCGCAGCGGCTCCTTCCTCCAGCTGATCGAAGGCGAGGCCGAGACGCTGCGCGGCCTCTACGCCACCATCCGCGATGACGCGCGCCACCGCAACGTGATCACGCTCATGGACGAGGCCGCCGAGGCACGCGACTTCGAGAGCTGGACGATGGGCTTCCGCCACCTCGGCGACGTCGGCCCAGGAGAGATGCCGGAAGGCTTCACCAGCTTCATGGAAAAGGGCTTCGAGGACGAGAGCTTCCGCAGCGATCCGAGCTACGGCCGGCAGATGCTCCTGCATTTCCAAGAGATCGACACGCCGTAACCCTGCCCCGCAGGCGGCCCGCAAGCCCGCCCCGAACGATCCTCAAGACGCGGACGCCCCAGGCGCATGTATCAGCTCATCTACGCCAGCACCGCCACGGCCGAAATGGACAAGCGCGACCTCGCCGCGCTGCTCGAAAAGGCGCGCGTGAAGAACGAACGCCTAGGCGTGACGGGCCTTTTGCTCTACCAAGACGGCGCCTTCATCCAAGTGCTCGAAGGCGAGAAAGAGACGCTGCGCGCCCTCTACCAAACCATCGTCGCCGACGAGCGCCACACCGACGTGGTGCTGCTGCGCGAGGGCGCCGTCGAGCGCCGCGAGTTCGGCGCGTGGAGCATGGGGTTCAAGACCGTGGACGCTGCCGAGATGCAAGACGTGCCCGGCTTCTCGTCCTTTCTCGAAGAGGACACCGTGCACCAGCTCCGCAAGCTCGCCGCGCGCCCGAGCTTCGCCTACGAGGCACTCGTCAGGTTCAAGACCTCGGCCGAGTCGTAGCCGACTGCGGCCCGTAGCAGATCGCAGATGATGTGGCGGATCGCAGAAATAAGGTAGTGGTCAAACGATAAGTGATGAGGGAGCGGGTCATCCCGACCGAGCGGAGCGAGTGGAAGGGTCTGCGCTGAAGACGACGCTTTCGCCCGGCCGGATTTCTCGACTCCGCTCGAAATGACAGAGCAGGAACGCCGAGGTGGACGATCCCTTACCGCCTACCCACTACCCAGAAAAAGAGCCTACCGGACGCCGTAGGTTTTTCGTAGATTGGACGAAGAAGCTGCGGCCACCCGCCGCGCGAGTGCGTCTGCGCGGGGCCGCGCTTGCCCGCAATCCTGCTGCAAAGCGCACCTCCTCACAGAAAGCGAGGCGTCGATGAAAACGAAAGCGCTGTGCCTGTGCCTCCTCCTGGCAGCCCCGTGCCTGGTCCCGCCCGTCGCCGGCCAAGCCCTCATCGACGGCGCCGAGGTCGCCCCCGCCGAGCGGGACAAAACCTTCTTCATCAACCGGCTGATGCGCCAGGTGGTCATCCCCGCCAACGCCCCGGCCAACCCCGACGTGATCCCCCTCGGCTACCAGGTCGAGATGCCGGACACGAGCGCCGCGCGCGTGGCCGAGCGTGGCGATCACTTTTGGCTTTTCACGAGCGATCTGGTGGACCGCTACCGTCTCTACGAGAAGTGGACGGAGGCGGGCAAGCCCGTGCCCGTAGGCGAGTTCGCCACGGCCGCGCTGCCTTCGGAGGCCAACCTCGTGATGGACGCGCCGGCGGAGCCGGACACCGCGCAGGCCGCCGCGCCGCCGCCCGCCGACCCCGCCGAGCCGGAGGTGGTAGACGTGCCGTGGTGGCGCAGCACGTTCTTCCTCGTCATCGTGCTGCTCTTCGTGCTGCTCCTCGCCGCCGCCTTCATGTGGAGCCGCCGGCGCCGCGAGGAAGAGGCGAGCGCGAGCCGCTACTAACAAAGCCCGTGAACCCACGACAACCGACGACGGACGGACGACGATCCCAGTCGGCCAAGCGTCGTCTATCGTCATTCGTCGTTCGTCGGTCCGCCGATTCGTGGACCCGCGCAGTCAGTCGTCCGCTCCGCGCCGATGAATCCGGAGCAGCTTCTCGGCGGCGGAGGAGGAGCCGAGGCGGCCTTCAAGCACGTCGGCCTCGGCCTCGGCGAGCGCCTCTTGCACGGCAGGGTCGGCCAGGAAATCCTCGCGCAGGCGCTGCTCGATGGTCTGGTGCATCCAGTAGCGCGCCTGACGCCGCCGGTTCTCGGCGAAGAAGCCCGTGCCTTTGGCGTGGGTGCAGTACGCCTCGACCGTTTCCCAGACGGCGCCCAGGCCCTCGCCCGTGAGCGCCGAGCACGTCTGCACTGCCGGCGCCCAGCCCGACGCGGAAGGCGGGAAAAGCCGCAGCGCGCTCTCGTACGCCGCGCGCGCCGCCTCAGCCTTTTCTTCGTTGCCCGAATCCGCTTTGGTGATGACGAGCGCGTCGGCCATCTCCACGATGCCGCGCTTGATGCCTTGCAGCTCGTCGCCCGCGCCGGCCAGGGCGAGGAGCAGAAAGAAATCGACCATCGAGTGCACGGTGATCTCGGCCTGCCCCACGCCCACGGTCTCGACGAAGACGGTGTCGTAGCCGGCGGCCTCGCACAGGAGGATCGCCTCGCGCGTGGCGCGCGCCACGCCGCCGAGCGAGCCGCCCGTGGCCGAGGGGCGGATGTAGGCGCGCTCATCGGCGGCCAGCCTCTCCATGCGCGTCTTGTCGCCGAGGATGGCCCCGCGCGAGCGCTCGCTCGACGGGTCCACAGCGAGCACCGCCAGCCGATGTCCGCTTTCGACCAAGCGCGTGCCGAGCGCCTCGACAAACGTGCTCTTGCCCACGCCCGGCACGCCCGTCACCCCCACGCGGACCGAGCCGCCCGCGTGCGGCAGGCAGCGCTCCACCAGCTCACGCGCCTTCTCCCGGTGCGTCGGCTGCGCGCTCTCGACGAGCGTGATGGCGCGGCTGAGCATCACGCGGTCGCCCGCGCGCAGCCCGCCGAGCAGCTCGTCCACCGAAGGCGCGCGGCGGCTTCCAGCTTGCGCATCGAGGTGCGGGTTCAAGCTCGGCACGGGGCGGGGTGCTTGGCGAAAACAGCAGGCGGGCGTTCGATCTGGTCAAAACCCCACGTCCCAGATCGAAGCGAGGTCAAGCACGAAGCCCGGCAGCACGTCTTCGCCGTCGAGCGTTCCGGGGTTTTTCAGATGCTCGACCTCGCCGTCCGTGCGGTAGACGAACGCCTGCCGCTCCACCGGGTCGATCAGCCAGCCCAGCCGCAGCCCGTTGGCGACGTACTCCTGCATCTTATCTTGTAGATCGGAGAGCCGGTCCGAAGGCGAGCGGAGTTCCACGGCGAAGTCGGGGCAGAGCGGGAGGAATTTTCCCTTTTGCTCCGGCGACAGCTCGGTAAGGCGCGCGCGGCGGACCCACGCGGCATCGGGCGAGCGCGTGGCGCCGTTGGGCAGGACGAATCCGGTCGAAGAGTCGAACGCGGCGCCCGTGGCGTCTGCTCTGGCCCAGACGTACAGCTGACCGGAGAGGTCGAGGTTGCGGTGCCCGGTGGCGCCTCCGGCAGGTGGCATGACGATGATGTCTCCCGCCGCCGTGCGCTCGATGCGCAGGTCGCGGTTGAGTTGGCAGAAGGCGAAGAACTGCTCGCCCGTCAGGTCGAGGTCAAGCGCGAGCGGGAGGTGAGCTGCGTCGTCGGGGATGGCAAGCGTCTTGGGCATAGAGCAGGAGCTGTAATGAGACAGGGCGGGAGCGTCTACGCGTCGGCTTCGAGCGCGGATTCTTTGCGGAAGCGCCCGAGGAGCACATCGAGAATTTGCTGCGCCGCCTCGGGGATCACCGTGCCGGGGCCGAAGACGCCCGCCACGCCGCGCTCGTAGAGCACCTCGTAGTCCGGCTGCGGAATCACGCCGCCGACGATCACGAGGATGTCGCCGCGCCCATAGCTTTCAAGCGCGTCCATCACCTGCGGCACGAGCGTCTTGTGGCCGCCAGCCAGGCTGGAGATGCCCAGGATGTGCACGTCGCTTTCGACGGCCTGGCGCGCGGCCTCCTTCGGCGTCTGGAAAAGCGGGCCGATGTCCACGTCGAAGCCCAAATCGGCAAAGCTCGTGGCAATCACCTTTGCGCCACGGTCGTGGCCGTCCTGCCCCATCTTGGCGACCATCAGGCGCGGGCGCCGGCCTTCCTGCTCGGCAAACTGATCGGCCTTGTCGCGTGCTCGGCGGAAGCTCGCGTCGCGGTCCATCTCGGCGGCGTAGACGCCACTGACGGCCTCGGCGCGCGCGCGATGCCGGCCAAACACCTTTTCCATCGCCTCGGAGATCTCGCCGAGCGTGGCGCGCGCGCGGGCGGCCTCGACGGCTTTCTGCAAAAGATTGCCCTCGCCCGTCTCGGCGCATTCGGTGATGGCAGAAAGCGCTTGCCGCACCGCATCGTCGTCGCGCTCCGAGCGGATCTTCTCCAGGCGCGCCACCTGCTGCCGGCGCACGGCGGCGTTGTCCACTTCGAGCGTGTCGATAGGCGCTTCTTCGGAGAGCCGAAAGCGGTTCACGCCCACGACCACGTCCTGCCCGCTGTCGATGCGCGCCTGCTTGCGGGCGGCGGCCTCTTCGATGCGCCGCTTGGGCAGGCCCGCTTCGATGGCCTTCGTCATGCCGCCTTCGGCCTCGACCTCTTGGATCAGCGCCCACGCGCGGCGGGCAAGGTCGTGCGTGAGCTTTTCGACGTAGAACGAGCCGGCCCACGGGTCAATCGCTTTGGTGATGTCGGTCTCCTCCTGCAAGTAAAGCTGCGTCTCGCGGGCGATGCGCGCGGCGAAGTCCGACGGGAGCGCGATGGCCTCGTCGAGCGCGTTCGTGTGCAGGCTCTGCGTCCCGCCGAAGACAGCGGCGAGCGCCTCAACGCCCGTGCGGATGACGTTGTGGAAGGGGTCCTGCTCGGCGAGCGAGTAGCCCGAGGTCTGGCAGTGCGTGCGCAGGGCGAGCGACTTCGGGTTCTTTGGCCTGAACGGGCGCACGAGTTCGGCCCAGAGCATCCGCGCGGCGCGCAGCTTGGCGATCTCCATAAAAAAGTTCATCCCGATCCCGAAAAAGAACGAGACGCGCGGTGCAAAAGCGTCGATGACGAGGTCGGCGTCGAGGCCTGTGCGGAGGTATTCGAGGCCGTCGGCGAGCGTGTAGGCGAGTTCGAGATCGGCCGTGGCGCCGGCCTCCTGCATGTGGTACCCGCTCACGGAGATGGCGTTGAAGCGCGGCATTTTTTCCGCACAAAACGAAAAAATATTGCCGACGATGCGCATGGACGGCTCCGGCGGATAGATGTACGTGTTCCGCACCATGAACTCCTTCAGGACGTCGTTCTGGATCGTGCCCGTCAGCTTTTCCGGAGAAACGCCCTGCTCCTCGGCGGCAGCGACGAAGAAGGCCATCACCGGCAAAACGGCGCCGTTCATCGTCATCGAAACGGACATCTTTTCGAGCGGGATGCCGTCGAAGAGGATCTTCATGTCCTCGACCGTATCAATGGCGACGCCGGCCATGCCCACGTCGCCCTCGACGCGCTCGTGGTCGGAGTCGTAGCCGCGGTGCGTGGCGAGGTCGAAGGCGACCGATAAGCCCTTCTGCCCGGCGGCGAGGGCGCGGCGGTAAAAGGCGTTCGACTCCTCGGCGGTGGAGAAGCCGGCGTACTGGCGGATGGTCCACGGGCGGAAGGTGTACATCGTGGCGTATGGGCCGCGCAAGAAAGGCGGCAGCCCGGCGGCGTACTGAAGGTGCTCCACGCCTTCGAGATCGGCTGCCGTGTAGGACGGCTTCACGGGAATCTGCTCCGGCGTCTCGTGCGCGGCGTCGTCGGCTGCGTGCTCGGCGCGGCGCTCTGGGGCGTAGGCGATCTGCGAGAAGTCAGGACGCATCGTTTGAGAAAGGGAAAGGGGGGGAGTGGGAGAGGGGCGCGCTACGTCGGGATGCCGAGGCGCCGCTGGTAGCGTTCGAGCGTGTCGAGCGCGTTTTGCCCTTTGTAGATGAAGCCGTCGGCGCCGGCCTGGCGGAGGGCGTTCTCGACGTGCCCGTCCTGCCGGCCGGCGATGACGACGAGCGGGGCGGGATCGAGCGCTTTGAGCTGCTGACAGAGGGCGGGGCTGTGCTCCGCGTAGGCGTCATCGGCGCTGCACAAGGCGACGATCTCAGCGCCGGACGCGCGGGCGGCCTCGACGCCTTCTGCGGGCGGATCGTAGCCGGCGGCGCCTTCCTCGACGAGGAAGCCTGCGCAGCCGAAGAGGTTGCGGGCGAAGTTGGCGCGGGCGCTGCGCATCCCTCGCGGCCCGAAGGGGAGGAGAAAGACGACGGCGCGCGCGCTGCCTTCCTGCGCACGGCGCTCGGTGCGGAGGCGCAGCTTCTCGAATGCCTCGGCGGCGCGGAAGGTGGGGAGCGGCTCGGCGGTGATCTGTTCGGCGGCGTCCTCAGCGGCGAGCACGTCGCCGAGGGTGGCACCATCGGTAAAAGCCTGGCGCAGCTCCGCAGGGGAAGCGTTTGGAGGCAGCGTGTAACCCGCCGTCTCAAACGGGACGCGCGCCAAGCGCGTGTCTTCGATCTTGGGCAGCGCTTTTTCGTCTGTGCGCGGATACTGATTCGTGCCGACAAGGACGCGGCGCCGCTCGGCCACGGCCGCCACGCGCTTGGCGCGCGTCTGGGCAATCTTCTTCTGCACGGAGCCGCTTTGGAGCGTTTCGAGCAGGCCGCCCTCGGCCTCGATCTCCTGGAAGCGCGTCCAGGCGGCGCGGGCGAGCTTCTCGGTGACGGCTTCGACGTAATACGCGCCGGCGGCGGGGTCGGCCACGCGCGCGAAGCCGGCCTCGTGCTGTAAGACGAGCTGCGTGCCGCGCGCCAGGCGCTGCGAAAAGTCGGACGGTGCGCGGAGGGCGGCGTCGTAGGGCCGCACGCTCAGCACATCGCACCCGCCGAGCGTGGCGGCGGCGGCTTCGGTCGTGGCGCGCAGCAGGTTCGCGTGCGGGTCGTAGACGGTGGCTTCCCGGCGCGAGGTGACGGCGTGGACGTGCGCGGGCGGCGCGTCTTCTTCCTCGGGCAGATACGTCTCGGCCACTTGGCGATAGAGCAGCCGCAGCGCGCGCAGCTTGCTAATCTCCACCAGAAAGCTCGTCCCCACCGGCACGACGAAGTGAAGCGTCTGAACCACCTCTGCGGGTGCCACGCCGCGCTCGGCGAGCCGGGCGAAGTGCTCGCTCGCGGCGGCCAGCGCGCAGGCGAGTTCGTCCACGGCCGAGGCGCCGGCGTCGTGGTACGGGCGCGCGTCGGCGGCGAGCGTGCGGAGGTGCGGCAGGCGCTCGGCGGCGTGCGCTACAAGCTGAGCGGCGCGGTCGTAGGCGTCGGCCGGCAGGGCGCCGCGACGGGCGAGCGTGGCGAGCGGGTCGTAGGCGGCCGAGCCGTGGAGCACGTCGGGGTTGAGGCCGCGACGCTCGGCTTCAACGAGCAGCATCGCCAGGAGGGCGGGCGTGGCGTGCCCGGCATCGAGGTGGAGCGGCGTTTCTTCGAGCGCGATGCCGTCCAGCAGGCGCTCCACATCGCGCGGTCTCTGGAGCGGCAGCCCACGCAGCGCGCCGTCATCCGCTTCGATGGCGAGGCCGAGGTCCGTAGCGCCGCCATCGAGAGCTTCGCGCGCGTGGCGGTTGGCTTCGCCGAGGTCGGGGTGGGAGAGGTCTTGACGGATGCGCCACGCATTGCCCGCCGCGCCGCTTCTGGAGAGCGGTGCCCCATCGCCGAGGGCCGCCGTGTTCTCGGCGCGGTAGTAGGCGTAGACGTCCACGCCGTTGCTCGGCGCCTTCCACGTCAGGCGCTCGGCGAAGCCCGCGCCGAGGTCTTGGCGGATCTGCTGCTCCCACGCCTCATCGGGCACGGGCGGGAAGGCGGAAAAGAGCGCGTCCGGCGCGGGGTGTTTTTCGGATGCTTGGCTCATCGGTCCTCTGCAAAAAAGCGTGGTCGGCAGAAAAAGTACGGCAACGCGCAGCACGCAGTTCGCCGAGGTGCTGCTTAGACGTCCACGCCGGTCAGCGTCCGGTAGCGTCGCACGAGGTCGAACACGGCAATCCCGTACGCCACGGCCACGTTGAGCGAGTGCTTGCTGCCGAACTGCTCGATCTCGAACGCTACATCGGCCTTCTGTACCAACGCTTCGTCTACGCCGTGTAGCTCATTGCCTACCACCAGTCCTATCGGAAAATGCTCAAGCGATACTTCATGGAGCGGAGTAGGTGCGTCGGTGATTTCGAGAACGCCGAGCGTGTAGCCTTTTGTGCGCAGCGTGTCAAGAACGGCGGCGGGGTCGGCGTGGTGGGACCACGGCACGGTGTCCTGCGCGCCAAGGGCCGTTTTGTGGAGGCGCCGGTTCTCGGGCGTGCCCGTGATGCCGGTCAGGTACAGATGCTCGATCCGCGCGGCGTCGGAGGTGCGGAACATGGAGCCGACGTTGTGGATCGAGCGCACGTTGTCCACGACGACGGTCACGGGATGCCGCGGCAAGGCGTCCATCGCCTCGGGACGGGCGCGCGGGATCTCGTCGTGGCGGAGCTTACGCATTGGGAGGGAACAGGGATGGGGGAACAGGTAAGAGGGCTTGCTGATCTGGCCTTGACGATTCGCAGAGACGCCCCCTTCTCCCGCCCCTCTTCCCCGTCCCCTCAAAAAGGCAGGCGTTTTGCACGTTTGGAAGTAAAAGCAGCGCGCGCCGTCTGCGCAACCCCTCTTCACCAACCTCCCCGGAGCACGCATGAAGCTGCCTATCCGCCACGCCTTTTTTCTCTTTCTGCTTGCCGGCGTCCTTGCTGCCGTGCCGGCGTGCCAGACGCTGCGCGAGGTGGCGAACCTGCGCGAGGTGAACTTCCGCATCGACCGCGTGGCGCGGGCGCAGCTTGCGGGCGTGGACCTGAGCCGCATCCGCTCCTACGAGGACGTCCGCCCGCTGGACCTGGCGCGCCTGACCGCCGCGATGACCGACGGCGAGGCGCCGCTGGCCTTCGTGCTGCACCTCGACGCCGAGAACCCGCGCGAGAACGGCGTCAGCGCGCGCCTGGTGGAGATGGACTGGACGCTGCTCCTGGACGAGACCGAGACGGTGAGCGGCACGTTCGATCAGAACATCGCCATCGGGCCGGGCGAGACGCAGGACATCGGCATCCCGATCCGGCTGGACCTCTTCCGCTTTTTCGACCGCAGCGCGCAGGACCTCGTCGAGCTGGCCGCCGCCGTGAGCGGGCGGGGCAGCGGCGAGCCGAAAAAGATAAAGCTCCGCGCCCGCCCGACGATCCAGACGCCGCTGGGCGCCATCCGCTACCCACGCCCGATTACGATTGAGGTGGCCGAGGTCGGCGGCGAGGGCGTCGCGCGGTGAGCACCGAGAGACCGTTTGGCGAAGCGGCTGATTTTGTCATCCCGACTGAGCGGGGCGAGTGGAGGGATCTGGGCAAGCTGAGCGGTTGGATGCTCACCCAAACCTCTCCGCTTCGCCCTCAGCGTCCCGCAGGAAGTGCCCTTGGGGTGCTCCGGTCGAGGTGACAAGTTCAGGGTTTGCTGCCGTTTGCAAAACAGTCTCTGAAACGCTCCGCAAACGCTTAACGCAGAACGCATGGCACCGGCGCGGCGGCGTGGCTACTTTCCGGAAGAGATCGAAGCCTTCTGCCTCAGCCCCGTCGCCGTTTTGATCGTCGCCATTGACGGGCCGGCCTCGTCCGGCAAGAGCACCACCGCGCGCGCCGTGGCCCGCCGCCTCGGCGGCCTCTACCTCGACACCGGCGCCATGTACCGCGCCTTAGCCCTCGCCTTCCTGCGCGCCGAGGAGGAGCCGACGCCTGAGGGCGCTGCCCGGCTCTTGCCGGAGGTCGCCGTGCGCGTCTCCCACACCGAGGGCGAGATGCGCGTAGCGCTGGGCGAGGAGGACGTGAGCGAAGAAATCCGCACACAGGCCGTGGGGGAGATGGCGAGCCGGATCAGCGCGCTCCCGGCCGTGCGCGAGAAGCTCGTCGAGGCGCAGCGCGCCGCCGCCCACGCGCACGAGGCCGAGGGCAAGCGCGTCGTCCTTGACGGGCGCGACATCGGCACGGTGGTTTTCCCGGAGGCCGACGTGAAAATCTTCGTCGTGGCCGAGGCGCGCGAGCGCGCCCGCCGCCGCCAAGCCGAACTCGCCGAGCGCGGCGAAGACGTCAGTTTGGACGCGGTGCAGGACGAGATCGAAGCGCGCGACCGCAAGGACCGCGAGCGTGCCCTCGCCCCGCTCAAGAAAGCGGACGGCGCCGTCGTGCTTGACACCACCCTGCTCAGCGTCGAAGAGCAGGTGGCGTTTGTGGTCGAGCGCGTCCGGGAACGTGAGCGCGGCAGCGCCGGTTAGCACGTTTCCCAGCGCAGACGTTTTCGGCGCGGCTCCGTTTGCGAGCCGGCCTTCCCCGCCGCAAGCAGCGCGCTACGCACGGTGCAGCAGCCGTGTTCTTTCACCATCCCCTAACGCTAAAACCTTTGTCTGCCTTGCAGCCGGAAGGCGCTCAAGCCAGGCATCCATTACAGAGGAGCCGCCGCCCGCGTGGGCATCGGAAGTCCGCCTCGCAGACGTGCTCCGCAATCCCTTTATATGGCAGATAACCAGCAAAAAACAGAAGAAGCGCCCAAAGCTACCGAGGCCGTTGCCCAGGGCGACGGCGCCCCCGACGAGGCCGCCACGCAAGACGCCCCTGAAGAGACGCAGCCAACAGAGGTCGAAGCCCTCCGCGCCAAGGCCCGCGCATCCGCAGCCGACGAGGCGGAAGCCTCCGAAGCCGAGCGCACGGAAGCCTCCGCCGCCGCAGAAGCGCAAGCCCCCGCCGACGCCGAGGAAGA
The DNA here is from genome assembly GCA_965215025.1 of Salinibacteraceae bacterium. Classification (GTDB taxonomy): domain Bacteria; phylum Bacteroidota; class Rhodothermia; order Rhodothermales; family Salinibacteraceae; genus CBDCCV01. The sequence goes on from CBDCCV010000002.1 coordinate 517,707, forward strand.
AGACGCCGAAGAAGAGGAAGCGCCGCGCGCGCCGCAAGGCCCCGTCAGCCGCATCCTGGCCGACGCCGTCGAAGCCGCCTCGCAGGACATCGGCTTCCCGTCCTCGGACGAGGCCGACGTCGTCATCGCCGACGAGGTCGAACCCGACACCTCCGTCGAGCAAGGCAGCCTCGAGCGCCAGGGTGAGTTCTACGGCTTCACCGGCGAGATCCAGGGCCGCGTCGTCAAGCTCGATGAGCTGACCGAGGCTGACGAAGGCAAAACCGTCGATCCTGTTTACGACCAGTTCCGCCAGCTCGTCGAGCAGACCTCGACGGACGTGCGCGAGCAGGAGATCGTCACCGGCCGCGTCTTGCGCGTCTCCGGCGACGACGTCGTCGTGGACATCGGTTACAAGAGCGACGGCATCATCGACATCGGCGAGTTCGGCACGCGCGAGCTGCAGCCCGGCGACGAGGTCGAGGTCTACCTCGAGTACAAGGAGAACTGGGACGGCCAGCTCGTCCTCTCGAAGACGAAGGCCGACAGCGTCCGCCGCTGGCAGCGCATTGAGGAGATCTTCGAGAACGAGGAGATCATCGAAGGCACCATCGTGCGCCGGATCAAGGGCGGCATGATCGTCGAGTTGTTCGACAACATGGAGGCGTTCCTCCCCGGCTCGCAGATTGACGTGCGCCCCGTGCGCGACTTCGACGCCTACCTCGAGCGGCGGATGGAGTTCAAGATCGTCAAGCTCAACCCCGGCAACGACAACATCGTCGTCAGCCACCGCGCGCTCGTCCAGAAGGAGCTGGAGAAGCAGCGCGAGGAGATCCTCTCGCAGATGGAGGTGGGGCAGGTGCTCCAGGGCACGGTCAAGAACATCGTGGACTTCGGCGTCTTCGTCGATCTCGGCGGCGTGGACGGCCTCCTCCACATCACCGACCTGTCGTGGGGCCGCGTCTCGCACCCCTCGGAGATGGTGGACCTCGACGAAGAGCTTCAGGTCGTCGTCCTCGACTACGAGGCCGAGCGCCAGCGCATCTCCCTCGGCCTCAAGCAATTGACCGAGCATCCCTGGGAGAACATCACCGAGAAGTACGACCAGGACGAGGTGGTCGAGGGCAAGGTCGTCTCCATCACCAACTACGGCGCCTTCGTCGAGCTGGAGAAGGGGATCGAGGGCCTCGTCCACATCTCCGAGATGTCGTGGACGCGCCACATCAAGCACCCCTCGCAGATGGTCTCCTTGGGCCAGCTTGTGGACGTGCAGGTGCTCAACATTGATGAGGAGGGACGCAAAATCTCCCTCGGCATGAAGCAGCTCGAGCCGGACCCGTGGGACGGCATCACGGACCGCTACCCGCCGGGCACGACGATGAGCGGGACGATCCGCAACATCACGCACTTCGGCGTTTTTGTGGAGATCGAGCCGGGCATCGACGGGCTGGTGCACATCTCGGACCTCTCGTGGACGAAGAAGGTGCGCCACCCGAAAGAGGTGGCCGAGAAGGGCGAAGAGATGGACGTGGTCATCCTCAACATCGACGAGGAGCGCAAGCGCATCTCGCTCGGGCACAAGCAGGTCTCCACGAACCCGTGGGAGCAGTTCGCTAAGGCGTACGCCGAAGGCACCGACGTCACGGCCACCATCGAGCGCGTGGAGAACAAAGGCCTCGTGGTCGAGCTGCCGCTCGGCGTCGAAGGCTTCGTGCCCGGCTCCGAACTCAAGCAAGGCCCGCGCGACTTCCAGGACTACTACCAGGACGGCCAGGAGGTTGACCTGCGCGTGATCCGGTTCGACCAGGGCCGCAAGGACATCGTCTTGAGCGAGACGGCCAAGGACCGCGCCGAGAGCCGCGCCGAGGACCGCGCCGAGCGCGAAGAGCAGCGCCGCGAGCGCCGCGAGCAGGACCGCGCCGTGCGCAGCTTCCAGGACGAGGCGCGCTCGACCACCGGCCCGGCCACCGTGGGCGAGCTTTCCGGCCTGGGCGACCTCAAGCGCCAGATGCAGGCGGCCGAGGCCGAAGAGGCCGCCGCCGAAGCCAGCGCCGAGGAGGCCGACCTCGAAGCGGACACGGCTACGGCCGAGACGCCGGACGCCCCCGGGGGCGGCCAGGCGCAGTCCGAGACCGAGCGCACCACGCCCGAAGACGCCGAGGGCGAAGAGATCGTCACCGGCGCGAAGGCCTCCGGGCAGCTTGACGAGGAGGTCGGCCGCGCCAACCGCCCGCAGGCCGGCAAGCGCGGCGACGAGGGCGGCGACGCCGGCTCGAACACCGAGCCATCGGCCGAGACCGCGCGCCGCAAGGAAGAAGCCGGCGACCTCCCGCCCGCCGAGGGCGCGCAGGCCGCGCTCAAAGGCGACGCCGAGGTCGAGGAGAAAACGGGCCTCGCCGGCGCCGCTGAGGCCGCCACCGAGGACGCCACGCCCACCGAGGCGAACGCCTCTCCCGGCGGCACCGAAGGCGAGCAGCCGCAGGCCTCGACCGATCCGGGGCAGAGCGTCGAGGAGGTCGAGTCCTTCGTCGAGGCCACCGGCGAAGAAGCCGTCACCACCGACGCGGTCAAGGCCTCGGGCGATGACGAGCCGGAGCACTCCTTCCCGGAGGGCTTCCCGCAGACGAAGCGCCTGGTCGAAGCCGGCTACACCAACGTCGGCGACCTGCGCGCCGTGGACGACCTCACGGAGATCAACGGCATCGGCCCGGCGTACGCTGAGGAGATCCAGCAGGCCCTCGACCAGCTGGGCGAGGAGAAGAGCTGACCGTTTGAGTTTTCTCCGTGTGAATGCAAAGGGCGGCATCCTTGAGGGGTGCCGCCCTTTTGGCGTTGCGGAACGCGCCAGTGACCCCTCTTCGACGCGTTTTGCCTACTACAGTAGGAAGAGGCCATCTCAAGCCAGGCGTCGCCACCTGTTAGCTAAGCAGGCGCCCGGCACCTCTCTTGTGGCACGGCCCCATCTACAAAACTGAACGACCTACCATGAAGATGCTCCTGCGCGCGTTCATTCTCCTAATTGCCGGCGCGGCCTTAGCGGCCTCCCCGGCCGAGGCGCAAATCTGGAAGAAAGTCAAGAAAGCGGCCAAGCAATCCGCCGAGCGGACGGTGGAACGGAAGACGGCCGAAAAGACAGAGGAGGTCGTGGGCAGCGCGGTGGACGCCGCCGTGGACCCTGCCATAGGCGCCGTCGTCTGCGCGCTCGGCGACGAGGCGTGCATCGAAGAGGCGAAGCGAGAAGGCCGCGCCGTCGAGGTGACCGACGAAAACGGCAACGTGGTGCGGCAGATTCCAGGCGAGGGCGCCTCCGAAAACGCGGGGCAGCCCAGCGCCACCTCAGCCGAGGCGGCGTCGATGGCCCCTGGCGAAGGGGCGTGGGCCAACTACGACTTCGTCCCCGGCGACCGCGTGCTGTTTGCTGAGGACTTCGAGAGCGAGTACGTCGGCAACGTGCCCGGTCGCATCGACTTCCACAGCGGCGTGATGGAGGTGGTCCAACAGGGCGACGAGCAGATGCTGCGGTTCAGCGATGCGGGCGCGTTTGCCATCCCGCTTCCCGAGACGCTGCCCGAGCAGTTCACCGTCGAGTTCGACCTCTACAGCGCCGATGACTGGAACAGCCTCATCCTCGGCACTGGCCCGCTCGACCACGAGGACCGCGGCTACCACTGCTTTCAGGGCAACCTCAACAACCACTCCGCAGCCGAGTTCAAAATCGGCAGCTCTTTTCAAACCGGGGTGGTCTCTGAAAAAGGCGGGACGTCGCAGACCAGCCAGTCCGCGCACGAGAAGGCGATGGTGCCCGTCCGCGTCGCCGTGGATGGGCAGTACGTCAAGATGTACATCGGCGAGCAGCGCGTGGCCAACGTCCCGAACGCCGACGTGCAACGGACCGACCGCCTCCTCGTGACGGCGTGCGGCGAACTCGCCGCCGAAGACGACGGAAGGCGCGGCCCCATCCTCCTCGACAACGTGCGCATCGCAGCCGGGGGGCGGGCCATCCTCTACGACAAGCTCCAGGCCGAGGGCAAGGTCGTCACGCACGGCATTCTCTTCGACACGGGCAGCGCCTCGCTCCGCCCCGAGTCCACGCCCACGCTCGAAGACATCGGCCGGATGCTCGAGCAGCACCCAGACCTGCGCATCAAGATCGAAGGCCACACCGACAACGTCGGCAGCGCCGAGACGAACAAGGCGCTGAGCCAGCAGCGCGCCGAGGCGGTCAAGCTCTACCTCGAAGAAAAGCACGGCGTGGATGCCGGCCGGCTCGAAGCCGTAGGGATGGGCCAGGAGCAGCCCGTCGCCTCCAACGACACGCCCGAAGGCAAGCAGTCCAACCGCCGCGTCGAGCTGGTGCGGCTGTAACCCAGCGCGCTGCTCCGGTCGTCAGCGGGCAGGGCGGCAGAGCCGCGCTCGCTCAGCGCTCAGGAAGCGCGTGGGCGCGGAGTGTCTCCAGCGCAATGATGCCGAGCGCCTCCGCGTGCGTAGCGTCGAGGTGGACGGGCGGCGCCACGCCGGCTTCTTCCGCTTCCTGCCAGCGCGCGGCGCACAGGCACCAGCGGTCGCCCGGATTGAGGCCGGGGAAGTCGAACTCCGGGCGCGGCGTGGAGAGGTCGTTGCCGCGCTTCCGGGTGAAGTCCAAAAACGCCGCCGTCATCTCGGCGCAGACGACGTGCACGCCGCGGTCCTCTGGCCCGGTGTGGCAGTGGCCGTCGCGGTAGAAGCCCGTCATCGGGCCAGTGCAGCACGAGGCGAGCGCGCCGCCTAAGACGTTTTTCGCTCTGGTAGCAGCGCCGTTCGTTGTGGCATCAGAAGAGGGCATAGCGTCGTAGGAGAGGAGAAGCAGGGACGGTCATCCGCCTGAACAGAAGGCGGGGCGGGGCGCGTTCCGGGCAGCCGCCGCGCCGCATCGGCCGGAAACGACGGGGCGGAGGCCTACGCCGCGCTTCCGCGCAGCCTTTCGATAAGCGAAGCCAGCTCCTGCGCGTCCTGGTCCTACCGATCTTTGGCATCGCTTGCTTCCACACCCCGCTCGACGCCGACGGGGCGGTGACGCGGCGAGAGGCGCGCGTGGCCGTCCCAATACTCGCAACCTTCCCGGATGCAGCGGGAGGCTGTGGAACGCCTCCACCGTCATCTCACCGCTGCCCGGTCGCACCTCCGGGAAGTAGGCAGCGCTGCGGAAGAACCGGCCGAACGCGCCCGTTTGTGCTGACATGCTCCCTTCGGCTGTCTTGCTTAAGAAGAATCGCCCGGCAAACAGGCCAGCCGGCGCGTTCCCTCTCCCTCGATGGGCGAGGGGGTTTTCTCCGGAGGCAGTGTTGCCAGACAGTTGCATCTCAATCCTCTGGGGCGTTGTCCATCTGCGCCTTCTGGAGGCGGCCGGAGTAGTCCACGTAAACGGTTTTCGTCTCGGTGTAGAAGTCGAACACCTCCCAGCCGCCGTCGCGGTGGCCGTTGCCCGTCTCCTTCACCCCGCCGAAGGGCATGTGCGCCTCGGCGCCGATGGTGGGGCCGTTGACGTAGGTGATGCCGGCTTCGATGTCGTGCATGGCGCGGAAGGCGCGCATCACGTCGCGCGTGTAGATGGAAGAGGAGAGGCCGTAGCGCGTGTCGTTGGCCGCCTCGACGGCCGCCTCGTAGGAGTCCACCTCGAGGACGCAGAGCACCGGGCCGAAGATCTCTTCGCGGGCAATCCGCATGTCGCGCCGGACGCCGATGAAGATCGTCGGCTCGAAGAAGAAGCCGTCCTGGAGGCCGTCGCCCTCCGCCACGCGCCCGCCCAAAGCGACCTCGGCGCCCTCCTCCTTGCCGATGTCCACGTAGCCGCGCACCTTGTTGAGCGCCTTCTGGTTGATGAGCGGCCCCACGTCCACGCCTTCGTCGTTGCCGTAGCCGAGCGTGAGGTCCTGCGCGGCCTCTTTGATCTTCTCCACGAGTTCGTCGTGGATGGCCTCGTGGGCGATGAGGCGGCTCGTGGCCGTGCAGCGCTGCCCCGTCGTCCCGAACGCGCCCCAGAGGACGCCTTCTAAGGCGAGGTCGAGGTCGGCGTCGTCCATGACGATCATCGGGTTCTTGCCGCCCATCTCCAGGGCGAGGCGCTTGTTGAGGCGCCCGCACGTCTCGCCAATTTTCGTGCCCGTCTCCGTCGAGCCGGTGAACGAGACGGCGTCAATCTCCGGGTGCTCGGCGATGGCCGCGCCCGCCTCGCCCGCGCCCTGCACGAGGTTGACCACGCCCTCAGGCAGCCCCGCGTCGTTGAAGACCTCGACGAGGAGCATCCCGCTGTGCGGCGCTTCTTCGGAGGGCTTGAAGACGACCGCGTTGCCGGTGGCGAGGGCCGGAAACATCTTCCACGTCGGCACGGCCACGGGGAAGTTCCAGGCCGTGATGATGCCGCACACGCCCACGGGCCGGCGGATCGACATGTTGAACTTCGAGGGCAGCTCGCTCGGCACGGTGTGGCCGAAGAGGCGGCGCGTCTCCGAAGCGGCGTAGTAGGCCGTGTCGATGGCCTCCTGCACGTCGCCCTTCGTCTCGGCGAAGGTCTTGCCCATCTCCCGCGTCATGGCGCGCGCAAGCTTTTCCTTGCGCTCCGTCAAGAGGTCGCCGATGGCTTTGAGATGGAGGCCGCGCTGCGGGGCCGGCGTGCGGCTCCAGGCCTCGAAGGCCTCGCGGGCGGCTTTCGCAGCGGCGTCCACGTCCTCCGCGCCGGAAGCGGGGAAGCGGCCCACGACCTCGCTTTTCTTGGCCGGGTTGAGGCTCTCGAACGTCTCGCCCGAGGCCGCATCTCGCCATTCGCCGTCGATGTAGTTCTGGAACGCTTTTGCCATTCTTTTCCTTTCTTAGAGATAGAAGAGTAGAGAGCCGCCCGGCGCGCGCGGCAAATTCGAGTTGCGAATCGCTCGCTCCTTTGTCATCCTGAACGCAGGGAAGGATCTCAGACGTTTGAGGAGTACCGCAACGTGGGGGATCTTTCGCTGCGCTCAAGATGACAAGAACAAGCGCTGGGAAAATAGCCGCCCCGCCGCGCGTTCACAAGCCGATGGCGCTGCCGGCGGAGCGCCGCGCGCAAATTCGCTGTTAAGTACGCCGCCCGCTTCGTACGTTTGAGGCGTGCACCGTCCATACTCTCACCCGCCTGCACTCAAAGATGCCTACCACCTCCACGCTCGACCTCGAAGCGCGCCTTTCTGAGCGGGCGCGCACGGTGCCGCCGAGCGGCATCCGCCGCTTTTTTGAGATCGCCGCCACGATGGAGGACGTGATCTCGCTCGGCATCGGCGAGCCGGACTTCGTCTCGCCGCGCCCGGTGATCGACGCCGCCATCGAGTCGCTCGAAGCGGGGAAGACGAGCTACACCTCCAACGCCGGCCTGGGCGAGCTGCGCGAACTCATCGCCGAGGACTTAGAGAGCCGCTACGGCGTGCGCTACGATGCGGCGGGCGAGGTCATCGTCACCGTGGGCGTGAGCGAGGCCATGCAGTGCACCATGCTCGCCCTGCTCGACCCCGGCGACGAGATCTTGATCCCCGAGCCATGTTTTGTGAGCTACGGCCCCACGGCGCGCTTCGCCGGCGCAGAGGTCGTTCACGTGCCCACCTCGGTGGAGACGGACTTCCAGGTCACCGCCTCGGCCATCGAGGAAAAAATCACGCCGCGCACGAAGGTCCTCTTCCTGGGCTATCCGAACAACCCCACGGGCGCCGTGCTGCGGCGCGAGACGTTAGAGGAGATCGCCGAGGTGGTGATCGAAAACGACCTGCTCGTCATCTCCGACGAGATCTACGACCGGCTCGTCTACGGCACGGCGCACAAGCGCGGGCACGTCTGCCTCCCGTCCATCGAGGCGCTCCGGGAGCGGACGGTGCTCTTGGGCGGTTTTTCCAAGAACTACGCCATGACGGGCTGGCGCGTGGGCTACGCCTGCGCGCCGCCGGCCATCTACAAGGCCATCTACAAGATGCACCAGTACATCGTCATGAGCGCGCCGACAGTGGCGCAGCACGGCGCTGTGGCTGCCCTGCGCGAGAGCCAGCCGCAGGTGGAAGAGATGCGCCGAGCTTACGACGAGCGCCGCCGCGTCTTAGTGGACGGCCTGCGCGATGCCGGCCTGCCCACGTTCGAGCCGGAGGGCGCCTTCTACTGCTTCCCCGACATCGGCTCGACGGGGCTTTCGTCGGAGGACTTCGCGCAACAGCTTCTGGAAGAAGAGCACGTGGCCTGCGTGCCGGGCGATGCTTTTGGGCCGAGCGGGGCGGGCTACGTGCGCTGCTCCTATGCCACGGCGCTGGAGCAGGTCGAGGAAGCCGTGCGCCGCATCACCCGCTTTGCCCGGAAGCACCAGAGCAAACGCGCATGAAGACGCTGGCGACGGCTTTGCTCGCGCTCGTGCTGCACCTTCTGCTCGGCTGGATGTGGACGGTGCTCGCGGGCGCGGCGGGCGGCTACCTTTCCGTGCGGCGTGGGTGGCTCGTCGGCGCGGCGGGCGTGGCGGCGGGGTGGGGGGCGCTCGTGGCGTACAACCTGCTTTTCTTCCAGGATGAGACGCGGCGCATGGCCGAGACGGTGGGCGGCATCCTGGGAAACCTGCCCGGATTCGCCGTCGTTGTCGCCTCGCTGCTCACCGGGGCGGTGCTGGGCGCGCTTGGCGGGTTCGTCGGCGCGCAGGCGGCGCGGCTCTTCCGCCCGATGCGGCGTTCGGCAAAGAAAGCCACAAGCTGATACCGAGTCAGTAAATCCGCGCCTTCGGCAAGAAGCGTAGTTGGGAAAGCGCGCTTAGGTACTGCTAAGCTGAGGCATTCAACCCCCTTGTTTGACTTTAACCCGCCCAGCCTCCAATGCTCAACGACCAGATCGCCAAGGACCTCAAAGATGCCATGCGCGCTCGGGATGACGTGCGGCGGCGCACGCTGCGCTCGCTCCGCGCCGCCCTTATGGAGGCCGAGATCGGCGCGCGCGAAGGCGGCACCGGCGGCACGCTCTCTGAGGACGAGGAGCTGCGCATCCTCCAAAGGCAGGCCAAGCAGCGCCGCGACGCCATGGAGCAGTTCGAGAAGGCCGGCCGCGCCGACCTCGCCCAGAAGGAAGAGGACGAGCTGAACGTCATCAAGAGCTACCTCCCGCAGCCCCTCACCGACGAGGAGATGCGCCAGGTCCTCCACGAGATCATCACCGAGGTGCGCGCCCGCGGCCCCGAGGACATGGGCAAGGTGATGGGACAGGCCATGCAGCGCCTGCGCGGCCGCGCCCAAGGCCACCGCGTGCAGGCGCAGGTGAAGGACATCCTCTCTGGCCTCGGCAGCGACCCCGAATCCAGCGACCCGAACGAAGCTTGAGCGAAACAGCCGGCACCGTTCCGCCGGCAGCGACGATGGACGACCGACGACGTGCCGGCATCTGTCGTCCGTCGTCATTCGTCCATCGTCCTCGACACGAGCATGAACTGGGTGGACCTCGTCATCGTGATCGGGCTGGGGCTGGGCACGGCGCGCGGGTTCTCCACGGGCGCCGTGCGGCAGATCACGAACATCGCGGGGCTGGCGATCTCGTTCGCGCTGGCCGTGCAGCTCATGGGCGAGGTCGGGGCGCTCGTGGTCGAGAGCCTGCCGGTGTCTGAGCAGGTGGCGCCGCTGGTGGGGTTCGTGCTCGTCTTCCTGGTCGCGCAGGTGCTCTTCCAGGCGCTCGTGCGCATCATCGAGTCGCTCCTCGACGCGCTGCGGCTGACGCTGGCGAACCGGCTGGCCGGCGGCGTCCTCGGGGCGTTCCTGGCGGCGCTCGTGCTCAGCCTCGGCTTCCTGGTCCTGGACCCTCTCGGCTGGCCCGAGGCGGAGGACCGGCGCGAAGCCGCGTTCTACGAGCCGGTGGCCGCCGTGCTGCCCGGCACGTGGGGCTACGCCGCCGCGCGCCTGCCTCAGCTGCGCCAGCTCTCCGAGGCGTTCGGGCGCCGCGTGGAAGGGGAGTTGTTCGACGCCGAGCCGTGAGCAGGCGCGCGGTCGATCCTCATCCGAGCGTGTCCGTCACCTGCGGCTGTGGGAGCGCCCCGTCCGTGTTCATGCGCGCTTTTTCGATGCGCGTGATCCGCTTGTGGAACTGCGCCAGGCCGTACATCACGAAGTCCTCCGGCTGCACGCCAAAGGGCACGTCATCGCCGTAGGGCGCCAGCGATTCCTGGATGTGGTCGATGGCGAGGGGGAGAAGCGCGTCCATCTTCTCCTGGATGACGGGCCAGACCGCGCTGCCGTGCTCTTCGACCAAGGCGGAGAGGAGGTGCACGCCGTACGCCACGTGCCGCGCTTCGTCGCGCTGGATGTTCTCTACGAGGCTGCGCAGGCCGGGCATGAGGTCGTGCCGCTCCAGGATGGCGTGGTAAGCGTGGTAGCCCGTCTCGGCCAGGACGCCCTCGACGATCATCTGGTAGGTGACGGCGGCCTCGGCCAGCGCCTCGGGCGAGCGCTCGGTGTGGAGGCGCTCCATCGCGCGCGGCAGCGCGTCGAAGAAGATGCGCTTGTACGCCTCGGTGAAGTAGTGCTCCAGGCCGCCGCGCGTACCCGTGACCTCCTGCAGAAAGCGGTCGAAGCCGTCCACGTGCTTGGCCTCTTCCCAGAGGTAGGCCGTCAGGAACAGCTCGTCCTCGACGCGGTCCTCTTCGGCCATGACCAAAAGGAGCGGCAGGAGGTCGCGCGTGACGGATTCCTCGCCGCCCTGGAACTGCGCGGTCAGGCGCAGGAGGAGGTCCTTCTCACGCGGGGTGAGGTTCTGCCAGTCGGCCACGTCGCGGGAGAAGTCGAGGTCGGCGGGGTTCCAGGTGCCCAACTTTTTGGCCTTCTCCCAGAGGCGGAAAGGGTACGCCTCGCGGTCAAGGCCAGCGCGCGTACTGACGAAGGTCGTCCGGGGTGGTTTCATAGCAGAGACAGAGCAAGGGTGAAAGCCGAAGAGACCGGGCGATGCCACACGCCATCGGCCGGGAGGCGCAACGGTGTCTTTGTGTTTTAGGGCGTTGCTGCGCGCGGATGCGCCTTTCATGTATACGCGAAAGCTTTTCACTGAGGCAACAGCGCGGTGAAAAAGAAGCCGGATCCTCGCATCAGGCGCGCCGTAAGCTTCACAGTCCTTTCTTTTATAGCTGTTATTGCAAGTCAAAAAAGAATGATCCCGGTCGAACTGGAGCTGACCAACTTCCTGAGCTACGGCACGCACGCGCCGGTGCTCAACTTCGACACGTTTCACGTCGCGTGCCTCTCCGGCGGGAACGGGCAGGGGAAGTCGGCGCTCCTAGACGCCATCACGTGGGCGCTCTGGGGCGAGGCGCGCAAGTCCAGCGGCAACCGCAAGCCCGACGCCGATTTGCTGCGCATCGGCGCGCGGCACATGCAGGTGGACTTCGTCTTCGACGTGGAGGGGAGCCGCTACCGCGTCAGCCGCGCCTACACCGAGACGGCCACCGGGAGGACGACCAAGCCCGGCCTCGAGATCCAGGCCTTCGACCCGGAGGCCGGCCAGTACCGCCCGCTCACCACGGGCACCATGCGTGACACGCAAGAGCAGATCACCTCGGTGGTGGGCCTCGATTACGAGACGTTCATCAACTCGTCCTTTCTCTTGCAGGGGCGCTCGGACGAGTTCACCAAGAAGCGCCCCTCGGAGCGCAAGGAGATCCTCACGCGCGTTTTGGGGCTGGACCGCTACAAGGCGCTGGCGGCCATCGCGGGGGAGCGCTCGCGCGACGCAAAAGCCAAGCAGGAGCACCTGCGCCACGAGGTGGACCGCCTGCGGAGCGCGCTCGAAGACGTGCCGGCGTGGAAAGCGTCGCGCGATGCCCACGAGCGCGCCGCCGCCGAGCACAAAAAAGCGCTCGACGCCCTCCGCACTGAGGAGAAAAAGCTCACCGAAGCGCGCGCCGCTCTCCACGCCCAAGCGCAGGAAGCTGAGGCGGCCGAGGCCTCGCTCGCCGCTTTAGCGAATCGGATGACGGGCTACAACGAGGAAGCCGCCGAGCTGGAGCGCAAGATCCAAAAAGCCGAGGCGCTGCTCGAAAAGTCCGAGGCCATCGAAAAAACCTGGAGCGCTACGGCGCGCTGCAGAAAGAGCGCGACGCCTTAGACAACCAGCGCGACCGCTTTTCGCAGCTCAAGGACGAGATCGGCCAAGCCGAGGCGGCGCTGCAGCAAAAGAAGTCAGACGTGGCGCAGCGCCTGCACGCGCTCGATGTCCAACGCCGCACGGACGAGGCCGCGCTCAGCGAGTGCAAAGAGCGCCTTGCGCAAAAGCCGGAAGTTGAAAAAGCACTCGCCGCCGCACAGAAAGCGAAAGAGCGCGCGCAGGCCATGAGCCAGCGCCGCAAGGAGCGTGAGGCCATCAAGGCGCGCCAGTCTGAAGCTGAGCAAGCGCTCGGGCGCGCCGAGGAGCAGCGCCGCGCCCGCCTCGATGAACTCCAAAAGCGGATGGCGGAGCTAAAAGACGCCCTCGGCAGTACGGACGCGCTCCAAAAGCGCCGCACGGAGCTTGCCGCCGCCGAAGAAAAGCTGTCCGATCTGAAAAAGAGAAAAGAAGAAACGCTCGAGAAGGGGCAGCGGCTCAAGCAAAAGATCGAAAAGCGCCGCGGCCACCTGAGCGCGCGCGAGGAAGAACTCGGTAAGCAGCAAAAGCAGCTCGCCCGCCTGCGCGAGACGGAGGGCGGCGCCTGCCCCACGTGCGGCGTGGCCTTGAGCGATGATCACCGCGCCGAGGTCGAGGCCGACTTCCGCCAGGCCATCGCCGCGCTCGAAGAGGCGCTTGCCGAGGGCCGCGGGTGGATGGACGCGCAGGAAGCACGCCGCGAAGCGCTCCGCTCCACGTACCAGGCTCTCGAACAAGACATCGCCGCCCGCGCCGACGTGCCGGGCCACCTCGCCCGCACCGAGGAAAAGCTGCGCGCGCTGGAGGCGCAACGCGAGGCGCTCGGCAAAGCAGAAAAGGAGGCGCAGGCCCTCTGCACCGCGCTCCGCGAGAAGACCTTCGCTCAGGACGCACGGCAGCGCGTGGAGGCGTGCGCTGAGAAGCTGGAGGCGCTGCCGTTTGACGAGGAGGCCTACGAGCGCCTTCAGCACGAGGCCGCGCAGGTGGGCGCGTGCCAGGACCGCCTCGCCGCTCTGGAAGAAGCTGCCACGCGCAAAGAGAAGCTGGAGAAAGCCGTCGCCACCGCAGGCGAGGAGATCGAAGCGCTCCAAAAGGCGCAAGCCGGCGGCTCGGCCTACGGCGAGCTGCCGCAGAAACTCGAAGCGCTCCGCGAAAAGCTAAGCGCGCTGGGCTTCGACGCCGAGCGGCTGCGCGCCGTCCGTCAATCGCTCAGAGAACTCGAAGACGCCCCCGTGCGGATGCGCGAGCTGCACCACGCCCGCCGGAACCAGTCAGACTGGAAGGCGCAACGCGAGCGCGTCCGCCAGCGTCTTTCTGGAGCAGAAGAGGAAGAGGTCGCGCTGCAAGAAAAGCGGGCGGCCCTGCGCGAGGCGCTCAAAGGCAAGGCCGATCTCGAAGAAAAAGCGCGCGCCAACGCCGAGGCCCGCCGCACCGCCGAAGGGCAGCTCCACGCCGTGCAGCAGGAGATCGGCCGGCTGAGCGGGCGTCTGGCGCAGGCGCGCACGGACCGCGCGGCGCTCAAAAAACAGCGTACGGCGCTGGCCGAGGCCAAGAAAGCGCGCGGCCTCTACAAGCACCTGCGGACGGCGTTCGGGAAGAACGGCATCCCCTCGCTCATCATCGAGCAGACGCTGCCCGAGATCGAGGACCGCACGAACGCCCTGCTCGAAAGCCTCACCGACGGGCGGATGCACGTCCGCCTCGAAACGCTCGCCGACAAGAAGTCGGGCGGCACGAAGGAAACGCTTGACATCATCATCACCGACGAGCAGGGGCAGCCGCGGCCCTACGAGACGTTCTCCGGCGGCGAGGCCTTCCGCGTCAACTTTGCCCTGCGCATTGCCCTGGCGCAGCTCTTGGCCGAGCGCAGCGGCGTGCGCATCCGCACGCTCGTCATCGACGAGGGGTTCGGCACCCAGGACCCGGAGGGCGTGCAGAGCCTGGTGGAGGCCATCCGCACGATCCAGGACGACTTCGACAAGATCATCGTCATCACGCACCTGGAAGAACTCAAGCAGGTCTTCCCCGTGCGCATCGAGGTCGAGAAAGACCCCGCCACCGGATCGAGCTTTGAACTAACGGGCGTTTGATCTTCACTGTCACCGGCGGGCCGCGTTTGCCTGCTGCTGGGATGCGCGCTATCGGCACGCGGTGGTCATCTCTTCGTTCGCCCGCTCGGCCATCGCGATGATCTGCCGCGCGGTTTTTCCTTCCACCGCTTTGAAGGCTCGTTCCGCAGCCTCTGGGTGCGCCCTTGAGGAGAAGAGCGAGGGGCACCGGCCCGTCAGCTCGTAATCTTGCGCAAAGGCGAGCGTCATAAAGGCCATGCCGAAGCTCGGGCGCAGCGAGTCCGGCAAGCTGGCCTCCAACTCCTCCATGTTCGGCCCGTCTTCGCCGAAGGAGAGCCTCGGCCCGTCGTCCGCGTCTCCGCATCCGGACAGCAGGGCAATGACAAGGAGAGCAGGGGCGATGTGGTGGCGCATGGCGGTGTAGGCGGCCTGGTTTATGGCTTGAGCCGAGGACAGTGACTGGTAGAGATCGAGCAGAGGAAGCGAGTTCAAGCCTCGTCATCGGCGGAGGAGATGCGAGCTGCGCCGCCTGTTAGCTGCCCCTGTACGGTGTTCCTGAATTTCAGGGGGTCCTGGATGTAGGGGAACGGCACCGTGTTCCCTCCGCCGCGGACAACGATGGTGCCGTAGTTCAGCATCCTTCCAAGGATCGATTGATTCACGATGACCCCGGACACGAATGCGAGGCCCACATCGAGCGAGTCCCTGCGGATGACGCCGCTTTTCCCAATGATGCGCTTGTCCGTGAGCGCCATCTCATTAGTCAGATGAACGGCTCCTACCCTGGCCGCTCTCCAGATCCCAATTAGCAAAAGTACGAGTCCGGCGCCGGCTGCGAAGCCGCCCATGGACCACAGACCGAACCCTGCGGCTATGAGGAGGGCGGGCCACACGAACGCGATTGCGTGGTGAGAGGCTTTGGCGACCACTTGCTCGTTCGAAAGAAGGTTTTGCTCGACGTATCCCATGGCGCATGAAGGTCAGGAAGGTTGTGAAGGAAGGTGAGGTTGATGAGAACTGAAAAGCGTAGGTGAAGGAAGGTGAAAACAACGCGAGTCCGCTTCTACGGCACGCGGAAGGAGAACGCGGCCGAGGCGCTCGCCCCGCCCGCGCGCAGCTCAACGCGCCCGCGCAGGATGGCCCCAGCCTGAAGCCCTTCGAACCCCGCGCCCTCGACCTGCACCTCGAAGGTGATCGACCCCTCCGAGGCCGCCACGCCGATGTTGCCGAAGATGCGCGCGGCTGAGCTGTCCACGTCGGCCGGGCTGATCCCGGCGTAGGCCGCCCCCGTGCACTCGGCCACCGCGCGCATCTCCTCCACGGCATCGGCCTGGTTCCCGTCGATGTCGGAGGCCGGGCCGAGGCCGATGGCGTAGATCGGGACGTCGAGCGCAACGGCGCGCGCGCACACCTCGGGCCGCAGTCGCCTGTCGCCGGGCTGGCCGTCGGAGAGCAGCACGACGGAGCGGTCGAAGCCCGTAGCCGGCTTCTCCTCCTCGACATAGGCGAGCACGCGCAGGAGCGAGGCGTACGTCGGCGTGCCGCCGCCCGAGCCGATCCGGGCGATGGCCGCGTCGAGCGAGTCGAGGTCTGAGGTGAATCCCTGGAGGAGGTCGCCCGTCGGCGGGTAGCGGAAGACGGCGGCCTCGAAGGGGACCTCTTCGGCGTCGAGGACGCGCACGAGGGTGCGGGCGCCGGCCAGGCGCGCGTCGGTGGGGTCGGTGCCGGCCGTGCTGCCGCTGGCGTCGATGCTCAGCGCCACAGCGAGCGGGTCGCCCGTCGGTTCGTCGATGGCGCGCCCGACGGGCGAGGCGACGAGGCCGGTGGGGGCCTCGATCTCGATGGTGGCCTCGATGCCGGAGGTGAGGATGGCCTCGCCTTCTTCGTCGAGGGGGAGGGCCACGAGGTCGAACCGGCCGGTGGAGCGGAAGTCGGGCTGGACGCGCGTGCCGATGACGATGGCCTCGTCCACCTCCGGATCAGAAGGGCCGCCGGAGTCGCAGCCGCTGAGAGCTGGTATGAGGAGCGCGAAAAGCAGCGTGGCAAAAAGGCGTGACATGGTAGCAGGCGGTTGCTTGGTGAGGGCCGAGGTCAGAGCCGGACGGCTGGGGGCGGCGGCTGCGCTTCGAGGGCTGGGGGGATGCTTCACCCGCCGAAGCGCAGGCCGAGGAGCAGGCCGAGCTGCGAGAAGCCGCCGAGCGTGAACTTCGCCTCTGCGAAGGCGCGCCCGAAGCCCACGAGCAACTCGCCCCCGCCGCCGAGGTTGAGGCCGACGTCGCCGTTGCTGGAGGCGACCCCCCTGAGGTCGTCGCCGGAGAAGGTGACGTAGGCATAGTTCAGCCCGCCGAGGGCATAAAGCCGCCGCTCCTCGGTCTCCTCGAAGGCGTACTGCCCGTTGGCATTGACCTCGAGGTAGGTGACCGTGGCATCAATGCCGGCGAACTCGTTGCCGAAGTCCTGCGGGAGGTAGAGCGTGAGGTCGCCCCCGGCGCGCAGCCCTTCGAGGTCGTCGCTGATCTCGAGCGCGCGGTAGTAGCTCACCTGCGCGCCGATCTCGGTGTCAGTGCCATAGGTGAGGGCTACGCCGAGCTGCGCGTGAGCGAGGTGCGGGGCGGCGCTGAGAAGGGCGACGAGGATGAGGCCCGTCCATCTGAAGAGGGGACGCATGAGAAGGTGGGGGAGAGGCGGAGTGGCAGTTTTTTTCATGGATGAATCGAGGTTTGGGAGGGTGGAGGGTTGTCGTTGATTTGGGACCCGAGTATCTTTTTGTGCGGCGTGCAGTGCGGCACGTCCCGTCGGCAGGGCGCGAGGTCTGTGCTTTGGCCAGGCAGGGCGGCTATTCTTTCGTGGCGTCGGATTCGGGCGCGGCTGTGAGCCTCCCTTAGTAGTTAATGCGGAGGAATCCACGGCGAGCGCTCAAGACCTGGAAGTTTTTTTCTTCCTGCCGTGGATGTCGCATCGCACCCCCGCAACCGATCATGGAATCCAGTGAGCGTGGCCGCCGTCTGCTGCGGCTCTTCGAAAGCTGCATCGACCTGCCGCCCGCCGAGCGCGACGCCTTCATCACGCGCGTGGCGGACGAGGACCCGGCGCTCGGTGCCGAGCTTCGGGCGCACGTCGAGGCCTCCGAGCGGGCGCGCACCGAGGACCTCGCGCTGCCGCCGGGCGCCTTCCACGAGGGCAACCCGCTGCCGCCGGGCGCGGAGGTGGGCGCCTACCGGATCGCGGAGAAGGTGGGCGAGGGCGGCATGGGCGTCGTCTACCGCGCCGAGCACCGCGAGCATGGCGGGCGCTCCGTCGCGCTCAAGGTCGTCCGGCTCGGCCGGTTCGCCTCGCCTGAGCAGCGGCGGCGGTTCCTCCAGGAGCAGCACGTGCTTTACCGGCTGGAGCACCCGCGCATCGCGCGCGTCTACGACACCGGCTCGACGGAAGAGGGCGTGCCCTACTTCGCCATGGAGTTCGTCGAGGGCCGGCCCATCACCGCGTACGCCGATGCGCACGGCCTCGGCGTTGAGGCGCGCGTGCGGCTCTTTGCCGAGGTGTGCCGCACCGTCCACGCCGCGCACCAGAACCTCGTCATCCACCGCGACCTCAAGCCCTCGAACATCCTGGTAACGGAGGGCGGGCCAGACGGGAAGCCGTCCGTTAAGCTGCTCGACTTCGGCATTGCCAAGCTGCTTGAGGACGAGGACGCGGCGCCCCGGCTCACGCGCACGGGCGAGCGGCTCCTGACGCCGGAGTACGCCTCGCCGGAGCAGGTGCGGGGCGAACCCGTCAGCACGGCCACGGACGTGTACAGCCTCGGCGTCGTCCTTTACGAGCTGCTCGCGGGCGCGCTGCCGTACACGTTCGGGGAGCGCCGCAGCCCCTCGCACATCGAGCAGGTAATCGCGGAGCGCGAGCCGGTGCGCCCCTCGGCAGCGGCTAAGGACGCCGCCCTGAGCGCGCGGCTGCGGGGCGACCTGGACACCATTGTCCTCAAGGCGCTCCGAAAGGAGCCGGAGCGGCGTTACGGCTCCGCCGCCGAACTGGCCGACGACCTCGGCCGCCACCTCACTCACCTCCCCGTGACGGCCCGGCCCGATACCTGGAGCTACCGCACGCGCACGTTCCTCCGCCGCCACGCCACCGCCGTCGCGGTCGCGGCCGGGGTGCTCCTCCTCGTCGTCGCCGTTGCCGCGCTCTACACGCTTCGTCTGCGCACCGAGCGCGACCGCACGCAGGCGGCCCTCGCGCAGGCTGAGCGCGTGGCCGCGTTCACCGTGGGCCTTTTCGAGGCCGCCGACCCGTACGTGGTGCAGGACTCGGTGCTCACCGCGCGCGCCGTGCTCGACCGCGGGGCCGAGCGTGCCCGCCAGGAGCTTGAGGCGGAGCCGGCGGTGCGCGCGGCCATGCTCGAAACCATTGCCACCGCGCAGAACACGCTCGGCCGCTACGCCGAGGCCGTCCGTCTGTGGGAAGAGGCGTTGGCGCTCCGGCGCGGCCTCGGGAAAGAAGCCGCGCCCGACCTCGCCCGCAGTCTCTACGGCCTGGGCCACGCCCGGTACATGAACGGCGACTACGACCCTGCCGAGGCGCTCATGCGCGAGTCTCTGGATCTGCGCCGCCGCCTCTTCGGCGAGGAGCACGCGAGCGTGGCGGAGAGCATGGACGGGCTGGCCGCCGTGCTCGTTGAGCAGGGGGATTACGAAGAGGCTGAGCGGCTCTACCGCGCGGCGCTCGACCTCCGCCTGCGGCTCTTCGATGAGGATCACCCCGACGTGGCCCGGAGCCAACGCGAACTCGGCAACTTCCTCACGTTCCACCTTCGGAAGCCTGAAGAGGGCGTGCCGCTCCTGCGCACCAGCCTCGCTACGCTGAGGGCGCACCTCGGCCCGCGCCACCTCGAGGTCGGTGAGACCATGGCCGAACTTGGACTGGCGCTCCGGGACCTCGGCCGCCTCGCCGAGGCCGGTCCGCTCTTCCGCAGCGCGCTCGACATCTACCAAGACCTGCTCGGCCCCGACCACTTCGAAACGCTGGCTGCGCAGAACAACTTTGGGACGTTCCTCGTGCGGAGCGGGCGTTACACTGAGGCGGAGGCGACGTACCGCGACATCCTTGCGCGGCTCCGGCGCGTCGAAGGCGACATCCCGTACGGGCAGGCCTTCGCCACGAACAACCTGGCGAAGGCGCTCGAGGGGCAGAAGGGCCGGTACGAAGAGGCTCTGGCCGCCCGCCGGGAAGCGCTGGAGTTGGCGCGGCAGGCCTTCGGCGCTGATCACCCGCGCGTGGCCGAGTTCATGCACGACCTTGGCGCTCTTTACGCGAAGGCCGGAGAAGCAGCGCAGGCCGAGGCCGTTTTTGCCGAAGCCCTTGCCTTCCGCCAGCGCACGCTCGGCGAGGGCGACGCCGGCGTGGCGCACACGAAGCGGGCGCTGGCCGATCTTGCCCGCACCGCCGGCAACGCCGCCCGCGCCGACAGCCTCTACCGCGAAGCCCTCGCCGCGCTGGAGGACGACCACGCCTATGCCGCGCCCGCGCTCGAAGGGCTGGGGCGGCTGCGGCGGCGGCAGGGAAAGGCCGGAGAAGCTGACACGCTCTTCCGGCGCGCGCTCACGCTCTACCGCCTGCACCTGCCCGGAGGCCACGAAAAGATCGCCGCGCTGGAGCAGCTGCTCGAAAGCTGACGGGCGGCTCATCAATACCCCTCACTCCCTGTGACTTGCAGGACTTGCCATGCCTGAAGAGGAGTCCTTCACCCAGCTTCTCGACGCCTACCGCGCGGGCGATCCGGCTGCGTTCGACAAGCTGTTCGCGCTCGTCTACGACGAGGTGAAGCGGATGGCCCGGCGGCAGCTCAACCGCGAGCGGCGCAACCACACGCTCGATTCCGTCGCGCTCGCCAACGAGGCGTACCTCCGCCTTGGCGGGCAGAAGGGCGGCGTCTCAGCCGAGAACCGGGCGCACTTCTACGCCATCTGTGCCCGCGTCATGCGCACGCTGCTGATGGACTACGCCGAGTACAAAAAGGCGCAGAAGCGCGGCGGAGGCGAGGCCGTCCACGTCCGCCTGAGCCAGGTTCAAGGCTTGCCTCACGAAGCGGGCATCGAGCACGCGCTCGCTCTCGAACTCGCGTTTGAGAAGCTGGGTGCCATTGACGCCGAGACCGAGCGCATCGCGGAGATGCGCTGCCTTGTGGAGATGACGCTAAAGGAGACGGCGGAGGCGCTCGACCTTCCCTACATCAGAGCGCGCCGAAAGTGGAAGTTCGCGCGCGGGTGGCTCGAACGCGAGCTGACGTAGAACCCTCTGCGTCCGGCGCCGTCGTTCATTTGGAGCAGCTCTCTGGGACGGCGGCCTCGCCTTGACGCTTGCGCGCTTCGGCCTGCTCAGAAGCAGCGCTCGGCGCATCGGTAGGCGGAGGGGCTTTGGCGGAGGGCGCCTTCTCGGGCGCAGGCGTGCGGCGGCTGCGGCTGCGGCGCATCACCACCAGCCCGCCGATGATGAGCGCGCCGCCGCCGATCTGCATCCACGTCACCGCCTCGCCGCGGATCACGACGCCGCCGATGAGCGCCACGAGCGGCACAAGGTTGGCGTACACGGCCGTGTTCGATGCGCCTACGTTTTTTACCGCCGCGTTCCAGAGCGCCACGGCCAGCCCGATGGAGAGGCCGCCGGAAAAGACAATCGCTGCCCAGACCCAGACGCCGGCCGCGCCCCAGGCCACGCCCGGCGCGTAGGGCACGGCCAAAGCCACGAGGAACGGCAAAGCCAGGAGCAGTCCGAAAAAGGTGAGCGCTAGCGGCGAGACGTCCCGCACGACGGGCTTGTTTAGCGCCGTGTACGCGCCCCAGAGCACGGCGGCGGCGAGCATCGTCAGGTTGCCAAAGAGCGACCCGGCGCCGAGATCTGCTCCGGTGAGGACCACGAGCGTGGTCCCGGCCAGCGAGACGAGCAGCCCGGCCCAGGCCCAAGGGCCGAGGCGCTCGAAGCCAAGCGCGCGGCCCGTGAGCGCCGTCCACAGCGGCGCGGCCGTCATGATGAGCGCCGCGTTCCCCGCCGTGGTGTGGTTGATCCCCACGATGAACGCGAGCTGGTAGAGCACGTAGCCCAGCAGCCCCAGCCCGGCGATGGCCCATCCGTGCGTCCTGAGCGGCGCGAAAAAGCCTGACCCGCTGCCCCGCGTGCGGTAAGCGTACAATCCGCCCAGCACCGCCGCCGCGATCACAAAGCGGAAGGCGTTGACCACGTGCGGATGCATCACGTCCAACGCGATCTTGATGATGGGGAAGTTGATGCCCCATACAAACACCACAAAGAGCAGCGCGGCGTCGTTCTTCAGCCGGGAGGAGTTGGGCATAGGTGCTTCTTGAAGGGATGGAGCGGTCGGGGGTAGCAATATAGCCGCGTACGCTGTACATTCATCACCTCGCGCTTTACTTTAAGGTCAATTCCTCAAGGATCAAGCGGATTTGCACGCCTGCCGCCCTGCGCGCCATGCCCGAGAAAAAGATCAGAAAGCTGTACCGCTCCATCGGCGAGGTGAGCCGGATTCTGGATCTGGAGCCGCACGTGCTGCGCTACTGGGAGTCCGAGTTCGACGAGCTGCAGCCGCGGAAAAACCGCGCTGGCCGCCGCGTCTACACCGAGGGCGACATCGACACGGTGCGGCGCATCCACCACCTCTTGAAGGAGGAGAAGTACACGCTCGACGGCGCGCGGCAGGTGCTCGCCCGCACGCGCTCCGAGGCTGACGCGCGCGAAGAGCTTGTTCACCTCCGCGCGTTCCTGGTGGACCTGCTGAAAAAGCTCTAAAGGCTTCGTCAGCCAGAAACAAGCCGGCCGCGCGGACGGGAGCCGCAGGGAGGAGATTGCAGAACGAAAGCCCCGCCACCTTTTCGGCAACGGGGCTTCTGTGCGTTTGCGTGACGGAGGCGACGCTTACTCCTGCGCGCCTTCGCCGGTGGTTTGCGGCGTCTCTTCCTCAGGCGGGGCGCCGTCGCCGCCGCCCTGCTCGCCATCGGCCTCGGTGGCGGGGGCGCCTTTCTCCGTCTCGAAGGTGAGTTCGCCGGGCTTGGCCTCGGCGTCGTACGTGAGCGTGATCGTGTCGCCCTCGTCGAGGTCCTTGTTCAGGATCTGCTCGGCCATCGGGTCCTCGACGTACTTCTGGATGGCGCGCGCCAAAGGACGGGCGCCGTACTTCGGGTCGTAGCCCTTGTCCACCAAGAACTCCTTGGCCGAGGTCTCGATCACGACGTTGATGCCCATCTCGCCCGCGCGGCGGAAGAGGTCCGCGCTCATGATGTCGATGATCTCGAAGATGTGCTTCTTCTCGAGCGCGTGGAAGACGATCACGTCGTCGATGCGGTTCAAGAACTCCGGGTTGAAGACGTTCTTTAAGGCGTCCTCGACGGTGGATTTCATCGTCTGGTAGCTCATCGTCTCCTCGCCGGTCGTCTGCGAGAAGCCGAAGCCCTGGCCCAGGCTCTTGATCTCCTTCGTACCGATGTTCGAGGTCATGATGATGATCGTGTTGCGGAAGTCCACGCGCCGGCCCAGGCCGTCGGTGAGCAGCCCGTCATCAAGCACCTGGAGGAGGATGTTGAAGACGTCCGGGTGCGCCTTCTCGATCTCGTCCAAAAGGACGACCGAGTACGGCTTGCGGCGCACCTTCTCGGTAAGCTGCCCGCCCTCCTCGTAGCCGACGTAGCCCGGCGGCGCGCCCACCAGGCGGCTCACGGAGAACTTCTCCATGTACTCGCTCATGTCGATGCGGATGAGGCTCTCCTGCGTGTCAAAGAGGTACTCGGTCAAGACCTTGGCCAGCTCCGTCTTCCCCACGCCCGTGGGGCCAAGGAAGATGAACGAGCCGATGGGCCGCTCCGGATCTTTGAGGCCGGCGCGCGTCCTGCGGATAGCACGGGAGAGCTTCTTGATGGCCTCGTCCTGGCCCACGACGCGCTCGGTGAGCGTCTCCTCCATCTTGAGGAGCTTCTTCTGCTCCGGCTCGGAGATCTTGTCCACCGGGATGCCCGTCATCATGGCCACGACCTCGGAGATGTTCTGCACGGTGACGTCGTGCACTTCGGTTTCGGCGCTTTCTTCCCAGCGGCGCTTGGCGTCTTCGAGGCTTTCCTGGATGCGCTTCTCGCGGTCGCGCAGCCGGGCGGCCTCCTCGAAGCGCTGGCTCTTGACGACGTCGTTCTTCTCCTCGCGCACCTTCTCGATCTCCTCTTCGAGGTCGAGGATTTCCTGCGGCACCTTGATGTTGGAGAGGTGCACGCGCGCGCCCGCCTCGTCCATCACGTCGATGGCCTTGTCCGGCAGAAAGCGGTCGGTGATGTAGCGGTCCGAGAGCTTGACCGAAAGCTCGATGGCCTCTTCCGAGAAGAGCACGTTGTGGTGCTCCTCGTAATGCTTCTTGATGTTCATCAGGATCGTGACCGTCTCCTCGGGCGAGGACGGGTCCACGATGATCTTCTGAAAACGGCGGTCCAGGGCGCCGTCTTTCTCGATGTGCTGGCGGTACTCGTCGAGCGTCGTGGCGCCGATGCACTGGATCTCGCCGCGCGCCAGGGCGGGCTTGAACATGTTCGAGGCGTCGAGGGAGCCGGAGGCGCCGCCCGCGCCCACAATCGTGTGCAGCTCGTCGATGAAGAGGATCACGTCCGGGCTTTTCTCGATCTCCTTCATCACGGCCTTCATCCGCTCCTCGAACTGGCCGCGGTACTTCGTCCCGGCCACCAAGGCGGCCAGGTCGAGCGTGACGACGCGTTTGTCGTACAAGACGCGGCTGACCTTACGCTCGATGATGCGCATGGCGAGGCCCTCGGCGATGGCGGTTTTGCCTACGCCCGGCTCGCCAATCAAGACGGGGTTGTTCTTTTTGCGGCGGGAGAGCACCTGCGCCACGCGCTCGATCTCCTGCTCGCGGCCCACGATGGGGTCGAGTTCGTTGCCCTCGGCCAGCTCCGTGAGGTCGCGGCCGAAGTTGTCCAGGACCGGCGTTTTGCTTTTTTCCATCTTTTTACTGCGCTCTTTTCCATGACCAGAGGAGAGGCGTCCGCCCTTCGAGGAGCGGCCGCCGCGCGAGGAGGAGGGGGCCTTCCCGCTGATGATGAGGTCCAGCTCTTCGCGCACGGCGTCGTACGTGACCGAGAACCCTTGCTGCAAAATCTGCGCCGCGATGTTCTCGTTGTCGCGCAGCAAAGAAAGGAGCAGGTGCTCGGTGCCGATGACGTCGCTCTTGTAGAGCTTGGCTTCGAGGTAGGTGATCTTTAAGACCTTCTCGGCCTGCTTCGTCAAGGGGATGTTCCCCACCGAGAGCGAGCCGCCCGTGGAGCGCACCGTGTCCTCGATAGCCTTCTTGAGCTTGAAGAGGTCGCACCCGAGGTTGCGCAGGATCTTGACGGCGATCCCCTCGCCCTCGCGGATGATCCCCAAAAGCAGGTGCTCGGTGCCGATGTAGTCATGCCCCAGCCGGATGGCTTCCTCGCGGCTGTAGGAGATAACGTCACGGACGCGGTTCGAAAAGTTGCCTTCCATGCTGTGCGGTTTAGGAGCCGGCCGCTGCTTGATGGCGCCATCGGTTGGCGGCCAGCGGCGTGGCTCGTTACAAAGAGATGCGCGCGAGGTGAGGCGGGTCCGCTCCGGTGCGGCGGCGAGGCAAGCGGGCGGGCGGCCGGTCAGGTGTACCGGACCCCCCTGAGAGCGGTTCCTAGATGCAGCCCTTGACGCAAGGGCACGCACGAGCGCGGGCCGAGCGCGGGCTACGCGGCGAAGCTCGAGCCGCAGCCGCACGTCTCCGTCGCGTTGGGGTTCTCAAAAGTGAACCCGCGCGCGTTGAGGCCGTCGTGGTAGTCCACCGTCGTGCCCATGAGGTAGAGGCCGTGGCGCTTGTCGATGAAGACGGGGATCCCGTCCACGGCGTACTCCTTGTCGTGCTCGCGCTGCTTGTCGAAGCCGAGCACGTAGCTCATCCCGGAGCAGCCGCCGCCGCGCACGCCCACGCGCAGGCCGTAGCCCTCGGGGATCTTCTTCGTGCGCATGATCTTCTGAATCTCCTCGGCGGCGCGCGGACTCATCTCGATGGGCGCCTGCGGAGCTGTCTTGGTTGCTACGTCTGCCATGGGGAGCGCTGAGCGTTGCTGTTGCGAAGAAGAAGCACTTAAGCCTCGGCCCTGTCCGGCCCAAAGCCGCCTTCTCCAACCAGCCCCGGCAGAAGGCTGTTCCTTTTCTGAGAGAGGGAGAATGGGTGAACGGGGGGGGGGTTGGGAAAGGGGGAGAGGGCGAAGGAAAGCCCCCGTTCTCCCTCTCTCAATCGAGCGGGCGCGCTAAGACGACGGGCGCCTTGAACCGCTCCACCGCGCCGCCGTCAGCGTCGAGCGCCTCGAAGAGCACCACGTAGACGCCGATGCGCAGCCGCTCGCCGTCTGAAGAAACCCCGCGCCAGGGGATCTGCCCCGTGCGCCCGACCAGCTCGGCCTCGTTCTCGTACACCTGGCGTCCGTAGGAGTCGTAGATGCGCACGCGCGCCACGGAGGCCGGCTCGCTAAGCGTGTAGGCGATGGCCGTCACGTCCTCCATGCCGTCGCCGTCGGGCGAGAAGGGCGACGGCTCCACGGCGATGCCGGCGTCCGAGGGCGGCGCCTCGGGCGGGAGGGCGGCGGCGTTGGGGCGGCCGGGCGTGCCGCCGCCTGGCGCGGCGCTGCTCGTCCAGTTCGAGGGGTCGTTCGAAGGGCCGCCGGGCACGATCCGCTCCAAGGAGGTGCCTGTGGGATCTTCCAGCCCCTCCAGGTGCCAGTCCGGGTCGTAACGCACGGAGTCGAGGGTGGCGCCGTCGGCGCGGTGGACTTCGATAAGGTCGCCACTGTTGATGAGGCTCAGCGTCGCGCGGCCGATGGGCACAAGCGTCGTCTGCGGATCAGAGAAGTTGATTTCGGGGAAGGCCTCGGCGAGCGGGCCGTCGTCCGGCGTGGCGTGGACGACGGCGTAGCCGCCCGGCGCCACGCCCGCGCGCGCGGCGTCGAAGAAGAGCGTATCGGCCTCGCCCTCTTCGTCGGGTACGTCGGTCCAGAAGAAGCCGCTCAGGGTGAGCGCGCGCTCGGTCGTGTTCAACAGCTCGAAGTACTCGGGCTGGTTGGGCCGGTTGTCAAAATCGTCGGCCAGCGGGTCGTACATGATCTCGTTGACCACCAGCTCGCCCGGCGCGGCGACGTAGGCGAGCGGCACGGCGGCGTCTTCGAGCGCGTTGCCGGTCAGATCGCGCAGGCCGCTCACTTGAAGCTGCGCCCCGCTCAGCGCGTCGGCAAAGACGAGGCGGACGCCCGTGCCGTTCTCGAAAAGCGTGGCGGTGCTTGGCGTGCGGCCGTCGAGCGTGAAGTCGCTCGCGTCCACCGAGGCCGGGTCGAGCGGCTCGCTGAAGAAGACCTCGGCGGTCGAGGGCGCCACCTCTTCGGCGAAGACGGGGCGCGGGCCGGCGGCGTCCGGGGCGAAGATGCTGTTCTCTTCGCCCGGCGTGCCGCCCTCTGGCGCCGTGGAGGAGCCGAAGTTCGAGGCGCTCTGAGAGGGGCCGTCCGGGTCGATGCGCTCCAGGGTGGCGCCCCCGCCGCCGCCCCAGCCCGACGTGTACGGCACGGCGTCGATAAGCTCGCCCTCGAAGAGGAGCGCGGGCCGGTCGCCCTCGTTGTTGAGCGCGGGCCAGCTTGAGACTTCGACGGCCTCGACGCCGGGGAAGCGCTGCGCGAAGACCTCGGCGTCGCGCACGAGCACGGCGTACTCGCCGGGAGCGAGCCGCGTGGGCGCGTCGGTGACGGGGACGGCCTCGCCGCGCTCATCCGCAAAGGCAAACTGGCTCAGGTCGAAGGTCTTCTCCGAGCGGTTGAGGAGTTCGACGAACTCGCCGTCGGTCTCCGGCGGGGCGTAGGCGATCTCGTTGATGACCACGTCGCGCGGATCGGGCGCATCGGCCTCGCCGACGAAGGAAAAAGACTGCGTGCTTTCTTCGTCGAGCGTGTTGCCGCGCAGGTCGCGCAGACCCTCGGCGGCGAGCGTGTAGGTGCCGGGCGCGAGGGCGGCGGAGAGGGTGATCTGCACGCGCGCCGCATCGTCCGGGTCGGGCGCGGCGGCGGTGATGGCCGGCGCCGAGCCGGGGCGCAGCGCGAACCGCTCGGCGCTCACGCTGGCCGGGTCGAGCGCTTCGGAGAAGGTGGCCGTGAGCGCCGTGCCGCTTTCGCTTACGGCCACGGCATCGAGCGTGGGCGGCGTCTCGTCCACGGCGAAGACGCTGTTCTGAGCGCCAGGCGTGGCGCCCTCGGGCGCGGTCGAGGCGGCGAAGTTCACCTCGGCATTCGAGGGGCCGTCCGGGTCGATCCGTTCGAGCGAGACCTCATCGAGGCCGCCCTCGTAGGCGACCTCCTCGACCACCTCGCCGTCGGCGTCGTAGAGCACCACCGTGTCGCCCGAGTTGTTGAGCTGCGGCCAGCTTGGCGGCTCGATGAAGTCAACGTCTGGGAACGCGGAGGCGAACGCCTCACCGTCGCGCACCAGGACGGCGTAGGCGCCCGGCTCCAGCGGCGTTTCTTCCTCGGTGATGCTGACGGGGTTGCGGCGGCTGTCCGAGAAGCGCAGCGTGCTCAGGTCGATGGCCTCGTCCGAGCGGTTGTACAGCTCAATGAACTCGTCGCTCGCGCCAGGGTCGTAGAGGATCTCGTTGACGACGACGCCGGAGGACTGCGCGCGGGCGAAGGGCGCCAGCAGCAGCGAGAGCGCGGCCAGGAAAAAGAAGGCAGACGGCGGACGGACAAAGAGCGGCATCGCACGCGGACTCGGGCGGGAGAGGTGAAGAGTCCGCATAGTACAGAACGGCTGCGCCAGACTCAACGCTGGCGCAGCCGCTCTTGCGCATCTGCCCGAGATCGTTGCGCTCCGAGACTGCTTGGCAGGCCGAAGAAGCTCCCCCCCTGTCCAGGAGGGGAATCCAGCCCGCAGAGTCGTTCCCGTTTGCCAAACGGCTTGCTCACTTTTTAGGCAGCGCCGCGTGCAGGCCGAAGGCGGTGCCTGGCTCCGCCTGCTCGTTGAAGACCTCGACGTAGACGAGGCCCGGCTCGACCTCAATCTCGTACGTGCCCGTCTCGCCCGCGTTGAACTGATGCGCGCCGAGGCTCTCCTTCTCGCGGTTGAGCACCTTCATCATCGTCCAGCTGTCTTTGGGGGCGGGGTCGAGCGTGAGGGCGAGCGTGCCCTTCTGCGGGACGACCATGCGGTAGACGCGCGTGCGGTCGCCGGCGGCAAAGGTGCCGCCCATGCGCAGGTCCATCGGCAGCTCGGCGGCGCAGTCGAAGCTGTTGTTGGCCTGGCACGTCTCATCGTCCATCGCGGCTGGCGCGCTGCCGCCGCTGGCGCTCGCCCGACGGACGTTCGACGACGCGCTCGCGGGCTGCTGCGCCGGCTGCGCTTCTGGACTCGCCACGGCCGGGCCGATGCGCTCTGTTTCCGTCCCCTCGAACTGGACGGCCACCTTGAACGGGTCTTGACTGTAGGCAAATACTACCACGTAGAAGGTGCCAGGGCTTACTTTAGCACTAAGCGTTCCCGGCTGGCCAGCATCATAGCTCTTGTACGTAATTCTATTGTATTCGGCGTCGTATATAAACGCTTGCGAATGTTTGTCGTTAGGTACTGGGTTGAGAGTGACGAGAAGCTGACCTGAGCTGGGCACTTTCACACGGTAGTAATACTTTTCCCCGTGGTTGCCACTGAAGCTGCCTGAGACGCGCGTGTTTAGCTCAACCTTTTCGGCGCACTGGTATGTGTCGTTGGTGCCGCAGTTAACTTCGGCGGAGGCTTCGTCCACCGACTCGGCGGCTTGCTCTACGGCTTTCTTGAGGCGCTTAAAGATCTGCGCGTTTGCGGGGGGGGGGCAGCTGCGAAGGACGCCAGCGTAAGGGCGAGGAGCAGCGCGAGGGGGCGTAGTAGACGTTGCATGGGCTTAAGCGGTTTAGCGGGACGGATGACGGCAACGCAGCAACGACGGCTCGCTCGGAGACCCTGCCTGCTTCATCAGTAATTCTTTTGGCGAAAAGAGTCAACCCTTCCGCGCGTTAATTTTTAGATTCAGGGCATTCGTTACAGGCCGAGGCGTATGACACCTACGTTGCTTCTTCCTGAGGCGGAACCTGCGGCGGGCTGCGGCTTTTCCCTCACGTAGCACGAAAGCGACACACCAGCAACACGTCGGGTTACGAATTATGGCAAAGACGGCATCCGTCCACGCGCGCATCGAGCCGGAGCTGAAGAGCAGCGTCGAAGACGTGTTCAGGCAACTCGGCCTCTCCACGAGCGAGGCGATCAACCTCTTCTTTCGGCAGGTGCAGATGCGTCGTGGTCTGCCCTTCGAGCTTCGCCTTCCGAACGAAGAGACGCGCGCGGCCATCGCGGAGGTGATGGAAAACCGCGAGGCACTGGAGCGCTACGACAGCCCCGAGGAGCTTTTCAAAGACCTCGGCATCTGAGTGGACCGCTTTTCCTTCGCTGTGCTCCGGCCCGATGCTTACGATCTACAGATCCAGCCGCTTCAAGAAAGACGTGAAGCGGCTCAAGAAGCGAGGTGCGGACTTCGGCGAGCTGAAGACGGTGATCCGAATGCTCCAGCGCGGCGAGACGCTTCCGCCGAAGTACAAAGACCATCCGCTCAAGGGCGAGTACAAAGGTTGCCGGGACTGTCACCTCGCCTTCGACTGGGTACTCATCTACGCCATCTTCGAGGACGAAGGCGAACTGGCTCTGATCCGTACCGGGACGCACGCCGACGTTTTCGAGTAGCTGGGTGAGCCGTCACGCCGCAGTCAGATGCCCCGCCACGACGCGCGTCATGAGCCGGGCGGCCGGCGCCAGGGCGCTTTCGTCGAGGTCGAAGCGGGCGTCGTGGAGCGGGTAGCGCGTGGCCTCGCTGGAGCCGCTGCCCACGCGGACGAGCGCGCCCGGCACTTCCTTGAGGTAGTGTGCGAAGTCCTCGGCGCCCATGCTAGGGCGGGGGATCTCGTAGACGGCCTCCTCGCCGTGGAGCGCGCGCACGGCGGCGGCCACGCGCTCGACGGCCTCGGCGTCGTTCGTGACGGCCGGGGCGCCGGCTTCGTAGTCGATCTCCACCGTGGCGCCGTAGAGGGCGGCGGTGTGGCGGGCCGTCTCGTGCATCTGCTCTTTGAGAAAGGCGCGGTCGTGCTCGCTCGTCGTGCGCAGCGTCCCACCGAAGGAAGCCTCGGCGGGGATGACGTTGTGCGCCTCGCCCCCCTGGAGGCGGCAGATGGTGAGGATGGTGGCATTGCGCGCGTCGGTGACGCGGCCGGCAAGCTGGTAGAGCGCCTGCATCACCTGGTTGGCTACCCACACGGTGTCCACGACCTCGTGCGGGCGGGCCGAGTGGCCGGTGCCGCTCCCGCAGACGTGCACGTCGAAGCGGTCCGCCGCTGCGGTGACGGGGCCGTCCTTGAGGCCGTAGCAGCCGGTGTCGAGCGTCGGGTCCACGTGGACGGCGTAGACGGCGCTCAGCCCGTCGATCACGCCACCTTGGATCATGCGCGGGGCGCCGCTGGGCATCCCTTCCTCGTTGGGCTGGAAAAAGACGCGCGCCGTGCCGGAGAGCTTCTCGCGCCGCGCATGGAGGAGGAGCGCCACGCCGATGCCCATGGCCGCGTGCGCGTCGTGCCCGCAGAGGTGCGCCACGCCGTCGCGCGTGGAGCGGTACGGCACGTCCTTCGCGTCGGCGGCGGGGAGCGCGTCGATGTCGGCGCGGTAGCCCACGCGCGGGCCGGGCGCGGCGCCTTCGATGTCCACGAACAGGCCCGTCTCCGCCACCGGCCCTTCTACGCTCAGGCCGTACGCTTCGAGCGTCTCGCGGATGAACCGCGCCGTGGCGTACTCCCGCGTCCCCACCTCCGGATGGCGGTGCAGATGGCGCCGGAGCGAGATCAGCAGATCAGAGAGCGCGTCGGGGTCGTCTTGTAAGGCGCTGAGCGACGGCGCGGCTTCCGCCGGCCTGGAAAGGACAGAGGCGTCGGTGGACATGAGAAGAAGCGTTCGTAGAGCGATACAAAAAGAAGAAAAGCGCGCTTCGCCCTTACGGGGCAAGCATCGTACCGCCCTGCGAGGCGCCGTGTTCGTCGCTCCATGTGAGAAGGCCGCAAAAGGGCTGCTTCGGGCGGAAGGCAAGGAACCGATCCGCGCGCGGCGGGACCTCCGCCCGACGACGTGCCCGCTCCGAGAGGCAGGGGCCGTGACGAATGAGCAAGAGCGTTTGGCGTTCAAACGTTCAACGTCCTATACCATACCGCTCCGTTTGCGCAGAAACCACTCGGCGGCCAGGAGCGCCACGATCACGGCGAGGAAGCCCCAGAGGTGCCACAGCCGCGTCTCGTCCTCTTCCTCGACCACGAGCGGCGCCAAAGCGTCCTCAGACGAGGCCAGGCGGATGGGCGGCCCGCCCTCGGCGCGGGCGGTTTGGAACGTGCCGCCGGAGCGCGCGGCGATCTGCCGCATCAGCGCCGCGTCGGCGCGCGTTTCTTTGTATTCGAGCGTGAGGGCGTCCACGGCAAAGCTGCCCTGGTCGGTGCCCAGCGTCTGTCCGTTTTTCTCGGCCTCGGCCGTGTAGCGGTACGTCCCCTCTGGCAGCGCGTCGATCTCCACGCCGTAGCGCCCGCTCCCGAGCGCCTCCATCTGCTGCGGGTAGCGCGCCCCGTCCGGCCCCGTGACGACGACCTCCACGGAGGCGCCCTCGACCGGGTTCAGGCTCTCGTCGTAGACCTGCCCGGTGAGGCGGGCGGGTTCGCCGTCGCCGAACGTCTCGGCGGTCGGCTCCACGCGCACGGGGCGGTCGTCCTCCTGCGCGGTGATCCACCCGACGGCGTTGGAGAAAAGGGCGGGCCACAGCGCCGCCGCGTCTTCGAGGCCTTCGGGGACGTTCTTCCAGCGCCACGCGCCGGCGCCCAGGAAAGCGGCCGAGCGTGCTCCGGCCCGGCGGCGCACCACGAGCAGCGGCGCATCGAGGTCCACGCCGCGCACGACGGCGGTGGCGAGCGTCTGCGCGTCGGGGCTGGTCTGCCAGCGCGTTTGGCTCGCTTGCAAAGGCGGCAGGCGGCGCCACGCGCTGGGTGCCGCGCCCTCGGCTTCTCCGAGCAGGCTGAAGACGGGGTGGCGCGCGGCCTCGGCCGTAGGGGCGAACGTGGCCTCGAGCGTGCCCTGGCGCACCTCGTCCGGCCAGGCTGGCAGCGCATCAGAAAAGAAGCGGGCGAGGGCTTGGAGGTCCGTCTGCGGCGTGAGGAGAAAAAAGGCGGGCGCATCACCGTTTTCGATGGCGAGGGCGATGCGCCGCGCCGCCTCGGCTGGAACGGAGGCGCCGGGGAAGCCGGCCAGGACGAGCGCGTCGTACGCCGCGAGGCTGTCTGGGAGCGGGCCGCCGTAGAAATCGCCGCCGCCGCGGGCGACGCGCGCCTCGACCTCGGCGTTGGGGCCCTGCTCCAAGAGCTGCCGCACGGCGGCCACGTCCGGCGAGGGCGCCGCGCCGAGGAGCAGCACGCGCCGCTTCGATTCGAGGACGCGCACGGCGAAGGGCTGCACGTTGTTGCGAAACGTAGCCTCGCCGTCCAGGCGCGTCACGCGCGCAGAGAGGCGCCGCAGTCCTTCCTCGGAAGGCGTGTAGGAGAGATCGGCCGTGACCTCGGCGGCGCCCTCAGGCAGCGTCACCGGCGCGGAGCCGATGACCTCGCCCCCCTCGACGAGCGCCACCTCTACGCGCTCGCCGCCGAAGCCCTCCGTGCGCACGCCCACCTCCACGGGCGTCTCGGTGCCGACGTAGGCGATCTCATTCGCATTCACGCGGCGGATCTGCACGTCGCGCTGCCGCGCCGTGTCGCCCACGACGACGGTGTGGATGGGCACGGGCGAGCGCTCGGCGGCGTAGAGCGGGTTGCGCCCGCTGTTGTAGCGCCCGTCGGAGATAAGGACGATGCCGCGCAGGTTCTCGTCGCGCAGCTTTTCGCGCACGGCCGAGAGGGCAGCGGCGATGTCCGTGCGCGCGCCCGTAAGGCCGAGCGAGTCGGTAGCGGCGCGCGCCTCGGCGGGGAGGGCGCGCAGCGCCTGATCAAAGGCGAAGACGCGCGTCTCGGCGCCGTTGGCGTCGGCGGCGCGGCGCAGGGCGGCCTCGACGGCGTCGCGCGGGTCGGCGGCGGACGTGTCGCCCTCGGCCTCGCCGGAAGCAGCGCCCGTCACGCGCAGGCTCTCGCTGTTGTCGAGGAGGACGGCCACGACGGGCGGGCGGGCGCGCTCAGTGACGCGGCGGAGGATCGGCTCGAAGAGGAGGAAGAGGATGAGGAAGAGTGCGCCGAAGCGCAGCGCGCCCAGGAGCAGGCGCCGCCCGGCGGAGAGCGGCGGCACGGTGCGGCGGTAGGACCAGTACGTGAGCGCGCCGGCTACGAGCGCGCACAGCGCCAGGAGCCAGAGGCTGTGTCCGAAGACGAGTGACAAATTGAGTATGGGCGTGTGGGGGGATGGGAGTGCGGTGGCGTCGCTACGCCTTTGCCAGTGCACGGACGTGCAGGATCTCGCGGCCGTCCATCGGGCGGACGTCGCTTCGGCTTAGCGTCAGCACGGCTACCGTCTGGCCCTCGCCTGTCACGAACTCCACCTCGAAGGCTTCGCCCTCTCTGTAGCGGTGGACGACGGCTCCGATGTCGCCTTGCCGAAGCCCGTGCTGCTCCACGTCGCGGGCGAGGACCACAGTGTCCAACTCACGCATCTCGTTATCTTCCGGTGAGGTCAGGCGGGATAAGCGGTAACGAGCCTCGGTTTGTCCTGGCCCGTTTCGACGATCCACACGGTTTCGAGACGCACCGCCGGGCCGCGCGGCGTTTTGAGCGAACCGCCGATGACGTACTTTGTGCCGTACGGCGTGGGCTTCTCCTCCTGCACCGCTTCGCTTCGCGCAACCCGGAGCAGGCCTTCTGCGAGTGCATCCGCGTTCTTTGCAGAAAAGCCGAAGCGTAGGAAGAACTGGGCTTTCGACCCGCCGACGGGGTGCGCCGGGTTTAGCAAGTAGCCGATCAGTTTCTCTTCGGGGACGTAAGCTTGCCGGCGGTGAGGGAGCAGCATCTGAGGAGCCTACCAGCTACACGTACGGCATCACGAGGTAGAGCATGTAGCCGAGGAAGCCGGCCACCAGGACGCCGCCCTCCATCCGCGTGACGCAGTGCTGCGTGTAGGCCAAGGGCAGGAACAGCGCCGTGAACCCGATCATCACTGGGAAGTGAATCCAGAGCGACTCGCTCGACACGTTCAGGGGCCGCATCAGCGAGACGAAGCCCACCACGAAGAGCACGTTCAGAAGGTTGCTCCCCATCGCGTTGCCGACGGAAAGCTCGGCCTCGCCGTTTTTGGCGCTCACCACCGAGGCGGCCAGCTCCGGCAGGCTCGTCCCGATGGCCACCACGGTCAGCCCCACGACCACCTCGCTGATCCCAAAAAAGGCGGCGATGTCCACCGCGCTCATAACCATCATCCGCGCCCCGATGGAGAGCACAACGATGCCGCCGATGAGGTACGCCGCCTTTTTCCAGGGGCGCGCCTTGGCGGCGTCGGGGTCCACCTCGGCCGGGACACCCCCGAGGTCGCTCTCGAGGCCGGCGCGGCGCGACATCCGCCGCGCGTCGTAGACGACGAACGTGAGAAAGACGGCCAGCCCGGCCACGAGCACCAGCCCGTCCACCTGGCTGATCTGCCCGTCGAGCGCGAGCGCCCAGAAGAGCATCATGGCGCTGAGCATCATCGGGTACTCCTTGCGCAGCATCGAAGGGCTGACGGAAAGCGGCCACAGCAGCGCGCTGATGCCCAAAATCAGCGCGATATTGGCGATGTTCGACCCGATGATGTTCCCCAGCGCGATGCCCTCTTCGCCGGAGAGCGCCGCGAAGACGTTGACGACGAACTCCGGCATCGAGGTGCCCAGCGCCACCACCGTCAGCCCCACCACGAGCGGGCGGATGCCGTAGCGCAGGGCCAGCCCCGCCGCGCCCTTAACCAGCGCCTCGGCCCCGACGTAGAGCACGCCGATGCCGGCGATGAAGAGGAGCACGTCGAAGAGCATAGCGGCGGAGGCGGTGCGGGCGAAAAGCGGTGCGGGCGGAGAGGCAGGCGAGGGGGCGGCTTGCCTCGCTCTACAGATGCGCGTGCTGGAGCAGCGCCCGGCCCTCGAAGGAGCCGGGCAGGAGATCGGCCGGGCGGGCGGCTTGGGGCGGCGCGGCGCCCCGGTCCATCCAAAGCACCGCTTCCGGGGCGAGTTCCACCAAGAGCTGCCGGCACGCGCCGCAGGGCGAGCCGGCGGGGTCGCTCGGGCAGGAGAGGTAGAGCGCCCTCAGCCCTCGGCCGAGGCCGTAGCTCAACGCCGTGCCCAGCGCGCTGCGCTCGGCGCACAGGATCTGCGACCAGTCCGCGTGCTCGACGTTGACGCCGGGGAGGAGCCGCCCGCTTCCGGTGACGAGCACGCAGCCGACGCGGAACCCCGAGGCGGGCACGTAGGCACGCTCGGCCACCTCGCGGGCGAGGGCGATACCCGCCTCGGCCTCCTCCGGCAGCGGCGCGTCGAGAAAGGGATCGAGCCGCTCGCCCAGCGTCGGGCGGGTGCCGGCACCAGCGCGTGCGCAGGCGTCATCGCCTGCCGGGGCGAACGGGGCGCCGGGCAGCTCGGCGAGGAACGCCCGCTCGCTCGGGCGCAGCGGACGGCTCAGCGCGGCGGCCGCTGCGTCGCGCGGGTCGTAGCCGGCGGCCACGGCAGTGGTGAGCGCGTTCAGGAGCGGCGAGATCGTGAGCGAGAAGGAGGCGCTTTCCACACGCACGCCAGGCACCCAGCGCCCGTCGGCCAGGAGGAGTGCCGCCGCCTCCTCAGCACCGGAGTAAGGCGCGTGGGCGCGCTCGGTCGCCGCACGGGCCTTAGCGCGCAAGCCTTCGAGCACGGCATCCTTAGCGGGGGACATGCGGCCTGCGGGGCAGTTTAACAAGCGGCGGGGCGAAAAGCCGTAATTGCGCGCGCGGCAGCAAAGTTTCCGCAGAACGCAGAGCGGAAGCGGATGCGGGCGGTGGTGGCTTGCTTCGCGCCGCGCCGCGTAGTAGCTTTGCCTTTCCAAGCCGGGATGGCGGAATGGTAGACGCAGCGGACTTAAAATCCGCTGGAGGGCAACCCTCCGTGCGGGTTCGAATCCCGCTCCCGGTACATGGCGCCGGGCGAGTCTTCCTCAACCGCACGAAGCCCCGCCGATGAAGCGCAGCATGGCCGGCCCGGCCGTCTGGTCGTCGCGGCTCAAGGTGGGCACGATGCGCTCGTGGCTCTTACCGGGGACGACGATGACCTCGCTCCGGGCGCCGGCGCCTTGCAGCGCCACGTTCAAGAGCCACGACTGCCGCTGGAGCGCTTCGGATTCTCCGCCGGCGAAGAGGATCAGAAACGGCGGCGCACCGGGGCGGACGAAGCCGGTGGGCGAGGCGGCCTCCTGCCAGTCCGGGCGGGTGTCGAAGCGGCGGGCGTAGTACGCCGGGTCGTCAGAGAGGGCGTACGTCCTCTCGTCGGTGAGGTCGAGGGCGGCGCCGCTGACGGGGATGACGCCGCAGACGGCGCCTTCCGGCACGCCGGCCTCGCCGAGCGCCGTGGTGTCGAGCGCCACGCGCGCGGCGAGCTGCGCCCCGGCGGAGTGGCCCATCAGAAAAAGCGCGTCCGGATCGCCGCCGTACCGGCCGATCTCTTCGTGCACGAACGCCGTAGCGCGGGCCACGTCCTCGATCTGCGCGGGCCAAGCCGTGCTGTCCGAAAGCAGCCGGTAGTTGACGACGGCGGCCCCGATGCCGCGCCGGGCGAAAAAGCGCCCGATGTTGTTGTACACGTCCTGGTAGCCGACGCGGAGGTCCTTGTCGCCTTCGGTCCAGCCGCCGCCGTGGACGAAGATCACCGTGGGCCAGCCGGGGCCTGTCGTGTCCGCCTCGGCAGGCGGGGTGGGAAGGAAGAGGTTGAGGCGGTGCTTCGGCGGGGCGGGGTCGGGCGCGTCGGCGGGCCAGTAGCTGAGGTCGCGCCGCACCTGTTCCTCTGGCAGCGGGACGTGGTCGTAGACGAACTGCAGCCCGAGGTAGAGCGCCGGCTGGCATCCGCCGAGCACGAGCGCAGCGGCCAAGGCAGCGGCCCCAGCGGTCGAGGCTAAGGCGAAGAACAACGCGCGCCCGTCACGCAGATAAAAAGACGTCACAAGAAACGGTCCGGCGTGTGGTGAGAAGAGCGCGTCATGAGGCGAGGCGCCTCTGCAACTGCGCGCGCGCCTGGAGGATTCGGCAACTGCGCGGAACCGCCGGCGCTTCTGCGCGATGAACTGCCGTGTCTGCGGGCGCACGCGGATTGTGCGAGCAGCGCTTGCGCCT
The DNA here is from genome assembly GCA_965215025.1 of Salinibacteraceae bacterium. Lineage (GTDB taxonomy): Bacteria > Bacteroidota > Rhodothermia > Rhodothermales > Salinibacteraceae > CBDCCV01. The sequence continues at coordinate 555,299 of CBDCCV010000002.1, forward strand.
TGAACCGCTTGCCGAGGCGTTCGCCTTTCTGGTGTCTTGCGCGCCTCCTCGTCTTTTAGCGAAGAAAACGTTATGGACCCACGCATCGCGCTGGGCTTTCTTCTGCCGGCGCTGCTTCTCGTTGCGCTCGATGCGTACCTGCGGAGGCGCTGAAAGTCATGTTCATGGGCCACATGGGGCTGGCGCTCGCCGGCCGAGGCGCGCAGCGTGCCGTGCCGCTCTGGGCGTGCATCGCGGCGGCCTTCGCGCTCGATCTCTTGCGCTACGCCTTGCTGCTATCCGGCCTGCCCAACCCCGGCCATCTGCTGACGAACTCGCTTCCGGCGGCGCTCGCCATCGCCGTGGCGGTGGAGGCGGCGTGCTGGCGGACGTGGGGCGACCGGCGCGGCGCGATGACGGCGGCGCTGCTGACGCTCTCGCACTGGCCGGCGGACTTCGTCACGGGCCGCGTGCCGCTGTGGCCGTTCGAGGGAGAGGCGGGACTGCGCCTGTTTTTGGACGCGCGGTGGGACTTCGCCGTGGAGGCGGCCGTGATCGGGGCCGGGTGGCTGGCGTACTGCGAGTCGCTGCCTAAAGGGCGGCGCCGCTCTTGGGCCGCGTGGGCCGTGCTGGCCGTGCTCCTCGGCTTCCAGGTGCTCTTTTTGAGCGAGAACTGAAGAGGCCTGCGCAGGAGTGAACCGAAACGCTTGGCGGCCTCCGATGCCGAACCCCGCGTTTTGTCACGAAGCGCGGCGTCTCGATCTGCTATAAAAAAACCCACCCTGAACTGCCGAATAAGGCGTTCGGGGCGGGTTTTAAGGTGCGAAAGGAGGGACTCGAACCCCCACGGCTCGCAAAAGCCACGAGGTCCTAAGCCTCGCGCGTCTACCATTCCGCCACTTTCGCTGAGCAGCGCGCCCGGCACGCATTGCGCCGGGCGGCCTCGGTCCATCAAGAATTACGACGCGCGCCGAAGAGTTCCCCCGCCGCTTGCTCTTCTCGAACGGGCAGACGGATCCGCAGCGAGCGTGTAGAGTATGGCAAGGCGCCCGGCCCGCCGCCCCGCGCCGGCTCCGCTCTCCTGACGCCTTCTTCTCCTGCCCGGCGATGCCCCCTTTTCTACACGCGAAGACCCCGCTCCTGAAGCCCTCCGCCCTCGCGGCCTTTGCGCTCGCCCTCGTCCTGGCCGCCGCCGGCTGCGCCTCTTCCTCCGAGACGACCGGCACGGCCCAGGCCGATTCCACGCAGGCCCCGCCCGTCCCGCGCGTCGTCCCGCGCACCGTCCCCGAGCAGCCCACCGCCGATGCGCGCCTGGACACCGTGCGCGCCGGGCGGTTCGACCAGGGGAAGATGTGGACGTTCGACAACCCGCCCGTCGAGTATTTCCAAGAGGAGTACGGCTTCGCGCCCGACGAGGCGTGGTTCCGCCAGGCCCGCCTCGGCGCGCTGCGCATTCCAGGCTGCACGGCCTCGTTCGTCTCGCCGCACGGCCTCGTCCTTACCAACCACCACTGCGGGCGCGACTGGGCCGCGCGCACGAGCCGCAATGACGAGCGCATCCTCGAAAACGGCTTCTACGCCGAGACCTTGAACGAAGAGCGCCCCGTGGACGGCCTCTACGCCGATCAGCTTATCGCCATTGAGGACGTGACGGGCGAGGTCGAGCGCGCGCTCGAAAACGCCCAGACGGATGCCGAGCGCGCCGAGGCCCGCCGCCAAGCCACCGAAGCCATCCAAGAACGCATCGCCCGCGAGGCGGGGGGCGAGCGCGCCGGCATCCGCGTCGAGGTGATCTCGCTCTACAACGGCGGGCAGTTCTCGGCCTACACCTTCCGGCGCTACGAGAACCTCCGCCTCGTGATGATCCCCGAGCTGGCCGTGGGCTACTTCGGCGGCGACCTGGACAACTTCACCTACCCTCGCTACACGCTCGACATGTCGCTCTTCCGCGTCTACACCGACGCGGGCGAGCCGCTCTCGACCGAGAACTACTTCGCGTGGAGCGAGGAAGGGACCGAGCCGGACGAGGCCGTCTTCGTGGTGGGCAACCCCGGCTCGACGCTCCGCCTCGAAACCGTGGCGCAGCTCGAGTACCGCCGCGACGTGCAGGACCGCTCGCTCCTCGATTTTTTGGAGACGCGCGTGGCCGCCCTCGAGGCCTACACCGAGGCGCAGTCCGAAGTGAGCGAGGAGGTGCAGAACGAGCTTTTCGGCCTCAAGAACGCGCTCAAGCTCTACCGCGGGCGCGTGAAGGCGCTCAACGATCCCGTGCTGATGGCCCGCCGCGCCGACGCGGAGAAGTCGTTCGTTGAAGCCATCGACAACGACCCGTCGCTCCGGGAAGAGTACGGCGACCTCGTGGACAGCCTCGCCCTCGTGCAGGAAGAGAAGCGCGCCTATGCCGCCGAGTATGGCGCCTTCCGCCTGATCACCTCGCCGTACGCCTCGGCCACGCTGCGGCGGGCGCTCCTGGCGCGGCAGCTGCTCAATCGCCAGGAGGCCGGCGCCTCCGAAAGCGCCACGGCCGAGCTGCGCGAGCAGCTTCTGGGCATCGGTGACCAGCCCGACGCGCTCGAAGAGCGCTACCTCACCGCGCGCTTGGAGGACTTCCAGCGCTACTTCGGCAGAGAAAGCGAGGTCGCAGAGGCGGCGCTCGGCGGGCGCACGCCCGAGGCCGCCGCTCGGCAGATTCTCGATAACTCCGCGCTGAGCGATTCGGCAGGCGCGGCGGAGGCTGTGCAGAGCGGCACGCTCACGATGGACGACCCGGCGCTGGCGCTGGTCGAGTCCTTCTACGGGCGCTACCAGGACTTCCAAAGCGCGCAGGCCGGCCTGGACGCGCGCCAGGACGAGCTGGCCCGCCGCCTCGGCCGCGCCCGCTTCGCCGTCTACGGCACCAGCGTGCCGCCCGACGCCACCTTCTCCCTGCGCCTGGCCGACGGGCGCGTCCAGGGCTACGACTACAACGGCACCTTCGCTGCGCCGTACACCACCTTCTACGGCATGTACAGCCACTTCTACACGTACGGCGATGATGATGACTCGCCGTGGGATCTGCCGGAGCGCTGGCTCAGCCGGCGCGACACGCTCGCGCTCTCCACGCCCTTCAACCTCGTCTCCACGAACGACATCACGGGCGGGAACTCCGGCTCGCCGCTCCTGAACCAGGACCTCGAACTCGTCGGCCTCATCTTTGACGGCAACATCGAGAGCCTGGCCTCCGACTACATCTACCGCCCGGAGCGCGCGCGCGCCGTCTCCGTCGATTCGCGCGGGATGCTCGAGGCCCTGCGCGCGGTCTACGAGGCCGACCGCATCGCGCAGGAACTCACCACCGGCGACCTGATCGAAACCGACGCCGCCGCCGAGGCCCGCGCCAGCCGGCGATAGTTTTTTCGTGAGACGAGGAGGGGAAGAGCCGAGGAAACGAGGCTGTCGTCCCTCCCTCGGCTTGCTCTTTCTTCGTTTCCTCCTTTCTCCGGTTCCTCGAATTCACCGCCCTCATGACCCGCTTTCCGCACCTCCGCTGGCTCCCCTTCGCGCTGCTGCTCGCCGTGGCCGGCTGCGTATCCTCCGGCGAGACGGCCGTCGTCACCGAGCGCCCCACGCCTCCCTCTGAAACCGCCACCGAGACGGGTCCGACGCCCGCCGCCGTGGCCGTGCGCGACACCGTGCGCGCCGGGCGGTTCGACCAGGGGAAGATGTGGACGTTCGACAACCCGCCCGTCGAGTATTTCCAAGAGGAGTACGGCTTCGCGCCCGACGAGGCGTGGTTCAGCCGTGCGCGCCTGGGCGCGCTGCGCTTTGCGGATTACTGCTCGGCCTCGTTCGTCTCTTCGAGCGGCCTGGTGATGACGAACCACCACTGCGGGCGCGAGAGCATCAGCGCCGTGAGCCGTGAGGGCGAAGACCTCCTCGACAACGGCTTCTACGCCACAAGCACCGCCGACGAGCGCGAAGTCGAGGACCTCTTCGTCGAGCAGCTCATCCGCATCGAGGACGTGACGGAGGACGTGTACCGGGGGCGAGGCGGCGAGGGGCCGCTTGCCGAGCGCCGCTCGGCCGAGACGGAGCAGGACGCCGAGCGCCGCCGCCAGCGCGCCGAAGCCCTCGGCGAGCGCCTCACGCGCGAGGCCCAGGCGCGCGACTCCTCGCTCCAGGTTGAGGTCGTCTCGCTCTTTAGCGGCGGCCGGTACTCCGCCTACACCTTTCGCCGCTACGACGACGTGCGCCTCGTCATGGCGCCGGAGCTGCAGCTCGGCTTCTACGGCGGCAGCCCGGACAACTTCACCTACCCGCGCTACGCGCTTGACGTGGCCTTTTTCCGCGCGTACAACGACGAAGGCCAGCCCGTGCGCTCCACGAGCTACTTCCCGTGGTCGCTCGACGGCGCCGAGGAGGGCGAGGCCGTCTTCGTGGTGGGCAACCCCGGCTCCACGAACCGGCTCTCGACCGTGGCGCAGCTCGAGTTCCAGCGCGACTACGCCCTGCCGCAGCAGCTTGAAGCGCTCCGCAGCCGCGCCGCCATCTTGGAGGACTACGTCCGCGCGCATCCCGACTCGGCCGAGGCGTACGACCTGCGCAACCTTTTCTTCTCCCTGGAGAACTCGGTCAAGTCCACCGAGGGCGAGCTGGACGGCCTGCGCGACGACGTCCTCATCGCCCGCCGCCGCGCTGCTGAGGAAGCGCTGCAAGACTCCATCGCCGCCTCGGACTCGCTCCGGGAAGCGTACGGCCGCGTCGTGGGCGAGCTGCAGCGGCTCCAGCGCTCGAAGGAGGTCTCCGCGCGGCAGAGCGCCGCCTTCACGTTCTTCACCTCGCCGACGCTCGGCTCACGCATCCTCACGCGCGCGACCTACGGCTACTTCTACGACCAGATCCGGCGGCGCCCCGGCGTCTCGCCCGAGCAGCTTCAAGAGATCCGCGAGGAGGCGCTCAAGATCGAGGACTGGCCGCGCGCGGTCGAGGAGCAGTTCATCACCGCGCGGCTGCGCGACCTCCAGGAGTACCTCGGCGCCACGGACCCCACCGTGCGCCGCATCCTGCAAGGCCGCGCGCCCCAAGCCATCGCCCAGAACCTGGCCCAGAACAGCGCGCTGGCCGATTCGGCCGGCTTCGCGCAGCTCCTCGACGAAGGCTACCTCGCCAGCGACGACCCCTCGGTGGAGATCATCCGCCCGCTAGCCTCGCTCTTCTTGGAGCTGAACCGGCAGACGCGCGACTTCGCCTCCACCGAGGAAGGGCTGGGCGCGCAGCTCGCGCTCGCGCGCTTTGCCGTGCAGGGGCAGGGCGCGCCCCCGGACGCCTCGTTCTCGCTCCGCCTCGCCGATGGGCGCGTGATGGGCTACGAATACAACGGCACGCGCGCGCCGGCCTTCACCAACTTCTACGGCCTCTACGACCACTACTACGCGTACCGCCCCGGCGACTACGAGGACGAGCCGTGGGCGCTCCCTGAAAAATGGCTCACGCCGCCGGACGAGTTTGACGAGGCCACGCCGCTGAACCTCGTCTCCACCAACGACATCACGGGCGGGAACTCCGGCTCGCCGCTTTTGAACCAGGACCTTGAAGTCGTCGGCCTCGTCTTCGACTCCAACATCGAGGCGCTCCCGAACGTCTTCCTCTACACCTACGACACGGCGCGGGCCGTCTCGGTGGACGCGCGCGGCATCCTCGAAGCGCTCGACGACATCTATGACGCCGACCGCATCGTCGAGGAGCTGGCCACCGGCCGCCTCGTCCCCTCCGAGGCCGCGCTCGACGAGGAGGAGCCGGCGGGCGGGGGGTAACGCCCTGCCGTCCGATCCTTGGGCGTAGGGGCTTGATCACGTCAAGCCCTCGTCTCGAATGCTTCCCTGGGCAGGTGAGATCGCGGCAAGAGGAAAGCGCGAATCCGGTCTTTTTCGTCAAGCCTTGACTTCTCCTGGCCGAAGCGTTACTCTGGGGAAAGGCAACCGAACGGCAGGATGCTATGACCACCCCACTTTCCATTTTTGCTGATCGGCTGGCGCGCGGGTGCGCGCGGGCGGTGAGGCGTCCGCTTTCTGGGCGCGCGGCTTCGGGCCGGCGTGTGCGCTTTTTTGCGTTTTTCTACTTTTACTTTACCCGCTCGCTTCAAGCGCCGGCTCCTCGCCGTGCAATGCTCGTGTAGATCCCCCGAGACACACCGCAGCACGCAACCCGAGACCCGCTGGCGCCCGACGCCGGTGGGTTTTTTTGTGTGCGGCCTTTTCGTTCCCCCGCCGTACCTCTCTCCCCAACCCCGCCCTGACCGATGAAGAACAATCTACGACGCCTCCGAAAAGAACTCGACCAGATTGACCAGCGTGTGGTCGAGTCGCTGGCCGCGCGGCAGAAGATCATCGGCGAGGCGGCGGCGCTGAAGTCGGAGACGGACCGCGAGGTGCGCGATCCGGAGCGCGAGGAGCAGATCCTGGCGCGGCTCCGGGCGCAGGCGCAGGCGGCGGGGCTGGACGGCCACCTCGTCACCACGCTTTACCGCGAGATCCTTGACCACTCCGTGCGCGCGCAGACGGACCGCTTCGTGGCGCGCGCGCCGGAGGAGGCGCCGGGCGCGCCGCCCGTGGTGGCGTACCAGGGCACCACGAGCGCGTACAGCTACATCGCTGCCCACCGGCACTTCGGGGCGCGGGGCGAGGGGGCGCCGCCGCGCTGCCAGGGGTACGCCTCCTTTGGTGAGACGCTCGACGCCGTGGCGCGCGGCGAGGCCGACTACGCCCTCTTGCCCGTGGAGAACACCACGGCCGGCTCGATCAGTGAGGCATACGACCTCCTGGCGCGGAGACAACTCGCGCTCGTGGGCGAGGAGGTGCTGCGCATCGAGCACTGCCTCCTTACGACGGGTCCGGAGGTGCCGCTCCATGCGCTCCGGCGCGTCCTCTCGCACCCGCAGGCGCTGGCGCAGTGCGGGCGCTTCCTTTCTTCGCTGCCGCAGTGCGAGCGCACGGTCTACACCGACACGGCCATGGCCGCCGAGAAGGTGCGCGACGACGGCGACTCGGCGCAGGCGGCCATCGCCAGCCGGGAGGCGGCCGAGCGGTGCGGCCTCCACGTCCTCCGCCGCGACGTCGCCGATCAGAAGAGCAACTACACGCGCTTCGTCGTCGTCGCCCGCGCGCCGGTGGGGTGCGACGCGCGGATTCCGTGCAAGACCTCGCTGCTTTTCGCCACGCCGCACGAGAGGGGGGCGCTGATGCGGTGCCTGAGCGTCTTCGCCGCGCACGGGCTGAACCTGACGAAGCTGGAGTCGCGCCCGCGTCACAACGCGCCCTGGGAGTACCTCTTCTTCGTGGACTTCGAGGGGAACGCCGCCGATCCGCACGTTGAACAGGCGCTCAACGCGCTGACGCAACGGACGAACCTCCTGCGCGTCCTGGGTTCGTACCCGGCCCACGCGGCGTGGCAAAGCGCAGCGCCCCCGGCAGGCGACGGCCTGGCATCCGAAGCGGCAACTGCGCCGGCGGTGCGGCCCATCGCCCGGCCCGCGCGCCCCGAAGCGCCGGCGTCCGCGAAGCCGCCCGAGGCGTACCGGCTGGCCTCGCGGGCGCACCGCATGGAGGACACGCGCATCCGCCTCGGCGCGGGGACGCCGGGCGAGGTCGTCATCGGCGGGGCGCAGCCGGTGCTCATCGGCGGGCCGTGCTCGGTGGAATCGCGTGAGCAGATCATGGCGTGCGCCCAGGCCGTCCGCGCCGCCGGCGGGCACGCGCTGCGCGGCGGCTGCTTCAAGCCGCGCACCTCGCCCTACTCGTTCCAGGGCCTCGGCTACGACGGCCTTGACCTCCTTGTAGAAGCCGGACGCGCCTACAACCTGCCCGTCGTCACCGAAGTCCTTGACCCGGCCGACGTCGAGGCTGTGGCTGCGCGCGCGGACGTTTTGCAGATCGGCGCGCGCAACATGCAGAACTTCGCGCTGCTCAAGGCCGTGGGGCAGGTGGACGTGCCGGTGCTGCTCAAGCGCGGCATGATGGCCTCGGTGGACGAGTGGCTCGCCGCCGCCGAGTACGTCCTGGCCGAGGGCAACGGCCGCGTGGTCCTTTGCCTGCGCGGCATCCGCACGTTCGAGACGGCCACGCGCAGCACGCTTGACCTCACCGTGCTGCCCGTCCTGCGCGAGCGCACGCACCTGCCCATCCTCGTGGACCCCTCGCACGCCTGCGGCAACCGGCGCTGGGTGCCGGCGCTGGCCGGCGCCGCCCTCACCGCCGGCGCGCACGGCGTCATGGTCGAAATGCATCCGGACCCGGACCATGCGCTGAGCGACGGCGCGCAGTCGCTCACCTTCGAGGCGTTCGCCGAGCTGGCTGCGCGCCTCACCGCCGCCGCTGCTTGACGACGGACGATAGACGACGGAAGCCGCTGATCTGTCGTCGGTCGTCATCCGTCTGTCGTCGCGTCAGCCAGCGCGTGCAGGAGCGCCGGCACCACATCCGTCAAATCTTCGGCATTGCGGAAAGCGCGTGCGCCGCGTCCGTAGGCGATGAGCGGGACCGGATGGCGCGTGTGGCTTTTGGTGGAGAGGTCTTCGAGGTTGCCGTGGTCGCTCGTGACGAGGAGGAGGTCGCGCTTGGGGTCCATCCGCTCAAGCAGTCCGCCGAAAAAGCGGTCGAGCGAGCGAAGGACGCGCTCGGCGCGGGCGGCGTCGCGGCTGTGGCCGGCCTTGTCGGTGAGGAAGTACTCGAAGAGCGTGAGGGCGTGGTGCCGACTTATCCGAAAGAGATGTTCGGCCGCCTCGTCCTCGGAGATGACGGACGCGCCGATGCCGATCTGGCGGAGTCCCGCGCGCGTGAGGTCGGCGGCGAGGGCTTCGCCTTGGGATAAAAGATCGGTCGAGCGCAGGCGCACGCCGGCGTCGAGGGCCGCGCGCGTGGTTACCGTCCACCGCGCGGTGCGCTCGGCGTAGCGGAAGAAGCGCGGTGGGTAGGCGTTGGCAAACGCGCACGGTTCGTCTCCGCATTTCGGGAGACCAAGGCGTTGCACCTGGTTGAAGAGGTTTTTTTCGGCAATGATCGGCTTCGTCTCCGAGTGCGGGAACGGGCCGAAGTGCCGCCCCGCCGCCTCGGCGCCGTTCACGCCGGTAAAAAGCGTGGCCTGCCCCGTGCCGCTCTGCGGAAGACCCTCCACGCCGAGGGTCGCGTCAATCGGGCGGAAGACGTGACCCGCGCGGCCAACCGGGGCAGCGCCCTGCGTCCACGCCTGCCCGCCGGCCAGCTTCTCGAACGCCGGCAGATGGTGCGCGGCCAGCGGGTTTTTTTCCTCGTCAGCCGGTCCCAGACCCACGCCGTCCACGAAGACGAAGATGATGTGCGGCACGGGCAGGGTGGGCAGTGGGTGAGTGGGGAAGAGCAGGGTTATCCGCGTGCCGGGTCAAGGACCGCATCGAGATCGCCCGGCCCCTTCAAACGGCGGACTCCTTCGGAGAAGGCGCCCTCGCCGAGGCCGAAGACGGGCCGGTCGGCGCCGAGCGCCCAGTCGAGAGCGCGGCGCTCGGGTGTCTTGTCGCGAGGCGGGGCGAAGACGCAAGCCTTAGCGAGGGCGGCGAGGACGAGGGCGCGCTCGGTGTCGTCGTGGTCGAAGGGGCCGTGGCGCATGGGGAAGGAGGAGAGGAGTAGCCCGCCCGCGCGCACGGCCTTGGCGATGACGGGGCGCAGCGCATTCGAGACGACGGCCAGCCCGCAGTGCGCTACGAAGAGGGAGGGGCCGCCCTCGGCGCGCTTGTGCATCACGGCGTCGAAGCCGTGCGCGGCGCCGGTGGCCGGCACGCCGCCTTTTTCCACGAGGGGCGGCACGAGCGCCTGCGCCAACTCAAACGCCTCGGCATCAACGGGCGGGCGCGCGAAAAACGCGGCCACCGGCTTGCTAAGCACCTCGGCGTGACCGAAGGCGTAGAGCAGCACGGGGCGCCGCGCGTGGGGCAGATCGGCTAGGCCGGCGGGCCAGGCGGCGTCGTGCGGCGTGAGGAGGCGGACCTTTTTTTCTTCGAGCTGCCGGACGGCCTCCGCAGCGCGGCGCAGGCGCTCGCGCATGGCCTCCTCGTCGAAGAGCCGCTTCACGAGCGTCTCGGCGTTGGGCGCGCCTTTGACGCGCAGGAGCACCTGCTCGCGCGGGTAGCCCAGGAGGGCGTCGTACGAGGCGAAGTGCGTCAGGAGCCGCCCCGCCGTGACGCGGCCCACGCCGTCCATCTCCTGAAGCGCGAGGGCGAAGGAAGCCGAAGAGGGCAAAATAGAGGAGACTTGGGGCGAAGGGCGTGATGCCGTTGCTTCAGCAGTCTTTCAGGAGGACGGGAAAGCGCCGTGCAACGTTTCGTCCGGTAAGCGAGCGATTTGGCAAGCCGGGTACGGCGGCGGAGGTATCTTCAGAGGGCAGGCGCTATTTTTGCAGCAGAGCAAATCACCGGCCCGCTTGGCTTTCGTCTAACCGCCCCGTCTGCACGTGTTTCAAGAAACGCTTGAGCGCCTCCGGTCCCTTTTCCACTCCGAGCCGCCGCCGGAGTATGCGTTGGTCCTGAGCGGCGGCGGCGCACGGGCGGCGTTCCAGGTGGGCGTCCTGCGCTACCTCTCCGAGGCGTTCCCTGAGGCGCGCTTCCGCATCCTTACGGGCGTCTCGGCCGGGGCCATCAACGCGGCGCATCTGGGCAGCTTCCCCGGCCCGTTCCGCGCGGCGGGCCACCACCTGGCCGAGAGCTGGTCCCGCCTCTCCACCGACGATGTGTTCAGGGCCGAGTCGGGGCTGCGGCTGTTCTGGCGCTTGGTGCGCGGGACGGGCGAATCCGCGCGCGAGAACGGCAACGGCGCCGACCGCGAGGTGCGCGGGCTGCTCGACAGCGCGCCGCTGCGCGCCCTCCTCATGCGGCACCTGCGCGCGCAGCCGGACGGGACGCTGCCCGGCATCGCGCGCAACCTGCAACGCGGGCGGCTCAAGGCGCTCGCGCTCTTGACCACGAGCTACACTACGGGACAGACGGTAAGCTGGGTCCAGGGACAGGACATCGCGCGCTGGGAGCGGCCCTACCGCGTGAGCGTCAACACCGCCCTCACGGTAGACCACGTGATGGCATCGGCCTCGCTGCCGCTGCTGTTCTCCGCCGTGCCCCTCGGCGAGGCCTGGTACGGCGACGGCGGCATCCGCCTCTCGGCTCCGCTGGCGCCGGCGCTGCACCTCGGCGCCGAGCGCATCCTCATCATCTCCACGCGCTATCCGCGCTCGCGCGCCGAGGCCGACGCGCCGGCCGTGCGCGGCTACCCGCCCGCGGCGCAGATCATCGGCATCCTGATGAACGCCATCTTCCTCGACGCGCTCGACCAGGACGCACACACGGTGCGCCGCCTCAATGCGCTCCTCGAGGAGCTGCCGCCGCGCAAGCGCCACGGGATGCGCCCGACCGCGCTGCTGGAGGTGCGCCCCTCGGTGGACATCGGGCGGCTGGCGGGGGAGTACGAGGCCACCATCCCCGCCGCGCTGCGCTTCATCACGCGCGGCCTGGGCACCGACGAGACGCGCAGCCCGGACTGGCTCAGTATGCTCCTCTTCGAGAAGCCGTTCATCGCGCGCCTGATCGAGATCGGCTACGCGGACGCGCGCCGGCAGCACGACGAGATCGAGGCGTTCCTGGACGCCGAACGCTGAAGGCGCAGGCGCTCAAGCGGCGGCGGAGCCGTGGGCGGTGCCGCGCGCCGAGGGGCCGCGGCGGCGCGGCGGCGCCAGGTCGGGGAAGGCGCCGTAGAGGTCCATCTGCTCGTAGGGCCGCCCGTCGATGCAGATGGGGATGGCGCGGGCCTCGGCGTGCGCGGCCACCTGATGGCCCAGCTCCACGTACTCGGGGAAGAGCGCGGGCACGTGCATAGAGCAGGGCGCCGGCCCGACGACGTGCAGGCCGCCGGAAACAAGCTCGACGCGGCGCACCTGCTCCCAGGGCAGATGGAGGCGCCGCCGGGCGTAGTCGTACCCTTCGACGCCCTCGCGCGATAGCTTCACGCACCACATCACACGGCGCAGGCGGCGGCGCTCGCGCGCCGTCCACCACACCGTCCCCACCCAGGCCAGGCACACGACCCCGCCGGCCACGGGTGCGGCCACCGTGCCGGCCTGTGTCAGAAGCAAAGCCACGAGCGTCACCACCACCGTGGCGGCGGCCAGCCCGGAGAGCCGCACGGCCCGGCGGCGCGTGCGGAACTGAACCTCATCGGCGTCGAAAACGGCGGGGCGTTGTGGCATGGCGGGGCGGAAGCAGCGGGGCGCTCCGCCTTCTGACGGATGCGGAGGCGGGGGAGAGGGAAGACTATTAAATGTAAGACAGAATGCTGCGAAATAAAAAGCGTTTGCTCGTCAGCGCGCCGCGCACGGCGTAACGATTTCTGGAAAGAAGCCGCAACTGCGACGGGCGAAGAACGACGAAGGACGCATAGCCTGCCTGCTCTACACATCAGCGATGGACCACCGCGAAGTACAAACGCCGTGCATCGCCTTCTGCTCACCATGTAAAGCAGGTGGTGAGGCAGGGTGTCAAACGCATCTTCTCCGGCGTAGGAGATCCTTCGTCCCGGCACCGGGACTCAGGATGACAACGGGATAAGTCACAACCGGAGCCATGTAACAAACGGCGCCGATGCGCGCTACAACCCCCGCCCTCGCCGCTTTTCCTATGCGTCCCCGTCATGCTTTTCTTCCCCGCTATGCACCGCCGGGCTGCCCTGCTGATCGTTTTTCTGGTCGGCAGCTTCGTGCCCGGCGCGCTGCTCGCGCACAGCGCCCTGGCGCAGGTCGATGCAGCGCAAGACCGTGCCGCACCGGTGGTCGTGCGCGGCACCGTCACCGACGCGGCCACGGGCGAGGCGCTCCCCTCGGCGACGCTGCACGTGGAGGGCACCTTCGGCGGCACGATCACGAACGCGGAGGGCGCCTTCGCGCTGCCGGTGGAAAGGCTGCCCGCCACGCTCGTCATCCGCTACATCGGGTACGAGACGGCGCGCGTGCGGGTAGAAGAGGCCGGCGACGCGCCGCTGGAGATCGCGCTCCGGCCAGCGGCGCTGGAGATGGGCGAACTCGTCGTCGAGGCCGGGCGCAACCCCGCCGATGACATCATGCGCGAGGTCATCCGCCGCAAAGCCGAGCGCCGCGCCCGCCTCGACACCTACCGCGCCGAGGCTTACAACCGCTTCACGCTCCGCAACGACACCGGCATCGTCTCCCTGGCCGAGTCGCTTACCGAGTGGTTCTGGGACAAAGAGCGCGGCACGCGCGAGGTGGTCAAAAGCCGCCGCACCACGGCAAATCTGCAACTGGAGCAGTTCCTGCCCGCCGGCCTCTTCATCACCAACCTCTACGACGACGACGTGGAGGTGGGCGGCTACACGCTCATCGGCGTGACGCACCCGGACGCGCTCAGGCACTACGATTTCGAGCTGGACAGCGTCCGCGTCTTGGACGGGCAGCGCGTCTTCGACATCGGCGTCAGGCCGGCGGGGCGGCTCAAGAGCGCGTTCGAGGGGCGCGTAAGCGTGCTCGACAGCGCCTTCGCCCTCGTTGAGGCCGATCTCCGGCCCGGCGCGGCGTTCCGGTTTCCGCCGCCGGTCCAGGAGCTACAGATCGCCTACCATCAGCAGTTCTCGGACTTCGGAAAAGACTTCTGGCTCCCGCTCGCCCTCCGCTCCGAGACCGAGGTGAAGGTGTCGCTGCCGGCGCTTCTGGACGTGCCGCGCATCCGCATCGATCAGGTCTCGCGCCTGGCGAACTACGCCGTCAACGTGCCGCTGCCGGATTCGCTCTACGCCGAGGAGCGCTACCTGGCCGTAGACACGGCCGCCGTCCAGAGCGACACGCTGCTGGCCGCCTCGGGGGCCGCCGTGCCGCTCTCCACGCGCGAGGCCGAGGCGCTGGCAACGATTGACAGCACCATGACGCTCGACAAAGCCTACGCGCCCTCCGGCCTTTTGGCGCGCTTTCTTCAGATGAGCGGCTCCTTCAACGATGAGGAGGTCATCAACACGGATGACGACGCGGGCGAAAACGGCAAGCGCTTCGTCACGGATACGGGCCTGGCGCCGCAGCTTTGGTTCGACCGCGTGGACGCGCTCAACGCCGCCGTGAAGCCGAGCCTGACGCTGGGCGGGCGGCTGCGTCTGGAAGGACTGGCCGGCTACAAGACGGGCCGCCGCGAAGCCACCTACGGCGCCGAGGCCAAGCTCGGCTTGGGTAAAACGGAGGTCTTTGCCGCGTACCGCTACGGCACGGAAAAGCGCTACGACTCGCGCCTGACCACGCGCTTTTTCAACAGCGCCACGGTGCTCCTCGGCGGCGATGACTACTTCGACTACCTCGGCACCGAGCGCGTGCACGCCGGGGCCGAGCGCCGGCTCAGCTTTCTGCGCGGCCTGCCCATCTTCGGCGGCGGGGACGCGCGGCTGCGGCTCACGCTCACGAGCGCGCGGCAGTTTTCCGTGGACCGCACCACGAGCTACGACCTTCTGGGCTACGACCATCTGCAGCCCCCCAACCCGCCCATCCCCGAGGGCGTCCTCCGCTCGCAGAAGCTGACGCTACAGCTCGGCGGCGAGGACGGGCCGCTGGGCTTTTTCGGGGCCGAGCGGCGGCTCGCACTTTCCGTCGAGAGCGGCCGCCTGGACCTCGGCAGCACGGATCTCCTCGGCGGCGGTCTCTTTTTCGGCGCCGGCTCCGACGGGGACGACCGGCGGTTTGCGCGCTTCGAGGGATCGGCGGACTACACGTTTGAGACGTTCTTCCGCCGCCGCCTTTTGCCCAACGAGCTGCGCCTGCGCCTCACGGGCGCCATCTTCGCGGGCCGGTTGCCGCCACAGCGCTTCGGCATCGTGGACGCGGGCGGATGGTTCTTCGTCCCGTTCGGCGCGCTCAAGACGCTGCCGCGCCGTCCGTACGAGGGCGAGCAGCACGCGGCCTTTTTCTGGGAGCACAACTTCCGCACGGTGCCGTTCGAGCGGGTCGGCCTCTGGTGGCCGGCCGAGCGCGGGTGGAGCGTGCTTGTGCACGGCGGCCACGCGCGCACGTGGGTCTCCGGCAGCACCCTGGCACGCCTGGGCTACCTCGACGGCTTCGTGCCGCGCGTGCCGGACGGGTTTCACCACGAGATCGGCCTTTCGCTGAGCGGCGTCCTCGGCATCTTCCGCCTCGACGTGTCGCAGCGCCTGGACGCGCCCGGCACGGCGTTCAGCATCGGCGCGGCGCAGATCTTTTGAAGCGGCCAGCCGCGCCAGTCTGATCGGCGGCGCGCTTTTTGCCCCGCTTCTGCAGCGAAGCCGTTCCCGCCCGCGCGGCGTCCTTTTGTCCATCTCGAACCACGCCTGACGAAACCATGTCTACCTCAGTGAACCGGCGCTCTTTTGCTCAGTGGTTGCGCGGCGCGCTCGTCGTCGCGCTCCTCGTCACGGCCATCGGCTGCGACTCCGGCGGCGGCGAAGACGACGAAGAGGACAGCATCGACGGCCTCTGGGCCTCGCGCGGCGCCGACGTCTTCTACCTCGACATCGACACCGACGCGAGCGAGATCGTCATCTACGATTTCTTAGGCGACGATGATGCCGGCGATGTTGACGATTGCTACCTGAGCTATGAGGCCGAAATTATCGACATCGACGGCGACACGTACACGCTGCTGACCGAAAACGGGGAGCAGACGGTGCGCATCAGCGCCGAGGGCGGTGTGCTTGAGATCGTTGAGGGCAGCGGGGCCGCCGAGCGCTTCGACCGCAGCGACGAGCGCGCAAGCGACTTCCGCTCGGAGTGCGAACTCGATGGCGAGAGCATCAGCGGTCTCTGGCAGTTCAGCGCTGTAGATGTTTTCGATCTGGATGCTGACGTCTTCTACTTCGACATTGACGCCGAGGCGGAGGAGATCGTCATCTACGATTTCCTGGGCGATGACTTTGACGAGGGGGAGGACTGCTACCGCGTCCTCGACGTGGACATCACCGATGTTGACGGCGACGTCTACACCCTGCGCTTCAACTACGAGGACGGCACAACGGAAACCGGACAGACGCGCCTACGCGCCGAAGGTGACGTGCTTTTATCCACCATCGCGGACGCCGGCGGTAACGAGACCACGGAGCGTTACAACCGCAGCAGCGAGAGCGTGGACGAGTTCACGCCCGAGTGCGAGTCCGACGGCGACGGCGATGGCGACAACCTGCGCGGCCCGCGCCACAAGAGCGGCTTCGACTTCCTGCGGTAGACCCGGCGACGGCTCGTCCTTACGTCACGTCATCCTGAGCAGGGCGAAGGATCTCCCACGTTGAGGAATACCTCAAGCAGGGAGATCCCTCACGGAGCCTGTCCCGCACCTGATGCGGGGTTCAGGATGGCGGGTTGGTAGGTTTAAGGATCGGCGGAGCGTTGCGATTCGCGCGGCGCTCCGCTACTTTTTTGGTGCCGACGCTTCGCTCCCCGCCCCTCCACCAAAGCAGCGCCCCGTGGCCGGATCGTCTAAAAAGAAAAACAGGAGAAAGAGAGGCCGTACGCCGCTCATGCGGCAGTACTACGCCATCAAAAAAAAGCACCCCGGCGCGGTGCTGCTCTTCCGCATGGGCGACTTCTACGAGGCCTTCGACGGCGACGCGAAGACCTTGAGCCGCACGCTCGGCATCACGCTCACCACGCGCGGCAACGGCAAGGCCGACGACGTGCCGATGGCCGGCTTCCCGCACCACGCCCTGGAGAGCCACCTGCCGAAGCTCGTGCGCGCGGGCCTGCGCGTGGCGATCTGCGAGCAGGTCGAGACGCCCGAGGAGGCCGGCGGCAACATCGTCAAGCGCGAGGTCACGGAGGTCGTCACGCCGGGCGTCTCGTTCCAGGACCAGCTCCTTGACCCGAAGCGCGCGAACTACCTCGCCGCCGTGCACTGGTCGGGTGATGGCCGTTGCGGCGTGGCCTACCTCGACGCCTCCACGGGCGAGTTCGCCGTGGCCGAGACCGCCGAGGACAAGCTCGAAACGCTCCTCGAAACCGTTCAGCCCGCCGAGGTGGTCATCGACAAGCGCCGGCGCGTGCGCTTGGAAAGCAGCCTGCGCGAGACGCCCTTCGTCGTCACCGAAGAAGAGGACTGGGTCTTCGGCTACGACTTCGCCTACGAGACGCTGCTCCGGCACTTCGAGACGCACTCCTTGAAGGGCTTCGGCGTGGACGACCTCGAGGCGGGCCTCGTGGCCGCCGGCGCCGCGCTGCATTACCTCTCCGAGACGCAGAAAGGGCGCCTCGGCCACGTCCGCAAGCTGCGCCGCCACGCCACGGGCGCCTTTATCGCCCTCGATCCGCAGACGAAGCGCAACCTCGAACTCGTCCGCCCCCTGCACGAGGGATCGTCCGAGGGCGCGCTCATCAACATCCTGGACCAGACCGAGACGCCGATGGGCGGGCGAAGGCTGCGCGCCTGGCTCGTGCGCCCCTTGCGCGAGGTCGAAAAAATCCGCCAGCGCCTCGATGCCGTGGAGGCGCTTGTCACCTCGCCGCGCCTGCGGAAAAACATCCGCGAGGACCTCGACGCCGTGGGCGACCTGGAGCGCTTGGCGGGGAAGATCGCCACGGGCCGGGCCACGCCGCGCGACCTCGTGGCCGTGAAGCAGACGCTCGAAAAGATCCCCGCGCTCAAAACGCTATTGGCCGATGAGCCGTGCCCCACGCTACAGCGCCTCGAAAAGAGCCTGACGCCGTGCGCGCCCATCGCTGAGATGATCGGCAAGGCGCTCGTGGACGACCCGCCAGCGCAGATCACCGAGGGCGGCCTCATCCGCGAGGGTTTTTCTGAGGAGCTGGACAGCCTGCGCCGGCTGGCGCGCTCGGGCAAAAGCTGGGTGGCGAAGCTGCAAAAGGAAGAATCCAAGCGCACGGGCATCCCCTCGCTCAAAGTGGGCTTCAACAAGGTGTTCGGGTACTACCTCGAAGTCACGCACACGCACACCGAGAAGGTGCCCGACGAGTACATCCGCAAGCAGACGCTCAAGAACGCCGAGCGCTACATCACGCCCGAACTCAAGGAGTACGAGGAGAAGATCCTCACGGCCGAGGAGAAGATCGGCCACCTGGAGTTCGATCTCTTTAACGATCTGCGCGCGAAGCTGGCCGAGGAGACGGCCGCGCTCCAGCTCAACGCCGCGCTCTTGGCGATGCTCGACTGCTTCGCCGCGCTCGCCGAGGTGGCCGAGCGCCACGGCTACACGCGCCCCGAGGTGAGCGAAGGCCGCGTCCTGGACATCAAAGGCGGACGCCATCCGGTGGTCGAGCAGGCGCTCCCCGCCGGCGAGCCGTTCATCCCGAACGACGTGCGGCTCGACCCTGAAAACGAGCAGATCCTCCTCATCACCGGGCCGAACATGGCGGGGAAGAGCGTGGTCCTGCGGCAGGTGGGCCTCATCGTTCTCTTGGCGCAGGTGGGCGCCTTCGTGCCGGCGGAGAAAGCGGAGGTCGGCGTCGTGGACCGGATCTTCACGCGCGTGGGGGCGCAGGACAACCTCGCCGCGGGCGAGTCCACCTTCCTCGTGGAGATGAACGAGACGGCCAACATCCTCAACAACGCCACGCCGCGCTCGCTCATCCTCTTGGACGAGGTGGGGCGCGGGACCTCGACGTTCGACGGCCTCTCCATCGCCTGGGCCTTGGTCGAGTACCTGCACGAGCTCGCCGAGGTGGCCGCCCGGACGCTCTTCGCCACGCACTACCACGAGCTGAACGAGTTGTCAGCGCGCTTCGGGCGCATCCGCAACTACCGGATTCAGGTGCAGGAGCACGAGGGGAAGGTGGTCTTTTTGCGTAAGCTCGTAGAGGGCGGCGCGGATCACTCCTACGGCATCGAGGTGGCAAAGATGGCGGGCTTGCCGGAGCCGGTCGTCATCCGCGCGCGCGAGATCCTCGGCCACCTCGAAGGGCAGCACCTCGCCCTGGAGGAGACCGCCGAGGCGGCTGATGCTGACGTGGCAGGCGACGGCGCCGCCTCATCCGCACCGAAGGCGAAAGCGCGCAAGGCCGAGGCGGGCGCCGTCCCGAGCTTGAGCGAAAGCGCCGTGTCACAGATGGATCTTTTCCACGCCCGCCCCGACCCGGTGGCCGAGGAGCTAAAGGAAGCGCTCCAAACGCTCGACCTCAACCGCATGACGCCCATCGAGGCGCTCTTGAAGCTGAGCGAGTTGAAGCAGATCAGCGAGAAGTGACCTTTGGGTTTAGAGCGCCTAGCGAAGGATGCCATGGCGAGGAGCGCGCCCCGAGTGCTCCCTTGCCGTGCTCGCAACGCCGAGTCCTTTAAGAAGCTTGGCCCGCATCAGGTACGTGCGGCGGCGCAGGGTTTAGGCGGGTCCTTCGTCGGCATTGGCGATGGCGGCTTCGCGGGCGCCGTCGCCAAAGCGGAGCGTGACGCGGTCGCCCCGTTCCAGCGTTGCGGCCTGGCGGACGGGCTGGCCGTTTCTCTCGACGAAAGCGTAGCCGCGCCCCAGCGGACGCTTGGGGTCGAGCGCGTCGAGGCGGGCTTGGAGATGCTCCAGACGGCGGCGTTGCGGCTCCGTTAAGCGCTCACCGATGCGGGCGAGGCGGCGCACGAGGTCGTCGGCCTCTTGCTGGCGGCGGCGCAAAAGGTCGGCGGGGCGGTGGAAGGCGCGCGAGGCCGTGAGGTGCGCCACGCGCTGGCGGGC
This sequence comes from Salinibacteraceae bacterium, assembly GCA_965215025.1. Classification (GTDB taxonomy): domain Bacteria; phylum Bacteroidota; class Rhodothermia; order Rhodothermales; family Salinibacteraceae; genus CBDCCV01. Next base: position 574,948 of record CBDCCV010000002.1, read on the forward strand.
CTCGCGCAGGCGCTGGCGCAGGTTGCCCGCGAGGTCTTCGTAGAAGGCGCGCACGAGGGCCTCGACCTCGCGGCGGTCCGGCACGGCCACCTCGGCGGCCATCGAGGGCGTGGCCGCGCGCGCGTCCGCCACGAAATCCGCAATCGAAGTGTCCGTCTCATGCCCCACGGCGCTGATGACGGGCACTTCGGAAGCGGCGATGGCGCGAGCGACGACCTCTTCGTTAAACGCCTGCAAATCCTCCGCCGAGCCGCCCCCGCGCCCGACGATAAGCAAGTCGGGACGCGGCGTGCCGTCAGGCGGCGCGGCGTTGAAGGCCGCGACGGCCTCGGCGATCTGGCCGGCGGCGCCGAGGCCCTGCACGGCCACCGGCCGCAAGAGGACGCGCACCTGCGGGAAGCGCCGCCCCAAAACGGAGAGCAAATCTTGCAAGGCCGCGCTCTCGCCTGAGGTGACGAGGCCGATGGCTTCGGGAAAAGGCGGCAGAGGCTTCTTGCGCGCGGCGTTGAAGAGGCCCTCGGCGGCCAGCTTTTTCTTGAGCCGCTCGAAGGCCTGCTGCAAGGCGCCCTCGCCGGCGAGGCGCATCGACTTCGCCACGAGCTGGAGCTGCCCGCGCCGCTCGTACACCGAGGCGCTCCCCTTGAGGCGCACGAGCATCCCGTCTTGGGGTTCGAAAAAGACGTAGCGCGTAAAGCCGCGCCACATCACGCAGTCGAGCTGCGCGGCGGCATCTTTGAGCGTGAAGTAGCAGTGGCCCGAGCGCGCCCGGTTGAAGTTGGACAGCTCGCCCGTGACTTCGACCTCGCCAAAAGCGTCCTCGACGCACGCTTTGAGGCCGGCCACCACCTCGCTAACCGTGCGCGTGCCGTCGGCGGCGGGTTGGGAGAAGAGGTCGGCGGGCATGGGCGTTGCAATTGGTTCTTTGTTGCGGTGGAAAGTAGCGCTGCCGAGGGCCGCTCGGCAAGGTCAGGAAAAAGGAGTTTTGCGCAACTGAGGGCGCCCTCGCCTTGACATTATACCGGCAGAGTCTTAAATGAGGCAGACCACGTTGCAAGACGTTCACCCTTAGGAAGATCCATCCCCGCCATGCGCCTCTCGATCTGCGCTCGCCTGAGCGTGCTCCTACTCGGATTCCTTCTATGTGCCAACGTGGCGCACGCGCAGTTCACCGTGCGCGGCACCGTCACGGACGAGCAGACGGGCGAGACGCTCGTAGGCGTGAACGTCTTCGAGGAAGCCTCCAGCCGCGGCACGGTCACCGACGTCAACGGCGCCTACGAGCTGGAGCTGCCGGGCGACGAGGCGCTTTTGCAGTTCTCCATCGTCGGCTACCTAGCGAAGGAGGTGCCGGTGACGAGCGGAAGTGAAAACGTAGATGTGACGCTGCGCCAGGACGTGGCCGACCTCGGCGAGGTCGTCGTCACCGGGCTGGCCACGTCGGTGGAGCGCTCGAACCTGGCCAACGCCGTGGCCGCCGTGAGCGCCGAGGAGCTGACGGGGACGACGGAGCCGGAGACCATCGACAACGCGCTCTACGGCAAGCTCCCCGGCGTGAACATCGTCTCGCAGGGCGGGGCGCCGGGCGGCGGGACGAACGTGCAGCTGCGCGGCATCAGCACGCTGGGGGCGGGGTCGTCGCAGCCGCTCTACATCATCGACGGCGTCTACGTCAACAACTCCGCCATCCCCACGGGGCGCTCAACCGTAGACGGCGCCGGGTCCGGGACGGGCGGCGGTGGGCAGGACGACGTCTCCAACCGCCTGGCCGACCTCAACCCTGAGGAGATCAAGAGCGTCGAAGTTTTAAAAGGCCCCTCGGCGGCGGCCATCTACGGCGCGCGCGCCAACGCCGGCGTCATCATCATCACCACGAAGCGCGGCGCGGCCGGCACGACGCGCGTGAACTTCTCTCAGGACGTCGGCTTCAACAGCGCCTTGAACCTCCTGGGCGTGGCGAGCTGGGACGAAGCGAAGATCGACAGCGTGTACCGCAATAACCCGGACCGGGCGGCGCTCGAGAAGCAGCGCCTGGCCGATGCGCGGGCAAACGGCAAGATCTTCGACTACGAGGAAGAGGTCTACGGCAACCGCGGCCTCATTACGAGCACGCAGATCAGCGTCTCCGGCGGCAGCGATGACACGCAGTTCTACGTCTCGGGCGGGATCAAGAGCGAGGACGGCATCATCGAGAACACGGGGTTCGACCGCCGCTCACTCCGCGCCAACATCGACCACCGGCTCTCAGGGCGCGTGAAGGTCGGCTCCAGCTCGAACTACATCAACTCCGACACGCGCCGCGGCTTCACCGGGAACCAGAACGGCACGGGCGCCTCCGTCGGGTACAACATCGCCTTCGTGCCGACCTACGCGCAGCTCTTCCCGGACGAGCAGGGGAACTACCCCGTCAACCCGTACTTCGCCGACAACCCGCTCGCCATCATCGAGGAGTCGGAGAACACGCAGGAGGTCAACCGCTTTATCCAGTCGGCCTCGCTGGACGTGAACCTCCTCACTCAGGACGCCTACTCCTTGGAGCTGGCCGTGGACGGCGGGCTGGACTACCTCAGCAGCAGCAGCCTCGTGTACCTGCCGGAGTTCCTGCAGCACCAGCAGGCAGATACGAACCCCGGCGACCTCATCCGCGGGCAGGAGAGCCACCTCAACGCCAACCTGCAGGCGTTCCTGGTCTTCAACGCGCAGGCGGGGCCGGAGGGGAGTCCCTTCAACCTGACCACGCAGGCGGGCGTCACGCGCCTCGACGAGGAGCAGGAGCGCCTGCTCACGCGCGGGCAGGGGCTGGCGCCGCTACAGACGAACGTGCAGCAGGCGCAGGTGCAGTCCGTCTTCGACCAGCGCGAGCTGCGCGTGACCGACCTCGGCTTCGCCGCGCAGCAGGAGGTGAACTGGGCCGACCGCGTGATCGCCACCGTCGGCGGGCGCTTCGACCGCTCCACGCTCAACCTGCAGCAGGACGCGTTCTACTTCTTCCCGAAGGCCTCCCTGGCCCTCAACGTGGCAAACTTCGACTTCTGGAAAACCGACGCCGTGAGTCTTTTGAAGCTGCGCGGGGCGTACGGCGAGACGGGCGGGCTGCCCACCTTCGGCAACACGTTCACCGTGCTCAACGGCGTGAACATCGGCGACGGGCTGGGATCAACCATCGCCACGCGCGGGGTGGACCCGGACCTCAAGCCCGAGCGCGCGCGCGAGCTGGAGTTTGGGTTCGACCTCGCCCTCCTGGACGGCCGCATCGGCTTCGAGGCCACGTACTACAACAAGACCATCGACGACATCATCCTCGACCTCCAGCCGGCGAGTTCGACGGGCATCTCGGCCATCGCCACGAACGCAGGCGCGCTGCGCAACCGGGGCCTGGAGCTGTCGCTAAACGCCGGCCTCGTCCGCCGCGCCAACTTCGCCTGGAACACGAACCTGCTCTTCTGGCAAAACGACTCCGAAGTGACGCGGCTCGACATCCCCGCCTTTACCACGGGCGGCTTCGGCGCCAACCTCGGGACGTACTACATCGCCGAGGGGTTCTCGCCGACGACCATCGTGGGCACGCCGGCCATCGAAGACGGCGCCACGCCCTTTACCGTCTACGGCGACGCGCAGCCGGACTTCCAGATGGCCTTCGGCAACCGGCTCACGCTCTTCCGCGACTTCGAACTGAGCTTCCTCTTCCAGTGGAGCCAGGGCGGCGAGAACATCAACCTCTCGCAGCTCTTGACCGACAGCGGCGGCACCACGCCCGACTACAATGAGGACAGCGACGGCGACGGCGTCCCCAACGGCCGGGACCGCGAGGGGGAGGGCGCCGGCATCTTCGTCCAGGACGCCAGCTACGTCAAGATACGCGAGCTGGGCCTGTACTACTCGCTGCCGGAGCGGCTCCTCGGCGGCGCGTTCGGCGGCGTGCTCCGCACCGCGCGCGTGGGCATCTCCGGCAACAACCTCCTGCTCTTTTCCGACTACGACAGCTACGACCCCGAGGTCTCGAACTTCGGGACGCAGCCCGTGGCGCAGTCCGTCGAGGTGACGCCGTTCCCGAGCGCGCGGCGCCTCCTCTTCACGCTCCAGCTTGGCTACTGAGCCGTTCGGCGCTTCCGCCCGCTCCACCTTTGCGAACCCAAATCGCTTCAACGATCATGGCTCACCGCCTTTCCCGCACCGCCGTAGCCCTGCTGCTTGCCGCCGCCCTCGGGGTGGCCGGGTGCGACCTCCTCAGCGTGGACGAGGTGACGGACCCGAACAACCCCTCCTCGGAAGAAATCCTGAGCGGGGCCACGCCGGCGCAGCTGCAGAACCTCGTCACCGGCCTCCTCTTCCGCCACCGCGCCTACACCGACGGCGGGGCTGACCTGACGCAGCTTTTCGGCACGTTCGGGCGCGAGGTGCTGCCCTACTACAACTCCGACCCGCGCTTTGCTCAGGTGTGGCTCGGGCAGTTCGACCCGCCTCAGGCCGAAAACAGCCCCGACTTCTTCGCCGACGCGAGCGCCTACGACACGCCCTACAACGCCATCAAGCAGGCCAACGTCCTCATCGCGGCCGTGCAGAACACCGAGGCCGTAAGCCAAGAGGAGGCCAACGCCTACCTCGGCCTCGCCAAGACCATCAAGGGGTTCCAGTACCTCATCCCCCTCAATGCGCAGTACCAGAACGGCATCCGCATCGACGTGGACGACCCGCTTAGTCCGGGGCCGTTCCTGGGCTATGACGAGGCGCTCGCCGAGATCCGCGCCCTGCTCAACGAAGGGGCCGCCGACCTCGCCGGCGCGGGCGAAAGCCTCCCGTACGGGCTGACCGAAGGGTTCGACGGCTACGCCACGCCCGAGGGGCTGCGCCGGGTGAACCGGGCCATCGCCGCGCGCGCCGCCATCTACGCCGAGGACTGGCAGGGGGCGCTCGACGCCTTGGACGCATCGTTCCTTGAGTTGAGCGAAGGCGAGGAAAGCCTGGAGGCCGGCCCGGCCCACGTCTTCGGCGCGCCGCCCGACCAGTTCAACCCGCTCTTCTACGAGCGCAACGCGAACACGAACCAGATCCTCATGGTGCACCCCGACATGATCGAAGACCTCCTCCCGGGCGACGAGCGCGCCGAGAAGTTCTTCGAGCGTGACGAGGCCGTGTCGTACTCCGAGATCGACGAGGACGCGCTCTACCAGGACAACCGCTACGAGACGAACAGCGACCCGATCCTCTTCATCCGCAACGAGGAGCTGGTCCTGATCTACGCCGAGGCGCACGCGCAGCTCGGCAACGCCGAGGGGGCCGTCGAAGCGATCAACATCATCCGCAGCACGTGGGGCCTGAGCGACTACGCCGGCCCGACGAGCACCGAAGCGCTCATCGACGAGATCCTCTTCCAGCGGCGGTACTCGCTCTGGGCCGAGGGCGGCCACCGCTGGATCGACGCGCGGCGCTATGGCCGCCTCGACGAGATCCCCACCGAGGTCGGCGACGGGCGCGTCTTCACGCAGCTGGCCCGCCCGCTGGCCGAGGTGAACTGGGAGGAGGCGCAGGGCGGCGGCGAGTAGTCTGCGCGGCGCTAGTTTCACCGGGGGAGGCCGGGCATCTGCCGGGCCTCCCTTTTTATGCTCGCCGGGGCGTTGTATGTTGAAACGCACGCCCTCTTCCCGCCCCCGACGCACCCGCACGGATGACTGATCAGCAGCAGAAAAAGGAAAAAGTCCGCGTCATGTTCGTGTGCCTGGGCAACATCTGCCGTAGCCCGCTGGCCGAGGGCGTCTTCCGCGCGAAGGTGCGCGAGGCCGGCCTCGAAGACCGCTTCGAGATCGCCTCCTCCGGCACGGGCGACTGGCACGTGGGCGAGGTGCCCGACGCGCGCATGACCGAGACGGCCTCGGCCAAGGGCGTTTCTCTCAAAGGGCAGCGCGCGCAGCAGTTCGGCGCGCCGCACTTTGAGGACTACGATCACATCTTCGCCATGGACAAGAGCAACCTCCACGACGTGCTCTTCCTCGACAAAGAGGAGCAGCACGGCGGCAAGGTGCGCCTCTTCCGCGAGTTCGACCCCGAACCGGGCGACTACCAGGTGCCCGACCCGTACTACGGCGGCGATGAGGGTTTTCAGAACGTCTACGCCATCGTCGAGCGTACGGCCAAGGCCATCTTGGAGCGGCTTATCCAGGAGCACGGACTGCGCCGGGAAAGGGCGAACGAGAAACGATGAGTCAAGGACGGGAAGAACCGAAGCGCTCGCCCCTCATCGTCTCCCCGGCTCGCCGTTTCCCCGGCTCTTATTCTCTCTTTCCCACACTCTTTCCCAAACCCATGCTGCCCGACGCGCTCGCTCAAAAGCTGGAGCCGCACCTCGGTGGCGCCATCGAGGCGTGCGCGCCTGTGGGCGGCGGGTGCATCGCCAACGGGTGCCGGCTCGAAGCGGGCGGCGAGACGCGCTTCCTCAAGTGGGGCGATGAGGAGGTGGCACGCACGTTCCCCGGCGAAGCCGCTGGCCTGAGCGCGCTGCGCGAAGCCGGAAGCGACGTGACGCTGCCGGAGGTCTTCGCCGTAGCCCCTGCCGAAACCGGCGCGCCGGGCTTCCTCTTGATGGAGTGGATTCCGTCGGGCCGGCGCGGGCAGGACTTTTGGGAAACGTTTGGCCGCGCGCTCGCCGGCCTGCACCGCCACACGGGCGAGCGCTACGGCTTTGAGAGAGACAACTTCATCGGCCGGCTGCCGCAGCGGAACGCCTCCGAGAGGCGCTGGCCGGCGTTTTTCCAGCAGCACCGCCTCGCCCCGCAGGTCGAGCGCGCGCGCGAAAACGGGCGCTGGAGCGAACGATGGGACGCGCCGCTCGACGCGCTCTACGGCCGGCTCCTGGACCTCCTCCCCAAGCGTCCCGAGGCCTCCGTCCTCCACGGCGACCTCTGGAGCGGCAACTTCATGACCACGGCGCTCGGCCAGCCCGCGCTTATCGACCCGGCCGCCTACTACGGCCACCGCGAGGCGGACCTGGCGCTCACCGAGCTGTTCGGCGGTTTCGAGAAAGGCTTCTACGCGGCGTACCGCGAGGCGTGGCCCTTGGAGCCAGGCTACGACCAGCGCCGCGACGTGTACAACCTCTACCACCTCATCAACCACCTCAACCACTTCGGTCGGGGCTATGCCGGTCAGGTCGAGGCGGTGCTGCGCGCCTTCGCCTGAGCAGGCTCCCGGCCCAGGACGCGCTCGAAGAAGAGGTCGGCGTCGGAGAGGTCGTCGAGGAGGACGTCAGGGGCGTGGGCGGAGAGGGCGTCGCGGCCGTAGCGGCCCGTGCACACGCCCACCGAGCGCGCGCCGATCTCGCGCCCGCAGCACAGGTCGTGCTCCGTGTCGCCGATGATGACGACGTCGCTTCCGGCAAAGGCGCGGCCCGTGTGCGCCTCGGCCGCCCTGAGGGCGTAGGGCGGGAGCTGGTAGCGGTCGGCGTGGTCCGAGCCGAAGGCGCCGAAGGGGAAGTAGCCGTCGAGGCCTGCCGCGCGGAGCTTCAGCCGGCCCGTGCGCTCGACGTTGCCGGTGAGAAGGGCGAGGTGCGCGCCCTCGGCCGCGCCCAGGCGTTCGAGCAACGCCTCCACGCCCGGCAGGACCGTGACGTGCTCCGGCTCCAGCCGCGCTTCCATCACCGAGGCGTAGGCGTCGAGGGCGTCGTCGATGAGCCGCGCCGCTTCGCTCCTGTCGAAGCCGTTAAGAAGCAGAACCTCGCGCATGATCTGCGGGTCGGTCTTTCCGGAGAACGAGACGCCGTCGGTGGTAATGGCGCGCCCGCAGAGGTCGGAGAGCGCGTCGGTGACGGCGCCGCGCCCCACGCCGCGCGTGTGCAAGAGCGTCCCGTCGATGTCGAAGAGGAGCATTCGGGTGTGGGGGGTTGGGGGTGTGCGCACCATGCTCAAGAGCGGACGGCGGCGAGCCAGTCTTCGTGATCGAGGTACCAGCGCACGGTCTGGCGCAGGCCGTCCTCGAGCGAGTGGGTCGGGCGCCAGCCGAGTTCGCGCTCGATCTTCGAGAAGTCGATGGCGTAGCGGAGGTCGTGGCCGGGGCGGTCCTCCACGAACGAGATCAGCTCACGCGCCGTGCCTTCGTCTCTTCCCAACGCCTCGTCCACGAGGTCGCACACGAGGCGGACGAGGTCGAGGTTCGCCCGCTCCTCATTCCCGCCGATGCAGTACGTCTCGCCCTCCTTCCCATCGAACAGGACGCGCTCGATGGCGGCGCCGTGGTCCTCGACGAAGAGCCAGTCGCGCACGTTCTGCCCCGTGCCGTAGACGGGGATGGGCCTTTGCTCGACCGCGCTCAGGATGACGACGGGGATGAGCTTCTCGGGGAATTGGAAGGGGCCGTAGTTGTTCGAGCAGTTCGAGAGGACGACGGGCAGGCCGTAGGTGTGCCCGTACGCGCGGACGAAGTGGTCGGCGGCGGCCTTCGAGGCCGAGTACGGCGAGCGCGGGTCGTAGGGCGTTCTTTCATCGAAGGCGCCCCCGGCGAGAGAGAGGCTGCCAAAGACCTCATCGGTGGAGATGTGATAAAAACGATAGCGACCGGGCTGATCGGCGGCGGCGAGCCAGGCCTGGCGCGCGGCTTCGAGCAGCGCCACGGTGCCGAGCGTGTTCGTCTGGGCAAAAGCCAAAGGCGCGCTGATGGAGCGGTCCACGTGGCTCTCGGCGGCGAAGTGGACGACGCTCGTAAAGGCGTGCTCGGCAAAGAGGCGCTGCAAGAGGTCGAAGTCGGCCACGTCGCCGCGGACGAAGGCGTAGTTCGGCGCGTCCTCCACCGCGCGCAGGCTTTGGAGGTTGCCGGCGTAGGTGAGCCGGTCGAGGTTGACGAACTGCACGTCCGGGTGCCGGGGCACCATGCGCAAGAGGAAGTTCGCGCCGATGAACCCCGCCCCGCCGGTGACGAGCATGGTTTCAGGGCGATGCGCTTGGCGGTTTTGGATTTTGGATTTTGGATTTTGGATTGCTGTGGCTCCGTTCTGAACTGGATTGGCGTGAGCTAATTTTAATGCCTGAACTGTTTGAGCCACCGCAGAACGCGCATCGACTTCATCGGGGCGTTACGTATGGCGGTCTCTGTCAGCCTGTTCTCCGTCTTTCCGCCCAAGTAGACACGAGGAACCCTGCCATTGCCCCTGCCAGATTAACACCGAGAGCTGCGTGACGTGCTTCGGGGTTAGGGGCACCGACGCCTTTGCCGTGGGCATCGCCGAGCTTGTTGCGAATTGCCCCTAAGCCCTGCACTACGGAGTAGCATCCTCCAAGAATCTGCCGAAATATCTCTTCGTGATGTTGCGATGGAGCCATGTTTAACAACTCGGCAGTCTGTCCGTAGAGTTTCGGTAAGTCCGCCTTATCATTGTAGGGCTTCTCGGCCTCATCGAGGATGTGTTTGCAAACGGCTTCCAGCAGAGTACGCGCCGAGGTCAACGCAGCTTCCGGATCGTCATATCGGCGCTCTAAAGCCTTCTGCCAAGCCTTATACACGTGCTCCGTGTCAAATTCTGAAATGACGCTGGACACTGAGGTGTCATGTGGAGCCGATATGGTTTCTACGCCCTCAAGAGTGTCGATCAAGAAGCGGAACTGTTCCCAAATAAACTCACGACGCTCTTTGTAAGTGCCAAATTTGTGCTTTATGAAATTCCAGAATTGCGACAAGTCCTGGTTCGTTAAGACGAATCTCGGCAGCAGATCTCGTATCTCAGAGTCTTGAGCTAAGTCGCGTCGGATCTTGCGGTATTCCGAATCAGTCGCGTCGCCACCGGTGGCACGAGACAGGAGTGTGTTCCGAAGGTACTCAACCTTCTCAAGCCGCGACATCATGTCGATCATTGGCATTCCGGGTTGTTCAGAGGAGGACAACTGCTGGTTAAACAACGCTATGTTGGAGCGCTGCCAAATCCAAAATCGCAAATTCTCAATCCAAAATCGAAGAGAGGAACCTCCGTTTCGCGCGCCTCTTTCTCTACCCTGCTCCGCGCTTCACCCACAACGAAAGAAAGAACGCAACCGCATGGCAGACCACGAGAACGGCGGCGCATCGGACCGAGGGAAAACGCTCTACCTCATCGACGCGATGTCGCTGGCGTACCGGGCGCACTTCATCTTCATCAGCCGGCCGCTCATCAACTCCGAGGGGCACAACACGTCGGCGTCGTACGGGTTCACGAACTCGCTCCTGAAGCTGATCTCCGATCACGCGATGGAGCACGTGGCCGTCGTCTTCGAGGGCGGGGGCGGCAACTTCCGCCGCGACCTCTACGAAGACTACAAGGCCAACCGCGACGAGATGCCCGACGACATCTCGTGGAACTTGCCCTACATCCGCCGCATCGTCGAGGCGCTCGACATCCCCGTCTTGGAGGCCGAGGGCGTCGAGGCCGACGACGTCATCGGCACGCTCGCTCGCCGCGCCGCCGAAAGTGGCGCCGAGGCCGTGATCGTCTCGCCCGACAAGGACTTCCAGCAGCTCCTCTCCGAAAGGGTCTCCATCTACAAGCCCGCTCGCGGCGACGCGGACTTCGAGCACATCACGGCCGATTCCTTTAAGGAAGAGTACGAGCTGGAGCCGAAGCAGTTTATCGACATGCTCGCGCTCTGGGGCGACTCGTCGGACAACGTGCCGGGCGTCCCCTTGATCGGCGAGAAGACGTCGGTGAAGCTCTTAAAGGAATACGGCTCCGTCGAGAACCTCATCGAGCACGCGGACGACGTGGGCGGGAAGCGCGGCCAGAACCTCGCCGAGTACGCCGAGCAGGCGCGGCTCTCGCAGAAGCTCGTCACCATCAAGACCGATGTGGACGTGCCGCTCGACTGGGAGCAGCTGAGGCGCCAAGAGCGCGACCTCGACGCGTTGGAAGAAGTCTTCGGCGAGCTGGAGTTCGAGTCGCTCTGGGAGCGGCTCAACGGCGAAGAAGACGGCGCGGCGAGCCGGGCCGATGACGCCACCTCGGCCGTGGCCGAAGATGACCCGTCACTCTCGTTCGACTTCGGGCCGTACGAGGAGGTCGTGCAGCTCGACGCCGAGGCGGTGGATTACGCCATCATCAAGAGCCGGAAGGCGCTCGAAGACCTCGCCGCCACGCTGGCCGAGAAGGAGCGCGTCGCCTTTGACACGGAAACGACCTCGACGGACTCGATGGTGGCCTCGCTCGTAGGGCTGTCGATCTCGTGGGGCGAGGAGCAGGCCGTCTACGTCCCCACGCCCATGCCGGACGAGACCTCGACCGAAGACGTGCTCGCGCTCCTGGTGCCGGCGCTCGATGGCAAAAAAATCATCGGGCACAACCTCAAGTACGACCTCACCGTGCTGGAGCGGCACGGGCACGTGCTCAAAGGAGAACTCTTCGACACGATGGTGGCGCACTACCTCATCGCGCCGCAGGAGGGGCACGCCCTCGCCGACGTGGCTAGGAAGTACCTGAGCTACCGCATGGTGCCGATTGAGGACCTCATCGGCAAAGGCAAAAATCAGATCTCCATGCGCGACGTGGACCTCGACAAGGCCGGCCCCTACGCCTGCGAGGACGCCGACGTCACCTTCCGCCTGTGGAGCGTGCTGGAGGAAAAGCTCGAAGAAGAGGGGCTGACGGAGATCGCCGAGAGGATGGAGTTCCCCTTGGTGCGCGTCCTGGCGCGGATGGAGCAGAACGGCATCCGCATCGACGACGGCGTGCTGCGCTCGATCTCCGAGGGGCTGACCGAAGACCTCGAAGGCATCGAGGCGCGCGTGTGGGAGCTGGCCGGCGAGGAGTTCAACATCAACTCGACGCAGCAGCTCGGCGAGGTGCTCTTCGAGAAGCTCGACCTGCCGGTCAAGGCGAAGACCTCGACGGGGAAGCCTTCTACGAAAGAGAGCGTCCTGCAATCGCTCTCGACCGAGCACGAGATCCCCGGCCTCGTCCTGGACTACCGCTCCATCTCGAAGCTTAAGAGCACGTACCTCGACAGCTTCGCCGACCTCGTCCACCCGGAAACGGGGCGCATCCACACGAGCTTCAACCAGACGGTCACGGCCACGGGCCGGCTCTCGTCGAGCAGCCCGAACCTCCAGAACATCCCCGTGCGCACGGCTCTAGGCCGCGAGATCCGCAAGGCGTTCGTGCCCGAAGAGGGCTGGAGGCTCTTGGCGGCCGACTACGCGCAGATCGAGCTGCGCATCCTGGCCTCGATGAGCGGCGACGAGGCCATGCGCGAGACGTTCCAGCAAGGCGGCGACATCCACACCGACGCCGCCGCGCGCGTCTACGGCGTGGCGCCGGGCGAGGTCACGCGCGACCAGCGGCGCAAGGCCAAGGAGGTGAACTACGGCATCCCGTACGGCGTCTCGGCGTGGGGGCTGGCTCAAAGGCTGCGCTCGACGATCTCCGAGGCGCAGGAGCTGATCGACGGGTACCGGAAGTCGTACCCCGGCGTCTCGCGCTTTTTGGCCCGCCTCGTCGAAAAGGCGCAGGAGAAGGGCTACGCCGAGACCTTGCTGGGCCGCCGCCGCTTCGTCCCGGAGATCCACGACGCCAACGCGAACCGCCGCAACTTCGCCGAGCGCGTGGCCGTGAACATGCCCATCCAGGGCACGCAGGCGGACATGATCAAGATCGCCATGACGCACATCTTCCGCCGGATGGAGGAGGAAGAGATGCAGAGCCGGATGCTGCTCCAGGTCCACGACGAACTCGTCTTCGAGGCGCCGCCCGCCGAGGCCGAAACGCTCGCCAAGGTCGTGGAGGAGGAGATGCGGGGCGCGCTCCCGCTCGAAGTCCCCATCGTCGTAGACGTGGACACGGGCGCGAACTGGCTCGACGCGCATTAGGGGGAAGAGGTAGGGGGGCGAACGGGGCGCCGGCCTCGGCGTTTGCTCCTTGCCGCACATCCACAACCTAAACGAATGGAGGCCACGCCATGCCTACGACTGCCAAAGAAGCCGCCCTGCACGGCGCGGCGGTAGACCGCGACGTGCTGCGCCGGATGACGGCGGCGCTTGCGGAGGCCGCGCAGCCGCGGCGCATCATCCTCTTCGGCTCGCGGGCGCGCGGCGAGGCCGCTCAGAACTCCGACGTGGACCTGCTCGTGGTTGTTGACGGGCCGCTGGGTGAGAGCCGGCTCGACCTCGTGGCGCGGCTGCGGCGCGCGCTGGCCCCGTTCCGCGTGGCGAAAGACGTGCTCGTGTACGAAGCAAGCGAGTTCGCCCGGTGGCGCCGGACGACCAACCACGTCGCCGCGCGCGCCGCGCGCGAGGGGGTGGTGCTTTATGAGCGGTAGCGCCGCAGGCAGCCCGGCCGACCGCGACCACGCACGCGCCCTGCTCGCGATGGCGCGCAAGGACCTGCGCGCGCTCGCCGGCATGGAGAACCCCGAGACGTTTGCCGACGAGATCGTTGGCTTCCACGCGCAACAGGCTATCGAGAAAGCGCTCAAGGCGTGGCTCGCAGCGCTCGGAAAGGAGTACCCGCTCACCCATGAGATCGACAGGCTGCTCGCGCTGCTGGACGATGAAGGGTGCGACGTGACCCCCTTCCGTACGCTGGACCGCTACACCAGCTTTGCCGTCGCCTTTCGTTACGAAGCGCTCGGAGGGGAGGCGTCGGGCCTGGATCGCGCAGAGGCGGTCCGAGACGCGAGAGCCGTTTTCGAGCGCGTGCAAGCCTTTCTCTCAGCGTAGGCCGCGGCACGGGCGGTAACCGGCCCGGCGCACGTTGATGGGGGCACGGGCAGAGGGAGCAGCGAACGGGGCGCGGGCCTCGGCGTTTGCTCCTTGCCGCACATCCACAACCTAAACGAATGGAGGCCACGCTATGCCGACGACGACCGAGGCGCTTACCGAGTACGAAATAGAACGGGGAAAACCCGTGCCCAGTCTGAACCACGGGGTCATTCAAGCTCTCTTGACCGGCGCTTTTCTTGAGCAGCGCGCACGGTACACTGTAGTGAGCGAACTCACGCTCGACCTTGACGGCTGGCGCGTCACCCCCGACCTCAGCCTCTACCCGAAGCTGGAGATGGACTACACGCACGACACCGTTCGCATGACAGAGCCGCCGCTCGTGGCCGTGGAGATCGTCAGTCCGACGCAGCCGACGCAGGAGGTCGTGGACAAGATTCAAGGGATGCTCCAGGCCGGCGTGCGCTCGTGCTGGCTCGTGCAACCCGCGATGCAGACGATCAGCATTTATACAGCCGGCGCACCGCCGAGGACGTTTTCCGAAGGCACGCTCACCGACCCGGCCGCCGAGGGCATCGCCGTGGACGTGGCCGCCGTGTTTGCTTGACGGGCGCATCTGATCTTCGCGCCGCCGTAGGCGTAGCAACCCGCCACTCGTCATCCATCGCCCGATCCGTTTTGTAGATGCAGATCCAAGACGCTCCCGGCGCCTCCACCGAAGCGCTTCCCGACACTTTTGAATTCGTAAAAGAATCCGGCGGCATCGAGGAGTACCGCCACACGGGGAACGGCCTCCAGGTGCTCCTCCTCGAAGAGGCCGCCGCGCCCGTCGTCGCGCTCATGGTGACGTACCGCGTGGGGAGCCGCAACGAGGGCCTCGGCCTCACCGGCGCCACGCACTTCCTGGAGCACCTCATGTTCAAGGGGACGGAGCGCTTCCACAAGAAAAACGGCACGTCCATCTTCAACGCCTTGCAGCGCGTGGGCGCGCGCGTGAACGCCACGACCTGGCTCGACCGCACGAACTACTACGAGCTGATGCCCAGAGAGCACCTCGCCCTCGCCGTCGAGATCGAGGCCGACCGGATGCGCGGCGCCTTGATCGACCCCGATGATCTGGAGAGCGAGCGGACGGTGATCCTCAACGAGTTCGACCGCGGGCAGAACGACCCTCTGCGCAACCTCTACCACGCGCTCTGGGGCGCGGCCTTCCACGCGCACCCGTACCGCCACCCCACCATCGGCTGGCGCAGCGACATCGAAAGCGCCACGCCGGAGGGGCTGCGCGGCTTCTACGACGCCTTCTACTGGCCCTCGAACGCCACCGTGAGCGTGATCGGCGACGTGGAGAAGGGCGAGGCGCTCCGGCTCATCGACGAGCACTTCGGTACCATCGAAGCCGCGTCCGAAGAGGCGCCCGAGGTGACCACGCGCGAGCCTCAGCAGCGCGGCGAGCGGCGCGTCACCATCCGCCAGAGCGGGCAGCTTGGCGCGCTCGCCCTCGGCTTCAAGGCGCCGCCCGGCCTCCACACGGACGCCGACGCCCTCGACGTCCTGGCGCGCGTCCTCGCCTCCGGCAAAGGCAGCCGCTGCTTCCGCCGCCTCACCGACCAAGGGCTGACGACGGAGGTGTTCGCCTCGTCCTCGCGCTTCAGGGACCCCGGTCTCTTCACGCTCTACGCGCTCCTGGCGCCCGAGCGCTCGCACGAAGAGGTCGAAGAAGCGCTCCTCGATGTCCTGGATGACGTGAAGGAAAACGGCGTCACCGACGAGGAGGTCGCCCGCGCCAAGCGGCAGCTCAAGGCGCAGGAGGCGTTCGGGCGCGACGGTGCCTTCTCCATCGCCGCGCAGCTCAACGAGGCCATCGCCGCCGGGGACTGGACGCTCTACACGGACTACCTCCCGCGCATCGAGGCCGTCACCCGCGCCGATGTGGAGCGCGCCGCCCGCGCGTACCTGACCGAAGAGACGCGCACCGTCGGCTGGTACGTGCCGGTTTGATAAAGGGGGAGTGGGAGAATAGGGGCGTAGGAGATGACGGATCGAGGAGACGAAGAACCGAAGCGCTCGCTCCTCACCGTTTCCCGCTCGTCGTTTCCTCGTCTCTTCAACTCCTTGTCTTTCCCTTCCCCCATTCTCCCTCTCGTCCATTCTCCCATTCACCCTTTCCCGCGCACCCAATGCCCGACACCCTTAACACCTTCGCCCATCGCGTAGAAGAGCGCACAGCGGGCGGCGGCCGCCTTCTCGTCATGCCCACGCCCGCCGAGCAGGTCGTGGCGTGGCGCGGCTCGTTCATGACGTGCCCGGACTTCGCCGCCGGTGACGAGCTGGTGCAGGAGCTGGCCGTCGCGCTCCTGGACAAGGGCACCCGAAAGCGCGACCGCTTCGCTCTGGCGCGCGTCTTGGAAGACCGCGGCGCGCAGCTTAGCCTGATGAGCGACGGGTTGCGCGTGGAGTTCTCTGCCCGCGCGCTCAAAGAAGACGTCCCCGCCGTGATGGAGGTCCTGGCCGAGATGCTCCAGGAGCCTGCTTTTGACGAAGAGGAGTTCGACAAGGCGAAGGCGCGCGTGGCGGCCATGCTCCAGCGTGAGATGGACGACACCTCCACGCAGGCCGAGAGCGCCCTGGCGCAGCAGCTCTACCCCGCTGATCATCCCAACTACGGCGCCGCGCCCGAGGCGCTCTTGCGCGACCTCGAAGCCGTCACGCGCGAGAAGGTGGCCGCCTACCACGCCCAGCACTTCGGCGCGCGCGACCTCATCCTCGCCGCCGCCGGTGATGTGGAGACGGACGTCTTCGCCGAGGTGGTCCAGGAAGCGCTGGGCGACTGGCCCGACCACGCCGCCACGCCAAGCCACGCCGCCGAGGCCGCCGCGCCGGAGGCCGGCCGCCGCAGCATCGCCATGCCGGACAAGGCCAACGTGCACGTGTGCATGGGCCATCCGCTCACAGTGCGGCGCTCCGATGACGCCTACCTGCCGCTCTACCTGGGCAACTACGTCCTGGGCGGCAACTTCTCGGCGCGCCTCATGACCGCCATCCGCGACGAGCAGGGGCTGACGTACGGCATCGGCTCGAGCCTCGCGGGCATGAGCGCGGACTACGACGGGCACTGGGAGGTAAGCGTCACCCTGAGCCACGACCGCCTCGAAGAAGGCGTCGCCGCCACGCGCGCCGAGGTGGAGCGCTTCGCCGCCGACGGGATCACCGCCGAAGAGCTTGCCGAGAAGAAGACCACCATCACCGGCTCGTTCAAGGTGGGGCTGGCTACCACGCGGCAGCTGGCGCGCACGCTGCTCCTGAACGCCGAGCGCGGCTTCGACGTCGGCTACCTCGACCGCTTCCCGGCGCTGATCGAGGCGCTAACGCTGGAAGAGGTCAACGGCGCTATCGGAGCGCACTTCCGCCCGGAGCGCTTCTGCACCGCAGCCGCCGGGGTGCGCCCAGAAAAAGCGGCGGCAGCGGCGGCGTCTTCTTGAGGGACGACCGACGAAGGACGACGTTTTCTTGCTGAGGCCGTACGGCAGCATCGCACGGGCGAAGCGCCCGCCTTTTTCCCCGCTTCGTCGTCGGTCGTCCGTCCATCGTCACGCGCAGCGGCGCTCGTTTACCACATCATTACGATCCACACGGCGCTTTCCTGCCGGGCAGACGTATGGGGCTACGAACGCTTCACCCGCTCGCATTCTGTCAACTTAGGTACTCATCTATGAACCGGAATACTTCCCTCTCGAAGCACATCAGCGACATGCTCGCCACGGAGGAGCACATCCTGGAGGCCGTGGTGCGCCAGCGCGATGACGAGAAGGTCAAGAACAACGTCGAGGTCAACAAGCACATCATCGAGATCGAGCGCGTGCTTAAAGAGCACACCGCCGCGCTCAAGAGCCTGGCCAAGCAGTACAACGTCAACGCCGAGCCGATAGCCAAGGAGGCCGTGACGAAGCTCCTGGGCATCGCCGCCGGGTTGTACGACAAGATGCGCGGCAAGCACCCGCTCTCGCGCGACCTCCGCGACAACTACACGGCCCTGAGCCTGGCCGCGATGGCCTACACGCAGCTCCACACGTACGGCCTGGCCATCGAGGAGCAGAAGATCGCCACGCTGGCCGAGCAGCACCTCAAAGACCTGACGCCGCTCATGGTCCAGACGAGCAAGCTCCTCCCGAACGTCACCGCGCACGAGATCGCCGAGCAGAGCGACTTCCCCGTGGACACCTCCGTAGGCAAGCAGGCCACGGACAACACGCAAAAGGCGTGGAGCAAGGACGTGACCGAGAGCGCCGCTACCACGTAAACTCCGCGCCGCCAGCGCAAGCAACGCGCGCGGCGCATCCGAAGTAGCGGTGTACCCCAAGCGGAAGAGGCCGGCTGCCGATGAGGCGGCCGGCCTCTTTGCTGTGCACGGCGCCTCGGGCCGGCGGCCGCTTTGTGACGGACTTGCCCGTACCCGCGCCGATGCCTACCTTTGAAGCCGCCAGAAAAGCCCGCTCTACTTCCCGCTGTCCTTCTGCCTGCCACGGGCGCGGGGGGCGGAATCGACCGGCGTTCCCCGTCTGAAGCAAAACCAAACGCATGACAGAACCTAACGCATCGCCGCACACGCGCCCGGCTACGGTGCACCGCGTTGTTGTAACGGGCCTCGGCGCGCTCACGCCCATTGGCCTCTCGGTGGGCGACTTCTGGGAGGGGATGATGGCGGGCCGCAGCGGTGCGGCGCCCATCACCTCCTTCGACGCTTCCGGCCTCCCCACGCGCTTCGCCTGCGAACTCAAAGGCTTCGACCCGCTCGACCACTTCGAGAAGAAGCACGCCCGCCGCCTCGACCCCTACGCGCGCTACGCCCTCGTGGCTGTCAAAGAAGCGCTCGGCCACGCCGCCCTCGACCCCGGGGCGCTCTCCGAGGAGGAGCTGGCGCGCATCGGCGTTGTGTTTGGGACGGGGATTGGCGGCTTGCAGCTCTTCGAGGAGCAGACGATCACCTTCCACGAAAAAGGCGTGCGGCGCATCTCGCCCTTTTTCGTGCCGATGATGATCTCGAACATGGCCGCCGGCCTGATCGCCATGGAGCACAAGCTGCGCGGGCCGAACCACGCCGTCGTCTCCGCCTGCGCCACCGGCGGCGACGCCATCGCCAACGCGCTGCTGCTCCTGCGCCTCGGCCACGCCGATGCCATGCTCTGCGGCGGCGCCGAGGCCGGCATCTCGCCCCTGGGCATCGCCGGCTTCTCGGCCATGCGCGCGCTCTCGACGCGCAACGACGACCCCGCCACCGCCAGCCGCCCCTTCGACAAGGACCGCGACGGGTTCGTCTCCGGCGAAGGGGCCGGCGCGCTCGTCCTCGAAACGCTCGAGCACGCCACCGCGCGCGGCGCCGAAGTCCTCGCCGAGGTCGCCGGCGTGGGGATGTCCAGCGATGCCTACCACTACGCCGCCCCCGACCCCGAGGGGCGCGGCGTCACGCTCGCCATGCGGAACGCGCTCGAAGACGCCGGCCTCCAGCCCATGGACGTGGACTACATCAACATGCACGCCACGTCCACGCCCGTGGGCGACCCGCTCGAATCTGACGCCATCAAGGCCGTCTTCGGCGAGCACGCCTACCGGATGAGCCTTTCTTCGACGAAGAGCATGACGGGCCACCTCCTCGGCGGCGCCGGCGCCATCGAAGCCATCGCGTCGATCCTGGCCATCGGCCACGGCCGCATCCCGCCCACGATCAACACGCAAAACCTGGACGAAGGCTGCGACCTCGACTACACGCTCGGCCAGCCGAAGGAGCGCGAGGTAGACGTGGCCCTCTCGAACGCCTTCGGCTTTGGCGGGCACAACACCACCGTCGTTTTCCGCCGCTTCGAGGGATAAGCCGGGCGCGCCGGGCAGTCGCCGGGACCTGGCTCATCGAATTCCTGCACCACCCAAGACAGGGCGAAAGCGCATGGCAGAAAACGAGCGGCCCGCCGCCGGAGCGAAGAAAAAGCGGCCCGATCCCGTCGGCGGGTTGGGGCAGCACCTTGGGATCGAGATCCAGGAGGCCTCGGGCGAGCGCGTGGTGGCGACGATGCCTGTGACGCCCGGCCACCACCAGCCGTTCGGCTACCTGCACGGCGGCGCGAGCGTGGTCCTGGCCGAGACGGTAGCCAGCGTGGGCGCCTACCTCGCCGCGCCCAAGGGGCACGCCGCCTTCGGCATGGAGATCAACGCCAATCACCTGCGCTCCGTCCGCGAGGGGACGCTCACGGCCACGGGCACGCCGCTTCACACAGGCCGCGCCACGCAGGTCTGGCAGATCGACATCCGCGACGAAGCGGGGCGGCGCGTGTGCGTGAGCCGCTGCACGCTCGCCGTCGTCCCCAGCCGGGGGGAGGGGGCGGGGTGAGCGGCTCAAAGTCCCCCTTTCGCCCGCTCTTCCTTTCTCAAAACCCTTTCCTCAACCGTCAGCTTTCGCGGATGATGCGCAGGCGCTCGGCGGGCGTGAGCGCGTCGGCGTCGGGTAGGAAGTAGGCCAGCGCCAGGTAGGCGAGAACGAAGGGCGGCCCGCCGGAGAAGAGCGTCGCAAGCACAAACGCGATGCGCACGTGCGTCGGGTCGATCCCCAGCCGCTCGCCGATGCCGCCGCACACGCCGAAGACTTTGCGGTCGCGTCTCGACTTCGCCAGGCGGCTCGTCTTCTTGAGCTTGGCGTCGAAGGGCGAGGCCGCGCCCACCTTTTCGCTAAGCGAAGCGCCCAGATCGCCGAGGCGGCTGCGGCGGCGCTTCTTCTCTTTCTTGCGCTTTCTCCGCGCGCGCCGCGGCGGGCGAGCGGAGAGCACGCCCATCCCGAGGAGCACGATAAGCGTGCCGGCCAGCCACGGCAGCGTAGCCACGAGCCACGTCACGTCGCCGGCCCACAGCCCTTGCTCTTGCAAGAGGTACACCAGCCCGACGCCGATGAGCGAGAGGCCTGCCACGGTAGGCAGGTTCAGAAAGCGCCGCTGCGGCTCGGCCTCTTCGCCAAAGAGCATCTGCTCCAGCTCGGCCTCGGAGAGCGCGTCAATCTCTGCGTCGAGCGCCTCGTAGGCATTGGACGCGCCAAGCCCAGAGGCCTCAGCGGCAGGCGTTTCTGAGAACGGAGCGGTGGGGCGGGAGCATGTTTTCATCGGTGCAGCAGAGGTCAATGCGCCGTGAGGGTGGCCGTGTGCAACTCTACCCCCGCCTACGCCCGGAGGTCCGCCAAAGTTACGCCCGCCGCCCTGCGCCGGTCCGCTTAGCGGATGCGGTGCACGCCGTCTTCGGTGACGACGATGGACACGGGCACGTCGTGCGCCTCGGCCGGCACGCGCCCCAGGTAGCACTTGGCGTAGACGGGGCAGACCGTCGGCGCGCGGAGGCCACGCAGAAAGGCGTCGTAAAACCCCGCCCCGTGGCCGATGCGGTGCCCATCGCGCCCCGCGCCAAAGGCAGGCACGATCACCGCGTCGAGTTCAGCGGGCGGAACGGCCTTTGAGCCGGCGGGTTCGCGCAGCCCCCACGGCCCCTTGCGCAACGCGCGACGTCCGGTGTACAAAAGGTGCCGCATCTGCGGCGCCTCGCCGCCCCGCTCCACTACGGGCAGCACGACGCGCGTGCCGGCCTCGGCGAGTGCGTCGATGAGCGGGCGCGTGTCCACCTCGCGGCGCTTGGTGAGCGGCCAGTAAGCGTGCACCGTTTTTGCGCGCTCGATCTCCGGCAGTGCCAGAATGCGCGCCACGATGGCCGCGCTTTTCTCTGCGTATGCTGCTTCGCTGAGCGCGCTACGCCGGGCGCGGAGTTCGGCGCGGAGTTCGGCCTTCGTCATCGCGTAAGCGGGGAGATCGCGTGAGATAAGAGCACGGCTGCGCGCCAGACGAAAGCAGCAACGCATCCCCGCAGTTCCCACTCGCCATTCACCGTTCGCCACTCGCCCGAAAGCAAATTAACATGAAAGACACGAACGGCGCGGATCGGCTGGAGGCGTTCCAGGCGTATAGAACCCGCATGAACGCGCGCATCCTGGAGGAGAAAAACCACCTCGGGATCAAGCGGTTCTTCAACCTCGACGAGGCGGCGTACCGCGACGGCGCCCTCGACCGGCGCACGAAGGAACTCCTTGGCCTCGTCGCCTCGATGGTGCTGCGCTGCAACGACTGCGTGGACTACCACCTCGACCAGTGCGTGCGCGAGGGCGTGACGGACGCCGAGCTGGACGACGCTATGAACGTAGCGCTCGTCGTGGGCGGCTCCATCGTGATCCCGCACCTGCGCCACGCCGTCGAGACGGTGGACCTCTTGCGCGAGCGCGAGACCGGGAACTGACGGCGCGTTGCTTTTAAGCGGCGCGGGCGGTACTTTTTCTGTTCTGAGGTCTTGCCGCCTCCCGCGCCGGAAGTCATGCTCATCGACACGCTCAAAGTTCAACGCGACCTCACCGCCGCCGGCCTCAACGACCGGCAGGCCGAGGCTATCGTGCACGCC
This sequence comes from Salinibacteraceae bacterium, assembly GCA_965215025.1. Classification (GTDB taxonomy): domain Bacteria; phylum Bacteroidota; class Rhodothermia; order Rhodothermales; family Salinibacteraceae; genus CBDCCV01. Next base: position 597,079 of record CBDCCV010000002.1, read on the forward strand.
CTCGCCAGCACAGAGGACCGCGTTGCGACGAAAGAGGACATTGATTCGCTGCGGACAGAACTGCGGGCTGAGATGAACGCGCTTGAGGCGCGCCTCACGCGCAAGATGTATGGCGCCGCCTTCTTGATCATTACCATCCTCGGCGCACTCAACTTCTTTACCTGATCGGAAGCACGACGGACGCACTGATTTTTAGATCGCACCTTTTCCCTCATGTTTGAAAGCCTTTCGGACAAGCTCGAAGGCGCCCTGCAATCGGTCAAGGGGCAGGGGCGCATCAATGACCTCAACGTCGCCTCGACGATGCGCGAGATCCGCCGCGCCCTCCTCGACGCCGACGTCAACTTCCAGGTCGCCCGCGACTTCACCGCGCGCGTCAAGGAAGAAGCCCTCGGCGGCGACGTCCTCAACTCCGTCACGCCCGGCGACCAGCTTACCAAGATCGTCTACGACGAACTCGTCTATTTCCTCGGCGGCGAGCACGAGGGGATCGAGCTGGCGCCCAATCCGCCCACGGTGATCCTGGTGGCCGGCCTGCAAGGCTCGGGCAAGACCACGTTCTGCGCCAAGCTCGCGCGGCACTTTCGCAAGAAAGGCCGCGCGCCGCTTTTGGCCGCCGCCGACGTGTACCGGCCCGCCGCCGTGGACCAGCTCAAAAAGCTGGCCTCCGAGATCGGCGTGCCCGTCTACTCGATCCTGGACGAAAACGGCGTGCCCGAAAAAGACGCCGTCCGCGTGGCCGACGAGGCCGTGACCGAGGCGCGCCAGACCGCGCGCGACGTCGTGATCGTGGACACGGCCGGGCGCCTGCACGTGGACGAGCGCATGATGCAGGAGGTCTCTGACATCAAATCCACGGTGGCGCCGGACGAGATCCTCTTCGTCGTGGACGCGATGACGGGCCAGGACGCCGTCAACACGGCCAAGGAATTCAACGAGCGCCTCGACTACGACGGCGTGGTCCTCACCAAGCTCGACGGCGACACGCGCGGCGGCGCGGCGCTCTCCATCCGCTCCGTCGTCGAAAAGCCCATCAAGTTCGCCTCCACGGGCGAGACGCTCGACGCCCTGACCGAGTTCTACCCGGACCGCATGGCGCAGCGCATCTTAGGCATGGGCGACGTCGTCTCCTTCGTCGAGCGCGCGCAAGAGGAGTACGACGAGAAGCAGGCCGAGAAGCTCCAGCAGAAGATCCGCTCGGAGAAGTTCGACCTCCAGGACTTTTACGACCAGCTTCAGAAGATCCAAAACATGGGGTCCTTGAAAGACCTCATGGGCATGATCCCCGGCGTCGGCAAGCAGATCCGCGACCTCGACGTGGACGACGACGCCTTTAAGCACATCGAGGCCATCATCCAGTCCATGACGCCGGAGGAGCGCGCCTACCCCGAGATCCTCAACGGGATGCGCCGCCGCCGCATCGCGCGCGGGAGCGGCACCGAGGTGCGCGACGTGAACCAGCTTTTGAAGCAGTTCCGGCAGATGAAGAAGATGATGAAGACGATGTCGAAGCTCACCGGCAAAGGCCGCTCGGTAGACCTCCAGGGCCTGATGAGCCGCCTCGGCGGATAAGCCCTTTCCGCATCCGAAAACCGATTCACGCACAGCACCAACCACTAAGCGAAAAAAGCAACGTGTCTGTCAAACTCCGCCTTCGCCGCATGGGCCGCCGCAAGCGCCCCATCTGGTCCATCGTCGCCACCGACTCGCGCAGCCCGCGCGACGGCCGCCACATCGAAGACCTCGGCCGCTACTACCCGCTTCAGCAGCCTGCCCTGGTTGAGATCAACGAGGAGCGCGCGCTTTACTGGCTCGAGCAGGGCGCGCAGCCCTCGGACACCGTCCGCTCGATGCTCTCGAAGCGCGGGCTGATGCTCGCCCTCGACCTCCGCAAAAAAGGGAAGTCGGACGAGGAGATCCGCGAGGCCGTCACGCTCTACCGCGAGCGCCACGCCGACAAGGAGGCCACGCAGATCAAGACCACGGCCGCCGACCGCCGCCGCCAGGCCCTCGAGGCTGAGCGCGAGCGCGTCAAAGCGCTGGAGGCCGAGGAGGCCCAAAAGCGCAAAGAGGAAGAAGAGCGCAAGCGCCAAGAGGCCGAGGCGAAAGCCAAAGCCGAGGCCGAAGCCAAAGCGCAGCAGGAGGCCGAGGCGAAAGCCGCCGCCGCCGAAGCCGCCACGGCCGAGACTGCGGAAGGCGGCGAGCCGCCCGCAACGGCTGAAGAGGCGACGTCCGAAGCTGACGAACCCGCCACCGCCGAAGCCACCGCTGCTGACCAAAGCGAAGAGACCGCCGCCGAGACCGCCGTGGCAGGCGACGCGGAAACCGCTGCCGAGGCTGAGCCGGCTGAAGCTTCCGCAGAAGCGACGGCGCCTGCCGCCAGCGAGACCGCACAGAAAGAAGAGGCGAAAGAAGCCACGGCCGAAGCCAGCGCCACCACGCCGGCAGAGACAGCAAGCGGAGCAGACCAGAGCGGCGACGAGGCAGGGGCAGCGTCCGGTGACGCAGAGGAGGAAGCCCCCGCCGCGGAGCAGTCCGCTGCCGGGTCAGTGGTCAAGGCCGCTGCTGGCGTCGCTGGGGCGGTAGCCAAAGCCGCCGGCGCCGCCGCCTCCAAAGCCATCTCCGGCTCCTCCGAGGCCGACCAGTCCGAGACCGAGGCCGAAGCCGCCGCCCCCGCCGAGGCCAGCGCCGAGGAGAACGCGTCTGACGAAGGCGCCTCTGACGAAGCAGAAGACAGCGAAGAAACCAAAGCAGGCTGACCCGTGCCCGAGCCGGCTGTCCCCCCAAGCGACGCCGCCCGCGCGCCGGCGCCTGACGACCTCTTGCTCGTAGGCCGCGTCGTCAAGGCGCACGGCCTGCGCGGCGAGATCAAGGTCGCGCCCGTGACGGACGACCTCGCCCGCCTCGAAGCGGTCGAGACGCTTTACCTCGGCCGCGCGCCGGAAGAGGCCGCGCCGCATCCCGTCGCCGCCCTGCGTTTTCAGCAGACGAAGCGCGGCCCGCTCGCCCTTCTTCAGCTTGGCGACACGGACACGCGCGAGGCCGCCGAGGCGCTGCGCAAGCTGGCCGTCTACGCCGCCGAGGCCGACCTCCCACCGCTCGAAGAAGACGAGGTGTTCATCCACGACCTCATTGGCCTGGAGGTGGTGAGCGAGGAGGGTGAAGCGGTGGGCACGGTGAAAGACCTGCTTCGGCAGCCCGCGCACGACGTGTACGTCATCGCCCGCGAGGGTCGCCCGGACGCGCTCGTCCCCGCCGTCGAAGCCTTCGTCGTCGATCTCGACCTCGACGCCGGACGCCTCGTCATCCGCCCCATTGAAGGACTTCTTTGAGTGTGGGCGTGCGGGGGTATGGGAGAGGAAAAGCGTAGATCGAACGCTCTCTCACACGCCCAACCTCCCATACTCCCATACCCAAACGATGCGCATCGACCTCATCACGGCGCTGCCGGACATCGTGGAGGGGCCGCTGCGCCAGAGCATCCTGCGGCGCGCGGCGGAGCAGGGCTTGGTCGAGATCCGCGTGCACGACCTGCGCGACCACGCCACGGGTAAGCATCGGCAGGTTGACGACTACCCCTTCGGCGGCGGGGCGGGGATGGTGCTCATGCCCGAGCCAATCTTCCGCTGCCTCGACGCCATCCGGGAAAAGGCCGGCACGCCTGACGAGACCATCTACCTCACGCCCGACGGCCAGCGCCTGGACCAGCCGATGGCGAACCGGCTCTCGATGAAAAGCCACCTTGTCCTCATCGCCGGCCACTACAAAGGCATTGACGAGCGCGTGCGGCAGGCGCTCGTCACGCGCGAGATCTCCATTGGCGATTACGTCTTGAGCGGAGGCGAGCTGCCGGCGCTCGTCCTCATCGACGCCTTGGTGCGGCTCGTGCCCGGCGTCCTGGGCGACGCCTCCTCTGCGCTGACGGACTCGTTTCAGGACGGCCTCCTCGACGCGCCCGTGTACACGCGCCCGGCTGCGTTCCGCGGGATGGAGGTGCCGGCTGTCCTGCGCGCAGGCGACCACCGCCGCGTAGCGGCGTGGCGCGACGAGCAACGCCTCCAGCGCACCCGCGAGCGCCGCCCCGATCTGCTCGAGTAGGTCTCCCTGTCCGAGCGTCTTTGGTGAAGCTTCGTTGTTTTGAGGGGCCGGGTGGAAACTCTGCCCCCCAAGATCGATTATCATCTCTTCGCTACATAATTTTTCACCTTGAAAATTAAGGAGGCGCGTCATGGCTACCGATCTCATGAGCCTCGTGGAAGCCACTCAGCACCGCGAGGACATCCCTGAATTCTCCCCCGGCGACACCGTCAGCGTTAACGTGCGCGTGGTGGAGGGCGACAAGGAACGCATCCAGCGCTTTCAGGGCGTCGTCTTGGGCTTCGGCGGGAGCGGGGCCAGCCGCACGTTTACCGTCCGTAAGATCTCGGGCGGCATCGGCGTCGAGCGCGTCTTCCCATTGCACTCGCCGCGCCTGGCCGGCATCGAGGTGACGCGCCGGGGCCGCGTGCGCCGCGCCAAGCTCTACTACCTGCGCGAGCGCCGGGGCAAGGCCGCCCGCATCAAGGAGCGCCAGTAGCCGCAACGCCTTCGTCAGGGCGGGCGCCTCAGCTTGCAGAAACCGCCGGCGGCTTGACTGCCCGGCGGTTTTTTGTACCCTTCGCGCGTTGCCCGCAGTGACGACGGACGAAAGACGATGGATGACCGGGAGATCTGAGTCTCGTCTGTCGTCATCCGTCCGTCGTCTTCGTCAACCGGGTACGACGGATCGAGTTACCGCACCCTTCCCTCTACGCCGGCATCCTCAGAAGAGAAACCATGCAACTCGCCATCTGGGACACCCTGCCGGCTGAACTGCTCGCTTCCGGGATCACGTCGGGCGCTGTAGCGACGCCCTTCGAGGTCGTGCGGATGCGCCCGGAGGAATGCGCCGCCCGCCTCATCTCCGGCGACGTGGACGTGGCGCTCGTCCCCACGATGATGGCGCTGCAAGGCGCCGACGGCTTCGACATCGTGCCGGGCGCGACGCTGGCTTCGTGGCACTATCCGTACGCGCGGCTTCTCTTGCGCGGCGGGCTTGGCGGCGAGACGGCCACCGTCGCCTACGACCGTCGCCACGTGCAGGAGCGCACCGTCGCGCGCCTCGTCCTGCGCGAGCACTACGGCTTCGAGCCGGAGTTCATCGCCTACGACAACGCGCCCTCGACGGAAGAGCTTCTCGAAGCCGATGAGGATGCCGTGCTCCTGGCCGGCCCCGAAGCCCTCACGGCGCGCTCCGACGAGGGACTCGTGCTCGACCTGGGCCAGGAGTGGTACGAGATGGCGAACTACCCGATGGTGTGGGGCCTGCTGGCCGCGCGCAAAGACACGCTCGCCCCCGAGGCCGCGCAAGCGCTCGTCGCTGCCGTTCAGGCGGCCGAAGAGAACCGCCGCTTGTGGATGCAGGCGCAGGAGATGCCGGCCGGCCTCCACGGCTTCTTCCAGGACAGCCTCCGCCTGCGCCTCGACGACCTCGCCGTCGCCAGCCTGACCGAGTACAAGCATCAGCTTTTCTACGCCGGTGTTTTGAGCGACATCCCCGATCTTTCCTTTGCGCGCCTCCCTGAAAAAGGAGCCTCCGAAGAGAAAAGCGAGTAGTACCAGCCTCCAGCCCCCTGTCAATTAGCGGAGAAAAAAGACATGAGCGAAGGCATTAAGATCATTGTCAAAAATCGCAAGGCGTTCTACGACTTCGCCATCGAGGATCGCCTCGAGGCCGGTCTCGTCTTGAAGGGCACCGAGGTGAAGTCCTTGCGTGAGAGCCGGGCGAGCCTGCAGGAAGCCTTTTGCTCGGCCAACAACGAGGGCGAGATGATCCTGCACGGCTGCCACATCGCTCCGTACGAGCACGCCGGGCACTACAACCACGAGCCGCGCCGCAACCGCAAGCTCTTGATGCACAAAAACGAGATCCTCAAGTGGAAGGAGGCGAGCGAGCAAAAAGGCTACACCATCGTCCCCCTAAAGCTGTACTTCCGGCGCGGCGTGGCGAAGCTGGAGATCGGTCTGGGCAAAGGCAAGAAGCAGCACGACAAGCGCCAATCCATCAAGAAAAAAGAGACGAAACGCCGCATGAAACGGGCACTGCATGAGCATCGGTGAGGGCGTTTGAAAAGGGGATAGAGTAAGCGGAAGAAAGGATAAAAAACACGAACACTTAAGCACACACGCACACAAATACAGCAATGAACTTTCCGTCGGTAGAAGAGCAGCTTAAGCAGATCACGCGCGGCGTCGTGGAGGCGCTGCCCGAGGAGGCGCTCGCCGAGAAGCTCAGGAAATCGCAGGAGAACGGCACGCCGCTCGTCGTCAAGCTCGGCTGCGACCCGAGCCGGCCGGACCTGCACCTGGGCCACTCCGTCGTCTTGCGCAAGCTGCGGCAGTTCCAGGACCTGGGGCACCGCGCCGTCCTCATCGTGGGCGACTTTACTGGCATGATCGGCGACCCGACGGGCCGCTCGAAGACGCGCCCGCCGCTCACCCTCGACGAGACGCGCCGCAACGGCGAGAGCTACTTCGAGCAGGCCGCCCGAATCCTCGACCCGGAAAAGACCGAGATCCGCTACAACTCCGAGTGGCTCGGCCAGATGACGTTCGACGAAGTCATCGAGCTGGCGGCGAAGTACACCGTCGCCCGGATGCTCGAGCGCGACGACTTCGAGGAGCGATACCGCGCCGGCGAGGCCATCGGCGTGCACGAGTTTCTGTACCCGCTCGCGCAGGCGCAGGACTCCGTCCACATCGGCGCCGACGTCGAACTCGGCGGGACGGACCAGAAGTTCAACCTCCTGGTGGGCCGGCACGTACAGCAGGCGGCGGGGCAGGAGCCGCAGGTCTGCCTCACGCTCCCGCTCTTAGAGGGCACCGACGGCTCCGAGAAGATGTCCAAGTCGCTCGACAACGCCATCGGCATCGCCGAGGCGCCCGAAGAGATGTACGGCCAGGTGATGTCCATCCCGGACCGGCTCATCTACCGCTACGCCCTGCTCGCCACCGACCTTCCCACTGAGGACCTGCCGCAGGTCAAGCGCTTCGCTGAGGAGAACCCGCGCGACGCCAAGCACCAACTCGCCGCCCGGATCGTGGCGATGTACCACGGCGAGGCCGCCGCCGAGGCCGCCCGCGATCACTTCGAGAAGACCGTCGTCCAGGGCGGCATCCCGGACGACATCCCGGAGCACCGCCCGCAACCCAAGAAAGGCACGGAGATCGGCCTCTTGAACCTCATGAAAGGCGCCGGCCTCACGCAGTCGAACGGCGAGGGCCGCCGCATGATCGAGCAGGGTGCCGTGAGCATCAACGGCGAGAAGGTCGAGGACACAGGCCGCTACATCGACTTGGCCGAGGAGGCGCCGTTCGTCCTGCAAGTGGGCAAGCGCCGCTACGCGCGGGTGGTGTGGGAGGGATAATGCCAAATCCGCAGCCGGATTTGGATGTGGGAGTAAGTGAGGTGGTACAAGAGCGTCGCGCCCCCTTCCTCATACGGTCCCTCGCTAAAAAGAATCGCCCTCCTGTTCGTCTCGGTCCTCCTCATCGTCAGGGCTGGCCAAGTCCGCCAGCTCCTCGAGGTAGGTGTCAAGCCCCTGGCCGAGCCGCTCGCGCATCGCCTCGAGGTGGGCGTAGAAGTCGCGCTTGAACGGCCCGTACGCCTCTGCCCGCCGCTCCTCTGTCCGGAGCGTGCGTGCGTACTCCACGCAGAGTTGCACCAGGACCGCGCTCGTCCCGGCCGTAGCCACGCCGCTCGCGAGCGAGCCTCCGACGCCGAAGAGCATGATCAGGGCGTCCACAGGCTCGCCGGCCAGGTACGTGAGCGCCCCTTTGAGCGACTCTTCCTGCAGCTTCTCGAACGGATTCGCCTCTGGGAAGCGCGCCCGGACGTAGAGGAGGAGCATGAGCGCGGCGCGACCGTCGAGCCGGCCCGAGAAGGCGAGATGGCGCACGAGCGTGACGTAGGGCTTCGCGTCGGCCCCCTCGTTCAGCACGTAGAGCCGGCGCGCGACGGCGCGCTCGAGGTCCTCCGACGAGGCGCTCTCCTGCTCCAAGAAGTCGCCGGCCTCGTGGTGACGGAGCCGGGCGCGCATCAGGGCGAGTTGCTCTCCCTTCGCCGCCTCCACGGCCTGCTCGATGGCGGCGACCGTGCCGTCGGCGAGCACCCACGCCTCCCACGCCCGCTCGTGCTCGTGGGGCCGCACGGCGTCCACGAACGCCCACTTCTCCGGGAGGGATTCGTCCGCGCGCTCTCGCTCGGCGAGCCATTCGTAGACGAAGGCGAGGGCGTCCTGGACCTCGGCGGCGTGGGCGTACTTCCGGAAGGGCCGCTCCCACCCCGGCTCGCTCACCTCGACGTGCCCGAGGGCGACCCCGCGCAGGAAGCCTTCGTCTCCGGCTTCGAAGAGGAGCCGCTCGTGCCAGAGCAGCTGCTCGATGGCGGCGTCGCGCTCTGCGTGCCGGCCGGCGGCGTCGAGGACAAGCGCGCGCATGTACCGCGCCGGGAGGAAGCCCGCCCGTGCTGCCTCGTCTGCATCGGCCGAGGCCGGGTCGAAGGCCGGGGCGGCGCGCTCGAAGCAGCGCAGGGCCAGGAGCGGCTGCGGCGCTGCGCCGTAGTCGAAGGCGAAGAGGTGGCCGGCGTAGTAGAGCTGCTCCGGGTCCACCTCTTGGCCGCGCCCGGCCGCCTGGAGCAACTCTCGGGCGTGGGCGCGGGCGTCCTCAAGGAGGCCGGGGTTCTCCATCTCGTACGCCCGGTACGTCAGGGCGTAGTAGAACTGGCCGAGGAGGTCGCCCTCGTCTAAGTCGTCGAGGCGGGCGAAGTGGCGCTGCGCCTCGAACGGGTCGCCGAGGTAGTAGGCGCCGAGACCGAGCGTGACGAGCCAGCCGCGCGGGCTGAGCGTCCCCTTCCCGGTCCGGCTGTACTCGGAGAGCTTGAGGTAGGGCCGCGCGCGCGCCTCGGCCTCGGAGAGGAAGGCAGGGTGGCGGAGGAAGGCCGCGAGGAGGCCATGGCTGTGGAAGAGGGAGAGGACGAGGAGCGGGGCGGCGCCCGTGGTGCGGAGCCGGTCTACGACCTTGGGGAGGAGCTTGAACGCATCGAAGCACTGCTTCCACGTCAGGCCGCGCTCGGCGATGTAGGCAACGCGGAGCAAGGAGCGGTGGGCCTCGGGCAGCCGGTCCAGCTTCCGCAGCGCGAGGCTGCGGTTGCGCCAGGCGATGGCGTCGGCGGGGTCGAGGCGGATTGCTTCGTTTAAGGCTTCGAGCGCGGCGGCGTGGCGGCCGAGGCCGTTGAGCGTGCTGCCCTTGTTGTTCCAAGCGATGGCGGCGGCGGGGTCGAGGCGGATCGCTTCGTCGAAAGCTTCGAGCGCCTCCGCGTATCGGCCGGCACCGTAAGCCTCTACGCCCTTCTTGAACCAGACCTCAGCTTCGGACATGGAGCTGCACCGAGCGCTTCTGCGAAGGGGATTCCGGCTCCTGCGCCTGGCGACGGGACATCCGCGACGGAATGCGCCCCGCGCCGGAAGCGCAGCGGCCTCTCACCAAGATAAGCGACGGCGAGGCGCTTAGTCTACTCCCTCTCCTCGCGTCTCTCCTCCGAGTGCCGTGATGTGCCAGCGCCTCCACATCACGCGCCGCTCCACACATGGCCTATAGTGTTCAATCTGCTCCTTTGCTACCACTTCACAGGGTACGGGTGTATGGGGGTGTGGAGGTTGGGTGCGCTCAACCTGCCCGTCTCCATCAAGCACCCGTGCGGATGAGCGCCTGCTTCCGGGCGCGGCGAAGCTGTTTGATGGCGTACTCGCGTCGCATCGCCTCGCTCTTGGTAGCGAAGTCTTCTGTGTGGACGAGGCGGACGGGCGTGCGGCCCCGCGTGTAGCGCGCGCCTGCGCCCGCGTTGTGCTCGGCGAGGCGGCGCTCCACGTCCGTCGTGTAGCCGGTGTAGAGCGTGCCGTCGGCGCATTCGAGGATGTAGACGTGGTGCACGCGGCGCAGGGTGTTTTCGGTGGAAGGGAAGCCGAGGCAAAAAACGCCGCCATCAGGCAGAAAGGAAAGCGCGCCGGCTTTCAGATGTGCGCGGCGGTGCGTATGCTGCAAGCATGGACACGCAAGCGCCGCCCGAGCAGCATCCCGTCACGCTCCGCTTCCGCTCTGGGCGGCTGGAGGCGGCGTTCCGGCAGGCGTACGCTCAGAAGTCCGTCGGCACGGTGCGCGTGGCGCTCGCCGTGGGCGTGGTGCTCTACGGGCTGCTCTTCGGCGCGATGGACAGCTGGAACGCCGAGGAAAGTTTGGCGGCGATCTGGGCTATCCGTAGCGGCGTGTGCGCGGCAGCGCTCGGCGTCCTGGCGTTCAGCTTCACGGAGCATTTCCGGCGGTGGATGCAGCCGGTGCTGGCCGTGCTCGTGGTCCTCGCCGGCCTCGGCCTCGTGGCGATGCTTGCCCTGAGCACCACGGGCGATTACTACGACGGGCCGGTGCTGCTCATCCTGCCGGCCTTCGTGGTGCTGAGGCTGCGCTTCTGGCCGGCCACGCTCGCCACTGGGATTGTCGTCGCGGCGTACTTCGCCGTGCTCTTCGGCGTGAAAAATCCGCCGCTCGACGCGCTCCTCAACAGCGCCATCTTCGTCACCGCCGCGCTCGTCATTGGGATGGTGGCGGGGTACGCGCTCGAAGCCTACGCCCGGCGCGACTTCTGGCAGGCGCGCCTCATCGACCAGGAGCGCCGCGAGAACGCCCGCCTCCTGCGCGCCCGCACGCGCTTTTTCAGCAACGTCTCGCACGAACTCCGCACGCCGCTCACGCTCATCGCCGGCCCGCTCAGCGACGTGCTGACAGATGAAAGCGCGCTGCCCGACGCCCTCCGCCGCCCGCTTCAAACGGCGCACGCGCAGGCCGGGCGCCTCCGCCGTCTCGTGGACGAACTCCTCGACCTGGCCAAGCTTGACGCCGGGCGGCTCCCGCTGCGCGCGCAGGAGATCGACCTCGTGCCGCTTCTGGAGCGCCTGCGCGAGAGCTTCGTCCACCGCGCCGGCCGCCTCAGTCTCCGCCTGGAGATGGAGACCGACGCAGCGGCGTGCCCGGTGTTTGCCGATCCGCCTAAGCTCGAGACGATTCTCGTCAACCTCCTCGGCAACGCGCTGCGGTTCACGCCGGAGGGCGGGCGCGTGCGGCTCGTCCTTCTTTCAGAAGAGGAGCACGCCGAGATCCGCGTGGAGGACACTGGGCCGGGGATCGCCGAGGAGGAGCAGGCGCGGCTCTTCGAGCGCTTCCAGCAGGCGTCGGGGAGCGAAGGCGGCACGGGCATTGGCTTGGCGCTCGTAAAAGAGCTTGCCGAGCTGCACCACGGCACCGTGTCCGTCGAGAGCGCGGAAGACGAAGGCACCCGCTTCACCCTGCGTCTGCCGAAGGGGCGCGCGCAACTCGCGCCGGACGAGCTTGCCCCTGCGGATGCGTCTCGCACCACCCTCGGTCCGTCCGAAGCCCCGTCGCCCGAAGAGGCCGCGCCCGACTCCGCTGATGCCGCACTGGATGCCGCTGCGGCCGTCGTTCTCGTCGTAGAAGATCACGCGGAGATGCGCCGCTACATCGCCGACGGCCTCCGCGCGGCGTACCAGATCGTCGAAGCCGCCGATGGCGAAGCGGGGCTGCTGAAGGCGCGCGCCGTCGTCCCCGACTGCATCGTCTCGGACGTGATGATGCCAGGGATGGACGGCTTCGATTTCTGCCGCGCCGTGAAGACCGACCCGGCGCTCGACCACATCCCCGTCATCCTGCTCACGGCCCGCGCCTCGACTGAGAGCGCCGTCGAGGGCCTCCACACCGGCGCCGACGACTATGTGCGCAAGCCGTTTAACGCGCGCGAACTTGAAGCGCGTGTGCGCGGCCTCATCGAGAGCCGCCGCCGCCTGCGCGCCCGCTTCAGCGAGCAGGCGCTCGTGCGCACCGGCCCGCCCGAGGCACCCTCGGCAGAAAAGAAGCTGCCGGATGCCGCGCAGCCGACTCCGGTGGACGTGAAGTCCGCCGAGGAGGTCTTCATCGAAGAGGCGCGCGCCGTAGTCGAGCGGCACCTCGACGACGAAGCCTTTAGCGTCGAAGCCTTCGCCGAGGAGCTTAGCCTGAGCGAGCGGCAGCTTCAGCGCAAGCTCAGGGCCATCGCCGATCAGACGCCCTCGGCCTTCATCCGGCTGATGCGGCTGCGGCGCGGCGCGCAGCTTCTGGCGCAAGGCTACGGCACCGTCTCCGAGATCGCTTACGCCGTCGGCTTCTCCACGCCGAGCTACTTTACGAAGTGCTTCGGCGAAGTCTTTGAGCAGACGCCGACCGAGTACGCCGCTTTGGCTGAGAAACGAGGAAAGGAAGAGGCGAGGAAACGATGAGAACACGCGACGCTTCGTTTCCTCGACGCGTCGGCTCATCCCTCCGGCTCCGGCTCCGGCAGATGCCCCGCGCGGCGCCTCCGGGCGGGCACGTCGAGCGCGTCGTACGTCTCGCCGAAGACGAATTGCTTGATGCCGTCAGAGCCTAAGAAATCGTGCGGGAAGCCGAGGGCGATTTCGCTCGCCTCGTTCAAACGGCTCAGGTGACCGCCCTCAAGCTGCACGCCAAGGCAGCCGAGGTTGTCCTCGATGTGCTCCGCCGAGCGCGCCCCGATGATAGGGATGTGCCGCCCCGGCTGCTGTCGGATCCACGCCAGCGCCACCTGCGCCGGGCTGCGGCCGATGGCTTCCGCGATCTCGACGGTGGCGCGGGCGATCCCCTCGGCGCGCTCGGTGCGGTACTTGTCGTACATCTCCTGCTCGACCTGCTGAAGGCGCGTGCCGCCGCTCTCGCCGCCGCTTGACGAACCATCGCTTGAAGCCGAGCCGTCGCCCGAAGCGTTTTCGCCGAGGTACTTGCCTGTGAGCGTGCCGGAGGCGAGCGGCGACCAGTCCAGCACCGAGAGGTTCTTCGCCTCGGCCATCGGCAGGAGGTCGCGTTCGGGCGTGCGCTCGATGAGGCTGTACTCGATCTGAAGCGCGGCGAAGGCCGTCCACCCGCGCAACTCGGCGATGGCGTTGGCCTCGCTCACCACCCACGCCGGCGCGTCCGAGACGCCGATGTAGAGCACTTTCCCCTGCCGCACGAGGTCGTCGAGCGCGCGCAAAACCTCCTCGGTGGGCGTCATTACGTCCCAGGCGTGCATCCACAGGAGGTCGATGTAATCCGTGCCGAGGCGCCGCAGGCTGCCCTCGACGCTCTGCACGAGCGCCTTGCGGTGGTTGCCGCCCGAATTCGGATCGCCGGGGCGCATGGCCGAGGTGTACTTCGTGGCAATGACGAAGCGGTCGCGCTCCGAGCCGGCGAACTTCCCGACAAGCTCCTCGCTCGTGCCGTTGGTGTAGGCGTTGGCCGTGTCGATGAAGTTGCCGCCGGCCTCGACGAAGGCGTCGAACATCCGGCGCGACTCGCTTTCGGAAGCGCCCCAGCCCCAGTCCTCGCCAAAGGTCATCGTGCCGAGGCAGAGTTCGGAAACGCGCAGGCCGGTGGGACCGAGCAGTTGGTAACGCATGGCAGAAAACGGGTTGGGTGAAAGAGATCGGCAGGCGCCGGCGGAGCGGGAGCGGAGCGGGAGCGGAGCGGGAGCGGAGCGGGAGGTGAGGCCGTCCGCGCGTCTTCCAAGGGCAACGCCGCGCCCGCCCGGAGGTGCCGGCGGGCGGATTACGATTGCGTTGCGGCCAGGGCCTCACGCGGCTTTTGAGACCGTTATTGCAATTCAGGAAAAACCTGTCGCAGAGGCGACAGGGGCTATCACAAGAGCGACACGGCGGCTCAGTGCAAGGGGTTGTCGCTTCTCTGAAAGACCTTTTCCGCCCCGCTGCCTATGCTGACGAGCGACGGGTTAAACCCCCCGCCTTTCGCTCGCCAACCACCGCAGAGGGAACGCCATGCTGCTGCCGAACCGCCGTACTCAAACGTGCTGCCTTACCGCACGAATGCCGCTGCTGATCGCGGCGACGGTTTCCATCGTGTACGCCGCGTTCGCGCTAGTGAGTAACGCGCAAGACGCCGAGCAGCCGGCGGACTCTTTCACGCTGCTCTCGGAAAGCGATACCGCAGACGGAAAGCACCGCTACGGCGCCTGGTACACGCCGTCGGAGGCGCAGTCCATCACCGGCGTGAGCGTCGGTCCGTTCTTGTCCGACCTGTTTCATAAGGAGCAGGCGCAGACGCTCAACGGCTTCGCCGTCGAGATCATCGGTCCAGGCGCGATCACGCCGCTCTTTCTTTTGCTCGCCCCGATCGCTCCGGAGCTTCCTCCTCATCCGATCAGGCACCCGTTCTTCTCTTCCGATACAACAGGACGGGGAATCTTCGCTTCTGACACGACGGGCCGGGAGCTTTCCAGCGTAGCGGACAGTCTGGCGCAGGACTCGGCGCGGTCAAACGCCGCAGCCGATGGCGGCCTCTCCTCTGCGCTTAGAAGCACATCCGTGAACGGCGTCTTGGTTTCGGTTGGGGGGACGGGCGTTGGGCACCTGCAGGGCATTGGCATTCACGGTCTTACGGGCGGGGGGAAGGACCTGAGCGGCCTGAGCGTCGCTGGTTTGTTCAGCGCTACGACCGGGCAGATAAGCGGCGTCAGCGCTGCGGGCCTCATCAACATAGCGCAGCACGCGCGCGACGTCGTGCTCGGCGGCGTGTGGGCCGTGGTGACGGAAGACCTCGTGGGCGTGACGGGCGGCGCGATCAACCACGTCAACCGCGGGCGGGGGCTGATGCTGGGGGCGTGGACGGCGAGCGCCGATCTCCGCGGCGGGCAGGTGGGCCTCGTCAACACCTCAGCGCGGACGCGCGGCGTACAGATCGGCCTCCTCAACGTGACCTCGAAGCGCACGCTCCCGCTCTTGAACTGGGGGTTCTGAAGCGCGACCGCCTCTCCACATCTCGCTCCACTCCCATAACCCTGAAACGACCATGTCTCAACAGAATCCGCACGGCATCCAGCGCGACTCCGGCGCGTGGCTCTTCTTCGTCAAAGTCTGCTTCGCCGTCGCCGTCACGGCGATGGGCATAGGCGTTGCGCTCCTGCCCGTGGGCTTCTGGGCGAAGGGCTACGTCGCGATGGGCGCGCTCCTTCTCATCGCCTCGACCTTCATGCTGGCGAAGACGCTCCGCGACGCGCATGAGGCCGATAAGATCATCAACCGCATGAACGAGGCCCGCGCCGAGCGGATGCTCACGACCGCCTACTCCGCCGACGAATCCTGACAGGCGCATCCGCTCCCGCCTTTCCTTTCTACCCAACGGATAGAACGATGAACGCCACCACGCCAACCCTTGAACGTCCCGCGCCGCCGTCCGCTCCGCAGGAACCGGCGCCGGAGAAGAAGAAAACGTCCATGCTCGACCTGCTGCGGCAGCGGCGCTTCGGGCCGTTTTTCCTGACGCAGTTCTTAGGCGCGTTCAACGACAACGTGTTCAAAAACGCGCTTCTCATCCTCATCGTCTACCAAAGCGCCGAGGCGCTGGCCGGCGGCGTAAACCTGTGGACGAACCTCTGCGCCGGCCTCTTCATCCTCCCGTACTTCCTCTTCTCCGCCACGGCGGGGCAGATCGCCGACAAGCTCGAGAAGGGCCGCCTCATCCGCTACGTCAAGCTTTTCGAGATCGTGCTGATGATCGGCGCGGCGGCGGGGTTTTACTTCCAGCAGGTGCCGCTCCTCATCGGCCTCTTGTTTCTGATGGGGACGCAGTCCACCCTTTTCGGGCCGGTGAAGTACAGCATCCTGCCGCAGCACCTCCGCAAAGAAGAACTCGTCGGCGGGAACGGGTGGGTGGAGATGGGGACGTTTCTGGCGATTCTCTTGGGCACGCTCGCGGGCGGCGTGCTGATCGGCGTCGAGGGGTGGGGGCGGGCGCTCGTGGCGGGAGCGCTCGTCATGATCGCGGTGCTCGGCTACCTCACGAGCCGGGGCGTGCCCGTGGCGCCGGCGGCCGATCCGGGGCTGCGCATCTCGCGGAATCCGATCCGGGAGACGGTGCGGACGCTGCGGCTCATCCGCGAGCGGCGCTCGATCTGGCTTTCGATCTTGGGCATCTCGTGGTTCTGGTTCTACGGCGCGCTCGTTCTGGCGCAGCTTCCGGCCTTTGCGCACGACGTGCTCGGCGGCGGCGAGGGCGTGGTGACGCTGCTGCTGGCGCTCTTTTCGGTGGGCATCGGGATGGGGTCGCTCCTGTGCAAGAAGCTGTCAGGCGATCAGGTGGAGCTGGGCCTCGTGCCCTTCGGCGCGGCGGGGCTGACGCTCTTCGGGGCCGATCTCTTTTTCGCCAGCCCGGATTTTTCTTCAGCGGGCGGCGCGCTTGTGGGGGCGGCGGAGTTTCTGGCGCGCAGCGGAAGCTGGCGCGTGGCGATGGACGTGGTGATGATCGGGTGCTTCGGCGGGTTTTTCATCGTGCCGCTCTACGCGCTGGTGCAGGAGCGCAGCCGCGAAAAACACCGCGCGCGCGTCATCGCTGGGGCGAACATCGTGAACGCGGCCTTCATGGTTCTGGCCGCTATCGTGGCTGCCGGCCTCCTGGCGGCGGGGCTAACGATCCCGCAGCTTTTCCTCGCCACCGCGCTGATGAACGCCGTCGTGGCCGCGTACCTCTTCACGCTCCTGCCCGAGTTCCTGATGCGCTTCTGCGTGTGGTTTCTCATCAGCACGGCGTACCGAGTCGAGGCTGCGGGGCTGAAGCACATCCCGGAGAAAGGCGGCGCTTTGCTCGTGGCGAACCACGTTAGCTACGTGGACGCGCTCATCATCGGCGGGCGGTGCCGGCGGCCCGTGCGCTTTGTGATGGACTACGGCATCTACAACACGCCGGGCTTGCGGTGGCTTTTCCGGCTGGCGCAGGTGATCCCCATCGCTTCGGCGAAGCGGCACCCGGAGGTGCTCGACGCCGCCTACGAGCGCATCGCCGAGGAGCTGGCGGCGGGGAACGTCGTCGGCCTCTTCCCCGAAGGCCACCTCACGCGCGACGGCGGCATCCAACCGTTCCGCCCCGGCGTCGAGCGGATCGTCGAAAGAACGCCCGTGCCCGTCGTGCCGATGGCGCTCAGCGGCCTCTGGGGCAGCGTCTTCAGCCGGGAGGGGAGCAGCGTGTGGCGCCGGTCGTCAAGCGAGCTGCTGTCGAAGGTGGGCTTGCGCGTGGGCGCGCCGCTTGCGCCGGAGAAGGCCACGGCGGAGGCGCTGGAGGCGCGGGTGCGGGTGCTGCGTGGCGAGCGGGCTTGAGTGAACCAAGACTTCCTTCTCTCAAACTTTTCCGGCCATGTTCAACTCTGACAGAAATCCCGTTCTGCCAGTCATGTGCGCATCACTCCTGGCTTGCTTGCTGCTGATCGGGTGTGACTTCAGCCTGCTGACTCACGACGACCTCACCTTCGAGCAACGCCCCTACCTTGGCGACGAACTGCGCATGGACGGGTTTTACTACGACTCCTACCTCACCCCGGAAGGGGACGGTCCCTTTTACTCTGTGCACTTCTTCTACCGGAACGGTGTCGTCAGGTACGTCGGCAGTTTCGAACGCCCTCTCGATTCACTCACGAGCGAAGACTTCCTCGACGGGGATAGTCGGTACGACTGGGGCCTCTTCCATGTGGACGGCGACCAGATCGCCTTCGAGCGCTGGTACCCGCCCTCGAAAACTCACACCATTGCCGCTATCCGTTCAGGCCGCATTCTCAACGACACCACGTTCGTCATCACGGAGTCCCGACGCTCGAACGGTGATGATGTACGCGAGGAAGACGAGACGTACCACTTCCGCGCGTTCAGCCCGAAGCCCGACAGCACGAGCCGTTTCCTCGACTAAAGAAGGCAGGGCCGCACGCTGCCATACGCTCACCTCCGCCGCGCATCACTGCCCCGGCTCACGCTTCTCCGACCCCGAAACGCGCGCGTCCATCGCGGCCACCTTCTCCTTGAGCGCCTCTTTGTGCTCGATGAAGCGCTGCATGAGCGCGTCGTCGTGGACGGCGAGGATCTGCACGGCGAGGAGGCCGGCGTTTTTTCCTCCGCCGATGGCGAGGGTGCCCACCGGCACGCCGCCCGGCATCTGCACGACGGAGAGGAGCGAGTCCATCCCGCCTAGGTCCGAAGTCGGCACCGGGACGCCGAGGACGGGGAGCGGCGTCGCAGCGGCGATCATGCCGGGCAGGTGCGCCGCCTTCCCCGCGCCGGCGATGATGACCTTGAGGCCGCGCCCGCGCGCTTCTTTGGCGTAGCGGTGCATCACACCCGGCGTCCGGTGCGCCGAGAGCACGCGCATCTCGAACGGCACGCCGAAGTCTTCAAGCACGTCGGCGGCCTCTTGCATCACCGGCAGATCCGACTCGCTGCCCATCGCAATGCCTACGGAAGGAGAGGCTTGGTCGCTCACGGGGGATGCGCGGGATCAGTGCATGGCTTTGCGTGAAGCGAGAGTTTAGGGGAAAGTCGAGCTTCAAGCAACAACTGTCGTAACCATTTCTAAACGCTCTGCAGGTTGAACTTACGAGGCGACGTTGCTAAATTGAAAATACCTCGAAGGCGCGTTCGTCCATGAGACTTGTTTCCGATTGCAGCTATGACTTCGCGTTATGGCCCCCCCCCGATAGTCACGGTATCATTCAACAACAGGTTGAAGCTTACCGGACGAGTCTGCCCTCGCCTGACCCGAGCTGGCCCGTTGGCGTGCGGGTCGTCATGGGCGACTTGCACGAGCATCTCTTTGACGCGGGGTTGCGGATAAAAGACGTGATGCAGCGTTGCGGCACGTGCAACCACAACATTTCGAGCCGTTTTGCTCTCTTCGTGGGTGCGGGACCGAAAGCGTACACCATTGCGCACCGCCTTGAGTTGGCGAAGCGACTGCTTTGACCTGACCCCCGAAAACTGGACACGCCGCTTGCGTTAGAATTTGCTACTTTGAGGTCCCCAACCCAACGAGAGGGACCATGAAAAAGAAGGCCTTCACCAACGAGCAGATCGGGTACGCCCTGCGCCAGGCCGAGGCCGGCAAGACCGTGGCCGAGATTTGCCGCGAGCTCGGCATCAGCCAGCAGACGTTCTACCGGTGGCGGCGCAAGTTCGCCGGCATGGGTGTAGCTGAACTCAATCGCCTCAAAGAACTGGAGCGCGAGAACAAGCGGCTCAAACAGCTCGTCGCCGATCTCTCGCTCGACAAGCACATGCTTCAAGAGGTGATCGCAAAAAAGCTCTGAAGCCGGCTCATAAGCGCGACTTGGTGGACTTTCTGCATGTCGGTTTTGAGGTTGGTCGCCGCCGCGCCTGCCAGCTCGTCGGACTGAGCCGCTCTACGTACTACTACGAGAGCCAAGCCCGGAGCCGCGACGCGTTGCGCATTCGCCTGCGCGACCTTGCCGGCGTTCACGTTCGCTACGGGTACCGCCGTCTGCACGCGCTTCTGCGCCGCGAAGGCTGGCGAGTCAACCATAAGCTGGTGCAGCGTCTTTATCGCGAAGAGGGTCTGCAGGTGCGCACGAAGAGTCGGAAGAAACAGGCCAGCCGCCCACGCACGGTTTGGCCTGAACCAAACCGGCCCAACCAGCACTGGTCGATGGATTTTGTGCACGACCAGCTCGCCGACGGCCGCCGGTTCCGCTGTCTGACGTTAGTGGATCACTTTAGCCGTGTGAGTCCTGCAATCGAGGTCGATCAGTCGCTCACCGGACACCGCGTCGTAGCCGTGCTTGAGTGCTTGGTAGCGTCTTACGGCTGCCCAGAGGTGGGCTACCCAGAGGTGATCTTCATCGACAATGGAACGGAGTTTACCTCGAAAGCAGTAGATCAGTGGGCGTACGAGAACGGAGTCAAGCTCGACTTCAGCCGTCCGGGCACGCCCACGGACAACGCCTTCGTCGAATCGTTCAACGGAAGGCTGCGCGAGGAGTGCTTGAACCTGCACTGGTTTACTTCGCTGGCCGACGCTCGGCAGACCATCGAAGCGTGGCGTCAGGCCTACAACGGCCATCGCCCGCATAGCTCGCTGGGGTACCTGACCCCGGCGGAATACCTGTCCAACTGGACGCCAACCGAAACCTCAGAAGCAGCGCTTTTTTAACTCAGCAGGGTGTCCAGAATTGGGGGGCACGTCAGCTTCGCCACGAACAACTTCAGCAGGTGAAGATACTGCGGGTTGCGCTGGCTGTGGGGTACGAAAGCCAGAGTGCATTTACAAAGGCTTTCAAATCACGTGAAGGCTGCACACCGGCTACCTTTAGGATACGGGTAGAAAAGTGAAGAAGAAGTTCAAGAAAGAGGAGAAGCGTAGGGAGCGAGTGCCACCATATGATATGCATGTGACCGAGAGCGACTCTCACGAAAAACGGAGATGCTCGCTACGAAACGCGGTTACTGTCTCGCTCAATCTACCGTGCTCAGCAGGGGGTTATCAGCATGAAGAAGATCGCCGCAGTTCTTTTCCTAACCATTGCACTTTGGGGTTGTGACACGTCTTCGGTCGCGCCACAGGAAGCAGAAGACTAAGCCGTTCAAGCTCACCAAGCAACGATCAAAGCCAACGAACTCGCTCAGAGAAAAGGGCGCGTCACCTACGATGAGAGGACCCTGGAAATCTCCCAAGGGATTCCGGGCTTCGGTGGCATGTTTGTCAGCGAGGCAGGCCGACTGACAGTTTATCTCACAAATCCATCGGCTCAGCAGGAAGGAGCTAAAGCTGTTCTTTCACAACTCCAGCCACTCACAAAGGCGCTCGAAAGAGCGCGCAACGTCGCTCGTGAATATGACCAGAAAGACCTGAGCGGCCTTTCAGTAAGCAACCTCGAAGCTGTGGAAGGTGATTACGCATTCGGACGTCTCTATGTCTGGCATCAGCAGGCGACAAAGCAGATTCTTGGAGAACAGGGCGTCTATTCCACAGACATCTTGGAAGCTGAGAACCGGTTGCGCATTGGCGTCGCAGATGACGCCGTTATGAGGTCAGTCGAGAAACGCTTAACCGACCTGGGGATTCCTGTAGAAGCTGCGATCATCGAAGTGGAACAGCCCAGGGTGTTTCTCGCGGGGACTTCTGCTTCGTCCATGGATCTTCCGCCCTGGTGGAAGTCGTCGAGCTTGAGGACCTCTTGGAGAAACTACGGGTTCGGCGCGGGCATACAGATAGGGTACGGTAGCAATAGCCTAACCCAAGTTGTGACCTATGCGAGCGTAGCGGCCATAGTTGAAAATGGCGATGTCCAGGCGCCATGTTGAGCCGGTAAACCGCCAAGTTTGCCCACCTCAACGCCGCTGCCATGGACACCGCCATCACTGCAATCTACTGCCTCACCGACGACTTTCTCAAAGCCCTCGGCCACCGCGAAGACGCCCAAAGCACCATGTCCGATGCCGAGGTCATCACCACCGCCCTCGTGGCTGCGCGCTACTTCGGCGGCAACTTCGAGTCCGCGCGCGAGCACCTCTGCAGGCCTGACCTCATTCCCAGAATGCTCTCTCGCAGTCAGTTCAACCGGCGCCTGCACCGGCTTACCGCCCTGGTCGTGCGCCTCTTCGAGGTCCTGGGCCGGTGCTGGAAAGGTCAGTCTCCAGGCAACGACTTCCTGATTGACTCCTTCCCCGTAGCCTGCTGCGACGACATCCGCATTCGGCGCTCGCGCCTTTATCCGCTGGAAGAGACCGGCGGCGCTTTTCGAGGCTACACCGCCTCGAAACGGCGTTTTTTCTACGGCGTGAAGGCTCATCTTCTGACGACTTCCGAGGGGCGTCCGGTGGAACTGGTGCTCACGCCCGGCTCGCACAGCGACGTGCGCGCGCTTGACTACTTCAGCTACGACCTGCCCGAAGGCGCGACCATCTACAGTGACAAAGCTTACAACGACTACTTCGTTGAGGACGAACTCGCTGCCGGCCAGGGCGTGACCCTCTCGCCGATGCGGCGCAAGAACTCGAAGCGGCCCGTGGAGCAGTTCGTCGCCTTCGTGCAGCACTACACCCGCAAGGCAATCGAGACCGCCGGTAGTCTCATCGAACGGCTCTTGCCGAAGTCGATCCATGCTGTCACCGCGCGCGGGTTCGAGTTGAAGGTGGTCTTGTTCGTGTTGGCCTGCAGCATCACCACTGGCCTGTAGGTCACAACTTGGGTTAGCCTATGCACGATGGGACCTCTGGTGACTTGGGACAACGATGGCGAGCGCGGCTTCGTCACGAACTCACACTGCACGAACAATCAGGGCGGAGTTGAGAGTACCGATACGTACCAGCCCACGCTAGGAAGCGACTTGATCGGTCAGGAGATTCGTGATCCCGAATATTCTTCAAGCCTGTACTCCTGCCCGTCAGGACGCGATTGCCGGTACAGCGACAGCGCACTGATCGAGTTCAACGCCGACATCTCCACGACGAAAGGTCTGCTTTACGGTACGACATCACGTGATCCTGAGCAAGGCTCGACGTGGGTGGAGTACGAGTACTACACGGACATCGTGCAGGAGCGCTTCATTGAGGGGTTCTTTCAGGACAAAATCGGCCGCACCACAGGCTGGACCTACGGTGAGTTGGTGAGGGCTTGCGAAAACATACCTGTCTTCAGGGAGGTTAATGGCTTTCCCGTAGATACCGGCATCACTCTGCTCTGCCAGAACGAGGTGCAAGCGAACAGCGGCCGCGGCGACAGCGGATCGCCTGTCTTCGAGCGCGAAGGGGGCGACTCCGTCCGACTCGTAGGACTAATGTGGGGTGGTGGCATAGATCAAAACGGAAACGACGTGTTCCTTTACAGCCCCATCGATCAGGTCGAAGAGGACCTGACGGACATCTACGACCCCGACGACATCCAACTGGACTTCGGCGCCGACCGTTGCGCGCCGAGCGCGGGGGGATGCAGCTGACAAAGAGTGAAGAGGTAGGGAGCACAGGGGCGCTTATCCGCCTTGTGCTTTCCTGTCTCTTTTCGTATCCGTATTGGCGGAAGGTCGGTACTGAGCGGTGATTCTAACATGCCGTCCTCTCCCGATCTCAGCAGAACCGTTCAACCTCGTGACCCGCCGGACAGGGTCTTGTTTCCCGACTCATCGAGCATCCACCGTACAGTGCTATGAAATACGCTATCTTCGCACTCCTTACACTCGCATGGTCGGGTTGCAGCCTGTTTGAAAGCTCAGATGTCTTCGAGCGTACAGGAACAGACTCTGTCACATTCGAGGCCGACCAGGACGCCTACTCGCTGGGTTCGACTGCGGCAGCGATACTGAGAAATGGCTCCAGCCGCCCTATCGTATATAACCTCTGCTTCACTACGCTCGAAAGGAAAGTGGAGGGCGAGTGGGTTTTCGTAGGACCGAGCATCGCGTGCTCCGCCGTAGGCATGACGCTTAGCCCCGGAGATCAAGCGCCATACCGCATTGACTTGGGAGGCAAGCTACTGCCCGATCTGCCGGAAGGAACCTACCGGCTCAAAACAACCGCCGGCCCCGTCGACGAAGACGGCGAAAACTTGCTGCTGACAACGCAGCCGTTTAGCGTACGCGCCGCCGCCGAGCGATGATAGGTTTCTTGAGTTCAGGAAATCACCACGGTAGCACAACTCCCCCTTGCGCTACGCGAACAGCTCACGCACCGAGACGGACCAGCCCGGCACCACGTCGCCGCCGTCGAGCGTGTCGGCCTCGGTGAGGACGGCGATGTCGCGGCGGCTCCGGTGCACGGCGAGCGTGCGGCGGCGCGGGTCGAGGACGAGGACCATCCGCGTGCCGGCGTCGAGCCAGGCGGCCACCTTCTCCTCGACCTCGGTGTAGCGGTCGTGGGGCGAGACGACCTCGGCGGCGAGGTCGGGCGCACCGGGCCAGTAGCCTTCCACCGGGCCGGCGGCCTCAACGCGCGCACGGCTGACGAAGGCGGCGTCCGGCGCGCGCACGGTGTCGGGGTCGGTGGCGATCTTGAAGCCCGTCTCGGCGGCGAAGACGCGGCCGAGGCCGTTGGCTTTGACGTGATTCCTAAGCTCCGCGCCGATCTCCGAAGCGATGTGGCCGTGCTGGCCGCCTGCGGGTGCCATCTGTTTGAGTTCGCCGTGGATGAGTTCGTGGCGGAGGCCGTCGTCGGGCAGGGCGAGGAGTTCGCCGGCCGTCATCGGTTTGGGGCGGACTTCGGTGGGCATGGCAGACCTCGTAGGCGATGGGAGCGCCGCGTTGTCGGATGGGAAGCGGGCGGCTGCGGCGTTGTTCCAACGCGCGTTAGAGACGGATGGCAGCGGCGGCGTCCTCGGCGCGCTGGCGGACAGCGGCGGGGTCGGTGCCGGTGGCGGTGACGTGGCCCATCTTCCGCGTTGGGCGCACGTCGGGCTTGCCGTAGATGTGCACCGAGGCGCCGGGGACGGCGAGCGCTTCGGCGAGGCCGTCGGTGCGGGGCGGCGAGCCGTCGCGGTGGCCGAGAATGTTGACCATCACGGCTGAGGGCGCGCGCAGGCCCGGATCGCCGAGGGGCCAGCCCAGCACGGCGCGCACGTGGTTCTCGAACTGCGACGTGTGGCATCCCTCTATCGTGTAGTGCCCCGTGTTGTGCGGGCGCGGCGCCAGCTCGTTGATCTGCACGGTGCCGCCCGGCATCTCAAACAGCTCAACGGCCGTGATGCCGACGCCCTCAACGGCCTCGACGGCGGCGCGTGCTACACGCTGCGCTTCTTCGGCCACCTCCGCGCGGATCTCGGCCGGGACGACGACGGCGTGGCAGCGGTGGTCGCGCTGCTCGGTGTAGGCGACGGGGTAGGCCACGGCCTCGCCGTCGGCCCGCCGCGCGATGAGGACGGACAGCTCACGCTCGAACTCCGCGAAGCGCTCTACCATCAGCCCGTCCTCGGCGGCGAGGTCGTCCCACGCGGCGCGGAGGTCGTCGGCGCCGTGGGCAGTGGCGTTGCCGTAGCCGTCGTAGGAGCCTTCGTATTTTTTGCAGACGACGGGGTAGCCGAACGCTTCGGCAGCCCGGAGCGCCCCGTCGAGCGTGGCGCAGCGCTCGAACTCCGGGACGGGGAGGCCGGCCTCTCTGAGCTTCGCCTTCTGCCGGCCTTTATGGCGGATGAGGTGCACCGTCTCAGGTGAGGGCCAGAGCGCCGTCTTTTCGGGCAGCACCTCGGCCAGCTCGTCGCCGGGCGCCCACTCGCTCTCGACGGTCACGGCGTCGCACCCCTCCGCAAAGGCGCGGAGGACATCCGGATCGGTCCAGTCGCCCGTCTCGGCACCGGCGAAGGGCTGCATGGGGCCGGCTGCTTTGGGGGAGAGGAGCCTGACGTCCACGCCCATCCGCAGGGCTGCCTGCGCGAGCATCTTCCCAAGCTGCCCGCCGCCGAGGATGCCGAGCGTGGGAAACGTGTCGGTTGTTCGTGCGACGTGCGCAGCGGACGTTTCTTCGGAACGGGACGTCATGTCTGGTCGAAAGGATTAATGATCCGAAGCCGCTCGTCAACGACCAGCCCATCTTGCATGTCCTCCGAAAACAACTGCTCGACGCCTGTTGCCAGAGCCGCCGACACGATCAGCCCGTCCCAGAACGAGAACGAGTAGCGCTCGCGGAGACTGGACGCCCGAACAAGCACGTCTTGACTTAGCTGGTAGATGGGGTATCGGTGGTAGAACGAAGCGACCAGCCTGCGCACCTCCTCTTCCGAAAACTCAGCCTGCCTGATCAGATTTACGCACACTTCGTTGACGACCTGCGTGCTGAGCGCCGGCTCGTTGTTCTCGATAAGCGTCTCGGCCTTCCGCGCTTTCTCCTCGTTCTGCCCCTCGATGAAAGCGTAGAGCCAGACGTTTGAGTCAATGAAGCAGTTCACAGGGCTACTCGTGGGCTGTGTCGCGGGAGAGCGGCTTGAAGTTTTTTACCTTGCGCGGCTTCCGCAAAAGCTGGCCGATGAAGTCCTCGCGCTCCGGCTCATCGTCGGTGAGTAAGATCACGCGCACCGGGCGGGTGAGGCGCTCCCGGTACTCCGCCGGCACGCGGATCACGCCGTCTTTGACGCTGGCTCTGAACTCGATGGCTTCCATAGCGGCAGGAGTAAAGAAGGGAAAATGACCTGCAGGAGGACCTTGCGCTTACGGTCAGTCAAGGAGCAGACCCATTAAGACCAAAGTGCAGAGCAAAATCGCAACCGTATAGACGACCACCCTATACCTCACGTGAGGTTCAAGTTGACCAAAGTTGAAGTAAAAGTCCCTCGATAAGTAAATGACAACCCAGCCTAAAGTGGTTACTGCGGCGAGCGCGTAGAAGCTCAAACACATGTTCCCCTCATGTTCCAGAAGCCTTACCGCGTTTCTTCACCCTCGTCTTCCTCATCACCGCCCTCAAGCAGCCGCTCGAGCGCCGGGAGGTCGGCGACGAGCACCTCGCGCGCCTTCGTGCCCACGAACGGGCCGACGATGCCGGCCTCTTCGAGCTGGTCCACGATCCGCGCCGCGCGCGTGTAGCCGATGGAGAGCTTCCGCTGTAGCAAAGAAACGCTGCCTTGCTGCCGCTTGACCAGGATGCGGGCAGAGTCCTCGAAGAGTTCGTCTGTGTCCTCGACGCCCAGGAGCGAGGTGGGGCCGTGGCCGGCGTCTTCCAAAGAGGGGAGCCAGTACGTGCCCTGCTCCGGCTGCTCGGCCACGAAGGCGTTGATGCGCTCTACCTCGTCGATGGAGACGAACGGCCCCTGCAAACGCGTGATGTTGCTCCCGCTCATGTAGAGGAGGTCGCCGTTGCCCACGAGGCCCTCGGCGCCCATGAGGTCGAGGATCGTGCGCGAGTCCACGCGCGAGGCCACCTGGTAGGCGATGCGCGCGGGGAAGTTCGCTTTAATGAGGCCCGTGATCACGTCCACCGAGGGACGCTGCGTCGCCAGGACGAGGTGGATGCCCACCGCGCGCGCCATCTGTGCCAGCCGCGCTATCGGCCCCTCGATGTCCTTACCGGCCGTCATCATCAGGTCGGCCAATTCGTCCACCACGACGACGATGTACGGCATATGCCGATGGCTTTCATCATCCGAGAGGTCGCCCGCGCGCAGCTTCCGGTTGTAGTCGCGGATGGAGCGCACGCTCGCCTTCGCCAAGAGATCGTAGCGCTCCTCCATCTCCTTCTCGCAGCTTTTGAGGACGCCGAGGGCTTTCTCGAAGTCCGTGATGATCGGCTCCGAGGTGCCTTCGGGGAGGGCGAGGAAGTGGCCGTCGAGGTCGGCGTACTGCTGCAGCTCGATCTTCTTCGGGTCGATGATGACGAACTTCAGGTTCGCCGGGTGGCAGGCGTAGATCAGCCCCATGATGAGGGCGTTGAGGCCGACCGATTTACCCGATCCCGTGGCGCCCGCGATGAGGAGGTGCGGCATCTTGGTGAGGTCGCGCAGGAAGACCTCGCCCTCGATGGATTTGCCGATGGGGATGGGCAGCTCCATCTTCGCGTCGCGGAACTTGGCCGTGCCGATCACGCTCTTGAGGCGGACCAACTCGCGATGGCGGTTGGGGATCTCCACGCCCACGGCCGATTTGCCGGGGATCGGCGCGATGACGCGGATCGAGTGCGCCGCCATCGCCATCGCCAGATCGTCCTCCAGGTTTTTGATCTTGCTCACCTTGATGCCGGGCGCCGGCAAAAGCTCGTAGCGCGTCACCGTGGGGCCAACGACGGCGTTGATGTCTTTTATTTCGACGTTGTACGTCCCGAGCTTGTCCAGGAGCACCTGCTTGTTTTCCTCAAGCTCATCGTAGTCGATCTGCGGGTCGTCGTCGGCCGTGTCGTCGAGGAGGTCGATGGCGGGCGGCTCGTAGCCGAGGGCTTCTTCCTCGTCGGGCACCTCGGCGGTGCGGTCAAGGGCGTCGGCTTTTTCTTCTTTGACCTGCTCCTGGACGTAGAGCGGGACGTCTTCTTTTTCTCTCTTTGGCTCTTCTTCTTCGGAGGGTGGGGGGGGCGTTTTTGAAGCGGGCGGCGGGTCCTCCTCGGCGGTGGAGGCTTCGTGCTCGGGGCCGCGCTCTTCGGCGTCGCGGGGGCGCTCCGGGCGCGGGGCGCGGTAGAGGTCGTTGCGGTAAAGGTCGTTGAGGCGGCGCGTGACGTACTCCGAGGGCGAGGCGTCGGCGTCGGCGAGCGTGGCGGGCGGGCGAGGCGCAGGCGGTGCCGGAGCGGGGGCCGTGGCCTCATTGGCAGCCGTGGTCTGGGCCGCTTCGGCGCGCTGCTCCTGGCGTTCGTCGCGCAGGCGGGCGCGCTCTTCGCGGCGCTCGTGGTGGCGGATCTTCTGCTCATCGAACCAGCTGCGGAAGCGCTCGCTGGCGGCTTGCATCCCATCGGCGAGGCGGTCCATCGAGCGCTGGATGTCGTGGTCGATGACGAGGAGGAGCGTCACGGCCAGCATCAAGAGGAGCAGAACGAGCGAGCCGACCGTGCCGAAGAGCCGCTGCATCCACCCGGCCAGGCCGAGGCCCACGTCGCCGGCCCAGGAGAGGAAGTCGTACCCGGCGCTCAAGCCCAGCCAGCCGATGAGGCCGGCGATGACGAAGGCGCCCACGAGCACGAGGACGGAGACGAGCGGGAGATAGACGGGCGTGCGATCCCGGAAGGCGACGTACCCCCACGCGCCCAGGAGCGCCGTCAAGAGCAGCGCCGTGTAGCCCAGGAAGTTGGGCACGAGCAGGTAGGCCAAGACGGCGCCCACGTGGCCCAGGGCGTTCTCGGCGCGGCCCTGCTCGGCGGGGTGGAGCGCGCTCTGGAGGGAGAAGCCCTGCGCCAAGGCGTTGTCCACCGGGTGGTAGGTGACGAGCGCGAGCGAGAGCAAAAAGGCGAAGGCCATCAGGATCAGGCCCAGCACCTCTTTCTTGCGCTCGGGGCTGACGAACGGGGCGGTCTTTTTCGACCGGCGCTTCTTGTTTCGTTTCTTCGTTGCCATGGCCTCAAACGTACGAACGGGCCGGCACAGGTTCCACGGGGGCCGCCTCTATATGAGTCCACGAAAATTCGTGAACCCAAGATGACGGACGACCGACGGCTGACGACGGCCTTCGCCACACGCGCGCGTCATCTTCTATCGTCCTTCGTCCATCGTCGGCCAACTGATGTACTTTCGCTGGTCTACATAGGC
The DNA here is from genome assembly GCA_965215025.1 of Salinibacteraceae bacterium. Classification (GTDB taxonomy): domain Bacteria; phylum Bacteroidota; class Rhodothermia; order Rhodothermales; family Salinibacteraceae; genus CBDCCV01. The sequence goes on from CBDCCV010000002.1 coordinate 626,176, forward strand.
ATCCGTCACCACGAGGAACACCCGTTACCGTGAGGAAACGGACGACGGCGCCGCGTCTTGGCGCAAAACGAGGCGGTTGTCCTTGTAGTACGGCAGCACGGGGAGGCGGTCGATCTGCAAGCAATACTCGATGTCGTCTTCGAGGCCGAGCGTGACGAGGCGGCGGGCGTTGTCGCAGCGGCGCAGGGCGGCGGCCGTGTCCTCGCGGTCGTGCAGGTACTGCGTGTAGGCGATGTGGGCCGTGTCGGTCACGCGCTCCGGCTCCTCGCCGTCCCAAAGGCGGTAGAGCAGGAGGCCGGCGCAGAGCGTGTCCTCAAGCGAGATCCGGTCGTCCTGCCCCGCACACACGATGACGGCGTCGCGCCCGAACGCCCGGACGGCCTCGACCACGCGCCTGGCGTTGAGGAACGAGCCGGCCAGGAGGTGCTGTGCCCCGCGCGCGCGCGCGAGCGCCCTGGTGCCGTTGGTGGTGTTGAAGATCACGTCGCGCCCTTGGACGCGCTCGCGGGTGTACTCGCGCGGAGAGTTGCCCAGGTGGTAGCCGTCGATCTTCTTGCCGCCGCGCTCGCCGCCCAGGAGGTAGACGTCCGGGTCCAGGTTCTGCGCGATGCGGCCGGCCTGCGCCATGTCTTGCACGGGGACAACGGCGCGCGCGCCGTTCTCGAGCGCCGCAGCGATGGTCGAGCACGCCCTGAGCACGTCGATCACCACCACGGTGCGGCCCCGCACGTCGTCTTCGCCCACGTTTGAACTCGTCAGAAACACTTCGACGTTCATGCGTGGCAAGGCTCGGATGGTTTTTCTTTTGATGCGGCTTCAATGAGTTAGGTGAACCTACCGCTCGCAAGGCTGCCGAGACAGCGAAGGGGAGCTATTTTTTATGAAAAGGCGGCTTCGCTACTTGCGCCTTTAGCGCGCGCCGGCGCGACTGCACGCCCAGCGGGCGCCCCGGCTCGGTAAACGCCGCGTCGCTGGGCACGTAGCCCAGGCCGATGCCCTTCTCCAGGATGGGCGACTGCGTACCGCTCGTCACCGTGCCGATCTCCTCGCCGTCTTCGCCAAGGAGCGCCTGCCCGGCGCGCGGGATGCCGCGCTCTTCCACCACGAAGCCGACGAGCTTCTTCTCCAGGCCGTTCTCCTTAGCCGCCTGCAGCGCCTCGCGCCCGACGAAGCTGCCCGCATCGAGCTTGACGAGCCAGCCGAGGCCGGCTTCGAGCGGGTTCGTCTCTTTGCCGAGGTCCTGACCGTAGAGGCAGAAGCCCGCCTCAAGGCGCAGCGTGTCGCGCGCGCCCAGGCCGGCCGGCTTTAGGCCGCGCGCTTGGCCGGCGTCCATGAGCGCGTCCCACACGGCCTCGGCCTTGCCGGCCTCGCAGTAGACCTCGAAGCCCGGCTCGCCGGTGTAGCCCGTGCGCGAGAGGAGCGCGCGCTCGCAGCCTAAGAACGCGCCTGGCTCGGGCTGCGCGAAATGGTAGAATTTGACCGCGCCGAGGTCTTCATCGGTGAGCGATTGGAGGATGGCCTCGGCCTCGGGACCTTGCAGCGCCAGGAGCGCCGTCGCCTCGGAGGCGTCCTCGAGCGCGGCGCCCATTGGGTTGTACTCGCGCATCCAGGCGAGGTCCTTCTCGATGTTGGCCGCGTTGATGACGAGCATGTACTCGTCCTCGGCCAGGCGGTAAACGAGGAGGTCGTCCACCACGCCGCCGTCCTCGTAGCACATTACGGTATAGAGCGCGCGCCCGTCCGTGAGCTTGCTGGCGTCGTTGGTGATGAGGCGCTGCACGAAGTCAAAGGCCTCGGGGCCGCGGACGTAGACCTCGCCCATGTGGCTCACGTCGAAGAGGCCGGCCTTTTCACGCACGGCCAGGTGCTCGTCGATGATGCCCGAGTACTGCACGGGCATGTCCCACCCGCCGAAGTCGGTCATGCGCGCGCCGAGGTCGAGGTGCTTGGCGTGCAGCGGGGTCTGCTTGAGCGCGGTGGAAGGGGCAGCCATGAGAGCGCAGAAGAGAAGCGTTGGAATGCGGAAAAGAAGCAAGCGCGTCGGAAAAAACCGCCCGGCGACGCCACGAAAAGGATACAGCGCACCGCCCCGACAATCAACGCGCTGCGCCTAACGTGACGCGCGGCGGGTGTAACGAAAGCTCGCCTGCTCTGACGCCGAAAGCCCCGCGCGCGTTCAGCGTCCTGCCTGGCCATCGGTGGGCGGGCTGAGGAAGTCGGCGAGCGCGTCGAAGTCGTCGGCGGCGAGGCGGTTGCGCGTTTTCTGGAGGGCGGCGGCGAAGCCGGCCAGGGCGTCAAGCACGCGGCCTTGGCTTCCGGCCAGCACGTCCGGGGAGGGGAGCGGGGCGGCCTCGCGTAGGAGCGCTTCGAGGGGCGAGCCGGAGAAGAAGAGCGCGTGCTCCTTTTCGCTGCCGCTCTCCTCGTCGCGCGCCCAGGCGGCGAGCGTGGCGGCCAGGAGACGGGGCACGTGCCGCGTCAGCGCCATGAGCCGGTCGTGGCGCTCGGCCGGCATGACGGAGAAGCGCGCGCCCGTGGCCTCGACGAGGTTCACGAGCGGTGCATAGGCTTCGCGCAGGGCGGCCTCGTCCATCTCTTCCGGCGGGCAGAGGACGTACGGCACGCCGCTGAAAAGATCGGCCCGCGCCGCCGCCGCGCCGCCTTTTATCCCTTCGACCAGCGGGTGCCCACCGACGAACGGGTTTTCCGGGCCGAGCGCCTCGCGCGCCACGGCGGCGATGGGTGCTTTGGCCGCGCCTACGTCTGTGACCAGGGCGCCGGGCTTGAGGTGCGGCGCCATCTCGCGCACGAGGCGCAGCGACGCGGCCAGCGGAGCGGCCAGCACCACGAGGTCGGCCTCAGAGACGGCGACGGAGAGGCCGGCAGCCTTGGCGTCGAGGGCGCCCCGGCGGGCGGCTTCTTCGAGCACGTCCGGCGCGTCGAGGCCGGTAACGGGGCTGGCCGGCGCGTGCGCTTTCCAAGCCAAGCCCAGCGATGCGGCCAGCGCGCCCGTGCCGATAAGCGTCACGCGGGTCTCGGTCATGGCGCTGCGTTTCGTCATAGAAAAATGGGATTCTGCGAGCGCGGCGTTGCGTTATTTGGGGGGAGCGCTGATTATCCTTCGCCTGTCGCTTGCGCCGCTCGGAAAAGATGAATCGGCTGATGTGGCGCGAGGTTCGGTGCCACCTAAGAGTTCCTAACAAAACCTATCCAAATCGGAGTCCGGGGCAGGCTCCGGGAGTGCGGTAATCTCCCGCTTTCAGCAAACCGGATGAGATTGCCGCGTCGCTTCGCTCTTCGCAATGACAATCCGGGGTTTTGTCAGCGTTCTAAGCCCTGCACGCGCCGCTCAGGTCCATCACACAACGCCAGAGACCATGCTTTTCCCCCTCGGAGACGACAACCGGAAGGTGACGGGCACCGCGTACGTCACCATCGCGCTGCTCTTGCTCAACCTGGCCGTGTTCTTTCTTTTCCAGCAGGCCGGCGCCAACGCGGACTTCACCTACGGCTGGAGCGTGATCCCGCTCGAGATCAGCACGGGGCAAGACCTCGTCGAGGACCAGACGCTCACCGTGGACGGGCAGCGCGTGACCATCCCCGAGGCGCCCGGCCCGGTGCCCATCTACCTCACCATCCTCTCGGCCATGTTCATGCACGGGGGCTACCTCCACCTCGGGGGCAACCTGCTCTACCTCTGGATCTTTGGCGACAACGTCGAGCACCGCTTTGGGGCAGCGGCGTTCTTGGTGCTCTACCTGGCCAGCGGCGTGGCCGGGACCTTCGCGCAGATCTACCTCGACCCCACCAGCGTGGTGCCGAACCTGGGCGCCTCGGGAGCCATATCGGGCGTTTTGGGGGCGTACCTCGTCCTCTTCCCGCGCAACCGCGTGCACACGCTCTTCTTCTACTTCGTCGTCTCGCTCCCGGCCGTGGTGGTGATCGGGTTCTGGATCGCGCTTCAGTTTTTCAACGGCCTCGGCGCGGTGATGGTGACCGAGGAGACGGCCGGCGGCGTGGCCTACGGCGCGCACGTGGGCGGCTTCGTCGCCGGCGCCGTCCTGGCCCTCGTCCTGCGCATGGTCATAAAGAAAGAGCCGGACAGCCCCCTCGCCCGCGAGGCCCGGCGCGACCGCTCGCGCCGCTACTGGTAGACGATCCGTTTAGCGCAGGAAAAGGAGCGGAGGTGGTGCCCTGGCGGCCGCCTCCGCTCTTTTTTTGCGCCCCCTCCGCACAGCATTTCTGAGCGGGGCCTGACCCCTTCCTGGTCGTTTCTGCACAGGAGTAGGGCAGAAGAGGGCGGGGCGCTCAGGAGACAAGCTCGCCGAAGGCTTGCGTCTCCGAGGCCGTCTACTCATCTCCGAGGCCGTCGGCCTGCTGGAGCGCCCTGGCCCACAGAAACGCTTATTTCATTCAAAAAGGAGGGGAACGGTGATGGACAAGAAGCTGATCGTAACGCTGCGCGCGCCCGAAGAGGCGCAAACCGTACGCGAGGCCGGCTGCGAGGTGCTGGCCGAGTACCCGAGCAGCCTGCTCGTGCGCTGCACCGAGGCGCAGCACGAAGCGCTCAGGGAAGCCGGACTCGAAACGGCCGAGGTGCCTGCGCCGGAGGTCCGGGTGTCCGGCGCCGCGTTTGCCTTTGACGCGGCCGTGGAAGCCAACGAGGCGGCGCCCGTCGCCTTCGACGCCGAGCGCACGGCGTACTACCTCGTCCGGCTGGCGGGGCCGCCGCAGGCGGCGTGGCGCCGGCAGATCGAGGCGCTCGGCGCCAAGATCCACGGGAGCCTGCAGGGGTTCGTCCTGCTCATCGGGGCGCTGCCGGCGCGCACCGAGGCGCTGCGCGAATTAACCTGGGTCGAGGCCGTCACGCCGTACCGCGCCGCCATGAAGGTGGCGCCGCAGCTTCGGCCGGACGTGGAGGGCCGCGCGCTCACCGCTGCCGACCTCACGCGCATGGAGGCCGCCAACGGAGCCGCCGACAGCGCGGAAGGCGCGGAGGCGGCCGACGAGGCCGTGCAGGTGGAGATCAACGTGTTCCCAGGCGAGAGCGCCTCGGCGGTGGCCGCGCAGGTGCGCCGGGCCGGCGGCGCGGTGATCGCCGAGACCGAGCACACCGTGCAGGCCACCGTCGCGCCGTCGGCCGTCACCGCCCTGGCCGCCGAGCAGGGCGTGCAGTCCATCTTGCCCTTCGCCTTTCCCGAATTGCACAACGACGTGGCTACGCCCGTCATGGGCGCTCCGGCCGACCGCACCTTCGGCAGCCACACGCTTCAGGGCACGGGCGAGATCGTGGCCGTGGCCGACTCCGGCCTGGACACCGGCGACGCGACGACCGCGCACGCCGACTTCGCCGGGCGCATCGCCGGCTTGGTCAGCCTGCCCACCGATGATGCCCTTGCGCCCTGGACCAACGACCCGCCCTCGAGCGACGACGGCGCGGCGGACGCGAACTCGGGCCACGGCACGCACGTGGCCGGCTCGGTGCTGGGCAGCGGCGCGGCAGCCACCGCCGCCGGATCGGCCACGGTGCCGCAGGGCACGGCACCAGCCGCACGGCTCTTCTTCCAAGCGCACGAGCAAAGCGTGAACTGGAAGCCACTGAGCCAGCTCGACGCCGAGGGCCGCGCGCCTTTCACACCCCGCAACCAGTGGCCGCCGCGTACCGTCGGCCTCTACGGGCTTCCGCAGGACCTCAGCAACCTCTTCACCCCGGCCTACGCCGCCGGTGCGCGCTTGCACACCAACTCCTGGGGCGCGCCCGTGGCGGGCGTCTACAACGCGCGGTCCCGACAGGTCGATCAGTTCATGTGGAACAACCGCGACATGCTCGTCCTGTTCTCGGCCGGCAACAGCGGCAACGACTTCGACGGCGACGGCGTGATCGACGTGGACTCCATCGGCGCGCCGGGGACGGCCAAGAACTGCCTCACCGTCGGCGCCAGCGAGAACGACCGTCCGAACGGCTCCACGCCCGCGCCCGGCGGTGACCTCAACTGGAACCAGTGGCGCAACCCCAATGGCACCCTGCGCTTCCCTAACCTCGGCCCGGCCGGGCACGTCTCGGACGACGTCGAGGGCATGGCGGCGTTCTCCTCGCGCGGCCCCACCGACGACGGGCGCATCAAGCCGGACGTGGTGGCGCCGGGCACGAACGTGCTCTCGACGCGCTCGTCCGCAGCCGGGGCGAACCCCCTCTGGGGCGACCTGGCGGCGACCGATCCGCTGAGCGGCCTCTACAACTGGAGCGGCGGCACGAGCATGAGCACGCCCTTGGTGGCGGGCGCCGCCGCGCTCATCCGCCAGCATCTCGTGCAGCAACGCGGCCACGTGCAGGACGGCGTGAAGCCCTCGGGCGCGCTCGTCAAAGCGTTCCTCGTCAACGGCGCCGTGCCGATGGGCGGGCAGTTCATGGGCGAGATCGGCGCCGTGCCGAACAACGTGTGCGGCTTCGGGCGCGTCAACCTCACCGAGGCGCTCGTGCCCGGCGCGCTCGAGCAGGCCCTCTTCGCCGACGAACCCGACTATGCCGTGGAGACGGGCGAGATCCGCTCCTTCGAGGTGCAGGTCGTCAGCGCGGCCGATCCGCTCAAGGCGACGCTCGTGTGGACGGACGCGCCCAGCCCGGCCAACGTCGGCACGCTCCAGAACACGCTCTACCTGCAAGTGGTGCAGCCCGACGGCACCGTCATCGACGGCGATGTGACGCCGTTCCCGACGGCCACGAACAACGTCCAGCAGGTGCTCATCAACGCGCCGGCGCCGGGCACCTACACGATCCGCGTGCGCGGCGTGGCCGTGGGTCAGCAGGCGCCGGGGGCCGCGCCCGGCGCGAACCCGCGCCAGGACTTCGCGCTCGTCGTCTCCAACGGCATGGGCTTTAGCACGCAGCCCGTGAGCATCGCCCAGGCCATCGACACGACCGGCTCGATGGGCACGTTCGGCTACCTGGCGCCGGCGCAGGAGCGCGCCCGCCAGCTCGTTGATTTCATGCGCGCCAACGACAAGGTCTCGATCACGGAGTTCTCGCAGCGCCCCAGCGAGCCGGCCGATGCGCGGACGCCCTACCCGCTGCGGCTCCTGGGCAGCTTCGCGCCGGACTGGACAGGCGCCCACGCGGCCATCGGCGGGCTGACGGCCGGCGGCATGACGCCCATCGGCGCCGGGCTGGCTGAGGCGTGGAACCAGCTCTCCGCCGAGCCGGCGACGCGGCCCCGCGCCATCGTCCTCTTGAGCGACGGCCTGAACAACCGCCCGCCCGACCCGGCCACCGTGCTGCCGAGCATCCCCTCGGACGTGCCCATCTTCGCCATCGCGCTTGGGCCGGCCGGCAGCGTGCCCACGCTGCAGAGCATCGCCGGCTCGCGCCCGAACGGGGGGTACTACGCCGTGCAGTCGGACGAGGACGTGCACCGGCTGCACGAGGTTTACGCGCAGGTGCAGGCGCTGGCCGCCGGCGCGGCGCTCGTCGGCCTCGACTCCGACGCCGTGGAGAGCCACGAAGAGCAGGGCCACGAGATGCCCATCGAGCCGGGCGTCGAGGAGGCCACCTTCGCGCTCTCGTGGGACGAAGGGGCCAACGCCGAGCCGCTGGAACTGATCGCCCTCGGCCCGGACGGCCAGCGCTACGACGCCACAGCGGAGGCGACCGCGGAGCAGCACGGGCGCAGCTACCACCTCGTGCGCGTGGCCGTGCCCGAGGCGGGCCGCTGGCGGCTGCTCGTCCGCAATCGCGGCGCGCGCCAGGCGGTCCGGTACACGCTCAGCGGTGCGGCGCGCGCCTCGCTAAAACTCTCGGCCGCCGTGCGCAGCCTGGAGGAGCAGCGCCTGATCGTGCAGGCCCGTCTGCGGCGCGGCACCGAGCCGTGGGACGAGGCGCGCGTGGTGGCGCGCCTTATCCTGCCCACACGCTCACGCGAAGAGATCCTCGAGCGCTTCGGCGACGAGATCCGCGAGGTGCGGCTCCCGGACGAGGTGCAGGAGGAAGGGCTGAGCGACGAGCAGATCCTCCTGCTCAAAGAAAGCGTCTTCGCCCGCCGCTTCGCCGAGGAGCGGGGCGGGCTGTACGGCCGCAAAACCTTCGAGGTGGAGCTGGTGCCGGAAGGCGAAGGCCGCTGGATGGCTGAGGTCCCGCTCCCGGCGCCGGGCGCCGTGCACGTGGAGGTCCTCGCGCAGGGCGAGATCGAGGGCGTGGCCTGGGAGCGCCGCGCCACGCAGTCCGCCCACGTCGAGGCGCCGCGCCGCAAGCCGCGCAGGAAGCTGCGCATCGGGAAGATCTTTACGCGGCGCAACCGCCGCTGGAAGCACGTCATCATCGGCGTGCGCGTGCGCCGGCCCGACGGCACGCCGGCAACGCCCAAAGACCGCGTGCGCGTGCGCGCCGTCGTCAGGCAGAACGGCCACGAGATCGCCGCCGACGCGCTCGACTACTACGGCCGAGGCGACTACTTCATCTGGCGCCTGCCCAAGTCGGACGTGCACAACGGCGACGAGGCAAACGTGAGCGTGGAAGTCCATCAGACCGAACTGGTCGTCACCGAGACGGCCACCGACGCTGCGCACGTCGCTCTTTGACGGCGCAGAGGAGGGCATCCGGCCCGCAGCAGCACAGAGCAAACGCTGCGGGCCGGGCGCTCTCCATCCCTTACCCACTCCATCCCAAGAGGTGCACCATGGCGACGAAAAAGAAAACCAACGGCGAGAAGAGCGCAGCTATCAACCTCGAAGAGGTGAAGGACACCCCGCTTTCAGAAATGACGGCGGACACGTTCCTCGAAGCGCTCGTAGAGGGCAGGGCCGTCCAGCATCTTAGGTTCTGGCCCGAGAAGAAGAAGTACGAGCTGTACATCGAGCCGGAGAACATCGGCCGGATTCCTTTCGACCGCTTCCGCGACATCCTGAAAGGGGAAAAGAAAAAGGTCGAGTACGAGATCCCGCCGAGCGGATTCCGCGACTGGCGCCGGGAGGTGGACCTGGACCCGCGCGCGTACGACCGGCTCGTGGACCGGCTCGCCGACGACATCGAAGGGCGCCTGCGCGAGCGGAGGGGCTGAGCCATGACGGACGTCCCCTGCACCGTCGTAGTAGGCTCCCCGGCCGATGCGCTGGCCGGCGCCGTAGCCGCCGCGCTGCGTGGCCGAGGGGCCAGCGTGTTGTGCGCCGATCCGTCCCGTCTGGCGGATCGGCGCGTGAGCCTCTCCGGGGAGGCCTTCACAGTCGAGGGCCGGGCGGTGGGCGCCGTCGTGTTCCGCGCGCCGCCCGATCTGTCCTTTAGCCGGGGCTTTCGCGTGGAGGACCGCAGCTTCTGCGATACGGAGACGCGGGCGCTGTGGCTGGCGGCCACGCATCTGGCGTCGGTCCTGGCGGTAAACCGCTACGGGGCCGGCGCCTGGTTTGGCGGGGCGGGCTGGGCGCCGTGGCGCCGTCTGCTCCAAGAGGCGGGCTTGCCGCTGGCGCCCTTCGCCTTTGGCGACGTGCCCGGCGCGGAGCGCCGCCGCTGGTATCCGTACGCGGGCCAGGAGGCGCACGCCGCACCGGGCCGCCGCACGCGCCGCACGCTCGGCGCGCCGCTGACGACGAGCGAGCCGGCCCAGACCAGCCTCGTCGTCGGTGGGGAGGTGGTGGAAGGGGAGGCGCTCCCCGCCGTGACCGAGGCCGCCGCCGTGCTCCGGGAGGCCGGCGTCCACATCGCCGCTGTCGCTACCGACGGCGCGGGCCGCGTGCTCCTCGTCGATACGCTGCCCGCCGTGCGCCGCCGCGCATCCGTTCAGCGCTCTGCTCATCTGATAAGCCAGCTTTGCTATGCACATCTGCGTCGTCGGTGACATGCAGGACCTCACGCTCGTCTACCTGCGCCACTGCGCCGAGCGGCGGGGGATGCAGGTGATCGATCTGCCCGAGAAAGGGCTGGGCGAGACCTGGGCCTACGCCTTCGACGACGCGGCGCCGTCCGATGGGCATCTCTTCACGAGCGACGGCGTTTACCCCTTTGCGGGCATCGCCGGACTGTTCGTAAGGCTTAACTCGGAGCCGGCGCTGCCGCCCGGCCTGGAAGAGGTGCCGGCGGAGCGGCAGGCCGCCCTCGTCGGCGAGCGCCGCAGCGCGTTGCAGTACCTGCTCAACAGCTTCCCGCAGCCGGTGGTGAACCGCCCGTCGGGCGGGCGCTCGAACGGGTCGAAGCCGTTCCAGATGCGCCGGCTCGCTCGCGCCGGCTTCGCCGTGCCGCGCTGGCTGGCGAGCAACGACGCCGAGGCCGTGCGCGCGTTCGCCGGCGCCTGCGCCGAGGGGGCCATCTACAAGTCCTGCTCGGGCCTGCGCGCGCAGGTGCGGCGGCTCGACGAGGCCGTGCTCGAACGGCTGCTCGAGGGCACCTCGCCCATCGTCGTGCAGGAGTACGTCGGCGGCTACGACGTCCGGCTCCACACGGTCGCCGGGCAGGCGTTCGCTACCAAGATCACGGCCGAGGGCGTGGACTACCGCTTCAGCGGCGCCGAGAGCCAGTACGAGGCCATCACCGCGCCTGAACCCATACAGGCGCTCTGCCGGGAGGTGGCGGCGCAGGAAGGTCTGACCCTCGCCGGCTTCGACTTCCGCGTCACCAACGACGAGGCGTGGTATTGCCTCGAAGTCAACCCCGTGCCTACCTTCCTGCCGTACGAGATGACCACAGGCCAGCCCATCGCCGACGCCGTTTTGGACGTATTCGCCGCCGTGCCTCATGGAGACTACGCCTAGCCCCGTAGCGCTTTTGTGGAGCGGCGGCAAGGACGCAGCCCTCGCCCTGGCCGCGCTGCGCGAAGAAGGGGACGCGGTGGCCGCGCTGGTGACGACCGTGCTCGAAGAGGGCGAGACGGTCACGATGCACGGCGTGCCGCTCGCGCTCGTCGAGGCGCAGGCTCGCGCGCTCGAGCTGCCGCTGCGCGTGATGCGCCTGCCCGAGGGCGCGCCGAACGCCGTCTACGAAGAACGCCTCGCCGAAGCACTCGCCCCGCTCCGCGCCGAGGGCGTCGCCGTTGTGGCTGCGGGCGATCTGTTTTTAGAAGACGTGCGCGCCTACCGCGCCGCGGCGCTCCAGCGCCTCGGGTTCGAGCCGCGCTTCCCGCTCTGGAAGCGAGACACGACGCGGCTGGCGCATCGCTTCATCGAGGCCGGCTACCGCGCCACGGTGTGCAGCGTAGACACGACGCAGCTCTCAGCGCGCTTTGCCGGCCGTCCGTACGACGCCGCCCTCCTGCGCGACCTGCCCCCCTCGGTCGATCCCTGCGGCGAGCGCGGCGCCTTCCACACGTTCGTCATCGGCGGGCCGCCCTTTCGCACGCCCGTGGCCGCGAGGAAGAAAGGCGTGCGCCGCCGCGGACGCCTCAGCGTGGTCGAGTGGGAGGGCCGGTAGCGGATGTGCCGTGATCTCCCATGCGCCCGTCTACGCCGCCGCCTTCTCCCTTTGGCGCTCCGGCGCGCGCTTCAGGCTTGGGGCGGCGCCCCGGCCTTGTACGAGTGCCACGCCGGCCAGGATGAGCACGCCGCCGGCCAGCGCGCTCAGCGCCGGCACCTCGCCGTGCCACACCCAGGCGATGGGCAGGACCGCCAGCGGCACGAGGTAGAGCAGGCTCGTCCCCTCGGCCACCGAGAGCCGCTTCATGACGAAGGCGTACGTGAGGTACCCTACGGCGCCCGGAAAGACGCCGATGTACGCCACCGCCAGCGTCGCCTCCATCGGCGCGGCGGCCATCTGCCGGGGCAGCGCCGGCGCCCAGACGGCCATCAAGAGCGTGCCGGCCCACATCGCGTAGGCGGTGATCTCCAGCGGCGTGTAGCGCTCCAGGTAACGCTTCTGCAGCGCAAAGTACCCCGCCCCCGAAACGGCGGCCACGAGGATGAGCAGCACGCCCGGCTCAAGCCGGAGGCCGCCGGCCTCCCCAAGCGCGATGAGCGCCGCCCCGCCGAGGCTCACCAAAAGGCCCAGCCAGCCTTGCGCAGAGAGCCGCTCGCCCAGGAACGCTACTGCCATGAGCGTGGCGAAGACCGGCGCCGTCTCCGTCAGAAAGCTCGCCGAGCCGGAGGTGACGGTCACCTGCCCGTAGTTCAGGGCGCCGTGGTAGACGGCAAAGCCGAGCGCGCCAAGCGCGAAGAGGCCTGGCACGTCCTGCCAGCGCGGCAGGCGCATCGGGCGCGCGAGCGCGATGGCGCCCATCGTGAGCGAGGCGAAGAGGAAGCGCAGGAGCGCGAGCGGGCCGGGGTCGTAGGCAGAAAGCCCGGCGCGGATGCCGGGAAAGGCCGATCCCCAGAGCAGGACGGTTACAGCGGCGGCCGTGGCCGTTTTGCGAGTGGCGGACATGGAGGAGTGTTTCTAAAGCGGTGCGGCGAAGAAGACGAATCGTGGCGGCGCGCCTACTGATCAGCGGGCGGCCTTCCCAGAGCGCGCTTTGGTGAACAAAACACACAAAGTCATAAGGCGGAAACGCAGAGTGGATTCATGGATTTATTCACTCGAACCAATAGCCGAAAACTATCGGGGGGCTTAGTCTCCACATCCTCCGTGCGCTAAAGAAGACGCCAAAAGAGGTCAGCCGAGAGCGAAATGCCCGAATTACTCGTAGTCCTGCTGCTGACGTTGGGGGCCGGCCTTGCTATGCCTGCCGGGGCGCTCCTGGCTCGCGTGGAGCACATCCGGCCCCACTGGCTCGAAAACGAATTCCGGCACAGCGTCATCGCGTTCGGCGGCGGGGCGCTGCTCTCGGCTGTGGCGCTCGTTTTGGTGCGCGAGGGCTTGGACGGCGTCTCGGGCGTTGCTGTGGTGGCGTGCCTTTTGGGCGGAGGGCTGGCGTTCATGGCGCTCGACGTTGCCCTGAGCAAGTCCGAGTTCTCAGGCAGCCAGCTGGCGGCGATGCTCTCGGACTTCGTGCCTGAGGCGCTCGCCTTGGGGGCGACCTTCGCGCAGGGCGGGCGCGGCGGAGCCTTTCTGCTCGCGGGCCTGATCGCGCTTCAGAACGTGCCTGAAGGATTCAACGCCTACCGGGAGATGCACGCCGGCAGCGCCACGATGAGCGGTGCGCGTATCCTCGTCGCCTTTTTTCTCTTGGCGCTGCTCGGCCCCTTAGCCGGCGGCGCGGGGTACGCCTGGCTGGCGGACTACCAGGCCGCTGTTGCGGTCGTCATGCTTTTTGCGGCGGGCGGCATCCTCTACGCCGTGTTCGAGGACATCGCCCCGCAGGCCGTTCTGAAAAACGCCTGGGCGCCGCCGCTCGGCGCCGTGCTCGGCTTCGTGCTCGGCGTCGTCGGGCACCTGCTAACCGGCGGATGAGCCGCCTGCCGCCGCACGCTGTTGCGCGCACCTCGAAAAGACTCAGGCGGATCAGGGCCGAGGCCGCCAATCATCTCACCCTTTCCCCGCTTGACACATGGAGCTTCGCCACTTGCGCTACTTCACCGCCCTGGCCGAGGAGCTGCACTTCGGCCGCGCCGCCGAGAAGACGTTCGTGGCGCAGCCGACCTTGAGCCAGCAGATCCAGAAGTTCGAGGAGGAACTCGGCGCGCGGCTCTTCGAGCGCACGAAGCGCAGCGTGGCGCTGACGCAGGCGGGCGAGGCGCTCCTGCCCTACGCGCGGCGCATCCTTAAGGAGGCCGAGCGGGCCGAGAAGGCCGCCCTCGCAGCGCAGGAGGGCCGGGCCGGCTACCTGCGCGTGGGCTTCGAGGCGCCGGCCATGCGCAGCGGCCTCTCGCGCGTGATCAAGGCGTTCCGCAAAGAGGCGCCGGGCGTCGAGCTGAGCCTGGAAGAACTCGGCAGCCGCCAGCAGGCCGAGGCGCTCCGGGCAGAGACGCTGGACGTCGGTTTCGTCCTCTTGCCCATCGACGAGCGCGACCTGCGCGTGCGTGAGGTGGACGAGGCGCCCACGGCGCTTGTGCTCCCGTCGGGGCACCGGCTGGCGGGCCGCGCGGAGGTCCCGCTCAGAGAACTCGAAGGCGAGCCGCACGTGATGTGGGCGCGCGACGTAGCGCCGGGCGTCTACGACGACTACCTGCGCGCGTGTCACGAGGCCGGCTTCGCGCCCGAGGTGGTGCAGGAGATCCGCCACATGGAGAGTCTCTTAGGGCTGGTAGCCGCCGGCATCGGCCTCTCCACGGCTCACCGCTCGCGCGCAATGAGCGACTACCCCGGCGTCGTGTACGCGCTCATCACCGAGCCGGTCGTGCCCATCCGCACGGGCGTGGCCTGGCGGCAGGGCGCGCCCGCGCCCGTGGTGGAGCGCTTCCTGCGCGTGACGGGCGAGGTGGCCGCTCGCGTAAAAGGCGAACTGGCTCCCTAAGCGACTTGGTGCTCGCGCCGCGCGCTGTGCCCTCCGAGGAAGCTTCTCAAATCACCGGGCGTCTGCTCGTCACAGGCTCATCTGCAGGTTGACGAGAAGGACGCTTTCCTCCAGGCCTGGCGCGGCCAGAGGGACGAGGTAGTCCACTTCGAGGCGCAGCGGGCCGCCGGGCCTTAGCGTGTACCCGAGGCCGAGCAGATAGGAAGCTGAGGAGGCGCCCTCGGCCAACGCGCTGCCGCCCGATCCGGAGCCGCCGCCCGGCCCGGCGTCCTCCATGCGCACGTAGTCCAGGCGCGCTCGGAGGCGGTGCCGCTCAGCCGGCGCGTACCCCGCCGTCACGTACGCGCCCGAGGAGACGAGGCCGGGCTGCGGCTCGGCACGCAGGAGCGCCTCCGCCGTGACGAACACGCCGGCGCGCTCGACGTGCACGTCGGCGCCGTAGCGAAGCCCCGCGTGCGGCCCGGCCTCGTCTGAGGAAGCGTCGTAAGCGGCGTTGACGCCGAGGGACGCCCGGCGGTCCGGCCCCGAGGTCTCCCATGCCACGCGCCCCACGTACAGGAGCAGGTCGCCGCTAGTCGGCGGGCCGCCGGTGCTGTCGTCGGAGGCGATGCCGTTGAAGACGCCGCCGCGCAGCACCACCGGGGCGGAGCGCGGTCGGTACCGGAAGGCGAGGCCGGTTTGGCGTCCGAGCCGGAGCGCGTTCACCACGCGCGGGCGCTGCACAAAAGGCGTCTCGGCCGTCGAGGTCAGGGCGCTAAAGCTGAAGGGCGTTTTAAACCGTCCGGCGTCCAGGCGCAGGGGCGGGAGGAGGCGGTAGCTGATGCGCGCGTCCAAGAGTTCGAAGCCATCGGCAAAGTCCGCCTCCAGCTCGTAGGAGAGCCGCGGCGAAGGCTGCCCCTCGGCGCCCAGGCGCGCGTTGGCGATCCGGAAGCGTCCGGCCGCCCCCGGGAGAGGACCCGCCGGCTGCGCCACGACCTGGAGGAGCGTCCCCAACTGAAGCGCTTCAGCGCTGTCCGGGCGCTCCGGCTGCGCCCGCGCCGCTTCTGCGAAAAGGACGGCGGCGGCGAGCACGCCCAAAACAAGCCGGCCCACCGGGAGCAGGGAGGGCGCGCGTGAAAGCGTCGTTGGAGGCGTCATCGGCCGGCGTCCTCCGAGGCGAGCCAGCGGGCGGCCTCGCTCAGGAGCCGGGCCAGGCCCTCCTCATCCACGGTTTGGCGGGCCTCAGCCAGCGGCAGCCACCGCCGCTCGCGCTCGTCGTCCTCGGGCCACGCGCCGTGCTCTTCTTCAACTTCGAGGAGCCAGATGCGGATCTTCGGCCGGGGCGGGTCGCCGTGCCGGTAGGAGCCGAGGGCGGGCGGGACGAGGCGCCCGGCTACGCCGGCCTCCTCGAACGCTTCGAGGTGCGCCGAGCCTTTCGGGCCGTGCTTCTTCTCGACGTTCCCCTTCGGGCAGATCCAGCGCCCGCGCGTGCGCGAGGTGATGAGCAGCACCTCGATGCCGCTGGGGCTTCTGCGGAAAGGGATAACGCCTACTTGGTCGTAACGCACGTCTTCTGTCGCGTAGTTGCTTAGGAGGTCAGATGGGCCGCCGGCGTGCCGAAAGAGGGCGGGCGGCGGCGGTCAGCTTTCGAGGCGGATCTGGCCGGGCCGCCCCGCGCCGAGGCCCACGCGTCCCTTGGCCGCAAGGACGGCCACGAGAAAGAGCAGCGGGACGGTCCAGCCCCGCGAGAGGTCATGCAAAAGGCCAAAGAGGGCCGGCCCGCTCGCCGCCACGAGGTAGCCCACCGACTGCGCCATCCCCGACAGCTCGGTGGCCGTCTCCGTGTCGGCCGCGCGGAGGATGAGCAAAAGCAGCGCCAGCCCGAACGTCCCGCCCAGGACGAAGCCCAGGAGCGAGACCCAGAGGGCGGCCAGGGCGCCGCCAGGGAGGAAGAGGCCGCCCAGCGCCACGGCCTCGACGAGCGCGAGCGCCCAGACGACCCGCCGCTGATCCTCCAGGCGCGCCGCCCAGAACGGGACGGCCGCTGAGCCTAAGATTCCTACCGCCTGCGAGAGGGCGAGCATCCACCCGGCTTCGGCGGCGCTGAGGCCGCGGCTCTGCAAAAGGTCGGGCAGCCAGGCCAGCACGACGTAGAACGTGAGCGACTGCAAACCCATGAAGAGGGCCACGCGCCAGGCCAGCGCGGAGCGGCCCAGCAGCCGGAGCGAAGCGCCCACGCTCCTCGTCGGTCGGGCGCGCGCTTGCTCCTTCAGCTGCGGAAGCCACAGGGCAAAGGCGAGGGCGGCCAGGAGCGCCCACACGCCCAACGACCCGCGCCATCCGAGCACGTGAGCGAGCGGGACGCTCGTGCCGGCGGCTGCGGCAGCCCCCGCGCCCATCACGCTCGAATACAGGCTGGTCATGGGGCCGCTCCGCTCGGGGAAGTCCCGCTTGACGAGCGCCGGCAAGAGCACGTTACCCAAGGCGATGCCCACCCCCAGCAGCGCCGTCCCGCCGAAAAGAAGCGCCACCGACGGCGCCGCCCGCACCGCCGTCCCAAGGCCGATGAGCACCAGCGCGGCGGCGAGCGCCCCTTCGATGCCCAGCCGCCGCGTCACCAGCGGCGTGAGCGTGGAGACGACGCCGAAGGCCAGGAGCGGGAGCGTCGTCAAGAGGCCGAGCGCGGTGTTCGAGAGGCCCGTGGCCGCGCGGATGGCGCCCACGAGCGGCCCCACGCCCGCAAGCGCCGGCCGCAGGTTGACGGCGACGAGCACGATGCCAGTGATCAAGAGGCCTCGGCGGAGCGCGGGCGTGTGAGTAGACGTCATTTTTATCTTCAGAAGAGGCCGGAAGGCGCTGGTCCGGTGCCGCCGTCAGTGGAGCGAGCGCCCGCAGCCGTGGTACGCCCGGCCGCCGAGCCTGACCGTCACCGTCTGCTCGAACGCCTCGCCGCTCATCGCGTCGGTGCACGGCGCGTCGGTGATCGTCACCGTGAGGTCGTGCGCCTCCGTCTCGGCGTGGTAGACGCGTGCGGAGTTGTCCACGGTCGGCTCCGGCGCGGGGGTGACGGCCTCGCGCTCGCCGTAGGCGTAGACGAAGCGGATGCGCTCGCCGTGGGTGATCTCAAGGTGCCAGCCCGGCTCCTGCCCGACGGCGCGGAAGTCCACGCCGCGCCGCCTCGCTTCTGCCCACACCGCGCGCTGCGGGTCCGCTGTGCAGTCCGTGAACGTCTCGCCACCGACCTCCAGCAGCGCCTCCTCCGTGCCTTTGGTCCAGACGACGACCCCGTCCGACCCGTACTTCGCGCCGCTGGCCGAGCGCACCTGGCCCAGGACGAGGTAGCGCTCCTGCGCGCCCTCTTCGGCGAAGCGCGCCGGCAGCCAGACGGCCAGCTCGCCCGGCCCCGTCCGCGCCGTGAAGGCGAAGTCCTCGCCGCCGGGATCGCGGCATTCGTAGACGTATGTGTTGCCGGTCCGTTGCGGCGGCATCGTGCCCATCTCCTCTGGTGCGTCCTCGCGTGCGAAGGTGAGCGCGGCGCCCTGCTCGGACGTGAGGCGGAGCCGCCCGCTCTGCACGGCGTAGCCGCTCGCCGCGTTCAGCGCGCGCATGAAGGCGCCGGCTTGCGAGTCGGGGCCGCACGCCGCGAGCGTGCCCGTGATGTTTTGCAGGGTGAGCCGGCCGTCCTCGCCTGCCTCGTAGCGGCCGCCGTAGCTGTTGCAGTCGGCCCGCCCGCCGAAGCGGCTGCCCGCCTGAAACGTGATCGTGTAGGCCGTGTCGGCCTCGGGCGTCAGCGTCTCGCCCGCGGCCGTCTCGATCTGCACGAGGCGCCACGCCGCCCCGGTGAGCGCGCTGGTCAGAGCGCCGCCGGCCGCCGCCTCCGCCTGGACGACCTCGACGCGCACGTCGTCCGCTGGGGCTCCCTGCGTCAGGACGGGGTGCGCCGTGTCGGTGGTCCATAGGAGCGCGCCCTCGCCGCCCCGGCGGATCTCGGCGCGGACGATGTAACGTCGGCGCGGCTCGATCTCGGTGGGGTCGTAGGCGAGCGCGAACGGGATCGGCACCTGCCGGCCTTCGGTCAGGATCGTCTCCTCGGCCAGCGCCTGGACCGGAGCGTCGGCGCGGGTCACGTCTTCGAGGCGCACGCGCACCGTCGCCTGGGGCGGGAGGGCGATGCGCGGGCGGTAGAAGACCTCGCCCGAGAGCGTGTCTGAGGCGACCGCCTTGTCCGTTGAGGCCGCCGCGCCGGCCGTGAAGCGCAGCAGCGCCTCGCCCGCGCCGCCCGTCAGCGTGAGCCGGTCCTCGGCGCGCTCCCAGCCGGCGACGCGGCCAAGGGCAGCAAGGTAGACGCCTTCCCGCTCCATGACGGGCGGCGGGCAGGCCCGGCGCGTCAAGCCCGTCTGCGAGAAGGAGAGCCGGCCGCCCTCGGCCTCGTAAGCCCCGAAGTAGCGGTTGCAGCCGGCCGATCCGGAAAAGCGGCCGTCCTCGGAAAAGACCGCAGTGACTTCTGAGTCTTTTATCTCGGGAGCCTCGTTCGCGGACTCGCCAAAAGCCACCAGCCGCCACGTCGGGCCTGCCAGCGCCGGCCCCGGCGGGGAAGGCGTCTCTTGCGGGTTCGGACCGCTGCACCCGGCCCCCATCAGGGCAAAGAGCAGGGCAATGGCGATGCGCTTTTCAGGAGATGACATGGCAGGATGCTCTTCGAGGCTGCTGCTGACTCAGGGAGAGGAGGCGAGGGCCGGCCTATCCAGCGTCGGTGAGGTCGGCTTCGCCCTGCGCCGGCGGCCGCTCCGGCGATGGTGATTCTTCTGGCGATGCTTCTCGCGGATGCCGCGGCAGCAGTGGCAGTTCTCCTACAGCCTCCGGAGCTTCTGTTCGTCGCGTCCTCTCGGGCGGGGTCGTCCACCTGCGTGTGGACGAGCGCCAGGCCCAGAGCGGCCAGCACGGCCCCGGCGGCGAACGGGGCGAAAAAGCCTATCCAAACGCAAGTTGTGACCCACGGCGAAAGCGTTCGATCTCCGTCATCCTGAGTCCCGGCGCCGGGACTCAGGATCTCCCACGTCGCGGAAGGCCTCAACCGGGGAGATTCTTCACCTCGTTCAGGATGACAAACGGATAGGTCGCAACTTGGGTTATCCAAAGACAGCGAAGCGCCCATCGGGGTGTTCCGCCGGGGCGTTTCGCGGCGCTGCCGTTGGTGCGCGGGCCGGTCTTCCCGCGCCGGCGCGGATGGTGTCTATGAAGACAAAGCCTCTCATCCTCACGCGGCGAGGGCGGGTGCGGCGGCCTTGGCCGCACCCTCGCCCGGCGCGTCTGAAAGCAGCCTGCCGAAGCTCCGGCTCGTCAGCACCGGGCAGGGCGCCTGGCGCACCACCTTCTCGGCCGTGCCGCCCGCAGCAAAGTGGGCCAGGCCCGTGCGCGGGCGCGTCGGCATCACGATGAGGTCGGCCTTCCACGCGCGGGCGCGCTCGGCGATGGCCCGCGGCGCAGGCCCCGGCCCGGCGCTGAACCTCACCTCGCCGCCGGCGCCTTCGGTGGTGTGGTAGAACGCCTTCAGCCGCTCCACCACCTTGGCCTCGACGTTCGGGTCGGCGTCGTAGACGGACTGCACGGCCGGGCCGTAGAAGGCCGGGTGGAGCGTTTCCTCGACGGCGTGGAACAGCTCCACCTCGGCGCCGAAGTCTGCTGCGAGCGCCTTTGCGCAGCGGAGCGCCTCGCGGCCGGCCGCCGAGAAATCGGTCGGCGCCAGGATGCGCGTGATCTCCGGCACGCCGCGCTCGTCTGCCGGCCTCTCTCGGCCGGCGCGTCCTCGGGTGGTGAGGACGGGGCAGGGGGCCTGGCGGACGACCTTCTCGGCTACGCTTCCGAGCGCGAGGTGCCGCAGCCCGCGCCGCCCGTGCGTGCCCATCACGATCAGGTCGATGTCCTGCGCGGCGGCGTAGCGCACAATCGCCGCCTCCGCCGTGATGTCGCGCCCGGTGGCATGTACGAGGCGTACGTCGGCGGCGTGCGCGCTTCCGTGCGCGTGTTTCTTGGCAACTTGCTGGAGGTGCTCGCGTGTTCTCTCGGGGGCTGTGGACGAGACCCCGGCCGGGATGGAAGGGTTGCCGTAGAGCACCTCGGCGCAGAAGAGGTGAAGCGTGGCTCCGGCGCGGGCGGCCAAGTCAAAGGCGTAGGGCGCGGCCTGCTCAGCCGCTTCTGAGAAGTCGTACGGCAGTAAGATATTTTTGGCGTTCAGCATGTCATCCTCCGCTCATTAAAGAAGTGACGGGTCAAGAAGTGATGGTTCGAAAGCGCGTCGCACCGCCTTTCCGAAAGTGTATAAGGCGGAGCGGGAAAGAGGATTCATGGATTTATGCACTTAAAGCGATAGTTGGAAGCTATCAGAAGCGCGTTTCGGCGCCTCAGGCATTTCCGCTTCTGTGAGCCGGGGGGGCGCCCTCACTCTGCGGAACGACGGAGGCCTTTCGATCATCCGTGCACCGCCCGTGCTCCAGCTCCAGCGTGGCGTGCCCCACGCCGAAGCGCTCCTTGAGGCGCTCTTTGATCAGCGTCTTGAGCGCGTCGAGGTCGCTCAATTCCGTAACGCCCTCGACGGCCACGTGCGCCTCCATCGCCACGCGCCGCTCGTCCAGGCGCCACACATGGACGTGGTGCACGTCGCGCACGCCCTCCATCGTCTCAACGGCCTCCACCATCCCATCGAGGTCGAACCCCTCCGGCGCGCTCTCCATCAGGATCGCTATCGTCTTCTTGATCTCGATGTAGCCGTGCACGGCGATGTACACGGCGATGGCGAGCGTCACGGCCGGGTCCACCCAGGTGATGTCGTAGAGCATGATCAAGACGGCACCGAGCATCACGCCCACCGTCGCAAGCGTGTCGCCCACGAGGTGGATAAAGGCCGCACGGATGTTCTGGCTCCCCTTGATGTCCTTCGAGAGAAGCCACACGGAGATCGCGTCCTCGACGAAAGCGATGGCGCCCACGATGAGCATCGTCGTCCCAGCCACCTCCTCGGGGTTGAAGAACCGCTCCACGGCGGCCCAGGCGAGGTAAAGCGCGATGACGAAGAGCGTGACGAGGTTGATCATCGCGCCGATGAGTTCGGCCCGCTCGTAGCCGAAGGTGCGGCGCTCATCGGCCGGGCGCTGCGCGACCTTGCGCGCGCCGTAGCTGATGCCGAGCGAGGCGGCGTCGGAGCCGTTGTGCGCGGCGTCGGCCAAGAGCGAGAGGCTGCCCGAGAGGAGGCCGCCCACGACCTGCGCCACGGTGATGCCGACGTTCAAGAAGAGCGCGATGAGGAGCCGCGTCGTTGAGGCGTCCTTGCCGTGCGAATGGCCGTGGCTGTGCCCGTGGCCGACGTGATCCTGGTCGTGCTCATGGTTGTGGCTCATGACCTAATCTCCTGGCGGTGACGATTGGTGGAGAAGTCGTTAGGTGGCGGCCTCGGCCGTCTCCTCGGCGAACCACAGGTGGATCGACGGCAGCGCCAGGAGCGTGAGCGGCGCCGAGGACTGCCGTGAAGAATAGGCCAAGCCAGGCGCAGCACAATCGGCTGCGCAGGACCTGGTGTTGACGTTCACTCGTAAGAGCGCTACATTAGGCGCTCACCCGTTGTAGAAAAGCTTCTGCCCCCGGTGCGTTGCAACTTCCAGGCGCAACGGGCAAGTAGCAAGAACGGTTCGGTGAGGCTTTGAGCGGCTCTTCTAAGTCTTCGAGACGCCTCACATCGGGACATGGCGCAGCCAGGTAGCGCGCCGCTCTGGGGGAGCGGAGGTCGCAGGTTCAAGTCCTGCTGTCCCGACTTCTTTTCTTTTGCGAAAGCGGCTTTCCTTGCGGAGGGTCGCTTTTGCTTTTGGACGCCGCAAGACGCTTCCCCTCCGAGCGCCTCCCGGACACGGCCGTTACGCAGCGGCCTTCGCGGGGCCGCTGGGTTGCAGTTGTAGATGTTCGCGCGCCGTCAGTAGTTTGCAAGCCGTCTCAGGACTGAGCTTTCGTCACCAACGCTGCTTCCCCCCTCATGCCTGACGAAACGCGCGCCGACGCCGGCCGGCGGTTCGCGCATGACCTGCGCTCGCTGCGTGAGAAGCGCGGCCTCTCGCTCGATGAGGTGCACAGCCAGACGCGCATCCCGCGCCCGCTTATCGCCTCCTTCGAGGAAGACGGGCTGCTCGACCATCCGATGTTCAACCGCGTCTACCTGCGCTCTTTCGTGCGCACGTACGCCGGGCTGCTCGCGCTGCCCCCCGAGGCGGCCCTCGAAGCGCTGGACGCGGCGCTGGACGGGCGCTACGACGGCGGCTTGATGCGGCAGGCCCCAAGCACAGCTTCCCCGCCGCCCGCGCAGGAGGACCGCGCTTCGGGTGCGGACGAGGAGCGGCCTGCCGGCGCAGCAGCTCCTGAAGCCGCTTCCGTCGGAGAGGCGGCGGCAGAAGAGCCTGCGCCGGCAGAAAGTCCCGCCGCCCCGCCGCCGCTGCCCGAGGACGAAGCGCCCGACGCCGCGTGGAGCGAGCAGTCGCCGCCCGGCGGCTCAGCGCCGCGCCGCTCGTCGTCTCGGGGACGCCGGCCCTCCGGCCGCCTCACGTGGATCGGCGGGGGCGTGGCGGTGCTCCTGGTCTTGGGCGCCGCCGCCTTTTTTCTGGCGCGCGCGCTCGGCAGCGGCGAGGCGACGGCGCCCGTCGATACCGAGCCGCCGGCCCCGCCCGCCGATACCGCCGGCCATCCCCAAGCCAGCGTGGCGCCGCGCGCCAATCTCAACCTGGGCGAGACCATGTACTTCACCGTCCTCGCTGACAAGGGCAGGGTCAGCCCCATCCGCATCACGCGCGACAGCGACCTGCGCCGGCCGTACTGGCTTGAAGAAGGACGCGCCACCGTCTTCCCCGCCGAAAACCGCATCGTGCTCGAACAGCAGCTTGACAGCATCCGCCTTTTCCTCAACGGCTACCCTTTTCCTACCAGCCGCCGCGACGAAGAGGGCCGCATCGTCGTTGACCGCCAGGTCGCCCAGGCCTTTGCCGACACGGTGCGTGGGGCGCCGGTGCGCCTCGCCACCACGCCGGACACCAACCGCATCCCCGCCCGTCGGTAGCTTTCTTCTCTTCTTAGATGAACCGTTTCAAGAGCCTGCGCCTCTGTAAGTAGATGAATCTTGTTGAAGTATCGCACGAAGTCCGCAGCGCCATCCAAGAGACGCCCGTTGAGGCGCTTTCGATAGAAGAGGCCGAGGCGCAGGCCGAGCGGCTGCGGGCGCTCGTCCGCGCGCACGCGCACCGCTACTACGTCCTTGACGATCCGCTTCTCCCTGACGCCGAGTACGACGCGCTCTACCGCCGCCTCGAAGCGATAGAGGAGAGATTTCCGGAGACGCGCACGCCGGACTCGCCCACGCACCGCGTCGGGGGCGCGCCGCTGGAGGCGTTCGAGAAGGTGCGCCATCCGGAGCGGCTGCTTTCGCTCCAGAACGCCTTCGATGCTGAGGAGGTGCGCGCTTGGTACGAGCGCTGCCAGCGCGGCCTGCGCGACGGCTTTGGCGAGGACGTGCAACCGGCGCTCGCGGCCGAACTCAAGATCGACGGGCTGGCCGTGGCCTTGACGTACGAAGACGGGCGGCTCGCCCTCGGCGCTACGCGCGGGAACGGGCGCACGGGCGAGGACGTGACGAAAAACCTCCGCACCAACCGCGCCATCCCGTTGCGCATCCCCGTCGAAAAAAGCGGCCCGGAGGCGCCCGACAAGGTGGAGGTGCGCGGCGAGGTCTTTATCCGCAAGAGCGACTTCGAGCGGCTCAACGCGCGGCTCGCCGAGGCGGGGGAGAAGCCGTTTGCCAACCCGCGCAACGCCGCCGCCGGCAGCCTGCGCCAGCTCGACCCGAAGGTCACGGCCGAGCGCCCGCTGAACTTTTTTACTTATGGCACCGGTCCGGTAAGCGGCGTAAAAACCAGCGCCTTCCCCGAGGCGCAGCACGCGCTTCTGGAATGGCTCGGTGCGTTCGGCTTCCCGCTGAGTCCGCACCGCGCGCGCTTCGAGAAGGTCGAAGAGGCCATCGCCTTTTGCGAGGCGTGGGCGGCGCGGCGCGATGCGCTCGATTACGAGATCGACGGCGTGGTGCTCAAGATCGACAGCTTCGACGAGCAGCGCGCGCTCGGCGCCATCGCCCACGCGCCGCGCTGGGCCGTGGCGTACAAGTTCCCCGCGCGCGAGGCCACCACGCGCCTCACAGCGATCCAGGTCAACGTGGGGCGCACGGGTGCCATCAAGCCGGAGGCCGTCTTAGAGCCGGTCCCCATCGGCGGGGTGACCGTGCGGCAGGCCACGCTCCACAACGAGGACTACATCGCCGGGCGCGACATCCGCGTGGGCGACGTCGTCGTCGTAAAACGCGCCGGCGACGTGATCCCGCAGGTCGTCCGCCCGCTCACCGAGGCGCGCACAGGCAACGAGGTGCCCTGGGCGCCGCCGGAAAAATGCCCGGCCTGTGGCGCCGACCTCGTCCGCCTCGAAGAGGAGGCCGACCGCTACTGCCTCAATGCCGACTGCCCCGCGCAGTTCATCCGCCTGGTGGAGCATTTCGTGAGCCGCGGCGCGATGGACATCGAGGGCCTGGGCGAGAAGCTGGCCGTGCAGCTCGTCGAGGCCGGCCTCGTGCGCGATCTCGCCGATCTCTACCGCATTACCAAAGACGAACTTTTGGAGATGGAGCGCTTTGCCGAGAAGCGCGCCGCGAACCTCGTGAGTGCCATCCAGGCCTCGAAAAACCGCCCGTTGAGCCGGTTGATCTTCGGACTGGGGATGCGCCACGTAGGCCGCACCGTAGCCGAGCTGGTCGTGCGCCACCACGCCTCGATGGCGGCGCTGGCCGAGGCGACACAGGAGGAGCTGGAGGGGATCGACGGCGTCGGCTCCGTTATTGCAAAAAGCATCGTGGACTGGTTCGCGCTCGAAGAAAACTGCCGCCTCGTCGAGAAGCTGCGCGCCGAGGGCGTCAGCACGGAGCGCCTGCCACACGAAGCACTGCCGGAGGAGGGGAGCGAGGACGAGCTTCTCCTCGCTGGAAAAACCTTCGTCCTCACCGGCACGCTGCCCGGCTTCACGCGCAGCGAGGCGAAGGAAAAGATCGAGGCGGCGGGCGGCCAAGTCGCCGGCAGCGTGAGCGGCAACACGGATTACGTCGTGGCCGGCGAGAAGCCCGGCTCCAAAAAAGACGCGGCCGAAGAGCGCGGCGTCCCGCTCCTGGACGAGGCAGGACTATGCAATCTTCTGGGCAGCTGAAAAAGGACAATGGAGATAAACTACAACGGCCGTCGTTTCCGCTCCGTGAACAACAGCGCGAACGGCGAGGTCGGCAGCGATACCGTTTTCGACTACCATCAAGACGGAAGCGTTGTGTGGGCGACGTACGGCGGTGGCGCCATCCGTTTCGGGACGCTCATCGCCGTAGCGGGCGAAAAGGGCGGCCTGGACATGCGCTACCAACACGTGAACGCGGAGGACGAACTCATGACGGGCACGTGTGCGTCGCAGCCGGAGGTGCTGGCGGACGGCAGGATCCGGCTTCACGAACGCTGGCGCTGGACGAGTGGGGATGGATCGGAAGGAGCGTCTGTCGTGGAGGAAATCAAAAGGAAAACGCCATGACGCCGATTCCAAGAAGCCACCCTGATAACGAGAATCGCACTTATAAAGGAGCTACACGTACGGCCTGAGCCAACATAGAGAAGAAGATCGGCGTATCATCATTCCGATGGTTGTACCGGAAGGCGTACTCGTCAAGATACCCTTGCAACTTGTGAGCCGAGACGCCCCGGTGTACGCCTTTCGTCGCGTTCTTCGGGTAGCTCCAAAAGCCTTCCAGTGTGTTCGTGTGGATCGGCTCTCCGTCTTCGCGGTGGCGCACGTACTGCCGCGCCTTATGCTTTTTATTGCTTGACTTAGACACGTTATCAGACCTGATCCATTGACAATGTTGCAAGCACAGAGATATATTACACTTGCGTGTACGTGCAAGTTCTTTCTATTCTACTGACGGTCTGGAGGCACAGGGGAGCCTGGCGCTCATAATACCCGGCTCAGGCTGATACAGGTCAGGTCGCAAGCTCGACCAGCATCAGCCCCGCGCCTGTGCCTCTCAGAACCGTCATTTTAGATCTTGGGTGTTATCCCAAGAAAATGGCCTCCCGGCCATGGGGTGGAGGTAGTGGGAATCGAACCCACGGGCGGTAAGTTGCGAAGACCCTGCCCGGACCACTCTACCCCCAAGCAGATCACTGGAATCACCATCGTTGCTTTGCCGAGTTGCGTAAAGTGAAAACCAGTGACCTGCTTACTAAACCGGATCAGGGGATTCATCTCCCTGATCCGGTTTTTCTTTGCTCTCCTTGAATTCGTGCCAATCGCCAACGAAACGCTGAACGAAGGACCATTCTGCCGTAGTCGTGTTTGACGGCATTATCAACGTGTACGGATGCTCTCTACCGGGGACAGGTACTTCAAGCTTCTGGTAGCCGTCAGGAGTGGAACCGCTGGGGACAAACGGGTTGTGAGGCTTTCTTCCACCACTCGGTTCTGGCTCATCACCCTTGTCCTTCGGCCTTTCCGGTACTGGGGGCGACTTAGGTCTCTTGTTATCATCCTGCGGCTTTGACGGCTTCGACTTCTTTCTACGCTCCGTCTTTGGTGGCTTGAAGTGTGGAGAATGCTTCACACCCGCATCTGTCAAGGCGCTAAGAAAAAATCTGATCGCTTTTCGCTTAGTGCTTCCCGAAATCGCGGTTTGGTCAAACGCGGTTTCAAGCTGACGAGACGTGCCGCTTACCAAGTTTAGCCCGTTGATAATAGGAGCGTAGCTGTCCATGAGAACGCCTCTCAGAACGTCCTCCCATTCATCGGTATCCACTGCGTCCACCAACTCATGCAGGACCGGGGTGGTCATTCCCCGCGAGTCAGTAGCGCCTAAGAATTCAAAGCCCCCGCTAAGGGCACTAATCAGGCTGCCTGACTTCTTTGGGAATACGCTCCGGTCAACTTCAGAGGGCACAACGCCCTCCTTAAATTCTCGCAGCGTATTTTTGAACGAGGTATACGAAGCGTACACCGGCTTTGCGCCGGAAGCTGAAGCACCATTCTCCATAGTTTTGCCGAGTTGCGTTGTAGGGAGGCATGGAACTGCGGCGTTCTATGCCACGCGGACGCAAGATAGTCCCGGCAATCCATACTGGCAAATTCTCTTTGCCATTTTTTTTGCCACAGCGTCGAAAAGACTCAAGATCGTCTGTGTAACCCTGTTTCCAAAAAAGATTTCAGGTTCTACGGGACGCGATTGCTTGGAATACGTGTAGCTCCTTTATAAGTGCGACGAGAATTTATGCTCACGCCGCTCGATTGGACCGTTATTGCAATCTACCTCATCGGAGTGGCGGTTTTTGGGATCGTCGCGGGGGGGCGGCAGACCTCGACCGCCGACTACTTCCTCGGCGGGCGCGATCTGCCGTGGTGGGCCGTCTGCTTCTCCGTCGTGGCTACGGAGACGAGCACGCTCACGGTGATCGGCGTGCCGGCGGTGGCGTATGGCGGCACGCTCACCTTTTTGCAGATCACCTTCGGCTATCTCATCGGACGCATCCTGGTGAGCATCTACTTTCTGCCGCGCTACTGGGCCGGGCGGCTCTCCACCGCCTACGCCTTTCTGGGCAAGCGCTACGGCGATGGGATGCGCGCCACGGCCTCGGTCACCTTCCTCGTCACGCGCCTTTTGGCCGACGGCGTGCGGCTCTTCGCCACGGCCATCCCGCTCAAGGTCATCGCCGACGCGGCGGGGCTGGAGGCGAGCTACTTTCAGATCATCCTCGTCATCGGCGTGGTGACGACGCTTTACACGCTCGTGGGCGGGATCAAGGCCGTGGTGTGGATGGACGTGGTGCAGATGGGCGTCTACGTCGGCGGGGCGCTCCTGGCCGGCGTGGTGCTCTGGGAGGCGGCGCCGCAGGGCTGGCTCACGCGCGCGGCGGCCGAGGGGAAGACGCAGCTTTTCGATACGGGCGCGGGTGAGTCCTTCGGCCTGTGGATCACGCAGCCGTACACGCTCGTCACCGCCGTCGTGGGCGGCGCCGTGTTCTCGATGGCCTCGCACGGGACGGATCAGCTGATCGTGCAGCGGCTCTTGACCTGCCGCACGCAGGCGGAGAGCCAGAAGGCGCTCGTGGCGAGTGCCCTGCTGGTGATGGCGCAGTTCGCCCTCTTCCTGGGCGTGGGGCTTCTCCTCTGGGCGTACTACGAGGGCGCCGCGCCCGAGGCGCTTGGCCTCACGCGCGCCGACGAGGTGTTCCCGAAGTTCATCATCGAGGGGCTGCCGGCGGGGGTTTCGGGGTTGATCCTAGCCGGGATCGTGGCGGCGGCCATGAGCACGCTCTCCTCGTCCTTGAACGCCTTGGCGTCGTCGTCCATGAGCGACTTATGGGAGCGCTTTATCGGGCGCGAGGTGCCTCAAGAGCAAGCGCTGCGCGTCTCGCGCGGGCTGACGCTCTTCTGGGGCGTCGTCTTCATCGGCTTTGCCAGCTTGTTCCAGGACAACGAGAACCCGGTGGTCGAGCTGGGACTCGCCATCGCCGGGTACACGTACGGCGGCCTCCTGGGCGCTTTCCTGCTCGGTCTTCTGAACAAACGCACGCGCCAGAGCGATGCCGTCATCGCCTTTTTGGTGACCATCGCCGTAATGACGGTGGTGATCCTGGGCGTGAAGTACGATCCGGCGGCGGGCGGGTGGCTCTTCTCCTTTGCGCCAGTCGAAGGCGCGCGGGCGATTGGGTGGCCCTGGTACACGGTGATCGGCGCGCTGGTGAACCTGGGCGTTGGATCCTTGCTGGCCCTGCGGCATAGGTAACGCTCGCTCCGAGGGCGGCACCTGGGGCGGCTCTCTGGCACCCGTGCGCGGCGCGCGCATCCGTTTATGGATTGGCTCGAAAAGTTAGGCCTTGTAGAAAAAAGGGCGCGGCCCGTGGGGCAGCAGCTCGAGCGGGGCCGCCGCGGGGAGGGCGCCTCGGCCTCGCGGCGCTGGCTTACGAAGGCGGGCATCTTCGTGGGGCTGGTGCTGATCACGCTCCTGGCCTTTCCGCGCGGCGAGGTCTACGAGTACACCATGCAGGTGGGCGACGTGTGGCTGCAGCAGGCGCTCGTGGCGCCGTTCGACTTCCCCGTGTACAAGGACCGGGGCGAGTTGGAGGCCGAGCGCCGCGCCGTGCGCCAAAGCACGCCGCCGTACTTCCGCGAGGTGCCCGACGCGCGCGCGCGCCTGGCGGCCAACCGCGACTCGCTCTCGGCGCAGCTCCAGGAGACCTTCGAGGCGTACGCCGCGTCATGGCGCCACCGCCAGGCCGGCGAGGCCGAGGCCGCCGCCGAGGACTCGCTGCGCTACGTGGAGCTGCGCCGCAGCACGCGCCTGAAACAGCTCGCCGCCGAGCAGTGGCAGCGCCTCGCGCGCGACTACGCCAACCGCCAGCCAGGCCTGGCCGCCGCCGTGCCGGGCGAGGTGCCGCCGGGGCCGCCGCTCTGGCGCGGCCTCCTGGACAGCGCCTGGGAGGCGGGCGTGCAGTTTTTGAGCATCGGCGTGCTGAACGTGCCGCGCGACTCCGTCCACACCGACGAGCTGGTCGTGCGCAACGAGGAGGAGCGCACGGACCGCGTCAGAAGCAAGGACAACGTCTACGGCCTGGACGAGGCGTACCGCTCGGCGCAGGAGGCTTTCGCCCAGGAGTACGCGGACGCGCCAAGCGATGCGGCCCTGGCCAACGCCTTCTTTGGGGCCGTCTTCCAGCCCTCGCTCACGTACCAGCGCGCCGAGACGCTGCGCGAGTGGCGCCGCGAGGCCGGCCGCATCGCCCCCACGCGTGGGGCCGTGCAAGAAGGGCAGGTGCTCGTGCGCAAGGGCGACCGCATCGACGCGGAGATCAAGCGCCAGCTCACCTCCCTGGAACGCGCGCAGAACGAGCGCTCCGGCCGCTCGGTGCTTTGGAAGCAGGTGCTCGGCGAGGCCATGCTCGCGCTCGCGGCCTTCCTCATCTTCTTTCTCTACCTTTTCTTTCTCCGGCGCGAGGTCTTCGACTCGAACCGCACGGTGTTTCTCATCGCGCTCCTCTTTGCCGGCATCATCGGGCTTTTCGCGCTGGTGCTGCGGCTGCCCTCCGTGGGGCTGTACGTGGTGCCCGTGGCGATTGCCTCCGTGCAGCTGACCATCCTCTTCGACTCGCGCGTGGGGCTTTTCGGGACGCTCGTGCTCGCGCTCGTGGGCGGGCTTTTGCTGGGCTTCGACCTCGAATATTTCATGGCGACGTTTTTTGCCGGGATGCTCGGCGTCTTCAGCGTGCGCGACATCAAAAACCGCGGGCAGTACTTCATCTCAGGGGGCCTCGTGCTCCTCGGCTACGTCTTCGTCCTCACCGCCGCGTGGCTCTTCTTCAACACGGACACGGACCAGTACCTGTCCGAGCTGGGCCTGGTGGTGGCCAACTCCTTTTTCGTGGTGATGGCCTACCCGCTCCTCTGGGTCTTCGAGCGCTCCTTCGACCTGACGACCGACCTGACGCTGCTCGAGCTTTCGGATACGAACCGGAAGCTCTTGAAAGAGCTTTCGCTGCGCGCGCCCGGCTCGTTCAACCACTCCTTGCAGGTGGCGAACCTGGCCGAGGCGGCGGCCGACCGCGTCGGGGCCAACTCGCTTCTTACGCGCGTGGGGGCGCTCTACCACGATATCGGGAAGATGCTCAAGCCCGAGTATTTCGTAGAGAACCAGCGCACGGGCATGAACCCGCACGACAAGCTCAAGCCGCGCATGAGCGCGCTCATCATCGCCAGCCACGTCAAAGAGGGGCTGGAGATGGCGCGCCAGCACAACCTGCCGCAGCGCGTCTTGGACTTCATCCCGATGCACCACGGCACCACGCGCATCGAGTTCTTCTACCGCAAGGCGCTCGAAGCCAAGGCGCCGGACGACCCGGACCTCCTCGAGTCCGAGTTCCGCTATCCGGGGCCGCGCCCGCACTCGCGCGAGACGGCCATCCTCATGCTCGCCGACGGCGTCGAGGCCGCCAGCCGCTCGCTCGAAGACCCCACGCACAAGCGGCTCCAAGCGCTCATCGACGCCATCTTCCAAGCCCGCATCGACGACGACCAGTTCACCGACACGGACCTCACCTTCCGCGACATGCGGGTGATCAAGGAGACGTTCCTGACGATGCTCATGGGCATCTACCACGTCCGCGTAAAGTACCCGGATCAAGAGGAGAAAAAGACGGACGCCGCCCCCGACACCGAGGCGCCGCCCTCCGACGAAGAGGAGCCGCCCGCCGCGCAAGCGCCGCCGTCGGAGGCCGAGAGCGCCCTGGCCGAGAAGATGAAGGAGGAGAACCTCTGGGGCGTGCCCGAGCAAGACGCCCGCGCCGCCCCCGGCCAGCGCAACGCCGGCGGTCAACTCAAGCCCGGCGATGGCGCCTCTGGCGGCGCCTCCGAAGAAGATGCTGATTCCGCCCCCGACCCCGCTGCTCCCGAAGCCCAACCCGTCTCCGAAGGCGACGGCACGCAGCAACCGCCCCAGGCCAACGGCCACCCCGAAACGCAGGGCGACGGCGCCGCCGCCGAGCCGTCCTCCGCCGAGGAAGAAGAGGACCGCACGCGGGAGAACTGAAGCGCGCAGCGCCGCTTCTCAGGAGACAGGCGTGCCGAAGCACGCGGGGCAGACGCCGCCGTTGACGTAGCCGCCCCCGCGGCAGTACGCGCAAACCTTCGTAGGTTTGTAAGACGACGAACTGCCGGACGACGTGTAGCTGGAAGGCTGCCTTTTGCCCCCGCCGCCGAGGGAGAAGAAGAACCACACGATGGCGAGTAGAATCAGGATTTCCATAATGTCAGAGACTGTCCTGCGGATTAGAAGTCGGGGTCGCTGGCGTGTCCTAACAGCTATGCGCAGGAGCGCCTCCGAAACGGTCACACCCGTTCAGAAAAGTGATCGGCCGCGAAGCCGTGCGGCGCCCCTCGTCTAGCAAACCGCCGAAGAAAGCGAGAACCGAACGTGGGCGCCACGCCGAGGCCCCCCGCGTCTCAGTCGAAATCGCTGCACGACATGAAGTAGTGGCAGTGCGGGCAGCGGTACTTGCAGCCGTGGTTATAGAGGCGGCTGCCGCAGTTGGGGCAGTGGTCCCACCATGCCCCTTCGGCTACGGATGGGGGCGGGCTGGAGGCGTCATCGTTTTCCAGCGGTTGAAGCCTCTCGGCAGCGGGGTCGTCCATGCGTCAGAGCGGCGCGGCGTGGTCGTAGCGGCGGGCCTGGCGCAGCGCCTCGCGCAGCGCGTCGAAGGCGGGCCACGCGGCGTGCGGCAGGGTGTAGCTCTCGCGTCCGAGGGCGACTTCGAGCGCGCCCCGGCTCGCGCGAAGGTCGTGCACGCGCCGCCACGTCAGCGGTGCCGCAGCGCCCAGGCACTCGGGCACCGTGCGGACGGCGGCGGCCCCGTAGGTGCGGCCTTCCGGCTCGGGGCGGATGTGCACCTCGGCCAGCGTGCGGCGGAGCTGGAAGCGCGTCCACAGCCAGGCGGCCACGAGCGCCGCCGGGAAGCCTGCCGTCAGGAAGGGCAGGACGGAGAGGCCTTGCAGCGCGGCAGCGAGCGCGCCGAGCATCACCGGGAGCGCGCACGCGGCCAAGGGGGCCACAAGCGCCCGCGCGTAGACGAGCGCTGCCGGCGCGCCCTCGGGATGCGCCGTGCTGTGGAAACGGAGCGGCGGCAGGCGCTCAGAAGGCGCTTCGGCCTCTTCGCGCCGGACGGCGGCGGCCTGCTGCTTATTCGGCATGGGCGTCGTCCCAGGGTTCGAGCAGGCGCAACAGGTCGGCCTCGGTTTGGGGCTGCTCGGCCTTTTGGGCGATGGCGAGCAGGTTGCGCACCATGCGCAGGAGGATGGCCTGCGGCGCCGCCGGGGCGAAGTGGTCCGGGCGCGGCGTGATGCCCGCGCGCATCAGAAAGCGCACGCAGGCGGACGGCTCCACCGGCGCGCTGCTGTCGAAGAGGTCCAGGAAGATCTCGCTCCCTTCGTCCTCGTACTTCACCAGAAAGCGCACGGGCATGTCCACGCCGTAGACGGGCAGCCCCAGGCGCTGCCCCAGGAGCAGGTACACCACCGAGAGGCTGATGGGGATGCCGCGCCGCCGGTCGATGACCTGGTTGAGGTAGGAGTTGTTCGGGTCGAAGAAGTGCGCGCGGTTGCCCTCGAAGCGGAGCGTCTCGGTCATGAAGTCGGCCAGGGCGAAGGCGCGGTCGGCGCCGCGGGTGGTGCTGAGGCGGCGGCGCGCCTCGCCGGCCATGCGGTCAAGCTGGCGCTGGTAGGCGGGGATGTCGAGGTGCGGAAAGCGGTAGAGGGCAACGAGGAAGGCGCCGCGCTCGAGGTCCACGTTCGGCGCGCCGAGGACGAGCGACCAGGCCGCCTCCAGGCTGTCCATGTGCACGGCGTGGGCCGCCTCGCGGATGTGCGCGCGGGCGACGGCATCGCCGGCCTCCGTCGCGGCGGCGCTCAGGTGCGGCAGCGCCCGTCGCCCGAGCGTGTCCAGGCGCGCCTGGACGGCCCGCTGCACGGCCGGCGCCGGATCGTCCACGAGGCGGGCGAGGGCGCGGACCTCATCGGCCAGGGCGGAGGAGGCCACGGCCGATGCGTCCTCGGCCGTCGTCAAGGCGTCCGTCATGTCGAACAAAATGAGGTGGGGGAGAGGGCCTTTCGGGTTGCGTGCAGGCTACTGCTCGGCGGCGGGCGTGGCGGCGTGGCTGCCGTCGCCGCCGGCCTCGGCGTAATCGGCCTCCGTGCGCTCCGGCTCGTCGGCGTCGGGGGCAAGGAAGGGATAGGAAAAATGCTTGGGTGGGTTCAGGTTCTCCTTCACCGCGCGTGCCGAGGTCCAGCGCATGAGGTTCATCTTCGAGCCGGCCTTGTCGTTCGTGCCCGACTTCCGCGCGCCGCCGAAGGGCTGCTGCCCCACCACGGCGCCCGTGGGCTTGTCGTTAATGTAGAAGTTGCCGGCGGCGTTCTCCAGGCGCTCCATCGCCACCTGCACGGCGGCGCGGTCTTCCGAGAAAATGGCGCCCGTGAGTGCGTACGGCGAGGTTTCATCGACGAGGCCGAGCGTCTCCTCAAAGCGCGCGTCCTCGTAGACGTACGCCGTGGCCACGGGGCCGAACAGCTCCTCGCTCATCGTCTGGTAGCCCGGATCGTCCACCACGAGCACGGTCGGCTCGATGAAGTAGCCCTCCTCGTCCGAGTAATCTCCGCCGTGGACGATCTCCACGCCCTCGGCCTTTTTCGCCGCGTCGATGGCGCCGGCGAGCTTGTCGAAGGACGGCTTGTCGATCACGGCGTTGACGTAGTTCGTGAAATCCTCCGGCGGCCCCATCTTGATTTCTGAAAGCTGCCCGAGCATCTCTTCTTTGATGGCGGGCCAGAGGCTTTTCGGGAGATACATCCGCGAAGAGGCCGAGCACTTCTGCCCCTGGTACTCGAACGAGCCGCGCACGATGGCCGTCGCCACGGCCTCGGCGTCGGCGGAGGGGTGGGCGACGATGAAGTCCTTGCCGCCCGTCTCGCCCACGATGCGCGGGTAGCCCCGGTACCGGCCGATGTTCTCGCCGATGGTTTTCCACAGGTGCTCGAACGTCCCCGTCGATCCGGTAAAGTGCAGCCCGGCGAAGTGCTCGGAAGCGAGGGCCGGGTCGCCGATGGTCGGCCCGTCGCCGGGGAGCATGTTGATCACGCCCGGCGGCAGCCCCGCCTCTTCCAAAAGTTTGTAGACGAAGTACGCCGAGTAGACGGACGTGGTGGACGGCTTCCAGAGGACCACGTTGCCCATCAGGGCGGGCGCGGCGGGGAGGTTGGCCTGGATGGAGGTGAAGTTGAACGGCGTCACGGCCAGGACGAACCCTTCGAGCGGGCGGTACTGCATCCGGTTCCAGATGCCGGGCGAGGAAAGCGGCTGCTCGTCGTAGAGCCGCTCCATGAAGTGCGCGTTGAAGCGGAAAAAGTCGATCAGCTCGCAGGCGGCGTCGATCTCGGCCTGGTGCGCGTTTTTCGACTGGCCCAGCATGGTCGAGGCGTTGAGCGTGTCGCGCCAGGGGCCGGCCAGGAGGTCGGCGGCGCGGAGGAAGATGGCGGTGCGCTCCGTCCAGGGCATCCGCGCCCACGTCTCTCTTGCCCGGAGCGCGGCCTCGATGGCGTTCTTCACCTCGGCTTCGCCCGCGAAGTGGACCGTGCCGAGCGTGCTCTGGATGTCGTGCGGCGGGCGGATCGCCTCGGTGTTCC
This sequence comes from Salinibacteraceae bacterium, assembly GCA_965215025.1. GTDB lineage: Bacteria > Bacteroidota > Rhodothermia > Rhodothermales > Salinibacteraceae > CBDCCV01. The sequence continues at coordinate 661,767 of CBDCCV010000002.1, forward strand.
CCGTGCGCACTTCCTCGCCGCCGATGAACGCGGGCACCTCGATCCTCTCACGCTTGAGTTCTTCGAGGCGCTTTTTGAGCGACGCGCGCTCAGGGCTGCCCGGCGCGTAGCTTTTGACGGGTTCGTTGGTTGGCGTCGGGACGTGGCTGAGGGCGTTGTTCATGGCTGCGGCAGGGCAGGGCGGGGGCGTGAGAAAAGGCGTCTTTCTCTTTACCAGGCAGAAAAAGCGTTGTTCTCAACTTCGCCCATCCGCTGACGTAGGGGAGAGGACCGGCTGAGTGCGACACGCGACGGGACAGATCCGAAGCGGGAGGACGTGCTCGAAAAAAATTTCGCCAACGGGAACCGATAGACCTCGATCTGTTTTAACCGATTGGATAAACCAAGCAAGTAATGCCAAGATGAACGCTCCTTTTGACGATACCGGCGTTTCCGAAACGGAAGTGCAAATTCTTGAAGCGGCCCGCCGGGTTTTTCTCCGTCGGGGAACGGCCGGGGCGCGCACGCAGGAGATCGCCGACGAGGCGGGGGTCAACAAAGCACTCCTGCACTACTACTTCCGCACGAAAGAGCGGCTGGCCGAAGCCGTGTTCTTGCGCGCTGCCCAGACGCTTTTCCCCCGCATGCTCCAGACGCTCGCCTCGGATCTCCCGCTCCGTGAAAAGCTGCAACGGGCCGTCGAAGTCGAAATCGACATGCTGAGCAAGAACCCGTACCTCCCCGGCTACATCATCGCCGAGTTCCAGTACCAACCGGATCGCCTGCGCACGTTGCTTGACGAGGTGCTCCCCGTAGGCCGCATCCACCACACCGTGCTCGGCAAGCTCCAGGAGCAGCTCGATGCAGAAGCCGAAGCGGGCCAGCTGCGCCCCACGCGGGCAGAGGACTTTCTCGTCGCGCTCATAGCTCAACTCATCTTCCCCTACGCGGCGGCACCCATGCTGGAGGCCGCCCTGGGCCTCGACGCCGAGGCGCGGGAGCAGATGATGGAGCGCCGCCGCGAAGACCTCGCCGAAACGCTTCTGCGCAGCCTAACGCCCTGAACCCGGCGCTGTCCATGTAAACCGAGCATCCACAAAAAATTTTGGAACAGGATTAACCGAAAAATTAATCCTAATGGGCAAGACGAAAGCGCCAGCAGACACAGCAAAGCCATGACCTACGTCATCAGCACCCGGAGAGGATTCACCAGCGGCCACCAGTTCGCGCGGACCGGGCAGGTCCGGCGGGTAGAAGAAGACCTGCCGCTTCTGAACTGGCCGGTTGATGCCGCCGAGTTTCTGCGGCGCGTGGCGGGGGAGCGTCTGCTGGTGGTCGTGCACGGTTTCAACGTGAGCGCCGGCGACGTGCTGGCCGAAGCGGAGGTGGTGCACCGGCACGTCCAGCGGCATCTGTCTGGCGTTTACGACCGCCTCGTGATGTTCGCGTGGCCGGGCGGGGGTTCGCAACGCGACTACTTCGCGGCCAAGCAGCGTGCTGGGGAGGCAGGGAATCGGCTCGGCGTGTGGCTCCGGCGTCTTGCGGAGCGTGGCGCCCGCGTGGACCTCCTAACGCATAGCATGGGCGCCCGCCTCGCGCATGCCGCGCTGTCCGCTGCCTCGCCTTCGGTGCGCATCCGGAGCTTTTTCGCGCTGGCACCGGCTGTGGAGTGGGACGTCCTCAGCAGCGCCGAGGCCGCCGCCGCGCTCGGGCACGTGGAGCGGCTCTACGTCTTCTGCTCGCCCCACGACCGGGTGCTGGGGCGGTGGTTTCCCCTTTTCGAATGGCGCTGGGCGCTCGGCGCGGCGGGACCGAAGAACCTCGACGCCCTCCAGGCACGATGGCCCGGTCTCGAGGTGGTGACCGCAGAAGACTGCGGGCACTGCGACTATCTCCGCGCGCCCACTGTCTACGACGCGATGGCGCAAGCTGTCGCCGAAGCGCCCGCCGCCGAAGCACCGCGCCTCGCGCCGATGCTCGCCTGAAGTGATCCGCCTCTCCTTTCATCGTCACGCCCTACACCGCCATGAGCACGCTGCCCGACCGCGCCAATAGCCTGCGTCCCTGCCCGTTCTGCGGAAAAACCGGGGTTCAGCTCACCGTGAAGGCCTACGAGGTGTGGCCCAACGCGCTGCTGGTGACGTGCCCTGCCTGCGGCGCCAGCGGCCCAGCGTCGCGCAGCCGCCCCGAGGCCGTGCACGCCTGGAACCATCGCGCCGCACCCGCTGCCGGAGACCTGAGCCGAATAGCCGAGCTGGCGGAGGACTTCGCCCGCGCGTACGAAGAGGTGCGCCCCCACCTCGCCCCCGGTGCGCCTGTGGAAGAGGACCCGCCCTCTGCGCCTCGCGCGCCGACGCGCGCTCTCCTTTTGTACCTGATGGCCGGCCTTCTTCTTGCCGCCGGCCTTGCTGCTCCCTGGCCCGCGCTGGCGCAAAGTGGGACAAGCCCGCTGCGCTTGAGCGCGCTTCGCGCGGCGGCGGCGCAGCAAGACCCCCGCGCCGTGCAGCCTGAACTGCTCGCGCGCGCTACCGAACTTCGCGTGGCGGCGCTGCGCCGACAGCGGCTCCCGCAACTCGCACTCCGACGACGGGCGTGGACGCCGTCAGCCGCGCCGAGTTCTGGGACATGCTGACCGAACTAAAGGCCGGCGGCCTCACCACGCTCGTTTCGACGCCGTACATGGACGAGGCCGCGCGCTGCGACCGGATCGCGCTGCTCCAGCAGGGGCGTCTCCTGCGCGCGCCGGAGACGCCGGAGTCCGTCGCTCAGGGCTTTGCCGGTCCGCTCGTCCGGGTCCGCGCGCGCGGCGAGCGGGCGGCGCTCCTCAGCGACCTCCGCGCCGTCGAGGCCGTCGCCCGTGCCGAGGTGTTCGGCGAGTGGGTGCACGTCACGGGTCGCAGCGAGAGCAATGCCGAAACGCTGGCGCAGGCCGCAGAGCGTGCGCTGGCGCAAAACGGATGGGACGACGTGCGCGCCGAGCCAGCCGATCCGTCCGTCGAAGACGTATTCATGGCCCTCATGGGCACGCCCGACCAACCCACGGAGGCGACCAATGCCTGACCGCACGCCCACGATTCCGCGCGAGGAGGCCGCCGTCTGGGCGCAGGGCCTCACCCGCACCTTCGGCGAGTTCACGGCCGTGGACGCCATCACGTTCGCCGTCGCCAGGAGCGAGGTGTTTGGGTTTCTGGGCGCGAATGGTGCCGGGAAGACGACGGCCATCAAGATGCTCACGGGCCTCCTGGCTCCCTCCGGCGGCGAGGCGCTGACCGCCGGGCGCAACGTGGCGACCGAGACGGAGGCCGTGAAGCGCCGCATCGGCTACATGAGCCAGCGCTTCGTGCTCTACGACGACCTCACGGTGAAGGAAAACGTCCGCTTCTACGGCGGCGTCTACGGGCTGCCGGACGAGGCCATCGAGGAGCGGATGCAGGCGATGCTCCGGCGCCTCGGCTCCGAGCAGATGGCGGGCGAGCGCGTGGGGCGGCTGCCGCTGGGGTGGAAGCAGAAGCTGGCCTTCTCCGTCGCGCTCCTGCACGAGCCGGAGGTCGTCTTCCTCGACGAGCCGACGGGCGGCGTGGACCCGGTGACGCGGCGGCAGTTCTGGGAGATGATCTACGCCGCCGCCGCGCAGGGCACGACGGTCTTCGTAACGACGCACTACATGGACGAGGCCGAGTACTGCGACCGCGTCTCGATCATGGTCGCCGGAAAAATCGCCGCCCTCGGCACGCCGACCGAGCTGAAAGCGCAGTTTGCCACCGACTCGATGGACGGCGTCTTCGTCCGGCTCGCCCGCCCGGCGGCAGCGTCGTAACCAGCACCCCATCCGAAAATCCCAATCCAAAATCCAAAATCGGCAAATGGGCGCTTTTCGCAGCTTCATCCTCAAGGAGATGCGCCACATCCTGCGCGACCGGCAGACGCTGGCCGTCCTGCTGCTGATGCCGGTGGCGATGGTGCTCCTCTTCGGCTACGCCATCCGTACCGACGTGGAGGCCGTGCGCACCGTCGTGGTGGACCCCTCCGGCGACGCCCGCAGCGCCGACCTCACGCGGGCCGTCGCCTCCACAAAGGCGTTGCGCCTCGTGGGCGTGCGGGCGAGCGAGCGGGCGGCCCGGCAAATGCTGCGCGCCGGCAAGGCCGACGTGGCGCTCGTACTGCCGACGGACTTCGCGCGGCGCTTCGCGCGCGGCACCGCCGAGGTGCTCGTCGAGAGCGACGGCATCAGCGCCAACTACGCCGCCACGTCCGAGTCCTACGTGCGCACGGTGGTGCAGGGCTGGGCGGCCGAGGCGGGCGGCGGCGCGCCGGTCGTCCGCACGGCCACGCGGATGCGCTTCAACCCCACGCTCGAAAGCGCCAACCTGTTCGTACCGGGCCTGCTCGCCTTCGTGCTCACGCTCGTCTCGGCGCTCATGACGGCCATCTCGCTCGCCAAAGAGAAGGAGACCGGCACGCTGGAGGTGCTGCTCGTCTCGCCGCTGCGCCCGCTCCAGATCGTCGTCGGGAAGGTCGCGCCGTACCTCGTGCTGGCGTTCATCAATGCGCTCACGGCGCTGGGCGTGGCGTGGCTCGTCTTCGGCGTGCCCATCCGCGGGAGCCTGGCGCTGCTCTTGGCCGCCTCGCTCGTCTACGTCCTCGTGTCGCTCGCGCTCGGCGTCGTCCATCGCCGCGCGCGCGCCGGACCAGCGCACGGCCATGATGGCCGCGCTCCTCGGCCTCCTCATCCCGACGCTTACGCTCTCCGGCTTCGTCTTCCCGATTGCGTCCATCCCCGGCTGGCTTCAGCCCGTGACGAATGCCGTGCCGGCCACGTGGTACATCATCGTCGCGCGCGGGGTGATGCTCAAGGGCGTCGGCCTGACGGTGCTGTGGAAGGAAGTGCTCGTGCTCTGCGCGATGGCCGCCGTGCTGCTCGCGGCCGGGGCACGCTCCTTTAGCGACCGGCTAAGTTAAGAGAAGGAGGGAGGAAGAATTCGGCCTGTGCCACTCGTCATTTGCCGCTCATCATTCGGACATCGCTATGCGCACGACCTTCTTCATCATTCGGAAAGAGACGCTCCAGGTCCTGCGCGACCGGATCATGCTTGTGCAGATTTTCGTGCCGCCCGTGCTGCAACTCCTCCTCATCGCCCACGCGATGACGTTCGAGGTGAAGCAGACGGACCTGGCGCTCATCGACCTCGACGGCTCGCCCGCGTCGGAGCGGCTGGTGGAGCGCTTTACGGCGTCGGGGCGCTTCCAGGTGGCGGTGCAGACGGCCTCGGGCGACCGCGCCGACGAGGCGCTGCTCACGCGCCGGGCCGGGGCCGTCCTCCGCATCCCCAATGGGTTCGCCCGTGCGTTGCGGCAAGGGCGTGCGCCGGCCGTGCAACTGATCCTCAACGCCGAGGACGGCGCGGCGGCCGGCGTCGTGCAGTCCTACGCCGCCCAAATCCTTGCCGAGTACGGGCAGGACGAGGCGGGAAGCGGCCCCGTGCAGACGGCCTCCGCGCAGCCCGACGTCACGATCCAGACGCGGGCGCTCTACAACCCGGAGCGCGGCTACCTCGGCTACATGGCGATTGGGCTGCTGGCCTCGCTCGTCACGCTCGTCGGCATCCTGCTCACGGCGCAGAACATCGCGCGCGAGAAAGAGATCGGCACGCTGGAGCAGCTCAACGTGACGCCCATCACGAAGGCGCAGTTTATCGCCGGCAAGCTCATCCCGTTCTGGGTGCTCGGCCTCATCGAGCTGACCATCGGGCTGGCGATCATCCGCGTGGTCTTTCAGATACCGTTTGAAGGCTCCGTCGCGCTCGTCTACGCGGGGGCGGGGGTGTACCTCTTCGCCGCGCTCGGCCTGGGCCTGCTCATCTCGACGGCGGTGCAGACGCAGCAGCAGGCCATGTTCATCACGTTCTTCGTGCTCGTCACGTTCTTCTTCCTGGGCGGCATCTTCACGCCCGTCCAGTCCATGCCCGGATGGGCGCAGACGCTCGCCGAGCTGAACCCGATCAAGCACTTTGCGGAGCTTCTGCGGGCGGTGCTGATGAAAGGCAGCGGGCCGCGCGAGGTGGCCGGTGCCATAGGGGCGATGGCGCTCTTTGCCGTCGCCGCGCTCGGCCTCGCACTCCTGCGCTACCGCAAGACGGTGGTCTGAGAGGCGGAGGTCAAAAGCAAGAGGCCCCGGACGGATGAATCGCTACCGAACCAGAGCGGCGTCGTTGAACCATGGTGGCATCCGGCGGGTTGGGAACGTGCTGTTTACCTTTTGCTCCTTCTGCGCTGGCCTGTCCGACTCGCTCCGTGCCTTTTGCGTTTGAACGGTTTGTCACGTTGCGTTACCTGCGCGGCGCCGAAGGGCGGGCGGAGGGGCGCTCGTTCCTGCGGTTCATCATCGCGGCGGCGGTGGGCGGCGTGGCGCTCGGCGTGGCGGCGCTGCTTCTGGCGCTGGCCATCGTGCGCGGGTTTTCGAGCACGATAGAGGAGAAGATCATCGGGTTCGGCGCGCACGTGCAGGTCGAAAACAGCTACCAGGACACGCCGCTCGCCGGCGCCGGCGCCCTGGCCGACCGGCTGCGCCGCTTCCCGCAAGTGACGAGCGTGGCGCCGGTGGTGCAGGACTTCGCGCTCTTGCGCCGCTCGGCCGGGGAGATCGACGGCGTGGCGCTCTGGGGCACGCTCGAGCCGCCGCCCTACCTCCGGCGGCAGATGGCAGAGGGCGCCTTCAGCTTCGCGCCCGACACCGCCGGCCGCCCCGGCATCGTCCTGGGGCAGACGCTGGCCCGCCGCCTCGGCATCAGCGTGGGCGACGTGGTCACCGTCTTCTCCATCCCTGCGGACGGCGAGCGCGGCCAAGGCGCGGCCCTCACGCAGCCGCCGCGCGTGAAGCAGTTCCACGTGGCCGGCCTTTTCGAGACGGCGCTCAACGACTTTGACGACCTCTACGCCTTTGTGGACATCGCCATCGCCCGCTCGCTCCTCGGCTTCGCGCCGGACGAGGTGAGCCGCCTCGACCTCACGCTCCATGACGCGCACGAGGCCGACAGCGTGGCTGCGGCGGTGGAGGAGGAGTTCGGCTTCCCCGTCCGCGCAGCGACGATCTTTCAAATCTTTAGCGGCCTCTTTGCCTGGGTCAATTTGCAGCAGAGTATCACGCCGCTCGTCATCAGCGTCATTGTGGTCGTGGCCGCGTTCAACATTATCGGGACGCTCCTAATGCTGCTCTTGGAGAAGACGCGCGAGATCGGCGTGATGGTGAGTTTGGGCGCCTCGCAGCGGGCGGTGCGGCGGTTGTTTCTGGGATTGGGGCTGGGCATCGGCGCGGCAGGGACGCTCGCGGGCGAAGCGCTCGCGCTCGTCCTCGGCCTCGTGCAGATGCGCTACAAGCTGATCCCGCTCCCGGCCGAGGCCTATTACATGACGAGCGCGCCTGTTGAACTAAGGCTCTTCGACTTCGTATTCGTCGGGGCCGTTGCGCTGGCGCTGTGCGTCGTGGCGGCGTACGTGCCTGCCCGCGTGGCGGCGCGCATCGAACCCGTCCGCGCCATCCGTTTTCAGTAGGCTGCGTGCTTGCGTGCGCAAACACATATCACTCTGTACACAAAGACTCTACACGATATGCCCATCCGCGAAGACCAGGAAGCGCCCGACTTCACGCTGTACTCGCACGAGAAGAAGCCGTTTACGCTGTCGGAGCATCGCGGCGAAAACGTGTTGCTGCTTTTCTTCCCCGGCGCCTTTACAAGCGTCTGCACCGACGAGCTGAACCAGGTCAACAACGACGCAGAGCGGTTTTACGACGCCCAGATCGTCGGCATCTCTACGGACTCGCCGTTCGTCCTTGACGAGTTCCGCTCGGTAAACAAGCTCAGCTACCCGCTCTTGAGCGATCACGACGGCGAAGTGAGTGCGCTGTACGATGCTAAATACCAAGGCGATTTTACGGACATGGGCTTAAGCCGCATCTCCAAGCGCGCCGCGTTCTTGATCGACAAAGAGGGCATCGTCCGCTACGCCGAGGTGCTTGAAAATGCAGGAAAAATACCTGACTTCGACCGCATTCAAAGCGCGCTCCGCAGTTTGAACTGAGCAGGCAAAGCCGCTGCGCACGTCCGGTCATGCGCGGCGGAAAAAGCACGCATGAAAAGAAGAGATAAAATGCGATGAAAACGGCTTTTTTGCAATTCGATCCGCAGTACCTCGACCCGCCGGGCAACCTTGACCGGGCGGAGCGCCTCTTGGACGGCGCCGATGCGGACCTCATCGTCCTGCCAGAGCTGTTCACCTCGGGCTACTTTTTCCGTTCCACCGAGGAGGCCCGCCAAGCGGCCGAGCCGGTTCCGGATGGACCGGCCACGCGCCGTCTCAAAGAATGGGCCTCGGCCACCGGCGCTACGCTCGTGGCCGGGCTGCCGGAGCGCAGTGGCGAGGCGCTTTACAACAGCGCCGTGGTTGTGGCGCCCGAGGGCTACGTGGGCACCTACCGCAAGGTGCACCTCTACTACGAGGAGAAAAAGCACTTCGCGCCGGGCGACGGCGGCCTGCCGGTCTTCGACGCGCGAGACCGCGAGGGCCGCGCGTACCGCCTTGGCGTGATGATCTGCTTTGACTGGTACTATCCGGAGGCCGCGCGCAGCCTGGCCCTCCAGGGCGCCGACGTGATCGCGCATCCGTCCAACCTCGTGCGGCCGGATTGCCCGCGCGCCATGCCCATCCGCGCGCTCGAAAACCACGTCTTCACCATCACGGCCAACCGCTACGGGCAGGAATCGAACGGGAACGAGGCGCTAACCTTTATCGGCCAGAGCGAGATTTGCAGCCCTTCCGGCGAGGTCCTGTTGCGCGCCGAGCGCGAGGGTGACTGCCTCGGCGCCGTGGAGATCGATCCGCACGCCGCGCGCGACCGGCAGCTTACCGCGCACAACGACCTCTTTGCCGACCGGCGGACGGAGGCGTACGCGCTACGCTGAAAGACAAGCTTCCCGACGTTGGTTGCTCGACTCGACATCGAGCAGGGCGACCTCGAAGGTGAGCGTCGCAAAAGAAACGCGACACGACGTACGCCTTCGCCGCCCACGCTGAGGTGAATGATGATTGTCGCAAGGCTCATGAGGCGGCGACGCGGCTCTTCGCCTGAAGAATGGCGTCGGCCAAAACGTGAGGCTGCTCCGAGCTGATGTGCAGGCGCGCCGGGGAAGATGAGAGCTTCTCCGGGGCTGTTGCGAAAAACACGCCAGCCCTGGCCCTCGGGCTTCTGCCCAGCGCCCCAGGTAAGCACGCGCACGGCCGTGATGTCGCTGAGCTTGATCTCGCGGCGGCGTAGGGGCCAGAGATCAGCTACAAGCCGGTCCGAAGTAACGCGGACGTCAAGCCTGGTCCACCATATAAGTCCAAAAACAAGAACGCATGTTACAGCCGAAGCCCCCTTGCCGCGTTGCACGTCGTAGAAGTGCACGCCGCGGTGTTCTTTAAGCATCTACCGGAGACGACGCAGATGTGTTGCCGGCTGGCGCGCCCGCGCGTGAAACGGCGGCTCGTGAAGGAGCAAGAGAAGTTAAGAAACATAGATTTTAAATCCGTTATTGCAAATTAAAAACAATCCGCCCGGAAGGGTCGGCGTGCGTGTCCGGCTCAAAGGAGCGGCCCGTGACCTGCTCGTATAGCTCGACGTATCGCTGCGTGACCTCGACGCGGAAGTCGTCTGGGAGGTCGGGGAGCGCTTGGCCGGGTTGGCCCTGGAAGCCGTGGTCCATCAGCCACTCGCGGACGAACTCCTTGGAGAGCTGCCGCTGCGGCTGGCCTTTTTCGAGGCGCTCCTCGTACGTGTCGGCGTAGTAGTAGCGCGAGGAGTCGGGCGTGTGAATCTCGTCGATGAGGCAGAGGGAGCCGTCGGGGGCGCGGCCGAACTCGTACTTCGTGTCCACGAGAAGCAGCCCGCGCTTTTGAGCCAGCGCCGTGCCGCGCTCGAAAAGCCGCAGCGCCCAGGCCTTGAGCTGCTCGAAGTCCTTGGCGCTGACGAGGCCGCGGGCGATGGCGTCTTCGGGGCGGATGTCCTCGTCGTGCCCCTCGGCGGCCTTGGTGGCGGGGGTGAGGATCGACTCGGGGAGGCGGCTGCTCTCGCGGAGATTTTCGGGGAGCGGCTGGCCGCAAAGCGCGCGCGCGCCGCCCTGGTAGACGCGCCAGGCGTGGCCGGCCAAGTAGCCGCGCACGACGAACTCCATCGGCACGGGCGTGCACCGCCGGGCGACGGTGACGTTGGGGTCCGGCACGCTCAAGGCGTGGTTGGGCACGAGGTCTTCGGTCTCCTCGAAAAAGAAGGCGGCCAGCTGGTTGAGCACCTGTCCCTTGAACGGGATCGTCTGCCGGAGGACGTGGTCGAAGGCCGAGATCCGGTCCGTGGTGACGAGGACGAGGCGGTCGCCCTCGGCGTACGTGTCGCGCACCTTGCCCTCGTAGCGGGCGCCGAGCGCGTCGAAATGCGTCGTGCGGAGCGTGCGATCTAGTTGATGCCGGATCGTCGCGGGATCGATCATGCGAAGGGAGAGCGGGGTGAGGAAGCCGAGCGGGGCGGCGGTTACGTCGAGGCGCGCACCTTGAGGATGGGCTGGATGAGCGTGCCGGTGGGCGGGCGGTCCTCGACGCCGCGCACACGCCTGAGCAGCAACGCGGCCGAGTCCTCGCCCACGTCGTGCATCTGCTGGGCTACGGTGGTGAGGCCCACGTAACGGCTCGTTTTGATGTCGTCGTAGCCAATGAGGGCGATGTCGGCGGGGACGCTGCGGCCGCTCTCGCGGATGGCCTTCCACGCGCCCAAGGCCTGCACGTCGCTGGAGGCGAACACGGCGGTCACGGGCGGCTCGATGGTGAGGAGTTCCTGCATGGCCTCGTAACCGGCCTCCTCGCTAAAGCCCGCGTGCTTTTTGGTGTGCCCGTAGCAGATGAGGTTTTCGTCATAGCCCAGGCCCGCCGCCTCGAGCGCTTCGCGGTAGCCCCGGATGCGCGCGTCGCGCAGGTCGCTTTGGAAAGGCGCCGTGATCATGCCGACGCGCGTGTGCCCGCGCTCGATGAGGTGCCCTACGCCCATGCGCGCGCCGGTCGCTTCGTCCCAGTAGAAGGCGTCGAAGCCCTCGTAGTGCTGGCCGATGAGGACCGTAGGCGCGCCCATGGCTTCGAGGTCGGCCGCGAGCCGCTCGTTGAGCGGGAGGCCGACCAGGAGCAGCCCGTCCACGGCGCCGCGTTGAAGGAAATCGTGCAGCGTCTTCTCCGGCTTGGCCCAGGCGAGGTCGCGCACCAGAAGATCGACCTCGATGTCGCGCAGGCCGCTGCGCACGCCCTTGAGCAGCTCGTTGTGGAAGGGCGTCGTAAACGTGGGGATGGCGATGGCGAGCGTGACGATCTGCCGTTGCGCCAGCGCCTTGGCCGTGCGGTTCGGGCTGAACTGCAGCTCCTGGATGGCCTCGAGCACGCGCTCGCGCGTCGCGCTGGAGACGTCGTCGGAGTTGTTCAAGACGCGCGAGACGGTGGAGATGGCCACGCCGGCACGCTCGGCCACGTCGTAGATGGTGCTGCGCGCGGCCGAGGACGATGCAGGGGAGGGAGACTTCGCCATGGTGGGGCCTCTTCTTTTTCGGGGAAGGAGGGACGGGCGCGCTTTCAGAAGCTACTCCTCGGGCGGCTGGCTCTTTTCTGCTTTTTCACGACGTTGGGCGTTGGCGTCGTGCTTCCAGAAGTAGTGAGGGGCGTGCGGGTTTGGGGCTTGCCCTCGGCGTCTTAGGGCTTCGGTAACGTAAATCTTGGCGTTCTGGATGGCGCTCTGCATGGGTTCATGCGCGTGCAAGTGGGACAAAAGCGCCATCGTGAACGCGCTCGACGCGCCGTGCACGCCGGGCAGCGCGCCGAGGTACGGCGCCTCGAAGAGCGCGAAGTCGCTGCCATCGTAAAAGAGGTCCACGGCAAACGCCGGCGGCGGCGATTCGAGGTCGAAGTAGTGCGTCGGCAGCTGGCCGCAGCGCAAAAGCACGCGGCGCGCCCCCCGGCTGCCGATGCGCTGCGCGGCCACCTGCGCGTCGTCGAGGCTCGGGATCTCCATCCCGGCGATGAGTTCGGCGTCGCGCAGGCGCAGCGTCACGAGGTCGGCACGGCCGAGGTGCTCGGCGAGGGCCTCCACGCCGCGCGGACCCACCACGTCCTCGCCGCTGGGGCCGCTCAGGGTGAGGTCGAGTACGAGCGGCCCGTGCAGGTGCTCTTCGAGGCGGCGAAACACCACCTGCACCGTGGCCGGATGTCCCACAATGCCCACCTTAGCGGCACTGGGTGCGCCGGTGGAAAAGAGGTGTTCGAGCTGTGCACTCACGGTGTCGGTGGGCACGTCAAGCACGTCGGTCACGACGCCGTGGCCGGCCACCACATGCGCCGTGCACACCGTGCTGACGGCCCCACCTTGCGCGTGAGCGGCCAGCACGTCGGCCACCAAACCGCGCCCGATGCCGGGGTAGAGCGCACCAACCGCCAACGGCCGGAAGGCGGCATCTGGATAAGACTTTTTCCCGTTTGCTGACAAGTGACCAGGCGCTGCGGTGGACGGAGAAAAGCAAGTGGTGAAGCCAGCGGGCATACGCTCGCCAGCTACAACGTACCAAACCAAGCCGTACGCATCCAGTAAAGCGTTTGTAAACCATCAACGCTGCGCAGTGAGGCACGAAATGCTGTTATTGCAAGTAAAAAATCAAAGTCCCAAATGCCGACTCGAGGATGTCGAAAGCAACTTCTCCGGACGAACGTACCCATCAAAAGTCGCCCGATCAGTATGGCGTGACTGCTGCATGACGAGGTGGTCGGAAGCGCCGCGCGAAGTGGCCTCAGTGATGTGGCCCGCGCGGAGGGAGTGCCCCGAGAAGCGCCGCCGCTCAGAGGAGCCGGGGAGCCGGCTCGGCACGATGCCTGCGGCTTCGGCGGCGTCTTTGACGATGGTGGAAATCGAGCGCCCGGTGAGGGCGCCGAGGCGCACTAGGCCGCTACGGCGCACGCCGCGAAAGACGGGACCCGCGTCGATGGCGGCGGCATGGAGCCAGCGGCGGAGGGCCTCGACGGGGCTAAACTTGCAGATCGGGATACGGCATTCCTCGAGGAGTTCGAGCGGACTCTGAATCTCCCCTGAGGGGCTGAACTTCCCTTCTCCACTCCACGGACTAGGCTCCGTAAAGTGTGCCCCAGCCTCCGCGGTACGTGCACCGTTCAGACTCTATGCCAAGAAGCCTTCCTACCGCGATGCTGAGGGACTGCTCCACTTCGTCCGCGCTCTCGCTTAGGGCTTCTATTTCCTGCTCCACCCGTTTTCTCTCGCGCAAAAGGTTCGCTCGATGATCGAAAACGTAAGAGTTGGCGGAAGGTGGAACGCCACCTCGAACGACGCCCATAACGCGTTGGTTAGCGCGCCTACTTCCTCGTCCAAAACCTGCATCGCTTCGACGTAAGCCCTCTCGGCCTCCTGCGCTTGTTCATGGTTTGCAAGATGAAATCAACTTCAGGTGCAGGGCCGACGAGTAGGTGACCGTTTGCGTCCGCGTGCACGTCTAAAGAAGGGGTGATCGGATACCGATTAATCCGTTATTGCAAAACTAAAATATTTCGGTAGATCTGTCGTGCGGACAGTGCGCCGCGAGACCAGGCGCTTGGAGAGTTCGTCTGCGCGCGTCACTGGCAGCCAATCAGCAAGACGAGGTCGCACCAGTGACGCGCGCAGTTCTCGACACGCCTTGAGCCGTCGGGTACGTAACGTTGTACTCTCGTGGGATTGTAAGTTGAAATGGTACTTTCGGGACTTTTTGAAATACAATTGATAATGTATAGTTATCGCTTGTAATAGGCAACTAGGAACGGTATCTTTTCTCTTCGACCCGCCAACGTTCACGCCTTACGTCTTCGGATTCTATGTCTTCAAGTTACACTCCCTCGAGCCAGCCACGCGACGCCGCCGCCTCTGACGAGGCCTCGTCAGAGGCGGCGATCGCAACGACCGAAACTTCGAGCGCCGAAGTCGCAGAGAGCAAGACCCTCGCCGATCAGCTGGAAGCATCGCTACGCCGACTGGAGTCCTACGCCGACGCGGCATGGGCTGAGAATACGGTGCGGGCCTACGAAAGCGATTGGGAGCATTTCGCCGCGTGGTGCGAGCGCCACGCGCGCGAGGCGCGGCCCGCGCGCGTGGAAACGGTCGGCCTGTACCTTGGCGATATCGCGCCCCGGTACCGTCTCGCCACGATCGAGCGTCGCCTGGCGACGATTTCCGCTTTGCACAAAGAGCAAGGTCATAAGAGTCCGGCTACGGTCTCTGAAGGGCCGCTTCGCCGCATCTGGCGTGGAATCGTACGTGAGAAGACACGCCAACAGGACAAAGCCGAACCGCTCATGATCGAGGACCTGCGCTTGATCGTGCAAAGCCTTCCCCAGAATCAGGAGTCGGGCGAGCTGACGCTGGCTTCTCAACGCGATCGGGCTATACTCCTCGTCGGATGGGCCGGCGCCCTACGCCGCTCGGAGATCGTCGGACTCGCGGTGAGCGACCTCGACTTCGTCCCCGGCGAAGGCGTAAACGTTTTCGTCGCAAAGAGCAAGACCGATCAAGAAGGCGAAGGCCTACTCAAGGGGATTCCTTACGGTTCGCACCCCGACACCTGCCCAGTCTCAGCGCTCCGGACGTGGCTCAGAGCCGCCGAGATCGACTCCGGTCCGGTCTTCAGACGCTTCTACCGTGGCGCCACCGTCGGGTCCGGCGCGCTCACCGCACAATACGTCTCGGTCATTCTCAAAGGACACGCGGAGCGCGTAGGCCTACCCGTCGAAGCGCTATCGGCTCACTCGCTTCGTAGCGGGTTCATCACGCAGGCGATCCGCGCTGGGAAGTCCGAACGCCGCGTCAAAGAGCACAGCGGACACGAAAGTTGGGAAGCATTCAACGGATACGTCAAGAAAGCGGCAACTTTCGCTGAGAATCCGGTCAAAGACATAGGATTGTAGTTTTTTTGCAATAACGGTTTTTAATGTCGGCCGCTCCACGTCCGTCGCTCCGAGCCCACCTGAGAGCTTCGAGTCACTTTATCCGTCAAAGCGCTTCTACGTCGTACTCGACGAGCTCACCCTGGAGCGGCATCCCGAGCTCGAGCGTCTCCTCCCGCCCCGTCTCGGTGTTCGTGACCGTGACGCGGTAGCGCCCCCCAGGGCCACGGGGAGGTGCTCCCAGCGCGTGGTGTAGCACGGCGAGCGCCGCGCCTGCCGCATCGCCCACGCGGCCGGCGCCTCACCGGCGCCGCCTCGCCGGCTCCTGGTCGTCTTCTGGACGCCGGCTGAAGCCACGCGCACCGTCCCGCGGCCCATCTCGGCGTTGATCGCGTCCACGGCCGCCATGAGCGCTCGCTCTTTCGGGTCGTGCTCGATGAAGAGGTGCCCCTGCTCCGGAGGCACGGCGCTAAGGTCGCACAGCATCGCCCCCGCCTTCTTGTAGCGGTACGGGTGTGCGTCGTCTCCACGCCGCCCTCGGCCGTGCCCACGCCGTCGCCGCTCCCCCTGCCGGTAGCACGCCGCAAGGAGTTCGACGCCCGCCCGCGCCGCTTTTGATCAGCCCTAACCCGTTGCCGCGCAGCGCGTTAGGGCTTTTTGATTCGAGTAGGTGCAACCTAGGTGCAACCATAGAGGCAACTTTTCCAGCGTTGCCCCCTTCCTACGCTCCCGCCGGGCGGCTCTCCTCGACGCTGATCCGAACGGGTCGGAACTGCCCTGAAAGCCGAAGTCAGCGTAGCCCGCATCATCCGAGAGAATGACGATGACGTTCGGCGGCGCGGCCGAGGTAGATGCCTCGGATGCTGTCTGACTGCTTTGAGCGTGAGCAGAAGGCGCTCCTTGCGTGAGGAGGAAGATGGTCAGAAGGGCCAGCAGGGAACGGATCGCACGCCGCAGTGGACCGGTGGGTAAGAAAAAGTGCATCGGAGCAAATTGGAAGGCGCGTAAGGCGAATTCGAGCGAAGAGCGTGGGTTCACGTCAGATGGATGGCGTTGTACCGATATCGCATGACGATGTCTAAATGGCTGAATGCGTGAAACGTAGTGCGTATTGCGTAAGGGTGCCCGAAGCGGTCGATGGTGCTTCCCTTACGCAGTACGTGTTACGCAATACGTGACGGCTATCAGGACACCCCCGTTGCGGCCGGTTACGGAACCACCGTGCGGTTTCATTCGAGCACGTCGTGCGTCCTCAGAAAATCCCACATGGCACGGTAAGCCTCTTTCCCATTGGCGCGCCCGCCATGCCCGGCTCCCTCTATGGTGACGAGCCGGTTGGGGGCGCCCGCTTCGTCAAGCGCCTCGTGCAACCGCGCAGCGAGCGCCTCCCGGCCGAGGCGATACGCGACGTTGACGACCGCCATCCCCTTCTCCATATACGGCCGCGTCCCCCACAGCGCGTATCGCTCCTTGCTTCCGCCGACCCATCCGCCTCCGTGGATGTACACGACCGTAGGCACCGGCTCGGACCCGCGCGGCGTGTAGACGTCGAGCTTCGACTCGTACCCGTCGGCCACGAGGTAGGTGATGCCGGGAACGACACGGTACTGTTGGAGTGCCTCCACGGCCCAGACCGCCGCCTCCGAAAGCGGATCTTCAGGCGTGGTCTCCTCCTGCGCATGCACGCAACGCGGAGCGGCAAGCACAGCCAGCACGAGAAGACATAAGGCGGCTGTGTTGTGCAGAGAATCCGAGCTGCGCCTTTTCATAAGGACGATACTTCTTTCGGTGATTGGTAAGCCGTCATACAAGCTCCTCCATCCATGACTCGCACGCTTACTGCCCCGCCTCCATGTCGTGATCGAACCAAGACAACTCCCACGTCTCTCGGTAGCGAACGACGGGACGCCCTTCCTCGATGGTGACGGGCAGCCACAGGTACCGGCTGTCGATGGGTCGCTCGGGGCGCCACACGTCGAACATGGCGATGAACGCATCCTCCCGGTCGCGCACCTTGAAGACGTCTGTGCTCTGCGCACCGAAGGTCTTTTCCGGTCCCAGCCCATTGTTGGGATTTTCCCCGCGCGCCGGGTTGCTCAGCATGGCTACGGCCAGGGCTACGACCACAACTTCGTGCTCAGCGACCAGCCTACACTCAGCGACCGCTCCTTGCTCGGCGGCGCCGATTCGCTGGCACAGTCCCGCTCGCTCGTCCTCGTCGCTCGCGTCACCGAGCCGGAGAGCGGCCGCGTGATGACGGTCTACACCACCGAGCCCGGCGTGCAGTTCTACCGGACTGCTACCTTTGCCCCGGCAACGACCGCGCCGGCGACGCGCAAAACCCGGACTATGAGGGTACCTTCGCGTTCACGAACGACTTCAGCGCCCTCAAGCTGGATACGCCGTCCGGCGCCCTCACCAACGGCCACGCCGAGAGCGACGCCACCGCCGACCTGTTCGTCTCCGAAGCGGAGAAAGGCATCTGCCGCGTGATCTGCTATTCGCCTCGGCACGACCTGACGCTCGCCGAGATGTCGGCGGAGTCCATCCGCCCCGTCGTGGACCTCTGGGCCGAGGAGTACGAAGCGCTCGGCGGCCACGAACACATCAACTACGTCCAGATCTTCGAGAACAAGGGGCAGATGATGGGCTGTTCGAACCCGCACCCTCACGGCCAGATCTGGGCGCAAGAGACCGTCCCACACGAGCCGCGCAAGGAGACGGCCGAGCAGGCGGCGCACTACAAGAAGACCGGCCGCACGCTCCTCACCGATTACCTCGCCGCCGAACTCGACGCGGGCGAGCGCGTCGTCTGCGAGAACGAGGCCTTCGTGGCGCTCGTGCCCTTCTGGGCCGTATGGCCGTACGAAACGCTCCTCGTCAGCCGCCGCGCCGTGCCGAGCATCCTGGGCCTCGACAGCGATGAGCGCGACGCGCTGGCCGACCTCCTGCAGCGCCTCACCACGAAGTACGACAACCTCTTCTCCACGTCCTTTCCCTACTCGGCCGGCCTGCATCAGGCACCGACGGACGGCGAGGAGCACCCGGAGTGGCACTTCCACCTGCATTTCTATCCGCCGCTCCTGCGCTCGGCCACGGTCAAGAAGTTCATGGTCGGCTACGAGATGCTGGGCACGCCGCAACGCGACATCACGCCGGAGTTGAGTGCGCAGCAGCTCGCTTCGCTTTCGGAAGCCCACTACCGCGCCGCGCGCGCCTGACGCCGCATGGACGATCCTCAGCCGATGGCCGCGTCCCCACGGATCCGCTGGGCGCAGCAGCTCCAGGCTCTCGCGCAGACGGGCCTCACGTAAGCCGATGACGCATACGACGTGGAGCGCTACGAACAGGTCCGCGCCATCGCCGCCGAGATGATGGCCGCCCACGCAGAGAATCTCGATGCCAACCACCTCCTTTCGCTTTTCAGGCGGGAAGAGGCCTACGCCACGCCGAAGGTAGACGTGCGCGGGGTCGTCTTTCAGGGTGGCAAACTGCTGCTCGTCAAGGAGCGTACCGACGGCCGGTGGACGCTGCCCGGCGGCTGGGCGGACGTCACGGAGTCGCCCCGCGAGAGCGTCGAGCGCGAGGTGCGCGAAGAAGCTGGCCTGGACGTTCGCGCGGAGAAGCTGCTGGCGGTGTACGACCGCGGCAAGCACCCGCACGTGCCGGCGTTTCCGTTTCACGTGTACAAGTTGTTTATTCGATGCGCGGTGACGGGCGGCGAGGCAAAAGCCGGTCACGAGACCTCCGACGTAGGATCCTTTGCGGAAGCGGCGCTGCCTCCCCTTTCGCACTCGCGCGTGCTCCCGGCGCAACTGAAGCGCCTGTTCGCCCACAGCCGGCACCCGGACTGGCCTACCGACTTCGATTAGCCTGCCTACGCGCTGGCCGTCTACCTGCTACTGTACGCCGTCGCACGCGCGGCAAGGCTCCCCTTCAAGATTACTACGGAAGCGCTATCACATGGAATTTGGCACGTTAGACTACATCGTTTTCTCGGTCTACATCCTGGTGATCGTCGGGGCCGGGCTGTGGGTCTCGCGCGAGGAGGAAGGCCACGAGAAGGACTCGACCGACTACTTCCTCGCCTCGAAGTCGCTCCCCTTCTGGGCCATCGGCTCCTCCCTCATTGCTTCGAACATCTCCGCCGAACAGTTCATCGGCATGTCGGGCTCAGGCTTTCGCGTCGGGCTTGCTATCGCCTCGTACGAGTGGATGGCCGCCGTGACGCTCTTAGTGATTGCCTACTTCTTCCTACCGATCTACCTCGAGAAGGAGATCTTCACCATGCCGCAGTTTCTGGAGCGGCGCTACGACCACCGCGTGCGCACGCTCTTGGCCGTCTTCTGGCTCTTGGTCTACGTCTTCGTCAACCTCACCTCGGTCTTGTACCTTGGCGCCCTGGCGATGCAGGGCATCATGGGTACGCCGATGTGGGGCGGCATCCTGGGGCTGGCGCTCTTCGCTACGGTCTACTCCATCTACGGCGGCCTCAAGGCCGTGGCCTGGACCGACGTGATCCAAGTCGTCGTCCTCATCGGCGGGGGGGCTTCTCACGACCTGGGTCGCCCTCGACGCGTACGGCGGCGCCGATGCGGGCGTCGTAGGCGGCTTCCAGAAGCTCCTGGGCGACGCCTCGAACCGCTTCAACATGATTCTCTTCGAGGGGGAGCTCATGTACCGCGACGACGCCGGCAACCTCCAGGACGCCTACCAGCTCCTGCCGGGGCTGGGGGTGCTCATCGGCGGGCTGTGGGTGGCGAACCTCTTCTACTGGGGCTGCAACCAGTACATCATCCAGCGCGCCCTGGCGGCCAAGAGCCTCAAAGAGGCGCAGCGTGGGTTGGCCTTCGCCGGCTACTTGAAGCTCCTCCTGCCCCTGGTGGTGGTCATCCCCGGCATCGTGGCCTACGCCCTCGACGCCCCCCTCGACGCCGCCGACGAGGCCTATCTCTGGCTCCTGGGGCGCTACCTGGGACCGGGCCTCAAGGGGCTGGCTTTTGCCGCGCTCGTAGCCGCCATCGTCTCCTCTCTGGCCTCGATGATGAACTCGACCTCGACGATTTTCACCATCGACCTCTACAAGACGTCGATCAACGAAGAAGCCTCCGAGCGCCGGCTCGTCTTCATCGGGCGCGTGGTGAGCCTGGTGTGCATCGTGATCGCCTGCCTGGTGGCGCCGCAGCTTGCCACTCTCGACCAAGTCTTTCAGTATATCCAGGAGTACACGGGCTTTGTGAGTCCGGGCGTCTTAGCCGTCTTCATGATGGGCCTCTTCTGGAAGAAGGCCACGCCCAACGCGGCGCTCATCACGGCCATCCTCTCGATCCCGCTCTCGGCAGCGATGAAGTTCTTCCTGCCGGAGGTGGCTTTCCTCAACCGCATGGAGGTGGCTTTCCTCAACCGCATGCTCGTGGTCTTCCTGCTCTCCGTAGCACTCATCGTGGCGATCTCCTACGCCGAGGGACGCGGCCGCGAGCACCCGAAGGCCATCCGCATCACCGGCAAGGAGATGATCTCGGACCCGGTCTTCAACGCCGCGGCGTTCGGCATCCTCGGCATCACCGCTGCGCTCTACGCTCTCTTCTGGTAGCACGCCTCACCGTCACTCCCCTACTTTCTGTTCACAGGTTTCCTCTTTCTGCTTACGCACTTCCCAGGTATGGCACCTCCATCCTCCCGTCCCGAAGCTCTCTCCTCCCATACGGAGCGCCCCTCGCTTAGCGCGCGCGTCCTTCACGCGTTCCATGAACGGTTTGATGGCACACGAGACACAGCACCGGTCGTCACCGGCCGGGCACCGGGACGGGTCAACCTCCTGGGCGACCATACGGACTACACCGGCGGCTTCGTCTTGCCGGCCACGCTGGGACATGCCGTCTGCGTGGCTCTGCACCGGCGTGCGGATCAAGGTGTGCACCTCTACTCACTCGACTTCGATGAGGAGGTCACCTACTCACTTGCCGAGTCACCTGCGTTTGAGTCGCTGCCCATGTGGGCGCGCTACGCCGCTGGTGTGGCCGAAGAGCTTCGGCGACGCAGCGGCCTGCCAGTCGGCTTCGAAGGCGCCATCGGCGGGGACGTGCCCCTCGGCGCGGGCCTGAGTTCCTCGGCAGCGCTGGAAGTGGCGATGGCGGTGACGCTCGACGGCCTGTTCGACCTGGCCCTCGACCCCGTCGAGACGGCCCGGCTCTGCCAGCACGTCGAGCACGAATACGTAGGCACCAA
The DNA here is from genome assembly GCA_965215025.1 of Salinibacteraceae bacterium. Taxonomy (GTDB): domain Bacteria; phylum Bacteroidota; class Rhodothermia; order Rhodothermales; family Salinibacteraceae; genus CBDCCV01. Next base: position 682,956 of record CBDCCV010000002.1, read on the forward strand.
ATGTGGCATCATGGACCAGTTTGCCTCCCGCCTGGGACGCCCTGGGCACGTGCTCTTCCTCGACTGCCGCACGCTCGACTACGAGCACATCCCGCTGCCGCTGCAAAACGGATCCTTCGACGACGGTGATTCTGGTGAAGCGTCGCTCGTGATCGCCGACACGGGCGTGAGCCGCGAGCTGGCCGACTCGAAGTACAACGAACGTCGTGCGGAGTGCGAAGAGGCCGCGCGCTTCTTCCAGCAGTTCGACGAAGAGGTTGAGACGCTGCGCGACGTCTCCCAAGCGCTTCTTGAGAAGCGTGGCGCGGATCTGCCGGCGGCGCTCTTGAAGCGCGCGCGCCACGTCGTGACGGAGAACCGGCGCGTCGAGGACGGCGCCGAGGCGTTGCGCGCGGGTCGCCTCAACGCCTTCGGAGAGCTCATGAGTGCCTCGCACGAGAGCTTACGGGACGACTACGAGGTGAGCAGCGCTGAACTCGATGCGCTTGTGGAAGCGGCGCAAGGAACCAAGGGGGTTCTTGGCGCGCGCATGACGGGAGCGGGATTCGGGGGCTGCACCGTGGCACTGGCTCGGCGCGAGGCGGTACCCGCGCTCAGGCGGCACCTCGAAACGCGGTACCAGGAGCGCTTCGAGCGCCGTCCTGAAGTCTATGTTGTCGAGCGGAACCTCGAAGCCGGTCTGCTCTGAACCAGCCCGTCAGATCGCACGGGCGTGTGGACTACGAGTCAACGAACGTCTCTCGATCATGGCCGTGCAGTGGTTTTTTCGTACCGTGCACTACGCTACTTTACCGGTTCAATACCCCTCTGCTCAACTGCTGTCCCCGTTCGATGAAGAACCCCACCATTGCGGACGTTGCAAAGCGCGCCGACGTCTCAAAGGCCACCGTGTCAGCCGTCCTCAACGACAAGGACACCGTCAAAGACTCCACGCGCCGGCGCGTCCTGCGTAGCATCGAGGCGCTCAACTACCGACCCAGTGCTTCGGCCCGTCGGCGCTTTCGTGCGGGCACGAGCCAGAGCATCGGTTTGATCATCAAGGAGACGGAGAATCCGTACTACGCAGAGGTCACGGCCGGCGTGCGGGACTTCGCCGAAGAGAAAGGCTACACCATCCTCGTCGCCAGTTCCGAAGGCTCTTACGATGCCGAGCAACGCATCGTTGACCTCCTGGCGGCCAAGGATGTAGACGGTCTCATTATCACACCCGTCCTTGACAGCAAAGCCGACCTCTCGCACATCTTCGAATGCTAAGATGGCCGTTCAGCATCTGATCGCGCAGGGCCACGAGCGTATCGTCCACTTCGCCGGGCCGCCCTATTCGATGCACAGCGGGCAACGCGTCGAAGGCGTACGCCGGGCCTTCAGCGAAACGCACCTGGCGTTCAGCGACGCCTTCGTCGTCGAGACTGGAGCGCATCTGGAAGACGGCTATGAGGCGGGGCGGGCGTACTTCAAAGAGGTCGCGTTGGAGGAGCGCCCCACGGCCGTGACATGCTACAACGACCTCGTCGCTATTGGGCTGTTACGGGCCCTGAACGAACTCGGCCTACGCGTGCCGGAGGACATCTCGCTCATCGGACACGACGACCTGGACATCCTGGAGTATCTGCCCCAGCCGCTCAGCTCCGTGCGAATGCCGAAGTTCGAGATGGGTCGCCGTGCCGCGGAGATGCTCGTCCGCCAGACGGAAGTAAACAGAGCGCTCGCCCCGGAGAAGCTGTACCTCGATGCCGAGCTCATTCTCCGCGCCTCCGTCGTGGCGCTCAACAAGGAGAGCATAAAATTCCGTGGGGGCCGTTGACCCGTGACTCGCCGAATTTTGCTATTGGCCGGCAATCTTTGAGGGTGAACGAACGGTAGGAGCCGATGCCCCACACTTTATTTATGCTCTCGCCGCGTTCGGGACTGGAACCAGAAGAAAAAGCACTTCGGTGTGATTGCCGGCAAGTCCGTGCCCGCTGGCGGACCGGCGAAGCGGTTCGCCTTCGCGCAGGGCTACGACGAGAAGCCGAAGCGACGGCTCTTCGAGGTGCTCCGGAGTCAGGGTCTGCAGATGAACCTAGCGCGTCGTTTTCCTGTCGGATGGTGGAGACGACGTCAGGCAGCTTCAGCACTACATGAGTCCGTTCTCCGAGCACTACCTCGACTGGTTCCACATCACGATGCGCCTCACTGTGCTTGGGGTTGCGGTAGCAGGCGGACAAAAAGCAACGAATCGGTGTTAGCGTCGCTTTTTGTCCGCCTGCTACCGCAACCCCATCTGGGACCTGGATATTCTGATCTATTTCGCCACCTACATCAAGGAATGTGCCGCCAAGGGCGAGCCGAAACGCTACAGCTTCACCGTGTCGGGCTACGACATTTTGACCTTCTGCCGCCGAGGAACCGGGAAAACCGAATACAACAACCTCCGGGCAGCCTTGCGGCGGCTTCAGTCCACTTCAGTTGAAACGAATATTCGTCTTAGAACGGCCATTGACCCGGAAACCGGAGATGAAGTGACCGCCGAAGAGTACAGCAATTTCAGTTGGATAGACCGCTGGAAGGAGCACCGGACCTGGCGGCGGAACTACCGCACCGGCAAGAATCAGCTCATTTCGGACGGCTTCGAGGTGCATCTTGCGGAATGGTTCGTGGATGGCTGCTGGAACGAGAAGCTGCTGCTGGCGATCAACCCGAATTACTTCGACCTGACCGGCGGCTATGAGCGGTTCCTGTACCGCATCGCCCGCAAGTTCTGCGGACGTCAGGAGAGCTGGAAGATCAGTATGCGCGGGCTGCACCGGCGCAGCGGCACGACGACCGCTTACAAGAAATTCTGCTACCGCATCAAGGAGACTATCGAAGACGGCGCGATGCCGGATTACTTCTTCACGCTCTACGAGGACGCCAGAGGCGAGAAGCAGCTCGAAATCGCCAACCGCCCTACCTACACCGACAGGCTGCCTTTCGTGCTGGCTGCGACCTGCTGACCAGGCCGGTTAGCACACGCCGTTAGCGGGCACGCGGTATTGCGGACCCTTGATGTTTAGAACGCCAAAAAAGCATTGTGGATAAGTCTGTTGGGTCGCACGTGATATTGCGGACCATACCCCCCGTTTTGACACGTGATATTGCGGACCCACTTCGTATAAAGAGATTTTAAACTTGTTTTTGTAAAGCTGTGGATTCGTGGATAACCGCAATTTTCGCGCTTTATGCCTTCCGCCTGACGGCGGTAGAAATGCGTTCGCTACGCTCACAAGCTGTTCCTTGACGGCTGCTTGTCAGCAGCCCGGCGGCGGCATCCGCCAGCGCGGGTGGGCGCGCTCCTGCCGCCGCTGCCTATCGGCCCGGTTAGGTGAGCACTTTCACCGCTGGGCGCTGCGCAGCAACCGCCGAGCGGTCAAGACCAGCCATGCCGAGCACAACCAGGGTTACGGCAGTGACGATAGAGAAAAAAGCTGTAAACGCTTTCCAAAACCCTTTCCGTCCGAGCTTGCAGCAACCGCCCCTTTCCTTTGCAGGGGTAACGCCGGTGCCCAACATCGCCGCTAAGGGGCCTGGCGAGGCCGCAGAGCGCCGTTAGGGGTGTTTTGAGTCGACACCTGAAAGAAAAGATCGGCGCTTAGAGAGGCTGTGAGGAGGCGGGAGGCGGCTGCCATTCATTGGCTTCCCTTAGAAGCTGTAGCGCCTCGCGCAGCTCCTGGGGCGTCGGCATCCGTCGCTCGCCCTCATCGAACTGCAGCAGCAGCTTGACGCAGCGCAGGGCTTTGGCGTTCTCTTTCGCAAATTCCGATTCCGGGTTCCGCGAGTCGCGGCCGTAAAGGTCGCCCACCCGCTCCCGATGATCGAGCATCTGATAGGCCGCGTGGCGGATAACCCGGTAGTCGTCAGCAGGCCGCTTGCGTTCAGCCATGCGCGTTGAGCCTTACGGCAATGGGATGATGTCGAGCGCCGCGCCGCTTTCGGTGCGGTAGACGAAGAAGTCCGAGTCCAGCGTCAGCACCTGGGCGCGGGCCTGCTTTTCGACCATCCGCACCAGGCAGGCATCGGCCAGGTCCATCGGCGTATCGTGGTAGCGCTTTAGCAGCCGTTGCAGATCCTCGATCTCCGGCGGCATGGCGTAGGCAATGCGAATGGCTCCGGTGCGTACCAACTCCAACACGGTTTCGGTGTCCACGCCGGAGCGTTTGAGCAGGTGCGCCGCCTCGGTAAGTACCGGCTCGCATGTTAGAAACGGCAGCGGCAGCGCAGCGAACTGTTCTTTGGCCCATTCGTGATCCGGCTCGCGCCGGTCGAGGTACGCCACCAGCGGGCCGGTATCGAGCAGAACGGGTTTGCTCATCGCATCGAGCTTTTGCCGAAGTCGTCCATGTATTTCGGGTTGCTCAGCAGGTCGCCCGGCCCTTTGCCGATGCCCGCCAGGTGCTTGATGCGCTCATAAGGGACGCGCTTCACGCCTGGCAGCGGGTGGCTGTGGTCGTCGCCTGCGGCGGGTTCGTCGGTTTGCTCCTGCCGCTGCTGCATCCTTTGCTTGAGATCGCCCAGGATGCGGGCGGCCTCGGCCTCGCGCAGATCGGGGGGCAGGGCGTCGAGCTGGTGCTTGAGCTGTTCGGTTGCGGTCATGGCTTGATTCCTCATTTTACCCGGTATTCTACCCGGTTGCAGCGCCAGCGGCAAGGAAGGTTCCTTCAATGCGAGAAGGCGGCCGGTGCGAGACTGGCGGCCTTCTTCCACTTGGTACGGCTGCCGGCACTCCTGCCGAGCCGCAGGCCCAATCCTAAAGGGCTTCCATTTGGTTGTCTACTCCGGGGGTAGCTGGACGCTGATCGCGTCCAGCGTAGGGGGCAGCGCCCCCTTTTGTGACGTTATTATTCGACCAGTTCGACGTCGGCAACTTTACGCAAGCCTTCATAGAGCTGAAAACTATTTGCATCCATTTTTTCTTTGGGGGCTTCCTCAACCAGAAATCTCGCAGTTCCTATTGAGGGGCTTCCTTGCTTTTGAGGCGGAGTTTCAAAGTTCATTACTATTGTCCATCCTCCCGATTGCGGCCATTCAGGACCGTCATCTGGAAACTTTGCTATCGTCGCGTACTGATGCCCTGCTGGTAGAACTGATCGTCCGCCTTCCTCATAGGGTAGCCAAGTAACAATTGCTTTACGGGTAATCATGGTAAGATTCGTGCATGTGCATTTTTGAGGTTTTCCTTTTGAGCGAACCAAGCAGGGCCGATGAAATCCCAGTTTGACCCCAGAAACTTAAATTTTTCTGCGTCTCCTTGAGGCACTAAAATTTCTGCAATCCTATGCCCTTGCTTATTCAATTTTTGCCCCCATTCGTCAGCATTTTCTTTTGTGTTTGTAAGATACTTACCATTTTCCGGACCGTAACCAAAAACAAATGCGAGAGTTGAGGTTTTGTCTATCTGTTCAGCTTCTTCCAGACTAACTCCCCGATAGTATAGATACAGAGGTTCTCCCGACTTGCAGGCCTCTCGAACAACTTTGACCCCGACTTCTCCGAAGTATTTTTCCTCGAGTTCTTTTTCAAGTGGATCAACGGCGATCTCGCTGGGCACCAAAATAATCCGTACAGCTAGTAACGCAGGGTTCGGGGAGGTGAGTCTCGCCTTGAACCACGCGCCAATTTCTCGAAGGTCCCTCAGAAATCTGGCATCGTAGAAGGGATCAGTAAGATCGTCAGAGCCGGAACCGCCGATCAGAACTTCGTCATCTGCAAAGGTTTGAGAGGTGTTGAATTCACATTCTGACGGCTGTTCTTCATTACTCCAACTTACGGCTGCCTTGAAAAGCTTTCTGATGCGACCTTCATTTCCCTTCGGTGTTATAGCAACCGTGAAAGTGTCGGCGTTTGAGTTTACTTGGGCCACATACTCGCTGTAATTATCAGGCTCAAAGATACTGGTATGACACGACTCAAAGTAGATCGTGCCTTTACTCGAGTTGCCTTCAATCCGAATTGCTGCTAAATCATCCTTGCTCGGGTAACGGGCGCCGCGGGTGTGCCATTTACCATCCAAGAACTGCCAGCGAGGAGCAGGCGGGTTAGCCATGACCCTTATGTTGACCACACTCAAGATGGCTCGTGTGTCAGGGCCTCTATAGTCTATTGATATGACCGATTCGGCCGAAGGATTGCCGAAAAGGTCAATGTTACGGTAGCTTACCTGCCCTTTGAGCAGGGGGCGGCCTACTAATTCGCTGTGACAAGCGCGGTCGCTGGTAGTCGAAGGACGTGCGTCAGTGATGATTAGACCGTAGATCTTGTTACCCGCATCTTCCTGCCCCACCGCAGTCAGCGGCAGGAGGAGCGAGAGGGCGAGCAGCAGCGGGAATGTTCGGCGCATGGCATCACCCGGCGCGGGGTCGTCAGATGAACGGTATTGACCCGGCTCTTAACACGCCCTTCACAATGGCGCGGTTCCTGTTTTTACTCCCCTTCCTGCACCGTCATTTTCTCAATCACCGCGCCGCTTTCCTCGGCGCGTTCCTGCCTGCCGTCCCACTGGCGCAGGTAGAGGGCGCTTTCCTGTTGCAGCGCCTCGATGACGGGCCGCAGGCGTTTCCCCTCGATGGTGACGGCCAGGCCGGTACAGAGCAGGCTTGCCAGCTCTTCGCCTTCGTAGCGGATGGGCAGGATATGCCCGTATGGAATCAGCAGGCCGGAGCCGTCCGCAAAGCGCACATCCAGGCGCAGTTGCCGCTCCTTGTTCGGGGCCACGAAGAAGGCCCGGTACTGCCCGCCGGCGACGTTTTCGGCATCCCCCGTTGGCGCCGGCGCCGGCGGCGTGTCGGATTTGACCAGCTCGGGGGCGTGCCCGGCGAAGGGCTTTCCCTTCTGCCGGTGCTTCTCCAGGAAGTTAAGCTGCTTGCGGTTATCGCTCAAAATCCGGCCCCCGGTCGTCTCGTTCGTGTTCGCGGTCGGTTTCTTTTTGCTGCCAGGTTTTCCCGGCGTCTTTGCTGGTGTCTCTGGCCTCTCCTCGCTCAGCCTATTACCGGGTTTCGACCGAGCGGCAAGGCCGGAGCGGGCTGGGCCTGGATGCGCAGAAAGTCGCGGCCCGCCAGCACGTCGCGGCGGCCGGGGGCGAGCTGGCGGCCGAGTACACCGAGACCGAGAGCGGCCGGAAGGGCGACCGGCCGGAGCTGTCGGCGGCGCTGGCCCATTGCAGGCGCGAGGGGGCAACGCTGCTGCTGGCGACGCTGTAGGCTGGCCCGGAAGGTGCATTTCATCAGCGGGCTGATGGAATCGAAAACGCCTTTCGTGGTGGCCGACATGCCGACCGCCGGGCCGTTTGAGCTGCACATCCGGGCGGCGATGGCCGAAGAGGAAGGCCGCAAGATCAGCGAGCGCACCAAAGCCGCCTTGAAAGCGGCGAAGGCGCGGGGCGTGAAGCTGGGCAATCCCGATCTGGACACGGCCAATGCGGTGCGCATCCGAAACGCCGATGCGTTCGCCCGCTCGATGGCGACCACCATCGAGGAGCTGCGCGGCCAGGGCGTCGTTAGCCTGCGGGCCATTGCTGCGGAGCTGAACCGGCGCGGGATGCCCACGGCCAGCGGCAAGGGGCGCTGGCATCTGCCCACCGTTCATGCTCTATTGCAACGAATCGAAAGGGTTACGAAATGAGCGGCCACCAGATGGATATGTTTATCCCGATAGCCGGGGAGGCGCGGGCGAAGGACCAGCAAGACATTATGGCCTTCCCGTGTTTCAGCCTGTCGAAGCGCCACCGGGAGAAGGAAATCTACTTCGAGAGCAGCACCGGCAGTTGGGTGAAGATCATGCCGGGGCCGCACGGCATGGCGACGATCTGGGGGTTGCAGTAGCTTTTAGACAATTTCCGACGCTAACCCGGCCGAACCGTCGCTTCCGTCGCGCTCAGGCCGTTTTCTTCAGCCTTCCCTGCTAGCGCCCTGCCACTACGGAGAACCCGCCTCGCTTCGCCTCGGATGGCGCCTGCTGAGCGCATGAGCAAATAGGCTGGTCGGCGAAAGCAACGAATCGGTGTTAGCGTCGCTTTTTGTCCGCCTGCTACCGCAACCCCTATTACTACTTCGTTAGCAAAAATTATCTGCTCACGTGGAGGGGCATAGCGCGTCCGGGCGACGTTGCACTGGACGCCTCCTTCGCCTTGGTTACTGCTCCCCGTGAATGCTACGTCCACCCCCAAAGCTTCACCGGTACCGATTCCTGGACTGGCCGCCTTTTTAGAGCCGCTGATGACGATTTTTCGCCGTCCGTCTTCACAGGAGAGCTTCGAGCGCTACTGCACAGGGCTTCTCACCGATCTCCCGCGCAAGACCTGTGACGGGATTGCCTCAGCCGTAGCCGGCACCACGACCGAGCGGCTCCAGCATTTGCTCACCGACGCGGACTGGAACTCGCTAGCTCTCGACCGCGAGCGAGTCCATCAGATGACAGCTGCCAGTCCCACTGGTGGCATGCTCGCCATAGACGACACGACGTTCCCGAAGAAGGGCAAACACTCCGTCGGTGTGGCGCACCAGTATTGCGGCGAACTCGGCAAGCGGGCCAACTGCCAGGCGTTCGTCACGGCCGAATACGTCGCCGAGGGGCCGACGCCGCCTACGCCTATGCACTGGCCAGTCAGCGGTCGGCTCTTTCTCCCGGACGACTGGGCCGACGACGAGAAGCGACGCCTGCGCGCTCACATTCCAGCTGACGTTCAGAAGCAGTCCAAGATCGAGATTGCGCTCGACCTAATCGACCAGGCTATCGACTGGAACGTACCGTTCAAACTTGTCACGGCCGACGCAGCTTACGGCCACTTCCACGACTTCTTCGAGGGACTCGAGGAGCGAGAGCTGCGCTACGCCTGCGCGGTGAAGTGCAACTTCGGCGTGCGCCGCCCTGAGGAAGTCCGCGCTGCAAGGGAGGCACCTCCTCCGCCACGGAGAGGCAAGTTCGGACGCAAGCCGAAGCGCCATCCGGCTCCGCTTTACCGCGTGGACGAGGTGATTGCAGACTTGCCAGAGGAGACGTGGGAGGCCATCACTTGGCGCGAGGGCAGCAAGGGACCGATGCGCCGGCAGTTCGCCGCGCTCCGTATGCACTGGGGCAAGGGCAACCAAACGCGCAGCCTCGATGACCATCGCACGAAGACGAGCGCAGAAGGCTGGCTCATCGCTGAGCGCCTGCCGAGCGAAGGTGGCGAGGCAGAGACGAAGTACTACTTCAGCAACCTGCCGGCTCGGGCGACGCTGAAAGAGCTGGCGACGGCCGTTCGGTCCCGGTGGCCTATCGAACAGTTCTACCAAGACGGCAAACAACTCTGCGGCCTCGGGGACTTCCAGGGGCGACGCTGGGACGGCCTGCACCGTCACGTAGCGCTGGTGATGCTCTCCTACAGCTTCCTCGCGCTCACGCGCTGGCGGGCGAAAACGCTGGCAGTCCTACCCACCCTGCCGGAAGTGCATCGCCAGGTGTTGCTCGCTCTGCTGACCGACCCGGTGCAGCGGTGGGCACAGGTGGAGCAGCCTGTGCTCGCAGGGCCGTTCGCTCACCTTCTTAACCGAGCGCCGCCTCGGTATAGCCACCCGCTAACGAAGTAGTAATAGTCGGTACCCATTAGCAGAGACAATCGTGACGCATAAAACGTACCGACACGTGACGCCTATGTTTCGTCATGTGTCGGTAGCCAACGTCTGGCACAGGAACTCTCTACGAGCATCGAAGTTGACTCCCAAACCTACTCAATGTATATGATGTATAATGAATGACACTAATCCCAGAAGAGGATAGGGCAATGGCAACGATGGTTCGCAAGCAGCTCTACATCACCGAGGCACAGAACGCAGCCCTCAAGCGCCGCGCGCGTAAACTGGGCGTCTCCGAAGCCGAACTGGCGCGGCAGGCGCTCGGGGGCATGCTCCAAGGCGCGCTAAAGGGTGAAGCCCGTGAGGAGCCTCGCGCAGCGACGGAGGTCAGCCGGCAGCGCGCCCTGGGCGAACTCATCGAGGAAACGCGCCGTCTGGCTCGCGGCCGCCGGCTCTCCGAGGAGTTTCGTGAGGCCTACCGCGAGCGAGGCCGCGCCGTCCTCTACGAGGGACGCTTGAGGTAGCTGCGATGAGCCTTCCGCCACGGATGAGCCTTCTGCTATGGATGAGCCCCTGTAATGAGCGAACTGCGCTACCTTCTCGACACAAACATCCTGGCGTACTGCTTCGACGAGGGTGAGCCGGAGAAGCAGCGCCGCGCTCTTCGCATCGTGGAGCACCTCGGCATGCGGCGGGTGGCGGCCATTCCGGCGCAGGTCCTGGCGGAGTTCTCCAACGTGGCCCTCTACCGGCTCGACCCGCCTCTCGATGCCGACGACGTCTACGCACAGATCGAGCGCTACGAGCGTGTGTTCGCGGTCTTGCCGCTCACGCCTTCGGTTGTCTTGGAGGCCGTGCGCGGCTTTCGGGACCATAGCTTTTCGTACTTCGATGCGCAGATCTGGGCGGCCGCGAAGCTCGCGCAGATTCCGGTGGTCCTCAGCGAAGACTTTTCCACGGGCGCGACCGTCGAGGGCGTCTCGTTTGCCAACCCGCTCGCTAAGGAGTTTGATCTAAACGATCTTTGATCTGGACGAGAGGTCTGCTGCGCGCGCTCCGATGAGTCAGCTTAGTTAATGCGCGTTAACTAAAGTGTAAAACACAACTACGAAGGAGGCGAGTTTTGAGCAGCAACTCACACAGCGGGCCTACGCCAAAGATGTAGGCGACTTCTTTGAATTAGGCGGGAGCGCCTTTCTGGCCACCTCTGAGAAGGAGCTGTTCCGGAGGTGGGGCGAGGTAGCCGTGCAGGCGATCACGCTCGAGCACGTGCTCCGTTATGTTATAAGGAGTACCTTGCAGCTGAAGATCAGAAAGCGCCGCCAGATCAATGGGCTGATGCCGCGAAGGGCGACTTTGATCTGGTATGTAGGTGGGGGCAACCGGTCTTTCATGCGGCCACCGGCATGGCGAGAGGGAATCTCTTCAAGATAGGAGCGCCGGCGCTGCCCACTAAGAAAATCTGCCGACCGTGCCCCCGGTTTTTAGTGCTCTCCCTGGAGGGCGGGGCCTCGATCGAGCAGGTCAAGCGCCACGCGCGTCACCGCTCAGTCAACACGACGATGCAGTACCTCCACCAGAGGCGGCACCTCGAAGAGAACGCCGGAGACTACATCAAGCTCTAAGCACGCTATGCTCAATTGCCAGGTTATCGACTTGCAGAAGAGCGTCATCGACAGCGGGCTAAGTAGGACAACAGAAGAACGCTAACGATGGCGATGGGTGTGGCTCAGGGCGTAGGTCCTGCAACGATAGACAGCCCGACCGCCATGTCGCACCGCACGGTTCGTTCGCCAGACCAGGAGGAGCAGGAAGAACTCAAGCGTATGACGCGCGAAGAGATCGGTCGCGTGGCGATGCGCGCGCAGATGGTCCTGCTCTCGGCCAGAGCCTTCGCTGCACAGGAGATCGCCGAGATCCAAGACACATCCGACGTGACCGTCTACAAGTGGATGGATCGCTTCGACGAGGGCGGCCCTCTGAGCCTTTGCGACCAGGAGCGCGAGGGCCGACCGCCGAAGCTCGATGAAGAGGCCCAAGACGAGATTGAGCGCGTCATCGAAGAGCCGCCAACCGAAGAGGGCTACAACGCCACGCGCTGGACGGCGCCGCGCCTGGCGCGCCACCTCGAAGAGGAACTCGGCGTCGAGGTCCATCCCGAGACCGTGCGGCGCGCCTTGCGCCGACTCCAGTTCAGTTGGAAGCGTCCGCGCCGCGAGCTGCCGCCGGATCCGGATTACGCCGAGCATGCGCGCGCGCTCGTGGAAGCCGTTGCCACGGCTGGCGCACAGACGAGCATTCTCTTCGAGGACGAGACGGAGCTTAAGCGCTTCCCGCCGCTCAGGCGGATGTGGATGCCCAGAGGCGAGCAGTGGAGCGTGGACGTGCCGGAGTCCAACGACAAGCTCTGTCTCTAGGGCGCGCTCGATATCGCAACCGCAGAGACGATCACCGAGGCGTACCCGAAGGGCAAGTCCGAGTACACAAAGGCCTTCTTGGAGCAAGTGCTCGCAGAGGTCGAGGGCACTACCTTGCTGGTGTGGGAGCGCGCGCGGTGGCACACCTCGCAGGCTGTCGAGAAGATGGTTGCCCGGCACGAGCGCATCGAGACGGTGCTCTTGCCCAAGCGCTCGCCTGAGGACAACCCGGTGGAGGACCTCTGGCGCGAACTTAAGAACACCGTCGCGGCCAACCTCGAACGCAGCCTCGGCGCGCTTCGGGAAGCCTGCCGGCAGTTCTTCGACGAGCTTACGCCAGCAGCGGCGCTCAAGATGGCCGGTCTCCGTTAACGTTCTTTCGTCGTCCTACATAGAACCTCGACAAAACTATTCGAGGGTATCGCGAACCAAACGAAAGACATCCTGAGTAGCGAAACGACTAAGCAACGGCTTGTCTTTTTCGAAGTCATAGTACGTGCTTTTCTGCAATGCGAGTAGCGCGTTGCGGTAGCTAAGATACGCATTTAAGAAATTTATAGCCGTCTCTTTTTGTCCTTCGATGCTCGTGATCAAGTCTATGGCAGCAATCTGGCCGTTCCGGTATCGCTGAAGGTTTTGCGTAACGACAGCTTTTGCGACCTTGAGATTTTCGCGCAAGTCCGTAGCGCGCTCCTGACTTTCTTCCAGGTTCTGGATGACATTTTCGACCCCTAACTGGAGATTTTTTTTCCTCTCTTCAATCAACAGGTCCGTCTGCCTGACGGCAAGCGCTCGCGCCTCTACGCGTGCGTCATGACGCCCCCAGTCCCATATTGGGATGTGCGCACTCAGACCGACGCTGTAACTGTTCGTGGGTTGATCGAAGAGTTCTGGGAGGTGGGGGTTCTGCATTTCACGCCCATAGGTGGCCACCAGGTCTAAGTGGAAGGAGCTATTACCTCTCTCGTTTTCAAGGCTAATCTCCTGCTTCCTCTTTCGAACGTCGAGTGTCTGAAGCATGGGCCGTAAAGTGCTGGCGTGCTTGGCCGCCTGCTCCTCGTCAATCTGAATGGGGGGAATCGTAGCAGCAAGGTTCAGGCGCAGAGAGTCTTCGTCTCTGAGGCGAAGGTGTTGCTTCACCTGCGAGGCCCACAGCCGGTAACTACTTTTCGCTTGGCTGAGTTGCTGGCGCGCGTTTCCTAGTTCCACCTGCAGTTGGCTGATTTCGATGGAACGCGAGGTGTCTTTATCGGCAACGCTCTGCGAAGCGGCCTTAGCCCTTTTTAAACTGTTCACGAGGTTCGAATAGACGCGACGCTCGTACGCTAGTTCGAAGAGCCGGTAATACTTATTCGCTGCGTCGGTAATGATGTCGACGAGTTCTCTTTCAACGTCTAACCCTTCTTGCTTTAAATCCAGCTCTGCTCGTCGAATATTGTTGTCGAGCGTATTGGGTTGGAAAAGGGGTTGCTCGAGTTTGATAAAGTAGCGGTTGTAATACCGAACAGTCGATTCCTCTCCCCCGCCTTGCACGTAGCGGTAAACCTGGCTGTTTAGCGACAGGTAACCGTTAGTCGGCCGCCCAAACAGAACGATCGGTTGTCGAACTGCAACATTGGCACGCCACATTCGCGACCTGGTGGGTACGATGTCGTACTGCCCCAGGTTGGAGTTCCAGACGCGGTTCGAACCTACCTGGAAGTCAGGAGCTTTTACGTTTGCGTAGGCACGCGACCTGAGACCCGCGCGCCGCGCTTCGAGCCACTTCCGCGACTTCTTGACGTCCAACCTGAGTTGCTGGACGCGGTAGCTTTCCTTTAACGACAGTTCGACAGCAGAGTCAAGCGTCAAATCAACGATCTGCCCTGACTGCCCATGAGCCGTCAGCGCCGTGCAGAGCAGCGTCGCCAGGATAGTGAGCAAGCAAAGAGCGGACGCGGATAAGTCCGGCTTTTCCCCTCTCAAGGCGGTAAAAAACCCAAGCATAGGCTGCGACATTGCGGCTCGGCGGCGGGAAGACTTGACCACGCGATCAATCGTGCAATTTCGTTCAGTGCAAATACCTCTCCATCCTGACAAAGTTCGGCTGTCAGCAATGTTTTATAGGCCGATCGTCATCTACGCAACTACCCGAGTTGCACCTGCAAAAAGGCTCACTGCTCCGGCGACAGGTCCCTCTTATCCGCTGCTGGATCAGCGCGCATGTTCACCTTGCCGAATTGCACGTCACCCTGGCATCAGCCCAGTCCCCCCAGTCCTGATAACTCTGGTAGTCCGGTTTCTGCGAGAATCTTCGAATTGCTATCCACTGGTACTTTTCGTCGCCCCCGTTCGTCACGACCAACTGCAGCTCATCGGTGCCGGACACGTCTACGCTGATACTCTCAGGGCCCATCCTGCCGGTCATCACGCCGCTTTCGTACAGCTTCTTGCCGTCCCCCCACACCTGAAAGGTGACGCTCCCGCCGTCTTCGACGGCGTCGTCGATCCCGATGTCGGCGCTGAACCGCGTGCACGCACCGCCGAGGTAGTAGCGCACGTCCGACCATGCCTGCGTGCCGAGCCCCTTCTCGTAGGTCTTACCGCCAACCTTGATCGACGGGGCGTTGCGCCCGAGCCGGTGATCCAGTGTCACTGGTAGCCCCCTACCGCTGTGCATGTGCGTCCAAGCCATGTCACTGAGGAAAGCCTTCCCCCCCGGCGGCGGGGGCGGGACCACTACGCTGAATTCATCGACCCGAGCACTGCCTGCGCCTCGAAGGGGAGCAAACCCGAGGCTGAGGCTGTGGCTTCCTGCTTTGGCATCGGGCGGCGGAGCAATAGCGTAGTCCATTCGCATCGACTCGCCCGGTGCCAACCTGCGCGGAGTCCTCTTCGAGGGGCTTCCCTGCGGGGCGGCAGCCCGAACCGTCCATCCTGCGGGGGCCTTCACGTACGGGCGGACCTGCTGCACCGTCGAACGTCCGTTGTTGATCACTGTCACAGTGACCCGCTGTACTTCGCCGGGCGGGTAAAAGTAGACTGGCGCATCGACGTTCCAGGAGAGTGCCGGTGCGCCCTCCTTGTTCAAGGACCCGGCCTCTTTGCCACCGCTGGCGTTGGGGTCCTCAGCGCCAGCGGCAGGGCTTACGCGTAGCATCGCGGCACTGTGCCCGTCGACCAGCTCGCTGACGGTCCCGGCACTTCGGAACTGGTCGTGGCGCCACAAGTCGCGCACCACGTACGCCCAGGCCTTCGGCAACCCCAGCTCCTCAGCGCTCACGCCGATGCTGGCTCCGGCCCCCCCTCGGTTGAGCAGCACCACTGCCTGTGAACCGTCCGACATGGGTTTGGCCCACACCTCCAGGTCGCCGTCGTCTCGAATCTTTCGGCCCTGAGTACCTGCCCAGTCCTGGTTGACCGCGATGACCTCCCGATTAGTCAGGATCTCTCGCGTAGTATCCGACAGGTCGCGCAGGTCGGTACTGGCAATGAGAGGCGAGTTCAGAATGCTCCAGAGGCTCATTTGTGCGCGGTACTCCTTGGACTTCATGCCTCCAGGCTGATCTCTGTGAAAGGGTTGGCCGCCGCCGGCGCGGACCATGTCCATGTAGTTCCAGGCGCCGGGGCCAGCGTAGGGACCCAGCCCCACCTGCTGGTCCAATACGGACATTATTCTGTTCCAGCTATCCCCATTGTCGAACGTCGTCCGCCACATGACTCCCACTCGGTCGGTCTTCAGGTCAGGCGCCCACAGCCACGGCTTGTTGGCCCCCCACTCACACACTTGTAGAACGATTTCGCGGTCCGCCGCCTCGTAGGCCTCGTCGAGGGCGTCGCGCATCTGCGTATAGAGCTTTTCAACAGTCTCTCGTGCAGTCACCGGGTTATCAAATCGGATCGTGTTGGTGCCCGCTTCGAGCTGGACATCAACCGTGACCTGTGCTGTCGTCCCGCGCCCCCCACTGCTGGGGAAATCAACCGGAGTCGCCTCGCTTCCGTTGACGCTCAGGTGGGCCCTGCGGCTGGGAAGGGCGCGAGCAGCGGCATTTTCCTTGAGTGCCTCACTCGTGTAATCTATCGTCAGCCTGTAGGTCCCAGCTCGGGGCACGCTGATGCTCTCGAACCGCAGTGCGCTACGGCCTCTCCCCACGTTGACAACCCGCTGCCCTCCGGAGCATCCCGGGCAGCGCACCTTCCTTGCCTCGCCGGTCAGCGTGTTGGCGGTCGCCTCTGCTTCAGCAGAAGCTGTAAACGAATCGCCCTCGGCGACAGTAATCTTGTCGAAGTCAGGCCCGAGATCGAGCGCGGGTTCGTCGCAGAAGTCCAATTTCAGAAAGTCGACTCCCCATGCCGCAAACTGCGCCGCGTCCTTTTGCATGAAGCCGTAGGTGCCTGCCATTCCTCTCCTGCATTGCATGTAGAGCCCGAACTTCAGGCCCTTGCTGTGCACGTAGTCGATCACCGGTTCGAGACCACGGGGAAACTTGTCCGGATCGGCCCGGATGCTGCCTTCCGCGTCGCGCGTGGGCGCCATCCAGAGGTGGTCGAGGTTGACGTACTCGTATCCGGCCGCCTTCATGCCGGAACGGACCATGGCGTCGGCGATCTCCTTGATTTTCTGCGCGCTGATGTCGCCTCTAAACGCATACCAAGTGTTCCATCCCATCGGTGGTCTATGGGCTGGCCCCTCGTCTGCAACGGCCCTCCCTATAGAAGCAGCATTCGCTGCGGCGGCTTCTGACGAAGAGACGGGCGGGGGCGCCTTCTGCGCATCACCTTTGCTGAGGGGCACGGCGCTCGCGGGCGCGCTGCACTGAAGCCCGGCGACGAGCACTACGACAAGCGCTGCTCCGAGGGATACTCTCGATTTCTGTGTGTCAACCCTTTGCATTAGCGTTTCCTCCTTCGCTCCATGGCTGCAAGCTGTATAAACGGGTCGGATAGCAGTTTGCCGTACTGTTGTGTCGCCTCAATTGCTAGCCCTTAGCAAGAAGGCCATGCTACGAGGCAGTTTTTCACAGGCTGCGGCACAAAGGCAGCTCCCCGACTAGCGCAGCGTGCTGGTCGCCTCTTTTTCAGCCGTCTACTGCTTCTATCGAGAACCAGGTGCGCGGCCCCGGCCGCACCCCGAGGGCACCGCCCGAGGTCTGCCGTACCCGCAGACTCAGCTCATCTCCTGGCGCCACCGGAATGACAGCCGAGTGGAGGTTCTGCACCGTGGATATCCCGCCGGCGTCTTCATTCGCGCCACTGTGCTGGCTGCTCGTGCCGCTGCCGACAATGGCCTCGCCGTTTTTTCTGAACTCGGCCTGGCGCCACCCGTCGTCGTTAGCCTCCCAGGCAACGTTGGCAGTGAGCCGCACGAAGTTAATGCCCCTGTTCGGAGGCACGACAAACCCGGCCGGCTCCTCGGTACTCCAGAAGCCGCCGGTGTCGTGCTCCGCTTCCTGCCATTCCACGAGGGTCCAGTCGGCGTCAGGAATGCGCTGATCATCCTCCTTGCGGAGCGCAGCGGCGCGCAGCTTGCTGCTTGCGAAGGCTACCTTGCCCGAACGGTCTTCTATGACCGTAGACACCAGCTGAATGCCGGTGATGGGGCCTTTCCCCGTGTTGAACAGGTTGTCGGTGCAGATGATGTCCGTGGCGTCGGGGGCCACGCGCAGCGCCGTGCCGGGGTGGTGGAACACGTTGTTCGAGATCACCATGTTCGACACTTTGCTGTCGACCGGGTTGTGCCCCTCGGCCTCGGCCAGCTCGATGGCGGTTCTGTTTACGTTGAAGGGCTGCTTGAAGATGTTCTCGGAAATGATCCCGGAGCGGCCGGCTTCGACCAGAATGTCGATGTAATCAGGCGCCTCCTCCGGCTCGTAGTCGTCTCCTGGGAAGGAGTTGTACAGCAGACAGTTGGTCACGCTGAAGTCCTTCCGCCTGAGCCGCAGGCCCACCTCGCGCGCGTTGATGTGGCACCGGTCTATCGCCAGCCCGGGCTCCACGCTGCCGATGGTTCTGACATCAAACCCCGTGCGCACACCGACGGTGGTACAGTTGTAAAACCACCCCCCTTCCGGCGCGATGGGATCCGCCTCGGCCACGAGGCTGAAGCCCGTCTGCGCCGACCAGGAGTGGCAGTCCGTCAGCACGGGAGCGTAGGACCCGTCCAAGAGGATGCCGCAGGTGGCCGCGTAGAGGGGCGAATCTTTGGTCCGATCCCGGTTGACTCCGCCTGTGAACGGGCCGGCAGCGATGACATTCGAAAAGATCGGATTGTTCTGGTTGAGCGACTTGAGCCCGTAGTCGAAATAGTCCCGGTCGGTCCTCAAGCTCCGCATCTCCACGTCGAAGACCTCGAAGGTGCGGTAGTGGCGGTTGCTGATCGGTTTCTTGACCTCAATAGCGGTACCCGCCCCACGGCGCGCGGCAAAGAAGGACAGGTTGCGTATCGCCACGTGCGACTTCGAGCCCGTGTGCAGCTGGAGGACGCCGTCGGCATTGTCTGCATAGAGGTTGGAGAGCCCCTGCCCTTCCCCGACGACGGCGACATGCAGGTTCTCCGAGGTTCGGAGCGATACGCGCCGGTCGAAACGGTAGTCGCCGGGCGGAACGTAGAGCACGCCCTTACCCGCCGAGGCAATCTCCTCGATGACCTTCTGAAAGGCCCCGCTGTCATCGACCCGCCGGTTTCCTTCGGCCCCGTAGTCTTTGACGTTAAAAACCTCTCGGCGGTCTGCGTCCACTCCCGCCCCCCCCGCGCGCCGCTTGCGGAACGGCCAAAGCCGCCCCGGCCATACCTGCCAGCCCGACCCTAGAGAGGAACTTCTTCCTGCTCATCCCCCTCTCGTTCGAACTCTCTCGTGCTGGCTCTTCGCCGGCCGTTCCCATGGCAGTGGCTGATGGTAAAAGTGCAGAAGCTTGTGAAGACCGTACTCCTCGGAATGCCCGTCCCCTCCTCCTGGCACGCCGTGCTGAGCAGATCGAGACCCCTCGCTCCGACGCGGATCCCTCTCGGAATGGCAGCCAGTAGCCCTACGGAGATCCACCTCGGGTGGCACTCGGTCGCGTGGCGCTCCCAGCGCCGGTCGGGGTCCGGGATGACACCTTATCTGAACTTGCGCACGTCGCAACCTTATCCCGCCACGGGAAACGTCACGCGGCGAAGATGGGTGGCTCCCTCGGGCAGGAGGGTCACCTCGACCCGCTCACCGGCATCGTCTACCATCTGGCCTCGCAGCCCGAGCGGC
Organism: Salinibacteraceae bacterium; assembly: GCA_965215025.1. GTDB lineage: Bacteria > Bacteroidota > Rhodothermia > Rhodothermales > Salinibacteraceae > CBDCCV01. The sequence goes on from CBDCCV010000002.1 coordinate 702,159, forward strand.
GGTTTTAGCCAGGGGTGCTGCATGTCCCCACCGGGGAGACGAACCAGTTCGAAGCGCGCCTGGGGGTCGATCCTGTATTCCCACCCGGTCTTGTCCTCGGTATCGATGAGGTACCGGTAGAAGCCGCTGGGCTCTCCGCCCAGTTCGAATTCCATAGCCCGCTTCCGCGTCTCCGGAAACGCCAGCGCAAAGACGAGCGGGCCGCGCTGGTAGTAGCTTTGGCCGTGATGGTCTTCGCGGCGCTCGACCTCGAAGTTGAAGTTGACTCGCACGCGGTCTCCTCGCCGCCACTTCTTGCGTACGCTCGCGCGCTCTGAAGACTGCTGCACCTCTGCCCCCGCCGCGTCGATAGTGAGGTTGTTTTTCGACTGGGGAACGCGAAACACCAGGTCGAAGGCAACGGGCCGGTCGGGCTTCATTTCGAAAACGATCTCGTCGGAAAACGGGTAGTCGGTTTTCTCGACGATCTCGACGGGAACGCCCTGCACTTGGGTCTGCACGCGCGAGGGGCCGTAGAGGTTAGCCACCAGCGCGTCTGACGGGTTTTCCATCTGGTACCACATGCCATCGACGTAGTGCGGCATCTGCCGCGTCGAGTTGAGCGTGCAGCAGTCGGCCGATCTGTGCGTGGCGGCGTAGAGGTGGCGGTCGCCGTACTTGCGCGGGTCGTCGGCCGAGGACTGGTTGTCGTAGGCGAGGTAGAGGGCCGCGCGGTTGGGAGCGTGAAAACGGGCGCCCTGCGCGTGGTTCAGCGTGCCACGCTCCACGCGGTCGCCCACCGCCAGGTCCTTCCGGTAGGCCAGCAGGCGGTTCAGGGTATACGCGCTCTCCGTTACCGAGCAGTATTCCCCGGCGACCTTGCCGCCTCCCTTGACGCTGCGCACGCTCTCGTTCCCGACGATGCCACCGCCCGGGTTCATGTGCAGGTCCAGCTTGACGAGCGTGTTGTCGGCTGCGCGGCGGTACTCCTCTTTGCCCGTGAAGGCATAGCTGATCTGCGGCATGTGCAGCCCCTCCGTGATGTGCGGCGTGTGCCCCACCCAGAGCTTATCGGGATCGAGAAGGTTTTTGAGCCGCATGTCCGGCTGCCCCGTCTCGCTGGCCGAGTAATCTTCGAAGAGCCACACCGCCCCCTCCTTGTACCGGCTCTTACCCGTGAGCCGGTAGAGCCATTCCAGGCTGTCCATGAAGCCCACGCCGTGGGGAACGCCCCCGCCGGTGTCGTTTTTCGGGCGGCCGAAGTAGGTCCCTTCGTCCATGTAATGGCCCAGCGTCAGACTCACGGCGCGCTCCACGGCATCGAGAACGCGCTGCTCGCCCGTGAACTCGTGGTAGGCCAGGAGCGCCTGGAACATGCGGCTCTGCGTCCACAGCTCGCCGTCGAATCCCTTGCTCGGAAAGCGCCCTTCCGGGGAATAGATGCCGATGTACCCCTCTTTGCCCTGCGCTTCCACGATTTCCTCCATCCACTGTCCGGCCTGTTTCTGGTACGCCGGCTCGTCGAGCAAAAAGGCCGTGCGGACGACAGCGTCCTTCCAATACCCTTCGTGCTCCCCGGCCCACCAGGCCTTCTCCTTACCCCGCAGCGGATTTTCGATTTTCGTACCCGGCTCCCGGTTCTGCTTCACGAACAGATTGAGATTGACGTTTCGCGATACCTCGTCGTAGTTGCCCGTGAGCCCTTGGTGCAGGTCGAGCCGCATCTTCTGCTCAATCCAGCCCGCTGGCCGGACGTGACCGGTGCTGAGACTCCTCCAAGGCACCTCTCGCCTTTGCAGCCCGTCCCCGAGACCACCAGCAGCCGGCGCGCTGGACCCTCCCGCATCCTTTGCTCGTGCGCTGCTGCGACCCGCGCCCCCAATGAAAGCGCTGGCCACGAGGCTTCCCGCGGTTCGGTTTAAGAAAGCGCGTCTCGTAAGCGACCTCTTCGCCTTTGGGGTTTCTTCGTCAGCCATGAGTGGGGCTCCTCTGTCTGCTTGGAAATGAACCGGCACTTCGCAGAAACGGAGTTCTGCGGTACAGCACCTTTGAACAAGCGTTCATTATTGAAATTATTACTCGTTAATTTATGCAGTCTTTAAACCAATATCAACCGCCCGCCCGCGTGATGTTGCGTGGCGGTGTGGGCAAACGGCTTTATCGCATTTTGCCCGATTCAGGGGCCACACGAGACCAAGTCCTTCGACAAGTCCCTTGCGCTTGGGTTGTCAAAGCATCTTGAGAGAAGCGGCCAGCGAAATAACCTCCCTGACTTGTAGAGCTCGCGTCACGTCGCCGTCGTAGAGGGCGTCGAACTCGAAGTCCAGGCTAAACCACTTGTTGAATTTCAACCTCAGCAGGTTTTCCCCAAGCATGTCCGGACTGTCGCGGTTGAAGGCAGCGAAGAGGCGCAGCGACGACTGCACGCGCACATCCTCAAATAAGCGACGGTCCAGTTCCGTCGTGGACTCGAGTCCTGCGTCGTACCGGAAACCATCTCCAGGCGTGAGTCCATAAAGTGCCCGCAGATTCCGGTCCGCGACGAGGACTTCCTTCCCCCCGAGACTCAAACGCTGTGAGATCCAGGGCGCTGGCTCGTAGGTAAGTCCCACCGATTGGGTAAACGTGGCCGGCGCGAGAAAATCGGACACCTCAACGGGCGGTTCGCGCCCGTCAGAGAAGGGGTTTTTCTTATGATTGAACTCTGTGAGAAACTGCGTGCGCAGACTGGTTGCGAGCGTGGGATTGAATGTCTGGAAGAACCCGTTGCCGCGGTGCCGCAGAGTACTGGAAAGATGTAAGCGGTCGTTGGCCTTTCGAACCGTGAGGGTGTCTTGCTGAATGAAGCCCACCGCGAGGTTGGCCGCGTGCTGTTGTTTCCAGTTCTCGGTCTTTCGCCCCGCCCGGCCTGTGAAAGCGATTGTGAGTGCGAGGGTATTCAAGCCTCCTTCCGTCCAGTTACTGTAGGCAGCCTTCGAGGCATTGAGCCGACCGACCGCGTTGAGATTCTACGGTGGAGGCGGACGAAGCGCCAGCGGCAGGGCGGGGGGATGCAGCGAGTCCGAACCTGCTGGAAGCGTCAGCACCGGCGCGCTCTGCAACGCAGCCACCGGCATACGAGACGGGGAGATCAAGTCCTGAATTGCGTGTAATTAGCCATTCCGTCAGGTCGGGCGTTCAGGGGGCTGTCAGTCAGGCTGCTTTCGGTAGCGGTTGCCCTTCTTCGTGCGATGCTTTCCAGCGGTAAAACTCGTCCATTGTCAGATAGCGCCTCCCGGCGCGGCCACTCCTCGTGCTTTTCGACGCAGAGCGCGCCGACGAGCCGCCAGACCGACTGCACGCCGGGGAAGATGCGGATGACCTTCTCGCGCCTGCGGATTTCCTCAATGAACCGCTCTATCATGTTTGAGGTGCGAAGCCTCCGGCGATACTTCGGCGGCAGGGCCAGCACGGCGGTGGCGTCCTCGAAGCCTTCTTCGAACACGGCGAGTGCCTTGTCGGCTTTCCCCTCCAGCTTCGCAACGGCCTGCTCGAAGGCTGCGCGCGCTTTCGCTGGTGAGGTGGCTTCCAAGACCGCGCTGAGCGCTTCGTGCATCTTATCTTTGAGCCTGACCGGCGTTTGGCCTGAGGGTACGTTGCGCCGGAAGTGTGCCTGGCAGCGCTGCCATATTACGCCGGGGAAGCTCGCCTCGACGGCCTGGCGCAGCCCATCGTGCGCATCTCCTGGTGGCGACCTCAACGCCGCAGAGGCCGCGCCCTTTGAGTTGGATGAGCAGGCGCTTCCACGCCGCGCCGGTCTCCCCGAAGGCCACCTCCAGCCCCAGAATCTCGCGCTGCCCTTCCGCAGTCACGCCCACGGCCAGCAGTACGGTCGTAGAGCGCACAGCCCCCTGCCGCCGAACCTTAACCTGCATGGCGTCGCAGATCAGGAACGGGCACTTCCCCAGCGGGCGCTCGGCCCAGGCCCTGACTTGACCTTCAAGGCCTTTTGCCAACTCCGACTGGTACCTGTCGAAAAGCTCCGTAGAGAACGTGCCGTCTCGGTCGCGGGGCACCTCCAGTTGGAGTGTGCCAACGCGCGTGGTCAGCTCGCGCTCGTAGCTGCCATTGCGGTAGCCACGCCGGCCCTGGCTGCGCTCTTCTGGAGCCGCACCGAGGTGACCTGTCATCTCTGACTGGAGCACCTCATTCAGTACCGATTCCATCAAAACGGCCATGCCACGATCGCCAAATAGGACTTCTTGGATCTTCTCTTCGTCGAGGATAATTTGCAGGTCGGCCATCGTCAGCAGGTTGGGTTGAGTGCGACTTTAGCGGGTCAGAACCAACCTAACGGAACGCGGTGGCCTTCTCTATTCGGCGTAGGCCGTACTGCTAATTACACAAGATACTGGACTCAACCGACGGGGAAGCCGGCTGTTGCGCATGTGCTGTGCCTCCCGCGCGTACCAGTCCGTTGACCGCAAAGGCTACGACGAAAGACATAATGACTGCCCGGAAAAGCCTCCAGGAAATGGCCGGCCTGCACAGCCGCAGCCCCGTTGGCATATTTCTGAGAGCAGGCATGAGAAGAAGTAGTTGCCAAACAGTAGAGAGGTAGCAAGCAGTCTGGAAATAGGCTGCGAGAGCGGGTGGCGCAATGACCGCTGCAAAACCCGTCAAACTTGCTGCTACGCAGCATCAGTGGCTACCCTGGCCCTTCAGATCACGCTGGCCTTCCAGATAGTGATCGTACCATTTCTGCTCTTGCCTATTTAGTTCTTCACGGGGTTGTTTATCCTCAAGCTGCTCCTGCCAGCGCTCAAGCAGGCGCTCAAGTCGTTGCGCGACTGCTGGATGCTGATCAAGAGTGTTCTCACGCTCAAGCTCGTTGAGGGGGGCGTGCATGTCATAGAGGTAGCGCCGTCCTCCCGGCAGCGCCAGCAGCTTCCAACGCCCGTCACGGACGGCGGCCTGCCCCCAAAAGCGGAAGAAGAGAGGACGCTGCGGCAACTCCTCCCCATCCTGCAAATGAAGTGCGAGATCGATGCCGTCGAGCCGGTCGGGCACGGCCAAACCGGCTGCCGCAAGAGCCGTTGCGCCCACGTCGAGCGCGATGACGGGCTTCTCTTCGACCCGGCCTGCCGGAAACGTGCCGGGCCAGGAAGCGACAAACGGCACGCGCACGCCTCCCTCCATTACCATTCCCTTCTCCCCGCGGAGCGGGTTATTGAGCGACCCGTCCCAAGCCGCGCCGCGTACATCAAGCGGAAGATCTTCCTTAATAATTTTGAGCGGAGCCCCGTTGTCCGAAATAAAGAAGATCATCGTGTTCTTCGTTAGATCATGCTCACTGAGTGCCTTCAGAATCTGACCCACACCCTCGTCTACGGCCGAGAGCATCGCCAGGGCGTACCTCCGCCGGTTCGGCATGGGGCCGGGAAATCGACTCAGGTACTCCTCGGTGGCCTCCAGGGGAACGTGTGGAGCAAAGGGGGCAAAGTAGAGAAAGAAGGGCTCGTCGTGATGACGCTCGATAAAGGCCACGGCCGCCTCGGACTGGATGTTCAGCCGGTAGCCCTCGACCTTCCCGTACCGAGACTGAGGCAACGACCGGCCGTCGAGCGTGTAGTTGTGCCAGTATCGGTTCCGCAGTCCCTGGAACACATCGGTGAACCCTCGAGCATCGGCCATGTAAGGGCGGATGTGTTTCTCGAACTGTAGCTGAACGTGCCCTTTGTCGTTGATGGGCAACGCGGGCTGCTGTCGCTGGGCCCAGGCGCGGTGCGTCCGGTTCGGTTCCAGATGCCACTTGCCGACCATGCCTGTGGCGTAGCCGGCGGCCTTCAAGCGCTCGGCAATCGTCGTCTCTTCCAGCGGAAGCGGCCCGAGTCCGATGTGCCCGACCCCGAAGCGTTGCTGATACCTTCCCGTGATCAGGCCCGCCCGCGAAGGGGTGCACTGCGGGGCTGTGACGTACCCGCTCGTGAATCGCACGCCGTTTTTCGCCAGCCGGTCGATGTTGGGGGTTTCGACGTCGTCGAGAATGCCCTGCGCGGACAGGTCGGCGTAGCCCTGGTCGTCCGTGAAAATGACGATTACGTTGGGGCGCTTCTCCGTGGTTTGTTCTCCCCCAGGGGGCTGCTGTGCCCAGACATCTTCGGTGCCCCATAGACTGATCGCCCCAACCAGAAATAGCGATCCGAATAGAAGTGCCAGCAGGCGACGAGGCATATCAAGCAGAGGAGCGGACCTTCGTGTTTGACAGTACGCGCAACTCCACCTGCTCACCGGGCGCCAGAACGAGCGGAAAATAAGATTCACTGTAAGCGGAATCGCCAGGATTGTAGAAAGGCTCTTCATCTTCTCCTCCGAAATTTTTGCTTCCCTGCACGAGAAACGGCAGCGCGCGGCCCTCGGTGTCAGTGATAATTCCGGCTTCCAGACGCGATTAATGAAGTGCGTCAGCATGCTTGACGTAAATTTTTCGGCCCCGCTCGTCGTTCTTGACCGACAACGGGGCCATCGCCATGTAGACCGCTGCGTGCCGTGATGGTGTAGTGTCCTTTCCGCGCGTCGTACCCCCTGAAACGCGCATTGCCTCCGACTCTGAAGTCTTCGCCGGACAGCGGGTGCCTCTCCAGTTGCCGGGCGGCCTTCAACCCTCCAAAGTCGTCCTCAGCGCCCAGGAACAGACGGGCATACAGCGACCGTGAGGTGCCGCTCCCGAAGTGAACATCCGCTCCGCCCGCTCCCAGTGCGAACCGCTGCGTGATGCGCACTTGGCCCGCTTCCTCGACAAGCCCCAGGCTGGCGGTCCCCGCGCTGTCGGGAAGGATGAGCCCGAACGTTCCACGGTGCCCTGTCACTCCCAGCACGGCGTTGCCCTCGGCATGTCGGTCCCGATAGACAGTCCGTCGGCGAAGCGCCTTAGTCCCCTCGGAGGTCAGGTAGCGGTCGCAAGAGGCTGCATCCAGCGTCCATTCCACCTCTGCCGATGCGACGGAAGCCGGTGCTGTGCCGTGAAGTTCGACTTCCAGGTACAGCCGTTCTGGGTAAGCGTGGAAGACGACCTCACCGCGCACGCCCAGCGTGTCGCCTCCTGCACTGGTGGGCAGCAGGTCGAAGACATGTGCGTCGTAATAGTGCGGGCCGTGACGAAAAATGTTCAGACGGCTTTTCTCGGACGCTCGTGCGCTTTCGAAGACGCGTCCATCAGCCGAGGTCACCCGCAGATTCAGTCCCTGTTCAATCAGGCTTTGGGCTTGTGGCGCCGCTCGCAGGGCAGCCAACCCAATATCAGGCGATGCCAGCTTGAACGCTAAGGCGTAGTTCGCAGCCTTTATCCGAAATGCTTTCCGCTGATGGCTCGCGTAGTGCACTTCCAGCGTCTTTTGCTCAGTGACCTCTGGATGCCGACGCAGGTACGAATGAACTCCTCGCCCGACGCTGTCGTCGTCGTCGATTCCTGCATCTGGCTCCGCCTCTGGTGAAGAGACCGGAAGACGCCCTCCGGTAGAAGACGCCACAGTCAGAAGCGTTATAAATGCCAGGCTTGCGCCTGCGATGCGCAGGTGGAGCATGTCCCGGTTTGGTGATTTTCGCGAGTTTGCTACCGCTTTACTGGCGAGACCAGGAAGAGGCCTCCGGATTATAGTTCGGATTCTTTTTGGGAAGAAGCGCATTTGTATCTCTCAGCCACGCTTCCATTAGGTTTTTTAGTTCCTCCACTTTCTCCGGTCGATGTTCGGCAATATTATTGGCCTCACTTACATCTTCTTGCAAGTCGTACAGTTCGTACCTGTCCGTCTGGCCGGGGCCCGCCCCATAGAAACGAATTAGCTTGTAGCGACCGCTGTGAACGGAGGTTGCAGGAGAGTTTCCAGTCGCCCTCAGGTAGTGAGGGAAATGGTGGTAGACAGCCTCGCGGTTTAATTCCCCTGTACGCTTCAAGACCGGCAGCAGACTCTCCCCGTCCAAGAGCTTATGCTGATCTGGGTTCACCCCAGCCAGCCCCAAAAACGTGGGATAGAGGTCCACAATGTGAGTGATCGTCTCGTTTTTCACTCCCGCCCTCACCTCACCGGGCCACCGCACGATCATGGGCACCCGCACTCCGCCTTCATAGATCGATGCTTTGCCGTTCCGCAGGGGGTGGTTCGACGTCGCTGGCACGGGGTTCTTCACATGCACCACTCCTCCATTGTCCGAGGTAAAAACCAAAACGGTGTTCGAAGCCATTCCCGTTTGTTCGAGTGCTTCTATGATGCGTCCCAGACTTCGATCTATACTTTCCACCTTGGCTGCGTTGATGGGATTCATCTGGTGCCCAAAATCGTCCTTTCTTCGGAGCTTGCGCGCATATTTCGCCACCAACTCCTCTTCCCCCTGCCAAGGGCCGTGTACGTTGTGATGCGCCAGGTACATGAAAAAGGGTCCCTCCTTGACCTTTTCTTTTTCCAAAAGTGCGACCGCTTCCCGGCTGAGGCGGTCGGTCAGGTATTCCCCCGGTGGGCCGTCCGGCAGGAGGGGAATGCCGTAAGGAGAAAAGTACGTTCCAGGACCGGGCCCTCCGACCCCCACGACGTGCTCAAAGCCCTGATGGTGCGGAGAATACTTCGCCCACTTCGGCCAGCGGCCATTAGGGCTCAGGTGCCACTTTCCCAGGTGGTAGGTGTTGTAGCCTCCTCCCTCCCTGAGCGCCTCGGCCACTGTGCGCTCCCCAAGCGGCAGAAACGTTCGCTGTTGAGGCTCCGTCACAGTGAACCTACTACGATCGCGATTCGGCACGCTCGGATCAGTTATGACTTCGCGGCTGGTAATGGCTTTGGTCATTCGAAGCCGCGCCGGATACTTCCCCGTCAACAGAGCAGCCCGACTGGGCGAACACAACGGGTGCGCGTAGGCCTGCATAAATTGCATACCCTCTTCGGCCAGCCGGCTGACGTTTGGAGTCTCGTAGAAAGTGCTACCATACGGCTCAGTATCCGCCCACCCCAGATCGTCTACAAAGAAGACGAGAATGTTCGGCTGTGAAACTGTTTCCCGCTCTGCCGCACCGGGCGTTCTTCCTGCCCCCATCTGACTCTGTGCCTGTGCAGTGGTGCACAAGAAGAGCACCAACATCTTAACAACCGAAGTCACCCAACACCGCCTGGCAGCCTCACAACGGCGGCGAACGTCCGGACCTCCCTTGTGTCCTGTGTGAGAGTGCTCCATGTGCTCTTCGAGGTTCAGAGAGGCAAACTCAGGTCGAGGCGCACCTGTAAACTCGTTCCTGGAATACGGACGCAATGGACGCAGATGCAGGTCACTTTTCGCTTGAAGCATCTTGGTCTCCCAGCAAATGATACATGGGGGGGACACTGCTGCCAAAGCGGACTCCCGTCACGCGATCGGTGTGGTCGTCGCGCAGGCGCCGCGTGGGCGGGAAGTCCCCTGTTTCTCTTTCCCATGTCCCCAGCACCTCTCGCGCCAAACGCCCGGCTACCTCGGCGCCCTCCGGGTCGCCCGCAATATTTTCGATTTCCCACGGATCCGCTTCCAAATCGTATAGCTCGACGCGGGGCCGTGGCACCTCGAAGATGAGACGCTGAGCGTCCGTCAGTTCACCGGCCTCTCTGAGACGCCGCAGTTCGTACCAAGAGGGGCTGCTGGCCAAGTCGGCGGCCATGCACGCGGGCAGCTCCGTGTAGTCCTCGTTGAGGATGAGCTTGTAGCGGTCAGAGCGTACGCTGCGCATGTGCTCGTCGCAGTCGTGCCAGTTGCGCTCGCTGAAGACGTACTCGCGGCCCGTGTAGGAGCCCGGGTTCAGAATCATGTCGGGGCGGCTCTCGCCCTGTATGCCGTCCGGGAGCGGCGCGCCGGCCAGTTCCAGCAGCGTGGGCGCGAGGTCGATTACGCTCGTCAGGGCGTCGGTCCGCGTGCCCGGCTCGACCCGAGCGGGCCACGTGAAGATGAGCGGCGTGCGTGTTCCGGCGTCGTAGAGTGACCCTTTTGCCCGGGGAAACGGCGCGCCGTTGTCGCTGAGGAAAACGATGAGGGTGTTCTCGCGCATCCCCCGGCGTTCGAGCTCCTCCACGAAGCGCCCGATCTGGCCGTCCATGCGGCCGATCTCGTCGTAGTAGCGCGCGAGGTCCTGGCGCGTCTTGGGCGTGTCGGCCAGGTAGGGCGGCACCTCGACGTCGTCCGGGTCGTGCGGGGTGTCGAGCGCGCCCTCGCTGTAGGGGCGGTGCGGGTCTTGAAAGCCCACCCAGAGAAAGAACGGACGGCTGTCTGCTTCGTCGAGGAAGTTGGGAAAGGCGCTGGAGAGCTTCTGCGAGTACCACTGGAACTGCTCCTTGCCGTGCCTTCCGTAGTGGGTCTTGCGCATGTGGCCGGTAAAGTAGCCCTGCTGCTGCAGGTGCGCGGGCAGAATGGCTTCGTCCTCGGGAAGCGGCATGTGCAGGTCTTCCGCGCCGGTGGCATGGGGGTACTTGCCCGTCAGAATGCTGATGCGCGAGGGGCTGCACTGCGGCGTAGTCAAAAAGGCGCGCTGCACCAGCAGTCCCTGCTCTGCGAGCTGGTCGATGTTGGGCGTGCGGATAGCGTCGTTGCCGTAAGCGCCGAAGTCGCGCCAGCCGGCATCGTCAGCGACGAAAATGAGGATGTTAGGGGCCTGAACTGTAGCGCCCTGCTGCTTCTTCGGCGAGGAGTAAGAAGCCCCAAGTGCGAGCAACGTCGCTGCCAGCGCGAGCAGCATCGCATGGGGTACGCAAAGGGGAAACAGGTGCTTTCTCATCTTTCTCTCCTGAGTGGGTAAGTCGAATTCAGTGTGCCGCTGAAAAGCGCGTGCTCAATAACAAGGCTGCTTTCTGAACTCCGGCTTACAGCCGCTCCTGCGGTTGTTCACGCCCTCAAGTCTCCGAGTTTTCCCTCTTCGCAACGCCGGCCAAGCCGCTCGTCCACGAGTAAGAACCAGCGTTTTCAGAAGTCTCCCTCTCGGCCTCGGCTTTCGCGCTGACTCATGTCCTCCCATCGGTACTCGCCTTCGTGGCCCCCCGGGGCGCTGTGGTGGGGGTCCCACCACGCATTGAGCAGTGCCCGCAACCGCTGGGCGACCTCCGGATGCTCCTCAATGCGGTTGGTCGTTTCGCCGGGGTCGCTGGCGATGTTGAACAGCTCCGACGCCTCCCCGGCGGCCTGGCCGCCCTCGGCTGGCACAATCAGCTTCCAGTCGCCGCTACGCACCCATCGGTACTTCAACCCGGCCAGCGGGCGGGAGAGACTCACCAGGTCGTGCGTGAAGATTTCCCCGTAGACGGCTTCGCGCGTCCGTTCGCCCGCTGCCATCGCCAGCAGGTTCCGGCCCGGCAAGCTGGGGGGCACGCGGCGCCCGATGGCTTTCAACACCGTCGGGAAAAAATCGGTCGTCGAGGCCAGTGCCTCGCGTCTTCCGGCTTCTACGTGGCCAGGCCAGCGCACCATAATCGGGGTGCGCACTCCCATGTCGTAGGGCGAGCGTTTGCTCCGCGCAGCATACGGCGGCTCCCCTCGTTCACGGTCCACGTTCTGAATCCAGCCGTTGTCGACGGCGAAGAGCACCACGGTGTTTTCGCGCAAGCCCTGCTCGTCGAGGTAGCCGAGAAGCTCGCCCACCGTCTCGTCGAACCACTCCACCATGGCGTAATACTTGGCCAGACGCACGGGACGCCCCTCCGCCCGGTACTTTTTCAGAAGGCGCTCCGGCGGGTTGTGCGGGAAGTGCGGCAGCAGCGGAGCGTACCACAGGAAAAACGGCTCGTCGTCGTGCGCTTCTACGAAGTCGTAGATGGGCTGCATCGTCTCGCGGCCGATGTAGAGGCCTGCATCCCCGTGACGCCCCCGCTCGCCCGTGCGCGGGGCTGGCAGCGCGGTGCCGGGGGCCTTGCTGTCGATGGTCATGCCGTGGGTGAAGCCGCCCATCCCGTAGTGGCCCTCCCACCACTTCCCCGTCTGCATGCTCGAATACCCCAGCTCGCGTAAGACGCGCGGAAGGCTCGACGTGTGGGCAATGAAGCGCAGCATCCGCGCGCGGTCCACCCCCTCCGGCGGGTCGTTGCCCGTAATGCCATGCTGATGCGGATACTGGCCCGTGACGATGGTGGCCAGGCTGGGGCGGCAGAGCGAAGTAGGCACGTAGCCGTTGACGAAAACAGCGCTCTCAGAAGCCAGCGCGTCAATGTGGGGGGTCTCGATCACCGGATGCCCCATGAACGAGAAGTCTTTCCACCCCTGGTCGTCGGAAAGAATCAGAACGAAGTTGGGACGCTCGACCCGTGCGGCGGGCTGTCCGGCTCCCTGCACCTCGGTATTCTGCGCCTTGGCACCCTGCTCCAGTGACGCTGGCGGCGCGCAGCCGCCAGCCCCTGCCACGACCAGCAGTGCGAGTACGCTCAGGGAGGTCCAGGACCGGCGAACCATGACTCTTCTCATCTGATCAATGCTTAGGTCGTCGCGAAATGTCGAGGCGAGCTCAGCGCGTCGGGCGAACAGGGCTGCGGAGCGGAAAGTCCCGGCTTGGCCCTTTCGCCGACGGCGGCCATCACTTCGTTTTAGGAAACTTGGCGCCCACGCGCTCGGCCCACCGGGTGTACCTGTCTATGAGGTCTGCGCGCTTTTCGGGCCTCTCCTTCGAGAGGTCGTGCAGCTCCGTGCGGTCTTCGTTCATGTCGTAGAGCTTCCAGTCCCGGTTCCGAAACCCCACCAGCTTCCACTGCCCCTGCCGCACCCCGGCGTGGCGGCGAAACTCCCAGAAAACAGGGTCGCGCTCAAAAGACGGCTCGCCGCGAAAGACTGGCAGCAGCGAGCGCCCTTCCAGCGGAAGCACTTCGTGACCGTCGTAGCGAGACGGATAGTCGGCCTCCGCCACCTCCAGGAAGGTAGGCATCAGGTCGATGAGGTGCCCCACCTCGCCAGTGATCTGCCCCTGGCGATCAGCACCGATAGCGGCGGGCCAGGAGACGATAAACGGCGTCGCCGTCCCTCCTTCCAGCGACTGGCGCTTGTACCCGCGAAAGGGCGTGTTGGACGCGTACGCCCACTGCGTGTCGTAGGTGTGCCAGGAATCGGCCGGTCCAGGTGGAACGTCTGGTGTCTTGTGGTGGCTGTAGGGACAGCCGCCGTTGTCGGAGAGGAAGATGACCAGCGTGTTTTCCTTCTCTCCCAGCTCATCGAGCCGTCGCACGAGCCGTCCGATGTCCCGGTCCATCTCATCGATCATGGCGGCATAGACGGCCATGAACAAATCTTGCGACCGCTGCTGCTCTGCCGAGAGGCTGTTCCAGTCGGGAACGGACGGGTAGTACCGGGCAGGCGTGGTGCTCGAAGCCAGCGCCCACTTCTCTTCTATGACCCCGGTGTCGAGCTGGCGCTCGTAGCGCTGCTCTCGGAGCGACTCCCAGCCCATCATAAACTTGCCCCGGTACTTGTCGATGGTTTCTTCCGGGGCGTGCAGAGGCCAGTGCGGCGCGTTGTAGGCCAGGTACAGGAAGAACGGCTTGTCTTGCGAGACGGCTTCGTTTACAAACTCGATGGAGTAGTCGGTGAAAGCGTGCGTCGCATAGAAGTCGTCCTCGGGCACCTCGTAGGGTTTGCCGTTGAGGCGCCACGGCCCCCCGGGTTTTCCCGTAAAGTAGTTCGTGAGTCCGCCCAGAAATCCGAAGTTGCGCTCGAAGCCACGCTCCGAGGGGGGCGGGCCGTCCAGGTGCCACTTCCCGGCCGTGATCGTCCGGTAGCCCGCTTGTTCGAGCACCTCAGCGACCGTGACGTGATTTTGCAGCTTCAGATTCTCGGTCTGCTGGTAGTACAGCCCGCTGAGCAAGGAGGCGCGGCTCTGCGTGCATTTCGAGTTGTTGTAGAACTGCGTGAACCGGAGCCCCTCCTGCGCCATCCGGTCGAGGTGCGGCGTCTGTATCACCGTGGCGCCGTAGCTGCCGAGATCTGAGTAACCCATATCGTCGGCCATGATGACCACGATGTTGGGACGCGCGTCGTCGCTGCGTTGCGCTGCGTCGCCGCTGCCACTACCATTCTGCGACCGCTCGGCGCCAGAGCAGGAGCACAGCACCAGCATGAGAACCAGAAGCCCGATACTCTGCGCAAACCTCATTTGCTTTAAAAAACACGAATAGACTGTTTGCATAAGGCGTTCTCTCTTTTGTGAGCGTTCCTTTTGTTGGGTTCGGTCGCGTTACGCCCATCGCATTTGCGCCTCGAGCGTCTGGTTGGCTTCCACGACAGCCGGTGCTTCCAATTTGAAGACAGCCGGTGCTTCCAATTTGAAAATCAACTGTCGGTCTTCCTGCACGGCCTCTGCCGGGACGGCGCGGCCAGCTACCGTCACGGCCGTTTCAGTGAGCCGGGCGTCCTCGGGAAGCTCGAAGCCGAGCGTGCGCGCTCGAAGCCGCCCCCACTTGAGGTCCAGGCGGTTCGTCTGCTTTTTTCCGTTTCGCTTCTGCACGAGGTGCCCCCAGCCTTCGGCTGCCGAAAAGAAAGCCCGAAAATCCTCCGGCCGCAGGCGCGGGGCAAAGCCGATGTGGCCCGCCGGGCCGTCGTACTCGAAGCCCGAGATGCCGAGCAGTGCCCCCCAGGAGGCGAGCGCCCGCACGTAGTGGTCCCCGCATTCGACTTCGTTCCACGGGTTGTGCTTGACGCCGTCGTAGCGCTCGTGCACGCCGCGCACGACGGCCAGCCCCTCTTTGAGCATGCCCTCTCTGATCATGTGGCTGGCCACCTGGTGCTCAATGCCCGTCCACACCTCGTTTTTGTAGCGGACGGCGTGACCGCCGGGGTGCTCGCTCCGCGGCCACGTGCAGGTAAAGAGGCCGCGCTCGCCGGGACGCGCGAACATGCGCCAGGGCGGATGCTCGCGGTTTTGCGCCGCCACGTTCGGCGCCCAGTTGTACCTCCAGATGGCGCCGAGCGCCTCGCGGACGCTTTCTTCCGGGTAGAGATAGCCGAGCCCCACCTGGTGCGCCCAGTTCTGCCCGAAGAGTTGGTCTGATAGGCACCCTTCACCGTACTGGTGCTGTGGGTGCTTCTCCCAGTTTATGTCCTGGATGAAGTAGGCGCCGTTCCACAGCTCCTGCATGGTAAGCCGCCGGCCCTGCTCGAATATGCCGTGCAGCCGGCGCGCGTAGCCTGCCTCGCCCATCCAGCGCGCCATCTCTTCCCCCGCGCGCAGCGCCGCCAGGTAAAGCGCGCCCACGAACGTGTTCTCCCCAAAGAACTCCACGTCGTACGTGTTGGCCTGCTCGCCGCTGATCATGCCGTCGGCGTTGGCGTCCTGCTCGATGAGCCAGTTGAGCACTTGCTTAGTCTGCGGCCAGTTTCGCCGGAGAAAGGCGTCGTCGGGCGACATCTGGTGCTCGCGGTAGACCTTGAGCACCGTACCGGCCTGCCCATCCATGACCGGGTGGGTCAGCTCGCCGCTGGCGCCGCGCCCCCGGAAAGCCACGGCTCCGTCGGGGTAGAGCCCCTCTTCGCGGTCGAGGTCCTGCATCTCTCGGACGCTGCGCTCGAGGGTCGGGAAGAGCCGCGCCATCCCCTGCTCGTAGTTCCAGACGTGAATGCAGGTGCCCTGGCAGCAGCCCACGCCCTCCCAGCCCCAGAAGCGCCCGTTCTCGCGCCACTGGCACACCTCGGTGGCCAGGTTCGCCAGCGGCATCCCGACACGCTGAACGAACCAGTAGGGCAGCGTCGTATCGAAGTAGGTGTCCCGAAAGCGAAGCGTCTCGCGCGTCAGCCGGTCGTAGTTATCAGCGACGTAGCGCGCCACGTCGGGGGCATCTTCGAACAAATTGTTGTACATGTTGCCCACGCGCGGTCCTTTCACGCTGGCAGGCTCGCCCCAGCTAATCGAGCCGTTGAGCTGGTGGCGGTTTGGGAAGTGCCAGACCACGAGAAACGAGAGCGTTTTCTCCTCGCCAGGCGCCAAGCGCACCGTCTGGGCCACCGCTCCGCAATGCTTTGCTTCCAGCGCGTGCGTGGCCTCCCCCGGCCCCGACAGCCTCCCCTGTTCCATCAGGTCCTTCAGGCCGCCTTCCTTGCTCTCCCACGCGGCGGTGGCCGAGGCGACCGCATCGCCCAACGCGACGAGCGCTGCCGTGCCGTACTGCGGGTGGGCGGGCGAGAACGGCTCCTCCGAGAGCGGCGGCCTGTTGGTAAAGTAAATCTGGTCGATGCCGAGGCTGCGCCGATTTCCAGACCGCCGGTCGATGACCTGTATGCGCGCCTGCTCTCCGACGAAGGGATGCACGTTCCAGTAGCGGATCGTCAACTCGCCGTTCGAAAAGCCCACGGCGGTGCGCACGACCCGGCCGTTCACGACGAGCTGCACGTCGATCTCCTCCGGTATCATGTGCCCTTCTCCCTCGAACACGATGTACCGCATGGGCACCGTGAAGGGATCGGAGACGAGCCGGCCTTTGCCGTTTCCCTCGCCGTACAGCGAGGTGGCGAAGCGATTGCCTACGACGCCCTCCATCTCCTCTGCGGCGCGCTCCTTCGTGACCGGCCCGTCTCCGAAGGCCGTTCCCTCGGCGCGCCAGCCCTCGAAGGTGTCGCTCTCGAAATCTTCGAAAACCTCGACGCGGCGCTCGGCGAGCTGGTCGCTCGACGCCTCGACTGCTCTCATACGAACGCCGGTCATACCCCCTTCGCGGACCACGCTGTTGTGGTTCTGGGCCGCCACCCGCCCGGCGTGTCCCAGAAAGACGGGGTTTCCCATCCAGCCGGCCAGGGTGGCCTTTACGGGCTGGTTCGACGTGTTCTTTATGGTGTATCGCAGCACGGTCGCCGGCAGGGCCGAGTCGCGGGTGTTGAGCGGGATGAAAGGAGAGAAGACTTCCGCCTGCACCTCGACCGGCCACGCCGAATCTTCTTCGGCGTCGTACTCGATGGTGGCGACCGGGTATTCTCCGAAAAAGCGAATCTCGTCGAACCCTTCCCGGCTGAGCTCGCGCATCTGCGCCGCCCCCCCGCCGCCGGCTGGCTCGACCCGCAGCGCCGCGCCCTGCTCGATGGGGCTGAAAGGCCGAAAGGTGTGGTAGTTCTGCTCGTAGGTGCCCGCCGGCGTAGCGAGCCATCGGTAGAAGCCCGGGCCGGTGTTGTGCGCGTTGTTGGCGATCCACCAGTGTGCCAGCGTGCCGTCGCCGCGCACGTAGAGCTGGCCCGCACCGATGCCCCCGCAAGGCATACCGATGGTTTCGAGCTCCTCGCCCCGGTACGGCCGGCGCGTGCCGCGCGCAAAGAGCGCCTCAATCCACTGCGGGTCCAGGTCCTTGTCTGCCGGGATGTGGTGGGTGCTCTGCGGGAGGTCTTTCACGCTCGCGCAGCTGGCGCCGCCCAGCAGGGACAGCGACGCCACCCCCATGCCGGTTCGCTTTATAAATTCTCGCCGCTCCATTCCCCCGCCGTCGCAACATCCCGGCGGGCAGCAAGGATCGCCCTCTATGCCGTTCTTTTCTTCGAGAGACGGTTGTTCTTCCCGGCTCATATCTCCCATCGGTTATTCGGGTTCGCGGTTGTTGAAGACCCGCACCGTCACTCCAGCACGACCCGCATGGAACGTTGATTCATCCTCCACTTTACTCCCGCACACTTACAGCAGCCGCCCGGGTGCCGAGGTCGGCGTGCGCCGCGTGCACCGTGACCGTGCCGACGCCGCCCTGCGTGGTTTTGAGCCATACCGCCCCCGCCCCGCCCGTGTCGGTAAATGAGAAGGGATTGCTGCCGACTATCTCGCCCGGCCCCTCGACCTCCAGCTCCACCTCGCCGGTGACGAAGAGCCGCTGGTTGCCGTACTCGTCGACCGCGCGCAGGACTATCCGCGTGGCGTCGATCCCGTCGGCTTCGAGCACGTCGTCGTCGGCTTCGACCCGCAGCTGGTCCCGTTCGGTATTCGCCGAGAACGAGCGCGAGATCGCCTTGCGCTCCCCGACGAAACCGTCGATGCGCAATTCCGGCAGCCGCTCGGCGCCGTTCTGCACCGTCAGGTCGGCAAAGAAAGGCGGGTAGTCCAGGTTGTCGAAGTCCTCGCGGTCGGGCTCCGCCTGGGCGACCTGCTGGCCGTCTATGTAAAGCTCCAGCCTCTCGCAGTTTGAACAGACCATGGCGCCCTCGCCGGGTCCCGGCAGCTCCTCGTCGAAGATCCAGTAGAAGGCCGGCTCTAGCACCACCTTTTCTTCGGGATCGACCTGCGAGCGGTAGATGCCGGCGCCGCGCTTGGGAATACGGAAGATGTCGGCGACCCCGTTCCACTTCATGTTCCGGTAAATCTTCCCCGACCCTATCTGCCCTCGGAACACCGAGCCGTAATCGAAGGCGGACCAGGCCAGCACGCCGCTGTAGCGCTCACAGGCACCCGCCGCATGGTGCATCTGGGCGTGCAAGACGGCCTGTTGCTGCTGCGCGTCCAAGAAGGCCTGCGGTGACTGCTCCTGCTTTCTGAGCGTGCGGCGGTAGAGCGGAGGCTGAAAGGCAGAGCCGACCGTCTCCGTGATCAGATACGGAAGGTCGCCTACCGGACTCAAGATCGTTTCGTCCGGATTTTTCGAGTAATCGTTCTGCCCCCACACGTCTTGCAGGTACTCCTCGGGAGCGTACTCCACGTTTGGACGCCCGCCATGCGCGGCGGTCGTAGGCCGGGTGTCGTCCAGCGATTTCGCTGCCCGTCTGGTCCTTGCGTACAGATCGAGAGAGCCGCTAAAGGCGTGGTTGATTTCCACCGCCCACATGATGACCGACGGGCGGTTGCGGTCGCGGCGGACCATCTCCTCGACGTCGCGGACGAAGAGATCCTGCCAGTCCTCGTCCCCGAGCGGCAGCCAGGTGGGCGGTTCCTCCCAGACCAGCAGCCCCAGCTCGTCGCAGGCGTCGAGGAAGTGCTGCGACTGCGGGTAGTGCGAACAGCGCACCATGTTGCAGTTGAACTCTTCCTTGAGGAGCTCAGCGTCCCTGCGCTGGACCCGCTCGGGCATGGCATAGCCCACGTACGGGAAGTGCTCGTGGCGGTTGAGGCCGAAGATCTGGAGGCGTCGGCCATTGAGGTAAAAGCCGTCTTTTTCGAAGCGCGCCTCCCGGAAGCCCGTGCGCGTGTGATACTCGTGGAGGGGGCTGCACCCTCTCTCGCCTCTTCGCCCACGTTTCTTTGCGGATTTCTCGTAGAGGCGCACCCGCACGTCGTAGAGGTTCGGGTCGTTGACGTCCCAGAGGTTGACCGCCTCGAGGCCGCCGATGGTCAGCTTCACCGCCTCGTCGCTCGAAGAGACTTCCCGGGTAGCCCGGGCGAGGGAGCGGTCGCCGCTGCACACCTCTGCGTCCACCAGCAGCGGGCTTTCGGCGTCAGCCGTGCTGTTCAGATGGCATTCCACTTCCAGCCGGCGGTCCCTGTCGCTCAGCACGTCCACGGGCCTGGCGAACACGTCGCTGACGAACGTCTCCGGCACGACGCGCAGGCTCACGCTTCGGTACAGCCCGCCGGGCTGGAGGTAGTCAATCGCCTCGGGGACGCCGGGCTGGTTGGGCGGCACGTCCAGCGTCCGCGCGTCCAGTTCGACCGCCAGTACGTTGCCGCCGTCTTCGATCAGGTCGGTGATCTCGTAACTGAACGGCAGGTAGCCGCCGAGGTGCCGGCCCAGCTGCTTGCCGTTGAGCGTGGGCGTAGCCCCGATCATGACCCCCTCGAAGTCGAGAAACACGCGCGCGGCGGAAGGCAGCCTCGAACCGTCGAAGTGGCGCCTGTAAATCCAGACGTCCGCCCAGCTTTCGGGGTCCCAGTCCCAGTAGGATAGGTCCGCGACGCAGTGCGGGAGCGTCACCTGCTCGAACGTGCTGTCGTCGAACTGAGGCTGCGCCGAGCCGTCGGTCGCCCGACCGCCGAAGAGCCAGTCGTGGGTGAGCGGGAAGGTCTTGCTCGCAGCCCCGCGGACCGGCGCCTGGGGGCGCATCCACGACGGCGAGGGCAGCGCCGCAACGGCGAGCGCGGCCCCGGCCCTCTTCAAGAAGGCTCGTCTGGTCGGTTTTAGGGAGTGGCCGCGCTCGGGGCCGGGAAGCTTCTTCATAGAGCAAGAAAGCAAATCTCAAGAAAGCAAATCCCGAAAAGAGCGCTGCCGGGTCAGTAAGGAATCCTGAAGCTGTCGATTTCCGGCTCCGTGCGCGCCTGGTCGATGAGCGTGCTGAGCCGGTCGGCCACCTCGGGATACACGTCGGATACGTCTTTCGTCTCGGCCACGTCCTCGCTCAGGTCGTACAGCTCCAGCCACGACCCGCGCTCGCGCGTGCGGAAGCGGATCGCCTTCCAGCGCCCCTGCCGCAAGGCCTGCGCGTAGACGCG
The DNA here is from genome assembly GCA_965215025.1 of Salinibacteraceae bacterium. Classification (GTDB taxonomy): domain Bacteria; phylum Bacteroidota; class Rhodothermia; order Rhodothermales; family Salinibacteraceae; genus CBDCCV01. Next base: position 722,470 of record CBDCCV010000002.1, read on the forward strand.
TCCCCAGGTGTTGTGAAACTCCCAGTAGAGGTAGTCGTGCCTGGGCGGCTGGCCCTGGCCCGTGAGCGCGCTGACCATCGAGAGGCCGTCGATGCCCGGGGGCGCCTGCGTGCCGGCCAGCTCGGCGGCGGTGGGCAAGAAGTCCCACATGGCCCAGATGTGGCCGCTCACGCGCCCGGGCGCGACCGGCCCGCCCCAGGCGATCATGGGCACGCGAATGCCGCCCTCGAAGAGGTCGCGCTTGAGGCCGCGCAGGGGGCCGTTGCTTTCGAAAAAGCCCGGCGCGGCTCCTCCCTCGATGTGAGGACCGTTGTCGCTCGAAAACATCACAACGGTGTTCTCGTCCAGCCCGAGCGCTTCCAGCTTGTCGAGCAGGCGCCCCACGCTGTTGTCCATGTGCGTCACCATCGCGGCAAAGGCGGCGTGCGGCTGTTCCTGCCCCCGGTAGGTGTTCGCCACGCCGCAGCACGGGAAGGGCGCTTCGGGCTTGAGAAGGCTTCGGCCGTTGGGCGCCAAGTACTTCTGGAGCGAGCTGTCGGGCACCGTGAGCGCTGCGTGCGGGACGGCGAACGGCACGTAAAGGAAAAACGGCTCGTCCCGGTGCCGCTCGATGAAGTCCAAGGACTCCTTGACGAAAAGGTCGTGCGTGTACTGCGTCGTGTCCAGGGAGACCTTCTGCAGCTGCTCGCCGTCCGAGCGCCAGAGGTAGTCGGTGTAGTGCTCGTGGGCGTGTACGTGCGTGAGGTAGCCGAAGAACTCGTCGAAGCCCTGCTCGTGCGGGACGCCCGTGGTGCCCTCCCGGCCGAGCCCCCACTTGCCGAACATGCCCGTCGCGTAGCCCGCTTCCTTCAGCACCTCGGGCACGGGGCGGTCCTGGGGACGCAACGGCTGAAAGTCATTGCCCCGGACGTAGGCGTGCCCCATGTGGTTGCCCGTCATGAGCGACCAGCGCGACGGCGCGCACACGGTGCTGCCCGCGTAGAACTGTGTGAACTGCGTCCCCTCACGCGCCATGCGGTCCAGGTGCGGCGTCTGTATGATGCGCTGCCCGTAGACGCCTACGTCGCCGTAGCCGAGGTCATCGGCAAGAATGAAGATGATGTTGGGGGGCTTGGCTTCTTCCACCTCCGTGCTGTCCCCCTCTGTCCCTTTCTCAAATGTTCCTTCGGGAGAGTTTTCGCCGTAAAAAGACACCTCTGTCGTTTCCGCCGCCCCTTCGCCCGCGAACGAAAGCGCACCAAGCAACAGAGCAACCACAAGCGAGAGCCTAAGCGTTGACCGGTTTCCGTCCCGTACACAGTCAGCTTCTGTGATGTCTTCTTTCATCTTGTTACCTCTTGTTGGATTGGTTCGGAATGCCAGCCGTTGCGTTTAGCCGTCCACCACGTCGACGGAAAACCACGTGTCAGGTCCCGGCAAGAGGTCGAGCGCGCCGCCCGTCGTCTGGCGAACGCGCAGACGCAGCTCGTCTCCTTCCTCCACGGGGATGACGGCGGACTGAATGTTCTGCTCGTGGGACGCCGTGGAGCCTGCGGAAGGGCTTTCTTCGCTGGCCCGCCCGTTGCCGGCGAAGCCTTCGCCATTTTTGGTGAACTCGACCTGGCGGCGCCCCGCCCCGCCCCCGTCCCAGGTGACGCCGGCGGCGAGCTGCACGTAGTGAATCCCCTTGTTGGCCGGAATCGCGACGCCGCCCGCCTCGCCGCCCGCGTCCTCTTCCCAGAGGTCCGCCGTGTCGTACTCGGCTCCTGCCCACGTCACTGGCGTCCACTCCGCGTCAGGAACGCTCTGGTCGGCAGCGCGCAGCAAGGCCCCGCGGTGCGCGTCTGTGGCGAAAATGGACCCCCTGCCTGGATCCACGATGATCGGATCGACCGAGGTGCGGCCCAGCAGCGGGTCCGGCCTGGTGTTGAAGCGGTTGCTCGCGCAGACGATGTCTGTGGCGCCGCGTTCGATGTGAATGCCCGTCCCGGTCGCGTGAAAGAGGTTTTCTTTGATTTGAATGTCGTAGCAGTCGCTGTCGATCTCGATCATCTTCCGCCCCGGGTTGGTAGGCTGCTGGAAGATGTTGTCGACGATGATCCCGCCGAAGGAATCGATGAGCTGGATATCGCTGTACGGCGCCGGCTCTTCGTTGCGATACACCCGGCTGTACAAGAGGCAGTTGGTGATCTGAAAATATTTGCGCGTCATGCGGATGCCCACGTCGTAGCAATTGATGTGGCACGTGTCGATCTCGACCTGCGGCTCGGGGGTAGGCGTGCGGATGTCCATTCCCACACCGCACTCCACGGCGAAGCTGCGGTAGAAGGCCGCGTCCTCGGGCGCCGTCGGCGTGCTCTCGGAGACGACCTCGTAGCCGGTCTTCGCTGACCACGCGTAGCAGTTCTGGAAGCTCGGCGCGTACGAACCGTTGGCCTGAAACGCGCAGGTGGCAGCAAGAACCTGCTCCCGGGGAACCCCCCCGCCGAAGGGTCCGGCGAAGATGACGTTCAAAAAGAGCGGGCGCCACTGGTTGATGCTCCGAATGCCGTAGTCGAAGTATCCCTGCTTCGTGGACGAGCCGCGCATCTCCACGTTTTCCACGAGGAGGTTGCGCTTGTGCAGGTTGCCGCGCTCCGGCTGCGAAAGCTCGATGGCCGTCCCTCCGCCCGAAAGCCCCGTAAAAAACGACAGGTCGCGGATGGTCGTCTGCGAGCGCCGCTCGGCCCGTCTGAACTGAAAGACGCCCTCGGAATTGTTGGAGTAGAGGTTGGAGATCCCCTGCCCGGCCCCGACGATGGCCACGTTCCAGCGCGGCGTTGAATTAGTCACGCGCCGGTCGAAGCGGTAGTCACCGGGCGGCACGTAGAGCACGCCCGTCCCCGCCGAGGCGATGGCGCCGAGGGCGTCCTCGAAGGCGCCGCTGTCGTCGGTCTCGCCGTCCCCCACGGCGCCGTACTCGCGCACGTTGTAGACGCCTTCGACGTTCATCAGCCCCGGCGTTCCCGAGCGCGGCGGCGGCGCTGAGCTGGCGCGGCCGGGCAGCAACGCCACCACCCCGGCCAGGCCCGCCGAGGCGAGCAACTCGCGCCGTCCCAGCCGGCGTTTGCTTTTCAGTCCTTGCTTATCGTTGTCACGCTCTGTCACTATGCTTTTCGCTTTTTTGAATGGAGAATGAAGAGGGTTAGTTCTGGTGCCCGGGTATCACCTGAAGCGCAGCGAGACCGTTTGACTGCACGTCCGGCCATCGTTTCACCATCAGCCGCTGGCGCGCAGCATCCCAGCGAAAAAGATCCGTATCGACTCCATCAGTGTTTTCCACCACTTGAAGCGCGGATTGATCTTCCGGGGCCAAGGCGAGGGTCAAGTCGCCGTATCGAACTCGGAAGCCATCCGGGTAATGACGATCCACAGGAATGAAGATCTCCGAGGGCGCGCGCGCTTCTTCCGGCCTAAACCTCATCTCGAAGTGCCGCGTTGCGAAGTCGTACCCGAACGTATGCACGACCCCCGCCACGTTCAAGGGGCGCGGCCGTGCAACGATATCGAGGATGTACTTGCGCTCCGGCCCGAGCGCGTCGGAATCGCCGTAAAACATGGCCCACGTTTTTCGCGTCCTCGGTTCGCACTCCGCATCCGGGGTGCCCTCGCCGAGCCACCAGGCTTTCACCTGTCCGAGAACGTACCGGTCGTATACTTGCACGCTGCGCATCAGATTTTCTCTGTACGCCATCTGCTCTTCCAGGTCCGTATCCGTCTCGCAAAACGTCGGTGGACCGTATTCGCCCATAATCATGGGCGCACCGGAGGTGGCAGCGTCTTCCAGATAATGCAGGACGGCAACGCGCGGCCGCTTGCCGTAGTAGTGAGGGGCGAATGCGATTCGCTCGCGCTGCACGGGAAAAAGGGGTTGCGCGGAAGGAAAGCCTGTCGCAATATGCTCGGCCTGCTTCACGTGATGGGACTGGTACAACGCCCATTTCTTCGGGCTGGTCGCGCGCAGCACGTCGATGACGCGATGGTAAAGCGGGATAAAGTAGTCGCGCTCGAAGGTTACGAGGTCCTTTAGCTCAGGAGTGACCTCCCAGACTCTTTTCTTCTCCGGAGTGGCTATCGGTTCGTTCAGCAGGTCGTAGCCGAACACCGCCGGCTCATCCTCGAAGCGTCCAAAAACACGCTTCCAGGCATCGACGTAGCGCTCCTGCGTCTCTTCGTCTACGAACAGCTGTCCCCAGTCCTTCTGCGTAAACCTCCCCTCCTCGCCGAGGTCATACACGGTCATCTTGAAGGTGGTCTTGAGCCCGATCTCCTTTCCCATCTCGACGAGCCTCGCCACCTTATCGAGATATTCGGGACGGAACGGATAGCCGGGCCATCCGCCGAGCTTGCCGAGCGCAAGACGGACAACCTGGAAGTTGAAGCCCAGGGACCGCATCCGTTCATAGGCTTCAGGGGGGAAATGAAGCGGCCCCTCGCCGTCTTCCGTATTTACGACCACCCCGTTCGGGATGAAATGGCGGCCGTGCTCGTCCTGAAACCACGGCCGAGGCGGCAATTCTTCAGGCACTTCGGGCAGAGCAATGGTGCCCTGCGCCAGGACAGCCACGGGACTCGACATGAGAACGGCAAACAGAAATGCTGCCTTGCCGGCACGCGCGCCGGCGCGTATCCATTGCCCGAAGCAGATACTCACCGCACAGCGCTCATCACGCCGGTGCCGTACCGCAGACCTGAACGTGCGCCGCGATGCGCTGCGATCTCTGCGCCTGCCACTGCTCGTGGATGCGGTATCTGGAGCGGGACGCATAGAATTGCCGTTCAGGTTACGGGTAACATTTGTCGTTTATTCCTGCCAGACGGAGGAAGGTCACAGAGGCCGTGACTGCGGCTTCCGTCGGCAGGTCGGTTCACCTATCGACTAAGATTCTAATCAATGGAGGGGGTCGCACCCTCGCGCTACTGTATCAGCTGCGCCTTGCTTCCTCTGGAGACGAAGGTGTAGTCGCCCGACCCGATCTCGTAGACGGCCCGCCCCTCTTCCATGCCTCTGAATTCCACGCCTTCTCCGGCGGGGGCGTCTTCCTCGCGCACGTTCTCGGCGCTCGTGGCTGGCACGTAGACCGTAGCGTGCGTGTTCGCCGGGATGCTCACCTCCAACCGTACGCCTTCGGGCACGTACCGCCAGTGCGTGACGATGTCGCCACGAATCGACCGGTACTGAGCGTGCACGTCGCCGAGTTGGTAGCTCAGCTTCGGCTCTATGACGATGTGCTGAAAGGCCGATCCGTCACTGCGCGTGTCAATGCCTGCCATCGTCGCAAACATCCACGCCACCACCGAGCCGTAGGCGTAGTGGTTGAACGAATTCATTCGGGGGTCCGAGAACCCGCCTTCCTTCGTATAGCTGTCCCAGCGCTCCCAGGTGGTCGTCGCTCCGTTCATGATGGAGTACCCCCAGGAAGGGTACGACGTGCTGGTGAGCAGCTGGTAGGCCACATCGCTGTGCCCTGTGCTCGTGAGGGCGGGCAGCAAGAGCGGCGTGCCGACGAAGCCCGTCGTAAGTCCCTTTTTCTGAACCAGGGTCGCCAAGCGGTCGCCGGCTTTCTCCCGCAACTCTTCCGGAAACAAGCCGACGTCGAAGGCCAGCGCATATCCCGTCTGCGTGTCCCCCTTGATGCGTCCGTCGTCGCTCACGAAGGACTCGTTGAAGGCGGCCTTCACGCGCTCGTACAGCCGCTCGTAGTGCTCGGCGTCCTGCTCTTTTCCAATGGCCCTTGCCATCTCCGCCATGAGCTTCGCATCGTAGGCGTAGAAGGCCGTTGCGATCAGGTCTTTGGGCGTGGGGGTCTTGCGCGGGTGCGAGGCAGTCGGAGCCAGCCAGTCGCCGTAGTCATTACCGTAGCTGGGTACGATGTGGTCGCTCTTGTCGTACTCGCCCCCGTCGTACTCATCGCTGACGCGCCGCAGGAAGTCCATGAACCGCTTCATGCCCTCGTATCGCTCGCGGATCACGCGCTCATCCCCGTAGGCTCTGTAGAGCATGTAGGGAACCTTGACTCCGGCATCCGACCAGGCGGGTGAGTAGCTCGGGCCGGTAGCGAAGGGAGCAGGGGCATACGTCGGGTACGCCCCGTCGGGCATGTCTTCGACTTCTATGTACTGCTGGTTGCGCGCCTGCAGCCTGTCCTCCCGTGGGTACTGCGCGTCCTCCACGTCTACCAGCCACTTGGCGTAAAAGCCGGCCACGTCCGAGTTGTAGATAGCCGCTCGGATGAAGGCCACGGCGTCGCCGGTCCACCCCATGCGCTCATCGCGCGCAGGCGTGTCGGTGGGCACGTCCAGAAAGTTGGAGCGCTGCGACCACGTCGCGTTCTTGAAGATCTGGTCGACGAGGGGATGCGAGGTTTCGAGTTCGCTCGTCATCGGCAAGGCCGAGCGTATCACAATGCCGGTGATGTCCTCCGGCTGCAACTCTCCGGGATAGCCTGCGATCTCCACGTAGCGGAAGCCGTGAAACGTGAACTGCGGCTCCCACACCTCTTGTGCCCTACCGTGAAGCACGTACGTGTCGGTGGCACGCGCCAGACGCAGGTTCTCCGTCATCAGCGAGCCATCCTGATGCAGCATCTCGCCGTAGCGCAGCACCACTTTTTCGCCTGTTTCTCCGCCCGGCATCCGCAGGCGCACGCGACCGGCAAAGTTCTGCCCCATGTCTACGATGTACTTGCCGTTCTCCCGCTCGGTGATCTCGACGGGCTGTAGCTTTTCCATCCGTTGCACTGTAACGGTCGGATAGGCCTCCACCTTGCCATGCTCCGGATTCATTTTCACCACCGGCTCCCAAGACGCGTCGTCGTAACCGCTGCGGTCCCATCCCGGCATTTCGTCCAAGGCGTTGTATGTGGTCCCCATCAAGATGCTCGCCTCTTTCAACGGTCCAGTGGACGCTTTCCAGCGGTCGTCGGTGGTCACGACCTGCTTATCTCCGTTCTCGTACGTGACTTCGAGCTGCGCGTAAAGCGCCGGGTGCGGACCGTACATTTCGCGCGGCGTGGGAAAATTGCCTTTCAGGGCAAAGCCGACGTACCCCGCATACCAGCCGTCCGCAAGAATAGCCCCCAGCGCATTTTTCCCCTCCTCCACCATCTCGGTAACGTCGTAGGTGTTGTAATAGAGGCGCTTGTGGTAGTCCGTCCAGCCCGGTGTGAAATAGGACTTTCCGACGCGCTCGCCGTTGAGGCGCATTTCGTAGAGCCCCAGCGCCGTGGCGTAAAGCGTGGCGCGCTTTACTTCTCCCTCGGTCTCGAAGCTTCGGCGCAGGTACGGGCTCGGCGGGAGATCGAGCGAGTCCTCGTTAACATTTTCGACATCCTCGAGCGGATAGCCAATCCACTGCGCCTGCCAGTCGTCGGGCCGCAGCAGCCCCATGGACCACATAGAAACGCTGCTCCACGCGGAGGGCGCTCCCTCCTCGTCCCACACGCGCACCTTCCAGTAGCAGCGCTGGCGCGAAGCCAGTTCCTCGCCTGCATATTCGATGTTCGTCGTTCGGTCGGAACGCACCTTTCCGGAGTCCCACAAGTCCGCCTCATCGTTGCTTAGCTTCTCGGGGGTGCTGGCCACCAGAATGCGGTAGGCGCTTTGCTCCTTCGCACGCTCCTGCGACATCAAGATCCAGCTCAGGCGCGGCGGATCTGCGTCGAGCCCCAGCGGGCGCTCGCGGTATTCCACGCGCAGCCGGTCGATGCTCAAGGGGGCCCAAGCCGTGAAGCTAGCAAAGCCCACGCACAACGCTGCACACAACAGAATCAGCAGCCCTGCCGAAAGATGAGCACGCCTAATGACGGAAGTCTCCATGGTCGAGCGAGAAGAGTTCAACGATTCGAGTTGCCTATCCTCCAATGCACCAAGCAGTGCGGCCCCGATTTTATCGGGCCGAACGGACAGGCAATGAACGTTTGTTCGTTTTCGATATATAGTTCATAGATATTGTAAAGGCGCGCAGGGCCAATATCAAGACAGTGTCAACGACCAAATGGTGGGCAGGACAAAATGGAGTTTATCCAGGGGGCGAGAGTTAATCCTTCCTGCCTACCGTTTGGCTGAGGCGGCGGGGAGCATTCTTGCGGTTCCATGTCTTCCATTGGGTTTTCAGCTTTTGGAGTTGTGCTGGCTGTGCCTTTGCGAGATCAGCCGTCTCGGTTACGTCCTTTGCCAGATTGTACAGGCGGTCTTCCGAGCGCATGCGCACCCACTTCATATCGCCGACACGCGCAGCGGACTGGTTGCCGTAGTACGGGAAGTCCCAGAAGAACGCGCGCCTCGGAAGCGGCTCTTTGCTGAAGAGAAGGTCTGTCAGGTCCATGCCGGGAAGTTCCTGCGTGACCTCTGCTCCCGCCACTTCGCTAAACGTGGGATACAGATCGAGCGTGATGATCGGCTCGTCGATGACTGTGCCTGCCGGGATGCGGCCCGGCCACGAGGCGAAGAACGGAACGCGGACCCCGCCCTCCCAGAGCTGCCCCTTCGAACCGCGCAGTGGCTCGTTGCTCGCTCCGTTCTCGGAAAACTGCGGGATGTACGAGCCGCCGTTGTCGCTGAGGAACACGATGAGTGTGTTTTCTCTCGCCCCAGTCTTGCGCAGGGTGCCGAGCACCTGCCCGACGGCGTCGTCCATCGCCATGACCATAGCGGCGTAGATCGACCGCTTCGGGTCTTCGATGTGCTGGGTTTTCTTAAGATACGACTCCGGTGCTTGAAGCGGCGTGTGCGGAGCGTTGAACGCCAGCATCAGAAAGAACGGATCGCGCTCCCCTTCGCGCTGCCGAAGAAACGACGACGCCCGATCTGCCAGGGCGAAGGTGAGGTACTGGTCCAGCTCGGCGGGCTCGTTGTCACCCTGGACGATGGGGCCGAACGCGCGGTCGTTCACCCTGAAGTAGGAGTGTACGCCGCCGAGAAATCCGTAGAACTCGTCGAAGCCTCGCTGGAGGGGTCGGTACCGCTTCTCTTCACCGAGATGCCACTTTCCGTAGTACGCGGTTTTGTAGCCTGCATCTTTGAGGTTGGTGGCAATGGTGCGCTCATCAGTCGGGAGTCCCCACTCTGCCCCTGGCGGGGTATTGCCGACGTACCCGAAGCGGTCCTGATACTGGCCGACCATGAGGCCCGCACGCGAAGGGCCGCACACCGGGCTCGTCACGTAGGCGTTGGTGAACCGTGCGCCCCGCTCGGCGATGCTGTCGATGTGGGGGGTCGCAAACTGCGTGGCGCCGTGGACGCCGAGGTCAGCGTACCCGAGGTCATCGGCCACGATAAGGACGATATTGGGCGCTCGAGCGGCCTCTCGCTCGGCGCCGTCCGCTGCCGCTACTGGAGGCCGCTGCCCGCCGGTGTCGGGCGCGCGTTCCTCCGGCCCATCCCCCAGGAGGGCCGGGGGCGTAGAACAGCCGAGGGTCGCAACGCACACTGCGGCGAGCGCGAGTATGCACCAGTTGCAGGAAAGCGCCTTACGAAAGGCCATGGGAGATTCCTTCATCACGTAGGTTTCCTTTGGTGCTTGAGATTATATGGGCGAATATCTGCTGACGAATGCGACCGGGACCACTTGGCTGCATGCCAGCAGTCAAGCATGGTATAGGGCCAGCGGCAGCGTCGCTTCTATCCGTCCACTACGTCAACGGCGAACCATGTTGACGGCCCCGGCACGAGGTCGAGCGCGTCGCCGGACGTTTGGCGAACGCGCACGTTGAACACGTCACCCGCCTCGACGGGCACGATGGCCGACTGCACGTTCTGCGTGTGGGGGCTGGGCCCGGCGGTGGGAGGTGAACCGCCGCGCTCGCACGCATGGCCACCCCCGGCAAATGGCTTGCCCCCTCTGGTGAACTGAACCTCGCGTGCACCCTCGCTATTCTCACCCCAGGCGACGTTGGCGGTCAGCTGCACGTAGTGAATGCCTCTGTTGGCCGGAACGACGACACCGCTCGCCTTGTCGCCGGCGGCTTCCTGCCAGAAGCTCTCCGTGTCATGCTCGGCCTTCCCCCAGCGCACGGGGGCCCACTCTCCGCCGGGAGTGCGCTGGGGGCCTGCAAGCGACAGCAACGCCCCGCGATGTTCGTCTGTGGCAAAAACCGCTCCCCGGGAGGGGTCCACGATAACCGGGTCCACTGCAGTACGGGGAAGCAACACGTCCGACCGCCTGTTGAAGCGATTGCTCGCGCAGATGATCTCTTCAGCCCCGGGCGCGATGTCGATCCCTGTCCCCGTGGCGTTGAAGAGATTCTCTTTGATCTGAATGTCGTAGCAGTCGCTGTCGATCTCGATCATCTTCCGCCCCGGGTTGGTAGGAATCTGAAAGATGTTGTCGCTGATGATTCCTCCAAAGGAGTCGATGAGTTGGATGTCGGTGTACGGCGTAGGCTCTTCATCGCGGAACACTTTGCCGTAGAGCAGGCAGTTGGTAATCTGAAAGAACTTCCGCCGCATCCGAATGCCCACGTCGAAGCAGTTGATGTGGCAGGTGTCGATCTGCACACTGGGCTCCGGGCTGGGCGTGGCGATGTCCATCCCCACGCCGCACTGCACGGCGATGCTGCGATAGAAGTTGGCGTCTTCGGGCGCCCTCGGCGTCTCGTCGGAAACGACTTCGTAGCCGGTCTTCGCCGACCACGCGTAGCAGTTCTGGAAGCTCGGCGCGTAGGAGCCGTTGGCTTGAAATGCACAGGTGGCCCCCAAGAGATCTTCGTCGGAGACGCCCGGCCCGAAGGGCCCGGCGAAGATGGCGTTCAAAAAGAGCGGGCGCCATTGGTTGAGGCTTCGGATGCCGTAGTCGAAGTAGCTCGTCTTCCGCTTCTGAGGTGCCCCCCGCACCTCCACATTTTCCACGAGGAGGTTGCGCTTGTGCAGGTTGCCCTTCGCCGGCTGCGACACTTCAAGGGCCGTTCCGCCCCCCGAGCGTCCCGTCAAAAACGAGAGATCGCGAATGGTCGTCTGCGACTGTCGGCTGCTACAGGTAAACTGAAAGACACCTTCCGAATTGTTAGAGTGGAGGTTGGAAAGACCCTGCCCGGCTCCCAGGAGGGCAAAGTCCCAGCGGCCGACCGACTTCGTCACGCGCCGGTCGAAGCGGTAGTCACCGGGCGGGACGTAAAGGACGCCTTGCCCCGCCGAGGCGATGGCGTCGATGGCATCCTCGAAGGCACCGCTGTCGTCGGTCTCGCCGTCCCCCACGGCGCCGTACTCGCGCACGTTGTAGATGCCGGTGCCTTCGATGGAGCCGAGCACGTTGCCAGAGTCCGAGTGCGACGATGCGGCCATGCCGCTGGCACAGCCGGGCAGCAGCGCGGCCATCCCGGCCAGGCCCGCCGAGGCGAGCAGGTCTCGCCGCCCCAGCCGGCGCTTTCGGCGAGCATGGTGATCGCCCTCTGGGCACTGCTGAATGTTCTGCTCGTAGTCGTCGTGCTTCGTGGGCATGATGCTTTGATTCTGGAAGATTGCGTTGGCGGAACCGGTCTCGTGTCGAAGTGCGGGCGCGCTTCTACTCGACGCTCACCCACACCGGGCTCGAAATAGCCTCTTCGTCGTTTTCCTGGACGATCCGCACGTAGTAGTAGGTGGAATGGCCGTAATCGGAATCTGCGTGATGGCGGTGAAAGTCGGTGTCGGTCCACTGCAAGTCGACCTGGCGACCGGAGGGACGCGCGACGTGTACCACCTCGCTGTTCTTTTTTATCTCCACCCGGCGGAGGGGCGCCGTGCCGTACGCTTCTACTCGAACGGTCGGCGCCTCGGAAGCGCTGTACTCCGAGCCCATCGCGTGACCATCCACCCGAAAGCTGAGCAGGATGCGGTCCCCGCTCGTCGCGTAGGTGCGCCGGTTGTACAGGGCGTCGAAAATCGATGCGCGCGTGAGTTCCCCGGCGTAGGTCGCAACGAGCGCCATACCGATCTCCTGCTCGTCCCAGTCGAAGTCCCAGTTGTGGTCGTGCTCGCCCGTGGGCTTGAAGTAGCCGTAGCCGGGGTTGCCGTGGTGGTCGTCGCTGCTGGCGATGATGCCGAGTTCGTACTCGTTCGCCAGGAACTTCGTCATCCAGTCCTCGCTGCGCCGGTGCTCGCTGAACACCTCGATCAGCCGCTGCACCTGGGGGCGGTGGAAGTTCGAGTTGCCCGCGCGCCCCCCGTAGTGGGGCACGGTAAAGACGTTCTCATTCGTCTGTCGTTTCTCCAGTACGTTGAACAGGTCTTCCACGTGGTTCACCTGCTCTTGCGGCCCGTGGTACATCTGTAGATTCTCGTAGTCGTAGTAGGAGCGGGACCGGTAGAACGGCGGATGGTCCTCCAGGAAGTAAACGTTGTGGTCCCCGCCGACGGACGTCATGCCACTCCATTCGTACGCGTTGAACGTGACGAACTGGCCGGGCGCGTTGTGCGCGTTCGTCACCTTCATCGAGTGCGCCCACATCTCTTCGGTCATCTGAAAGGCGTGATCGGTCATGGCGCTGAAGTCAAGCCCGGCCACGCGCCGGGCAAAGTCGTACGACTGCGCAACCGTGCCCCGCCCGTCGGAGAACAGGCTGTGCAGGTGCAGGTCGCCCCAGAAGACGGACTCGTCCGGCTCGGTGCGCGTGACCCGTGTGGGATTGCCTTCGTCTCGAAACGCGTCGCTGCTCGCCGACACCGAATGCACGCCCGGCTCCCGGAAGACCACGTTCTCAAATCGATGCACCCCCTCGTCGCCCGCGGTGAAGATGTGCGGAGCAGGCAGCTCCACGTGATCGCTCTCTGCGTTCAGGCGAACGGTCCCGCGGTAGCTCGTCGCAGGGTTCCCGAAGCGATCCTCCACGCGCACGAGCGTCCACGTGGGCTCGCCGGCCACAGCGTTCGAGGGCGCCACGACGCTGATCCGGTAGGGCGCGGCGGCCCTTATCTCGATGCAGGGGTTGCGCGCCATTGGCAGGTAGTCGCCGTTGCCCTGCGAATCGACGTAGGTCTTGAAGATGAACGGCGACTCGTCGGTCGGCTGCACGCGCATGCCCGGCGAACCGCCGCTTCGGTCGCCGAAAGTGACATGAATGGTTTCTCCCGGGCGCACCGGGCGTCCCTCGACTTTCACCTCCACCATGTTCTGCCACGGGAAATACTGATAGAAGAAGCGGTTGAGACCTTTGGCCTGCCCGCTGTACACCTCCGCCTGCACCCCGTCGGGCGTTTCGACCGTGAGGTAGCCTGCCGAGTCGGCTTTGACGGTCTGCGCCGGCGTCCAGCGCAGCGCGTGCCGCATCCCGATGCGCAGGCCGCCCCCTGGTTCGATTCCCGCTTTGCCAGCCGTGTAGATGAAGGTCCAGCGCTGATAGCTGTACGCCTCAACAGCGCCCGGGCCTTCGAGTTTTGCAGATCCGATGCCGAGTGCTTTGCCCTCCTCTGTTGCCGCCCTCTCGTTTTTGTTGTGCGCGAGCGCCCAGGAGCTGAAGCAGTCCGGCGCATCGCCGTTCTGCGCGAATGTCGTGCTGGGGCCGATCTGTCCCCATAGGGCTGCCAAGGCCGCAAGCGCGACGGTAATTTTTGCAGCGGCGACGCTGTTCAAAAGCTCGCGAGCCATAAGTTCAGGAAGTGATAAGCTGAGTTCGGCCCCTCCCCAAGCAGCATCCTCCCAGAATCCCTGCGACGATCACCTATCTCCGCTGCTCGGCGCGCCGAGCCACGTGTCACGCAGGTCGATGAAAGGGTAAGGGCGCGGATCGGTCTCCGGATCGTAGCTCTCGCGCGGCGCGGCAACGTAGCGTGGCGCGACGTTCGCATCGAGCCACGCGGTGAGCTGGCGAAACAAGACCCGAGCGCGCTCAGGGCGCTTCTCCACCAGGTTGTGCTCTTCGTAGGGGTCGGCGGCGAGGTCGTAGAGCTGGAGCCTGCCGTGCCAATCCACCACCAGCTTGTCGTCTCCCCGGCGAATGGCCGAATGAGGCGTGAGCGGCAGCCCATCATCGGGGTGGTCTACAATGACGTTGAAGGGGTAATGCCAGTAGAAGGTGTCGCGTGTGTAGTGCCCTTGCTGGTTCTGCGGGTCGTCGAAGAGCGGCACGAGACTCTCCCCTGGTCCTTCGTAAACGTCCAGGTCGTAGCCAGCCGCGTCGAGGAGCGTTGGGTACAGGTCCGTGCCGTGGACCGGCACGTCGCTCCACTGCCCGCCTGGAAGGCGTCCCTTCCACCAGAAGATGAGCGGCACACGAATGCCACCTTCGAAAAGCATTGCCTTGCCGCCCTTGAGCGGCGCATTGGAAGTGGGCACCTGCTCTGGACGCCCCAGCGGCCAGCTCACTCCCCCGTTGTCAGAGCCGAAAACGACGAGCGTGTTTTCGTCGAGGCCTGTCTCCGCGAGTGCCTGCAGGATGGCACCGACCGAGGTGTCCAGGTGCTTGAGCATGGCCGCGTAGGTGGCATTGTCGTGACCGTTCCAGCCGCGTGTCGCTTTGCTTTTGAAGTAGGCGATGTCCTCCTCGGGCGCCTGCAAGGGGGCGTGCTGGGCAAAGTGATTGATGTAGAGCAGAAAGGGCTCGCCCCCCGCATCTGCCTGCGAGGCCGCCTGCGCACGAAGGTAATGTACGGCTTCCTGAGTGAGCGCGTCGGTGAGGTAGCGCGCGTCGCTGTGCGTCCCGGCGTCTCCGATCTCCCACTCCTCCTGTGGCATCGCAGAGAAGGGCGGCTTCGTCCGGTTCCAGAGCTTTCGCCAGTCAAAATAAGGCGATCCGCCGGCGTCGTAGTAGGCCAACTCCTCGAAGCCCTGGCTGGCCGGCTGGTAGCCCGCAGCGCCGTGCCCGCCCACGTGCCACTTGCCAACGAAGGCGGCCTCGTGCTCTGTCATAGCTTCGGCGAAGGTCTGCACGTCACGCCCGTCATCCAGAGGCTGTCCCGAGGGTAGTCCTGTGAGCGTCGTGGCGTTGCGAAGCGCCTGAGGCATCTCGATGGGGTCGCTGTGCGAGACCGCGTCGAGCGGATGAAAGCCCTCGGGCGGCTGGCGGCCCGCGCTGTAATAGGTCGGAACGAAAGGCGTGGCCGTCGTGAAGCCGATTTCCGAGGCGTAGCGGCCCGTCAGAAGGCTCGCGCGCGTAGGAGAGCAGAGCTGGCTGACGTAAGCATGGGAAAATGCAAGCCCCTCGCCAACGAGGCGGTCAATGTGGGGCGTTTCGTAATAGGTCCGACTGCGGGGCACCGCACGCATACGCGCAGCGTAGCTGGCTACGTCCATGTAGCCGAGGTCGTCTGCGAGGATGAACACCACGTTGGGTCGCTGCGGCGGCCTGGGCCGCGCTTTTTCAGAGCGCTGCTCTCTGGTAGGCGCTCCACTATCGGCCTGGGCCGTGGCGCAGCCACAGCACAGAAACAGGCCGGCGAGGGCAAGTACGCCTGGCAGGCCGAAGAGCTGACGCAGAGAGGACATATGCACCTTAGCCGATTGGGGAGAACCTGTCATGGGCTTTCAGAATGCGCCTTTGGACCGACGCAGGGAGCGGCGCTTCGCTCCAGCTTCATTTCTGAAGCGTTCGCTCGATGAAAGGCGGCGCAGGCGGGCGGTCCCAGCGAAACCGAAGGCCCGTGATGCGGTCCATGATGTCGGGGCGGCGGCGCATAAAGGGCGGGTGGTCACTGGTCTGCTCGCGCCACTGCTGGAGCGCCTTCGCCAGCCGCTCGGCGACGTCGGAATAGGTGGCCTCGTCGGCCACGCTGTGCACCTGGTAGGGGTCTTTCGACACGTCGTACAGCTCCACCCTGGGGCGCGGGTGCTCGAAGAGGCGCGCCTGCGCAGGAGTCAGCTCGCCGGCTTCTTGCAGCACGCCGAGGTCGCGCCACGACGGGTTGGCCGGCATGATGGGATAGGATCGGTCCGGGTAGCCGTTCAAGACGAAGCGGTACTCGTCGGTGCGCACCGTGCGGATGTGAGCGTCGGTGTCGTGCCAGTTTCGCTCGCTGAAAGCAAACGCGCGGCCTTCCACGTCTTGGTCTGAAAAGATTTCTGCGATGCTGCGCCCGGTCATAGCTTCGGGCACGTCGAGCCCTGCCGCTGCCAGCAGCGTAGGCGCAAAGTCTATGAGGCTGACGAGCCCGCCGTAGGTCGTTCCCGCCTCGACGCCCGGCCCCTGAAAGATGAGCGGGGTACGCACCCCCGCGTCGTAGACCGAGCCTTTTTCGCGGGGGAGCGGAGCGCCGTTGTCACTCACGAAAACAATGAGCGTGTTCTCACGGAGGCCGTGCTCCTGGAGCACCTCGATGTAGTGCCCGATGGTTTTGTCCATCCGTGTGATGGCATCGTGGTAGCGCGCCAGGTCCGCGCGCGTGTCCGGCCGGTCGGCCAGGTGCGGGCGTTGCACCGTGATTTCGCTCGGATCATGCTTCTCTGCCAACGCAAGCGCGGGCGCGTCCGTGGTCAGCTCGCCGAAGGGGCGGTGCGGCTGGATGAAGGCTGTCCACAGGAAAAACGGCCGGCCGTCGGCGGCCTCCAGGAAGCGCTCGAACTTCGCGGCGCTCGTCTCTCGCCAGCTCTTCTGCTGAAAGTCGAACTGGCGCTGGCCGCTGCGCCCGATATGGCTCTTGCCGATGAGCCCGGTATAGTAATCCCTCTCAGAAAAGAAGGCCGGCAGCAGCCGCAGGCTGTCGGGCACGGGGGTGTGCAGGTCTTCGGTGCCGGTCTCGTGCGGGTAGTAGCCGCTGAGCATCGAGATGCGTGACGGGCTGCACGAGGAGGTGGTCAAAAAGGCCCGCTCGACTTTGAGCCCGTCTCGCGTGAGGCGGTCGATGTGAGGCGTACGCGCGACCTCCGAGCCGTAAGCCCCGAAGTCGCGCCAGCCCGCGTCGTCGGCCACGAACACCAGCACGTTCGGCTGCTTCTGGTCGTGAGACGCAGCCTGAGACGCAACTCGGCCCTGTGCCGCGGCGCCCGGCGCGCCGAGAACACTCAGAAGCATAACAAGCGCCAGCTCTCGTCTCAGAATCTTCGGCAAGCGAATCATACCGATAGGATCGTCAGTGAACTTGTGAGGCGGTGCGGGACCACGGCGCCCCCCGGAGGCAAAAGCGCGCTCCACCAGAGCTGCGCACGCCCCACCGCAGCCGCTCTTTCGTCACGCGGTAGGCAGATCGAGACCGCGTAGCACGAATGTCTCGTCCCCGGAGATGTGATCGGGGAGATAGCGAATCATCACGTGCCAGCTTCCGATGCCCACGCCTCCCCAGAGGGCGTTGCCTTCTCCGGTTTCGGCGTCGTAGTTCTCGTAGAAAGGAACGCGCAGGCCGTTGTGAAACTCGTCGCCGTTCTCACGAACGTCGTCGGCGAGCCGCTTCACGATGCGGCGCGCGACCGTCTCGGCCTCGTCCTGGTAGCCGTACTGCCACAGCCCGACGGACGTCAGGTAGTTGGCAATGGTCCAGAGCGGCCCCAGCCAGTTGGAGGAATAGATGGGCAGCCCCGTGGGCCACGGCGCGTCGGGTTCGGAGGCGAGGTAGGGCACCGTGATGCCCTGGAGGGCGTTGTTGTAGACCGTTTCCGACTTGGGCGTAGAGCGGATGCCGTAGTCGGACCAGTAGTGCTCGGGCTGCACGACGTAGTTTTCGATGACGCGGCGTGCGCGCTCCTCGGGCGCAAGCCCGAGCCACAGCGGCCACAGGTTCGTGTAGCACCGCCGGCGGATGAGCCCGGGACGCTGCCCCGTGCGCTCGCCCTGGGGGGAAGGCGTGTAGTAGCTGAAGTATTCGCCCTGCTCCTCGTCCCACAGCACCTCTTGCAGCCGCGTGGCCAGCTTGCGCGCCAGGTCGCGCTGCTCGCGCGCCTCGCCTGATCGCCCGCGCTGCTCGGCGATCCACGCCGCCGCCGTGTGCTCCAGGACCATCTGCGCGTTGAGATCGACGCCCTCGACGGTTTCCTGCTCCAGCGAGAAGTTGGCCAGCCCGTTGTCGGCAAAGCCTTCATCGACGGACATCCACTGCAAGAGGTCGTGCGGCCCGGTACGCTGCTCGTGCCAGTAGAGCATCAGGCGGCGCAGGTTCTGCCAGTGCTCCGCAGAGAGCCAGTCGGTGCTCCCCGTCTCGCGTGAGAGCACGAAGGCGCCGGTCGCCACGAAGGGGCGGTTGGTAAAGGCCCGCCCGCGCACGGCCCCCTCCGGCCCGATGACGCGCGTGCCCTTGCCATCTTCGTCGACGAAATCGAGAATGTTGAGCAGCGATCCGCGGAGCGGCTCGGGGTCTCCGTCGATCAGGTAGGACATGCCGGACCAGACGGCGTCCCAGTCCACGAGCTTATCCTCGGGGCGCTGGCCGGGCGTCAGGTAAGGACGGCGCAGCTGGCCCTGCGGTTCTTTGACGAGGTTCTTCTTGATGAGCCGCGAGTAGTCATCGATGACCGCGAGGTCTTCTTTGAGATCTGTGCTCCGCGCTGCCGCTCCGCTTTCAGCCGGCTCGTTCCCAGCAGCAGGCGCTTCGGTGGTCTGGCAGGCAGAAAAGGCCGTACCGAGCACTGCCGAACCCGCGAAGGCCCCTACCGTCTTTAGAAACCCCTTCCGGGTCAGTTTGTGCTCCGGCTGGGTGTGCTCTTCCTGTCGGTTCGCTGATGACATATGGTTTTCCTGCATTCGAACATTCTCTTTCGGATGGGGGCATCGGTTCAGACGTGGGTCTTCAACTCAGGGGATCGGCCACTTCCACTCGCGGTCGTACCCGCCGAGGTCGGCCCGGCAGCGCGCCTCGGTCTGGTCGGGATGCTCGCCGATTTCCTCGACGAGCGCTATGCGCATGGCTTCGATGCGTTCGCGGTGCTGCGGCTCGCCGGCCAGGTTGTTGAACTCGCCGGGGTCGTCCTCCAGGTCGTAGAGCTCGTGCTCGGCCGGGTAGCCGTTGCCGGGGGGCGTGTGGTAGACGTACTTGTACCGCCCCTCCCGGATCATCGCATAGCCGGAGGCCACGTTTGAAGAGTAGTATTCGCTCACGGCCCGGTCCTTCCACGACGTATTCGCATCGTCGAGCCAGGACACCATCGAGTCGCCGTCCCAGTCGTCCGGCACGTCGGCCCCGCCGAGGTCTGCGATGGTCTGCACGACGTCGAGCAGGGTGCACGCTTCGGTGCGGCGCTGGCCGCCGGCCCAGCGCGCCGGCCAGCTCACGATGAGCGGCACGCGCGCGGAGTGCTCGTACATGCAGTTCTTCCACCACAGCCCGTGCTCGCCCATGTTCTCCCCGTGGTCGCTGGTGTAGATGACCACCGTGTTATCGGCCAGCCCGCTCATTTCGAGTCCTTTGAGCACCTTTCCGATCTCGTTGTCCACCCATTCGGTGAGGCCGTAGTACAGCTCCCGCGCGCGCTGCGTGATCTCCGGCGGAATGTTCTCCACGTTAAAGCCGATGCGCAGGTGTTTGTAGTTGAGCGGTTGCTCCTCGAGGTGACCCGGCGGGATCTTCGGCATGGGCACCTTGCCTCTGTACTTCCGCCAGTAGGCGTGCGGGACGACGAGCGGGAAGTGCGGCGCCACGTAGCCGGCCAGGAAGAAAAACGGCTTGTCGGTCGGCTTTCGGTCCCTGAAAAACTTCACCGTTCCCCCCGTCACCATGTGGTCGTGCGAGAGCACGTGGGACTTCCCCCGGCGCGCGTTCTTCACGCGCCCGGAGATGCCAGGCTTGGGCTCGAGGTTGCCCGGCGCGCGGCGGCCGTTGCGCCCTCTTTTCACCCATCCCCTCCCCATCCAGGTGTCCAGCCCGGGCCGCGGCTCTTCGAACCCGTAGTTGCGATCAATGTCGTAGTGCATCTTGCCGCAGAGGTAGGACTCGTACCCGGCCTGGTTCATGATGCGCGGCAGCGTCGGGTAGTCGGCGCTCGGCAGCATGTAGTCGTTGGACCAGTGGCTCACGCGCGAGGCGTACTTGCCCGCTGTAAACGACGCGCGTGACGGCGCGCACTGCGGAAACGTGCAGTACGCGCCGTCGAAGCTGATGCCTCGCTCTGCCAAACCGTCCAGGTTCGGCGTGTTGATGACATCGTCGCCGGCACTGCCGAGCACGTTCGCATTGTGCTCGTCGCTCATGATGACCAGAATGTTGGGCCGGTCGTCGTCGCCCACCCTTCCGGCGCCCGCTTCCCGCCCCGAGGCCGCCGCCAGCCGTGAGGGAAGCGCACCGGCTGCTGCTGCCGCGCTCGCTTTCTTCAGAAAGGCCCTCCGTGAGTTGGCAGTCTTCTCGTTTCCCATTTTCGCTTTTCAGGTGTAGGTTGCACTTCGAAGGTCTGTCGATCTCAGCCCCAGCCCCTGCTGCCCTCTCCAGCAGGTCATTCGTTCGGTCCGACGACTGGCGGGGGCTCCCAGCCCTCCGGCGGCCTGTTGTAGTAAGCACGCTTGTAAAGCGGAGGGGGCGCCGTTTCGCGGAGTGCGTTCAGGCGCTCCGACATCGTGCTGACGATCTCGGGATGGCTCTCGGCCACATTCCGGTCTTCGGTAGGATCGGTCTCGAGGTTGAACAACTGCACGGCCCAGCTCCCCCCCGGTTGCTCTCTATGCCGCCGCAGCTTCCACGGCCATTGGATGAGTGCTCCTCTCGACCTGCGCTCGCTGTCTTCTATCATAAGCGGAATCTCGCTTCGTCCGCTGGGCTCGCTCTCGAAGAGCAGCGGGCCCAGATCGAGACCGTCGATCTTCCGGTCATCGGGCAACTCGGCCCCAGCCACGTGGGCGACGGTGGGGAAGAAGTCCGCTACGTACACCAGACTGCTCGCTGTCCTGGTCGGGGCGATCTCTCCCTTCCAGTAAGCAAAGGCCGGCACGCGCACGCCCCCTTCGTAGTACGTCCCCTTTCCACCGCGCAATGGGTCGTTGCTAGCCTGGAGGCGGAGATTGCCCCCGTTGTCGGAGGCGAAAAGCAAAAGCGTGTTCTCGAGCTGGCCCCTTTCCTTCAAGGCGTCTACGATGCGCCCGACCTGCACGTCCAGCGCTTCTACCAAACCCAGATGGTTGCGCCGGTTTCGCCTCTCTTTCTGGGTTTCCCCTTCGACCTCCTCGTAGCGGCGCGTGTAGCGCTCGGGCGCCTGCTTAAAGCCGTGCACAGCGTAGGCGGGATGGTACAGGAAGAGCGGCTGCTCGGAAAAGTCGTGCTTCCGGATGATGCGGGCGGCGTCCTCACCCAGCAGGTCGGTCGCGTAGCCCCCCTCGCGCACCGGACGCCCGTTGCGGTGCCAGTCGAGCCCGCCCAGCCGGAACTCGTGGGTGAAGTGATCGATCTGCGTATAAAGGCCGTAGTGATAGTCGAAGCCGCGCTCCGTCGGAAGGTGCGCCGGCGACGCATGGCCGAGGTGCCACTTGCCGACGATGGCGCTGTAGTAGCCGGCTTCCTGCATGACTTCCCCCAGCGTGACTTCATCGAGCGGTACGGCATAGTCGCCCCAGTTTCGGACGACGCCGGAGGCCATGCCTGAGCGCCACGGGTAGCGCCCCGTCATGAGCGCCGTGCGCGTGGGCGTGCAGATGGGCTGCGCGTAGAAGCGGTTGAAGCGCATGCCCCGGGCGCTCAGGCGGTCGATGTGAGGGGTGCGCGCGCGGCCGCCGTTGTAGCCCACGTCGCCCCAGCCGAGGTCATCGGCGAGGATCAGCACGACGTTGGGACGCGGCGCCGCCCCCGTCGCTGCGCCGGGCGCCGCAGCTCTCTGCGCGAGACTGTCTCCCGCCAGCAGCAGGAAGCTCGACACCACCAAAAGCGCCCCTTGCGCGATGAGGGTTGCCGTGAACCGTTTCATAAGTTGAGTCCTTTCTAAGAAGGAATGCTCCCGCCGCGGGGGCAGTTGCTCGACCTCCCTGCTCCGTGAAAAACAACGGAGCGATTCGCAGAGCCGCGTTCGGCGCGGCCCTACTCTCCAGCGTCGGACCGAGACAGAAGCCGCACGGGCTCGGACGGCATGGATTGAAGGGCCTTTTGCAGCTTGCTCCGCGCCGCCGTAGCCTCCGCGCCGCCTTCTCCCGGCGACATCGGGCGTTTCTCGCGCGGGTCTTCAGCAATGTGGTAGAGGCGGCCGTCGCTATAAAGCTTCCACTCCCGGTCCCACACGAAGCGCGCCTCTGGCGGCCCCTTGACCGGCTTCCAGACCGGCGTCGGCCGGTAGTAGGAGAACAGCCACTCGCGCGCCTGGCCTTCCTCGCCGCGCAACTGCGGCGCGTAGCTGACGCCGTCGAGCGTCACGTCCGGCTTCGGCACGCCCGCAAACGCGGCCAGCGTCGGGAGCACGTCGCTGAAGCCGATCAGGTCGTCGGAGACCTCACCGCTCGGCACGGTGCCCGGCATCCACGCTATCATCGGCACGTGCATGCCCGCCTCGTTGGTTCGGCCCTTGCCGCCCCGGTACGGCTCGCCGTTGACCTCGTACGTCAGCCTGCCATTCGTACCGTTGTCGCTCGTAAAGACGATGAGGGTTCGCCTTTCGATGCCGAGCGCCTCGACCTTGTCCCGAATGCGCCCCACCATCTTGTCGAGGTAGGCGACCATGTCCTTGAAGTTCTGGGGGTCACTCTGGTCGCGGCTTTCGCTGTCCGGCGTCGGGGGGAGCGGGTTGTGCGGCAGGATCATCGGGTAGTATGCGAAAAACGGTTCATTCTGATGCTCTTCCATGAACCGCAACAGGTAGTTCGTGACGATGGTCGGCCCGTACTCGTCTTCGCCGAACGTCCGGCGCTCGCCGTTGACGTTGAGTATGGGCTTCCAGTAGCGGCTGCCCCGGGCACGCACGTTCCACAGGATCCATTCGTCGAAGCCTGCCCCCCCCGGCAGGCTGCCTCTTCCCTGCCTTTCCTTCTCGTAGCCCTCCCGCCCATAGAGCTGCCACTTGCCGACCGCCACGGTGGCATAGCCAGCTCGCTGAAATACATGGCCAAACGTCGTAATCTCCGGACTGAGTAGCCCGAAAGCCGTGTAGTTGCGGATGTTGGACTGTCCGCTCATGATCTCCACGCGGCTCGGCGTGCAGAGCGGCTGGGAATAGGCGTGGGAGAACTGGAGTCCTTGCTGCGCCATCGCGTCGAGGCGAGGCGTTTCGAAGTCGCTCTGTGCGTAGGTCCCGAACACCTCCTCGCCCACATCGTCGGCCATGATCAAAATGATATTTGGCCTTTCATGTGCGTCCGCTACGGATGACTGCGACGGAGGTCCCGAAGAGGCGCATCCTGCGACTCCCAGCACGGCAAGCGCTATCGCCGAGACGAGAAGTAGCAATGGCCGTGACATGAAAGCCATTCGGGAACGGGGAGGAATTGACATGGGCTCAAGCGTCAGCCGCACAGCGAAAGCCAAGGTTGCCGGTCGAACTGTCCGGCGTGTTCCGGCTGCGGGCGGCTACGCGATAACGGTTGCAGTAAGAGCGGTGGCACAGGTAGGACCCTCCCCGCATGACTTTCGCCTGACCAGTCGGCGGACCAGCCGGATTTTCGCGCGGCCCGTCCACATGAAAGTCGGGACTGAACCAGTCGGCGCACCAGTCCCACACATTGCCAGCCATCCCGTAGAGTCCGTATCTATTAGGGGGGAAGGAACCCACAGGAGCCGTTCCGTGATAGCCGTCTTCTTCCGTATTGTGGCGTGGAAACTCGCCCTGCCAGATGTTGCAGCGGTGCTTGCCCCCCGGCGTCAGTTCGTTGCCCCAGGGGTACTTCGCCTGCGTCAGGCCGCCGCGCGCGGCGTACTCCCACTCCGCCTCCGTGGGCAGGCGCGTGCCCGTCCATTCGCAGTAGGCAAGGGCGTCGTTATGCGAAATGTGCACGACGGGGTGATCTCCGCGGTCATTGATGTGCGATCCCCGGCCAGCGGGGTGCTTCCAGCAGGCCCGCTTGACGGCGCACCACCAGGGCGCGCCCGGCACTCGCTCGGCCCGCCTGGCCCTCTTCTCGGGGAGAAACTGGTAGAAGACGAATGACCACCCGTACGCCTCGGCCTCGGTTGTGTACCCCGTCGCTTCGACGAACTCCTCGAACTCGGCGTTGGTGACTGGGTGGGGCGCGATGCAGAAGGAGTCGAGGTGCACTTCTCGCACGGGTCCTTCCCCGTCGGCAGGAAACCCTTCCTCTGCATCGGTGCCCATCAGGAAGTCTCCCCCTGGAAGATGAACCATCCCTTCGGCGGCAGTCGCTGACGAGGCGCCGGAGGGGGCGGCTCCTGCCACGCCCCCTCCGCTGCCGCCACGCGCCGGCGCCCTGCCAGCTGCGCAACATGTACCTTTACCGTGGGAAATCACCATCCAGCTGCTTACCCGTAGAAGTATGTTCTAAAGTGCTGGTTGGCCGCGAGGCTATTTTCAGCCTCAGTAGCCGGGGTTCTGCTCCAGGCTGGGATTCTGATCCAGCGCCCGCTGCGGGATGGGGTAGAGATCCAGCTTCGGATCGTACGTGACGCCCGCCTTCTGCGCGTCGTAGCTGTTCTCGACTGCCCACTCCGTTTTCCCCATGCGGCGAATGTCGTATACGGCCTTGAACTCGAAGAACAGTTCTCTGAAACGCTCCATGAGGATCGCGTGCCGGAGCGATTCTTTCGTCCAGGCGTTGCCTTCTAGATCTGCACTAGCGTCGAACAGAGGGGCGCCCGCTCTTTCTCGCAGTTCGTTGAGGTAGTTGAAGACCTCCGCGCTGGGACCGCTGATTTCGTTCTCGGCCTCGGCCAGCATTAGAAAGACGTCCGCGTAGCGAAGCAGCGGAACGTCGGTGTCCCCGTTGCAGCAGTTCTGGTTCGTGTCGATGAACTTGCCCTGCGCGATGCCGCGCGGGGGCTCGTAGCGGCCGATGGGATCGTCTGGATCGCCGTACGTAACCAAGTGCTGGCACCCTCTCCAGTGGCAGTACTGGTAGAGGAGCAGCTCGTTGCGGCGCTCATCTGTGGAGTCGAACTTGGCGTAGAAATCCTCGTGGTAGCCAGCCTTGTACCCCCCCCCACCGCCGACTGAAGAATACCGCGGGGGCATGTACTGCTTGGCTAGCAGGTTGCCCTGCCCTTGCCCGCCGCTGCCTTCGTAACCGACGGCGAAGATGATCTCTTCGTTCAGCTCGTTGTCCAGCGCGAAGATGCTTTTCACGTCATCCAGCAACTCGTACGCTCCCGAGTCGACAACTCTCTGCAGCCGCTCTTTAGCCAGCTGCAGCTTGGAATCGTCATTCAGCGGTTCGCCCGCCATCGTCAGGTAGACTTTGCCCAAGAGCGCGTTGGCCGCCCCCGCGGTGACCCGGCCCAGGTCACCCGCCCCGTCGGGTCCGCCTGCCTGCCTGCCTGCAGGGAGTGCATCGGCAGCGAACATCAAGTCTTCAACAATAAAGGCATAGATTTCACCAATTGGCGCCCCGGCTTTGTCGAGGCCCTCGGTGGACTTCGTCGCTTCTTTAGCTAGCGGGACGGATCCCCACAGACGAACGAGGTTGAAATAATGCAATGCCCGGATGAAGCGGACCTCTCCGATCAACGCATTCTGCTGTTCCTCATCCATGCCGTCAACCTGTGGTATGTTCTCAACAGCCGCACTGGCCGCGTCAATCGCGTTGTAGTGGATAAACCACATGTTGACAAGCGAGCCCGAAGTAGCATCGTAGCTGAAGCTGGAAAAAACCCGGTGCTGGTTATTGTTAGCCAGGAGATACGGGTTCGGCATGTTTACCAGTCTCGCCGCGTGGTGCGAATAACGGCGATTTGGCTTCATCTGAGCATACGTGCCTATGACTGCCGCTTCGGCATCCTGAGGCGTCTCAAAGAAGTTAGACGGCGACAGCTGCGAAGAGGGCACCTCCTCCAGCGTGTCGCAACCCGCAAGAAGGAATACCGAAAGCAAGAACAGGGGAAGGACTCGTTTTTTCATCGGCTCGAAGGCGGATTAAGGACAGAGTCTGCGGGATTTGATTAGAGCGGCGAGAACGAATTTCCTCATTCCGTCACCCGCTTTTCAGAACAACGCTTTTAGCTTGAGAGAACACCGCGACCGACGGCGGGCCAGCGCTTCTGGCGCCGCCACGGCTTGCAACGACTGCCAGACGCGCGCTAAAAGCCAAGTCTGGCTCCCAGCGTGAAGGTTCTGGAGCGCGGATAGGAACCATAGTCCAAGCCCGGCGAGAGGCTGAGAGGCCCGGAACTCACCTCGGGATCGAACCCGCTGTAGCTAGTCAGGGTGTACAGGTTCGTGGCCTTGGCATAGAGCCGCAGGTTCTGAAGTTGCGGCAGAAAGCCCGTTGGCACGCGATAGGTCAGAGAGACATTTCTGAGTCGCACGTACGATCCGTCTTCTACCAAGACCGAGTTGGGCCGCACCTCGCTACGGTCGGTGCCATAGATGGGATAACGTGGATCATTGTGCTGGTTGTCTTCTGTCCAGCGATTCTCGTACCACTCCTGAACTTGGTTAGACCCGGTGTAGCCTGAGCGGAAGAAGGCGTTGTTAAGGTTCATGAGATCATTCCCCACGGTTCCCTGGATGAAAATACTTAGAGAGAACCTGTGGTAGTTGATGTCATTTGACCAGCCAAAGGTGAAGTCCGGATTAGGGTTACCGATGATTGTCCGGTCTGCCGGCGTAATGAGACTATCTCCATTAACGTCCACGTACTTCCAGTGCCCCGGCGCGCTGGCGGCATTTACTACCGGCACGGTCGGTTGGCCATTTTCGTCAAAGTCATCGGGTTGCAGGAGGCCATCCACCTTATATCCGTAGAAGGCTCCAAATGGCTCTCCTTCTTTTATGAGGTTAGCGGGCGGCCCCAGGATATTCGAGGCTAGCCCGAAGGGCGGCTGCACCTCCGTTCCCGCCAAGTCAAGGATCTTCGACTTGTTGTGGCTGAAGTTCAGTCCCGAGGTCCAGCGGTACCCTTGCCCATCCAGTACATCGGCTTCGAGATCGAACTCGATGCCGCGGTTTCGAATGGACCCCACGTTTTGAATGGATTGGAGATACCCGGAAGAGATGGGGATGGGGAGTCTCATCAATAGGTCGTGAGTGGTCTTGTCGTAGTAGTCGGCTGTCAGGCTCAAACGGTTGTCGAAGAGGCCGAGATCGAGGCCGACATCCAGTTGCTCGGTAGACTCCCAGCGCAGGTCGCTGTTAGCAAAGCCGCCCGGAGACACCCCCGATACCACGCTGGTACCTAAAGGGTACTGCGTGAAGGCCAGGGTCGCGAGCGACCCGTATGGAGGAATCGCTTGGTTCCCTGTGAGCCCGTAGCTCACTCTAAACTTGAGGTTGGAGAGAAAGTCTACATCGTTGAGAAACGGCTCCTCGGAAGCGCGCCAGGCGAGAGCGCCCGAAGGGAAGAATGCCCACTTGTGGTTCTCTGCAAATTTCGAGGAGGCATCTGCGCGCCCCGTAAGCGTCAACAAGTAGCGATCCATGAGCCGGTAGTTGGCCCGTGCGTAATAGGAGAGCAATCCTACATCCGACCTGTAAGTGGTGATGTTGTCGTTCAGCCCACCGGCCAAGTTGTGGACACCCAACTTGTCTGTGGTGAAGTTACTGGCATCAGAGTTGAGAATCTCGGAGGTGACGTCGCGCCAAGACATGCCTGCGGTGGTGTGCAGGCTGTGGATGTCAGCAAAGCTTCTGTTGAAGTCAAGAAAACTCTCGATGTCGTAGACCTGACGATTGAGGACGTTGTTCTTGCCAGAGATATTATTGTTGAAGCCGCGCGAGGTGCTTCGCGGATAGAAAAACTCGCGCTCGCTCATTGTGTAGCTCGCTCTCCCGCGCGCTACAATCTTCAGGGGGTCTAGCAGTTGATACTCCGCCTTCAGCCGGGCATCGTAGCTGCCGTTCTCCGTACGGTCATGCGTGTCCAGGGCTTCAACCAGCGGATTTTTGTACAGGTCTCCTGTTTCAGGATCGAACCGTAAGAGCTCTCCCGCGGGGGTTCTGGCTGGAAGCGTAGGGTTAGATTCGAGTGCCTCGAAAATAGGACCGGAACGCGGATAGCTTCCGGTGCTGTTCTGAATGCGCTGATTGACCACGTAAGAAAAATCGAGGCGTGTGTCGATCGAGAACTCCTCCGACAGGTTGGTGGACATGTTCAACCGCGCCGTCCCACGGCTAAAGTCCGACGACCTGACGACGCCTGCATCCTTCAAATAACTGGCGGAAACGTAGTACTGCGTCGAAGCATCTCCCCCTCGAACGCCCCCCTCATATCGTTGCGTCACGGCAGTTCTTGTTAGCAGAGAAAGCCAGTTCGTACCAGCACCGATCTCTTCGGGGGTGTTGCCACCGCCACCATAGGGAAGTTCTTCACCTTCTCGAGCGGCCAGTTCATTACGCACTTCCGCATACTGTCGCCCCGTCATCGGATCAGGAAGCCCCGAAAGGTCGCTGACTCCCACCTCGGACGTGAAATGAATATTGCGCTGTCCTGTTGTACTTCCCGTCTTCGTTTCGATCAGGATCACCCCGTTAGATGCGCGCGAGCCGTAGATGGCCGAAGCCGAAGCATCTTTGAGTACCTGAACCGACTCGATGTCATCCGGTGAGAGGTTTGCGAGTGCGTTTGTGCCGCTACCTCCCCGAACGGATCCCGAAGCCTCCCCCCCCTCCACTGGAAAGCCGTCCACCACGACGAGCGGCTCATTGCTTCCGAGTAGAGAGTTCGAACCGCGAATACGCATGCGTGTACCGCCCCCTGGCTCTGCTGAGCTCTGGACGATGTTGAGACCGGCCACGCGTCCTTGCAGCTTCATGTCGATGGTCTCGGCGGGCACCGCTTCGATTTCATCTGCACTCACAGTCGAAACGGAACCTGTGAGATCACGTCGCTGCTGTTCCCCGTAGCCAACGACGACGACCTCGTTGAGGCCCGTCGCTTCCTGCTGCATCACGAAGTTCACCGTAGTGGTGCCCCCTGCCTCCACCTCTACGCCCTGGCGGGTTTCATCTCCGTAGCCGATGAAGGAGGCACGCACCGTATAGGTGCCTGGCTCCACTCCAGAAATCGTATATTGACCAGCGGAGTCAGTCACAGCTCCCTGCGCTGCCCCCTCGATCAAGATATTGGCCCCAGGAATAGACTGAGAAGTACCATCTTCGAGGACCCTACCTGTGAGGGTGCCCGTCTGCGCTGCAGCGGGAGCCGTCAAGCCGGCCATACCGGCCAGCCAAATGAACAGAAAGATCGCGAGGGAGAATCGGGATGACAGCTTCATGACTGGCCTTTCGATTAGGCTTCGGAGTGTCGATTGGGCTTCGGGGTGCGAAAGTCAGTTTTTTGGACGAGGACTGTGGGTGGACGAGGACTGCGGGAAAGTACGCGGCAAAGAAGGCTCACAGCCCTGCGGCTCTGCGTGCGACACCCTGCTCGCACCAGCTATTATGAATTTAACACGTTCTATGTTAAAAAGGTGCTTCCATGCGTAGCAGCGGACTTTCCGTCCATCAGGGATCTCGACTCGAACAAGCGTTCACTTTTGAAAAATCAATCGACTATCACCCTAACGGTTTACTTCTCCAATATCAAGGGAATATTAAATATTAGCCTTGTGTGTCTCTGAAATGTGGGTATGGGGGTGTGAGCCGTCCCAAAGCCTGGATGAGTCGTAAACAGTGGACCTTTTTGGCGTAGGGCTTGTCGAGCGTGGTGTCATTAAGAATGAGTACGTGTTCTTCTCTACGCACGAAACGGCGCGCTTCTTTCCATAAGGCCGCCGTGAGAGGTCGGCTCTCTCGTGAGAAGGCGCATGAAGGCGTCATGAGCAGGCGCTCTGGGCACGGGCGGCTGGCAGCGCTGCTTCGGTGCAGCTGAAGACGCGCTGCGCAGCGAGCAGGAAAGCGATGTAGTCAGCGTCGGTGTTGCTCACTGCGGTTCCTCCATCAATCCGAATGAGTACCGCTGTATCTCTGCGCCTTCGCTGAACTCCTTGACTTTCTGTCACTAATGAACCTAATTTCATTAGAGAAGCTAAGTTAACTCCAGTCGCGGGTTGGGCAAAACCGACGACTTTGAGCCGGAAACGCGGTTCGATGAGAGTCCGTGAGCGACGCGATTCTCCTTCCAGCTTATTTTCGTCGATTACGGATTTTAACCCGCGACTGAGGTTAAGTTATTGGCGAACCTGGTGAGAATGGATGGCCGTTTGGCTTTCAGTTCGCTTCGCTTTATCAGGCTTCCAGATAGTGGAAGGCATCTTTTTAGTTAGTAAGCATTTTTTAGTTAGTAGGCATGCAGACGGACTCTGCTCGCCACTATCGCTCCACAAGCCATACGCATTTTTGTGATGGAACACTTTACTCGCAGCAATCCCAAACCTTCGAATAAAACGTCTAAAGGCAAACGACGGCATGATGCTAGCCGTCGTGATTTCTTACGCGTTGCAGCTGGTGGTCTTACCGCCGGCGGCGCTCTCTTAGTTGCCGGCGGATGCGACAGCGGAGGCGGAGGCGGAGGCGGCGAAGGCCCCCCACCAGAGCCCACAACGCTCCAACTGGACTTCAGCAGTCCAGTAGACGTGCTCAATTACGCCTACGCGCTCGAACAACTTGAGGCTGCCTTTTATGCTCGTGCTGTCACTGCCATCAATGAAGGCGACCTGGACTTAAACAGTGATTTGGAAGTGGCCTACCTCGAAGACTTGGCTGCACACGAAGCCATTCACCGCGACTTCTTAGCCTACGTGATCCCCGAGCAACCCGACGCTGAGGAGGAGGACTTGCTGCCTGACCTAAGCGACTTCTTGGATCTTGAAGGCGCAGTCGACTTCGGCAGCCGCGACTCGGTGCTCGCCACTGCGCAGTTGCTCGAGGACATAGGCGTTTCTGCATACAATGGCGCGGGCATCTATCTCGCCGGCACTCCTCTATTAACCATTGCTGGCAAGATCGTCTCGGTCGAGGCGCGCCATGCCGCCGCCCTTCGCTCCATTTATAGCACGTCCTCCACAGCATTCGCCGACCTCGACTTGGAGGTGCAGGGTACTGGGTACGCGTTGACGGATCTCGGCGCAGACTCCATGTTCTCGCTGGACGCGCTACAGGACCCGACGGATGTGCTCGATGCCGTAGCCGACACGGGGTTACTTGTAAACCTCGACATCGAAGTCATAAACGCTGATCTCTGAAGAACTGGCTTTCAGAGATGGTGATCTGCTTCGCTCGTCTTCCAAAGCGGTTCTCGCATTTTCCGCAGCGATTCCACTGATAAAACCGCACCTGAACCATGAGTGGCTCTACTCTTCCTTCGACAGAATCTACCCTTCCTTCGACAGAATCTGCTCGCTCCACCGAGCGTCCAGGTGTCGATGCCAATCCGCAAGCGCACCAGAGTTCGCGCCGCAAGGCGCTACGAACTCTTGGGAAAATGGGATTGGGCGCTGCCGCGCTCTCGTTCGCCACCTTCGGTCCGCGCGTGCGAAAAACGTTTGCAC
Organism: Salinibacteraceae bacterium; assembly: GCA_965215025.1. Classification (GTDB taxonomy): domain Bacteria; phylum Bacteroidota; class Rhodothermia; order Rhodothermales; family Salinibacteraceae; genus CBDCCV01. The sequence goes on from CBDCCV010000002.1 coordinate 753,817, forward strand.
AGGAGGGTCCCGCCCCCCTCGAAATCCTCAACTTTGCCCTCACCCTCGAGTACCTCGAGGCGGCCTACTACAGCGAAGGTCTTGCCACCGAAGGCCTCATTCCCGAAGAGGCGCGTGACACTTTCAGCCTTATAGCAGAGCATGAAGACGAACACGTCGCCGTGCTCGTCACCGCGATCGAAGCTGCTGGGGGCACCCCCGTGGGTCCCTACGGCTTTGACGACTTCGATTTCAGCGCCGGCGGGTCCTTTCCTAATGTGTTCGCCGAACCAGAGGAGGAAGAAACGAACAGATACGCCATTTATCTGGCGCTCTCACAGGTGTTCGAAGATACCGGGGTGCGCGCTTACAAGGGCCAAGCCGCAAACATTCCCGGTGACCTGACAGCAGCCGGTCTCAACGTGCTCTCAACTGCTCTTCAAATTCATTCCATCGAAGCACGCCATGCTGCCGAGGTACGCCGCCTGCGTGCCATGCTGGGAGCGGATGTGCAGCCATGGATCGAATTCAACGATCCCGGCGGCGCGTCCGACATCGAAAACTTCAACAACAAGGTGCAGGCGGCCTACGCAGGCGAAGATAACGCCATCCAATCTGGTTTCAACCCCGAGTTCGAGTACTCAACCTCGCATCTCACCGAAGCTTTCGACGAGCCGTTGACGATGGAGGAAGTAAACGCTATCGCGGGGCTATTCACTGACTTCGACGGCAATTGAGCCTGGCTTTGAGTCACGCATCAAAAGTGAGCAACCAATCGCCCTGAATGATCGCGGAGATTCTGTCGCAAGAAATAGTTATGCTCACTAAAACACAAACAGCCGACCAGCGCCTAATGAGCAAAGTCGGCACTCTGTACTACGAGCACGGGCATAGGCAACGCGAAATTGCTGAGCGTCTGCATCTTTCACGCTCCAAAGTCTCTCGCCTCCTTCGTAACGCACGTGAACAAGGAATCGTCCAGATTTCAGTAGTCGCATCGGAGGAGGGCTATGTTGAGATGGAAACGACGCTTGAAGAGCAGTACGACTTGGACGAAGCACTCGTCGTGAATGCCAATCCCGGTTCGATGACCACCGATGGCCCAGACACCACCGATGCTGCTTTTCTGAAACAGCGGATCGGACGAGGGGCGGCCCGTTACCTCCTTCGCAGCACCGAGGAAGGCGCCGTTCTCGGCATCACTTGGGGTACGACGCTACAAGCGATGGTGGAGGCAATGCACAGAGCTCCGGTGGAGGGTGCGCGCGTCGTGCAGACGTTAGGCGGGGTCGGTCCACCGGAAGCTGAAGCCCACGCCGCAGATCTTTCACGCCAGTTGGCACGTCTCTTAGAAGCGCGGTTGACCCCACTGCCGGCTCCGGGCATCGTTGGAAGCCGGAAAGCTCGCGAGGTGATGCTCTCCAATCACCACGTCCAAGCGGCCTTCGAACAATTCCCACAGATTACGACTGCCTACGTGGGCATTGGCGCGCTCTCGACCAACCCCATCTTCTCGGACGATCCGGCGGTACCGCCCGGCGCCCGCGAGGAGCTTCAACGGGCCGGGGCCGTCGGTGACATTGCCATGCGCTTCTTTGACAGCGAGGGCCGCGCGATAGAAGCGCCTTTCGAAAATGGACTCGTGGGTATCACGCTGGAGCAGCTCGGCGAAGTGGAGCGCGTCGTGGGAGTGGCCGGCGGAATGCAGAAGACGGAGGCCCTTCGCGGCGCCCTGCGGGGACGGCTCATTGACGTGCTCGTCACCGACCAGGTTACTGCTGATCAGCTCGTTGAGGCGTAGTAATCCCGAACCGATGAATCCCTCAGGCCGAGCCTGCCGCCGCCGTGTCCCAAGCCGAAGCGTCAACGCCCCGTCCAAGGCTCTCCCCGAGCGTGGCACCTCGTCCGAACACGGGACCCCTCCAGAGCAGCGGCGAATGGAAGCCGCGCGGCGGGCGGAGGCGGCCCTCCTTGCTTGAGGCCGCCGAGCGCGACCTCGTCGACACGCGCTACTGCGCCATCGAGGAGGAGGGGCCGACCAACCCTTTTGATCGAAATTGCTGGATTACGTCTGTATGGGGCGTATGGCGCCGCGAGGGCACGGCTTTCCCCGCAAGGGAATGACCTGAAGGCGCTGGCCTCAATCCGACCCTTTCGCCTCGAGCGGAAACGCATCCGCGGCGGAAGTGGGGCAGCGATCTGACACGGCGCGGCACGCCCCCCCCCCCCCCCCCCCCCGCGAAGGCGCCCGCGCCGCCTGCGCGCAAGCCGGCGCCATCCCACTCTGCAGAAGTCGTTCGTTAAAAAAGTTTCCCTTCTATTCATGCTCAAGGTGACTCAAAGCGCAAGACTTTTTTGCTCAAAGTGCAATGTCCAACGTCTTTTCTGCGCCGACACCATCCTTCACACCTTCAATCACTTCCTGCCAATCCTCTCCGTCGCCCACTCGCACGGTGTATGACCCATCTGCGCGGAAAACCTTTGGCCGGAAGGACTGGCCCTGGATGCGCGCCGTATAGAGCACCTCATTCTGCTCTTCGTCAACGACCTGCACCACCGGATCGGTGGCCCCGCTTATCTTTAGCGTCGGCAGATACGCCTTTGCCTCGCGCCCGTCGTTCTCCTCTGCGCGCACCGTCTGCGGCCATCCGGGGAACTGGCCAGCATCGCCCTGACGCGGGTCGCTCAGGATGGGCCACGCCTCCATCGTGATCTCACGCGCCGGCTTACGAAAGCGCACGATGCCGTACCCGGCGGACTTGTCCGACTGGCTCGGAAGCGGCGGTTCCAGGCGGAAGTCGTACGCCGGGTTGGCGACGGCATGCACGGTCATCTTGTTACCGAGGCCGTCGGTGTAGTGCCCAGCGAGCGTGGATCGGCCATCCAACGGTTCGAAGCGCTTGCGCTCCTCCGGGGGCATCCGGCTCGGCCAGAAACCGCGCGGGTAGCTGACGGAGATCGCCGGTACGCAGAAGTTGTACCCCGCGTCGTCGAATGCCTCCACCCCGTAGCGGAGCACCATCGGCAGATGCTGGTCGCCGCCGAGGTGAAAAGCGCGCCCTTTTCTCATCTGCCGGATGGCCTGGTCGCGCCCGCTCTGCGGCCAGCCGTTGGTGTCGAGGTCGGCCACCAGGTACATGAACGTCGTGGAGGGCCATCCGCCGCTACCGTGGTGCGTCGGGAGCTGGGCGAAGCACGTCTGCGAAATGACCGCTTTCATGTCGGCCCCGCGCCAGTCAGCCGTCCATTCGTCCAGGAAGCGAAGCTGCCGCGCCCCCAGCAGCTCGGCGGCGGGCACGTCCAGTTCCGACGGGTCGTAGCCTGGGTCTTCGATGTGGTCGGGGCGGCCCGGATGGGCCGGCACGAGGCCGTCGGGACCACTCTTCCACTTGCGGTCCTCCAGAATGGCGAAGCTGACGCGCCCGTAAACCAAGTCCGCGTAATAGACGCCGATGCCATTCTTGATCGGAGCGGGATCGAACGGATCGGGCAGGTGCGACGTCTGCATGCGCTGCACAGCGTTGACCCATTCGGGCGGCATCAGGTAGCCGCCGTTGTTGTGCAACTCGTAGCGGTCTACCAGCAAGCCGCCCTCGCCCCACAGGTTGCCCTGGTACACGTCGTGGTCGTCGGGAATGGTGACAGTGGGCCGGTCGCGCATCAGATCGCCGAAGGCCCAGCCGTGCAGCACCCACTTGCGCAGCACGTCGAGTGTGGCGCGCTCCAGTTCCTCCCGGTTGCGCTGCACGCCGTAGCCGCCGGCGCCCTCGTAGTACTGGTCGCCGGTGAAGGCCAGGAGGTCCGGGTCGTGGTGCTGCACGCCGCGAACGACCTCGGCATGGGGGAAAGTCAGGGTGTACCGGCAGGAAAGCCCGACGACGACGAGGTCGTCCTTCTCGACGGGATCGCGGCGCACGGTGCCTTCGTAGTGGTGCGTCTGCGTTCCGCCGTGGCCCTGGTAGCGGTACGCCAGCCGGTAGGGCACGTCCTGCGCGTCGTCCCAACCTTCAACGCGAAACGTGGCGGTGCGCGCAAGGCCATGCACCGGCGCCTCGGCGACGGTCGTCCACGCGCCGCCGCGCCGGACTTGAAGCCGCGCGGCCTCATCGTCCCCCGCGCCGACGGGCGAAAGCTGCGCCGTCATCTTCATCGTGCTGCGGCTGAGGGTGTGCTGCGCGAAGAAGATGGGGCCGAAGGCGCGTTCCGGGTGCGCTTCCACTTTGTCGCCGCCGAGCTGCCAGCCTTCGAACCAGAGGCGCGGCACGCCCCACGCGCCCGGCGCATCGCCGTCTTCTTCAAAGCCGGCCAGAAGCGCCACGCCGCCGGCCAGCGCTCCAGGATCAAGGCCGCTTCGGCGCATCTGGCCCAACCGCTGCCCGTTCGCTGGATGGCGCAGGTCCAGAACGAGCGTATACGATTCATCACCAGATTGGGCTGCCGACTCGGCCGCCACTTCCAGCACAGCCCCTTCACGCGGCAGAGCCGACGGCTCGCCCGTCTCGTCGCCTATGAAGAGCCGGCCTTCGCTCGTCAGACCCACCGGCATCCCCTCGCCATAGACGGCGTCGCTTCGGTACTCGTCCTCCGGCCCCTGCACGCCTATGAGAAACCCGGCGCGCCCTGTGCCGGGCCGGTCGTAGAACCCGAGATGTGCCCGCATGGCGAACGCGCCGCCGCGAGCAGCGAGGCGGTGCGTCAGGAGGTGCACGTTGCGGTTCGCGCCGGCCCCGATCATCTCCACGCGTCCGCTCTTTGCAAGGCGCCAGTCCTGCAGCGGGTTCGCCCAGTAGTGCGTCCCCAGCCACGGACGCTCCACCCCGCGGGGCCATCGGCTCTCGAAGGCCGGCTGCGTCGCGCCCTCGCTTGCCGCGCCCGCTTGTGTTCCCGCATAGCCAGCCGCTGCCGAGCCGCCGAGGGCTGCCCCCAGCAGACCTGCCGTCGTACGCTTCAAGAAGCCGCGCCGGTCGCTGTGGCCTTCGCCGCTCTGGCTGATAGAATCCTCTGTATAATCGTCACTCATGGCGTTTTACTTGAGCACGTATGGCTATTCGGTCTTACGGGAGGGCTGCTCGGGCTTATGGGTCTGTCGGTCCCGGCGGTGGTTTTCCCAGTAGTCGCCCTCGCCCCAGCGGGACGGAGCAAGAGTGTCTTCCCAAATCTGCAGCTCGTTCTCGAGGTCTTCGGCGACCTCGGAGTGGAGCAGCACGACGTTGCGCGTTTCGCCAGGGTCTTCATCGAGGTTGTAGAGCACGTTGTCACGGCCCTCGATGGTGATGTACTTCCACGGGCCTTTACGGACGGCGGCGACGTAGCCGCGCTTCCAGTAGAGCGTTTCGTGGGGCTTGCCGGTGTTTTCGCCGGACAGGTACGGCAAGAGGTTGACCCCGTCCAGCTTCTTGTCGAAGGGATATTCCAAGCCGGCGGCGGCGAGGGTTGTGGGGAGGATGTCCAGCGTGCTGACAGGCTTGTCGTAGGTCGTGCCGGCCTCGAGCACGCCAGGGAGGGACATGATCATCGGCACGCGGATGCCGCCTTGGGGTTGCGGTAGCTTTTAGACAAGATCCGACGTTAACTAAAGTGTAAGCAAGGCCGCTGAGAGAGACAAACCGAGCGCGTAAAATCCTTGTCTCAAATGAACCTATATGTTATAATCAACGTACGTGTTATAGGTAGTCCCTCCTTCGAGCGGCTACTTTAAAAGTCCCGGAGTCGTGCCCCCTACCTCATGATCCCAGACTCCGACGAGCGCAGGCTGCTTCCGCCCGGCGACCATGAGGCCACGTTCGAGGAGCTTCGCCGCTCGGTCCTGGTCGAAGGGCCGCCGGGCCAAGGCGGTTCAGACTGGGACGTCGCCTGGCGCCGTCATCTCACCGAGCAGGCCGAGACGCTCTGCGGCCAGCTCTGGCAGGCCGGCATTACGGAGGTCTACCCCCGGGCGGCTCCTTCGTCGAAGACAAACCCCACCCGAACGATATCGATGGGTACTTCGTCTGCGAATTCCAGGACTTCGTCACGCGGCGGCTCGAGCGTAGGCTCAATAGCCTCGATCCACACGGCATCTGGACGTGGGACCCGACCGCGCGGCGGCCGTATCGCGGGTACACCAAGCTCCAACTTCCGATGTGGCACGTCTACCGCGTGGAGCTGTACCCGCACCACGGCGATGGCCCGCGTACCGGCATCCGCTCCCCGGACGGCTACGAGCGGCTCTTCCCGGCGGCCTTTCGGCACCGGCGCGATACGGACGAGCCGAAGGGCATCGTCAAGGTCATGCCGCCCGTAGAGAGTGACAGTTCCTGAAAGCAGCCTGCAAGCGCATCGCAAAAAAAGAAAAGCCCAACTGCAACAGCCCAGAGGTGACGTTATGATCCGCACCGATGCCGAGTACCGCCGCGCGCTGGAGAAAATCGAAGAGGACGCCCGCTACCTCAAAGCGCAGCGCGCGCAGCTCGAAGAGATGGACCTCACGGGCGAAGAGGTCGAGTACGCCCTGCAGCCGGCGCACTCGTTCACCGCGCAGCTCAAGGAAGAGGTTCAGGCCTACGAGCGGATGCGCCGCGGCGACCTCGGCTCCTTGCACGACCTGACGCACATCGGGCGCTGGCTCGTGGGCGCGCGCATCGCGCAGGGCCTGACGCAGCAGGAGCTGGCCGAGCGCCTGGGCGTCTCGGCCGCGCAGGTCTCCCGCGACGAGCGAAACGACTACCACGGCATCACCACCGAGCGCGCGCAACGCATCCTCGAAGCGCTCGGCGTCAGGTTCCGGGCGGAGGCGGCCAACCCCGTCCTTGCGGGTGAGAACCCGCCGCCCTTCGAGTACGCGTAATCTTGCGGGACCTTCCTGCGCTCCGTTTGCTCCGGCCGAGGGCGTCCCCGTGACGGTTTCCGGCCTCAATCACTCTCGCCACCCTCGTAGAAGAACTCTTCCACCACGTGACGAAGAAATACACGCAGAGCCAGATCACCGGCGGCCACGGCGCATCACTGGTCGGCGAGCGCGTGTTTGCGATGGGACACGTTTACCAGCCCACAGGGGATCTCGAAGCCGGCATTGACGGGTATATCGAGATCCGAGACCCCGAGACCGGCGCCGCTACGGGGCTATCCCTGGCCGTGCAGTCGAAGGCCACCGGAGGCCGTTTCACAGCAGAGACGGAGCACGGCTTCGAGTATCTCGTGGGCGAGCGCGACCTCGAGTACTGGCTCAGCGGCAACCTCCCGATTCTGCTCGTGGTCTCGCGGCCGAGTTCAGGCGAGGCCTACTACAAAAGCCTCAAGGAATACTTCAGCGATCCTGACCAGCGACGCGGCCGCAAGGTCGTATTTGACAAAGAAGCAGACCGGCTCGACGAATCAGCTTCTGCCAGGCTCGCCTCCCTCGCCCGCCCGCGAGACTCTGGGCTGTACGTGCGGCCCGTTCCCAGCGAGGAAGAGCTGTTTTCCAACCTCCTCCCCGTTCGCCATTACCCAGAAGCCGTCCACCATGCTGAGACGGATTACAGAGACCCCGGCCGCATCTGGAAAGAAGCAAACGAGAGCGGCTTAAGACTTTCCGGCGAGTGGATACTGCATGGCAAGCGCATCTGGAGCGTCCACAATCCAGAAGAAGAGCCGCTTCGGAGTTTCTGCAAACCGGCAACTGCAGAGACGGACGAGCTTTCCCGGTGGGCGCAGTCCAACGACCGGGACCTAAAAGGACACTTCGTCAAGCTCCTGAAGCAGTGCCTCAGAGAGCGGCTTCGGCTACTCCGCGTCGGATACAACCGCAACAAGGGAATCTACTACTTCTGGGCACCTCGTGACCTGTCAGAGAGAAAAGTGAGGTATCATCATCACGCTGGAAGGCGCCCCGCTCACACGGTCTTTCGCGGGTACCCGGTACCCGGAGCACAGCAGCGACCCTGAGAAGGTGTACTACTATCGCCACATGGCCTTCGAGGGCTTTTTCAAACGTATCGACGGGGACTGGCACCTCGAAATTACGCCCTCGTACCTCTTCACAGAAGACGGCTACGAAGACCATCGCGGTGGCGGAAAGCTCGTCAGCAATATGAAGCATTTTGAAAAGCACGCGTCCGTGCGGTCGCAGGTCGAGTTCTGGGCGCACCAGCTCCGGCGGAGCGACTTTCCAAGCGAGTACCCTCACCTTAAGTTCGGACCTCTGCGTCCCTTCACCGTTGGTCGCGGGATCGATGATGAGCTATGGCGTGCTTCCGGCTCCGTAGAAGAAGAGCCGGCGCCGGAGGAATCGGATGGGATGCAGCAGGAACTCTATGGCGCATAGGCTCCTGCCGGGGGCACGGTCTGTCAATCTGCATGGATACGAAAAACGCGGCGCATGGCAAACATCGCAGAGCACATCGCGGAGCCAGAGCTTCAGTTTGGAGCAGGCCGGCACGTCGATATTCGCTTCGGCCTACGTGACTACGGACCCTTCGACGCGGGTAGTCCCGGCCAGCCGCTGCGCATCCGGGTGGGCGTTGTTGGCACGCCGGAGACCACGCAGAACCTCGCAGCCTGGTTCGAAAAGCTGCGGGCTGGCATCCCAGGGAAAGAGAGCAAGTTCGTCAACCGTTACATCGGCTTCCCAGGGTTCGGCGAAGGCCGGGTGCTCTCGCCTGAGATCCAGGTTGACGACGCGGTCGTTCGGACGATCCCTCCGAGACGAATCCAGAGCATCATTGACCGTAGCGGCGTCAACCGTGCGATGGAAGATCTCGCCGAGCTTTTCTTCGAGGAGCTTCAGCACCTGGCCGGAAGCAAGAACGTGGATGTTCTGGTCTGTGCCCCGCCCTCCGAAGTGTACCTTCTCCGGTACGATCCCAGAGACCGCGAATTGGGCCGGTCGTACGACGGAAACGGCGAGATGTCGCGCGAAGCAGACGGCGGCGTACGCATGGGCGAAGGCCGCGACGAGGGCGAGCTTCCTCCTGAGCTTTACGACTACCGGGTAGACTTTCACGACTTGCTCAAAGCGTAAAGCCTCCTTCTCTCCTGCCCCACCCAGCTTATCTGGTCCCCGACGTACACAGGCAAGAAGATTGAGGTCCCCGGAAGCCGCAGGTACCCCCTCCAGGATGAAGCCACACGCGCCTGGAATCTTTACGTGGCACTGTACTACAAAGCCGGAGGCGTGCCCTGGCGCCTCGTTGAGAGCCGGGCGGACTTCGAGGCCTGCTTCGTCGGCATCAGCTTTTACCGAAGCCTCGACTGGGAGCAGGCACACGGGAGCGTCGCGCAGATTTTCAACGAGCGCGGCGAAGGACTCATCATGCAGGGCGGCCCGGGTGAGCGTTCAGACGAAGACCGTCAGCTCCACCTCAGCGGATCGGACGCCAAGCGCCTCTTGTCGGACACCCTTGCCATGTACCGCCGTGAACACGGCCACGCGCCCGCCCGCCTTGTGCTGCACAAGACATCGCCGTTTAGCAACGGCGAGAGGGAAGGGCTTTGGGAGGCTGCCGAGGCCGAGCGCATCGCGTACATGGATCTGCTCCACCTGAGCGACAATGCGAAGACGCGGCTCTTCAGGAAAGGGTACCATCCGCCCTTGCGGGGCACGTTCGTAAGCCTCGACCGCTCGCACAACTACCTGTACACGGTGGGGAGCGTCAACTTCTACCAGATGACGTTCTCGAACCACATGCCGCGAATGCTCCGGTTCGACGTGGCTGACTCGACCTCGCCTCCGCTGCAGCTCGCAGAAGAGATCCTGCAGCTGACGAAGATGAACTGGAACAACACGCAGATCTCGCAGATGATGCCGGTCACCATCGAAGCGGCCCGGCACGTCGGCCATCTACTGAAGTACGCCAACCGGGAAGGGCTTCCTGCTCAGGCGCCGGCCCCCAGATACAGCTACTACATGTAGGGTTCTGGCTATCGACGGATTGCTACGCAAAGGTGCCTTACAGCAACTTTGGAAGGGTCGTGGCTCAGCGGTTATACGCGCGGACAGCCTCGCGCAGCTTCTGCGAGCGCATCAGTTGCGAGATCGACGAGCTGCTCGCGTGAGGGCGGCGTTGCAGGAGCGACGGCACGCCTAAAAAGACGGTTTCCCCCACTTTCGAGAATGTTTGTCGGCTTACGACTTAGACGTTTCGTCCTCGTTGGTCTCCTCCGGCGGCGCGTTCAACCTCCGAAGGTTTCCCTCTATGCGTTCGCCGTCGAAGAGCACGTCTCCCCCTTTGGCCTTGATCGCGCTCACGGCTTGCCGTAGTCGTTCGAAAGCTTCAGCTTGACGTTCCAGCGCCGCTGCCCGCTCTTGTTCTATGGCTAAGGCCTGCTCCTCCAATTCGAGCCGCGCGTATTCGAGTTCAGCCTTTTCGGCTTCTGCTTCGAGGCGTTCTCTTGCCGCCTTCTGCCTGAGCACCTCCGCTTCCATGTAAATCTTGGTGGCTTCGGCGTCCGTTTTCCTGTTCTGAGCGTGCTTTTCTTCAGCCTGGCCTTCGACCATGCTCACCCCGGCTTCCCGGAGGCGGTTCACGTCGTCGAGCGCATACCCACGTATGCCATACCAGATACGCCAAAGAAAGCCTATGGAGGCCTCCTCCTGTCTCGCTTCGAGCGCCGCGTCCTCGATCTGATCCGGCTCAAGGCGCTTTCGGATGAGGGCGCTCTGCTCGTTGCCTGCTTGCCGGTTCATAGCGAGTGGTCTACCGAGCCTGTAAGGGTGAGCTGGCCGTCGTCCCGTACAACGACGCCCGTTCCTCCGTAAGCGCGATGCAGCTCGGAGAGGGCGCTGTACAGTTCGATGATATCCTCTTCGCTGGCTCCCCCCAAGTCCAGATAGAGGTCGAGTCCCGTTTCTCGAAGCGGATCCGTGAGGGGTATCTCCGCCCCGCGTTCTTTACGCGCGGGCGACGTCAGCCAACGTTCGGGGGACGTCAGCAGACGTTCGGTGATGCTCTGCGAAAACCTCGTAGCAATGATCGTCACGCGAAGCCCGTCGCCAAGGTCCTCGTCGATCACCGTGCCGAAAATCACTTCCACGTCCTCGCCCGCCTCGCGCTGGATGATGGACGTGGCCTTCGTGGCCTCACGGATGCCCAGGTTCGGCCCCGACGTGATGTTGACCAAGACGTTGCGCGCGCCGTTGATCGAGAGGCCGTCTAAGAGCGGACTCCTAAGCGCACTAAGAACGGCCTCTTCCGCCCGGTTAGGCCCTTCAGCATAGCCGACAACTGCCAACGCTGCGCCGCCGTCGCGCATCGTCATCTGCACGTCGGCGAAGTCGAGGTTGATGAGGCCATGCACGGTGATGAGGTCTGAGATGCCCCGCACGACATCGTAGAGCGCGTCGTCGGCGATGGCGAAGGCCTCCATCAGGCTCGTCGAGTCGTCGGCGATGTCGAGGAGGCGCTCGCTGGGGATGACGATGAGCGTATCGACGTGCTCTTTGAGGAGCGTGACGCCCTCGCGCGCGGTGCGCTTGCGGCGGCTGCCTTCTGCGTCGAAAGGTAGAGTGACCACCGCCACGGTGAGGATATCGAGCTTGCGGGCGATGGAGGCCACCACTGGCGCGCCGCCTGTCCCGGTGCCACCGCCCAAGCCTGCTACGACGAAAACGAGGTCGGCACCTCTAAGCGCCTTTTCAATCTCGCTACGGTTCTCCTCGATGGCCTCGGCGCCGACGGACGGGCGCGCGCCCGCGCCCAGCCCTTTCGTCAGGTTCTTGCCGGACTGGATCCTCTGCGGCGCGCGGCTCTTGGTGAGCATCTGCTGATCGGTATCCACCGCGATGAACTCGACGCCGCCATAGACGCCCTTCTCGATCATGTTGTTGATGGCGTTGCCGCCCCCTCCACCGACGCCGATCACACGGACATCAATCTCCTTGTCGCGCGCGCTGCCTTCGAGGGAAGGAGAATCAAAGTGCGTTTCCATTGCTCGTTCCGGTTTTGCCAGTTGCAAGCTGTTCTTGAGGAATACCAAGCGTGGGACCTGTCGCCGGTTCCGCCCCTCATTCGCTCTCAGCGAGAGTGCACGAGCCGTTTTTCGCAAAGGCGACGAGGTCCTCTTCCCGGACGCAGTCGTCCGGACGCCACTCTCCTCCGCACCGCTGATGCACTTGGGCGAGGCGATGCCAGATCTCCCGGACGCGGGTAAGCCTCGCCTGCGGCCTCAGAGCTTCCATCCCTCGCAAGGGCAGTGGACTGCCGAGAATCTGCGAGGCGTAGTTCGCTTCAATGTCCGCCTTGAGTCCGAACGAGTGTTGCCCCCTGACAGAGAACAGAGGCGTAAGGCGCAGAGACCGAACGCAAAACGTCAGCTTCCGGCTCCTCAGGATGGCAAGCAGTTCTTCTGCAAATAGCCTCGAGTCGCCGTCGTAGAGCGTGAGGTGTGGGTTGTAGCCGTAGTCGGGTTTGTGCCACACGCTCTGCAGGGACGGGGACTCGCACCGCAGGAACACGGTGTTCTGGCCGTGCTCGAAGAACGAGCCTGGTTCGCCGATTCGCACGGTTTCGCCCTGCAACACTTTGTTGAAGCGGCGGACGTGTTGCACGCCGAGCTTTCTGCTGTAGGGACCCCGGACCGTAATATGAGCGCGAGTCCGCTTCGAGGGATCGCAGAGCAGTCTAACGGCGTCGAGGCACGAGCCAATGCGTTTGTCCTCTACGTAAATCACGTAGAAGACTCTCTTTCTCGGGACGTGACTCTGCGGATGGCCCATCGTATAACCGCTTATATGACGAGGTATCGTAGAGACTGAGCATCGTCAGAAACGACCTGGCGGAGCACCTGAAACATCGTGTCTCCGTAGGCCCGCGCACGCTGAAATGCTCTGCCCCTAACGCCGGGGTCCCGAAACCATTCCAGTACCTCGTCCTCACTGCGCCCGGTCCGCTCAAGAAACCAGGCGTAGTCCTCCAAAAGCTGCTCGATGCTGCCCCGCTCCGCGCTTAGCCGCCGGAGGCGTTCGAGCGGGGGCGGTTTCAGAAGGTCGTAAGCCGCATCTGGGTTGAGGACGCTACTCCCCTGCTGCAGAAGAGGCAGAACGCCTGAGAAACACGTGGTCAGCCGGCTGAACTTCAGCTTGAAGTTCTTGAGGTGACTCTTCATCCGGCGGTCCTCGTCATCTGCCGGCCTGTTTCGCTTGTGCTCGTAGTTCAGGCACAAGGTTTTCCAGAACCGGAGGATGTCGTTGATGAGAAACAGAGGCCTGAACGATTCGCCGTGATCAGGATAGTCTCGAAAGTACGTGTCGATGACCTCACGAACAACCCGCTCGTAGGCCGCATCACCGTACACGGGTTGGCTCTCCAAGAGAAGCAGGAGCCGGGCGGTGAACAGGTTGGCGTAATCGTCTTCGGAGCCGCCAAGCTTGCCTACCATGTCGCCGAGGGCGTGCGTCTGGAGGTAGCGCCCGTCGCCGGAGAACTCGGGGAATCCGGCCTCGCGGTTGAGACGGATAAGGTCGGCCTGGATGAGGGTTTCGCGCAGGCTCGTCAGGCCCGCCTCCTCCCGGTCCCCTTCGTGAACGAAAAGGAGGTCGAGGTCCGAGTGCTCGCTCGCTTCTTCGCGGCCGTACGACCCCGTAACGTAGATGCACAGGCCGACCGTCTCGTCCAACTCCTGAAAGCTGCCCACCTTCTCGCGTAAGCCGTCGAGCCGCTCACGGGATCTTTCCCGGCGCCGTTCTACGATCTCTGGGTAGACAGGCGTCTTGTGTTCTGGCAACGCTGCGGTCATTGCTGAAGAGGCTCCGAGATAGTGTCAAGGGTAGGGCAGCGTAGAGACCAGACTGCTGAAACAGCGTACGCCTTGCTGAAGCAGGTGTGCCGGACTTTGGGTGCCCCGGTGTTCTCACAGAGGCAGACGCCTTTATCGAGGCTCTGGAGCGCTACGTAGGCCGCCGTTGCTCCTGGCGTGCCCTTCTCTTTGTTTCCACAGTCGTGGACGCGTTGAGAAGTTTGGGTAAGCTAACAGGTCAAGAAACGGAATGCCCGACGCCTTCGGAGCGTCTGTTGCCGCCACAGCCTCTTTGAGCGTTTTGTCCCAGGGCAGCAGCGACCTTTGAATGCAGTGCCAGAACCTCTACGGGCCGCCTTTAACGGTTGTAGGCGCGAATGGCCTCGCGCAGCTTCGGCGGGCGCATCAGCTGCGGAATCCACGCCGCCGCCGCAACCGCGACGCCGACCACCGCCAGGGCAGGGATGTCGCCGTCCTCTCCGATCTGCGTCGCACCTACAAGCGCCGTACTCGTGCCGACGCCCACCAGCCCCCACTGCACGTAGCCGAGCCTGCGGTACTGATCCAGGTGGCGCATACTCTCGGCGTCGCCGACGAGCGCCTCGCGGAGCGCGTCGTACGCCACGGGCCGCAGCGCCCCGCCTTCGGTGGCGAAGTAGCCCGTCCGCTGCTGGTGGACGCCGCCGGGCGTGAGGCTCGGCGCCGGGCCGGAGGGCGTGGAGACCATCCAGGGCGTGCCGCCCGAGAAGTACGTCCCCGTGCGCTCGTAGAGGTCGAGGCGCCCTTCATGGGTGCGGCGGGCGAACTCCGGGCGCCCTCTGCCTTCGCCCCCGACGCGCCGGAAGTAGCCCTCCTCGCTCTCGAAGGCGCGCACGCTGTCCAGCCCTATGCGCACGGAGCCGCTCTCCAGTGGTAAGCTCGACGTACTCCGGAGGCTTCTCGCCCGGAGGCGATACGGGCGCGTCCTGCGCCTGGGCGCCCGGCACGACTCCGAAAACATAAGAAGCGGCGATGAGCAGGAGCGGAAGGGCGGAGCAACGGTCTATTAGGCGCATCGCGGACGAGGGCAACGTAAACGAGAGCAAGGGGGCGCGAGCCAGTTGACGCAGGCGTGTGCTCTCTAAATTGCGGCACTCCGAAGCGCCGGTCAACCCGAAAGCCTTTGCGCTGCTGGTCGCGCGCTCCCCCTGAACGGCTTAGGGAGGTGCCCTGCCTTTTTTTCTTCAGACGAACACGCCAGGCGAAAGGCGGCCGTTCGGCCAGGCAGCCTCACTTGAGCAGCCTCTCGTCGAAGACGAATAGCTCTGACCCGTGGACGGTGAGCGCTTCTGCGGATTGAGGGTGCGTGGGGTTTACGAGGTAGTTGGCCTCTTCGGGTACGACAGCACTTGGCACCCGCAGCGCCACCGAGTCTTGCGCTTCGGCCCAGGCATCGCCGAGCGCTCGCGTCGTGGCCGGCGCGCCTCGCCAGCCCTCTGGAAGCGCCTCCGGGTCCAGTTCGAGGACGTGCTCTGCAAGGATCTCAACGCGGAAGCGCATGAACTGCCCGGCCAGAAGCTCCGCGCGGCTCAGGTGCACGAGCTGCTCGAGCGCCGCCAGCGCCAGCGAGCCGGCCAGGTAGGTCGCCCGAACGCCCTCGCTGTTCCAGCGCCCCCCGTAAAGGCGCCCCCCCTCTCCACTGAAGGCCTCGTCAGCGTACGCCCGGCTCACGATGCGCCATGCAGTGACAACGCCGGCGTCGGTCCCGCTCGCGAACTGTCCGCCTGGAGCCTGAACCTCTTCCTCTTCGCTCACGAGAACACCCCGTGTGCAATCCGGCCCAGGACGCGCTCTACCTCGCGCGCGCCCGGCTCGGTGTCCGCGTAGTCGAGCGGGGCGCGTCCGCCGAGCGCCGGCACCGGCCCCGTCATCCACATGCGGGCGCGCTCCGAGGAGCCGAGCACCTCGCGGGCGCGCTCGAAGAGCCGCGCGAGGCGAAGCAGCCGCTCGGACTCGCCTGAGCTAAGCTGCCCGGCCTTGCGCCGCCGGCGGAGCGTGCGCTCGGCCACGCCCACGGCCTCAGCCAGCCGGGAGGCCGAAATGCCGAGCGCCTCATGTAGGCGCTCGAAACTTTCCAGCGGCAGGCCCTCCTCTTTAAGAAGGCGGATCAGCTCGTCGAGGCTCTCGGCCTCGACCTGGATCGAATCATAGGAGAGGCCGCGCCTCTGCGCAGCCGCTCTTTGCGCAGGCGCTGCCTTTTTGCGAGAGGCGCGAGGCGGTACGTAGTAGGTGCTCGCGGTCGTCGCGTCGGCGCTCGGTTTTGGGGTGGAGATCATAGGTGTCGTGTCCTCTCGGCGGCTATATGTCCTTGTCATGCGGCCAGGTGGCCTGTAGATGTAAGGATGTTACCTGCTGCGAGCGCCGGGGGTTTCGGGGCGTCTCCTTGTCTCAGCGGGAAGCCGTTGTCGGACTAAGCGCGCCAGGCGCAGCCCGTAGGGGTAGAAGTGCGCCTCCTGCACCACCTCGGCCACCGGCGCGCCGGTGCTCTCGTCCACGCCCGGCACACGCTCGCGGCCTGGGCTCGAGCGCGTTCCAATCCGCGTCGGTGAGCAGATGCTGAAGCCGCTCGGTAGTCGTGCCGGCCACGGCCGCGGCGATCCCATCGCAGGTCCTGTGTGGCAGGTCGGTGAGCAGCCCCGTGCAGTAGCGCTCGAAGCTCTCTCGGGTGGGGGCGCGGCGGAAGAGCGGCATCAGCGGAGCGAGGAAGGCGGCCAGACCAGAGAGCGGGACCGGCGAGGCCTTCGGCGTAGGCGTGGCCTTCAAGAGGGGCAGCGGTTGAAGAGAATCGGGTGGAGTCGGCGTCCAGTGGAACTCTCGCCGGCAGGGCTACGCTCCCGCCGCGCACGCTGATGAGCGGTGCTAACGAAGTAGTACTCCCTTGAAGCGGAGAGCATAAAATTCCGTGGGGGCCGTTGACCCGTGACTCGCCGAATTTTGCTATTGGCCGGCAATCTTTGAGGGTGAACGAACGGTAGGAGCCGATGCCCCACACTTTATTTATGCTCTCGCCGCGTTCGTGACATCTTTCAAGAGGCCAACCACCTTTGCGTAGGGCGCGAGCGAGACCCACTTCGTCTTCCGCCGAAGCTTTCTTGCGCCTCGAACGCGGCACCGCTGGCTATGGCCCGAAGGATAATAGCCAGGTCGACTTTCTTGCGGATGATCTTCGGCGGCCACAGACGGTGAATTCATGGTCATTGACGTTGCGTTTTCTTTTGCTACACAGTTTCTTTTGCTACACAGTGGGCAAAAGACGCAGTTGATTCAATTTACTTACACTGCGCAAGTTTGTTAAATTTTGGCCAGAGCACCCGACATCTTTGGCCATCCCACGTGGCGCTGTACAGCGGCATACGCACGTCGGGTGGCCTCGGCGAGCGATCCCTCGAAGTAGCGCGCGGCGCCTTCGAGGTCCTCGCGGAAGCGCGCGTCCGCTACGGCGAGTTTATCGTTCGGGGCTGGCTCGACGCGCGCGGGCAGACGGCGCTCGTCGACGGCTCGGCCCTCGTCGCGGGGCTGGGGGCGAGTCATGAGGCGTTACTCAATGCGACGGGGCCTACGGGAAGCGTGCGAAACTGAACACTTCCGATAATCTCCCTTATCGGAAGTGTTATATGCATCAGTTGCAGACACAGAACTTAACCGAAACGGACAGCGCCCGAGGGGCTGTGGAGCGGTCAGGCCTCTTTCGCCGAGACGTCTGCGGGAAAGCGGAAGGTGGCCGCGATGGGATCGTCGATAGGCATGTTCTCGGTGCGCAGGGCGTGGACCGTGCCTCCATTGAGGTAGGTATGCACGGTGGCGAAGTTCAAGAGGTCCTCGTCCCCGGCCTCCTGCTCCTCGTGCAGCTCGACGGCATTCTCTTCCGCGTCGTAGTGGCCCCAGAAGTGCTTCCCGATAGGCACGAAAAGCGTATCCACGCGGCTGAACACCGAGGCCGGGATGATCTCGTGGAGATCGGCCGAGGCCAGCCCGCCGCCGTTCCCGTGCCGCTGGTGGAACTGATCCACCGCGTCCTGCTGCGCTTCTGCAAAGATCGGCTCGACGATGGTCCACGTCTTCTCGTGAAGCTCTTTCGGATGCAGATGCTCCGGGTTGCCCGCCGCGATGTTATCCTCTACCAGATGCGGATACTTGTTGGCGCTACGGTAGATGGGCAGGTAATAGCCAACGCCGGCCAGGACGAGCGGGGCGTTCTCACCTGCGAGCACGTCGCGGACGCCGTTGTCGATCTGATCGAAAAAGCGCCTGAGGTCGGAGTGCGGCTCGGCGCTGCCGTCGTCCTCATCGCCGCCCTGGCCGTGGAAGGCGGCGTCGCGGCGCCCGCCGGCCCGGTTGGCCGTGTGCTCCTGAAGCGTCTTTTCCGGATCGTCAAAGGCGAGGGCCTCGGTGATGCTTTTGGGGATCTCCTTCGCCTCAACCTCGCTCAGGGCGAAGTGCGTGCCCTGGTACAGCCGCACCTCGTTCTGGCTGAGTGCGAGCACGTAGTAGCGGTTGTTGCTGGCGATGAGTGGGAAAAGCGGCTTTAGGTGGAAGCGCTTGCCCACGACCACGAGTTCGTCAAGCGGCAGCGGCAGGCGGTACATCGAGGCCGAGTCCGGCGTGAGGAAAATAGCCAGACCATCGCTGAGATCGCGCCAGAACGCGCTGTCATCGAGCGTGGCTTGCACCGGCTTTAAGAGCGCCTCGATCTCGTCCTCGCGCCGGTCCGAGGCCTTGAGCTGCTGCCGCGCCTCCTTCAGCAAGTTTTTCAATCGGATCGGGTTCTGCTCCTGGTCCGACTCGAAGCGGAAGGTGGGCATGAAGAGCGAGATGCAGGGGTCGGCCTGCGTTTCGGCCAGCGCTTTGAGATGCTCGCGGTTCAGCAAATCCATAGAGTGTAGGCTAAGGCAGTCAGCATCAGAGGGTGAAAAAGGTCGCGGCGCAACCTACCTGAGGCGGTCGCTATAAGCACGGCGACGGGCTCTTTACTACGAGGCCGCACGCGAACTGTTGCTGAATAGTGTTACGGCGCTGTCGCCTCGCCGATAAGCACGGCACGCACAGGCGCCGCGTCCACCCCTACGAAACGGATGGGCAGCGCGGCAAGCCAGTACCGCCCCGGTGCCACGCCACGCAGCAGCAGATTCTCCAGGTTGACGATGCCGTGCCGCACCAGCGCGTGGTGCGCCGGCAGCGCCTCGCTCCCCGCCGGGTCCACCGACGGCGCGTCGGTGCCGATGAGCACGGCGCCGCGAGCGGCCAGCGCCTCTATGGTTTCCGGCAAGATCGGCGCGAAGTCAGGCGACCACGTCGTGTCGGGGACGTCGCTGCTGTCGGTTTTAAAGAGAACGCGCGGTGCAAGGTCGCCGTCGGGCACGTGAGACGAGCCGATAGCCCCGGCGCCGCGCGCGTCGATCACCTGCGCAGGTCCAAGAAAAGCGCTGAGCGGAAGCGTGTCAATGGACGCCCCGTCTTTCTCGACGTGCATCGGGGCATCGGCGTGCGTGCCGGTGTGCAGGCTCATCGACACGGCGTGCAGCGTCACGGCGCCTCCCTCTGCTATGTGGGCCGTGGGTTCAACGCGAAAAGTGTGATCGCCTGGCCACGTTGCTACGGTTGCCGTCAGCGACCTCGACACGTCAGTTATTTTTTCTTGCAATAACGGCATTTAAATGGATCGGCAGTTTCGTGTCGGGGGCGGGTTCGCTATATTACGTTCTCCCCTTGCCGTTCGCCACCCGCCGCTGGCCTTTGGATTACGATCTCATCACCGTAGGCGCCGGGCACAACGGGCTGATCGCCAGCGCCTACCTCGCGCAGGCGGGGTACCGCGTGGGCGTTTTCGAGCGGCGCGCCATCGTCGGCGGCGCCGTCTCGACGCAGGAGGTCGTGCCGGGCTACCGCTTCGACCTCGGCGGCTCGGCGCACATCCTCATCCGCCTCACCCCCATCGTAGAAGAGCTGGCGCTGGCGCGCTACGGGCTGGAGTACATCGAACTCGACCCGCTCTTTTTCGCCCCCTTCCCCGATGGCGATGCCGTTTTCATCTACCGCGATGAAGAGCGGACCATCGCTCATCTGGAAGAGAAGTTTCCCGGCCAGGGCGAGGCTTACCGCCGCTTCCTGGACGACTGGCGCGGCTTCGCGCGTACGATGCGCGACATGTTTCTGGAAGTGCCGGGGCCGCTCCAGCTCGGAAAGACGATGGTGCTGGGCGAGTCCACGCGGCTCGGCAGCGCCGACGCGCTCCGGCGCATCCTGCGCCCGTACGGCGAGGTCGTCTCCGAATATTTTGACGAGGAGAAGATCCGCGCGATGCTGGCGTGGATGGCGGCGCAGTCCGGCCCGCCACCGACGGAGCCGCTTACGGGGCCGTTCGTCTTGTGGCATCCGCTCTACCACCTGGGCGGGGCGGCGCGCCCGCGCGGCGGCTCGGGGATGCTCACGCAGGCGCTCAGGCGCTGCGTGGAAGCCCACGGCGGCGCGGTCCACACCAACGCGCCCGTCGAGGAGATCCTCGTCGAAAACGGAAGGGCGGCAGGCATCCGCGTAAGGGGCGAGGTGTACACGGCGCGCGCGGTGCTGGCCGCCGCGCACGCGATGGAAACGTTCGGCAAGTTGCTGCCCGAAAAGCACCGCCCGCCGGCGGCGCGCCACATGCGCATCGGCAACGGGTTTGGGGCCATGCTGCGCCTGGCGCTCGACGCGCCGGTGGAGTACGCCGCCCATCCGGGGCGCGAGGCGCGCGTGGGCCTGCAGCTCCTCTGCCGCGACCAGCAGCACATCCTCGGCGCCTACGGCGATTTCCTCTCCGGCCGCCCCGCCGCCGATCCGCCGCTCGTCGCCATGACCTTCAGCGCCGTGGACGACTCCCTGGCGCCGCCCGGCGGCGAGGTGCTCTGGCTCTGGGGCCAGTATTTCCCGTACGCGCTTGCCGGCGGCGCCTCGTGGGACGCCATCGCCGACGAGGTGGCCGAAAGCCTCATCGATGCTTTCGAGGCCTACGCGCCGGGCACACGCGCGAAGATCGTGGGGCGCCTGTTCCAGCACCCGCTCTACCTCGAGCGCGAGCTGGGACTGTACCGCGGCAACGTGATGCATCTGGAGATGAGCTTGGACCAGATGTTTGCGCTGCGTCCCATGGCCGGCTTTTCTGGGTACCGCGCGCACCTGGGCGGGCTGTACCTGACGGGCGCCTCGACACACCCCGGCGGCGGAATCATGGGCGCCTCCGGCCGCAATGCCGCCCGCGTCTTGCTGAAAGACCTTGGTTGAGGATGGGCATCTGGGAGCACGCGCCGGACCTATGCTTTCTTCCCACACCCCCCCGCACGCACCAGATGACCTACCTCACCTTCCATCTCGTTTTTATCCTGCCGCCCATCGCGCTGCTGAGCGTCACGCAGCCGCGCCCGCTGGCCGGCATGAGCGGATGGCGGCCGTGGGCGGCCCTCCCGCTCGTCAGCCTCCTGGCGCTGGCGTACACGACGCTCTGGGACAACTACCTCGTGTACCGCGGCGTATGGTGGTACGGCGCCGAGCGCGTGCTCTTCACCATCGGCTACGTGCCGGCTGAGGAGTACGCCTTCTTCGTGCTGCAACCGATCCTGACGGGGCTGGTGCTCTACCCGTTCGTCGCACGGATGCCGGTGCGCCGCGTCCCGCAGGCAGGCCGCGTGCGTGTGGCGGGTACGTTCGTCTACGCCGTGCTTGCGGTGGCGGGTGCCGTGCTGCTCGTTTCCGGATGGGCGCGCGGGCTGTACCTCGGCCTCATCCTGGCGTGGGCCGGGCCGGTGCTGGCGGTGCTCTGGGCGTACGGCGGGCACGCGGTATGGCGCAGACGCCGCCCCGCCGCCGCTGCCGTGGCCCTTTCCACGGCGTACCTGTGGATCGCCGACCGCACGGCCATCGCCCTCGGCATCTGGGACATCTCGGACGCCTACTCGCTCGGGTGGGACCCGCTGGGCCTGCCGGTGGAGGAGGCCACGTTCTTCCTTTTGACGAACCTGCTCGTCGTCCAAGGCCTCATCCTGTTCATCGACGGCGAGTGGGTGGGGCGGCCCGAGCAGCCTCTGCCGGACGCGCCGCAGGGCGTAAGCGCCGAGCGGGGATAAATCCGCGCGATTAAAGAAACTTCTTCTGCAGCGCCTCGATGTCCGTTTCCCCGATGGGCACCATCTTCCCGAGCGCCAGGCTGCCGATAAGCGAGCGCGCGCTGAACTCGGCCACCTCCAGGCGGTCAAAGGCGTCCAGGAGCGATTGCCCCGTGACCAGGATGGCGTCGTTCTGGATGAGGACGATGGGCGTCTCCGGCGAGAGCGCCTCGACCACGCCTCGGCCCTGGCCGAGCTGGCCGCCGTACGGCACCACGGGGATGTCTTTCAAAAGGATGTAGCTCTCCGGAATCGTGCGCGTGTCGAGCGTCTGCCCCGTGATGGCAAACGCCGTCGCGTTGGGCGACTGCGTGGTGATGACGCTCTCGACGTGCGGGTGGTGGGCGTAGATCTGCTCGTGCAGCCGCACGGACCGGCTCGGCACCTTCCCGGCCTCGGCCTTTCCGCCGCGCACCTGCACAAGGGCCTCCGGCGCCAGGTGCCGGCGGTCCGTTCCGGTGGGCGTGATGAGAAAGGCATCGCCGGCCTCTTTCCAGCGCACCGACACGGTGCCGTACGTGCTGATCATCAGGCCCTGCCGGCACGCGCGCTCGACGAACTTGCAGATGCGCTGCCGCAGGGCGCGCTCCTCGGCCGGGTGCTCGGCCTTGCTAAGCTCAGGGAACGGGGCGCCCGCCCGGTCTTCAAACCGGCGGATCTCGTCCTCGGAAAGGTGCCGGGGCGTACCGATCTCGTGCGCTTTGATGAGCGTGCGCCCGCAGAACTCCAGCGTCTCGAAGCGCTGAAAGGCATCCGTGAGGTCGCGCCCGCCCACCACGGTGCCGTGGTTCTCCATGATGACGGCGTCGGAGCCGGCCGCGAACTCCTCGGCGATGCTCTCGCCCAGGGCCTCGCTCCCCGGCAGCTTGTACGGCGCGTAGCCGACCTGCCCGCACACGTGCTGCGCCTGCGGGATCACACGCGTGTCCGGCGCCTGCCGCACGATGCTGAACGCCACCAAGGCCGGCGGATGCGCGTGGATGATGGCGCGCACGTCGGGCCGCCGCGCGTAGATGGCGCGGTGGAACGGCGACTCGGACGACGGCGGGTGGTGCCCATCTACCGTCCCATCGGCGCGGACGCAGACGACGTCGGCGGGCGTGAGCGCGCCCTTGTCCGTGCCGCCGGGCGAGACCCAGACGTCGCCGCTTTCTTCGCGGACGGAGATGTTGCCGCCCGAGGTCGTGGTCATCCCTCCGGCGTAGATGCGCGCCATGGCCTGAGCGACCTCGTCGCGCGGATGCAGCAAGCGCTTCGTCATGGCTTCACCTTACGGAATGGGCCGTTAGCGGCGGGGCCGCGTCTCTTCTCCCACGCCTTTGACGCAGCGGAAGCCGACGTGGAAGAGCGAGGTCTCCGGCGTGGAGTGCGAGCGCGTGTAGACCCGGTAGCCGCCGCACTCGTCGCACTGGAACGAGCCGCCGCGCTGCACGCGCTCGCTCTGAGCCGTGGGCATGAACGGCGTGGAGCGCTCGGCGTAGGGGCGGTACCAGCTTGCCGTCCACTCCCAGACGTTGCCGCCCATGTCGCTCAGCCCCAGCGCGGTCTCGCCAAAGGCGCCCACGGGCGAGGTGTAGGCGTAGCCGTCCTCGACGGCGTTGTGCACGGGAAAGCGCCCCTGCCAGGTGTTGGCCTGGTGCACGCCCTCGACCACGCGCGCATCGGTGCCCCATGGGCAGAAGGCGCGCCGGTTGACGGCCCCGCGCGCGGCGTGCTCCCACTCGACCTCGGTGGGGAGGCGCTTGCCGGCCCACGCAGCGTAGGCCTCGGCGTCGTTCCACGAGACCTGCGTGACGGGGTGATCCTCCGGCGCGGCCGGCCCATCGGGGCCGAACGGGTGGTGCCACGTTGCGCCCTTGACGAGGCGCCACTGCCCCGTCCGCGGGTCCATCACACCCGCGTCGCCGAAGCGCTCGGCCTCGGTTTCGTAGCCGGTCGCCTCGACAAACCTGCGGAACTGCGCGACGGTGACGGGGTGCTTGTCCATGAAAAAGGGCGCCACATCGGCCTCGAACGCCGGGATGGAGCTGCTGGCGTGGCGGCGGCTCATGGCCACGGCCTGCTCGCCTTCTTTGACGCCGATGGTCGTGGTGCCGCCGGGGACGTAGACCATGCCCTCCGGCGCGTCGAGAGCAGCCTGCTCCCTGGAACCGCTGTCTCCTGCGCCGGCCTCGGGCGCGGCCGGCTTCCCCGCCGCCCAGCGGATGCCCCCGAGCAGATGCTCTCGGAAGAGCGGCTCTTGGTAGGACGCCGCCGTGTGCCCGCCGGCCGTGTACCAGGCCCGCCCCCCGTCGTACGTGTGGTACCAGGCTGCGGGGTGCCCTTCGCCCATCGTGCCGCCGCTGTACGTGGA
Source organism: Salinibacteraceae bacterium (assembly GCA_965215025.1). Lineage (GTDB taxonomy): Bacteria > Bacteroidota > Rhodothermia > Rhodothermales > Salinibacteraceae > CBDCCV01. The sequence continues at coordinate 778,015 of CBDCCV010000002.1, forward strand.
CTCGTCCAGCGTGGCGAGCACGCGCACCCCCTCGCGCGGGGCCGCCCGGAAGTTGTACCACTCGTCCGTGCGCGTCCAGGCGGCCGGCAGCATCCGCGTCGAGGCGTGCGTGGTGTCTGTGACGCGGACGACGGCTTCCTGCACCTCCGGATGGCTCTCGAAGTAAGCCCCGACCAGCCCGCCGTACCAGGACCAGTCGTACTCGGTGTCCGAGGCGGCGTGGACGCCGACAAAGCCGCCGCCCTGCTGGATAAAGCTCTTGAACGCGCGCTCGCCGGTCGGCCCGAGCACGTCGCCTGTGGTGTTTAAAAAGACCACGACGTCAGCCGTCTCCAGATGCTTGGCAAAGGCCGCCGAGTCCTCCGTCGCCTCTACGCTGAAGCCGGCCTCTTGCCCGAGCGCGCGGAGCGTGGCAAGACCGTCGGGGATGGACGCGTGCCGGAACCCCTCGGTGCGGCTGTACACAAGGACGGAAAAGCGCGCCGGATCGGCTGTGCCGGCTGTTTCTCGAATGACCGGCTCTTCTTGCGCGTCGGCCTCTTCTTCTTGCGCACCGCTCGAAGCGGGCCTGCACGCAGACAGCAGCAGCAAGAGCAGGCAGCAGCCCATCAACAGCACCCCTCGCGCGACGGGGCTGCTCAGGGCGCTTGGATTGCTTTGGACGTTTGCCGCACGGGTTGCCATGTCGGTCATGGTTCGCAAAAGGCTTACCGGGAAACGGCGGGCAGGCCGCACCGCCCCGTACATCTTCCGCGGGGCCGTGCTTGGCCAGTCTTGATCAACGCGCGCGCAACCGAGGCGTTTCTGCGCGCAGCCCCTTGCCCTCGGCGGCGGAGAACACCACGGCGGTCCCCGCATCGCGTGACGAGAGCGAGTCGCTCACCGGCGAGGCCTCTTCCAGCACGTCCGGCTTGACCGAGTCGTAGCCGATGTCGGCGCCGCGCGTGGCCAGGATCGTCACGAGCGGGATGGCGAAAAAGACCGTCAGCACGTAGCCGAAGGCGTAGGCGCGGTTCTTCACCGTGAGGTCGCCGAGCTTCTCGGCCATCCAGATGGGGATGCGCCGCATCGGCTTCAAGGGGAAGAAGAGCAAGATGCCGTAGACGTTGAACACCAGGTGCGCAAACGCCACGTTAAGCGCAGCGATGCCGGCCGCCGTACCTCCGCTTGCCAGCACCAGCGCCGCCACCATCGCCGTCATCGTCGTGCCGATGTTGGCGCCCAGGACGAAGGGGTAGATCTGCGGCACGGTGAGGATGCCCGCCGCCACGAGCGGCACGGTGATGGACGTGGTGATCGACGAACTCTGCACCAGGAACGTGAGCAAGACGCCAAAGCCCAGCGAGACGAGCGGGCGGCCAAAGATGTACTTGTGCAGGAGATGCTCGGAGCGCCCCAGCACCAGCGTGCGTAAGATCCGCACGAGGTACTGCAAGGAGAAGAAGAGGAACAGCAGCCCGATGCCCAGGACGATGAAGCCGTTCTCCCCCGTGAGCGCGATGATCCACCCGGCGATGGGGTCGATGACGAGCTTGAGCGGGCTGAGCAGCTCCGTGCCGCCCACTCCCGCAAGCGCGTCGGTCAGGGTGGCGGCCGAGTGGGAGATGATCTGGAACGCCAGCTCCAGCGGGAAGAGCACGGCCACGGCCAGGAGGTTGAAGAAGTCGTGCACGGTGGCGCCCGCCATCGCCCGCCGGAACTCCTCCTTGCGCGTCACCGAGCCGAGCGAGACAATCGTGTTCGTCACGCTCGTCCCGATATTCGCCCCCATGACGATGGGAATAGCCCCGGCGATGGACAGCCCGCCGCCCGCCACGATCCCCACCGTCATCGACGTGACCGTGGACGAGCTTTGCACGATAGACGTGGCCAGGATGCCCACAAAAAGGCCCACGAACGGGTTCGACGTCGTGGCGATGAGGTTCTCGGCCACACCGCGCCCCATCAGCTTGAACGAGTCCCCCATCAGCTCGATAGAGGTGAAGAAGAGGAGCAGAATGCCCAAGAGACCCAGCACCTGCAAGGCCGTGTTGCGAGCACGCAAAGAGGCGGTAGCCACGTCGTAGAAGAGGGATTTAGAGGGCGGCGTAGTCGGTCAACTTACAGGCTGCTGCCGCCCGGCACGTAAACAAACTGTTACCAAATCCGCCGACCCCATGCAGATTCCCGATGAACCGCCCATCGAACTCGTTGCGGACGCCCCCCACGCAAAGGCCCCGGCACCCCTCCCCACCCTGACCGGCCCGACGGGCGTGGGCAAGACGGCCCTGAGCCTCGACCTGGCCGAGCGCCTCGGCGCCGAGATCATCTCCGCCGACAGCCGGCAGGTGTACCGCCGCCTCGACATCGGCACGGCTAAGCCGTCGGCGGCAGCGCAGGCCCGCGTGCCGCACCACTTCGTCAGCGAGCGCGGCCTGGACGAGCCGTTCTCCGCCGGCGCGTTCGCCCGCGAGGCCAACGCGCGCATCCGCAGCATCTTAGCGCGCGGGCGCGTGCCGCTCGTCGTGGGCGGCTCCGGGCTTTACCTGCACGCGCTCCAACGCGGCCTCGCCGACATCCCCGCCGTGCCTGAAAAGACGCGCGACCGCCTCGAAACGCGCCTCGAAGAAGAGGGCCAAGACGCGCTCTACGGCGCACTCAAAGCCGTAGACCCCGCCTCTGCCCGCACGATGGACGCCACGAAAACGCACCGCGTCCTGCGCGCGCTTTCCGTCTACGAAGCCACGGGCCGCCCGCTCTCCTACTACCACGAGGAGACGCCCGAGCCGCCGTTCTCCTTTTGCACCGTCGTCCTCCACCGCGACCGCAAAAAGCTGTACGCCCGCATCAACCGCCGCGTGGACGCGATGCTCGAAGCGGGCCTGCTCGGCGAGGTGCGCGGCCTGCTCGACAGCGGCGCCGACCCCGCCGCCCCGCCGCTGCGTACCATCGGCTACCGCGAGCCGATCCGTCACCTCCAGGGCGAGATCGGCTACGACGAGACGGTGCGTCTCATCAAACGCAACTCGCGCCGCTACGCCAAGCGCCAGCTTACCTGGTTCCGCCGCTACCCCGAGTACACGTGGCTCCCCGCCGACTCCTCCGTCTCTGATCTTTTACTTGCAATAACGGATTAATTTAGCTGAAGGTATCCGATTCGCTCATGGGACTTGTCTCTAAGAGCTTGTATTCAAAGTGAGCTTTAGAAGATGAGGTCGCGCCCGCTCATTGCTTCGTCGTTTCATCCGCAGGCGGCGCGAGCGAAAGCAGCGCTTGGCGGTGCCACCACCCGCCCCACCGCTCCTCAGCGACGACGCGGGCGCCGGCCTCCTCGGCCATGCGGCGCCACGCCTCGGCCCGGCGGAAGCGCAGATGCTCTTCCTGCGCCACCATCACCCCGCCGGAGCGGACGCGGTTGGCGCATCGGTCCAGCACGCGCAGCACGCGCCGCTGCCGCTCGCTCTCGTACACGGACTCGACCACGATCACGCGCCGCGCCGCCACGCGCAACGCATCGCCGAGCACCGCATCGGCATCCTCGGCGTGGTGGAGGACGAAGTACAGCACCGCCACGTCGAACGCGCCCGTGGCAAAGGGCAGCCGGCGGCCGTCGTAGCGGATGAGCGGCAGCGGCGTGCGGTTCATGTCCATCACATCGGCCAACGTAACGCGCGCGCCGACGCGCTCCTCCAGCGCTTGGCCGACGTAGCCCTCCCCCGCGCCGAGGTCGAGGAGGCGCAGCGGCTCGCTCCCGCTCTCTTTCGAAGGCAGATGAGGTAGCAGGCGCTCGGCCTTGGCGCGGGCGCGGCGGCGCTGCACGGCCTGCAAAAGCGCATCGGCACGGCTCCACACGAGAAGCGCTACCCCCCCGCCCCACCCCGCGATGACGAACCCTGCGTACGGCCCGCCGGTGTAGAAAAGGTACGTGCCCAGCGATAAAAGCCCGATCCACTGCCAGTGCCACGCAGGCCGCGGCGTGAGCGCCGCCAACGGCAAGACGGCCAAGAGGTACCACGGATGCACCGTCGTTGCCAGCACGAAAAACAGGCCGAGGATGACGAGCGACGCCTGCGCAAAAGACCAGCCTCGGCGCGCGTCGAGCCAGTAGACGAGCGGCAGCGTCGCCAGGAAAAAGAGCCGGAAGAGCGGCCCGAGCGTCTTGCTCCAATCCTCGCCCGTGGCCTCCAGCAAGAGCGCCTTGACGCCGAGGTAGAGGCCCGCGTTGAACTCGAAGAGCCGCACGTAGAGGTCGAGCGACGCGCGCACGTGCGCCAGGACGTACGGCGCCGCGTACGGCAGCGCCAGCGCGCCGAGGACGAGCGCGCCCGCCCCCACGGCGCGCCACCCAAAGCGCCGCCCCAAGAGCGGAAACAGCACCAGCGGGTAGAGCTTCACCCACGCCGCGCCCGCTAAGCACGCCGCCGCCCAATGGCCGCGCCCCCGCCGCGCCAGCGCCACCGCAGCCACGAGGAAGAACACCAGCGCCGCCTCGGTATGCCCCTGCCCGGCCGCCTCGACCAGGACGAGCGGGTGCCAGGCGTAAACGAGAAGCGCGCGCGGCGCCACCAGACGGCTCAGCCAGAAGACGCCCGCCAGCTCCATCGCCAGGAAGACGGCTTTGATGGCGAAAAAGCTCGCCTGCCAGCCCCATCCGTAAAACAGCCCGCCGAAGGCGAAAACAAGCTGCGAGACGGGCGGATACACCGAGTAGTACGAGGCCGAGTTGAGCGCCGCGTACACCGGCTCGTCGTGGAGGTTCTCGCCGCGGAGATCGGCCAGCGCGGGGTCCTCCGGGGCGTAGCGGTACGGGTTGACGCCGGCGTGTTGAAGCACGCCGTCCCACACGTAGCGCGGCCCGTCTTCGGAAAGGACGGGCGGGAGGTAGACGAAAAAGAGGCGGAAGACCACCGCCCCGATGAGCACCACGCGCACAGGCACGCCGCCCTGCCGGTAGAGCACGAGCAGGAGCGCCCCGGCCACGAACGCCGCCGCCACGAAGCCGCCCCACCACGCCGGCACGCCGGCTGTAATTGCCATCGCTGCGGCAGAGGCGGCGAACAGCGCCACGAGCAGCCGGCGCATCCGCACGCCGCCCTCAACCGGCGGTCTCGCCTGTGCCGCCGGGGTGGAGGACGAGCGCGCGGCGCCGTGCTCGTCGGGGTCGTCCGTCGTCATTCGTCATTCGTCTTAGCTGGCTCCGGCGGGTTGCGGAACACCATGCGCACGCGGCGGCCTTCGCGCTCGTAGACCGCCTCGTCGGCGAGCGTCTCGATGAGGTAGATGCCGCGGCCGTGCGGGCGCAGGAGGTTGACGTCGTCGAGCGGGTCGGCGATGGAGGCGCGGTCGAAGCCCTCGCCCTCGTCCTCGACGGCCACTTCGAGCCGGTCGGCAAAGGCCCAGAAGTCAATGAAGACGCGCTTCTCGGCGTCGGAGGCGTTGCCGTGGCGCATGGCGTTGGTGACGGCCTCGCTCGCCGCCAGAACGATCTTGTAGCCGTGCTCCTCGTCCTCGACGTGCTCTTCGGCGAACGCCTGCGCCACGCTCACCACCCTCTCTTGCTCCGAGAAGACGCTCTTGATCTCTAAGCGCACGTGATCGGTGGCGGCGGGCTTGGGCATGTTCGTATCTGTTTGTCTGTAGGCGAAGTCCCTTTGTCTGTAGGCGAAGTCCCTGCAACGGTGCGCCCCCCGGCTCCATGTCTTCGGCGGCGCTTCTGGAAGAAGCACACCGTCGCGCGTACGCTTCACACGCACAACAAGTTAGCGGATGACGGCGACTTTTTTGAGCACCGGCGCCTCGTCCGGCGCCTCGACGCGCACGAGGTACACGCCCGGCGGCACCCGGCGCCCCTGCCGGTCCGTGAGGTCCCAGGCCGCGCCGCCGTTGCGCCCGACCTCGGCCGATTCGATCTCGTGCACGAGCGTGCCTTGCACGGACACGATCTCGACGCGCGCGCCGGCGGGCAGCCCGGCCACGCGCACCGGGCCGCCGTGGCGCCCGGCGTGGTGCGGGTTGGGGTAGACGTACACGCCGGCGAGGCTCTCGGCAGGGCGCGCCAGGCGCACGGCCCAGCCCTCAGGAGCGAGCGTTTGGCCGTCGGCGCTGCGCATCCGGAGCACGGTCAGGGCATCGTCCCGCCCCGTCGCGCCCAGGCGCACGCCCGCGATGCGGACCGTCACGCGGGCGGGGTCTTCCGCGCTACGCTCCACGGCGGCGATGCGCCCGGCAGGACGCAGGCGGTAGTTGGCCGGGTCCTCGGCAGAAGAGGCGTCGAGCGGCGCGCTAAAGGTGAGCGTGACGGTCTGCGCGTCCGGCACGGCCCAGCCGGCCACGATGAGCGTCCCCTCCTCCGAGGCCGGGAAGCGCACCTCGGCCTCAGTTTGGCCGACGGGCAGGCCGCCGGCGTCGCGCACGCCCGTCCAGCGCAGCACGCCGCCGCGCCCGGCCGGCACCCGCTCGAAGCGCAGCACGGCTGCCCGCCCGTTCTCGGCCAGAAGCAAGACCTCTGGCGCTCCGGCCTCTTCGAGGGCGAACTGCTCGGCGCGCGTGGACGGAGCGAGCGCTTCGGTAAAGACGAGCTTCACGGCGTTCGTGTCCGGATAGGCGATCTCTGCGACGGTGGCGGGCGCACGGGGGCGTACGACGCGCGGCTCGGAAAACGGCGAAGCCCGTCCCGCCTCCCATGCCCGCAGCACGTACCGCCGCACCTCGCCCGTGGCAGCGACGAAGCTCGAATCGCCTTGTGCAGCGCCGATGCGATCCAGCGTGCCGGCCTCGGGCGGGCCGGAAAAGACGACTACCGAGTCGGCCCCCGGCGCGCGCCAGCGCAGGCGCACTTGCGCTGGGCCGAGCGCCACGGCCTCTACCCAGCGCGGCGGCGGCGTGCGCGCGGCGTCCGGGCGGAAGACGAACCGCTGGAGCCGCCCCGCCCCGTCGCTGGCGATGATCTCGGGCCGGCCGTCCGCGTCGAAGTCGGCGGTGGTGAGGGCGCGGGAGCGGGCGCCGCGGTGGCGGTAGCGCACCTGCCAGCCGTCGGCCGCGTCGTAGCTGAGCAGGTAGAGGTAGGGCGGATGCACGAGCGCCAGCTCGTCGCGCCCGTCGCCGTCCACATCGGCGGCGGCGAGGGCGCCGTCGGTCGAGAGGCTGCCGGCGATGGGGAGCGTTTCTACCAGCTCGTACGTGTCATCGCCCGACGCGTCCCAGAAGTAGTAGAGGCCGATGGGCGGCTCCTGCTCAAAGCGCACCCCTTCGAGCGGGCGCAGGTTGCCTTTGAACGGATCGGTGTAGGTGACGAACTCCTCGGTGCCATCGCCGTCGAAGTCGCCCTGGGCGAAGCGCGCGCCGGCGTTGTAGCGCGCGGTCTCGTAGGTCCAGGCCACGCGGAAGGCGTCGCCCGTGCCCGTGCTCTCGTACAAGATCCAGTCCCCGTCGAGGTCGCCTACGAGCAGACCGCGGCGCCCGTCGCCGTCGAAGTCGCCGGCCAGGGCTTCAAGGCGCTCGAAGTCGTTGGGCGCGACGGGGGCGCCGGGCTGCACGCCGGTGGGGTTCTCCAGGCGCGCCGTCTCCACGAAGCGCCCGCCCTGGTTCTCCAAAACGACCCACTCCGTGGCGTCCTCGTGACCGATGATGGCGCCGCGCCCGTCGCCGTCGAGGTCGTCAAGGAGCGCGCCGCCGAGCGTGGTGCTGCGGAAGGCCTCGGCGCCGGGGTACGCCCCGGCGGATGGCGCGGCGATGAGGAAGGTGCCCTGCCGGACGCTCGTCAAAAGCTCCTGCCGGCCGTCGCCGTCCGTGTCGCCTACGTCGCGGGGGAAGGTGTTGGACGAGAGGGCGTGCGCTTCTTGAAAGCTGTTTTCGGCCCACTCGTAGGTGGCAATCGTATCGCCGAGGGCGCCGCCTTTTCCGAAGCGGTTGAGGGTGAGTTCCAGAAGGCCGTCGCCGTCGAAGTCGGTGGCCTCGGGCAGGAGGTAGCCGTACGGGATGCCCGTGGACTCGCTGGCGAAGAGAGCCGTGTTGGCGCGGTCCGGCGGCACGTCTACGGATCGTTCGAGCGTGGTGACGAGGCCGCTTGCGTTCGTCGCCACGACCTCGACCTGAAAAAGGCCGCCCGTGCCGCCTTCGCCCGGAGACCAGGCCAAGCCGTGGCGACGTGCGCGGCGGTCCGAGCGCACCGTTTCCGTCCGCCCGCCCCGACGGATGCGCAGGACAACTTGGGTGAGGTCGTCCGTTGAGAGATCAGCCACGACGCCGGGCCGGCCTTCGACGAGGCCGCTCTGCAAAAAGCGCAGGTCGATCTCCGGCGCCGTGCCGTCGAGGTAGAAGCGCTGCTGCTTCTCGACGGTGCCGCCCGTGCGCAGCTTCACGGCCAGGCGCAGCGTGTACGTCGTGTCCGGCAGATTTTCCGCCTCCCACACCGCGAGCGTGTCCTGCCAGATCTGCCGCCCCGCCGGCCCGGCGATGCGCGTCCACGCCTCCTCGTCGTAGCCCGCGGCGTAGTACACCGAAAACGACTCGAACGCCGGGTTGACGGCCGTCCCCACGACGGGCACGCGCCCCGGCGCCGCGCCGCCGTCGTTCTCCGGGGAAAGGATCTCGACGCGGCCCGGCAGTGCCTGCGCCAGCGCCGAGGCCACGTCAAGCCGCCCGCCGCCCGTCCGCTGATCCCACCCCTCGCCCTCGATGTCCACGGCGGAGGAGACGAGGATGCTGCGGATGGACGCCGGCGAGAGCGAGCCGTCCAGCGAGCGCAAAAGCGCCGCCGCCCCGGCCACCATCGGCGCGGCGTAGGACGAGCCGGCGCCGTAGAAGCCGTAGAGGTCCGCCTCGGCAGCCGCCGAAAAATCGCGCGGCAGCAGTGTAGTAAAAATGCCGGAGCCGGGCGCGCCGAGGTCCACGCCAGGACCAAAGCCGGCGAAGGATACGGCCCCGCGCTCGCCGCCCGCGTTCAGCCACGCGACGGAGATCACGTCCTCGTAGTCGGAGGGGTAGTGCGGCTCGTTGTTGGCCGAGTTGCCCGCCGAGGCCACCACGACAACGCCCCGGCTGACCGCGTAGGCGATGGCCTCTTCCATGATCGGCGAGAAGTACACGTCGCCAAAGGAGAGGTTGACGACGTCGAGGCCCATCTCGGCGGCGTAGACGATGGCGGCGGCGATGTCGCTGTCGTAGCCGCGCCCGTCGCCGCCGAAGGCGCGCAGCGGCACGAGCCGCACGCCCGGCGCCACGCCCGCGATCCCCTCTCCGTTGCCGAGCGCCGCGCCGAGGATGCCGGCCACCGCCGTGCCGTGGCCGCTGCCCGTCTCGGGATCGGCCGAGGCGTCGGGGTCCGGCTGCGAAAAATCGCCGGGCCGCACCTCTTCCGGGCGGTCCACGAAGTCATAGCCTTTGAGGTCATCGACGTAGCCGTTTTGGTCGTCGTCCTCGCCGTTGAAGTCGGACGGATCGACGCGGCCGTTGCCGTTGAGGTCCTCGCCGGGGTTGACCCAGAACTGCCCGGCGAGGTCGGGATGCTCCAAGAAAAACCCCGTGTCAATCACGCCCACGCGCACGCCCGGCTCGCCCGTGGTGATGGCCCACGCCTCGCGCGCGCGGATCACGTCAAGGTGCGAGAGGCTGTCGAGGAGCGGATCTGAACGACCGCTGACCGCCGACCGCTGACCGCCGATGCTCTCTGTCCATCGTTCCGAAAAGCCGTCCAGCGTGTAGGCGTGGTTCGGCTGCGCGTAGCGGACGCCGGGCGCGGCGGCCCAGCGCGCGCGCAAGCGCTCGAACGCCGCGGCGTCGGCGGTGCGGAGCGTGTAGGCGCGGATCTCGGTGCCGGCTCCGCTTCCCTCCTGCGCGAACACCGCGCGCGCGCCCTGCACGCCGTCGAAGAGCACGGCCTGCGTCGGGTCGGCCAAGCGGAGCTGCGGCGCAGGAAGGCCGCTTGGCACGCCGGCGCGCTCTTCAAGCGCACGCACGAGCGACGCATCGGCCCCATCTTCAAGACGGACGATGAGTTCGGCCTGCCCGAACGCGGCCAGCGGCCACGCGAGCAGCGCCAGCAAGAAAGCGACGGATCTCAACATGCGACGGTGATGGAGCGGCGGGCAGCAAGCGCGCGGCGGGGCGAGCACAGGCTTGAAAGATAGACCGCGCAGGTCTCCCAACGCAAGACGCACAAATGCCTTCTGAAACATCGCATAGAACACATAGAACGCACCGCGCAAATCTCGTGACTTTCGCAGGCAGCGAACCGCTCACTCCAAAACGAGAAGCTCCTTCGGCGCGGTCGTCAGGTTCTCGCAGCCGCCTTCGCGCAGCACGATGAGGTCCTCGATGCGCACGCCGAACTTTCCCGGCACGTACACGCCCGGCTCGATGGTGACAACGGCGTTTTTGGGGAGGTCGTGCTCCTCGGCCTGGTGCGAGACGCGCGGCCACTCGTGCACGCGCAGGCCCACGCCGTGCCCGAGGCCGTGCGGAAAACCTTCGCCGTGGCCGCCGCTTTCGATCACGCCGCGCGCGGCGGCGTCGAGCGCCTTGTTCGTCATGCCGGCGCGCGCCGCTCGCAAAGCCGCCTCCTGCGCCTCGCGGACGAGTTCGTACACCGCGCGCCCCTCCTCGCTCGGCTCGCCCACAGCCACCGTGCGCGTCATGTCCGAGGCGTAGCCGCCGAGGTAGCCGCCCATGTCGAGCACGACGAGGTCCCCTTTTTCAATCACGCGGCCTGTGGGGCGCGCGTGCGGCAAGGCACCGTTCGGCCCGGAGGCAACGATGGGGTCGAATGCCATCTTTTCGGCCCCGCGCCGGAGGTAGCCGTAGACGATCTCGGCGGCGATCTCGCGCTCGGTTTTCCCCGGCGCGATCCGCCCGAGCACGTCATTGAACACCGCTTCGGTGAGACGCTGCGCCGCTCGGATTTTTTCTATTTCGCCTTCGTCTTTCGAGGCGACAAGCTCCGTCAGAAGGCCCGGCGCCGGCTGCCACTCGACTTCTGGAAAACGCTCGCGCAGTTTGCCGAGCGCGTGCACCGTCACGCAGTCCGATTGAAAGAGCACCCGCCGCGCGCCGCCGAGCAGCCCTTCTTCCTCGATGTGCTCGTAGAGGTTGTAGCCGGGGACGTGCACGCGGGCGCCCTCGACCTCCTGCCGCGCCTGCCCGGCGTAGCGCCCATCCGTGACGAAGTACGCCTCTTCTTCCAGCACCACGAGCACGCCGTTCGACCCCGTGAACCCGCACGCCCAGCGGATGTCCGGCAGGAACGTCAGCAGCGTCGCCTCACTGCCCTCCTCGCGGACTGCCGCCCTGACTGCCGCCAAACGTTTTTTCATTCGCAATAACGGGTTATATTACTCTCAGTCTCCCTCTCCGGTCGAAAGACCCCTGCCCGCGCGCCAAGCTACAACGGGTGCTGCGACGACCACCCCTGCGACGCTGACCGCAACGTCCCACGCATCCGCCGTGTGATTCGCCATCGCAAGCTGCGCCAGCTCTCCCAACGCGAGAACCGCCAGGGCATATCCCGCCGAAGCGAGCGGTCCCGTTCTCGTGAAGTACGCCTGCCACCACGTCAGGGTGACCCCTGCGAAGAAGTTTGGAGCCACGCCAAGCGCCCAAGCTGAACGGAACGCCGTCCCCTCAGCCCACCACCGCAAAGGGCCGACAGCAGAAATCCAGACGGCGAAGGCGCAGAGCGAAGCGCCGAGCAAAACGCGATCCTGGGCCGTGCGCTTCATTTCTTGACAACGCCTCACGCCCGCGAGCTGTAGTTGGGCGCCTCTTTGGTGATGTGCACGTCGTGCGGGTGGCTCTCGCGCAGGCCCGCCGAGGTCGTCCGGAGGAACTGCGCCTTCTCGTACAGCTCCTCCACCGAGGCGCAGCCGCAGTAGCCCATCGCCGCGCGCAGGCCGCCCGTCATCTGGAACACCACCTCGCCGAGCGTGCCGCTGTACGGGACGCGCCCCTCGATCCCCTCGGGCACGAGCTTGCCGATCTCGTCCTCGGCGTCCTGGAAGTAGCGGTCCTTCGACCCGGCCTCCATCGCGCTTACCGACCCCATCCCGCGGTAGCTCTTGTACTTGCGGCCCTCGTAGAGGATCGTCTCGCCCGGACTCTCCTCCACCCTGGCGAACAGCCCGCCGATCATCACGCACTGCGCGCCGGCGGCGAGCGCCTTGGGGATGTCGCCCGTCTGCTTGATCCCGCCGTCGGCGATGATGGGGATGCCGTGTTTACGGGCCGCGCGCGCGCAGTCCATGACAGCCGTAAGCTGCGGCACGCCCACACCGGCGACCACGCGCGTGGTGCAAATTGAACCAGGTCCTATGCCAATCTTCACCGCATCGGCCCCTGCCGCGATGAGGTCTTCGGTGCCCTCGGCCGTGCCCACGTTGCCGGCGATCACGTCCACCTCGGAAAAACGCTCTTTGATGCGGCCGATGGCATCGAGCACGCCCTTCGAGTGCCCGTGCGCCGTGTCTACGATGACGAAGTCCACGCCCACCTCGACGAGGGCGGCGGCGCGCTCGAGCATGTCCGGCGTGACGCCGAGGGCGGCGCCCACGCGCAGGCGGCCGTGCTCGTCTTTGCAGGCGTGCGGGTAGCGGCGCTTTTTCTGGATGTCTTTGAACGTGATGAGGCCCTTGAGGTAGCCCGCCTCGTCCACCACGGGAAGCTTCTCGATCTTGTGCTCTTGCAAAAGCGCCTCGGCCTCTTTGAGCGTCGTGCCCATCGGCGCGGTGATGAGGCCGTCTTGCGTCATCATCTCATTCAGGGGCGTCTCCCGGGCGCGCTCGAAGCGCAGGTCCCGGTTCGTGACGATGCCCACGAGCTTTCCGGCCTCGTCCACCACCGGGATCCCACCGATGGAGTGGCGCGCCATCATCTGCCGCGCGTCCCCCACCGTGTGGTGCGGGCTGAGCGTGATGGGGTCGAGGATCATCCCGCTCTCCGAGCGCTTCACGCGGCGGACCTCAGCGGCCTGCTGTGCCACGGTCATGTTCTTGTGCAAGACGCCCACGCCGCCCTCGCGCGCGATGGCGATGGCCAGATTCGCCTCCGTCACCGTGTCCATCGCCGCCGAGAGGATGGGGATGTTCAGGCGGATGCGCTGCGTAAGCTGCGTGGCGGTGGAGACCTCGCGCGGCATCACCTCCGAGCGCGCCGGGACGAGCAGGACATCGTCGTACGTCAGCCCTTCGCCGCGGATTTTGGGCGAGGCGGCGCCGTTGGTGCGGGCGCGGTCGGCGGTTTGCTCTCGTTCAGCGGTTGGCATGGCAAGCAGTGCGGGATGGTTGTCTTCATCGTCGCTAAAGTCCTACGCGCCGGCGCAGCGCGCCGACCTCGTGCTCCTGGAGGCGGCGCCACTTCCCGCGCCGGACGCCCTCGGTTGAAAGCCCGGCGTAGCGGATGCGCTCGAGGTGCACCACGTCGTGGCCCAACTTTTCCATCATCCGGCGGATCTGCCGGTTGCGCCCCTCGTGGATCTGCAGGCCGATCTCCGTCTTGTCCTTGGGATCGACGTAGGCGGCGTTGTCCGCCTTTGCCGGACCGTCTTCGAGTTCGATGCCGCGGCGCAGGGCATCAAGCTGATCAGGCATGACCTTCTCGCGCGTGCGGACGAGGTAGATTTTTTCGACCTCGTAGCGCGGGTGCATGAGCCGGTGCGCGAGGTCGCCGTCGTTCGTCAAGAGAAGAACGCCCGTGGTGTTGCGGTCGAGGCGGCCTACCGGGAAGAGGCCTTCTTTCTTCTCCTTCGGGAGGCTCACGAGGTCGAGCACGGTGTCGCGCCCGCGCGGATCGTCGGTGGTGGAGATGGTGTCCTTGTCCTTGTGGAGGAGGACGTAGAGGTGCGGATCCGGCGAGATCCGCTTGCCGTTGACCTCGACGGTGTCGCCCTCGCGGACGCGCGTGCCCACTTCGATCATGACCGCGCCGTTGACCTTGACGCGGCCTTCTTTGACGAGGTCATCGGCCTTGCGGCGCGAGGTCACGCCCGCCGAGGCGATGTACTTGTTGATGCGCGTGCCCTTTTTCTTTTTCTGCTTGGGTGCGCGTTTCGCGTTGCGGGCGGCCATCGGCGGGGCGGGTTCGGCGGAAGATCGCGGAAGGGTGGAGGCTGCACGGGTTCGGCGCGTTACGGGTTCTCCGCTTCCGTTGAATTTTCCGCCTCGGCGGCTTCCGCTTCGGAGGCCTCGGCGCGCTTGAGGTCCAGAAGCTGAAGGCGCTCTTCGCTGAAGCGCGGCTCGTCCAGAAGCTCCTCGATCTCGCGCAGCGTGGGGAGATCATCCAAGCCGGCGAGGCCGAACTGCTCCAGAAAGCGCGCCGTGGTGCCGTAGAGGAGCGGCCGGCCAAGCGCGTCGCTGCGGCCCGTGACGTCCACGAGGCCGAGGTCGAGCAGCTTGCGCACGGCGTAGTCGGCGCTGACGCCGCGCACGAAGTCGATCTCCGGGCGCGTCACGGGCTGGCGGTAAGCCACCACGGCGAGCGTCTCCATCAAGGAGCGCGAGAGGCGTGTCGTCTGCTCGCCGGTAAAGAACGCGCGCACGAACGGCGCCCATTCGCGCTCGGTCGCCATGCGGAAGCCGCCGGCCCAGCGGTGGATGCGGAAGGCGCGCCCGCTTTTCTCGTACGCCTCGTTGAGCGCTTCGACGGCGGCCTCAACGGCTTCCGCCGGCGGGGCGGCTTGGCCGGTGACCTCGGCGACGACCTCAGCGATGCGCTCGGCAGCAACGGGCGCGTCGGCAGCGAAGATGACGGCTTCGGCAGCCTGCATGAGTTCGAGCGGCGGAGCGGCTTCTTCTTCTGTCGGGCTGGAAGCGCCGTTGTGCTCTGGTTCAGGCATAGGAAAAAAGAGAAAAAAAATCAGGCGGTGGCGGGCGGCGTGGGGGCAGCGGCGCCGTCGCCAGCGGAGAGCGGGCCGGGGCGGGCGGTCAGAAAAAAACCGGCGCCGGCTTCGGCCATGGTGAGGACGAGATGCCGCTGCCGCGCCAGCTCCAAAACGGCCAGGAACGTGGCGATGACGAACGCCTTCGAGCGCCGCCGCACGAGTTCGGCAAAGGCGACGGGCGCCCCCGACGCGACGCGCTCGAGCACGTAGTCCTGCTGATCCTCGACGGCGTACGACTCGCGCTCGACGGCGTGAACGGGACGCTCCTCCTCCTCTGCCTCGGCAAGCAGGCGCCCTAAAGCGCGGGCGAGGTCGAACACGGTGGCCTCGACTTCGGGGTCGTGCGCTTCCTCGGCGGCCTCGCGCTCGGCGGCGGCCTCGGCGCGGGTGAAGCGTTCGGCCCGGCGCGCCGCGCGCTCTTCAAGCTGCCCCGCCGCCTCTTTGAAGCGGACGTATTCGAGGAGCCGCTCCACAAGCTCGCGGCGCGGGTCTACCGGCTCGCCCTCGTCATCGGTTTCGGGCTGCGGAAGGAGCATCCGCGCCTTGATCGACATCAGGAGCGCGGCCATGAAGATGAAATCGCCCACGCCGTCGAGGTCTACCTTCTCCAGGAGGCGGACGTAGGCGAGGAACTCATCCGCGATCTCGGCGATGGGGATGTCGTAGATGTCGATCTCGTCGCGCCGGATGAAGAAGAGCAACAGGTCGAGCGGCCCCTCGAACTGCTCCAGGCGGATGCGGTACATTATTTTCTTTCCCCTTGATGGCGAACGCTTCGATGCGCCTCTCTTAAAGCAAAGCTTCTACTCGGCAGCCACCGAGCCGCCGTCGATGCGGTAGTTGGCGCCGTTGATGAACGAGGCTTTCTCCGAAGCCAAGAACGCCACGAGCGGGCCGACCTCGTCGATGCGTCCGGGCCTTTTCACCTCGATGTGCGGGCGCTTCTCTTCCAAAAACTGCCGGATCGCCTCCTCTTTTGAGATGCCCTGGTCTTCGGCCTGCTGTTCCATCATCTCGTCCACGAGCGGCGTCTCGATAAAGGCTGGGCTGATGGTGTTCACCAAGATGCCGTCGGCGGCGCAGGCTTTCGAGAGCGCCTTCGAGAAGTTGTCGAGCGCGCCCTTCGAGGCGCTGTAGTGGATCATGTCCGGGTAGGGCTGCTGCCCGTTCTCGGACGAGACGTTGATGATGCGCCCGCCGCCGCCCTGCTCGCGCATGACGGAGACGACCTGCCGCGTGAGATCCACCACGGCGAAGAGGTTCAGCTCAAACACGAGCCGCCAAGCATCGAGTGAGGTGCCTTCGAGCGTGCCGCCCTCGCCCACCGTGCCGGCGTTGTTGACGAGGACGTCGATCTGCCCGAAGTGCCCGAGCGTCTGGTCGATGAGCTTTTGGCGGGCCGCCTCGTCGGTGAGGTCGGCCTCGACGGCGAGCGCTTCGGCGCCGGCGGCGGCCTGCGCTTCGAGGTCCTTGGCGGCCTGGCGCACCTCGCCTGAGCTGCGCGCGCAGATAACCACGTGGCACCCCTCGCGGATGAGCGCCTCGGCGATGCCGCGCCCGATGCCTTTGCTCCCGCCTGTGACGACGGCCACCTTGCCTTCGAGTGCGAGGTCCATAATAACGCAGCGTTTGCCTGTGGATTGCCGCAAGCCTGACAAGCGCCTTAACGACGGATCGCCCTCATTGGTTTTCGCATGGCGCCGCGCCCGGCGCCTACCGCATCGGCAAGCTGAGCGGGCGGCCCTCCGAGAAGTCGTAGAGCGTGAGGCGGCGCAGGCGGTAGTACGTGGTCCAGAACCGGCTCAGCGTTTGGATGTAGCTGCGGCGCGCGACGTCCTTCTCGCGCTGCGCGTTGAAGAGGTCGGTGATGGTGATGTTGCCCACCTCGTAGCGCTTGCGCGCGACCTCGAAGCGGCGGCGCGCCACCGTGTCGGCCTTGGCGGCGATGCGCACCTGGCGGCGCAGCTGCTGCAACGCGACCGCCTCGAAGTACACCTCCTGCCGCAGCTCCTCGCGCCTCAGCTCGGCCTGGCGCGCGACCTGGCGCCGGTTGGCCTCGGCCGCCTCCACAGCGGCATCGCCGCGCCCGTGCTGGTAGAGCGGCACCTGAAAAGTGATGCCGAAGCGCTGCTGGTCGAGCGGGTCCTGGTACGCCTCGCCAAAGGTGCCGGCCTGCTGGTTCAGCCCAAACTCCGCCGAGAGCGTGGCGCCGAAGCCGTTCTGCCCCTCGGCCTGTGCCAGGGCGCGCTCGGCCTCCAGGCGCTCCAGGCGCAGCTCCAGAAAGGCCGGACGCCGCTCCTCGGCCAGGGCGACGGCCTCTTTCGGCTCGACCAGCACGGGCGGCAGGTCCGTCGGGGGGACGACGCTCAAGGGCGTGGCGGCGGGCAGGTCTAAGAGCGTGCGCAGGGTCTGCTCAGCGCGGCGGGCGTTGGTCTGCGCGCTTGCACGGTCGCTCTGCGCATTCAGCAGCTGCAGCTCCGTCTGGAGCACGTCGTTCTCCGCGATCCGACCGATCCGGTAGCGTCCCTGCGAGAGCGTGTAGATTGTGTCGTTGACGGCCACGTTCGCGTCGGCGATCTCGAGGTTGATGCGCGCGATGTAGAGGTCGAAAAAGGCCGCTGCCGTCTCCACGGCCGCCTCGGCCACGCCGGCGGTGAGCGTGCGCTCGGCGGCCTCGTAGCGGAGCGGCCGGAGGCGGCGGCTCCACTTGAGCGCGTTGTACTGGAAGAGCGGCTGCTCCAGCCCTACGACCACCGGCGCGGCGTTCCAGCGCGAGAACTCGCGGTCGCCAAAGAGGTCGAGGCGCCCGAGGCGCGAGGTGACGTACACCGAGCCGCCGGTGAAAGGCACGGGCTGCTCCGCGCGCAGGCTCGCCGTCGAGAAGAGGCGGTTCTGCTCGACGTAGTCGAACGAGCCGTCGTCAAGCTGGATCTGGTCGATGGAGCGCTCCAGCCCCGGCACGCTGCCGGCCAGCTCGAGCGAAGGCCAGTAGGTGCTCTGCACCGCGCGCAAGCCGAAGCGCGCCTGCTGGAAGCCGAGCTGCGCGATCTCGGCCTGCGGCCCCTCGGCTTGCGCGCGCGTCACCGCCTCGCGCAGCGTGAGCGTGAGGCTGTCCGGCGGCGCGGCGCTTTCCTGCGCGGCGGCCAAGCGCGGCGCAAGAAGCGCGACAAGCAGCGCGCTAAGCAGAAAAAGAGAGAAACGAGGCATGGGAAGCTGGAAAGGGAAGAAAGAGCGGAAGAGCGGACGGAAGGAAGAACGATGAGGAACGGAAGAGCCGTAGAGGCCAGCCGGAAGACGCCTGCGTTCGCCTTCCTTCTTTCTTCCCCTCCTCCTTTCTTCCATTCCTACACGTCTTCCATTCCTACACGCGCTTACTCGCGCCGCAGCGCCTCCACGGGGTTGAGCGCCGCCGCGCGCCGCGCCGGCAGGAGGCCGAAGACGAGTCCCACCCCCGCCGAGACGAGAAACGACAAGAGTACCGCCTCCATCGAGACGAGCGTAACCACGCCCGCCGCCGCCTCGATGGCGAAGCTGAGCGCCACGCCCACCGCCACGCCCACCAGGCCGCCCGTCAGGCTCAGCGCCATGGCCTCGATGAGGAACTGCAGCGTCACGTCATGGCTCGTGGCGCCCACCGAGCGGCGCAGCCCGATCTCCGGCACGCGCTCCATCACCGAGGCGAGCATGATGTTCATGATTCCGATCCCGCCCACCAGAAGCGAGATCGACGCGATGGCGGCCAGGACGATGTTGAAGATGCGCTGCGTGCGGCGCTCCTGCGCCAGAAGCTGCTCGGGGACAACCACGCGAAAATCGGCCACGCCCTGGTGGCGGCGCTCCAGCATCCGCTCGACCACACTGGAGACGGCGCCCATCTGCTCAGAGTCGCCCACGCGCACAATGAGCCGGTCGAGCTGGTGGTAGTTCATCGGCTCGGCGTCCCCGTTTTCGTCGTCCTCGCGGCTGGCGCGCTCGACGTCTTGCGGCGTGACGCGCGCGCGGTCTTTGAAGCGCAGCAGCATCGTCTTAATCGGCGTGTAGATGTCGAGGTTGTAGTTGCGCAGGCCCAGGCTTTGCGCCTCTTCGCCGCCGGCGCCCTCGCGCTCTTCCAGGACGCCGACGACGCGCAGCCACAACTGCCCGCACTTGATGCGCCGCCCCAGCGCCTCCTCCTGGGCGAAGAACTTCTCCTTCACCTCCTGCCCGATCACGGCCACAGGCGCCGCGCCGCGCATCTGCATGGGCGAGAACCAGTGGCCCTGCTCCAACTCCACACGCGCGCCTTCGAAAAACCCGCGCTCCACGCCGACGAGCTTGACCGGGCGGCGCATCCCGGCGCGCACGGCCTCGACGGACGCCACGATCTCCGGGCTGACCCCTTCGACGCCCGGCACGCCCGCCTCGATGCTGCGCGCGTCGGCCAGGGTGAGGCCCGGCGAGAAGGACGGCTTCTGGCCGGGGGCGCGGGCGCCTCCGCTGCTCCCCTCGCGCTCGCCCAGGGCGTCCTCTTCCTCCGGCTCGAAGATGGGATGGACGATAACGTTGTTGGCGCCCAAAAGCTTGATCTGCTGAAGCACCTCTTGCTCAGCCCCATGCCCGACAGCCAGCATTGCAATAACGGACGCCACGCCGAAGATCAGGCCCAGCGACGTAAGAAACGAGCGCAGCTTCCGGCTGAAAATCGCGTCGAGCGCGACCTCGAGGTTGTAGGTGAGCTTCTGAAGCATGGAGGCGCAGTAGGAGAAAAAGGCGGATCGCTGAGAAGCGCTTCAAGAAATGCCGGGCTTTTACTCTGGTGCGCCGCCGGCAGCGGCGTCTCCCGCTGCGACCTGCGCTTCTTCCTGCATTTCTTCAAGATGGCTCCACGCCAAGCCGCTCGTGTCGTCTGGTACCGAGAGGTAGAGCTGATCCTCGGCCGTGAGGCCGCGCTCGACGATGGCGCGGTCCTCGCCAATGAGGCCCAGGGTCACCTCCTGGCGCACCGCTCGGCCGCCGTCTTTTTTGAAGACGTAGGAGAGCGAGTCGCCTTGCGCGTGGACCGCTTCGAGCGGCAGGTGGAGCACGTCCGGGCGCTCGGCCACGACGATGGTGTTGCTCGTCGTCATGCCGGGGCGCAGCGTGGTGTCCTGCTCGGCGATGTTGACGACGACCTCGAAGAACTTCGCGCTCGACCCCGGCCGCTGCTCCCCGACGTTGGCCACCTGCGCCACGGTGCCGCTCAGGCTTTTGTCCGGGGCGGCGTCCAAGCCTACCTCCACGGGCCGCCCCTCGCGTATCTTCTGGATGTCCACCTCGTTGACGTACGTGACCGACTCCATCGAGGAGAGGTCCGGCAGCGTGGCCACGACGGGGTCCCAGGCGCTGATCTGGTCACCCTCTTCGAGCGAGCCGCCCCGGCCCCGGCGGTAGATCACCATGCCGTCCTGCGGCGCGCGGATGGTGAACTGGCTCGCCAACTCCTGCAGGCTTTCCAGCTCGCGGCGCGCGCGCGCGAGCTTCGTCCCCGCGTCCATGACCTGCGCCTCGGCCTGCTTCACCTTCGTGCCGTAGTTCTTCTGGTTCTGCTCGTAAGCCCGCTCGGACTTCTCGAAGTCGATCTCCGCCTGGCGCTTCACCGAAGGGGCCTCGTAGGCGGACTGCTCCATCTTGAGCTTGGCCTCCTCCATCGCGTAACGGAGGTTGACGAGGTTGTCGCGCGCCTCCGAGAGCGTCATCGCCGTGTCGAGCTTGGCCTGCTCGTACTCCGACTGCGCCGTGCGCACCTCGTCGCTGGCGTTCTTGAGGTTCGTCTCCAGCTCTGAGCGGTCAAGCTCGGCCACGAAGTCGCCCTGCTTGACGACCGTGCCCTCGGGCACGAGCTTCTGGATCTGGATCTGGAAGATGCGCGCGCGCTGCGCCCCGCTCGGCCCGCGGATCTGCGTCGAGTTCTGCGCGCGCAGCTCGCCCGTGGAGGTGACGGTGACGGCAAAGGGGCCGCGCTCGGGCTGCACGAAGAGCGGGCGCCCGTCCGCCTCGCCGCCAGCAGCGAAAAAGGTGAAGGCGAGCGCCACGAAAAGCGCGACGACGCCCGCGATGACAAGCGTGCGGCGCTGACGAAAGAAGTGGAAGCTCATGACAGAAGAACAGTCGGTGAGGGCGCCACGAAAGATGCAAAGGCGCGTGCCTGCATGAGGCAAGGTAAAAAACCGCGCCGCCACATCAAAGCTGCGCTCAGCGAGCGCGCCGTCAACCGCTCTCCCTCACCCGCGGAGGGGCTGTTGCAGAGACGCCCACCGCCCTCGGCACTTCGGTTTTGCCAGCATTCGCTCTGGCAAAGCAGAAGGCATTTAGACGCGAAAAACAGCGTGAACACCCGTCGCTTCCTAAGCGGACGCCTCGGCCGCGCGCCGCGCCTTGAACCACGCGACCGTTTTCCCCAGCCCATCGCTCAGGCTCACCTCGGGCGCCCAGCCCAGCGCCTCCTGCGCGCGGGCGTAGTCGAGGACGCTGCGGCGCTGCTCGCCCGGCTTGCCCTCGGCGTGGACCTCTTCGACCTCCGGGTCGATGTGCGCGCGGATCTCGCGGAACAGCTCGTTCACGCTCGTCTCCTTCGCCGTGCCCACGTTGAAGGTGCCCGTGCCGCCGTAGTCCAGGGCGGCGACGTTGGCGCGCACGACGTCGCCCACGAAGGTGTAGTCGCGCGTCTGCTCCCCATCGCCGAAGATGAGCGGCTGTTCCTCGGAGAGCATCTTGTCAGTGAAGATGGCGACGACGCCGGCCTCGCCGTGCGGGTTCTGGCGCGGGCCGTAGACGTTGGCGTAGCGCAAAGCCACGTAGTCGATCCCATACTGCTCTTTATAGAAGTAGAGGTAGCGCTCGGTGCAGAGCTTCGTGATGCCGTACGGCGAGAGCGGCCGCAGCGGATGCTCCTCGTCCTGCGGCGCGTAGTCCGGCTCGCCGTAGATGGCCCCGCCCGTCGAGGCGAAGATGACTTTCCCCAGGCCGTGCTGCCGCCCCGCCTCCACAAGGTTGAGAAAGCCGCGCACGTTCACGTCGGCGTCGAAGGAGGGGTCAGCCACGCTTTTGCGCACGTCCATCTGCGCAGCGTGGTGGCAGAGCACGTCGAACTGTTCCTCAGCGAAAAGGCTTGCCGCCGCTTCGTCGCGGATGTCGTGCTCGTGGAAGGTGGCCGTGTCGGGGACGTTGGCGCGCCGGCCCGAGGAGAGATCATCGAGGACGTGGACGGCGTGGCCTTTTTCGGCAAACGCATCGGTCACGTGCGAGCCGATGAACCCGGCACCGCCGGTGACGAGGATTTTCATGGGGTTGGTTGGTCGTTTTCAGTCAGTACGTTCAACTTCAGGTCAGTCTTCGAAGCAGTTCGTCTTTGTTCATTTCCAACTCGCCAGCGACATCTCGCAGAATGGCGTGGAGCGTGCCCACTCTCTAGAATGGCGTTGAGCGTGCCCACTCTGATGGCGCTGCTGTGCAGCGGAATCGTCACGTGATGCGTGCGGCCTGGCTCCCGGCGTGTCAGCCGGACGTGGCTGCCCTTTTGCCGTGTTACCTCATAGCCGACTTGCGCCAGCCGCTTGATGAGATCCTCGCCGCTCCAGTCGCGCGGGGTTCTCATGCGGCCAACACCTCTTCTCGGACAAAGTGCAGGCGGATAATCTGAGGCTGCTCTTCGTCCTCGAAGTGGCAGGCCACGGCATCCCTGACCATCTCGCGCAGTTCTTCAAGCGTGTCGGCTTCGGTGTAGATGGACGCAGAGAGCGCGCGCGCCTCGAAGCCGCCTTCCGGGGATTCCTCGACGACGAAGATGATTTCGTTGCTCATAGCGCTTAGATCGGTACGGATGGACGGTTTCTGAAAAACAATGTACGGATCATAGCCTGACAAAGGCCAAGCGGGCGGTTCGCTCACGAAAAAGGCGAGGGCCTCCGGAGAAGCCCTCGCCTTTTCGCTGTGCTGCGGTGAAGAAAGAAATCAGCCGCGGCCGTTCTCCTTCTTCTCCAGGAACGGCTTGCGCGAGAGGCGGAACTTCCCGTCGCCGCGGATCTCCATGAGCTGCACCTTGATCTTGTCGCCGACCTTGGCGTGGTCCGAGACGTTCTCGACGAAGCCGTGCGCGAACTCGGAGATGTGGAGCAGGCCCACTTTCCCGGGCATGATCTCCACGAGCGCGCCGAAGTCCTTGACCACCTTCACGATGCCTTCGTACGTGGCGCCTTCCTCCGGCTCGGCTACGATCTGCTTGATGCGCTCGATGGCAGCGGCGGCGTCCTGCTTATTCTTGGCCGCCACGGTGACGTAGCCCACGCCGTCAGCCTCGTCCACGTTGATGTCCGTGTTCGTCTCGCTCTGGAGGCTCTTGATGATCTTGCCGCCGGGGCCGATCACCGCGCCGATGTGGTCGGCGTCGATGGTGATCTGCGTCAGGCGCGGCGCGTAGGCGGAGAGGTCGTCGCGCGTCGCGCTCAGCACCTCGTCCATCTTGCCCAGGATGTGCTGGCGCGCCGTCTGCGCCTGCTTCAAGGCTTTGAGGAGCGTCTCGCGCGGGAGGCCGCTGGTCTTGATGTCCATCTGGCAGGCGGTGATGCCGTCGCGCGTGCCGGTGAGCTTGAAGTCCATGTCGCCGAGGTGGTCCTCAGTGCCTAAGATGTCGGTGAGGACTTTCGTGCGCTCGCCGTCGGTGACGAGGCCCATCGCCACGCCGGCTACGGGCTTACGGATGGGCACGCCGGCGTCCATCATCGCCAGGCTCCCGGCGCAGACCGACGCCATCGAGGAGGAGCCGTTCGACTCCAAGACCTCGGCGTTGACGCGGATGGTGTAGGGGAAGTCCTCCTGCTTGGGGACCATCTTCATCAGCGCCCGCTCGGCGAGCATCCCGTGGCCGATCTCGCGGCGCTTCGGGCCTCGGAGGAAGCCGGCCTCGCCCACGCAGAACGGCGGGAAGCGGTAGTGCAGGAAGAAGGGCTTGTCCTTGTCGCGGAAGACCTCGTCCACGGGCTGCACGTCTTTCGTGGTGCCGAGCGTGACGGAGCCAAGCACCTGCGTCTCGCCGCGGGTGAAGACGGCCGAGCCGTGCACGCGCGGGAGGTAGCCCGTCTCGATCCAGATGTCGCGCACCTCGTCGAGGCCGCGCCCGTCGAGGCGGCGGTCTTCGCTCAGGATGAGGTCGCGCAGCACGTCGCGCTCGACCACGCCCACGGCGTCGCGGATCTGCGAGGCCGTGTAGCCTTCTTCCGTCACCGTCATCCGGTTCTCGCCGGTGCCCAGGAGCTGGTTTTCGACCTCGTCCTTGATCTCGCTGATGCCGGCGTAGAACGCCTCCTTCTCGTAGTCGCCCGTGATGTGGCTGCGGAGGCGGTCCTGCGCCACCTCGCGCACCTTCTCGATGAGGTTTTCGGGCGTGGTGTACGTCTCGTACTCGAACGTCTTGGCGCCGAACTCATCTACCAAAGCGCGCTGGCCTTGGCACAGCTTCTTGATGGCCTCGTGCGCGGTGTCGAGCGCCTCGATCATGTCCTCTTCCGAGACCTCGTCGGCCTCGCCCTCGACCATGACGATGGCGTCTTCCTTCCCGGCCACGACGAGGTCGAGGTCGCTCTCCTCGCGCTCTTGAAGCGTCGGGTTGATGACGAACTCGCCGCCCACGCGGCCCACGCGCACCTCGGCAATCGGCCCGTCGAAGGGGGCGCCGGCGGCCAGGAGCGCGGCCGAGGCGCCTACGCCGGCGAGGACGTCCGCGTCGTACTTGTCATCGGCGGAGAGGACGAAGCAGACGACGTGGACGCTGTTGTAGAAGCCGTCCGGGAAGAGCGGGCGCAGGGCGCGGTCCACGAGGCGCGAGGTGAGCGTCTCGTTGTCGGTGGAGCGGCCTTCGCGCTTAATGAACCCGCCGGGGATCTTGCCGCCGGCCGAGAACTTCTCGCGGTAGTCCACGGTGAGGGGGAAGAAGTTCTGCCCCTCGCGCACGTCGCTGGAAAGGGTGGCGGTGCAGAGCACCATCGTCTCGCCCTGGCGGACAACGACGGCGCCATTGGCCTGCTTCGCCAGCCGGCCCGTCTCCAAAGAGAGGCTTTGGCCGGGGGCGAACTCGATCTCCTGCGTGACGGCGCGCGGCGCGTTGGCCGAGGTGCCGTTGCGGGAGGCTTGGGTGGAAGCGCTTGTGGCTTCGGTCATAGGGGTTTCCATAAGGGTCTCTTTCGTCTCGTCTATTGCGTCAACATCGGAAAAGAGGCGGCGCTGTGGGTGCTGCGTCTCAACCGCCTCGTGCAAAAAGGAAGCGGCACCCTGGACTTTTTTCCAGAATGCCGCTGGGTGCGGGGGCCGTTATTTGCGCAGGCCCAGTTCGCTGATGATGGTGCGGTAGCGCTCGATGTCGCGGTCCATGAGGTAATTCAGAAGGCGCCGGCGCTTGCCGACGAGCTTCAAGAGACCGCGCCGCGTCGAGAAGTCGTGCGGGTGCTCGCGCAGGTGCTCGGTCAGGCGCTCGATGCGCTTCGAGAAGATGGCGATCTGCACCTCGGAGGCGCCGGTGTCGTTCTCGCCCTTGCCGAACTGCTCGATCAGAGCCTGTTTCTCTTCCTTGGTGATCATGCTTTTGGGGATCCTCTTTAGATTATACCATCGTAAAGAAGAAGCGCGCAGTGCGTTCGGGAAGGAGCGCCGCGCCTGCTTTCTTGGCTATGTGCTCGGCCCCTCAGGTCGGTGTCAGGTCGATGCCTGAAAGACGCCCCTGCAACGGGCGCGGTCCTTTGAAAGTTGCTCGGCCAGCGCCTCGGGCGAATCGAAGCGCCGCTCTTCGCGCAGTCTTCGTATGAAACGGGCGCGCAGGCGCTGCCCGTAGAGTTCACCCTCGAAGTCCAATAGGTGCACTTCGAGGCGTAGGTCCTTGCCGCCGAAGGTGGGCCTGAGGCCGATGTTCGCCATCCCGTCGAGCAGCGCCTCGTAGCCCGGCACCTCGGCGCGGACGGCGTAGACGCCGCGCTTAGGCATGAGCTTGCGCGCGTCGTCAGGAAAGACGTTGGCCGTGGGGAAGCCGATGGTGCGCCCGCGCCCTTCGCCGCGCGCGACGGTGCCGGCCAGGCTGTACGGCCGGCCCAGCATCCGAGCCGCGCGCTCTACGTCGCCCCCGTCCAGGAGCGCCGCGCGGATGGCGCTCGACGAGACCACGTCGGCGCCGACTTCTTGGGCCGGGATCACGTCCACGCCAAAGCCGAGCTTCTCCCCCATCCGCTCCAGAAGCGCGCGGTCTCCCTCGCGCCCGCGCCCGAAGCGATGGTCGTACCCGACGACGATCTCCTTGAGGCCCACCGTCTTAACGAGGAAGTCCTCAACGTACGCCTCGGCCCCCATCTGCGAGAAGTCTTTCGTGAACGGAACGACGAGAAAGCGGCCGAGGCCCAGCCCCTCCATCACGTCGGCGCGCTCGTCGGGCGTGGTTAGGAGCGGCACGTCCTCGCCGCGCACCACGGCGCGCGGGTGCGGGTCGAAGGTGACGACGGTGCTTTTGCCGCCCCGCGCCTCGGCCCGCTCGACGAGGTAGCGGATGATGGCCTGGTGCCCGAGATGCACGCCGTCGAACGTGCCCACGGTGACGACGGAGCGCGCGTCGCGCGTGATGCGTTCGAGTCCGGCTTCGCGCTGCATGCGTTGAGGTGCGAGGTTGAGGAGGTCGGCGCGGGAGCGCTTTGGATAGCCCTTGTTCGCCGGCGATCTGGCCCATAGAAAGATCATGGATCTGCAATTGATCCGGGCGGCGTCCTCGCGGGTGGCCTCCCGCAACCGTTCGCGTTTTCGGACGAGGTGGCGATGACGCCTCGCGCCTCAGCCCAATCCCTTGCCTGACTCCGGGCTTTGCTCGTGCCCGTTCGTCTTGCTACAACGCGACGCGCGCGCCGCCCTGCTCGGAGGATGCCATGATGGCCTCTACGATCCGGATGTCGGCCAGGCCTTCTGAGCCGGGTACCTCGGCGGGCCTCCCCTCCTTGATCGCCAGCGCCTCGCGGTCCATCTGCCGAGCCTGCTGGTGGCCGCCGGCGGGCGGCAAGGTGGTGCCGTCGCTCGTCCGACCCTGCACCCCGGAGTACGACTGGAACGGCCGGAGCCGGTACCAGCCGTCCGCGCAGTCTACGTCGAGGTAGTTCATCGACTTGCCGAAGCTCGTCTCGCCTTTGGCGAAGACCCCGCCCGGAAACTCCAGCTCGAACTCCGTGAACTCGTCCACCTCGTCGTACATCTCGTCGCGCCTGGACCACTGCCGGCCCTTTGCGGCCACCGGCTCCATGCTGGTGGCGTAGCGCGCGGCGTTAATGGGGTAGACGCCCATGTCGTAGAGCGCGCCCCCGCCCAGGTGCGCGATCCGTCGCCAGTCGGTGGGATCGGGGTGCGCGCCGTTGTAGCCGGCTCCTGTGCGCACGGCTTCGACGGCGCCGTACGTCTCTTCGCGCCCGTAGCGGATGAGGGTGCGCGTGTTCGGCTCGTGCTGCATCCGGTAGCCAATGGAGAGGTGCACGCCGTTCTTGCGTGCCGCGCCGATCACCTCCTGGCACTCCTCAGCGTTCATCGCCATCGGCTTTTCGCACCAGACGTGCTTGCCGGCCTCGGCGGCTTTGATCGCGTCGCGCGCGTGCAGGCCGGGCGGCGTAACGATGTAGACCACGTCGATGTCGTCGTTGTCCGCGATCTCGGGAAGCGTCTCGTAGCTGTAGACGTTGCCGTCGGGGATGCCGTGGCGCTCTTGCCAGACGGGGATCTTCTCCGGCGAGCCGGTCACGATGCCGCGCAGTTCGCAGTGCTCCGTTCGCTGAAGCCCAGGGGCCAGGCGCCCGGTGCTGTAGCTGCCCAGCCCCACGAGCGCGACGCCGAGCTTGCCTTTGGCCTTCGGCGTGATGACGGATGGGAAGCCCAGGCTCGAGAGCGCAAGCGCCAATCCGGCCTGCTTCAGAAAGCGTCTTCTGGACGTGCGGCTTGTCATAAGCGGGCGGAGCTGATGCCGGGCGGGGATGCGGAGATTGGCGGCGGCCTGCCAGGGGCTTCTTCTTTTCGCGGTTCTTCTCAGGCAAGCTGGAAGCTTCGAGACGGCATGTTTTAACGCGAGCGGCGTGTCCAGTTTCCGGACGGGATCAGCCCTGCATCTGCTATCGGTGCTGCCAATCACCCCACTCCGCCTTGCAGAGCGCGCTCGCTCGCAGCGTCCCGCAGCCGCTCGACGTCGCGCACCGGCGGCCGGCCGAAGAGGCGCTTGTACTCGCGGCTGAAGTGCGAGGCGTCGTTGTAGCCGACTTCGTAGCCCGCCGTCGCTGCATCGAGGTCCTGGCTTAGCATGAGGCGCCGGGCTTCCTGTAGCTGGAGCTGCTTCTGAAACTGCAGCGGCGTCAGCCCGGTGACGCTCTTGAAGTGCGCGTAGAAGCTTGATTCGCTCATGCCAAGTCCTTCCGCGAGATCCTCGACCCGGATGGACTGGTCGAAATGCTTCCGGATCCGCTTGATCGCCCGCGTGATCCGGTGTCGGCTTCCGTTCAGAACGGCGATCTGGCGGAGGCGCGCGCTCTGCTCGCCCCGCAACAGCCGGTAGATGATCTCGCGTTTGATGAGCGGCGCGAGGACCGGCACCTCGCCAGGGGTGTCGAGGAGCCGTACGAGCCGCACGGCGGCGTCCAGCAGGCTCGCGGGGAGCGGACTCACGTCCAGCGCGCGCACGTCGGCACCGCCCTGGGGGGCGGAATGCCCCGCCTCGACCATGACCGAGCTGACGAGCGCGGCGTCAAGCGTGAGGATGAGGCCGAGCAAGGGGCGCTCTTCCGAGGCCTCGACGACTTGACCCGCAACCGGCAGTTCGGCCGTGGCGAGCAGGTAGTGGTAGGGGTCGTACTGGTAGCGGCGCTCGCCCAAGTACACCGCCTTGCTGCCCTGAGCGATCACGCAGAGGGACGGCTGCGAGACCGCAAACAGCCGCTCGCCGGTCTTGGAGTACCGACGGAGGCCGAGGCCGTCCATCACCTCTTTCTTCCCGTCCTCGGGCATCGCCTGCGCAAGGCGCGCGGCAAGCTCCTCCCGGTCGGCTTGCGCCCGCAGCGTCTCGCGGGCTGCATCTTCTGCTGCCGAAGTCTTTGCCATGTCCATAGGTCGTCGCGCTGGTCGTGAGACGTCGCCTGATCTGCCTGCCGGTGGGCGGGACGCCGGCCGCCGGCCTGCTCGCCGCTCACCGGCAGCACGCGAGCAGAGTACGGCAGCCTGGAGGATGATGCAACGCTCCGGGTATGGAAACGGGCTGGTTTCAGAGGATGATTCAACGATGGGCGAGGATCGTTATACCGAAGCGCTCTGCCCATCGCTTAGCCTTATGTTTGACGCCTGGGGAGACGGAAGGCCGCTCGGCCGCTAAAATCAGAAGCCGCGCCTTGCCGCGCGAAAGTCTGGGCCGCCGGACTACGCATCTTGTTTTCTTCGCTGCTTTGAGCCAAACGATGCCAAACGACGTGAACACGAGCCGGCGCCGTTTCTTGCGAGCAGCGGCGATGGCAGGCGCCGGCATGACCGCAGCGTTGCCGCCCTGGAGCTTCTCCAACGCACAAGGGGCAAACGCAGGTTTTGAAAGCGTGAGCGCGGGCAGCGTGTTGATCGCCTACTTGACGCGCACGAACAACACAAAGGTGGTAGCAGAAATGATTCACCATGAAGTGGGGGGGACTCTAATAGAGGTCGAACCGGCGACTCCCTATCCCGAAGACTACGACGCCATCGTGGCTCAGGTGGACAAAGAAAATGAAGCTGATTACACCCCTCCGCTCAAAACCAACATCGAGGATATTCAAAACTACGACACCCTGTTTTTCGGCTTCCCTACGTGGGATATGCAGCTACCCCCACCGATGAAACGCTTCCTGGAAGTACACGACCTGAGCGGCAAGACGGTCATCCCCTTCAACACCAACGGAGGCTACGGGGTGGGAAGCAGCTTTCAAACGGTGGAAGAGCGCTGCCCGGAGGCCACCGTGCTGGAAGGTTTCTCCACCAGAGGCGGGCTGGAGCGCGACGGGATCTACCTGGCGATCAAGGGCGAACGAAGGAAAGAGGTCCGCGCCGACGTGACCGACTGGCTGCGAGGCCTTCCCGTTCGACGCTGAGCTGCGCCGAAGTCAGCGCATTTCTCGAAAACCACAGCATCCTACTAACCCAAGTTGTGACCTATGCGAGCGTAGCGGCCATAGTTGAAAATGGCGATGTCCAGGCGCCATGTTGAGCCGGTAAACCGCCAAGTTTGCCCACCTCAACGCCGCTGCCATGGACACCGCCATCACTGCAATCTACTGCCTCACCGACGACTTTCTCAAAGCCCTCGGCCACCGCGAAGACGCCCAAAGCACCATGTCCGATGCCGAGGTCATCACCACCGCCCTCGTGGCTGCGCGCTACTTCGGCGGCAACTTCGAGTCCGCGCGCGAGCACCTCTGCAGGCCTGACCTCATTCCCAGAATGCTCTCTCGCAGTCAGTTCAACCGGCGCCTGCACCGGCTTACCGCCCTGGTCGTGCGCCTCTTCGAGGTCCTGGGCCGGTGCTGGAAAGGTCAGTCTCCAGGCAACGACTTCCTGATTGACTCCTTCCCCGTAGCCTGCTGCGACGACATCCGCATTCGGCGCTCGCGCCTTTATCCGCTGGAAGAGACCGGCGGCGCTTTTCGAGGCTACACCGCCTCGAAACGGCGTTTTTTCTACGGCGTGAAGGCTCATCTTCTGACGACTTCCGAGGGGCGTCCGGTGGAACTGGTGCTCACGCCCGGCTCGCACAGCGACGTGCGCGCGCTTGACTACTTCAGCTACGACCTGCCCGAAGGCGCGACCATCTACAGTGACAAAGCTTACAACGACTACTTCGTTGAGGACGAACTCGCTGCCGGCCAGGGCGTGACCCTCTCGCCGATGCGGCGCAAGAACTCGAAGCGGCCCGTGGAGCAGTTCGTCGCCTTCGTGCAGCACTACACCCGCAAGGCAATCGAGACCGCCGGTAGTCTCATCGAACGGCTCTTGCCGAAGTCGATCCATGCTGTCACCGCGCGCGGGTTCGAGTTGAAGGTGGTCTTGTTCGTGTTGGCCTGCAGCATCACCACTGGCCTGTAGGTCACAACTTGGGTTACTATGCAAACACGCACGCTCGGAACCAGCGGCCTCGACGTCTCCGCCATCGGCCTCGGCTGCATGGGCCTGAGCTTCGGCTACGGCCCCGCCACCGAACGGCGCGAGGCCATTTCCGTGATCCGCCACGCCGCCCGTCAAGGCGTCACGTTCTTCGACACGGCCGAAGCATACGGCCCCTTCGACAACGAGAAGCTGCTCGGCGAGGCCCTCGCGCCCGCCCGCGAGAAGGTCGTGATCGCCACCAAGTTCGGGTTCAAGAACGGCAACCCGCAAGACGGCCTCGACAGCCGCCCGGAGCGCATCCGCCAGGTCGCCGAGGAATCGCTGAAGCGGCTCCAGACCGACCGCCTCGACCTCTTCTACCAGCACCGCGTGGACCCGGACGTTCCCATCGAAGACGTGGCCGGCACGATGGGCGACCTCATCGCCGAGGGGAAGGTCCGCCACTGGGGCCTCTCGGAGGCGAGCGCCCGGACCGTCCGCCGCGCCCACGCTGAGCAGCCGGTCGCAGCTTTGCAGAGCGAGTACTCGCTCTGGTGGCGCGAGCCGGAGACGAAGACGTTTCCGACGCTCGAAGAACTCGGCATCGGCTTCGTCCCCTTCAGCCCGCTCGGCAAAGGCTTTCTCACGGGGCAGATCGACGAAGAGACGGAGTTCGCCGACGACGACTTCCGCACCACCGTCCCGCGCTTCTCGGAGGAGAACCGGAAGGCGAACCGCGTGCTGGTCGAACACATCGAGCGCATCGCCGGCGAGAAAGGCGCGACGCCTGCGCAGATCGCCCTCGCCTGGACCCTCGCGCAGAAGCCGTGGATCGTCCCAATTCCGGGCACGACGAAAAAGCACCGTGTGGAGGAGAACGCCGCAGCGGCCGACGTCGAGCTTACCGAGAACGACCGCCGCGAGATCGAAGAGGCGGCCGTGCAGATGGAGATTCAGGGCGCGCGCTACTCCGAACGCGCGCAGCAGATGGTGGACGGCTGAGCCACGCAACGACCAGGAACGCCGCACTTCTTTCTCAACCATTTCTCCCACCAGTACATGCCTGCGCAGAACCTCTCCATCACTCTCAACAGCGAGGTCGCAAGCATCGGTGCGCTCGACACCGGCCGTCGCGGGGGACCCGATCCCGAGACGATTGACACGGAGACCTTCGACTTCATGATTGAAGACTGAGCCGCTCGCCCTCTCTACGTTCCTTCTAACTCCGACAACCGCCATGAAAAACGACCCCACCCCGACCGGACTACCCCGCCGCGAATTCCTCACCCGGCTGGGCGCCGCCGCCCCCCTGCTGGCGCTCGGCGCAGGCGCTCCGGCGCTGGCTCAGGCGGGGACCACCCCGCCGCCCCGCCCGGCCTCAGATCCAGGCCGACGTATGCTCGGCTCGCTGGAGGTCTCCAGCATCGGGCTGGGCGTCCAGAACATGAGCCGCAAGTACGAGACGACGGTGCCGTACCGCCCGGACATGATCGACGTCATCCGCGCGGCCTTCGACCAAGGCGTTACCTTTTTCGACGCGGCCGAGGTGTACGGCCCGTTCGAGGTGGAACGCATCCTCGGCGAGGGCGTGGCGCCGTTTCGGGACGAGGTCGTGGTCGCGACCAAGTTCGGCATGAACGTGGACCAGGAAACGGGCGAGCGGCTCGGAGGAATGAACAGCCGCCCCGAGCACATCAAACGGGTGGTCAAGGGGATGCTACGGCGCCTCCAGACCGACCGCATCGACCTGCTCTACCAGCACCGCGTGGACCCCGAGGTGCCCATCGAGGACGTCGCCGGCGCGGTGGGGGACCTTATCGACGAAGGCAAGGTCCTGCACTGGGGCCTCTCGGAGATGGGGCTTGGCACGCTGCGCCGGGCGCACGCCGAGCTGCCGGTCACCGCCGTCCAGAACGAGTACTCGATGCTGTGGCGCGGGCCGGAGGAAGACGTGATCCCAACGTGCGAGGAGCTGGGCATCGGCTTCGTGCCCTGGAGTCCCCTCGGCGTGCAGTTCCTGACCGGCTGGATTGACGAGAATACCCGCTTCGCTCCGGGCGACATCCGTGGCATCGAACCCCGCTTCTCGCCGGAAAATCTCCCGCACAACCTGGCGCTCGTGGAGGTGGTGGAGACGTGGGCCGAGCGGAAAGAGGCCGCCCCCGCGCAGATCGCGCTGGCGTGGCTGCTGGCGCAGAAGCCGTGGATCGTCCCCATCCCTGGAACGACCCAGATGGGGCACATGCTCCAGAACACCGGCGCGGCGGCCGTCCAGTTCACGCCTTCCGAGCTTGAAGAGTTGAACGCGGCCGTCGCGGCCATCGAGATCCGAGGGCAGCGCCTCCCCGACGCCGTCCTGGCGATGTCGGGCGTAGAGGCCCCGCCGCAGGACTGAGCGAGATCAATACGGCTGCTCCAGCGTCCACTGGAGCAGCCCGGCAGCCGCCCCGCGCGCATCCGCCAAGTCGCCGAGGAATCGCTAAGGCGGGCGAAGACCGACTGCGTCACCCCCGCGGCATGGAGACGGCGTACAACTTCCCTACCCTTGATGACTCAGAAAGCCATGATCATGAAAAGCAGACTGTTTGCCACCGTCTTATTACTTGCCGCATTGCCCGCTCTGGCGATGGGGCAAGCTGGACCCATTTTTCCGAAAGGCGACAAAGCGCCCAACGTTCATCACACGGGGGATGTCTGGCTCAATCACCTAAGCGAGGCGGACAGCACGTTCGATTTCAACGTGGTCGTTGCGACCTTCGCAGCCGGCGCCAAGCTGGACTGGCACATGCACCCCGCCGGGCAGCAGTTGCTCATTACGGAGGGCACTGGGGTGTATCAGGAACGAGACGAGCCGGTCCGAATCGTTCGTAAGGGAGACGTCATCAAATGCCCACCGGGAGTTGAACATTGGCACGCAGCAACGCCAGAAACGGGCGTCACCTACCTCGCCATCACGAGGAATGAGCCAACAAAGTGGCTCGAACGAGTAACCGAGGAAGAGTTCAACAGCATCAGCCTGCCGGCTTCAGACAGCGCAGGTGCCAAGCAGGAGATCATCGATCTCTCCAAGGAGAAATGGCAGTGGATGGCAGACAAAAACGTAGAGGCCTTGGACACGCTCTTCCACGACCAGTCCGAGTTCGTTCACATGGGCGAATCCTGGGGTAAAGAACGGGAGCTGGGCATCATAGAAAGCGGCGGGATCTGGTACAAAAACGCGGATGTCCATGAGACGTCGGTGCAGATCATCGGTGACACGGCCATCCTTTTGAACCGGATCACCCTGCTGGCCGAGGTCGGCGGCAACGAGGTGACCAACCCCTTCGAAGTGACCGAAGTGTACGTGCAGCAAGATGACGCCTGGAAGCTGGCCGCGCTCTCGTTCACCCGGCTCAGGGGAGAGTGATCGCTCGTAACCGGACTGGCGATGCTTGGCCTTTCGCAAGGCGTTCCCCGCAAAAACTGACAGCAGTGTTATGCCGAACGGACGCAGAACCATGCTAAGCCGAAGAACCACGGGAAGCAGCCCCAAGCGTATGTGGCGATCAAGCGTTTGCCTATTGATGGCCTTCGCCGCGTTGCTGCTGAGCACGCCCGGCCGCGCGAGCGCCCAAGGCCAGGCGAGCACGGATTCGTCCCTGAGCCAGGAGCAGCAGGGCATCGCGTCCATCGCGGCGCTCACGGCCCGCGGCGACTTGGAGGGGCTGCAAGGGGCGCTCGGCAGCAGACTCGACGCGGGGCTGACCGTCAATGAGATCAAGGAAGTCCTCGTGCACCTCTACGCCTACTGCGGCTTCCCCCGGAGCCTTCAGGGCCTGACCACCTTCATGGCCGTGCTGGAAGGCCGAGCGGTGCAAGGCATCGATGACGAGATGGGCGCGCCGGCGTCCCCGCAGGTCGAGGGGAGAGACAAATACGCCGAGGGCGAGCGCGTGCTGGCGGCGCTCGCCGGATGGCCGCAGACCGCCCCGCTGAGCGGCTACTCGGCCTTCAGCCCCGTGATCGAGCAGTTCTTGAAGGAGCACCTCTTCGCCGACATCTTCGGGCGCGACGTGCTCAGCTACGCAGAGCGCGAGATCGCCACGATCTCGGCCCTGGCGAGCATGGACGGCGTCGAGCCGATGCTGGCGTCTCACCTGGGCCTGGGCCTCCGGGTCGGCCTGACGGAGGCGCAGCTCCGGCAGCTCCTCGCTGTCGTCGGGTCGGCCGTGGGGGAAGACCGGGCCGAAGCCGGTCGGGAGATGCTCTCGCAGGTCGTGGTCTCACGCGCCGAACGGGAGAATGGCACGCCGAACGAAATGCAAGACGGCCGCGGCGGAGCAGGTGAAAGCGGCCCTGCGCTTCAGGCGAGGGATGCCGTCTCTCCGAAAGGCACCCGTCTTACGACAGACGAAAACTTCACCGGCCCCGTCTGGGTAGAAATGCTGGTTACAGACGCAGAAACGTTCGACATCCGCGCCGGCAACGTCACGTTCGAACCCGGCTCGCGGACCAACTGGCACAGGCACCCCGGCGGGCAGATTCTGCTCGCCACCGGCGGGGCCGGGTACCACCAGGAGCGCGGCGGGCCGGTCCAGCTCCTCCGCAAAGGAGACGTCGTCAAGGTCGCCCCTGGCACGGAGCACTGGCACGGCGCCACGCCCGAGCGCCCGTTTACGCACGTAGCGGTCGTGACCCAGGACTCCGAGGGCGAGACCGTCTGGCTCGGCCCCGTCACCGACGAGGAGTACCACCTCACCTGGTGAACGCAACCGCACGCACCCGAGATGGCTTTACCAATGCCACCGCCGGCCCTCCGCCCACCGACCTCTGATTCCCTAATGCGATTGCTCATTCCTCTGCTCTCTGCTCCTCTGCTCTCGCTCACCCTTTTTGCCTGCGGCCCCAGTGACGCCTCTGACTCCACAGTGGCCTCGCCCTCCCTCACGCCCGCGGAAGGCGAAACCGTGATCGAGCGGGTCGAGTCCGAAGAGGCGACGTTCAGGGTCGTCAAAGTGCTCGACAGCCTCGAAAACCCGTGGGCCGTGGATTGGCTGCCGGACGGCCGCGTGCTCATCACCGAGCGGCCCGGCCGCATGGTGCTCGCCAGTGGCGACTCGACGGTCACCCTTTCGGGCGTGCCGGAGGTGTGGGCCGAGAACCAGGGCGGCCTGCTCGACGTGCGGGTGGCGCCCGATTATGAGCAGACCGGCTGGATCTACTTCACCTACTCGATGAAGGAGGGCGAGACGGGCGGCACGGTGCTCTCCCGCGCCCGCCTCGACGGCGCCGCGCTCGCCGACGTGGAGGAGGTTTACCGGCAGACGCCCTTCCTGGAGCCGAACTACCACTTCGGCTCGCGCATCGCCTTTTTAGGCGACGGCACCCTGCTCGTGACGATGGGCGAGCGAGGGCAGCGGCGCGAAGAGACCGTCGGCATCCCGACGCCGAGCACCTCCGTCGGCACGACCGTCCGGCTGGGCATGGACGGCTCGGTGCCCGAGGATAACCCGTTTGTGGGGCAAGAAGACGCCCGGCCCGAGGTGTACAGCTACGGCCACCGCAACCAGCAGGGCATGGCGATCCACCCCGAGACGGGCGCCATCTGGCAGCACGAGCACGGGCCGCACGGGGGCGACGAGCTGAACCTCATCGAACCCGGCAACAACTACGGGTGGCCTCTCGCCACCTACGGCGACGAGTACTCCGACCAGTCGCCCATCGGCAGCTTCGAGGTTCCCGGCACCGTGCAGCCCGCTGAGTACTGGGACCCGTCGCCCGCCTTCTCGGGCATGGCCTTCTACACCGGCGACCGGTTCCCGGACTGGCGGAACGACCTCTTCATGGGGGCGCTGGCTCACACGAAGATTCTCCGCGTGGAGCTAAATGACAGCAACGAGGTCGTGCACCAAGAGGAGCTACTGCGCGGCGAGATCGGTCGCATCCGCGACGTGGCGACCGGCCCGGACGGCTACCTCTACGTCCTCACCGACGCCCCGGACGGGGGCTTCTACCGGCTTGAGCCGGTGGACGAGTCGGCGCAGGACTAAGCGGGCCATCACCGCCATCAACAATGATTTTACAGAGGGCGCAACATGACACGACTCACGTTCCTTGCCATCGCGGCCACGCTCCTCGCCGGCGTCGTCGTTGACCCGGCACGCGCACAGCAGGAGACGGACGCGCCGCCCTACCCCGTCGGGAATCCCTTGGGGCTTCCCACCACTTCGACCGGCGACGGGGCCTTCGAGCCGATCTCCTCGAACGTAACCGTCTACGGGGCTATCTACTCTGCGGAGAGCTGTACGTACGACGCAGACCGCGACGTCATCGTGGTGCCTAATCGTGGCGTTCCGCAGCACGTTCGCACCAACGATGCCTGGGTGTCGCTCATCAATCCCGACGGATCGGTGCACACGCCGCGATGGATCGGTATTCAGAACCCGGCTGATCGAGGTGACCTGGCGCCGCCGCTCACGCTCAACGAGCCGCTGGGCAGCGACATCTCTGACGGCGTGCTCTACGTCGCCGACCGCGACGGCGGCGCCTCTGCGGACGACTCCAGCGTGGCCGTCATCCGCCGCTTCGACCTGCAGACGGGCGCGCCGGCCGGCGAGATCCGCGTCGAAGCGTCCCCCTGGATCAACGACCTCGAAGTCGCCGACGACGGCACGATCTACGCCACGCAGACGGGCGACCTGGGCGACAACCCGGATCCCGCGACGTGGCGGGTCTGGGAAATCGCGCCCGGCGGCACGGCGTCGGTTTTCGCGCAGGGGGCGCCGCTGCGCCAGCCCAACGGCATCGGCTTCGACCCGCAGGGCAACATCGTCGTCGTCAACTACGGCAACGCCGACGTGCTGACGTTTTCTCGTGACGGCGAAGTCGTGAAGACGGAAAGCGCGGCGCAGGCGGGCGGCGACGGCCTCGTGATCATGCCGGACGGGACGAAGTACGTAAGCAGCATCGCGCACGGAGGCGTCTCGCGCATCCGTCCCGGCGCGCCCGCCGAACTCATCGCCCGTAACATCCCAGGCGCTGCTTCGATGTGCTACGACCCCAATGCGAACCAGCTAGTGATCCCGATGAATCCGAACAACGGGCTTGCGTTCGTGCCGCTCGAGTAGGGACGCGGCAAGCCACCGGCGCAGGCTCGCACTCTTGAGAGTTGACGCGGGGGGGGGCAGCTCGAACAAGCAGTCGCCGCCCGCCGCCGCGTCGCTGCTCAACCGAGTTCTTCCTTGAGCCGCTCGACGGGCCAGGCGTCGTCCACGCGGTACGGGCCGATGGCCGTGCGGCGCAGCGCCGTGAGATGCGCGCCCACCTCCAGCGCCTCGCCGTAGTCGTGCGCGAGGCTGCGGATGTAGGTGCCCTTCGAGCATCGGACCTCGAAGTGCACGTCGGTGCCGTCGCGGCCGGTGATCTCGAAGGCGTCGATGCTGACCTGGCGCGGCGGGCGCTCGACGACTTCGCCGCGGCGCGCCTTCTTGTAGAGCCGCTCGCCCTCGTGGTGCACGGCCGAGTACATGGGCGCGCGCTGTGTGATGGCGCCGAGGAACGGGGCGCGGGCGGCGTCGAGGTCTCCGTCCGTGATGTGATCGGTGGGGCGGCGCGTTTCGACTTCGGTGTCGGCGTCGTAGGAGGGCGTCGTCTCGCCGAGGCGGAGCGTGCCGGTGTATTCTTTGGGCAGGTCCATGAAGCGCTCCATCGTTTTCGTGGCGCCGCGCCCGATGAGGACGATGAGGAGGCCCGTGGCCATGGGGTCGAGCGTGCCGGCGTGGCCCACCTTTTTCACTTTGACGAGCGGGCGCAACGCGCGGATCACGTCGAACGAGGTCATCCCCTTGGCCTTGTCCACGAGCAGCACCGACGGGTCGAACGCCTCCGGCAGCGCCGGGCGGCGGTAGACGAGACGTTCGAGGTCAGGCGTGTTCACGCTTTTTGAGGTTGGGAGCGTGGGCGTGCGGGCGTTGAGGATGCAGGATCGGAGCACCTCCCCCACACGCCCACCCTCGGCTACTCCGCGTCGCGGCGCTCGCGCTCCTCGCGGAGGCGGTCGAAGAGGTTCTCCATCCGCTGCGCCTCCTGGTGCGTCTCGTCCAGGAAGAACTGCAGCTGCGGCACCGTGCGCAGCTGATGGCGGACGCGCCCGGCGAGCGTCTGCCGGATCTGCGGCTTGAGCGTTTCGAGGTGGCGGAAGGCCGCCTCGCGCTGCGCTTTCGAGGCGCCCAAGACGCTGGCATATAGGTACGCCGTCTGGAGGTCGGGCGTGACGCGCGCGTTCGTGATCGTAACCATGGGCTGGAGCTGCCCGGCGAAGTCGCGCTGCAGGATGCGGGCGACCTCGCGCTGGACCAGCTCGGCCACGCGGCGGGTACGGATGCTCATCTTTTGAGGCGAACGGTGAGGGGCGAATGGCGAACAGGGATGCACAGAGCGGGACGATGAGGAAAACCAAGCGCGATGGGAGAAAGCCCCCCACTCGCTACTCGCCATCCCCTACTCGCCCCATCACACCTCCAGCGTGCGCGCGATCTCGATGATGCGGTAGGTCTCCAGCTCGTCGCCGACCTTGACGTCGTTGAAGTTCTCGACGGAGAGGCCGCACTCGTACCCGCTCTGCACCTCGCGCACGTCGTCTTTGAGCCGCTTCAAGGAGCCGATCCGGCCTTCGTAGATCACCACGCCCTCGCGGATGACGCGGATGCGGTCGTTGCGGCTGATGGTCCCGTCGGTGACGTAGCAGCCGGCCACGGTGCCGACTTTGGGCACCTTGAAGAGGTCGCGCACCTCGGCCGTGCCGATGGTCTCTTCCTGCTCCTCGGGCGAGAGCATCCCTTCGAGCGCGTCGTGCACGTCCTCGATGGCGGCGTAGATGATCGAGTACGTCCTGACGTCGATCTCCTCCTGCTCGGCTAAGGAGCGCGCGCCCACGGTGGGCCGCACCTGGAAGCCGATGATGACGGCGTCCGAGGCCGAGGCGAGCATCACGTCGCTCTCGGTGATGGCGCCCACGCCGCGGTGGATGATGTTGACGGCCACCTCCTCGGTCGAGAGCTTAAGGAGCGCGTCCGAGAGCGCCTCGACGGAGCCGCCCACGTCGCCCTTGATGACGAGGTTGAGTTCGTGGAACTCGCCCAGCGCCAGGCGCCGGCCAATCTCGTCCAGGGTGATGTGCTTTTTCTGGCGCAGCGCCTGCTCGCGGTGGATCTGCTGGCGCACCTGCGCGATGTCGCGCGCCACGCCCTCGTCGTCCATGGCCACGAACTGGTCGCCCACCTCGGGCGATCCGCCGGAGCCGAGGACCAGGGCCGGCTTCGAGGGGCCGACCTCGTCGATGCGGTTGTCGCGCTCGTCGAACATCGCGCGCACGCGCCCGCTAAAGATGCCGGCCACGAACGGGTCGCCCACGTGGAGCGTGCCGTTCTGCACGAGCACAGTGACGACGTTGCCGCGCCCCTTCTCCAAGCGGCTCTCGATGATGACGCCGTTGGCCTCGCGGTCCGGGTTGGCCTTGAGTTCGCGCAGCTCGGCTTCGAGGAGCACCTTCTCCAAGAGGTCGTCCACGCCGTCGCCCGTCTCGGCGGAGACGAGGGCGCACTGCACGCTGCCGCCGTACTGCTCGACGATCACGTTCTGCTCGGCCAGCTGCGCCATCACCTTCTGCTCGTCGGCGTCGGGGAGGTCCATCTTGTTGACGGCCACGACGAGGGGCACCTCGGCGGCTTGGGCGTGGTTGATGGCCTCGATGGTTTGCGGCATCACGGCGTCGTCGGCGGCCACGACCAAGATGACGATGTCGGTGGCGCGGGCGCCGCGGGCGCGCATGGCCGTAAAGGCCTCGTGGCCTGGCGTGTCGAGGAACGTGATGGCGCCGCCCTCGTCGGGCAGCTCGACGTAGTGGGCGCCCACGTGCTGCGTGATCCCGCCCGCCTCGCCGGCCACGACGTTCTCGTGGCGGATGTAGTCCAGGAGCGAGGTCTTGCCGTGATCGACGTGGCCCATCACGGTGACCACCGGCGCGCGCGGCTTGAGGTCTTCCGGATCGTCCTCGCGGATGTCGATCTCACCGCCGATGAACTCGGAGGCGAACTCGATCTCGTAGCCGTACTCGTCGGCGACGAACTGGATGGCGTCGGCGTCGAGGCGCTGGTTGATGGAGACCATCATGCCGGCGTCGAAGAGCGTGGAGATCACGTCCGAGACCGGCTCCTCCATGAGGTTGGCCAGCTCGCCCGTGGAGATGAACTCGGTGACGCGCAGGATGTTGGCGCGCTCGGCCTCGCGTTCGAGTTCGGCCTCGCGCTCGGCGGCGTGGCGCTGGCGGCGGCGCTGGCGGCGGCGCTGGCGCACGCGGCTGGCGCCCTGCTCGAGGTCGCGCAGCGTCTCCTGCAGGCGCTCCTCGACGTCCTGCTCCTCGGGCTGCCCTTTGCGCTTGCGGCGGCCCTTTTTGGACTTCTTCGAGGAGCGGTCCTTGCGGCTCGGGGTGCTGGTGGTGGTGCTGTCCTCGTCGCCGCCGGAGGAGCCGCCCGTGCGCTTGCGCTTGCGGCGCGGCTTCTTGAACTGCGAGAGATCGACCTTGCCCAAGACCGTAGTACCTTTGAGCTTATGGCGGTTGGCCTTAAGCGTGCTTTCCGGCTCGTCCTCTTCGGCTTCGTCGGCGTAGTCCTCTTCGTCCTCGGCGAAGTCTTCGTCGTCAGCCTCGGCGGCGACGGCTTCGTCTTCTTCCTCAGCCTCGGCGGCTTCGGCGAGCGCTTCTTCGGCCGTTTCGGCGATGGCTTCTTCGGGCGCGGGTTCTGTCTCGGCGGCGGGCGTTTCGGCTGCTTCCGGCGCTTCGGCAGCGGGGGCCTCTGCCTCGGCTTCGGCGGTGGGCACTTCCTCTTCGGCCTCGGCGGTGGGGGCGGCTTCGGCCTCGGCGGCCGGCTGCGCGCCTCTGGCGGTGGCTCTTGCGGTGATGACTTCTTGCTCGGCCTCGGGGGCGGGCGCTTCCTCTTCCTCCTCGGCGGCGACGCGCGCTTCAGCGGGCGAGGGTTGCGGCTCAGCGGGCGTCTCCTCCTCGGCGGCGGGCGCTTCGGTGGGCTGCGGCTCGGGCGCTTCCTCGCGCTCGATGGCCGTCACCTCGTCGCGCGCCGTCTCCTCCTCGGCCTCCGTCGATTGGGAGCGCAGCTCGCGCACGCGGGCGGCGGCCTCGGCGTCATCGGCGTACTCCTCCCTGAGGCGCAGGTAGGCCTCCTCGCTCGTGATCGAGGCGTTGAGGCCCTTACCCGAGAGCGCCTCGGCGTAGCCGTGCTCCTGGAGGAACTGCTCGATGCGGTCCTGCGAGACGTTCAGCTCGCGCGTGACCTTGAACATCCGCTTTTTCTTGAACGCTTTCTCTTTCGTAATCGCCATGTAGTCGCTGAGTCGTTAAACGTGCGGAGGCCGAGCGGCTTGCAAGCGCCGGCGGCTGCTTTTTCTCTTCTACGCTTTCGGGCGCGCGGTTCTTTGCGGAGGAGGACTAAGATCGCTCCTCGTCGGCCAGCTTTTCGGTTTCCTCGGTGTACTCGTCGTCGGTGTACTCATCGTCGGTGTACTCATCTTCGGTGGTGAGGCCTTCTTCAACGCGCTCTTCGGGCGTGAGGTTGTCGGCCTCGGCCTCGAACGGCTCGCCCTCTTCCACCGGCTCGGCCGTGCCGGCGGGCGCCGTGGTTGGGGTACCGCCGGGCGGGCGGCCCGGACCGGCAGCCCCGGCGCCGGCGCGGGCGCCTTCTTCGGGAGCGGCGGCTTGCGGCGCGGCGGTCTCGGGCGCGGCCCGCTCGCGCTCGGCGGCCAGCGCCTCGGCGCCGGTGTCCTCGCCGGCGGGCAGGGCGCCTTCGCCCTCGGGTTCGGGCACCGAGGCCTCGGCGGTCTCGGCGGCGTCGGGGACGACGGCTTCGTCGGGCAGGTCCTCGGGGTCGAGGTCTTCGAGCGGGCCGTCGGGCGTGTCGGTTTCGTGGAGGGCGTCGGCCTCGGCGGCGGCCACGGGGCGCTGCGCCTCGGTGACCTGCTCGGCCACGGACGTGTCGCCTTCGGCGGCCACTTCCGGCTCTTCGTCGATGGCGTCGCCGAGTTCTTCGGCCGAGGCTTCGTCGTCGGCGCCGGTGGGTTCCATCTCGGGGTTGGCCGTGTTGAGGGCTTCGAGCGTGAAGGGCTGGTCGAGCGGGAAGACGCCGCCGCCGGCCGGGCCTTGCTCGAACTCCGTCTCGATGATGTCTACAACGCGCCGGGCCGTCTCGCGGTCCAGCCCCGAGCGGCGCGAAAGCTCGTCCACGGAAAGCTCGAGGACGGCCTTGCCCGTGTCGCACCCGATCTTCTTCAAGGCGGCGATGGTCTCCTCGGACAGCTCGTCGCCGAACTCCTCGATCTCGATGTCCTCCTCGTCGGCGGGGATGTCGCGGTAGATGTCGATCTCGAACTCGGTCAGCTGCGAGGCCAGGCGGATGTTCACGCCGCCGCGCCCGATGGCCTGGCTCACCTCATCGGCATGGACCTCGACCTTGGCGCGCGGCGGGCTGAGTGTTTCGTTCAGGGTCACGGCCACGGGGCTGGCCGGCGAGAGCGCGTTCTTGATCAGCTGGCGCCGGTCGTCCGACCACGGCAAGACGTCGATGTTCTCGTTCGACAGCTCGCGCACGACGGCGTGGATGCGCACGCCCTTGACGCCCACGCACGCGCCCACGGGGTCCACGCGCTCGTCGTGGCTCACCACGGCCACCTTGGCGCGGTCGCCGGGGATGCGGGCGATCTTCTTGATCTCGACGATGCCGTCGTAGATCTCGGGCACTTCGAGTTCGAAGAGCCGCTCCATGAACACCTCGTCCGTGCGGCTGATGATGACCTGCGGGTCCGAGCCGGCGTCGCGCAGGACGGCCTTGACCACGGCGCGGAGCATGTCCCCTTTGCGGTAGTGGTCGCTGGGGATCTGCTCGCGGCGCGGGAGGACGACCTCGACGTCGTTGTGCATGACCAAGACCTCGCGGCGGCGCGTCTGGTAGATCTCGCCGACGATGATCTCGCCCACGAGCTTGGAGTACTCGTCGTAGATGTGCTCTTTTTCGAGGTCGCGGATGGACTGCCGGAACGTCTGCATAGCCATCTGCACGGTGCGCCGGCCGAAGTCCATGACGTTGACCTCGCTGGCGACCTCGTCCTCGATCTCGAAGTCCTCGTCGATCTCTTGCGCCTCGGAAAGCTCGATCTGCGTCACGGGGTCTTCTAAGTCCCAGTCCTCGACGACCTCGCGGATGTGGAGGATCTGGATGTCGCCCTGGGTGGGGTTGAAGATGATCTCGAAGGCGTCATCGGCGCCGTAGCGCTTGCGGATCATCGCGCGCATGACGTCTTCGATGATCAGCTGAAGCGTGTCGCGCTCGATGTCCTTCGCGCGGGCGATCTCGCCGAAGGAGGAAACCAGGTTTGCTGAGCTTTGCATAGTGCGCCTTCTTTTAATGTTTCTTTAACGGGGCAGCGGCGTTGTGCGCGCCTTGCCGGCGGCCGGGGGCTGCCGGCTACCAGGGCAGCACCACCTTGGCCTCCGTCACCGCCGTGAGCGGCACGCGCGTGGTCTGGCCCGCG
The DNA here is from genome assembly GCA_965215025.1 of Salinibacteraceae bacterium. Classification (GTDB taxonomy): domain Bacteria; phylum Bacteroidota; class Rhodothermia; order Rhodothermales; family Salinibacteraceae; genus CBDCCV01. The sequence goes on from CBDCCV010000002.1 coordinate 822,542, forward strand.
CCCGTTTCTATTTCAATCGTGTCCTCGGTGGCGTCCTGGAGCGTGCCCTCGATCTTTTCCGATTTGCCTTCCGAGTCGTATCTCACGCGCAAGGGGCGCCCAACGTTCTTCTTAAACTGACGCACGCCGGCGAGCGGGCGGTCCACCCCTGGCGAGGACACCTCCAGCTTGTACGCGCCGTCGATCACGTCTTCGAGGTCGAGCAAAAATCCCAGCTCGCGGCTCACCTCGGCCAGGCCGTCGAGTTCGACGTCCTCGTCCTCGGCGTCGAGGTAGACCTCAACGACGCGCGTGCCGCGGTGGCCGCGCACCTCGACGTCCACGAGGTAGTAGCCCCGCTCGGCGATGACCTCTTCGACGTACGGGCGCAGAGCCTCGGCCAGCGTCTCGGGCGTTTGCTTGGTTTTCTTGGGCATCGGTCGTGCAGGCGGCAAGCGTACGGGTGCGCGTGTGAAAGAATCCGCGTCTGCAAAAAGCGCCCGGCCTGCAAGAGGGCGGGCGCTAACGAAGCGCGGAGGCCGCGCCTAGAAGGCGAGGCCACGGAAGCAAAAAAGGGCGGCGCGGGGGCCTCTCCTCTTGCGTCTCGGCAGGTGTAGTGCGGCGCCTGCCGTGGGTCGTTCACAGCCTTATAAACACGACGGCAGGCCGGATGTTTCTGTGAGAAGCGCCGAGCCACCGGCGCTACACCAGCGTCGGGCGGCGCTCGCCCTCGGTTTGGAGACCTTCAGTGAGCAGGTTATACTTGTGACATATTGAAGGTGTCGTGGTGCTGCAAACAGAGCTTGCGAGGATCCCATGCTTACGAACTACTTCAAGGTTGCTTGGCGCCACATCTACAGGCACCGCCTCTACGCCGCCGTCAACGTGGCGGGCCTGGCGCTCGGCTTCGCGGTCGCCCTGCTGATCCTACTTTTCGTCCATGACGAATGGACGCGTGACGCTTTCCACGAGGAGGAAGACCGGATCTACCGCGTGGTGGGGCGGGAAGCAGGTGGTGGGGGCACTACTTGGGCGGCAAAGCTGGATGGCCCGGTAGGACCGCTACTTGAGGAAAACCTCCCGCAGGTCGAGCACGCCGCGCGCGTGAATCTGCAAACGCGCCAGGTCGTCCACGACGAGCAACCCGTCGAGCAGGAGGTGCTCTTCGTGGATCCTGCTTTCCTGGAGATGTTCACCTTCCCGCTCATCGCCGGCAGCTTCTCAGCGCTCGACGCGCCCGACACGGTAGTCTTAACCGAAGAGGCTGCTCGGCGCTTCTTCGGCAGCACCCACCCACTGGGACAGACGCTCGACGTCGAGTTCCGCGACGAGGTGCGCGCGCTGACGGTGGCGGGCGTCGTGGAAAACGTGCCGCGCACCTCCAGCCTCCAGTTCGACCTGCTCGTGCCGATTGAGATGATGGCCTACACAGCGCACCCGATGCTGGGGGCGGAGGTTCTCACCCGCTGGCGTATGCGTGCAGCCGACACGTACGTGCAGCTTGAAGCAGAAGCCGACGCTGAACAAGCGGCGTCGCTGATCGACCAGATCATCGCAAACCACCGCGACGACTACTCGACGGCGTTCACGAACGCGGCCGAGATCGACTCGTTCGCCCTGCAGCCCCTCTCCAAAGTGTACCTGAGCGCCGATATTGACAGCGACGCCGCCGCCAGTAGCCGCCCCCTCTATGGCTACGTGCTCATGGGCATCGGCGCGCTCGTGCTCTTCTTAGCCTGCATCAATTTCACGGCGTTGGCCGTGGGGCGCTCGGCGGAGCGGGCCAAAGAAGTGGGCGTGCGCAAGGCGGCGGGCGCCCGACCCAATCAGATCCGCAGGCAGTTCTGGAGCGAGGCGCTGCTGACGACCGTGCTGGCCGTGCTGGTAGGTTTGGCTCTTGCGGCGCTCGCGCTCCCCTCCTTCAACGCGCTGGCCGGCAAGGCGCTCACGCTGACACCGCTCGCCGACCCGCGCCTGCTCGCGCTCGTCGCAGGCGGTATCCTAATCATAAGCCTCTTGGCGGCTGCGTACCCGGCTTGGATTCTTGCCCGCCTTCGTCCGACGGAGGTGCTGCGTGGGCGGGTAGGCAGCCGCCACCAGCATCGGCTGATTCAGGGGCTGGTCGTCGTTCAGTTCGCGCTCTCCCTCGCGCTTCTGATCGGCGCGCTCGGCATGTTCAGCCAGCTCCGATACATCCAAGACGTGGATCTCGGCTTCGATCACGAGCAGATCCTCGTTATACGGAATCGGACAGACATCGACACCCCGGATCTGATCGCGCGCCTGCGTCAAGAGCTGCGCCCCTACCCGAGCGTCCAGCAGGTGAGCGGCGCGGGCGAGCTTTTCGGAGAGGCCGGCATACCGTTTACCGTAACGGTGGGCGATTCAATCAGTGCTCAAATCAACGAACAAACCGTAGGAGAACACTACCGAGAAGTCATGGGCCTAAAGCTTCTGGCCGGGTATGACCTTCCAGGAAATGATTCTCAGACGGGCGGTGCGCTGGTTAACGAGGCGTTTCTGCGCGCGCTCCGCTGGACGCCCGAAGATGCTCTCGGGACCTCGCTTGAGCTTGAAGCGGGCAACGCTACGTGGCTGACTGGCGAAATCTTCGGCGTAGTGGAGGACTACCACTACGAGTCGCTCCACCACGCTGTGGAGCCATTAATGCTCTCGCTGGGAGGCGCAAGCGGTGGGCTGGGCTACGCCTTGGTACGCATCAGCGGAGACGGCGTCGCGCATTCGCTTCGGCGGATCGAGGCGGCGTGGCAAAGCGTCGCGCCGGGTGAGCCTTTCCCCTATCGTTTTCTGGATGACGACGTGCAGGCGCAATACGAGACGGACCGGCGATGGGCGGCCATCGTGCGTTGGGCCGTTGCGCTGGCGCTGCTCATCTCATGCTTCGGCCTCTTTGCCATGTCGGCGCTGGTCACGGCGCGCCGTACCAAAGAGATCGGCATCCGTAAGGCGCTGGGAGCCTCAACGAGCAGCATGGTGGCGCTTCTATCAAAGGACTTCGTCAAGCTCGTCTTGATCGCCTTCGTCATCGCAGCTCCGGTAGCATACTTTACAATACAGCGGTGGCTGCAAGGCTTCGCCTACCGCATTAACCTCGGCGCAGGGATCTTTTTAGTGGCCGGCGCTCTGGCGCTCGCCGTTGCGTTAGCTACGATCAGCTACCAAACCATTAAGGAGGCGCTCTCTGACCCCGTAGAGACGCTGCGACGTGAGTAGTTTTACTCGGCTGAAGTATGCTTTGCCGCTGAATTGAGTTACACCTGTTACTTTAAGGTGAAGCGTGGCGACCGCTCTTGCATGTTCGGGGGGGGGGGGGCTTAGAGTGGAAACAAGCTGGTTCTACATGAAGACTTGATGGGGATGTCATTTGAAAAACCACCGCCTACTTGCCGGCGTCGGCTCTCTTGCGCTGCTCGTAGCTGCAACAGCCGCTCTGTCATCTGGCGTTCTGGATAGTAGCGCTACGATCCCTTCCGAGAAAGCTTCGCAGAGTCTGCCGCTCGTCGGAGGAAAAACGCTCGTTTGGGCTTTCACCCATGACGCCTACGCCTCCTGCAAACAGCCAGCCTACGTGCTCCGCAGAGTTAAGCAGCACGCCGGCGAGTCCGTTCAACTCGTCGTCTGGTACGACGCAGACGAGTTCGAAAGGAGCGCCGTGCAAGATGTGCTGGCACGAGAGCGACTATCAGCCGAGTTGTACCCGGCGAGGCGCGCAGAGTACGAAAGCTTTCTCGGGCGAGTGCCTGTACCCAGTGTGCATCTCTTCAACGACGGTCGCCACCTGAAGTCGTGGGCTTACGAGACGGAGTTGTTTACGACAGCAGACGTTGTGGAGCACTTGACGAGGGTTCAACCCTCGCATCTTCCTCTGTAGATCTGGCGTGTTCCGTTTTCAACCAACCAAAACACTGAGGCTTCACCATGCTGCTGCATACGAAACGGTTGCTCTACCTCGCGCTTTTTGCTCTCTTCGCAGTAGCGTTGACCCTGTCGACGTTGTCATTCACCCCCTCGGCAGAGGCGGCAACGAAAGGAGCATGCCTTGTTGAACAGGGCAAAGATCGTCCAACTGGAACACAGTGTTTTGATGCGGGCTGCCGCATAACGCCATGCTGTTACAAAGGTGACTGCGACGTGGAAGATGATGAAGGCTAAGCGAGAAGCCTTCATCATCTTCCCGTTATCCGAACGGGGTTTCCAAACTCGCGAAGCCAATAACTGAAAGAGGGCGATGAGCGACCATGTTCATCGCCCTCTCTTAGGTCGAAACTCCATGGCGCTTAGCCAGCTTATTGAGCATTGCCGATCCATCTCCCCCGCGACGATAGCAATGGTCGTAATCGCAGGCGCTGGGACGCACACGGTTTATGCGCAGCAGATTGCAGAGGTCATTGAATGGACAGATTCTCTCCGCCTCGAAGAACCCCCTGGCGTCATCACCGTCGCGCCAAAGGTGCGGACGGACTCAAGCGGTGAGTTTATCGTTACAGATTTCAAAGAGAGCCAGGTACGACTCTACGACCGCTCGGGAAGCCTGAAAGGTTACTTTGGCTCCGGAGAATTGCAAAATCCAGACGCTGCCATTCGAACTCAGTCCGGTCAGATTCTTGTTCCGCAGTATGGAGTCGGCCTCTCGCTCTTCGGTACAGATGGACGGTTCATTAAGCGTTACCCTGACTCATTCGATGAACCTCTCGAGCTATACGTCCTCCCAGGGCGGAAAAACGAAGTGCTAATTGTAGGTTCGCGGGAAGACTGGAGACGACCAGATCGCACGTCCGATGCCTATCACCTTCTCCACCGGTTCGATATCGAGACCGGAGAGATTGAGCAAAGCTTTTTCCCCTCCCCACTCCAGCCCGGAAGCTACAGCAACGTCCTTTATGTAATTGGGGAAAACGTATCAGCGGATGTGCGCGACAACCGCATTGCAACGGCCTTCGCGCCGCTAAGTACGCTGTACTTCTTCGGTCTTGATGGAGTGTTCCAGAAGGAGGTCGCCGTTTCGCTCCGCCACTTCCGCCCGCTCAAGAAACCGAAGAAAGAAGCGCTTTCGAGCGCGGAGATTTTTGACTACTCAACGAAGTTCTCTAAGATAACGGACATGCATTGGTTTCGTGAGGACGTGATTCTGATCCAGTACTACGACCTTTTGGACCGTGCGACGTGGAAGCTGCGGTGGAACTTGGCAGCCGTCACCCCAGACGGAGAAGTGCTTTTTGATCTCGCGGACACGCCTCAACTCTTCGCCGTTGACCGGAAGACCGGAGAGCTTTTCTTCAGCCATCCGGACTACGTCGAAGAGAACCGCTGGATCGTCGGGAAGCTCAAGGAGTCCGTCTTATCCAGCCACTGATGCCACTTCCTCTCACACCAGCGTCGGGCGGCGCTCGCTCTCGGCCGGTTCGGGGTAGTCGAGCATGTAGTGCAGGCCGCGGCTCTCGCGGCGCATCTCGGCGCAACGGATGATGAGGTAGCCCGTGGCGATCATGTTGCGCAGCTCGCACAATTCTGAGGAGAGCTGCGAGCGCTGGTAGAAGTCCTCCGTCTCCTCGTACAAGAGCCGCGTGCGCCTGAGGGCACGCTCCAGGCGCAGCTTCGAGCGGACGATGCCGACGTAGTCGCTCATCACGCGCTGGAGTTCGCCGCGGTTGTGCGAGATGAGGATGGCCTCGCGCGGGCGCTCGGTGCCGCTGGCGTCCCACTCCGGCACGCCTTCCTGCGCGGCGTGCTCCTCGGCGTAGCGGAGGGCCGGCTCGACGGCGCGGCGGCTGAAGACGAGCGCTTCGAGGAGCGAGTTCGACGCGAGGCGGTTGGCGCCGTGGAGGCCTGTGCACGCCACCTCGCCGCAGGCGAAGAGGCCGCGGATGGAGGTGCGCCCGCGGTGGTCCGTCTGCACGCCGCCGCACTGGTAATGCGCCGCCGGGACGATGGGGATCGGCTCCGCCGTCATGTCGATGCCGTAGTCCAGGCACGTTTGGTAGATCGTGGGGAAGTGGTGCTTGACCTCGGAGGCGGACTTGTGGGAGATGTCGAGGAGGACGTACTCCTCGCCGCGCGTCTTGAGCTGGTTGTCGATGGCGCGGGCGACGATGTCGCGCGGGGCGAGTTCGGCGCGGTCGTCGTAGTCGGGCATGAAGCGCTCGCCGGCCTGGTTAAAAAGGAGCGCCCCCTCGCCGCGCACGGCCTCGGAGATCAGGAACGAGTCGGCCTCGGGGTGGAAGAGCGAGGTGGGGTGGAACTGCACGAACTCCATGTTCGCCACTCGGGCCTTGGCGCGGTAGGCCATCGCCACGCCGTCGCCCGTGGCCACGGCCGGGTTCGTCGTGTGGCGGTAGACTTGGCCCGAGCCGCCGGCGGCCAGGAGCGTGGCCTTCGCCAGAAACGTCTCCACCTTCTCCGTCTCCTCGTTTAAGACGTACGCGCCGTAGCAGTGCACGTCGGGCCGGAGGCGGGTGACGTGCTGGCCGAGATGGTGCTCGGTGATGAGGTCCACGGCGAAGTGGTACTCCAGCAGCCGGATGTTCGGATGCTGGCGCGTTTTTGCCAGAAGCGCGCGCTCGACCTCGTGCCCGGTGGCGTCGGCGGCGTGGACGATGCGGGAGGCCGAGTGGCCGCCCTCACGCCCGAGATGCAGCGCACTTTTTTCTCCTTTCTGGCCGTCCTGGCTCGCTTCGCGCGTGAACTCGGCGCCCATCCGCATCAGCTCGCGCACGCGCTCCGGCCCTTCGGTGACGACGATCTCGACGGCCTCGCGGTCGCACAGCCCGGCCCCGGCGATGAGCGTGTCCTCGATGTGGCTCTCCGAAGAATCCTCGGTGTCCATCACCGCCGCGATGCCGCCCTGCGCGTAGTTCGTGTTCGACTCGGCCGAGGCTTTTTTCGTGACGACGGCCACGGTGCCGCGCTCAGCCACGCGCAACGCGAACGACAGCCCCGCCACGCCACTCCCGATTACCAAGAAGTCGAAGCGCTGAGCCATTTTTTGCTTTGCGAAATGTATGAGGGGCGCGAAAGGGGCACGATGCACCATGCCCTTACGAGTGGGAACTTGCGTTTTCGATGACGACTGCGTCGGCCTCGATCTCGACGAGCATCTGCGGATGAATGAGGCGGCTGACCTCGACCATGCTTGTGGCCGGGCGGACGTTTCCGAACGCCTCGCCGTGCGCGCGGCCGATCTCTTCCCACCGGCTGATGTCGGTGACGTACATCCGCGTGCGCACCACGTCTTCAAGGCCGGCGCCGAAGTGCCGCAGCGCGCGCTCGACGTTGCGGATGGCTTGTGCGGCCTGCGCGTAGGCGTCGCCCTCGCCCACGAGGCTCCCCTCCTCGTCCGTCGCCGTCGTCCCGGAGACGAAGACGAACGGCCCAACGCGCACCGCCCGTGCGTAGCCGACGGTTTCTTCCCAGCGCGTGCCCGTCGAGAAGGTTTCGCGCTTCATCCGTCCAGCTTTACGTTTTCATAGAGCGCGTCCATCCCGATCTCGGCGTTTACCGAGGCCAGCGTAACGGCGTCCGCATCCGAAAACTCGAACAGCTCCCAGCGGCCTGCCTCGTTTTTGCGGAAGACCTCCACGCGGCGGCGGTCCTGCGCCACGAGTGCGTACTCTTGGAACGAGTCCGGCGTGCGGTACGCCTCGAACTTCTCGCCCACGAGGCGCTCGGCTTCTTCGAGCGTCATGCTCGCGGGCACCCAGCCCAGCGTTCTCGTCGTCTCGGCCATCAGCTATACCTCCATCTGCTGCATGAGGTAGGCTTTGATGAGCGGCTCGAGGCCGCCGTCCATCACGCCTTCGACGTCGTTCAGCTTCGTCTCGGTGCGGTGGTCGTTGACCATCGTGTAGGGCTGGAAGACGTAGGAGCGGATTTGGCTGCCCCACTCGATCTTTTTCTTCGAGGCCTCGATCTCGTTCTTGGCCGCCTCCTGGATCTCGCGCTCGGCCTGGTAGAGGCGGCTCTTGAGCATGGTCTCGGCGCGGCGGCGGTTCTGAAGCTGGCTGCGCTCCTCGGTGCACTCGGCGGCGATGCGGCGCTCCTCGCCGTTCGACAGGGTGCCCGTCCAGATGAGCCGTACGCCCGTCTCCTGCTTGTTGACGGCCTGCCCGCCCGCACCGCCGGAGCGGAACGTCTGAAGCTCGACGTTGGCCGGGTTGACCTCGATGTCTATCGAGTCGTCCACCTCCGGGTAGGCGAAGACGCTGGCGAAGGAGGTGTGGCGCCGCCCGCTCGAATCGAAGGGCGAGATGCGCACGAGGCGGTGCACGCCCGTCTCGCCCTGGAGGTAGCCGTAGGCGTAGGTGCCCTCCACACGTAGCGAGGCGCTCTTGATGCCGGCCTCCTGCGCGGGCTGGTACTCCAAAAGCTCGACGCTGAAGCCCTCGCCCTCGGCCCAGCGCGTGTACATGCGCACGAGCATCGAGGCCCAGTCCTGGCTCTCGGTCCCGCCCGCGCCGGGGTTGATGGTGACGATGGCGTTGCGCGCGTCGTCCTCGCCGCGCAGCATGGAACGGAGTTCGAGCCGGTCGAGGCGACGCTCCAGCTCGGCGGCCTCGGCGCTGATCTCGCCCTGGAGATCGGCGCCCTCCTCCTCGGCCAGGAGCGCGAGCGTCTCGATGTCCTCGACGCGGCGCTTGAGGTCGTTCCAGGCGTCGAGCCAATCCTCTTCCTCGGCGATGCGCTTCTCAACCTCGCGCGCGGATTCGGGATCGTTCCAGAAGTCGGGGTCGAGGCGCTCCTGGCTCAGTTCGTCGATGGTCTCCTGGCGTCCGGCCGGGTCAAAGATACCCTCCGAGCGTGCCGACACGCCCGAGGAGAGTTTCGATTTCGTCTTTAGTATAGGTTTTTTTCATTGCAATAACGGCTTTGTTAGCGGGTGGTGAAAAGCGTTTCCACTCGAGCGTGCAGGCGTTCCGCGCTAAGCAGGCGGCGCCTCGGCGGACGGGGCGGCGTGCGCGGCGGCCTCGGCGTCTTCCTCGGCGTGGGCAGCGAGCCATTCATCGACGAGGCGCTCGGCGGCCTCGGGGCCGGGGGCGGCCAGCGCCGCACGCGCGAGCGCCTCGGCATCGGCGTAGCGGATGGCGCGGATGGTGCGTTTGAGGTCGGGCAGGTACGCCGGCGAGGCGCTCAGCTCCTCCACGCCCAGGCCGATGAGGAGGGGCGCCGCGCGCGTCTCGGCCGCCATCTCGCCGCAGAGGCTCACAGGGATGCCCGCCGCGCGTGCCGCCTGTGCCGCGCGCTGGATCAGCGCCAGGACGGCCGGATGAAACTCGCTGAACGTGGAGGCCACGCGGTCGTTGCCGCGGTCCACGGCCAGGGTGTACTGCGTGAGGTCGTTCGTGCCGATGGAGAAAAAATCGGCCTCGGCGGCAAAGGCCTCGGCCAGGAGCGCCACGGCGGGCACCTCGACCATGATGCCCACGGGCACCTCGGCGTCAAAGGCGTGGCCCTCTTCGGCGAGGCTCTCCTGCGCGGCGGCCAGCGCGGTGCGGAAGCGGCGCACCTCGCCGAGGTTCGTCACCATCGGCAAGAGGATGCGGACGGGGCCGTGGGCGCTGGCGCGGAGGATGGCGCGCAGCTGCGCCTGCAGGATCTCCGGCTTGTCCAGGAGCACGCGCAGGCCGCGCCAGCCCAGGAACGGGTTCGCCTCGCGGTGCGCCAGCGGCAAGAGCTTGTCGCCGCCCAGGTCCAGGAGCCGCAGCGTGGTAAGGGCCGGGCGCACGGCCTCGACCACTTCCTTGTACGTCTGGTATTTGGCGTCTTCGGTGACCTCGGCCTGGCCGCGCATCAAGAGCAGCATCTCGGTGCGGAAAAGACCAATGCCCTCAGCGCCGTTCTCGTCCAAGAGGCCGACCTCCTGCGAGAACTCGACGTTGGCGCGCAGGGTGATGCGGTGGCCGTCGCGCGTTTCGGCCGGGAGCGGGGCCAGCTCGCGGTGCCTGGCCCGGCGGGCGCGGTGGCGCTCCTGCGCCCGGCGGTAGCGCCGCTCGTCCTCGGCGCTTGGGTGGACGAGGACGCGGCCTTGCCCGCCGTCGAGGACGAGCGGATCGCCCTCCTCGACGGCCTCCATCAGCCCCTGCACGCCGGTGACGGTGGGGACGCCCAGCGCCCGCGCCATGATGGCTTCGTGCGAGGTAGCCCCGCCCTCGGCGATGGCGCAGCCCTCGATCCCGCGCCGGCTGAAGAGGATGAGGTCGGCCGCGGTGAGGTGCTCAGCCACGACGATGGTGCCCTGCGGGATCTGAGCCAGGAGCTTGCCGCGGCGCAGGTGGCGCACGATGCGGTTCTGCACGTCGAGGAGGTCGCTGGCGCGCTCGCGCATGTACGCCGTCTCGGCCGAGGTCATGCGGCGGCGGTGCGCCTGCATCACCTGCTCTAAGGCGTAGGCGGCGTTGGAGCGCTCCGTGCGGATGCGCTCGCGCGTGGCCTCGAGCACGGCCTCGTCGCGCAGCATGAGCCGCTGCGCCTCAAAGATGCCCGCGCTCTCGGCTCCGAGCTTCTCGCGCGTGAGGCCGATGATCTTGTCGAGGTCCTTCTCGGCGCGGGCGACGGCGTCCTCGAAGCGCGCCACCTCGTCTTCTACGGCGCCCTCGTCAAGCGTGCGCGGCTCGATGGAGAGCGCCGGCCGCGCGTACGCGCACGCCGGCCCGATGGCGATGCCGAGCGAGACGCCCATCCCCGCCAGGAGGCGCCGCTGGCGCGCGCCCTCCGCCCCGGCGCCCGGCGGCGCCTCCTCCTGCTCCGATGCGTGCTCGCCTTGCAGAAGCATGGGTGGTTTACACAGAGGGTGAACGGACGGACGGTCGGCGGCCTTTGCTCTTCTCCTACTTCGCCTCGCCGAAGCCTTTTTCAAAGAGGGCGGCCATGGCCTCGGCGGCCTCGTCCTCGTCCTCGCCGTCGAAGACGAGCGTGAGCGCGGCGCCCTGCTCCGCCGCCAGCGTCATCACGCCGATGATGCTCTTGCCGTTGATCTCGTAGCCGTCTTTCTGAATAAAAAACTCGGCGTCGTACTTCGACGCGGTGCGGACGATCATCGAGGCCGGGCGCGTGTGCAGCCCGGCGCGGTTGGTGACGGTAACGGTGCGCGTGATCATGCACGAGGGCGCAGCCGAGGCGCGCTGCGCAGCAGTGAAAAGCCTGTCGATGCGAGAGGTGTGAACACCAAAGGCACGAGGCAAAGTTTCGGCGCGGACGGCGCGAAGTCGCAGCGGCGGATGGCGGACGACGCACGAGGCAGCGATCTGATCCGTCGAGAAAAGTCTCTTTCCTCCCGAGGCCGGGACAAGTTGTCCAGGAGGAGATGCAGGGGTGGTGGAAAAGGCGGGCTTGCTGCTTCGTTCGGTGACGTAGGGGCGTATGGCGATACGCCCCTACCTCGGCTCGGGGCGCGTTGCCATCCCTCGTCTACCACCCCACCCTGCCGGGCACCCCTCCTGTCCAGGAGGGGAACACCATCTGCAACGGCGCTCATCCGCTGGAAGGGTGTTGCGCTTTTCGTCCGTCGTCATCCCGTTCAAAAGAGCCGCGCCTGCATCTCGCCGATGAGCCAGCGCAGCGTGCGGGCGGCGGCGCCTTCGGGGAGCGCGCCGAGGTGCGCCTCGGCAGCGGTGGTGTGGCGGCGGACGGCGGTGCGCGCCTCTTCGAGCACGCCCAGCGCTTCCATGCGCGCGCACGCCTCGGGCACGTCGGCTTCGGGGAGGCCACCCTCGGCGGCGCGGGCGAGCCAGGCGCGCTCCGGGCCGTCGGGGGCGCGTTCGAGCGCGCGCAGGAGCAGGAACGTCTTTTTCCCTTCCACGAGGTCGCGGCCCAGGGGCTTGCCCAGGCGCGCCTCGTCGGCGGTGAGGTCGAGGAGGTCGTCTTGGATCTGAAATGCGCGGCCGACGGAGCGGCCGGCCTCGTGCAGGCGCTCGGCTTCTTCGTCCGATGCACCGCCGAGGCGCGCGCCGAGTTCGAGCGCCAGCGCTAAGAGCGCGCCCGTCTTCCCGTCGATCATCCGCAGGTAGTCGTCCACGGAGACGTCGGCGCGCGTCTCGAAGGCTTTGTCCAGGGCCTGGCCTTCGCACAGGCGGCGCGTCATGCGGTGGTACGGCGGCAGGAGTGCGGCGCTGTGCTTATGGCCCTGGCCATCGCTTCGGGGCGCCGCCGGCGTGCGCGTGAGGAGGTCGTAGGAAAGCGCCATGAGGAAGTCGCCCACGAGGACGGCCGTGGCCTCGTCCCAGCGGCGGTGCACGGTGGGGCGCCCGCGCCGGGTGGCGGCGTGGTCCATGATGTCGTCATGGACGAGGGTGAAGTTGTGGAAGACCTCCACCGCCAGCGCCGCCGGCAGGGCCTCGTCCACGCGCGCGCCGAACGCCTCGGCTGTGAGGAGCAGGAAGATGGGCCGGAGCCGCTTGCCCTGCCCCGCCAGCACGTAGCGCGCCGGCGCGTAAAGCGCGTCCGGCTCCCGGCCCACAAGCAGATCGGCCAAGGCGCCATCGACGCGCGCGCGGAGGCGGCGGACGTGCTCGGCCGGCTCGGCGTGCGCGGTGGTGCGGCGTTCCATGCGGGATGAGCGGGCGTCAGGCGTTCGGCTGCGTGGGCGCGGCTTCTTCGAGCGCTTTCTCGATCCGCGCGTAGACCTCTTCGAACGTCCCCACGCCATCGACCCCGACGTAGGTGCCGCGGTCGCGGTAGAACACCTTGAGCGGCGCCGTTTCCTCGTGGTACACCTCCAGGCGGTTGCGGATGGCCTCGGGGCGGTCGTCCTTGCGCTGGATCACGAGCGCGGGGTCTACCGATGCGGGCGGCGGCTTCATCTCCAGGTGGTAGTTCTCGCCCGTTTCCTTATGCACGCGGCGTTTGGAGAGGCGCTCCACGATGGCCTCGTCCGGCACCTCCAAGCTGATGACGGCGTGGAGTGGCGCCTCGTGCTCGTCGAGGTACTCGTCCAGCCACTGCGCCTGCTCCAGCGTGCGCGGGTAGCCGTCGAGCACGAAGCCGTCGAAGCCTTCCTCAGCGATGGCGGCCTCGGCCAGGTCGCGCACGAGGCGCCCCGGGACGAGGTTGCCCGCCTCGACGTAGGCGCGCGCCTCCTCGCCCAGCGGCGTCTTGGCCCGCATGGCCGCGCGGATGATGATACCGGTGGAGATGTGAATCAGGCCGCGGCGCTCGACCAGGCGCTTGGCCTGTGAACCTTTCCCCGCGCCGGGCGGGCCGAATAAGACGATTCGCATACGTTCTCGAAACTGCGCTGAAAAAGGGTGAGCGTTACGGGTGCCGACGCGTAAACACAGATGCCGACAAACGGATGCCGGCGAAGGCGAACGCCTCCTAACCTACAAACCACCACGCCGCCTCTGAAGACCACACCGCCGCCGCGGGCGCTACGCCGAGGTGGCGCTGCTGACGGCCACGGCCGCGTCGCCGTTGGTGGCGGCGGCGCGCGCCTCGCTGCCCTCGGGCAGGTACTGCAGGGCGAGCGCGTCGGCGGCGTACTTGACCAGCAGGCTGAACATCGTCTTGACGAAGAGATCGAAGCCCTCGCGCACGGCGCCCTTGGCCTCACCGTTGACGGCGCCGGCCTGCACGATCAGCGGCACGCGGTCCTGCAGCGCGGTGCGGATGGCCTCGCCCGTCTCCTCGCCTCTGGAGACGCGGTAGCGCACGTCGTCGCGCAGGGCGTCGAGGTAGTCGTCCACGAGAGCGGCGTGCGTGCGGCCCAGGCCGTAGCGGTCCTTGTCGCGGCGCCCGCCGAAGACGAGGCCCACCACGAGGCCCACGCCCGCAGCCGCCCCCACGCTCACGAGCGGGCGCGCCTTGACGCGCTCCCAGAGCGTCACGCCCGTATGCTGCGCCTCGCCCTCGATGGCGTCGATGCGCTGCGTGATGGCGTCCTGCTTGCGCTGGAGCGCGGCCTTGACCTCGGCCTTGGTAAGCTCTCGTTTCATAAAGGGTAGACGATCAACTCAGGTGAAAGCGGCGAGGCGTCCCCAAAAGGCTACCGGGCGGGGGCGGAGCTGCGCGAGACCTTCTCCTCTTCGATGCGGGCGCGCTTGCGGCTGGCCGGTACCAGCCCCAGGTCCGGCTTGGCGGTGTAGATGATGAGCGCTGTGAGGAAGAGCAGCACCGCGACGATGAGGAAGCCCCAGAAGGGGTGGCCCAGGAGCCAGCCCAGCCCAAAGGCGATGGTGAGCAGCAGGAAGAGGCCGCCCAGCGCCGCCAGGACGCCCGCGATGGCAGCCAGCGCGATCTGGTTGGCCTTCTCGTCTACCGTCTCCCAGAACTCGATCTTCGCCAGTTCAAGCCGCAGCTCGACCCAGGTGATGAGGTCGTCTTTGAGCGCTTTGGTGTGCTCGGTAAGCCGGCTGATGGGGCTTCCGCCCGGCGGAAGCTGGCGCTGCGGGGGGGCGCCGTCGGTGGGCGACGGGGCGGCGGGATCAGAAGCGGACGCCATAAGGCACAGAGGTGAGTTCGCGGGGTTGCGTGCGTGTAATCATACCCAGGAAACGGTGTGGGATGCAGCGTTTCAGGCGGCCCGTAAGCAAGTATACAAAACTTTCACATGAGAAGGCGCCTCTCCTCTGCCCTTCAAGCTGGCCGTTCGGCACATTGGGGTCTTTCGCGCCCCTCCATCCGCCTGCCCGCCCATGCCCACGTTCAGCACGCAGCCCACGCCCAACCCGGACAGCCTCAAGGTCACCGCGCCCGGTCACACGTTCATGGACGAGGGGATGGCCGCCTTCGCCTCCGCCGAAGAGGCCGAGGCCGATCCGCTGGCGCAGCGCCTTTTCGCCGTGGCGGGCGTGGTCAACCTCTTCATGACGCCGGACTTCATCACCCTCACCAAGAACGCCGGCGCGCACTGGGACCAGATCATGCCGAAGGTGAAGAAAATCCTCGAAGACCACTTCGCCGAAGAGAGCACTTGACACCGACCCGGTGCCCCGCCGCTTAGAGCGCAGCATCCGCCAAAGCGACCCTTCGCAGAAAGGACGTTTTTGCAAAGGTCAAACGCGCAGCCCAGCCAGAAAGCCAATGGTGTCCGTGCCGTCGGGGCGCCAGTCCAGCGGGGGGCGCTGCGCAGTGCCGAACGGGGCGAGCGGCAGCCCCTTTGCCAGTTCGCTGAGCCGTTCCGCCACCGCGTCGCGGGCGAGGACGAGCTGGAGTTTTTGGGCGTTCTCGCGCAGCCAGCCGGCCGCCTCGCGCAGGTGGGCGTACTCGGCCCAGCGGAGGTGACCGGGGCGCTGCACCTCGGGCGCGCCACGGCTGACGAGGAACTCCAGCCCCTCGCCGTAGGCGTGCGGCTGATCGGTGGCTTCGAGAAAGGCCTGCTGCATCTGGAGCGTGCCGGGGACCTCCGGGTGCACAGGAAAGACGCCGCGGAAGGCCGCCAGCGCGTCGAGGTACGGATCGGGCGAGAGGTTCTTGGGCGCCCAGACGAGGGCGGCGTTGCGGCAGCCGTAGCCCTCGTGCAGAAGCACGTCCTCAGCCAGCGCCTCGCGCTCGTCGGCGCTCTCCTCGCCGTCGAGGACGGCCACGCCGAAGCGGTGCCCGCGCAGGAGCCGCCGGCTTTCGGGGATGCCGTGCGCGGCGCATTCGGAAGAAGCCCAGGCGCGCGTCTCGTCCGTCCCCGTGGCGATAATCGCGTCGGCCTGGGCGAAAACCTCTTCTGCCTCTGCAAAGGCGGCGGGCAAGCCGGGCGCGCGGCGCTTGATCTCTTCCGCGAATGCCGGCAGGAGGTGCGGCGACTTCGACGAGACGCTGCCGAGGTAGCGGTGCCCGGTGAGCAAAACGGCCAAAAAATCTTGCAGCCCCGCCAGCGGCACGTTGCCCGCGTTCAAAACGCCTACGGTGAGCGGCGCGGCGGCTTCCCGGCCCGCCGTCCACGCCCGGATTGCCTCGGGCGTGAGGAGGTGCAAGGGCTGGTTGAGGGCGAAGGCGAGCGCCTCTTCCGTAAACCGATTCGGCGCGCCGAGGGTTTTTTTCACGGCCTCGGCGCGCGCTTCGTGCTCGGGATCACGCCACGCCGCCGCCGCTTCGGCGATGGCTTCGGCGCGGGCGGCGAAGCTGGGCGGAGCGTCGTCGGACATGGCGGGCATCTCTTCAGAAAGGCGGGGCGTTGCGCGGGCGGCGGATGCGGGCTATGTTGAGCGCGCCGCCTTGCGCGCACCCGTTTTTCAGCCCGCCGGTTCCTTTTCTGCTCATCCGCCCTGCTGCCTCATGGCTATCGCTACCAAGCCGTTTCACAACCGCCTCGCCGTTATTTTCGACTACGACGACACGCTCGCGCCCGACAGCTACGCCGCGCTTTTGGAGAGCTTCGGCCAGGACGCGGAGGCGTTCAAGGAGAAGTACGTCGCGCCGCTCGAGGAAGAGGGCTGGGACCACATCCTGGCGCGCTTCTACGCGCTGATCCAGGCCACGCGCGAGGAGGACAGCGCCGTTTGCGTCACGCGCGAGCGCTTGGAAGCCATCGGCCGCGAGGCCAAGCTCTACGACGGCGTGCCGGAGCTGTTCGGGCGCGTGCGCGAGGCCGTGGCGGCCATCTCCCCGGACACCGAGGTCGAGTTCTACATCCTCACCGCCGGGAGCGAGGAGACGGCGCGCGCCATCTCCTGCGCGGGCGAGTTCGACCACATCTGGGGCTGCGCCTTCAGCTTCAACGAGGCGGGCGAGGCGCACTTCCTCAAGCGCCTCATCACCCATCCGGAGAAGACGCGCTACCTTTTGGAACTCTCCAACAACCCGGCGTGGGATTTCAAAAAGGAGCCGGAGAACGTCTACCGCGACGTGGACCCGCACGACTACCACCTGCCCATCGACCAGATGGTGTACGTGGGCGACGGATCGAGCGACATGCCGGCCTTCCGCCTCATGGGCGAGTACGGCGGCCTGGCCCTGGGCGTCGTCCCCGCCGACGGCTCGGCCGAGGGCTGGGAAGGCCACGAGGACATGGAGGCCGGCCGCCGCGTCCAAAACCTCGCCCCCGCCGACTACAGCGAGGACGCCGAACTCCTGCGCTCGATCCTGCTCTCGGTCGAGAGCATCTGCAAGCGCATCGAGCTGCGCCGCCTGAGCGCGGGTGAGTGAGTTGAGTGTAGGCGTATGGGAGGATGGGGGCGTGGGGGATCGCCGCCTTTACACATTCGGGAAGCCGTCGCGGAGCGTCACGCGCTCGGCCTGCTGGGTGTGGCGGAGCGCGTGCTGGCCGAGCGCCTCGATAAACGCGCCGACGGGCAGCCGCAAAAGCCACAGAAAGGGCGAGCGCATCTTGACACGTGCAAGGTCGAGTCCGTCCGAGGCCTCAACGACGCCCACGTAGCGCGCCGTCCAGGCGTCGAGTCCGGCCAGCGCGCGCGCCTTGTCGATCTGCGAGCGGCCGGCGGCGCCCGGCTCCGGCGGCTTCATGGCCGGCACGGTGGAAAAGCCCCGCGCCTCCGGCCGCACGGCGCGGATGAAAAACCGGCTCGCCCATCCGTAGCGGAACGGCGGCGCGGCGCGCGGCGCATCGCCGGCGGCGACGGCTTTTTCAAGGGCGGGCACGTAGCCCTCGGCCACCTTGTTGAGATGCACCACGCACTCGCCCACCGACCACGCCTTTTCAGACGGCTTCCAGTTGAACTGCGCGTCGGAGAGCGGATCGGTGAGGCGGTGGAGATCGGACTGCGCCCGGCGGTAAGCCTCGGCGTAGGCGTGGTGCTGATCGGCTTGGGGCATGGCGCGGAAGAGCTAGCTACAGGTTCGAGAACGCAGGCTTCAGCGCCGCTCCAAAAGGAAGTTGCAGCCGCGCAGCTCGGCGTCTGTCAGGCGGCCTAAGACCTCGAAGCCGCCACCCTGGCGCACGGCGCGGTCTTTGGTGACGAGCGCGCTCACGGTGTCGAGATTCGCCAGGTCGAAGAGGGCGAGCGCGCCTGGCTGCCCTTCTGTCACCTCGCGCTCGGGGTCCTCGGGGTCCACCACGCGGAAGCGCATCCACGGCGGCGGGTAGAAAACGGAGCCGCCGCGCGTGTAGCACTGACTCATCAGCTCGCACATGCCGTACTCGCTCCACACCTGCGCCTCGTCCACGCCGAGGCCTTCAGCCAGACGCGCGTGCAGTTCACCCCGGCCGACGCTGCGCCGGTGCGTTTTCATCCCGCCCGTCTCGATCACGCGGGCGCTGGCGGGCAGGCGGATCGGCTCTTCTTCAACGAGGTCGAGCAGCCCGAACGCCGCGCCGAAGAGCACAAACGGCGTCCCCGCCGCGCGGCTGTGGCAGATGGCGTTTTCCAAGAACGCGCGGTCGTCCAGAAAAAAGCCGCTCTCCGCATCCCCGTAGCGGCGGAGGAGCGCTTCGACCATGCACACGAGCGAGGATTTTTCTCCCTGCGCGGCGTACTGCGGCAGGTGCGCCACGAACGTGAACGGCCCCTCGCCAAAGACGCGCGCGAAGTGCGCCGCCGCCACGCGCTCGTAGTGCGCCACGCTGCGGACGTGGTGCTTACTCGGCACGCCCTGCCCCGTGCCGCTGCTCTCGAACACGCGCTCGGCCTCTTCGGGCGGGAAGGTGGTCACCGGCGCGTGCTTGAAAGCCTCGACGGGCAGCCATCTCTTTTTTAATTTGCAATAACGGCCGTATACGCTGCTCTTCTCTTTCTGAAAACGAAAGACCGCCTCAGCCCACTCGTCGAAGCGGCCGGGGCGGTCTTTCAGCGCATAGAGATCCTCCGAGGCGAAGTACCGGCGCACGGCGCCGATGCCCGTCTCGGTGGCGTCGGGAGCAGCGGAGGGCATCACTGAGGCGGGTTGAGCTGGCAGCCGAACGCCTTCGTCTGCGCCACGGACACGTCCTGGCCTCCGGCCAGCGCCTGGAGCGCGTTTTCCAGGTACGGCTCCTGCACGTTGGACGGGTCGCTTGGGCTGTCGTCCACGGCGCCCGCATACACGAGCGACTCGTTGCCGTCGAAGACGTACACGTGCGGCGTGCGCACGGCGCCAAAGGCCTGCGCCGCCGCCGCGCTCGCGTCTTTGAAGTACGTCATCTGCGGGTACTTCGAGGCGGCCGACTGCACCTCCTCGGCCGACTCCTGCGGAAAGGCCGAGGCGTCGTTCGCGTTGACGAGGACGAAGTTGAAGCCCTGCCCGCTGAACTCTTTAGCCAGGCTTTTCACGCGGTCCGCGTACTTGCCCGTCCAGAGGCACTGGTTGCTCCAGAAGACGACCACGGTGCCCTGGCTCCCGGCCAGGCCGGGCAGGCTCTGCCCCCCTACAGAGACCGAAGGCAGCTTCGACCCCAGCGGCAGTTCCTGCGCCTGGGCGGCCGGCAGCGCCGCAAAAAGCAGGGCGGCGCTGATGACCAGGGTGCGAGCGATGTAGCTGAAGATGCGCATAGAGCGTTGTAGGGCTGTTACTAAAATGTGGTAAGGCGTACATAAGCGCAGCGTGCGGTTCCCGCGCTTTGCCTTTACGTTCGCTGCGAAAAGCGGGCCATCTTTCGCCGAGTCACACATCTTGTAGATTCGTTAACGCCGCGCAGCAGAGGGGCCGTCTGACGCTGCACTGTGGTACCTACGCCCGGCAATGCCTGTTTCCGTCTCAGCGCTGCGGGGCGGGCCGGCGAAGAATCGGGTAGATGGTACCGGCCTCGGGGTTTTCGTCAAAGACGGCCCAGTACGCCAGCCCATCGCTCGCGCGCGGCTCCAGGAGGGCGACGGCCAGGCGCCCCAGCGGCTGATCGACGGGGACGACGAGCGTGCCGGCGGGCAGCTCCACCTCGGCCGTTTCGTAGCTGCCGGAGAGCGTGCGCGAGCGGCGGCCCTGGTAGGCTTCCGAGGCCTCGTCCACGGCGCGGATGCGGAAGCGCTCCACGCGGCGCGTCTCGGCCTCGGCCAGCGTGTCGTAGCGGAGGCCGTGCGCGTGGATGCGGTCGATCACGTTCGGGAGCGTGGGCGGGACGTAGTACGCCTCGGGCGCGCGCGTCGAATCGGTGGCGCGGAAGGTGCCGTACGTGTACATCGGCTCCGGGCGGCGCACGCTTTTGCGCAGGAGGATGGTCTCGCCCGTGTACGGGTTCTGCCGCTCTTCCACCTCGCCGAGCAGGATCTCGCGTTTTTGCGCCGAGCGCGCGTAGTCCGAAGAAAGCGCGAGCGTATCGCCCACGACGGAGGTGGTATCTGCCGCCTCGGCCACCGCGCGCAGGGCCGCCGCGTGGGCGCGGGCGTAGTCGAGCGTTTCTTCTGTGAAATAAAGCGAGGCCAGGATGCGGTCCTCGAACGTGGCGTAGGCGTAGGCCTCGCTCAGGATGCCGAAGCGGCCCCGCAGCCCGGCGTAGTTCGTGCCGAAGCGCGGGTTCGGGCTGAACGTGTACCACCCGCGCCGCGCCGCCGTCGTATCGGAGCGCCTGCCGAAGTAGCCGTCGCCGAAGTAGCCGTAGTAGTCCATCGCCCAGTCGTGTTTTTGGCGGACCGAGTCGGTGACGGCGGGCAGGAGGCCGTCGCGCAGGCGGTCCACAATCGGCGCGTAGGTGCTGGGATGCAGCGGCGGCGCGTAGGTGAGGTGGTAGCCGTGGTGCGTGCCGTTGGTCGTGTGCAGGTCGAGGACGACGTGCGGATCGTATTCGTCGAAAAGCCGCACGAGCGCGCGCGCCTCGGGGCTGTCGAGCTTCATAAAGTCGCGGTTGAGGTCGAGGCCCTGCGCGTTGGGCCGCTGCCCCATCCCCCCGACGGGGCCGTACTGCAAGGGCCGGTGGTAGAGGCTGATGCGCTCGTTCCCATCGGCGTTGTAGATGGGCGCGACGAGGACGACGAGCGAGTCGGCCCAGGCGGCGTGGCGCCCGGCGGCGAGCTTGCGGATGAGCATCAGCGCGGCCTCCTTGCCGGCCACTTCGCCCGCGTGGATGTTCGCCAGGACGAGGACGCGCAGCTTCTCTTCGGCGCGCCGCACGGCCTCCGCCGAGGCGTTCTCCACCTCGCCAAAGACGACGAGCGGCAGCGGGCGCCCCTCGACCGAATAGCCGAACGCGGTCCGGTGCAGGCGCTCGGACGCCTCGGCGGCTACGCCCAGGAAGGCCTGCACCTCGTCGTAGCGCGTGGTCTCTTCGTAGCCGGAGGCCTCGGCGCGGGTGGTGAGGAAGGAGAGGTCCACGCCGCCTTCTTGCGCGCGCGCCGCCTCCGCGCCGAAGAGGCTGAGGAAAAAGCCAAAAAGCACGAGCCGCTGGCCCGCGCGTGAAAGCCACGTCTGCATAAGAAAGCGCCTGCCTGAGAATCCCTGAAACCGCGCTCAGAGAAGGTGGCGCAGCGCCGCCCCGAAAGCAAGCCGGACGCCTCCGCACTTCGTCCGGCGCTCCTGCCGGGAGGCGCTACCCGTGCACGTCGCGGCGATGGCCCCACCTTCACCAGCGTCACGACGAGGCGCTGGTCTTCTACCGTGTAGACGATCCGATACGCTCCCTGCCGGAGGCGGTACGCCTTCTGACCGGCGGGCTTTTAGCACCCCGGCGGCCGTGAGTCGTCGGCCAGCCGGGCGATGCGCGCTACGATGCGCGCTACGATGCGCCGGCGGTCCTTCTGGTTTTTGACGCGGTCAATCTCTTTCGCCGCCGAGCGCTTGGGTTCGATCTTATAACCGGCCACGCTCCTTCAACTCTTCGACGAAGGCGTCGAAGGAAAGAGCCGGCTCGTCCTTGCGGGCGTTGAGGGCGGCGAGGTCTTCGGCGTCCTCGGCAAGCAAGGCACGCACGGCCTCGTTGACCAGATCGGTCAACTACACCGGCCCCTCGCCCTCGCGGAAGTGCAGGAACCACAGCGCCGGCATGGCGATGGGGCCGGCCAGGCTCAGCGCCACGACCCACTCGGCCTTGCGCGGCGCGCTCAGCCGTGGCGTGCGCACGATCCAGACGAGGTAAAAGGCGTAGAGCGCCAGCCCCAAGAGCGCGCCGGCCCCGGCAATCCACAGGCCGTGAGCGGCCTCGGCGGGCAGGTGCGTGACGAGTTCGGCCGGCTTGCTTGCCGCCTCGGGGGATGCCGCATCGTAGGAGAGAGCCAGGGGCAGCAGGCAGAAAACGGGCAGCGCCGAGAGCACGCCCAATGCCGTTTGCCATGCGCGTTTCATGACCGGAGAAGAGGTTTGAGATGAGAAGATCTTTCAGAAGTGCTGCGCGGCGAGGCCGGCGCCGGAAGCGGAGGTCAGGAGCGCTCGGCCAGCGCCGCGGGCGCGCGCTCTTGGCGACCGGCGTACGTACGAGCAAGCGCCTTGCCAAGCGCGTTGAGGAGCGGCTCTTTCTCCACGGGCCGCGCCACGCAGTCGTCGTAGCCAGCGGAGAGGAACTGCTCGCGCCCGCCGGGCAGGACAAGGCCATCGACGGCGATGATGGGCAACGCCTCGCACCCGTCAAGGGCGCGCAGGCGGGCAACCATCTCGTCGCTCGGCGGCCCTTCGCTGAGGCTGGGGTCGAGGAGGACGGCGTCGTAGGCGCGCCGCTCGGCCCGGTCCAGGAGGCGCGGGAAATCGTCCACGAGGTCGGCCTCGACGTGCGGGCTGAGGAGGTGGCCCAGGAGCTTGCGTCCCTCGGCCGTGTTTTCGCCCACGAGGACGCGCGAGCGCCCCAAGGCGCCGTCGCCCGCGTGCTCGCCGCGGATGGCGCGGAAGGCCTCGGGGAACGAGATCTCGAAGACGCTCCCCTCGCCCTTGGCCGAGGCCACTTCAAGCTCGCCGCCCATCGAGTCCAGGAGGCGCTTGGTGATGGCCAGCCCCACGCCCATCCCCTCGAAGGAGCGCTCCAAGCCGGCGCTCTCCTGATTGAACGCGGCGAAGAGGTGCTGCAGGTAATCTTCTTGAATCCCCACGCCGCTGTCGATCACGCGCACACGCACGGCGCCGCCCTCGGCCATGACCTCGATGACGACGCCGCCCTCGCCCGTGAACTTCACCGCGTTGCCGATGAGGCTGCTCAGCACGCGGTAGAGCGCCGATTGGTCGAGCCACGCCATCGCGTCTTGCTGCGTGGCCTTCACGCGCAGGAAGATGCCCTTCTCCTCGGCCATCGGTTGCAAGCTGCCCACGACGTCCTCGACCTCGCGCATGAGGTTCACCACGCGCGGGCGCAACTGGATGCCGCCGGCCTCGAGGCGGCCGAGGTCGAGCATGGCGCCGAGCGTGTTCATCAGCCGGCGGCCGTTGCGCTCGATCATCACGGCAAACTCCCGCAGCCCCTCGTCCGCTTCCTCGACGAGGATCTGCGCCGAGCCGATGATGCTCGACACCGGCGTGCGGAACTCGTGGCCGATGTTGTCCAGGAACGAGGCCTTGAGCTTGGCGAACTTTTCCGCCTCGCCGCGCGCGGCCTCGATCTCGGCGCGCTGCCCTTGCAGCTCCGTCGTGTCCACGGCCGAGCAGACGACGGCGTACGCCTCGCCGCCAAAGTCGAAGATCGGCGTGTAGTAGCGGTTGTAGTGGCGGACGCCCCCGTCCGGGAGCGGCACGCTTTCTTCGAAGAAGACGCGCTCACCAGCCGAGAGCGCGCGCTGCCGGTGCGCGCGGCGGCGCAGGGCGATCTCCGGGTGCAGGCCCAACTTCTCGCAGAAGTCGAAGTCGGTCTTGCCCGAGAGCCAGTCCTGCGCGGCGGGGCCGGGGGCGAGCTTCGGGTTGGCGTAGAGATAGGCGCCCTTGGGCGTGAGGATGGAGGTCTCGACGGGCAGGTTGTCGAGCGTGGTGCGGTGGAAGGCCTGCAGCTGCCGGTAGCGGTTGCGCTCCGGCGTCACGTCTTCGAGCGCGGCCAGGTAGAACGCCTCGCCCTCCAGAAGCACGCGGCGCACGCGCAAAAGAGCTTCGACCGGATCATCGTCCTCGCGCGGGACGGTCACGTCAAGCGTGGTGGCCTCGGCCTCGGGACTGCCCGGCAGCGCGGCGGGGTCGAGCGTGCCGCCTTCCGTCTCCATCATCGTCTCCAGCCGGCGGCCCCGCAGGCGCGCAGCGGGGCGGCCCAAGAGCGCCTCGGCGGCGGCGTTGACGCGCTCCACGCACAGGTCGGTGCGGACGAGGAGCAGGGCGCCGGGCGCGTGCTCGAAGACGGCCTCGTAGCGCGCCTCGCGCCGCTGCCGGACGCGGCGGACCCATAGGTAGAGGCCGAGCAGCACGGCGAGCACGGCCGCCAGCGCCAGCGCACCCCACGGCCAGAGCCACACCGGCACGGTCACGGCGAGCACCCGGAGCACCCCGGCACGGGACGTAGCGGAAAGGAGAAGTTCAGCAAGCATGGCGGACGGAAAGAGAAAGAGACGGACGGCTCTCGGCGGTTGGGCCTGTCTTAGTTTTACGATGACGCACTCGGTAGCCAGCGAATCCCCCCTTCAAAGGGGGAAATGGAAGTTTTACCTAAAGACCTAAACAGCTTCTAAGAGCCAGTCTCCAAGCGGCGCGCGCCGAGGCGTCGCCCCCTCGGCGTGTGGAGCGTGCGCCGGCTGATCCAGGCGTTGAGCATGAAGAAGAGTGCGAGCGCGGCGCCCCACTGCACCAGGCACGTCATCACGCTGTACGGCTCGAGCGGATTGTACCACGTCTCGGGCGCGTACACCGTGGCCGACTGCCAGAGCCACCAGCCGAGGAGCACGACGGCCTGCGCCGGCACCAGCGCGCCGATGAGGAGGTCCCACCCGCGCCCGGCGTTCCAATCGGCAAGGCTGCCGCGCTGCATGGCCGCGCGCAGGCGGGCCGGCCCGTAGCGCAGGACAGCCACGGCCACGAACGCGCCCGAGATCATCAGCGCCACGCCCCAGACGAAGTCCTGATTGGCAAAGAACGTGAGGTTCACCGCCGAGGGAATCCCCAACAGGAAACCCAATCCGCACACGGCGCCTACGGCCCGGCGGCGGCGCAGGCCGGCATCGACGAAGGTGCGGGTGGCGAGTTCGATCATCGAAAGGAGCGAGGAGAAGGCGGCAAAGGCGAGGCCGAGGAAGAAGAGCGTCGCCAGGAGGCGTCCGGCGGGCATCTGCGCGAAAAGCTGCGGCATCCAAATGAAGGTGAGGCCCGTGCCGGCGGGGCCGCTCGTCTGCATCACCTCCAGGACTTCGGACTCGGACATCTGCGTGCCGAGGATCGCAAACACCGTCCCAAAGATGATAACCGCCGCCAGGAGCGACACGACGTTGTTTCCGATGCCGGTGAGAAAGGCATTTTTTACCACCCCGTGGCGTTTTTGCATGTAAGCGGCGTAGGTGAGGACGAGGCCCCAGCCCGCGCCCGTGTCCCAGGCGTTCTGCGTGAGGGCTTCGAGCCAGACCTCGGGCCGCGCGAGCATCGCCCAGTCGGGCGTGAAGAGAAAAGCCAGCCCGGCGCCCGATCCGTCCAGGAGGAGCGTCTGCCCCACGGCCAGGAGCACAATCGCCAGGAGCGCCGGGATGAGCACCTTGTTGGCGCGCTCGATGGAGGAGATGCCGCGCCAGACAACCGCCGCGCCCGCGCCCATCGCCAGGGCGTGGAAGGCGAGGGGCGCCCATCCGCTCTGGAAGCCGTCCCAGACGCCCTCGGCCGCCGCGCTCGTCAAGGGGAGCGGGTTGGTGAGCATCTCGGCGAAGTAGAAGATGCACCACCCCGCCACGACGGCGTAGTAGAACATGATGGCCGTGGCGACGAAGCCCACGAACGCGCCCATCCACGCCAGCTTTTCCCCCGCCATCTTGGCGAACGTGCCCACGACGCCCATCCGCCCCTCGCGCCCGAGCGCGTACTCGGCAATCAGCAGCGGGATGCTCCACACGAAGAGGAAGACGAGCCACGCCACCAGGAACGCCCCCGCGCCGTCGTCCCCGCTGTTGGCCGCCGCTATGCGCGGGAAGCGCCAGATGTTGCCCGTCCCCACCGCGATGCCGAGGACGCTAAGGATCAGCCCCCAGCGCGAGGAAAAGCGTTCGTTCTCTTGACGTGCCATGACGGATGCCGGACCGGGCCGCTGCTTTTGGTGATGCGAAGCCTTTGCCAGGGAAGGTCCGCACCGGCCCGGTGCCGTGCAAGCCGGGCGTTTGGCGAGGAAACCTCAACCGTCTGTAGGGACACGATATATCGTGTCCCTACGCCAGGGTCGAGCGGTTCCCATCAACTCAGCGCTCGGCCGGCACCAGCTCCAGCCGCGACGCGCCGGCCTCGCCGAGGTCGCTGGGCGCTTCGGGCTTGAGGAGATCGTAGTAGCGGAAGCTGAGGTACTCGGGCAGGTGGTAGTCGTAGAAGCGGCTGAACGGACTGCCGCTCTGCCCGCCGGGGTAGACGCCCCATCCGCGCGGCGGCGTCTTGGAGAAGTCCACGACCATCCGCCACGAGGCGCTGTGCGTGGTGGGCCGCCCGCGCGCCGGAGAGAGCGTGGCTTCAAAACCGGGATACTCCACCGGACCGCGCCAGAGCGCTTGGAGCGCCTCGGTTTGCGTGAGGTGGCGGAAGAGCACCTTGTGATGGTCGCCCCAGCGCCAGTTTTCAGAGCCCCAGCCGTAGTTGGCTTCGAGCGTATCGGCGGCGCTCTTGAGGGCGAGGGCGAGGAGCGCGGCGGCGTCCTCGCGCGGCGGCGTGGCCTGCACGTCGAGCCACTTCGAGCGCGGGCGTTCTCTGAGCAAATGTAGAAGCTGGCCGTCTTGCGGCTCGGGCACCTCGCTGGCGAAGGCGGCTTCGTCCCAGGCGAGGCGGTGGAGCGCGTCCATGAAAGTCTCCAGGACGAGCGGCTCGGGGCGGTCCACCGTAGCGCTGCCGTCCCAGCGGGCGAGCAAGTGGCGGAGCGTGTCGGCGTGGGTCGAGAGGCCACGGAGCGTGTCGAGCATGGGGACGAAGAGGTCGCGCTGCATCGCGTGCACGTCGGCCTGGTAGCGCTTGAGGTCTTGGGCCGAGTGCTGCGGCTTCCGGCTCAGGAGCGAGTCTATGCGCAGCGAGCGGTACCCGTCGCGCCAGTCGTGGCCGAGGTAGTAGCCGTAGGTCGAATCGACGGGCGGCTGGTTCGTGGAGGTGAGGTAGCCGCGTGCGGGGTTGGCCGCGTGCGGGAGATCGGCGAAGGGGATGCGGCCCGTCCACTCGAAGGCGTCCGTTGAGCCGTCGAGGAGGCCCACGCCGTGGCCCGCGCGGCGAATCGGCAGGTAGCCCGTCGAGCGGATGGCGATGTCGCCTTCGGCGGTGGCGTAGAGGATGTTTTGCGAAGGCGTGTCCCACTTCTGGAGCGCCGCCTCAAAAGCGGCCGTGCTTCGGGCGTGGTGCATCTGCCAGAGCGCCTGAAGGGTGCGGCTCGAGTCGTGGGCGACCCAGTTGATGGCCACGGCGCTGTTTCCTTCGCCCATCTGCACGGGACCCCAGTGCGAGAAGTAGAGCGTGTCGAGAACCGGCGCGGCGCCGTTGACTTCGATGGTGTCGATCTCCGTCCGCAGTTCGCGCCATTCGCCCTCGTAGCGGTAGCGCGTGCGGGTGGCGTCGAGTTCGAGCGCGAGGTGGTCGATCTGATCCGCGCCTGTGTTCGTGAGGCCCCACGCGGCGTGCTCGGTAAAGCCGACGACGGGGAGCGGCGCGCCGGGGATCGTCACGCCGTACGTGTTCATCGTGGGCGTGATGAGGTGGATCTCGTACCAGATGGCCGGCAGCGTCAGCCCGAGGTGCATGTCGTTGGCCAGGATGGGCCGCCCGGTGGCCGAGCGATTGGCGTTTACGGCCCAGTTGTTCGAGCCTTTGCCGGGGAGGAACCCCTCAGCCAGCGTGCCGCGCAGCTTCTTTTGCACCGCAGCGCAGCGCTCCATTAGCGCGAGCGTGCGAGGGCGGGACGGCGGGGCCTCTGCCTTCTCCCCCCTTGAAGGGGGGTGGAGGGGGATGTCAGAGTGGGCGCCATCCCGCTTTACATCCCCCTGGCCCCCTTCGAAGGGGGAATTCTTTTTCCGCCCGTCAAGGAATCCCGAACGCTGGGCGGCTTTCGAATCGGCGGCCGAGGTCGTGCTGCTCCTCTCCGCCCCCATTGCGCCGCCGGGGATGATGGGCACGAAGAGGCGCCCGTAGCGCGGGTAGAGCAGTGCGTAGTCCTCGGCAGAGAGGCGCTGCTGGAGGCGCGCGTAGGCGGCGTCGTCCGTGCGGAAGGTGAGGTCGAACGTCATGTACTGCAAGAGCCGCAGCGCATCGATGGGCCGGTAGCGCGCGGGGCGGTAGCCGAGGAGGCGGAACTCAAGCGGCAGGTCTTCCTCGGCCAGCGCGTCGAGGTAGGCGTTCACGCCGGCGGCGTACCAGCGCACGAGGTCCCACCCGATGCCGCCCTCTTGGCGGATGCGCTCCAGGTTGCGGCGCGCGCCGAGTTCCATCCCCGTCGAGCGCAGGAAGCGGTCCGACGCCACGGCCTGCGGGCCGAGGGCGGAGGCGAGCCGGCCGCTCGCCACGCGCGGGATGAAGTCGAGCTGAAAGAGGCGGTCCTGCGCCGCCACGTAGCCGGAGGCGACGACGGCGTCGCGGTCACTTTGGGCGAAGATGTGGGGGACGCCGCGCCCGTCGCGCACCACCGTCACGGGCGCGTCGAGAGCGGGGAGCGCAAGGCGGGCGTTAGCTGCGGGTGGCGCGGCGCGGCGGGCGGTGCGGTACAGCCCGTCGGCCGGGTCGAGGAGCGTGCCCAGCGGCGGCAGGCCCGTCACGCGCGTGCCCAGGACGACGAGCACGCCCGCCGTCAGCACGAGGCCGAGAGCCAGGAGCGCGCCGTGCTTGAGGCGCGCACGGTAAGAGGCGCGGCGGCTCATGGCCTTGCCGAGTCCGTTGCCGGCGCCGTCCCCGCTGCTGCGCTCTGCGTGCTGTTCTGCAAGGCGTCGTTCTGCGCCGCGCCGTTCTGCAACGCATCGTTGCGCAAGGTGACGTCGGGCGCGGGGGCGCTCTTCAGCGCGGCATCCGAACGCCCGACCGATCCATCGCCGCCAGGCGCGCCGTTTTCCGCACGGGGCGAGCCGGAGTGGACGGCGGCTTCGGCTTCCGTGGCGGCCGCTTCGGCGGCGGGCGCTTCAGCGGCGCCGATGCGGCGGAGCAGCTCGTCGGTGGCGTTGGCGTAGTCGTGAGCGCCGCGCGCGTGCGGGTGGTTGTCAAAAGCGGTGGTGCCGTCGCGCTTCGAGGTCGAGAGCGAGGCGCTCGTGCGGATCACGCTCTCGAGCACTTGCTCGGTGTACTTCTCGCGCATGTACTTGCGGTACTGGAAGTGCGCCCGCTTGCGCGCATCGACCTGCGTGAAGAGGAAGAGCGGCGCGCTCAGGTCCGGGTTAAGCCGGCTCTTGACCATGCGCGCCGTTTGGAACGTCTGCTCCGCGCCCAGGACGGGCTGGTACTCGGGCGTGACGGGGATGACGACGTGGCGGCTGGCTACGAGCGCGTTGAGGCTGTACACCGTCACCGCCGCCGCCGTGTCGAAGAGGACAACGTCGTAGGGCAGACGGACCTCGCGGAGCGCCTCGCCGGCCCAGAGGACGTCGGTGGGCTTGTTGAGGCGGCGCATCGTTTTGGTGAGGCCGTTCGAGGCGGGCAGGAGGTCGAACCCGCGCATCTTCTGGAACGGCGCCTCGTCCAGGCCGTGGTCGTGGCTGAAAAGGGCAAGCGAGGAGGCTGCGTCCGAGGACGCCTCGGCGCCGAGCATCCGCGTGAGGAAGCCCTGCGGGTCGAGGTCGATGACGAGCGTGCGCCGCCCGCTCAGCCCCAGCGCCGCCGCCACGTGCATGGCCGAGGTCGTCTTGCCCGTGCCGCCCTTGTGGTTGCAGATCGTGGCAACGATCATGTAGCGCTCCAGGTCTTTGGCGAAGGAGTAAACCACCAACAAGGTACTCCGCCGGGGCGCCCGTGTCAAACCTCGGGACGCCTCGAAGCGGCCTCGGCCCGGCGCGGCATATCCGGATCTGCCAGAGGATTACCGCGCTCACCTCAAGCGATGCGTAAAGGGGAATACCGATGCCTCCCTTCAAACTTCTGCTTCGTCCCGTCCGATCTCCTTTCTGCGCGTTGTCCTGAACGGACACCTTTTCTGCTATCTTCCTCACCCGTCCCCCATGCAGCTACGTGCCCCGCTCGTTTTAGCCTCGCGCTCGCCGCGCCGCAAGCGGCTGCTCGAAGCGCTGGGCCTGCGCTTTACTGTGCAGGCCAGCGGCGTCGAGGAAGAGGCGCCGCCCGGCCTCACCCCGGCCGCCCTCGTGGAGCACCTGGCTGAGATCAAAGCTGCGCCCGTCGCGGCGGCGCACCCCGACGCCCTCGTCCTCGCCGCCGACACGGTGGTGACCCTCGACGGCCTTGTGCTCGGCCAGCCCGCTGACCCTGACGAAGCGCGCCGAATGCTTGGCCGTCTGAGCGGACGCACGCACACCGTCTGCACCGGGCTGACGCTTGCCCACCGCGCCTCCGGGCGCCAGACCACCGCGCACGAGGCCACGCGCGTCACCTTCGCCCCGCTCACCGAGGAGGAGATCGACGCCTACGTCGCCACCGGCGCGCCGATGGACAAGGCCGGCGCCTACGGCATCCAGGACCGGGGCGCGCTCTTCGTCGAGCGCATCGAGGGCGACTACTACAACGTCGTCGGCCTGCCACTCAGGCGGATGTATGTGCTTCTCCGCGGGACCTTCGGTGATCTTCTGCGCCTTTAAGTCTATCTTCGCGGGAGCGCTTCTCTCCCTTCCGTCTTTCATCTCCCTACCGCTCCCATGCCCGACGCCCCGCCGCCCGCCGGCCAGCCGGACCCCCGCCTTAGCGACCTGCGCGTCCTACTCATCCAGGCGCGCAACACCCGCGTGATGGAAGAGCAGGAGCAGGCGTGCTTCGTCGAGCGCTGCCGCCTGCGCGCCGACCAGTTCCACTCCATCAACGTCGTCCACGCGCCGCTCTCGATGGCGGATGTGGAAGCGGCCGATGCCGTCTTGATCGGCGGGGCGGGCGAGCACTCGGCGCTGAACAACCCGGACTGGATGGCGAACCTCCTGGACGTGACGCGCGCGGCGGCCGAGCGCGCCGTGCCCACCTTCGGCTCGTGCTGGGGGCATCAGGTGATTGCGCGCGCCTTCGGGGGGCGGCTCGTGCACGACAGCGCCCGCGCCGAGCTGGGCTGCCGCTGGATTGAACTCACCGGCGAGGGCCAGCGCGACGAACTCTTCCAGAGCTTCCCGGCGCGCTTCAAGGCCAACACCGGCCACCACGACCGCGTGACCGACCTCCCCGAAAACGCCGTCGAGCTGGCCTTCAACGATTCGCAGCGCAACCAGGCCTTCCGCCTGGAGGGGCTGCCCGTCTACGGCACGCAGTTCCACAGCGAACTCGACGCCAACCGCGAGCGCGAGCGCCTCATCGCCTACCGCGACTTCTACCGCAAGGACCTGCCCGACGAGACCCACTTCCAGGAAGTGCTCAACAGCCTCGCCGACACGACCGAGGTGGACCACCTCCTTTACGACTTCCTCCTGCGCTTCGCCGCCAAAGAAGCGGGCGTCGCCGAGGCAAGCGCCACGGAAGACGCGCCGGCGTCGTAGCGCCGTTGGTTGGGCGGCAACGGCTTACGAGGCGCGTCGGAAGAAATAGGAGAAGCCAGAACAGCAAGCGGCGCTGCGTATGCTCGCCCTCCTCGACCTCTTCTTCCTCGTCTTCCACAGCAGCCTCGTTTTTTTCAACCTGACGGGGTGGATCTGGCGGCGGACGCGGCGGCTGCACCTCCTGGCCATCGGCGCCACGGTGCTGTCGTGGTTCGGGCTGGGCCTCTTCTTTGGCTGGGGCTACTGCCCGTGCACGGATTGGCATTGGCAGGTGAAGCGCGCGCGGGGCGAGACCGGCCTCCCGCGCTCCTACGTGAAGTATTACCTCGACTACGCGACCGGCCTCGACTGGGACCCCCAGCTCGTGAACGCGGCCGTCGTCGTGCTCGGCCTCGGCGCGCTCGCGCTCTCGGCGTGGCTGAACGCGCGTGACGCAGGGCGCCGCTCGGCCCGTCAGCTCTGAACCGCTCCTCTGAACCGCTCCCCGTTTTGCCCCCAACGCTCCCCGTGCAACCCGTCACCCTCGGCCTCGTGCAGATGCGCTGCGTCGAGGAGCCAAGCGCCAACCTGAGCACGGCACAGCGGATGATCCGGGAGGCCGCCGGCAGAGGCGCGCAGGTCATCTGCCTGCCCGAGCTTTTCCTGACGCGCTACTTCTGCCAGACCGAGGACGCGGCGCCGTTCCAAAAGGCCGAGCGCGTGCCCGGCCCTACCACCGAGGCGCTCGAACCGCTGGCGGCCGAACTCGGCGTGGCGCTCCTCGTGCCGCTTTTCGAGAAGCGCGCCGAGGGGTTGTACCACAACGCCGTGGCCGTGCTCGACGGCGCGCGCGGCTACGTGGGGAAGTACCGCAAGATGCACATCCCGGACGACCCCTCCTTCTATGAGAAGTTCTACTTCACGCCGGGCGACCTCGGCTTCAAGGCGTTCGACACGCAGCACGCGCGCGTAGGCACGCTCATCTGCTGGGACCAGTGGTACCCCGAGGCCGCGCGGCTGACGGCGCTCCAAGGCGCCGCCGTCCTCTTCTACCCCACGGCCATCGGCTGGCTGCCGGCCGAGCGCGACGAGCACGGCGCGGCGCAGCACGACGCCTGGGAGCTGACGCAGCGCGCCCACGCCGTCTCGAACGGCTGCTTCGTGGCGGCGGCCAACCGCGTCGGGTTTGAGCCGGCGCCGGAGGGCGCGCCCGGCAGCGGCATCACCTTCTGGGGGCAGAGCTTCATTGCCGGGCCGGACGGGCAGATCATCGCCCGCGCCCCGGCGGACGAGGAGGCCGTACTCGTAGAAGAAATCGACCTCGCCCGCCTGGATGCCACGCGCACGGAGTGGCCCTTTTTCCGCGACCGCCGCATCGACGCCTACGCCGGCCTCACGCGCCGCTTCCTGGATGACGACGGGTGACGACCGACGGATGACGACGGACGACGGCTTCCAGCCTTTGCGGTCGTCCGTCATCGTTCGTCGGTCGTCCTGCCTATCCGCGGCATCCGTCGTTTCCTCGCTCAAGTCCCATGCCCTCTCGCGCACCTGAACACGCAGGCAGCCCGGCGGCGCTGGGCTACCGCTGGCCGGCGGAGTGGGAGCCGCACGCGGCCACGTGGCTCTCCTGGCCGCACAACCGCGCCACGTGGCCGGACCAAATGGAGCGCGTCGAGGCCGCCTTTGCACAGATGGTCCGCGCGCTGGCGCCGCACGAGGCCGTCCACGTCAACGTGCAAAGCGCCGCGCACGCCCGGCACGTCAGGCGCTGCCTAAAAGAAAACGGCGCGTGGAGCGAGGCCGTCCGCCTGCACTGCCTTCCCACCGACGACGCTTGGGTGCGCGACTACGGCCCACTTTTCGTCACGCGCAGCGAAGAAGAGCACGAAGCGCCGCTGGCCGCTACGACGTGGCGCTTCAACAGCTGGGGCGAGAAGTACCCGCCCTGGCGCCGCGACGCCGCCGCCGCCGCGCGCATGACCGAGGCGCTCGGCGTGCCCTCGTTTAGCGCCAATCTCGTGCTCGAAGGCGGCGCGCTTGACACCAACGGCGCCGGCCTCGTCCTGGCCAGCCGGCCCTCGCTGTTGCATCCGCGCCGCAACCCCGGCCTTTCGGAAAAAGAGGCCGAGGCGCACCTCCGCCGCTTCCTCGGCGCCGAGGCCGTGGTCTGGCTCGACGCCCGCCTCGCCGGCGACGACACGGACGGCCACGTGGACACCTTCGCCCGCTTCGTGGCTGAGGACGCGGTGCTGCTCGCGGCCGAAGCCAACCCCGCCGACGCCAACCACGCCCCGTTGCGCAGCGCTCATGTGCGCCTGCGCGCCGCCACGCTGCCGGACGGGCGCCCGCTCCGCCTCGTGGCGCTCCCCATGCCCGCGCCGCTCATCACAGACGGGCAGCGCCTGCCGGCCTCTTACGCTAACTTCTACGTGGCCAACGGCGTCGTCCTCTGCCCCGCCTACGGCGACCCGGCCGATGCGGAGGCCCGGCGCGTCCTGGCCGGCTGCTTTCCCGGCCGCGCCGTCGTGCTCATCCCCTGCGCCGAGGTGGTGTGGGGCTTAGGCGCACTGCACTGCCTCACGCAGCAGGTGCCGGCCCCGGCTCGGAGCGGGCGTAGCGCCTCTGCGCTTGGAGATTCACAAAGGCGTAGCACTTGAGATAATACAAAAACGCCATCGGTGCTGGTATTTGGACAGCATTCAGCGTATGCTTGAAAGCAGTCCGTTTTCCGCACAGCCACACATCTTCAAAGGACGCTACCCCATGAAACGACTCGCTACTACCTTTTTCACGTTGCTTTTCCTC
Source organism: Salinibacteraceae bacterium (assembly GCA_965215025.1). Taxonomy (GTDB): domain Bacteria; phylum Bacteroidota; class Rhodothermia; order Rhodothermales; family Salinibacteraceae; genus CBDCCV01. The sequence continues at coordinate 856,765 of CBDCCV010000002.1, forward strand.
GCAGCTATGGGACTCCCCACGGCGCAGGCGCAGGACGACAGCAACTCGTGCTTCCTCGTCGCTGACCGCACCACCGACGGCGGCCTCAGCGGCAACAGCCCCGACCGGCTCACCAGCATCGACCGCACGACGGGCGAGGAAACCGACCTCGGCTTCATCACCGACTCGGCCGACAACAACGTCACCAACATCGAGGCCATCGCGCTTGGCCCCACGCCCGGCGCTCCGCTTTACGCGGCCAACGGCAACACGCTTGGCACCATCAACCCGGAGACCGGCCTTTACGACGAGATCGGCTCCTTCGCCGGCGGACCTGGCGAGCTGGGCTTCCGCGTGTTCGATGACGTGGACGGTCTGATGTTCGACGCCACCGACGGCACGCTCTACGGCGTGAACCGCGAACCCGGCGCGGGCAACCCCGACCTCCTCTTCCAGATCGATCCCGAGACGGGCAACGCCGTGCAGGACGCCTTTGGCGCAGGCCAGACGTACGTGGTGATTGACGAAGTGCAGTCCGACGACGGCGTGACGCTCTTCGACATCGACGACATCGCCATCAACCCGAACACGGGCAACATGCTCGGCCTCGCCAACGACGGCAGCGGGCGCCCGCAGCGCAACGTCATCGTCAACATCGACAAGTCAAACGGCAACACGACGCGCTTCAACGATCCCTCGCTCTTCGAAGTGGGCGACGTGGAGGGCTTCACCTCCGGTCCGGGCGGCACCATCTTCGCCTCGACGGGGAACGCCAGCCGCAACGAAGACGGCACGCCGAACCTCGACGCGCGCAACTCCTTCTACAGCGTTATGGACGACGGCAGCGACAACAAGATCGCCGGCCCGCTCGAGTTCCGTGACTACGAGGGCATCGCCTGCTTGAACTTCTCCGAGGACGAGGAGGAGGACACCACGCCTCCGCAGTGCGGCCCCATCAACATCGAGACCAACGAGGACGGCCGCCTCACCGCCGTTCAGCAGGACGTGACGGATGAGGAGAGCGGCATCGCCAGCGTTGAGTTCACTGTGCTGCGCAACCTCGAAGGCTTCCTCAACGACACGGGCGAGTACGAGCAGGGCGACGAGCAGCCCTTCGACCCGAACGCCACGACGACGGTGACGATCCGCGGCGAGCGCCTCGACATCAACCAGGGCGGCGCCATCGTCACAACGGTGACCAACGGCCAGGGGCTGACGGCGCAGTGCGACCCGGTGGTCGAGACGCTCTCGTCCGAGGTGCCGAGTGGGTTTGGCCTGAGCCAGAACTACCCGAACCCGTTCCGCGGCGCCACGACCATCCAGTTCCAGGTCGCTGAGCCGGCGCACGTCTCGCTCGAGGTCTACGACGTCTTGGGCCGCAAGGTCGCCACGCTCGTGGACGAGGAGAAGGCGCCGGGCACGTACAGCGTCCGCTGGACGGCCAGCGAGAGCGGGTCGCTCGCCAGCGGCGTGTACCTCTACCAGATCCAGATGGGCAGCTTCGCCGAGAGCAAGCGCATGGTCCTGGTGAAGTAAACCTCAAACGCTGCCTAAGCGCAGATGAGAAGAGGGCTGACCGGATTGCTCCGGTCAGCCCTCTTTTGTTGTGCCCTGCTTTTGCCGTGTTCTGCCTTCCGCCGGTGCGCGGCGCGTGAACGGGCGCACCTGCCCCGGCGTAGAGGTTTGATTCATTAAACCTGCCTGAGAGGAGAGCCACACCGAGACGAGGGCTTGACGGCGTCAAGCCCCTACACCATCTTCTGAACGATAGCACGCTGCGCGCCACCGGGTGCGCTTCGCTCAACAATCTCCAAACGCCTCCTACGCGCCCTCGTGCACGAGGCCCTGCTGCTTGAGGTCGTCCAAAAAGGCGGTCACGAGGCGGCGCATGTCGTCCGGGTCGCCCTCGTACTCAGCTTCCAGCGCAGCGAGGATGGCCGGCGGTCGCGCGCCGCCTTCGAGCAACTCCCAGATGCGCGTGCCGGTCTCGTTAAGGGAGAAGTACTGCTTCGTCTTGAGGTGGAGCAGCACGGCCTCGTCGTCATCCAGCTTGGTGGAGACGACGTCAGGAGCAGGCGCGAGCGGGCGGTCAGCGTCCATAACGGATGGGAGATCAAGTGGATTAGAGGTGAGGTGACGGGACGCGGATGCGCGTGCGATGGAAGCGCGCTACAAAGCGAAAGGCGGCTGCGCAAGCTCATGGGAGCCGCACAGCCGCCTTCGTTTACGCAGAAGGTGCTCTAAGAGAACATGTTTCGGTCAGACAGCGAGACCAGTCGAGGGGGCATCGTCTCCGCCGAAGGTAATCCCCGTGATCTCGGGCAGGTCCTCATGACGCCGGAGCTTGGGGGCGACGAAAGCCTGCTTCTTGTCGTTCTTCGAGGCGGTCGCTTTCGCGTTGGGGTTCGTCGCTTTCTTGTCCATAATTAAACTGCTCTGTTGAGATTGAGGCTTTCGGGGGCAGGATTGACTCGAATGTACAAGTCTTTACGCACGCGGTCAACTTTGTTCCGGTAGAATAACGGAAAGTTTACCGCTTCGTTCCAGATTGACGCTACGCGGGCAGGCCTCGGCGTCCTGCCAGCGAGGCGAGCCAGTACCCCACGTACCGGATTCGGGCGCGCGGCGTGTCCTGCGTGCGGAAGTGGTACTGAAACGGAGACATCAGCCCGGACGAGGACCCGTCGGCACGCGTGTAGCGCCGGGCCTGCACGTGCCGGGCCAACTGCTCCACGCCGCCACCCGCCCCCGCCTTAATCTGCCGGAGGGCCGCGTGAGGCAGCGGCGCCCCCAGCAGATCACGCGCCAAGAGCAAGCCGAGCAAGAGACGCCTCAGCGCACCTCCCTCGCGGGCGCGGCGTACCAGCGTGCGGCTGTCCAGGTCAGGGCACGCGCGCAGCGTTTCCGCCACGTCGCAGACCCATTTGAGGTACTCCCACTGATGCTTCGATCCGCCGTGGAGGCAGAGCAGGTGCAGGAGGTCCTCCGGAGCCAGGTGGGGCACGTCCACGCCGAGGAGCGTCGTGGTCCGGGCGCGCCGGTAGAGCGCGCCTACGTCTTTGGCCGGCGCCATGCGCAGCGGGGCCGGGTCCGTGTGGAGTTCTACAAGAAGCGCGTGCTCGCCCCGCCCGCGAACGAACGGGAACTGCCGGTTCAAGTAACGATACGCCGCCTTTTGCAGGCCTTCGAGCGGCTTGTACGGACGGTAAGCATCGCCGGTCAAAAGGCGCTCGGCGCGGTCGAAGTCGCTTTCTCGGATGAGGATGTCCACGTCTTCACTCACGCGAAGCGCAAGCTGCCCGTACACCGCCGAGGCCAGGGCCACGCCCTTAAACGGAAGCGCCACGATGCCGTGATCGCCGAAAAGCTCCAGCAGCCGGACCAGCTCCTGCGCCTGCGTGAGGTTGATGCGCGAGACCGAATGCGCATACTTCCAGAGCCGCTCCGATACGGCCTCGGGCACGCCAGGCGGCTCTATCCGCTTCAGGCTGCGGTGCAGCAGCGGCAGGACGCCGTGGCTCTCGGCCCAGGCGTACACCGCTTCCCAATCCACCCCCTCGCCGGCAAGGCGACGCACGCACGCGCGGTCCTCCTCCGTCAGGTGCACGCGCGCGCAACGCAGCACCAGGTCTACTTCACGAGTGCGACAGGGCAAACGCCGCCCCCTGCGCTCTGTAAAGGGTTCGTTAGAGATACGCATGAAAGGCAAAAGATAGGAACGCCGCTTCGGCCGAGCTACCCGGACGGGCGGTGGCGGTAGATGGCCTCGGCGCGGTCGCACGTGCCGCCTACGGGCGGGTTTGGCTTGCGCACGGTCACCTCGACGGCTTCGATGCCGGCGTACGCCTCGGCCACGCGGCGGGCGATGAGGTAGGCCAGCTTCTCGATGAGGTAGAACTTGTTCTCCGTCACGATGGCTTTGACGAGGGCGTAGACGCGCTCGTAGTCCACCGTCTGGGCCAGGTCGTCGTGCGCGGCGGCCTCGGCGAAGTCCAGCTCCACGGCCACGTCCACCTCGAAGCGCCCGCCGACGTGATGCTCGGCCTCGCTCACGCCGTGGTGCGCGTAGAAGACCGCGTTGACGAGGCGTACGGTGCCGGTGCCGGGCATGGACGAGCAGGCCGGTAGAAAGGCAGAAGGGACGCGGCGCGGCTCACGCGCTGTACGTCGGCTCAAGCTCGGGGATGAGCGAGAGCCTGCGGAAGGCCATGGCGCGTTCGTGGATGGCCTCCTCGCTCAGGTCCAGAAGCCGCTCCGGCCCGAAGCGCTCCACGCAAAACGACGCCAGCGCGCTTCCGTAGATGATGCCGCGCTTGAGCGTGGCGGCGTCCACGAGCGCCGCTCGGGCCTGCGCCTTGGACTGATGCTCGATCACGCTGCACAGATGGCCGGCCAGCCCTCCGGCAAACGTGTCGCCCGCGCCCGTGGGGTCGTGGATCTCTTCAAGCGGATAGGCCGGCGCGCTGAACACGGCCTCCTCGGTAAAGAGGAGCGCGCCGTGCTCGCCCTTTTTGATGATGAGCGCCTCAGGCCCCATCGCGCGGATGAGCGCGGCGGCCTTGACGAGGTTCGGCTCGCCGGACAGCTCGCGCGCCTCGGCGTCGTTAATGACGAGGCAGTCCACGCGCGCGAGCGTCTCGCGCAGGCTCTCGGGCGTGTGCTCGATCCAGTAGTTCATCGTGTCGCAGATGACGAAGTCCGGCGCCTCGACCTGGTCTAGGGCCGCGCGCTGGATGGCCGGGTCGAGGTTGCCCAGGCACACGATGCGGCTGTCGCGGTACGCCTCCGGCAGCGTCGGCTCGAAGCCAGCGATGACGCCCAGGCGCGTTTCGAGCGTGTCGCGCTCGTTCATGTCGTAGTGGTAGCGCCCGGCCCAGAAGAACGTCTCGCCCTCCTCGTCGGTCTCCAGCCCGCGCAGGTCGATGCCGCGCTCTTCGAGCGTCTGCCGGTAGGCGTCCGGGAAATCGCGCCCCACGACGCCGGCCAGGCGCACGTCCTGCGTAAAATGGCGCGCGGCCAGGGCGATGTACGTCGCGCTGCCGCCGAGCACCTCGTCGGCCGAGCCGAAAGGCGTTTCGATGGAGTCGAAGGCAACGGTGCCTACAGCAAGAATGCTCACGAGAGGCCGTACGAGGTTAAGTAAAAAAGATCGAGGCGCGCGCGGGCATCGGCCGGACACCGCTCTGGGCACACCGGCTTCGGGAAGAAGTGCCGCACCGATTCACAAGATAACCGATGCAGACGCCGTCCGCACGCCGGACGCCCCGCGCGAGCGCCCTTCAACGGCCCAACTTGGTGAAGGGACCGCAAAAAAGACGGCTTGAGGAGAAGCGCCCCCAAGCCGCCGCGCGGATGCGATCCGTTCAGGACGCGGCTACGTCACCTTCCGCACCACGTCGCTCACCTTCTTGATGATGGCAGCCGTCAGCGCCGTCTTCGCCGCGTTGCGGACGATGCTCCAGATGTCGCGTCCGTGCTTCGCCTTTTTCTTGGCCGACTCGGAAAGATGCTTGGCAGAGTCCTGCACGTCGTGCGCTGTTTTAAGCGCGGTGGCGCCCAGCCCAGTGGCCGCCACGGCCTTGCCGGCTTCGCTGGCGCGGTGACGGGCCGCGTCGCTGGTCTGGCGAGCCTGCGCGCGCGTCTTCTCCGCCTGCGTCCGGGCCTTGGCGCTCAGTTCTCGCGCCTGCGCCTGCGCCTTGGCGCTTGCCTCCTGCGCGCGCGCCGAGGTCGTTTCGCCCAGAGCCTTGGCTTGCTCCCTGACCGTCTCGGCAATCTCCTTGGCGCGGTGTGAGGCCGCGTCACCGGCCTTGCGGGCGCGCTCGGCGGCGGCGGTGCCCAGGACGGCGGCGCCAGCCGTGGCCTTCTCGCTGGCCGCGCGGATGCGCTCGGCCGCCTCCTTGGAACGGCGCGAGGCCTCCTCGCGCGTCTCGGCCAGGCGCGCCTGCGCTTGCGAGGACAGCTCCTGCGTGCGCTTGCGGGCGCGCACCGGGAGCGGGTCCGGCCGGAACGGGCGCGCCAGCAGCGAGAGAAAACGCCCCGCCAGGATGCCCGCCGCCGCTGCGGAGAAGATCGCCAGCGCCGGGTTTTCGGCCGTCCAGCTTCGGGCCGTGGCGAACGTGTCCGAGGCGCCGAGCGCGTCCAGCTCGGCCCTGAGCGCCTCGACGGACTCGTCTACCTCGCGCCTGGCGTCGTCGCGCGTTGAAGCCTGGGACGAGGCCGATGACGAAGCGGAAGCGCCGGCCTTCGATTTCGATGTGCCCGCGCCCGACGTTTTCCCTTTGCCGGACTTCTCTGCGCCGAACGGCCCGCCTGACAGCTCGGACGGCGATTGCTTCGCCTTCTCGCCGGGCAGTTCGCGTTTCTTGGGACTGCCTGCCTTTGGACTGCCTGATCCGCTGCTCTTCTTCTGCGGAGAACTCTCTTTCTTTTTCTGCGGGGGGTTTTTCTGTGAGGAGTTCGCGTCGTTTTTTTTGTCGTTCTGATCTGCCAAAATAGCCTCCTGGGCGAAATTGAAGGTTGAAACGGAAAGGGCACCGCCGCGCTTTTCAGCGGCGCATCATCACGCCGAGGAACGCGCCCACGGTAAACGCGCCGAAAAGCGCCGTAAGCTGGTTCTCGCGGACCCAGGCGCGCGCAATCATAAGCTCGGGCGAGCCGCCAAAATCGCCCCCCGGTGTACGCGATTCATCGCGCGAGGATGCCGTGTGTGAAGCCGAGTCGGGCGGAGCGGTGCGGGAGCGGGTGTCGTCCATGAATTCGTTTTTTTGTTCGTCTTCTTTGAAAGCGCGTAGGCGTTTTCTGCCGGAGGGCCGTTGCGTCTTTGATCTCTGCCGTTCCTGTCTCGTATCGGCTGGGCGGCGCGCTTGGTTCGGAATCTATCTTCCTGAGGCGCGGTAAAGAAAACGTTGCCTGTGTTTTGTCAACATATTTACCATCGCACGGCAGGCCGCACCGGCCTCAGAGGCCGCGCCCACCGTATCGACGCTTTGTGCGCGTGCATCTCCCACCCGCTGGCAGCAATACCTGAAACGCTGTACTTTGCGCGTGGGCGCGATGCCCGTAAGAAATAGGCTGCACTTCCACCTCTCCTTTCTCCGCCTTGATGGTCCCTTCCGCCCTTCCGGCCCGCTCCCCGCTTCGGCGTTTGCGGCGCGCATGGCTGATGGCTGCCGCCGCGCTCGTGCTGACGGCTGCGGCGCAGGCCGCGCTGCCCGCTTTTGAAGCGCACGCGCAGCGCGAGCCGGCTCGCTCCGAGACCGACTTCGCCGACGCGCTCGCCCTTTTTCACGAGCACCTCTACGAGCCGTCCGCCGAGGCGTTTGCAGCCTTCCGCGCGCGCTATCCGGAGAGCATCCACGTGCCGGAGGCCTACTTCTACCAGGCCACGGCGCGTTTGGCGCTCGGCCAGGAAGAACGCGCCGCCGCTCTCTTCCGGCAGCTCCGGCGCGCGTACCCAGCTCATCCCCTTGCCACAGACGCGCAGCTGAGCCTGGGCCGATATTTTCTGGAAGAGGGCGACTACGCCCGCGCCGAGGGGGCGCTCCTCGAGGTGGTCGAGAGCCGGCCCGGCACGCCGCAGGCCGCGCGCGCGCTCTATGCCCTGGGCGAGGCCGCCCTCGACAACGACGACCCCGAGGCCGCGATGGGCTACTTCCGCCAAGTCGCCGAGGACTTCTCCGAGACCGACGTGGCCGACGACGCGCTCTACGCCCTGGGCGCCACGCAGCTGGACCAGGACCAGAGCGAGGCCGCCGCGCAGTCGCTCGAAAGCCTGGCCCGGCGCTACCCCGGCTCGCCTTACGCGCGCACGCTGGGCCTGGCCCTGGCCGAGGTGTACTACGATCTGGAGCGGTACGAAGAGGCCATCGCCGAGATCGACCGCCGCCTGCCCGAACTCGAAGGCGAGGCCCGTGAGCGCGCCCGCTTCCTCCGCGCCGACTCGTACAACCAGCTCCGCGACAGCGAGAACGCCGTCGTCTACTACCGGCAGATCATCGAGGAGAACCCCGACAGCCCGTACTACCGCCCCGCGCGCTACGGGCTGGCTTGGAACTACCACTTCGAGAACGCCCATCAGTGGGCCGCCGACGAGTTTGCCGCCGTGCGTGAGGGCTTTGAGGACGACCTCGCCGCGCAGGCGCTCTACTACGAGGCCGTCAACCGCGCGCTCACCGGCCGCACCGAAGAACCTATCCGCCTCTACAACGCCTTTTTGCGCCAATTCCCCGACCACGCGCTGGCCGAAAAGGCGCAGTTCGAGCTGGGGGCCGCGTACTACGAGACGGAGCAGTGGCCCGAGGCCGCTCACGCGTTTGAGATGTTCCTGGACGACTACCCCGACGCCGAAAAGCGCGGCGAGGCGTTCTACCTGCGCGGGAACGCCCTGGCCGCCACGGGCGACTTCGACGCCGCGCTCGAGAGCCTGAGCGAGGCCGTGGCCGCCGGCGGCGCCTTTGAGCAGCGCCGCGCCGAGGTGGCCTTCCAGCGCGCGTGGCTCCTCTACCGCGGCGAGCGTTTCCGCCAAGCTGCCGAGGCGTTCGCGCAGTTTCTGGAGACGTACCCGGACGATCCCAAGGCCGCCGACGCGCTCTTCTGGGCCGGCGAGAGTTTCTACCAGACCGAGCGCTACGCCCGTGCCGCCGACGTCTTCCGCCAGTACCTCTCCCGAAATCCGCAGGGCGAGCACGCCAACGCCGCGCGCTACGCCCTCGGCTGGACGTTTTTCAAGCAGGGCCAGTACGCCGATGCCGCTCAGTCCTTCGAGCGCTTCCTGCAAAGCTATCGGAACGAGGGCGGCGACATCCCCTACGCGCAGGACGCGCGCCTGCGCCTGGCCGACAGCTACTACGCGCTGAAAGACTACGACCAAGCCGTGCGCGCCTACCAGGGCGTCGGCGGCGAGAACCGCGACTACGCGCTTTACCAGATGAGCCAGGCGCTCTACCTGAGCGACCGCTCCGCCGAGGCCACCGGCGCGCTGCGGGAGCTTCTGGAAGACTTCCCGGAGAGCGGCCTGCGCGAGGAGGCGCGCTACCGCCTCGGCTACTTCTACTTCCAGGACCAGAACTACGACCAGGCCGCGCAGGCGTACCGCGCCTTCATCGAGCAGTACCCGCGCGACCCGCTCGCCGCCAAGGCGCAGTACGGCATCGCCGACGCGCTCTTCAACGACGGCCGCTACGACGAGGCCCTGCGCGCCTACCGCCGCGTCTTGGAGCGCTATCCTGACAGCCCCTTCGCCTCGGACGCCGCCTCGGGCATCCAGTACGCGCTCACGGCCCTCGGCGAGGACGACCGCGCCTCGGGCATCATCGACTCCTTCGCCACGGCCAACCCCGACGCCGCCGTCGTGAACGAGCTGCGCTTCCGCCAGGCCGAGACGAAGTTCCAGAGCGGCCGCACCGAAGAAGCCCTGCAAGACTTCCAGCGCTTCGTCCGCACCTCGAACGACGAGGACCTGCTGCCCGAGGCGTACTACTACCTCGGCGACGCCTTTGCGAATCAGGAGCGCTACCGCGAGGCGGAGACGTACCTCCGCCAGGTCGTCCAGAACTACCCGCAGAGCGCGCGCCGCCCCGACGCCGCCCGCCGCCTCGGCGAGCTTTACGCGCAGCAGGACCGCCACGAAGAAGCCCTCTCCATCTACGAGCAGATGGCTGAGATGCGCCCTGCCGACCCCGGCCTCGTGGCCGAGGCGCGCTACGGCCAAAGCATGGCACTCCTAAACCTGGGCCGCCCCTCGGAAGCGCAGCGGCTCTTAGAGGAGACCGCCGACGTGGCGCCGAACGCGCCGGAGGCTACGCTCGCCCGCCTCGGCCTGGCGCGCATCTACGAGGAAGACGGCCGCACGGGCGAGGCGCGGCGCCTCTACCGAGAGGTCGCCCGCGAGGCTGAGGGCGAGGCCGGCGCCGAGGCGCTCTACCGCCTCGGCACGCTGCTTCTAGAAGAGGGCCAGCCGCGCCAGGCCATCGAGCAGCTCAGCCGCCTGCCCGACCTCTTCCCCGAGTACCCGCAGTGGGTGGCACGCGGCTACCTCACGCAGGCGCGCGCCTACCGGAGCCTCGGCCAGGACGGCAACGCGGCGCAGGTCTACGAGCAGGTCATGAACGAATTCGCCGGCACCGCCTTCGCCGAGACGGCGCAGCGCGAGCGCGCTTCGATCTGAAAGAAGACCGATGACCCATCACCACTCTAACTGCTGAGGACTGAAGCCACCCGACCACCTAAGAAGCCCATTCCTTCGTCATTCTGAGCGTAGCGAAGAACCTCCTCGGCTTAAGGTCGCCTTGACGCAGGAGATCCTTCGCGTCCGCTCAGGATGACGACCAGTGCATTCGATGCGCTATAACCTGCACTGCTCAAGCCTTAGCTCACGCGCATCTCTTCCATCCACTCCCTTCCGCTGCACCATGACGCGAATCTCTTTCACACTCCTGGCTGCCTTCCTCTGCGCCTTGCTACCGACAGGCGTGGCGGCGCAGGACCAAGACGACGAAGGCGAAGAAAACCAGCCCGCGCTGCCGGACATCGCGCCGCGCGAGGTGGAGATCCGTGGCGAGCTGGAGATTGCGCTCCCGTCGCTGGAGCGGCAGCCGCTCGTGGGGTTCGAGCGCCCGCCGGCGGTGCCCGCGCTGCCGGAAGGGTACGTGCCGTACGTCGGCCCCTACGAGCAGATCCGGCGCGTCGAGGGCGCGGACCTGCCGGGGCGCGCAGAGCAGGACCGGCTCATGGCGTTCCCCGCGCCGGCGCAGGGCGAGGTCGAGGCCGGCGTGGGACGCTACTTCAGCCGCCTCGGGAAGGCGCGCGTGACGCTGCCGACAGACGACGAGCGCTCCGCCTTCTCGCTCCGCCTCGACTACCGGGGCGCCGAGGGGCACGAGCCGTTCGCCACAGAGGACATCCGCACGCCGTACGATGCGTTCGACGCGCGCCTCGGCTACGAGACGGAGCGCGAGGCGTTTACGCTCGGCCTCGCCCTGGACGGCTTTCTGGACCGCTACACGCTCTACGGCGCCGTGCCGGTGGATGAGTCGGACCGCACGCTGAACCCGCAGCCGGACCGCAACGGACGTGGCGGCGGGGGGACGCTCACCCTCAGCACCACGAGCGAGACGCTCCCCGCCGAGATCCGCGTGCGCTACAGTGAGGCGCGCTACGAGACCGATCTTTTCGCCGACGCCGCCTCGCCCGTGCGCCTGGAGCGGCGCCTCGACGCCTCGGGCCGCGTTTCGGCCACCGTCGCTGAGCGAGACGTAGCGGTGGACGCGGCGCTCTCCCTCGCCGGACTCGACGGGAACGCGCCCGGCAACGACGTCACCGCCTTCGACGGCGGCGCGCGCCTGGGCGTGTACCAAACGCCGGAGGTCAGCGTCACCGCCGGCGCGCGCCTTCTCACGTATTCGACGAGCGAGATTAGCCGGCCGGACCGGCGCAATCCGCCGAGCGGCGTCTACGTCAGCCCCGAGGTGCGCGCCGAGTGGCAGGCCGCGCCGAACGCCGTCGTCTTCGCCCGGCAGACGCCCGGCGTGGACGCGCAAGGGCTGGCCGACCTCTTTGCCGAGAACCCCTTCCTCATCAGCGAGCCGGCCGTGCAGCCTACCGTGCGCCTCGTGGACGCGGCCGGCGGCGTACGCCTCTTTGCCGACGCGCGCGCCACGCTCTCCGCCGAGGCCGGCTTCCAGTACATGCCCAGCTTCCTCTTCTTTGAAGAAGCATCGCCGGGCGAGGACGCGCCGTTCGAGGGCGGCCTCAGCGCCGCGCGCTACGACGCCGCGCGCGTCTTCCACGCCGGCGCCGACGCCGCCTTCCGGCACGAAGCGAGCGGCTTCAACGCCTCAGTAGGCGCCACGCTGCGCCAAGGCCGCCTCACCGATGACGACGACACCATCCCCTACTTCGCCCCGTTCGTCGGGCGCGCGATGCTGTCCTACGCTTTCCTCGATGAGCGCGGCCTTGTACAGCTTACCGGCGCCGTCGAGAGTGCCCGCTTTATCGACCGCGAAAAAAGTGAGGAGGTCGGCGCCTTTTTCGACCTGGACGCCTACGCCGCGTACGACGTGACGCCGCTCCTGGGGGTGACGCTCCGCCTGGACAACATCGCCGGCGCCGATGCCTTGGAGCGCTGGCACCGCTACCCGCGCGCGCCGTTGCTCATCACCACGGGGCTGCGCGTGCGGTTCTGATCGGCCCTCGCATTGCCGAGGGCGTTTGCCCGGCACGTTTCGCTAACGTAGCTTAACGGATGGCCCCGGCTCAGGCCGCGCTTCTGCTTTTCCCAACGCTCGCTTTTCCGCACGGATGGACCGCTCCTCTGGCGTAGATCGTTCCCTGGCAAGCCGCCCTCCCGGCGCGCGCTCCAACGACACGTTCCCCGATGACGAGGTGGCGCGCGCGCTGGCCGGCGCCGTGCGAGCGGCACTGGCGCGCGGCGAAGAGGCCGCCGTGCCGGGCCTGGGCACGTTCCGCACCGAGCACCGCGCCAGCCGCATCGAGCGCCGAAACGATGGCACCCTGGCCGTGCATCCGCCGCGCCGCACGGTGACGTTCGACCCCGAAGCCTCTCCGGACGCCGCGTAGTCCGGGCACATTAGTTTTAGCGCAAGTTGTGAGCTATCCCCGATTTGTCATTGCGAGCAAACGAGGTGAGCGTGGCAATCTCCCTCCGAATGCTTCGAGCCGTATTCTGTGAGGTTGCCGCGTCGCCTTCGGAGGCCGAAGGTCATGCCTGTGGTGCTCCTCGCAACGACAGCTTTTTTGTAGGTCACAACTTGGATTAGTTTTACGGCCATGCCTGCTCCCCTTCTCGAAGACGTCGCCCGGCGCCTGGGCACCTCGCCCGAGGACGCCCGCCGCGCGCTCCGCGCCTTTTCTGGCGATCTGCGCCGCGAGGCCCACCACACCGGCGCGGCGCACGTGCCCACGCTCGGCACGCTGCGCGCTACGGAGCGCGGCCTCACCTTCGCCCCGGCCGACGCGCTCGAAGAAGCGGCCAACCGCCGCTTTGCCGGCCTCGGCGTCCTCTCCGCCACGCCGCCTCCAGCACCGCCGGATGACGCGGATGCGCGCGAGGCGGATGCGCCGCCCGAAGCGGCCAGCGTGTACGAGACGCCCGCTTCCGAGCCGGCCGCTTCCGAGCCGGCCGCTCCCGAGCCGGATTCTTCTACAGAACCATCTTCTACGGAAACGCCTCCCGGTGGCGAGGCCGCCACGCGCGCGGACAGCGGCGACGTGCTCCCGGCGCCGTGGGCGCCTGACGCCGTGCTCTCGGCCGTCGCTTTTCAAAACGACAACGTCGTCGAAAGCGAGTTCGTGGGCGCCAAGCTCCTGCCGATGGATGCCCCTCCAGGCGTGCGGCCTCCGGCCTCGGAGCGAAGCGGTGCCGGCGCACGCGCCGCCCGGACCGCCGAGAGGCGGCGGACGACGAAGCGCTCGCCCGCCGCACGCGACCGCCACGCCGCGTGGCCGTGGATGGCCGGGCTGCTCGCCGTCGGGCTGCTCGCAGCGCTGGGCGTGTGGTTCGCTCTGAGCGCATCCGACGGCGTTGAGGACGCCCCGCCGCCGGAGAACGCCTCCGTGGCCGAAGCCGCACCTCCCGCCGCCGAAGGCGCCGCCACTGCGGAAGACGAGACCCCGAACGCGGAAGCTTCGGGAGCGGAGGCCGCCGCTTCGCCTTCGTCCGATCCGCCGCCGGCCGAGGCGGAGCCGCTGGCCCCGCTGGGCATCGAGCGCGTGGCGGGGACGTGGACCATCGTGGTGTCCTCCAAGACCTCGCGCGCGGAGGCGCAGCCCGTGCTGCGCGACTACCGGCAACGCTTGAGCGATCTCCCTTTTGCGATGGACCTCATCGAGAGCGCCACGGACGCGGGCACGCGCTACCGCGTCGCCGTCGGGCCGTTCCCTTCGTTCGAGGCCGCGCGGGCGGCGCTCCAAGAGCACGTCGCCCATCTGCCCGAAGGCGCCTGGCTGCTCGAAATCGAAGATTCACGCGAGTAGATCGAAGATCCACGTGAGTAAACCTGAAGGTTCGCGCGAGCACTTCGAATCCTAACCTGCCACTCTTTACACCACGCCCTCCGCATGACGGCTCTCTTCTTTCTTCTCTTGCAAGCGACCGACGCCCAACCGGCCGACACCCTCCTGGCCGCCGCTCCCGAGGCCGAGTCGCAGTCCGTGCTCGACATCCTGGTTCAAGGCGGCTGGGTGATGATCCCCATCCTCCTGCTCTCGCTCCTGGCGCTCTACGTGTTTGTCGAGCGGCTCATCGCCATCCGCCGGGCCGAGAGCGACCCCGAGGCCACCACCGAGCGCATCCGCGGGTTCATCCGCGCGGGCGACGTCGAGGGCGCGCTGCGCTTCTGCCGCGAGCAGGACACGCCCATCGCGCGCGTCTTGCGCGAAGGGCTGGAGCGCCTGGGGCGGCCCATCGCCGAGATCCAGGACGCCGTGCAGGCGGCCGGCAAGCACGAGGCCTTCGAGTTGGAGAAGCGCACGGACCTCTTGGCAAGCATCGCCGGCATCGCGCCGATGCTGGGGTTCTTCGGCACGGTGACGGGCATGATCGAGGCGTTCCAGGAGGTGCAGAACCTGCAGGGCAACGTGAACCCGAGCGTCCTGGCCGGCGGCATCTGGGAGGCGTTGGTGACCACGGCGTTCGGCCTTGCCGTGGGCATCCTCGCCCTCTTCGCCTACAACTACCTCCTGGGCCGCATCCGCCGCCGCATCAACGACATGGAGCGCTCCGCCACGGCGTTCATCGACCTCTTGCAGGAGCCGGTCTCCTCCTCGCGCCGCCGCGAAGGCGCCTCGACGTATTGAGCGTGCTCGCGTGCTGACGTGCCTGCGTGTTCGCGTACCCAAACACGTGAACGCACAAACACATGAACACTTTCCTATGCCACTCGACTTCTCCTCCTCCGTCAGCAAGCCGCTTACCACGTTCAGCCTCGCCGGGCTGACGGACATCGTGCTGCTCCTTTTGATCTTCTTTTTGATCACGTCCAATTTCATCCCGCAGATGGGCATCCGCGTGGAGCTGCCGCAGGCGAACGCCTCGACGCCATTGGAGGCGCAGTTCGTCACCGTGTCCATCACGGGTGAGGGGCGCTTTTTCGTAGGCGCCGAGGAGGTGCCGCGCGACGGGCTGATCGACGCCATCCGCGCCGCACGCGAGGACCGCACGGGCCTGATCCTGCGCGCCGACCAAGAGGCCACCGTGGCGCAGTTCGCCGCCGTGGCGACGGCGGCGCAGGCGCTGGACATGCGCGTCCTGATGGCGACCGAGCGCGAGGGGACGCAATGATTTTTGGGCGTGGGGTTGCGGTAGCTTTCGGGCACTTTCCGACGCTAACTCGACCGGGCCGCCGTGTCCTCCGCACGCGGGGCGGCTTGACGGGCCTTCTTCAATCCCGCTGGGTGAACGTGGAGCGCTTGCCCTGCGCTGCTGCGATGGGCTTGTCCTGCCCGCACGGTCAGGTGGCTGGCCTGGAGTGGACGGCACAGAGACGTTAACGTCACCTTTCGGCCGCCTGCTACCGCAGCACCGTTTTGAGCGGTCTTATCGCCAAGCGGCAAAGCCGCTGCCTCATCGGGGGGCAGCGGCTCTTCTCATTACTGTGCCCGCGAGGCCGTGCGCGCCGGCAACCGACCTGGCGCACAGCGGGAGTAGAGTGATGCGCTCTGGGTGAACGACATCCTGCGCCGAAATTGCACCTTCAAACGCGCCAGATGTCTCGATTAAGTTGCGGCGAAAATCCAGTTGTTGCAAACGCGGAGCCGGTGCAAAGCAGCGAGAAAGCCGAGGGGCCGAAGAGAGCACCGATCCCCCACAGCGTCGAGGCCAGCAAAAGAGGTCCGGCCATGCAACCACGTTCGCTCTTTCCCCCGGTGAAGCCGATGAAGGCGCTCTCTACCCACAGCTCTTCCCTGATCTCACGCCTCCGCACTTTTCCTCTCACGATTGCCGTGCTCGTTGCGAGTGCCGGCCTCTTCACGCTCGCCGGCTGCGACAGTTTGACCGGCGCGGACGATCCCGAAGGACCGCTTACGTCCGGCCCTGCATCCCTGGCTTCTGTCCCCGGCGCCTCTTCTGGCGGAGGGGGTGCCGAGACGCGGATTACCGACGAAGCGGCGGACCAGTATGATCCCGCCGTCTCGGGCGACTACGTCGTCTGGCAGGACGAGCGCCACGGCAACTCCGACATCTACCTCTACGAGATCTCCACCGGTACCGAGACGCAGATCACCGACGAAGAGAGTCGGAACCAGTTTACTCCCGACGTTTCGGATGACTACGTCGTCTGGTGGAACGACCTCGGTGACGACATCTACCTCTACGAGATCTCCACCGGTACCGAGACACAGATCACCGACGAAGCGGGGGACGAGATTACTCCCGCCGTTTCGGGCGACTACGTCGTCTGGCAGCAAGACTACCGCCCCTCGGACATCTACCTCTACGAGATCTCCACGGGCACCGAGACACAGATCACCGACGACCCGGCGTACCAAGTCTCTCCCGACGTTTCGGGCGACTACATCGTCTGGAAGCAACGCTACGGCAGCTGGGACATCTACCTCTATGAGATCTCCACGGGCACCGAGACGCGGGTTACTACCAGCGCGGCGGAACAGGGCGATCCCGCCGTCTCGGGCGACTACGTCGTCTGGCAGGACGAGCGCCACGGCAACTCCGACATCTACCTCTACGAGATCTCCACCGGTACCGAGACGCGGGTTACTACCAGCGCGGCGGAACAGGGCGATCCCGCCGTCTCGGGCGACTACGTCGTCTGGCAGGACGAGCGCCACGGCAACTCCGACATCTACCTCTACGAGATCTCCACGGGCACCGAGACGCGCCTCACCACCAACACGTTCGACCAGCGTGATCCCGCCGTCTCGGGCGACTACGTCGTCTGGCAGGACGAGCGCCACGGCAACTCCGACATCTACCTCTACGACATTTCGGGCGGTGACGCCGATGACGGCGGCGGGTCGGCTCCTTCGGTGTCGAGCCTACTCACCTGGCACGGCATGGACGAGACGGGTCAGGCCGTGACGCGCGCCGACGCCCACGGCGCGACGGACTACAGCAACATCCTGGACGCGCCCACCGGCGACGTGTCCGGTCTCGTCGGGAACGCCCTGGAGCTTGGCGACGGCGACCTTCGCACGACCAACTTTCCACTGGACGTAGCGCAGGACTTCACCATCGTGACGTGGGTGCACCTCCCTTCCGATGCCCAGAGCTGGGACGGTCTGCCTTACCTGTGGAGGACGGGGGGCGGCCCAGCCGACGTGCGCATCTTTGCGTGGCCGCAGTTCAGCTCCGGCGGCTACAGTAACCCCATCTACTTGGTCAAGCTGAGGCACGAGGAGGGCGTGGAGTGGCTCTCGCCGCCCATGTCGCTCGGCGCCTGGGAGATGATGGTGCTACGCTACGAGGCGGCCACGCACACGGTGCGTCTCAGCGTCAACGACGGGGCCGACCTCGTGGAGATGGCGTTGCCAGCGCCGCTGCTGGCAGGCCGCCCGTCGGCGCGGGAGGTGCGCCTCGACGGGAAGGGGTTCCCCATGCGCCTCGATGAGCAGTCGGTGTGGCAGGCGCACCTGACGGATGAGGAGCTGGCCTGGCTCTACAACGCTGGCGGCGGGCGCGCCTACGACGATCTCCATGAGGACGCGCCCCCGCCCCCGCCGCCCCCGCCGGTCTGCGACGGCACGGCTCCTCCGGTGTCGAGCCTGCTCACTTGGCACAGCATGGACGAGACGGGCCAGGCCGTGGCGCGCGCCGACGCTCACGGCGCGACGGACTACAGTAACATCGTGGTAGCTCCCACGGGCCACGCCGCCGGCCTCGTCGGGAACGCCGTGAAGCTTGGCGACGGTAACCTCCGCACAACCAACGCGGCCACCCCCTTCCCGCTGGACGTGACGCAGGACTTCACCATCGTGACGTGGATGTACCTCCCGCACGGGACTTCGGGCGCGCCTTACCTGTGGAGGACGGGGGGCGGTCAAGCCGATCTGCGCCTCTCTGCGAGGCGGAGTGGCTACTTGATCAAGCTGAGGCACGAGGCGGGCGTGGAGTGGTTCTCGTCGTCTGCACCGAACAACCTTGGCGCTTGGAAGATGGTGGTGTTGCGCTATGAGGCCGCCACGCGCACGATGCGCCTCCGCGTCAACGACGAGGCCGATCTCGAGGAGTGGGTGCTGCCGGCGCCGCTGGCGGGTCCGTCGGCGCGGGAGGTGCGCATAGACGGGCGGGGGACGCCTGTGCGCCTCGATGAGCAGTCGGTGTGGCAGGCGCACCTGACGGATGAGGAGCTGGCCTGGCTCTACAACGCTGGCGGCGGGCGCGCCTACGATGATCTCTATGAGGACGACCCGCCCGGCTGCCGCCCTGCAGGAGAATGAACCGCCTGGCGAACGAGTGGAAGCGCGCGGGCTGATCTCCGACCGGGAGAAAGGGAGGATCGTGTCGAGCGCGGCGGAGTCCTCCGTCGGGAAGTAGCTCCGGCTTCTCCTAACAAGGAGGCCTGAGAAGGGATACATGACGACGAGGAGGACGGCCAACATCCGTACCCCCTTCCGTGAGCTTGGGAGCCTCCCTGTTGCGCTTGGACAGGGAGGCTGTCCCTTTTAACAGGGTGGCGCGCTCAATAGGCCGTCCTGGAATTGCGGTAGCTCTAGGGCAAGTCTCGACGCTAACTTGACCGAACCGCTGTTCCCGTCGCGTTCGGGGCGGTCTAGAAGCTCCACAAGCCAACTCCAAAGCGCGTGCATGGGCAGGTAGCTGGTTCAGCTTGGGCGTCGCAGTGGTGTTGACGTCGCCTTTTGCCCGTCTGCTACCGCAACCCTTGTGTGGGCACCCCCTACCGTTCACTTAGACAAGAAAAGCCCCGAAGCTGCAGGCCGAATGTAGCCGGCTCAGCTTCGAGGCTTTTTTCTGCTGCTTAAAGGAGCGCGCCGCTTAGTACAGGAAGCGGCGCACGGTGCGGAGGACGCGCTGGCGCTCCTTCTCGGCCTCGTCCGGGTCGCGGATCACGTCGCCGCCGAGGGCTACGAGCTGGCTCTCGGGCAGGTTGTGGAAGAGAAGCTGATCGTGAAACGGCTCGAAGGCGACCTCGTTGGTGCGCTTCTGCATCCCGCTCTCGACGAGCGTTTTGCGGATGACGGGGTCCGTGGCGTCGAGCTTGAAGATGGGGATGTCCGTGTCGCCGGTGGCGTCGGCCGGGCGGTAGATGAAGTAGAGATCCGTGATGGTGGTCTCCAGGCCGCGGCGGTCCGCCTCGAAGCGGTACGTGATGAACATCTGGTTGGCGCTGGTGAAGTCCACGCCCTGGTTGAGCAGCTCTTCTTCGAGCGCGCCGAACGAGGTCTTTGACTCGGCGTCCGGGGAACGGAGCAGTTCCAGACTGTTGCGTTGCGCCACGTGCATGAGCGTGTCCAAGAGGGCGCCGGTCACGTCGTCCTCTTTAACAGGCGTGATGACCTCTACGGTCTGGCGCCACTGCGGCGACTGCGCCTGGGCCGTCTGCGGCGCGTGCGCGGCCGTCACGAAAAGCGCGGCCAGCGCAGCGAGAACACTAAAGCGAGCAAGCGAGCGAAGCATAAGAAGGTCAGGCATAAGTGGAAGGCGTGGGCGTAGCGTCGGGCAACGTGCAAGGCCCTACGCTACAACAGTAAACTTCTGCAAAAGGCGTACCGCCCTGAGCGGGCGTCTCGGTCAAGACAGGACGAAGCCGAACGTGCGCGAGGCGCGGTTGAACGGCACCGCGATGGCGCGGCCGGCGTGGTTGATGCGCACCACGCTTTCGATGCGCACGGTGATGCGGTCGCCGGCCTTCGCGTCGCGCAAGGCGCGCGTGAGGACGAGGCGGTTGCCGTTCACATCGAACGTGCCGATCTCCTCGCTGGCGGTGAGGCCTTTGCGCAGGTACACCGTGGCGCGCCCGATGCTGTAGCGCGCGTCCTGCGGGTAGCGCTGGCGAAACGATTCGTCCGGGTCGATCTGAAACTCTAAGAGCGCGCGGCCCTTCGGGATGTTGTCGCCGCTGGTAACCTCGCGGCCATTGCTCAAGACGCGCAGCTCCGGGCGCGGCGGGTCGATCACGGCGAAGTCCTTCTGGCCGAGGTAAATCTCCTCGCCGCGCGTGGTGTCGGCCATGAAGACGTCTACGACGCTTTGGTTGCCGCCGGGGCTGAGCGCGATGGAGCGCCCCTCGACACTGCTCCCGCCCGTTCTCAGGACGAGCCGCTGGTCTTCCAGGCCCGGTACGTCAATGCGGATGCGGTTGAGCGAGTGGCGGTAGAGCGCGCGCGTGGCCTCGCTCGTGGCAACGATCTCCGGGCGGCGCACGCGGAATTGGCCGTTGACGGGGATCTGCACGGCCTCGCCGTCTACTTGCTGGAAGCGGAACTGGCCGGCGTAGTCCACCACCTTCTCGCTCTCGTCTCGGGCGAGGAGCTGGCCCGTGGGCATGACGAAGGCCGTGTCGCCGGAGACCTCAAGCCCGCCGCCGTCGGCGCTGAGGCGCTGGCCTTGGCCGCCGGCCACGGTCAGGTAGGCGCGCGCCTGGAAGGGCTGGCCCAGCACAACGGTCTGGTCACCCACCACCACCGGGTCGAGGCCCTGCACCACATACGACTGGTCGTCGAGGTCGTACGTCGAAAAGGCGTAGAGCAGGATGGGCAGGTAGAGCGCGAGCATCACCTGGTAGCGAAGCTCTTTGATCTGCGACATCATAACGGGTACACGCGGGAATTGGGTGCGTCAGGGCGAGGGCGTGCAGCGCGGAAAACGGCTGCGCGCGTGTGTGTGTCAGGGCGGAACACAGGGGCGGGCGCTTAGGAGAAGCTGTTGCCCGCGTACGCCTTGTGGTTCGTCTCCTGCTGTGGGCTGTTGAACTGGCGGAAGCGCGCGGCCATCTCCTCAAGGTCGGCGCGGATGTTCTCGACGGTGGCGCCGGCGCCTTCCATCTCGCTGCCCAGGAGGCGCATCCCGGAGCCGAGGCGCTCGGCGTCGCCGGCGAGGTTGCCGCTGATGACCTTGCTCAGCTCTGCGCGCATCCCCTCGACGGCGCTGCGGGCCGGACCCATCTCTTCGCTCATGGCGTGGACCTCGTCGCCGAGGGCCTTCATGCCGCGCTCGAAGCGCTGCGCGTCGTCGGCCAGTTCGCCGGAGGCGAGGCTGGAGAGGGCGCTGCGCGCCTCTTCAACGGCCGAGCGCGAGTGCTCCATCTCCGCGCCCATCTGCCGCACTTCGCGGCCGAGGTGGCGCAGGCCTTCGCTTAGCTCGTGCGCGCCTTCGGCGAAGCCGTCTTCGGTGACCTGGCTCATCTGGCCGTGCATGGCGCGCATGGCCGTGCGGGCCTCTTCCATCTCCGAACCCATCTGCCGCAACTCGCTGCCGAAGCGCTGCACGTCGCCGTTGAGGGCGTCCATCATCTTGTTGAGGTCGTCCGTCATGCGCTCCTCCATCATCTTGCGGAAGGAGGCGGAGACCTCGCCGGAGGGGTCGCGCTCGATGACGCGCGTGGCGGTGCCTTCTTCGACCTCGTCATCGCTCACGAAGAAGCCTTCGATGAGCGCGAAGGCGCCCATGATGATAAAGGCGCCGGCCTCACCCAGAAAGCCGAGAGCGATGAAGAAGGCCTGCCACTCCGGGTAAGCGTCCTGCACCTTGAAGAAGACGCCGACGATGGCGATGGCGCCGAAGACGCCGATGAGGAATTGCAGGAAGCGCGAGATCCACTTCAGTGCGGTGGGGGTTTTCTTGCGTGAGGCCATGACAGCAGGGCAATGGGCGGTTCAGGAGGAGGCGGATGGGGGCCGGCGGCGCTTCAAGCAGCGGTACGCCGCCGGCCATAGAGGTGCGGGAGGGATTAGTTGCCGCCGGAGCGGCCGTTGGCGGCGCGCTCGGCGCTGGTGAGGTCCATGGCGCAGCGGAAGCCGACGTACGGCGAGGCCGAGTCCTTGGCCTGCATGTCGCGCACGCCCACGCCGATGTAAAAGGCGTCAGAAGCCCAGGAGCCGCCGCGAACGACGCGGCGCTCTTCCTCGGGCAGCTCGCTGATCGGGTTGAAGTCCGACAGCTCGGAGTAGGATGGGACGTAGGCGTCCTGCGTCCACTCGGCCACGTTGCCGCTTATGTTGTAGAGGCCCCAGGCGTTGGCCGGGTAGGCGTCCACGGGCGCGGTGAAGGCGTAGCCGTCAGCTGCGTAGCCGCCGCGGCCGGGGTTGTAGTTGGCGAGGTAGCGGCCCGCGGCGTTGCGCGGCTCGAAGCCCGGCCACGGGTAGATGCCGCCCACCTGGCCGGCGCGCGCGGCGTACTCCCACTCGGCCTCCGTCGGGAGGCGCTGGTCCTTGACCTCGCAGAAGCGCGTGGCCTGCTCCTGTGAGACGCCGATGACCGGGTAGTCCGCGTAGCGCTCGCTGCGGAAGTACTCTTCCCAGTCGGCGCGGCTGTTGGTGTCCTCCCACACCGAGGAGTCCGGCATGAGCGCCTGGCGCTCGCTCGGGGAGACCTCGTCGAGGAAGTCGCGGTACTCCTCGTTGGAGACCTCGTACTTGTCGAGGTAGAACGAGGAGATGGTGACGCGCTTCGAGCCGGAGTTCTGAAGCGAGAGCGGGTCCTCATCCGTCAGGCCGAGGATGAAGGTGCCGTCCGGGAGGAGCGCCATCTCGCCTACGGCGGAGACGCCCGTCGTGTCGCCCGCTACGGGGCTGGTGCGCGCCTCGCCGGGAGCGAACGTGCCCACGCCGCCGGCCGTGTTGCCCTGGCGCGCCTCGCCGGGGTTGCCCACGGGCTGGCCTTGCGCGGCACCTTCGGCCGCGCCAGCAGCCCCGCCAGCGGAGACGCCTTCCGCGTCACGGCCTCGGGTGCCTTCTTCAACAGGCGCCTCGGGCTGCGGCTCGGCATCGGCCACGGGCGGGAGCGCGGGGTCGTCATCCCCGCTGCCGAAGCTCGGCAGGCGGAAGCTGCTCACGTCGTACGACACGCCAATGGTAGGAGTAATGCCGGAGTAGACGTCAATGGCGGTAGGCGTGCGCGCCGTGGTCCAGCGGTTGGCCAGCTCGAAGTTGAGCGAGAGGCCGCCCAGGACCGGGTACTCGACGCCCACGCCTACGGGCACGACGGCGCGCTCGTTCAGGTCGCCCTCCGAGACGTAGTGGCCGTAGCCGGCGAAGAGGTAAGGCTTGAGGCCGCGCTCAGTCTCGAAGGGGTGGAACTGCACGGCCCCTTCGAGCGCCGTAAGGCCGTGGTACGAGACGGCACCCTGGAAGGAAAACAGGTCCGACAGCTCGAAGCGCCCGCCGAGCTGGCCCACCGTGGGGGTCCCTTCAACGCTGCTGCCGGCGGGGGCGTCCGAGAAGAGCGCGCCGCCGTTAGCAAAAACGGTCTGGTTCGAGGCCAGGGCCAGGCCCGGCAACATGAGAAAGGCAAGCAGGAAGGTGAGTCGTTTCATCCACATAGCCGTTTGGTCGCTTGAGTAAGAGTGCTGGTGTTCAGGTTGTCCAGATGAGGGCGCGCCGAAGAGGCAAAACGGCCGGCGCAAGCGCTTGCTCACACAGGTCATCCGCCTATCGTTGGTTCGCGCTTTTCCGTTCACGCTTTCGGTACGCGGGCGAGTGTCGTACTGGTTGACGGGGACGCCCGTGTCTGTACGGTGCAAACGGTGCAAGAAGCAAGCCGTTTAGGACGCGGCGCACTAAAGTTCAGTCTGCAAGGTTGATCAGTCTGCAAGGTTGATGCGATAGCTCAGGTTCACGAACGCGACAAAGTCCTGCGGCGCGTAGGCGCCCTCGAACCCGTCGAGAAAGTCCGTTGGCGTGAGCATCATTCCGATGCGGAGGGCATCGTCAAAGGCTACGCCGAACTTGAGGTTGCCCGTAACGCGCGTGCCGAGGTCTTTAAAGACGATGTTGCGGTCTCCATCCTCTTCAAACTCATCGAAACCCTTGTACGTTGGGTTAAACAGGAGCGTCGGCCCCACGCCCACAAACACGCGGAAGAGGTCGGGCCGGAGGAGGCCGAGGTCGTAGCTGCCTACCACGTCAAGGCTGAGGGCATTATTCGTGAACGACAGCGTATCGGACGAGAACCGGCGGTAGCCGGCGAGGCGGTTGTACTTGAGTTCGAGGCCGAGGCCGTACTGGCCGTAGCGGCGATCTGCGCCTGCGAGCAGCTCGAGGTTCGACGCACCAATGAACTTGAGGATGCTGTTGTCCGGGTTCGTGTCGAGGTCGCCGAGGTAGAACCCGATGCCGCCGCCTACGGTGATCCCATCTGCGAAGGGCGTTCCCGTTTCTTGCGCTTGAGCCGAAGGCGCGAGAAGCCCGGCGAGCAGCAGCAACGCCAGCGTCCAAAAGTGCGAGGGTGAAAGGTGTCTCATCCTGTTTTCAGGACCGTGGAAGCGCGGGGTGGATTGCGCAGCCAGTGGAGCGGCGGGGGGCGAGTGCCAAACCGCTGTGTCTGCTACGGCGCGAAGCCTTTTCTTGGCTTGCGTCTACTTCCTTAGCAACTAGCGTGCCAGTGCTGATTTTTCTTCCTGAGGCCCGTAACAGTTCCCGCAGCGCTTAGTTTTTACCTGCCCTCTGTACAAAGATCACCCACCGCCGCCTGCCCTGCGTTCTCCAGCGCCGGATCGAGACAGCATACGCAACGCACGTGCTACCTGAAATACCGCATCCATCTCCATGCAGACCCGCGAAAGCGTTTGGCCCAGAGCGCGATGCCGCTCGGAAGGTCAAGCGCCACTTTAAGCTAAAACAAGCCAGAACGCGAAGCGGCGCGGCAAGCGACGCATCAGCGCGTCCAGGCGTTGCGGTCGAGCGAGCGGTACTGGATCGCTTCGGAGAGGTGCGGCGTCCCGATGCGCGCGGCGCCGTCGAGGTCGGCCACGGTGCGGGCCACCTTGAGGATGCGGTCGTAGGCGCGCGCCGAGAGGCCGAGGCGGCTGAGCGCCATCTTCATAAGCCCTTCCCCGGCGGCGTCGAGCGCGCAGTGGCGGCGCACCTGGCGCGTGGTCATCTGCGCGTTGCAGTGCGCGCTGCGCCGCCGCCGGGCGTTTTGCGGCGAGGCGCCTGGCTCTGAGGCCGCGTCGCCAAGGCGCTCGGCCTGCCGGCGGCGCGCGGCCACCACGCGCGCGCGCACGGCCTCTGACGCCTCGCCCGGCTCGCGCCGGCGCAGCTCCTCGAACGGCACCGGCGCCACCTCGATGTGCAGGTCGATCCGGTCCATGAGCGGCCCGCTGATGCGGCCGAGGTAGCGCTGCACCTGCGCCGGCGCGCACACGCACGGGCGCTGCGGGTTGTTGAGGTGCCCGCACGGGCACGGTCGCGTTGCCTTTTTGCCACCTCGCGCTCGGAGGTCCACGGCCTCTGCACAGGACTTATCCGGATGAGCTTCGCTCAATAGGTGACCACATCCGTAAGAAACGGCTCGACTTGGGACTCTTGCAAAGGGAGGTGGCCGAGCGCATCGGCGTAAGTCCCTGCACGGTCACCAACTGGGAACGTGGACACACGGAGCCGGGGGTTCGATACATGCCGAAGATTATTGGCTTCCTCAGCTACCTCCCCTTCCCCGTCGGGGAAACTTTTCCGGAGCAGTTAAAAGCGTATCGTACGGTCGAAGGGCTGTCTGCAAGAGAAGCTGGCGCAGCAACTCCGTGTCGATGTCACGACAGTGCGAAAATGGGAGGCGGAGTTGAGCCGGCCCTGCGAGAAGTTAAAGAAGCGCGTCTTGAAGATCATTCAGGTTGCTTTCAGCCAGACTTATTCTCGTTAAGGCCCCGGCCGCTGACACGCAGCCTCGTTAACTGGCATGACGCGGCTCCGAAGAATGTCGTCTAAACGCAGTTGTACCGGCTAAGAAGCAGTGTCGCACGCATCCCACGGGGCGCCCGCCTCATCAGCCAGCGTCTTTAACTCTGACACAACACTATCCTCTAAAGGAATACCCTTTCGGAGCCGCTCTTCTTGCACTTTGTACTTCCGCTCTCCCGGCAGACGGAGTTCATAAGCATCAGGACGGGTATGCATTGAATAGATGGCGTTGACCAGAGTGTCGACGCGTTCGAAGAAGCGCTTTTTCTCTATAAACGCTTCGATGCTGATGGCGACAAAAAAATGTCCAACATTCGCAGGCCGGGTAAAATCCTTATACATTGATCCTACCCGCCCGCCGAACCCAGCACCAGATAGGAGTCCAGAAAGAATGTCCACCAACAACGCCAGCGCATACCCCTTGGCCTCGGCCATGGGTAGTACCGCCCCCTCTAAGGCTTCACTGGGCTTTGTAGTGGATTCCCCCTCGCTGTCGAGCGCCCATCCTTCTGGAATTGAATCGTCTCTCAGCGAGGCGGCGATAATCCGACCCCTGGCCACCACGCTGGTTGATAAGTCAATAAGGATGGGAAACCCTCTCCTAGTTGGCACCCCCAGAGCGATAGGATTGGTACCAAAGAAAGGTTCATACCCCCCCCAAGGGGGCATGGCAGGCTCTGAGTTAGTTAGAGCCAACCCAATGAATCCTTTCTCTACGGCCTTATCGCAGTAATAGCCTGCAGCGCCGAAATGCTGACTCCTCCGGACGCCAACGGCCCCGACCCCGTGCTTCCCTGCCAGAGCTACGGCTTGCTGCATTCCTCTGACACCGGCGACTTGTCCGAGGCCGTTGTTGGCATCCAGGACTCCGGCTGCCGGAAACGTCTGATGAAACTCCATCGCAGCTTTAGGATCGATAAGACCTCTTCTGACGCGCTCAAGATAGATCGCCAACCGAGTAACACCATGCGTATCGATCCCTTTCAAGTTAGCATCAATGAGGCTCTCCGCGAGGATAGTAGCGCTCTGCTCTGGAATGCCATGCCGCGTGGCCACGGATATGCAGAACCCCTGTAGTTCCTGCGCTTTGATTCTCGTCATAGCCATTATCGCACTTACTCCCGGTTCGCGCTCAGAGGACCGACGCCGAGCTAAGCACTCTGATAGAGCTTTGTCAAAACGAACTCGCGGTGGCCAAGCGCCTCGGCGCACGTAAGACGTCCGTTGATAGTTCGGGCGACCACGTCCATAAGCCGCTCGCCGGCCTCCGCCAACTCGATTTCTCCGCTTAGCAAACCGCTCACGTCGAGGTCGATGTGCTCACTCATGGTTTGCGCCGTAATCGGATTACCCGTCAGTTTGACCACGGGTACGACCGGATGCCCAACGATATTGCCCTGCCCCGTAGGGAAAAGGTGTATGACGGACCCTGCCCCCGCCATCAGCGTGATGCACTCCGCTGCTGCCGAGGAGGTGTCCATGAAGTTGAGTCCTGGCTTCTCTGCCGTTTGAGCAGGCGCAAGCACATCCACGACGGGTTTCGTCCCAATCTTTTCTATGTTCCCCATAGCTTTCTCCTCGATGGTGCTAAGGCCCCCGCGGATGTTGCCTTGAGTGGGCTGAGAACCGAAGGGATCAGCCCCCTTCTCCATGATCATCTCGATGTAGTTGTCGTAGGTCCGCCTGAATTTCTCGCGCACCTCATCGGTTTGACACCGCTCAGCAACCAAGTGCTCTCCCCCCGTTAGCTCTGATGTTTCTCCGAAGAAGACCGTCCCTCCCGCCTCAACTACCGGATCGACAACTTGTGCTGTGGTCGGGCATGAGGCTAAACCCGTCGTCGTATCTGACTCACCACACTTTATGCTAAGCCAGATCTCGCCGAGTTCGATCTCCTCTCTTCGCTGCTCGGACGCCTCCTGAAAGAGATGCTGCGCCTTGCGAGCCACCTTGTGAATCGTTTCCAAATCTCCATGCCGCTCAATCGAGAAGCCCTCGACGGGCTTTCCTGTAGCACGAATCCCTTCGACTACCCGCTCCGTCCAGTTTGGCTCAATGCCGATGACGAGCACGGACGCCACATTCGGGTTGGCCCCCGTACCAATCAGGGTCCGGAAGTGCAGCTCGAGGTCTTCGCCGAACTGCAGCCGCCCATACGGATGCGGAATGGCCTGCACCCCTGGTATCAGGCGCGCTACGCCTTCGGCGGCTGCATTAGAGATGTCGTCCACAGGTAGCACGACCACGTGGTTACGAATGCCAACTCGCCCGTTCTCGCGGCGGAAGCCAATGATCTCCATCTTATATCCTCCCTTTATGCGTTTGTATCTTCGAATGACCACCTTGCAGACCGGATGTTGTGCGTGTGCACGTAATCCCCTACCGCAATTGCTCGCGTCGCCTTGCCTATGCGAACGCCGTACTCGATGACTTCGTCAGCTTCAGCCAAGTCCTTCAGAGCAATCTTGTGACCAAGGGGAATGTCCCCCCGGGCTTCAACATGGATCGTTTCGCCTGTATCCATATAAACGCCCACGACGTCTTCCCCCTTCTGGATGTCTTGCGTCGCCACCCCTACGTCGTCGCCCTTGTTGTGTATCATGAACTTGTGCATCTTCCTGCACCTCAACATTTTTAGGTAAACGTGATGATTTTCCTGGCTTTCATAGACGTTCACAAGGCCGAGCCAGGATAACCTACGGGATGCTTCTCCAGCCTTGTGTAGCGGGGTAGCGGCGCGCCGATGAGCGGAGCTGCGTAGTACCGGAACGCCTGCGTTACGGCGTTCCCCGCTTCGCTCAAGAAGTGCGCCGGCAGGGACCTTTCCGTGCCGGCTACCTCATCAAGCCCCACGCTTTTGAAGACGCAGCTGTACTTAGATCCATCTGCAGACCCACCCTCTCGCTGTAGAGCCGTCATGGCGCCACGCTCCCCCCGCACGATCCGGCGTACGCTGACCCTTCCTAGCTCGTAGGCCTCCTGCAAATCAACTGTGGAAGCGTGAGCGACGGAAGCGCGCGCGCAGAGTCCTGGTTTCTCCGACCGCGCTCGCAACCCCAGCTCTCGGCCAATCAGATCGGCCAAGACGGTAGCAGCATCGCCGGGCAAGCCGCGGCCGAAATCATCGGTGTTGGCTCCCGTGTGGGAAACGGAAATGGGCGTGCCTTCCTCGTCAACCACGCCCTCACTGACCACTACCACGACCCAACCGAGCTTATCATATATTCGTTGCACATCATTCAGGAGACGATCTCGGATGATCGGCTTCTCCGGTACGTAGATCAGATGAGGGGCGTCCGTTTCGGAACGTCGCGCCAGCCCGGTCGCGGCAGCGAGCCACCCTGTGTTCCGCCCCATGGTCTCGAAAACGCTCACAGGGGTAGGGAGGCTTCCTACGTCCATGCCCAGCTCCATGACGGACACGGCGTAGTAACGGCACGCGCTCCCGTACCCAGGGCAGTGATCCGTGTGCTGTATGTCGTTATCAATGGTTTTGGGAATGCCTAGCACGTGAACGTCCATGTTCTCTTTGCTTGCCATCGTGTGAATGCGGTGGCAGGCTGTCATCGTGCCGTTTCCGCCGATGTACAGGAAGTACCGGACGCCGTACTGCGCGAAGACGCTTAAGACTTGGCTGTAGTCCTCCTCACTGAGTTTGGCGCGAGAGGAACCCAGCGCCGCGCCTGGGGTGCTCCTCAACTTCCTGACGGTGTCACAGCTCTCCGCTCGCAAGTCGATGAAGTTCGCTTGGAGCATGCCTTCGAGTCCATACTGCGCTCCGTACACCTCATCGATGGCTTCTTCTTGAAGCGCCTGCTCAATAACGCCACAGAGGCTGCTGTTAATAGCAACCGTCGGCCCGCCCCCTTGCGCAACAATCAGATTTCCTTTTCCCATCGAGCGACCAGTCTTGCTTTGAAATCTGTATGCTAAGAGGATGCGCCGTCGGCAGACACCGTGCTTTAAGCGTGCCGTCTTAGCGCGTCCATGTCTTTCCCCCGGCGCTCCTGCAAGCGTTCGAGTGCTTCGTCTACCGAACCGCCCTCATGGACGATTGCGACCAGTGCAGCGGCCACCGCCTGCGGGTCGTCCTTGTAGGGAAACGTCACGTTACGGCCCACCAGTGCGCCGCGCACGGTGGGGCTGCTCGCCATCCCCGCCACGAATTCTTGCATGACGCCCACGGGGTCGTCGCTAGGGGCGCCCCCCAGCATCAAGATCGGCAGGGTGGTCGCTCTAGTGACCTGCGCGTAGTTCTCGCAGTACGGGATCTTCAGCCAGGTACGCATAGAGGTGCTTCCCAGCGCGGCGGCTACGCTGATGTCTTTGATCAACGTGGCGGGGTCCTTCTTTACCTTGTACCCGTCGGCGGTCTTCTCTACCGAGAGCGGCTCTAGGAAGGCTGGGACGCCCAACTCGTTCATCTCGGTGATCACGTTGGCCGTCTCGGTGATGGTTTTCCCTGCACCAGGGGCCTTGGGATCTAAACGGAACATCATCTTGCCCCCGTCCATGCGCATGTCTTTTAGACTCTGGGGCGTAAAGGACGTGTAGGTGTCGTGCATCTCGAACGTCGTATTGAGAACTCCCCCCCGGTTCATGCAGCCCATAAGCACGCGATCACTCAGAAAGTCTTCCCCGCCCTGTTGCCGAACCAAGTAGTTCAGGATAAGAAGATCCTCGATGAAGTCCGTGGTGCCCATCACCCCGTCGAAGTCCGAGCTGATGAGCACACGTGCGGCCCGACCCAGGTACTCATACCGGTCTCCCATCTTCAGCGGCTCGTCTCGGATGCTGGTCACTCGGCGGCCGGGATGATCCACAGCCAGAATGAGCAGCTTACCGTTTCGCGCCAGCCGGTCGCGCCGCTTGCGGTTCTGCGCTTCCTCCAGGATCACCTCTTTGCTTTGGACTCGCACTTCGGTGATCTCTTGGAACAACTCCAGCGGGAAAAAAGCGCTGTTGTCGTACTCGTAGTTGCCTAGGTCGTAGTTGGCCATGTTTCTGGAATTCGTTCCTTAGTTAGGATGCCCCAACTGGCGCGCAGGAGCCGGTCTGTTAGCAATTGCTTGTGAGACGAAACCTCTTTATCTCTCACACCGCCATTGACATGTGCTTCACGGCGAGGAAAGCTTCCATGCCTTCTTTGCCCAGTTCTCGCGGTCCAAGGCCGCTCTGCTTCATCCCACCAAACGGGCAGTTGGTCGTCGAGGGCACCCCGTCGTTGATCCCGATAGTTCCAGCTTCCAACTCTTCTCCGGCGCGGAGCGCGGTGGAGAGGTCCGAGGTGAAGACATAGGCGCTTAGTCCATGGATGGTGTTGTTCGCACGCCTTATAACCTCCTCGAACGTCTTGAACGTAGCAATCGGCGCGACCGGAGCGAACACCTCCTCCTGCATACACCGCATGTCGTCGCGCGCCCCGCCCAACACCGTCGGCGCCATGAAATGTCCTGCGTCGTAGGCGTCGCCGCTCAGGCGCTCACCCCCGCAGAGCACCTCTGCCCCCTGCCGGACGGCCTCCTCGACGTACTGCAGCGCGTTGTCCAGCCCTTCTTTATTTATCATAGGACCCACGTCCATTCCACCCTGCACGCCGGGGCCAACCTTTAGCTCACGGGTTGCCTGCACGAACGCCCCTGTGAACGCCTCAGCGACAGGCTCCTGCACGAAGATGCGGTTGGCGGCGATGCACGACTGGCCCGTGTTGCGATACTTCGCCGCTAGCGCGCCTTCTACCGCCTTCTCGATATCGGCGTCTTCGAAGACGACGAGGGGGCCGTTCCCACCAAGTTCAAGGGCCAAGTCCTTCACATATCTTCCGGCCTTCTGCATCAGCTCGCGGCCTACCCTGGTTGAGCCGGTGAACGAGACCTTCCGGCACTGCTCGTTTTCGATCAGTTCATCAGCCAGCTCGGCAGGCGGTCCCAGGATGAGGTTGAAGACGCCGCCCGGCACCCCGGCCGCGTGCACGCACTCGGCTAAAAGGCTGCAACAGAGAGGAGTCTGGCTGGCGGGCTTGAGGACAACCGTGCAGCCAGCCGCCAGCGCGGGCGCGGCCTTACGCACAGCCAGGACCAGCGGAAAATTCCATGGTGCGATCGCGCCCACAACCCCGACGGGCTGTTTGATCACGAAGTGCCGCTTCCCCTTGGCCTGGTTAGGAACGATCCGGCCGTAGCCGCGCCGGGCTTCCTCTGCAAACCACCGCAGGTGATCCAGCGTCGCGCTGACCTCGCCATGCGCCTGCTCAATGGGCTTTCCGTTCTCTAAAGTAATCGTCTCGGCCAGTTCGTCCGCGCGCGCCTCGACGGCTTCCATCACATCGAACAGGTAGGTCCCCCGCTCCTTCCCTGTAAGGTTTCGCCAAGTCTGGAACGCCTTGCTGGCGCTTTCGATGGCGCGCCGGGCTAGATTGCGGTCCCCGTAAGGGATGGTACCTACCTGCTCGCCGGTGGCCGGGTTCAGCACTTCGCGCTCGTTTAGGTCTAAGGAAGCGTCTTCATGTTCAGGATAGAACGCTCCGTCTACGTACAGGCTGTGCTGTTTTACACTCGTGCTCAGTTCCATAGGATTAGGACAGTTCGGTATGTCGGTAGTTGTACAGCGAACCTCTAAGCCGCATCCGCGTCAGGGCGCTTTGGGCCGGGCGAAGTTCACGTAGTTAGACGCCCCCCCTCCACTCAAGACTACATCCACGTCCCTGGCCAACATCTCCAGCACGTTGTCTTGCGCCTCATGAGTAAACGCTGCGATGTGAGGAGTAAGTACAGTGTTATCCATAACATTTAACTCTGAATTTTTTGGTGGTTCCGTTTCTCTGACATCTAAGGCCGCCCCCGCGATAAGGCCTTCCTGCAACGCCCGAATCAGATCCTTCTCGGTGAGGATCTGACCACGAGCCGTATTGATGAGATAAGCCGTCTGCTTCATCTTTCGCAGATTGGCATAATTGATAAGACCCTTAGTCTGCTCTGTAGCGGGCAGGTGATTACAAACGAAGTCTGCACGGCGCAGTAGCGCATCGAGCGGCACCAACTCGGCCCCCGTTTCCGTCAGCGCAGGACTGTGTTTCGAGAGATGCTTGTCAAACGCCAGTATGTCCATCCCGAAGGCATTCGCACGCATGGCCACCCGCATCCCGATGCTCCCAAGGCCCAACACGCCAAGCGTTTTACCGTGAAGCTCCTGCCCGAGGAAACGACTGCGCTCCCAATGCCCCTGCTTGGTGGAGCGGTCGGCGGCCGGTATCTTTCTCGCCAAGGCCAGCATCAGTGCTACAGTATGTTCGGCCGTGGCGATGGCATTGGCGTTGGGGGTGAAACATACGACAATCCCTCTTCTGCTCGCCGCCTCGATGTCGATGTTGTCGTATCCCACTCCTGCCCGACCTATCACACGCAGCGCACGGGCTTTGGAAAGCACGTCTTCGTGCATACGGGTCTGGTTTCGTATGAGGACCGCTCTTGATGCTGACAGCCGCTCCGCAAGCTCTTCCTGGCTTTTCCAGAGTTCGGGATCGTGATACACGTCGTACTTCTCCTTGAGCCTCTCGACAGCCTCACCATCCATCCTCTCTGTAATCAACACGTCATATGAGTTCATAGGTCACAAAGCGCGTATGACACTTACGGTTTGCTTCGCTCTTACCTTTTGAGGACTGGCGGGTAGCGTAACGAGACTAGAGCTTGATGAAACTGATCTCAGCCCGTTCAGCGAATCGCTCGAACAGAGCGGCGTGGTGTCCTTCTACAACTGAAACGTGGTGAGGCATACCCTCTTGGCAAAGCCGCCTGAATGAGCGGTTCAAGGACATGCCGTTCACTTGAGCAAAGCCGTTGGTACCTTTGAAGCGTTTAGGTGGATGAATGATTTGGCCTTCAAAAGCCATCATTCGATATTCGTTATCGCAGTGCCAGACTCTATAGATGGTGACCGG
The DNA here is from genome assembly GCA_965215025.1 of Salinibacteraceae bacterium. GTDB lineage: Bacteria > Bacteroidota > Rhodothermia > Rhodothermales > Salinibacteraceae > CBDCCV01. The sequence goes on from CBDCCV010000002.1 coordinate 890,513, forward strand.
CATATCCGGACGCAGGTCAGCGTTTACAACAGCCGGATTGTCGTTGTTGAAATGCCTGGCAATGCGAGGGCCGCCCTCGCTCCCTACGGGTTGGCACAGTTGAAACGGGGCGTTGCCGGTATGCCACAGGGTGACAACTTCATCAGTGTGCTCAAGCCAATCTGAGATGTAGACCACTCCACAGCCGAGAGCGTTGCCTATCAAGCAGGCCAGCGCTCCATCCACGTCACCTTCCATGGCCACCGCATATCCCTGCGAGAGCAGCCGAGCGATAGGCAAGTAGGGCCATTGCCCAACTTCTTGCGCCAACTCACTCCAGTCTCTGATAGCGACCCCGCTCAGGTTTTCCTCCTCCATGTGCTTAAGAAGAGCAAGGTAATACCTCGAAGACAGCGGCAGGTCGTCCGCCGAGACATCTTCTTCGAACGGAAGACCAAGCTCTTGGACGCGATCCACGTCTTCCTGGATCTCTTCCTCTGAGATCCCTTTCATTAAGGAAAGAAACGCTATGAGACTGATGTGCGACACCTGAATCCCTAACTCCCTGCTAAGCAGATAGGGGTCCATGTGCATGTCTATGAATCCAGGGGCATGATAACCTATCAGGCCTATCTTCCCGTTGCGCAGTTGCGAAACAGCATAAGCGATACGCACCGCTGCGTCTAGTTGGCGGGCCACCTGCATAGTCCCAGGCATACCATACACCAACTCGAAGGAATGCCGAAGTTGGCGAATGGTAGAGGCGAAGATGTGGGTTCCTACGAGAGAATTTGCGCTTACACTTTCTTTCCTCTCCGGCGTAGCCCATAGTATTATCGGGAGATCCCATTGTTGCGCCAGCACCGGAGCTAACCGCCCATCGCTCATAGTAGGCTGCAACACGATAAGAGCATTCACCTCTTTGTCTCTGCATTCATCTAAAGCACTTCGAAGAGATCGGTCATCGACAATGCGCCTGTTTGAGAAGAGCACCTCATAGGGTAGTTCCAGAAGCGCTTCTCTCGCCTTATCTTCTATTTCTTTGCCCCAGTCTTGATCGAAACCCGGACGTTCCCTACGTAGAACAAGAACACCAACTTTTATATCAGGCGTTACCCGATTGAAATTGAGCTGCGGTACGTCTTGCTCTGCCATCCCAGTCTCGTTGTTTGTCAAATTAGGGTTTCGCTGAGTTAAGTTTGCGGCTGCATAGTGTTATGGACTAAAGCATTCTCTTCTTAGCAGCTGCTTTTTCTTCAATGTACTCTCCCGTAGGTATAGGTGCTTGTTCCAAACCATGTTCTTGCCGTTCCTTCTCCATTATTACTGCCACCTCTTCAAAAGAAATTTTATTCGGTGACGTGAAAAGACTAACGATCACTTCGCCAACAAGAGCAGCTAATGTTGCGGGGATAATCGGTCTTTTCCAAAATTCCTCCTGGCTGGGTATCATCATCACCAGTAAGGAGACAACGGCTCCAAGAATGACCGCTGTGACTGCCCCCTGCCAGGTAGCCCTTCCCCAGAATCGCCCAAGAAGAATTACGACGGCTAATCCACTCAGTACAATCGAGAGAAAGTCTATCACATAATCTACGATGTTTTCTGCAGAAAGGGCAGCGAGGGTGGCTAAGATAAAAATAACTACTAGTGCGTACCTGGCCACGCTAAGCGGATTCTTAGCCGAACGACCTGTCGCCATTGGGAAGATGTGGCGGACGAAAAACGTCGCGCTTACCGCAGCATCAGAATCTCCAGAAGACATCGTCGATGCAACAATCGCCACCACAACAATTACGGCGAGCCAAGCAGGAAATGCGTTCATAACCAGCCATGGTATGGCTTGATCCTGAACAGGTAGTCCTGGATTCAAGGCATAGGCCGCCATTCCTCCAATGCCAATAACGATAGAGAAAATTATTTCAAACGTACCTGCGGTATACATCCCTATCCTTACTGCTTTCTTCGACGTGGCACTGTAGATACGATGCCGATTGTTCGTGTCTGCTATTTGGGAGAGTATCAATGCTACAGGAATCGCAACCACCGTCTTCCATCCAAGTTCTCCAACTCCTAAAAATGTGGAGTATCCAGGTGGGACCTCGGCTTGCAGATTTGCCAGCCCTCCGAAGTCGCCGAGGACAACAAAGACCATGGCAATAAACCCAACGAGTAAAATAGATACTTGAACTACATCCGTGTAAACGACGGTCAGCAAGCCCCCCGGGATGGTAGTGACGGCAATTAAGATCCCAGCTATTATTATGCTATACTCAACGGAAATTCCGCTAATAATTAGACTGATAATAAACCCCCCACCTAAAATCTGCACCGAAAGCCAAAACACCTTTGATAAGAATAGCATCACGTTGGCGAAGTTATAAATCGCTGCATTTCCGCCATAGTAGCATGCTATCTCCTCGCTCAGGGTCATGAAATTATATTCGCGCATTTGAGCGAACATCTTTCCGACAAGAAGTATTCCTAATCCCAAGCCAATCGGATATAATGCCCCACCCCATCCGCTAGTATAGGCAAGCCCGGAAGCCCCGAGCGTGACGCCTGTGCCTACTCCGGTGGCCAGGACCGTACCCGTCATGGTAACGGGTCCAATACCCCGTTGCGCCATGAAGAAATCTACTGGCTCTTTGACCCGGAACATCCAGTACAGCGAAATGCCTAGCATTAGAGTACCGTACGCGGCGACAGCAAGAATTATGACTGTGTTAAGGCCCATATATATCCAACTTTATTGATATGACACATTTATCACCTAAAGCTCTCAAAGTCGAGGTCTCGCTTTTGATTACGTAGCCTGAATAGTTACCGTGCGCGACTCGTACGACGGATGCGATACGGTGAGGTTGATCTCGCCAGGCATCTCGTGCTTCGTGCGGATCCAGACCGCACCGACCCCGCCAGCGTCAACGAACGCGAATGGATTGTCGCCGATGAGCCTGCCCGGCCCTTCCGCTTCGAAGGTCACCTCGCCCTCAACGTAAGGTCGCGGGGCACCGTACTTGTCGAGCACGCGGAAGACGACTCGGGTCGCATCGGAACCGTTAGCAACAAGCTCCTGGTCGTCGGCCTCTACCGTCAACGTATCGCCAGACGGATCCGAAGAAAACTTCCGCGAGAGCACCTGCTGATCCCCGACGTAGCCGTCAATGCGAAGCTCGGGTTTCGCCACTTGGCCGCGCACCCTGTGAAGATCAGCAAAGCTCGGTGGGTAAGGCAGGTGACCGAACCGATTCGTATCCGGATGAACCGTGGCGTGGTGCTCGTCGTCTACGAAGAGTTCGAGCCGCTCGCAGTTCGAGCAGATCATGTTCCCCCTGCTCCTATCGATAGGCAGCGCCTTGATGCTAAAATCCCAGTAGAAGGCCGGCGCGATGACCGGGCGGACCCTGGGGTCCACCTGGGCCTGATAGATGGCCGCTCCCAGTTTGGGCACACGGAACAGATCTGCTACCCCGATAAATTTTACTCCCCACCGCCGGTTGCCTGTGCCCGACACGTAGTCATACGCCCCCCAGGCGATGAGTCCGCAGTAGCGGTTGTCGGAGAAAGCCTTGTTGTGGACGTGAGCGTGGGCGGATGCCTGCGCTTGCTGCGCCTCCACAGGCTCGACACGAGTGTAGAATTTGAAGTCGCCGCTCAAGGTGCCGACCGCCTCAGTGACCAGGTAGGGCCATTCGGTCCGCGGCGGACGCAGCGAAGCGTGCCCGTCTTCGCGGTAGTAGTCGTTGAGGGAAAATACGTCCTGAACGAAGTCCGTTGTGTCATGAAGCCCCCCGATTACGGCACCCGTAGTAGGCCGCGAGTCGTCCAAGGAATGAGCGACATCGCGGGCTTTCGTGTAGAAATCCACGTCGTTGGGCGTCTCATTTAACCGCGCGCCCCAAATCACGATGGACGGATGATTGCGATGGCTCCGCACCATGCCGCTGACCTGGCGGATCGCTCGCTCCTTCCACTCGTCGTTGCCTAACCACATGCCCCATCCAGGGACCTCCTCGAAGGCCATCAGCCCAAGCTCGTCGCAGGCGTCAAAAAAGGCCTCTGCCTGTGGGTAATGCGAGCAGCGGACCATGTTGCAGTTGAGTTCCTTGCGGAGGATCTCGGCGTCCTTGCGTTGCACGCGCGGGGGCATCGCGCCGCCGGCAAAGGGATAGAAGTGATGCCGATTGAGGCCGAAAATCTTAACCCGCTCGCCATTGAGGAAGAAGCCCTGCTTAGTGAATCGGGCTTCGCGAAAGCCGATACGCGTCGCGTAGTCGTGCACCGGCTCGCCGTCAGCCGACAGCGTCACGACCACATCGTAGAGCTGCGGATCGTCGACGCCCCAGAGACGGACGTCCTTGAGATCGCGCATGGTGAGATTGACCGTCGTCTGCCCCGTTTCGCTAATCGTGACGGGTGCGGAGGTCGAACCAATCCTCCCGCCGCCATCGCGCAACTCCACGCCGACGCGCATGGCGCTTTCGGGCGCGACGGCTGCGTCGATCGTGCACTCCACCTCAAGGCGCCGGTCCGCGCCGAGGACATCGACCGGCTTGGCGAAGACATCGGCGAGGAACACCTGCGGCACCGCGCGCAGGTTTGCTTGCCGGTAGATTCCGCCGGGCTGCCAGAAATCAACCTCTTCCGGCTCGTGCGGTTCGGGCCGGTTAGGCGGCACGTTGATGTTGAAGTGCGAGTCGAGCGTTACCGCCAGAACGTTGTTGCCGGACGCCAGGTGATCGGTTAGCTCGAAGCTGAAGGGCAGGTAGCCGCCGATGTGCTCGCCGAGTTCATGGCCGTTGAGAGTGATCGTTGCAGCAGTCATCGCCGCGCCGAAATCAACAAAGACGCGGTGCCCTTCCCAATCCGGGGCGACTTCAAAATGCCGACGGTAGATCCATACTTTCTGCCAGCTTTCCTTATCCCATTCGCGCCACGACAGGTCCGTCACTGTATGCGGGAGCGTAACCTCCGTGAAGGCGCTGTCGTCGAAGTCGGGCTGGGACGCCATCGCGAGCGTGCTCTCGGTGCGGTCCTCATTGGTAGCGTCCTCATCGAGAGGGCCGCCGAAAAGCCAACCGGCACTGAAGGGGATCGTGCGCGCCGCTGGGCCGCGCCTTCCCACGCCGGCATACGCGGCACCGGCATACGCGCCGAGCACCGACCAAGCAGCGGCGCCTGTTGCGCACACTTGCAAAAAGTGCCGTCGAGACCGCAGAGCGGTTGGCTGCATTACCAAACCGTTCTCAGCCGAAGCTCTTCTGGCATCGTCTCCAAGACTCTCTTTCTGATCAGCCATCGCACCAGCAGTGCTTTTCTGCGATCCCCATCTATTCATTGGCTTAAGCTGATTTGTGATAACTTCTTGCCGACAAGTTGGTCGTGCTTTCTCAGTCCTGACTCGAAGCCGTCCATATTCCGGAAGGCGTATGCGCCTCCTTCATCATCACTTCGACCTGCCGCACGACCTCCGGGTGCTGGCCCGCCACATCGTGCTCCTCGCCCACGTCTTTGCTGAGGTCGTAGAGTTCGATTTCGCCGGTAAATATCGGCTGCCGCACGGCCTTCCACCTCCCCTTCCGTACCGCTTGCGCCGTCTCCCCTTCGTAGAATTCCCAGTACAGATAGGCGTGCTCCTCCTGCTGTTCAGGCTGTCCCTGAATCGCTGGCGCGAACGAAAGCCCATCAACAGAACTGGACACCGCTGCCCCTGCTAAGTCCGCCAGCGTCGGAAGCACGTCCCACGCCGCCCAGACCTGATCGCTCACCTTGCCGGAGGGCACCTTCTGGCCCGGCCCCCACACAATCATCGGCACGCGGATGCCCCCCTCGTACAGGTCACGCTTTTTTCCGCGCAACGGCCCGTTTGAATCGAAGAACGCCGGGTCCGCGCCCCCCTCGCTGGAAGGGCCGTTGTCTGAGGTAAAAAAGACAATGGTGTTCTCAGCGATGCCCAGCGTTTCGAGCCGGTCCAAGAGCCTTCCCACGTCCCGGTCCATCCGCGAAACCATCCCCGCATAGGCCGCGCGTGGCATTGGCTGTGGCGAGTAGCCGTTGCCCGGAAACGGGCGCTCAGGGAAAATGCTCTTCCCCTTTTCATCCAGGTAAGGAGCCATCGCCTCCTCGGGCGCTATTATGGAGGCGTGCGGAATGGTAAACGGCAGATAGAGGAAGAACGGCTCCTCTTGGTGACGCGCGACGAAATCAAGCGCTTCGTCTACGATTGCGTCGTGGCTGTACGTGCCGCGCTCGACGGGATGACCCGCCCCCGGGACGCGCGGGTCGCTCACGACCTTATTGCCCTTGAGCGGCACGCGCTCCCCGTTACGGAAGAGAAACTCCGGGTAGTAGAAATGCGCGCGCAACTGGTCGAGGTATCCGAAGAACTCATCGAAGCCCTGCTCGGCAGGAAGGCCCTCAGAGCCAGGCCCCCCAAGACCCCATTTTCCAAACATACCCGTGGCGTAACCGGCTTTCTGAAGCACTTCGGCCAGGGTCTCGGCCTGGGCAGGTAAGGGGAAATTCCCGATAGACGCGGAGGTCCTCTTGTTGCCACGTACCGGAGTGCGGCCCGTGTGCTGGCCGGTCATGAGCACCGAACGCGAAGGGGCGCATACGGTCGAGCCGCTGTAGAACTGGGCGAAGCGCAGACCTTCTCGCGCCATCCGGTCGAGGTTTGGGGTCTGGATTTTCTCTTGGCCGTAGCTGCCGAGATCCCCGTAACCAAGATCGTCAGCCATGATGAAGACGATGTTGGGCGGGCGCTCAGCAGGCTGCGCTTGCGAACTACCGGCATGAAGCGTCGCCGCTAACGCAGCTACGGCCATCAGAAAGCCGAGGGGAATACGGGCTGGATGTTTTGAAAAAACAAGCATGTTTGAGGCTGGCCTCAGCTCAGTCTGAGTTGTCCCGCGACCACGATTTGCGATGCTTCCGAGTCCAGGTCCTATGACGAAGAAGTTGCCTGCACCTGCAGAACGGCAGGCTCCAGCCCCTCCGCACGCGCCGTGATGTTGATCAGCCCGGCCTCATCAGTCGCCTGCACCATCGCCAAGCACTTCCCCTTGAACGCCCGTCGGTAAGGCACCTTGTGGGGGCTTAAGTCGAGGATGTCTCCGTTTTCCACCCCGATAAGGTTTGCCGGCCCTTCGATCTCGAACCTGACCTCATGACCGGCATCTGGCACCAAGTAACCTGCCTTATCGGTGATGTCGATCTCCACGTGAACCACATCTCGACGGTTGGCTCGAACGGTCTCCCGGTCCAGCGTACCTCGCACGGCTGCTGGCGCGTCGGCCGTCTGCACGGCCTTCTCTACGACAGGATCGCCGCCGGACGTGGCCACAACGCGCAACTCGCCCGGCTCGTAGGGTACCTTCCAGACGAGCTGCATTTGATCCTCGGCCTCGAAGGTCTTTGCTCCGAGCGAGCGCTCGTTGAGGAAAAGCTCAGCCCCCTCCTGGTTGGTGTAGACAACGATGGGGATCTCGATGCCTTCCTTGCCGGGGTGCGTCCAGTGCGGCAAGAGATGCACCATCGGCTTATCGCTCCACTGGCTCTGGTACAGGTAAACGTGGTCCTTCGGGAAGCCAGCCAGATCGAAGATGCCGGACTCATGCGCCCGCGCCGGCCAGCCGTATGACTCGCCCAGATAGTCAAAATTGACCCAGCGGAAGGTGCCCGCAAGGTACGGAAGCCTTCGAGAAATCCGGATTTGATCCCTCGCACACATGCGCACGAGGCAGTTGTCGTAGGAGGAACGGTAGTGCGGGTTGACGTCGGTAAAGACTTCTTCCTCGGTCAGGTCTGGCACTATGTAGACGCTGCTCTTCATATCCTCCCAGCGCTCTAAGTGGTTGGACGCCTCCCAGGGGCCAGGAAAATCGCGCGTGCGGTATTCGGTCTGTGTTCGGTAGACGTTGCGCGTGTGGTAGGTGTGCGTCATCTCCGTTCCGATGACAGGAGTATCGGGGTGCTCTGCGTGAAAGGCTTCAATACTACCTTTCACTTCGCCGTGGCCGTTGAAGCCGGCGACATCGAGATGACCGCCGGCGTAACCACGTCCCTGAGTGACGGGGCGCGTCGGGTCCAACGCGTGGACGAAGCTGACCATCTTTTTCTGCTGCTTAGGGGTGTAGCCGCGCACCTCATTGCCGATGCTCCAGAGGACCACGCTTGGGTGGTTGCGGTCACGCCGAATGAAGCTGGTGAGGTCTTTCTTCCACCACTGCTCGAAGTAGAGGCCGTAGTCAAACTTCGCTTTCTCCCGGTGCCACCCGTCGAAGGCCTCGTCCATGATGAGGAACCCCATCGCGTTGGCCATCGCGTAGAGTTCGGGAGCAGCCGGGTTGTGAGCCGTGCGAATGGCGTTGGCGCCCATCTCTTTGAGCGCCTTTAGCCGCCGGTGGAGGACGTCTTCTGGCACAGCAGCCCCGACCGGCCCGGCGTCATGGTGCATGCACATGCCTTTAATCTCCGTCGGAACCCCGTTGAGCACGAAGCCCCGATCCGTGGTGAACTCGAACCATCGGAAGCCCGTAACCGTCCGGTAGGCATCGAGCATCTCTTCTCCGGAGAGCACTTGGCTCTCCACGGAGTACGTCGTGGGCGAGTCAGGTGACCAAAGGGTTGGCTCGGCCACCTCCAGCTTCTGCGCGAACGTGTGCCCCCCCCCGCTTGCCACACGGTGCGAAGTGCTGGTTTGCGCGACCACCTCCCCCTTTTCATCTAAGACTCGCGTGTCCAGCGTGATCGTCTGGTCATCCGCCCCCTCGTTTAGCACTTCGGTGTCTACGAGCATGGAGGCCTGCCTCTCACTCACCTCTGGAGTACGCACGTACGTTCCGTTGTGCGCTACGTGCACAGGGGCAGTCACCTCCAGCCACACGTGCCGGTAGATCCCGGAGCCGGTGTACCACCGCCCGCTCGGCGCCAAGCGGTGATCCACCCGCACGGCAATCACGTTCCTCTCCTCCTGTAGATGCGGTGTCAGATCATAGCTGAAGCCCGTGTACCCATAAGGGTGTTGCCCCAAATGCAAGCCGTTGATCCACACGTCACTGTTCATGTACACCCCGTCGAAGACGATTCGCACACGTCTTCCTTCCCACTCCGGATTCCAACGGAGCGCTTTGCGGTACCAGCCGACTCCCGTAGGAAGAAAGCCACCCCGCACTCCGGCGGGATGATCCTCGTCGTACGTCCCTTCGATGCTCCAATCGTGGGGTAGGTCGAGCTGGCGCCAGTCACCATCGGCGTACCCAGGGCTTCTGGCTTCGAGCGGATCGCCCAAGAGAAACCGCCAGTCGAAGTCGATATTGATGTGCTGGCGCGGGCTGTCCAACAGTGCAAAAGAGCGCTCTCCATCGAGCGACTCGAACCGCCGAACGCCCTTCCGCAAATCGCCCGCAGGGTCGGAAAAATTAGGCGGGAACGCATGCAATGCTGTAGCCCCAGCGACCACGTGCTGCATGTAACTTAGAAATCGCCGTCGGTCCATAATAATTCGACGCGGTGGTGAGAAAACGCAGGGGAGCTGGACAGCGGCAAATCCTACCGTGCTGCCTGCGTCAGATAAGCTCGAAGGCTCACGGGAAGTTAGAAGCGCTTCCGTTTACCTCTTCATAGAAAAACTGAATCTCTGAGTTTTTTGTTAAGCCTAACATAACGATAGGGTCTTCGCCTGACAACTTCAAGGGGGTGCTCACTTTTTTGTCCTCTCGTCGTCAGCCTTCCGCATCCAATCTTATAGGTTGCCCCGTTCTTACGGATCGTGCTGCGGCCAGACACATGGCGACCGACCACCTGCCATCTTCTCCCGTGGCAGAGAGGGGCGCTTCGTCGCGAACCGCGCGGACGAGCAGAGCCACCTGATCCTCAAGCTCGTACACCTCCCCAGTGACCTTTTCGATAGACACTTCTTCTACCTCTTCGCCATCGAACGCTTTTAGAAAGAAGGTGGGGTGTCGGGTGCGGTCCTGCGCGCCGCTCCAGCTTCCCCACAAAGCCCCCTCCGTCCCGGTCAGCTTCACCGTCTGATGATGCTCAAAGGCGCTAAGGGTCTGAGAGATGACGGCATACGCTCCATTCGGAAAATGGACGATGGAGCTGAAGTTGTCCTGCAGTTCCGGGTGGCCCCGTTGCCGTGAGTTGGCGACAGCGTACACCTCTTCCGGCTCCCCAGCAGAGCTGAGATACCAGCGGGCCAGATCGAAGAAGTGAATCGGCTCTTCCAAGATCCAATTGCCGACCCGGTCGATATTGTATCGCCAACCGTCGGCCCCGTGCCGGTAAGGGTTGCGCGACAACTCGACAAGTACGTATTGCGGCTCGCCCACGAACCCGGCGTCTACCAGCTCTTTGACCTTCCCCCACAACGACGACAAACGGAACTCATGACCAATCGCCAGCAGGCGGTTGCGCTGCTCAGCTTGACGGATCAGGTCGTCGCAATGCTCGAGGGAAAGCGCCATCGGCTTCTCCAGGAGCAGATGCCTCTCTGCAGTGAGCACAGCCGAGGCCACCTCGTAGTGGAGATCAGAGGGAAGCACAACGCTTACCACGTCGATGTCCTCTCGGTCCAATAGCGCCCGGTAATCCGAGAACACGGCCGCGCTCGGGAACGCCTCACGAGCGGTGCTGCACGTCTCCTCCGAGCGAGCCGAAATCGCTACCAACTCAGCGCCCTCCGTCCGCGCAACCGCCTCCGCGTGGCAGCGGCCCCACGCGCCAAACCCGATCAATCCAAAGCGGACCGGTGAACCCGCCGTTGAATGTGTCATCTAACAGGCCTCTGTGACTTGTACTTCCGTCCATACTCCCGCAGCGCTTCCGCTCCTCCCCCAGAAGGAGATACGCTGCTGAGGTACTCAATCGTTCTGCTGCTCTTCTACGGAAAAGCTGAACGCCCAGAGCCTCCACTGAAAATTGCCGTGGTTGGACAGTTTGACACGGAAGTTGGCTTCACCGGCAGGCAACTGGTGCGTTAGATGCTCCACCTCGAACCCCTCACCGTGCTGACCTGCGTGGACCTTCTCGCCATTCACCCAAAGGGCGAGCCAGTCGTCATACCCGACGTTAATCTTGTAGGTACCCGCTTCGTCGATTTGCAGCGTACCGACGGCGTACGCCGCCACGTCAGTGGGCTGCGTGCGGACGTTGGCTCGCCCGCGTCCGCGGAAGTGGCGCGTGAAGTCGACCCAACCGTGCTCGGCGCGTGCCTGAATTGGCAGGTTGAACGTGATCGGGTGCTCGCCTTCAGGCACGCCTTTGACGTCGGCCCGGTATAAACCAAAGTCGGCAACGTGCTCGTTGGGCCAGTCGGCAACGGGCTGCTCCGCCCATTCGCTTCTGTCGAAGTCCTCAGCTGAGGCCGCCTCGAACGGGCCGGCCACCTGCCACGTTGCCGGCGACATGGCCGCTACGGGCTGGGCAGCAGGCGCGGTGTACGCGTAGATGACGCTCTCGATATCGTTGGCCCTGCTACCGAAGCGAACGACGGCGGACGACGTGAACCAGATGGGATCGGGTCCAAAGACGCGGTAGCTGATCACCTCGTACGGTTCGGCATCCTCGGGAGAACTCCCTGTACGCTCCTCGTCGTTGTTGTACGCCAAGCCGACCCAATCCGTCTGCATGGGCGACATGCCGAAACTCATGCCGAAGACGTCCTCCCCGCCGATCCCCCGCAACGCCCGCGGGCGGTTCATTCCGTCCAGCAGCACCAGGTCGCCGCCGGAGTGAAACCACCTGTCCGTGGTGTCCAGCTCGCGCACCGCCATCGTCATGCCGGCGACGAATCCCTGTCCCTCGAGGTCGGCCATGAGATAACTTCCGTACGCCTCCGCAGGAGACTCTTTGCGATGAAGCACGCGCAGCCTCAGTGGAGTTAGATCCTTGAGATCCAGGTAGCGGTGCCAGTCGCCCATAAACCACAGGGGCACCTCCACCGGACTCTCGTTCGCAATCTCCATGCGAAGCGACTCGAAAGGCATAGGCAGGTACGAGTTCAGTCCGTTCGACGGGAGCACCTTGATCGCCGCGTTGTCGATTGTGTAAACCCTGTTGCGCAAGAGGATGGAGAAGTACTCCGCCAGGTTCACGTCAACGTCCGGCTCTTCCGCGCCGTCATAGTAGATCTTCAGGCGGAGTTGATGACCGCGGTCGGGTTCGGGTCCTCGTCGCGAGTAGGTCATCCACCAGTGGAGGAGGCAACCGGGCCCGTCCTCGTTGAAGAGGACGACCGTGTCGCCGGGGGCTACGTCAACTCGGCGTGTGACGCGCTCGCTGAGTCCTTCGACGGGCAGCCGTAGCTCCTTGTGAAAAACTTGCGCAGCGGCGGGACAGGTCGCTGCGAAAGCCAAGCAGATAGCAAGGCAGAGGATACGTGTGTTTGAGTCCATGTTTTTAGGGCCGCGTTCAGTAGTTGCCATCGAGTGAGACGAAGAGCTGATTTAAAGCAGAAGAGGCGTCTAAGCTCAGGGTTAGAACCTCCGCTTCAGAGAATTGGGATGGCCTCCCCCCTCTTCCAGAAAAATCGGACGGACAAACCTCATCGCTTTTGTAGTTCTGGATATGGCGGCACACCCCATTTCTCGCTCATTTCCTCAATCTTGCCTGAGTGCTTCTGGACCGCTTTCCGTCGGTAGTATTCGGCAACGGCGGGGTCTTCCTCGAACCGCCCCTGGTCGTTTGTGCGTTTGATCCAGGCGTCAAGCGTACCTCGCATCTGCCTCAGGAGGGCCTGGTACGCGGCCGAATCCGCCCGATTGGTAGTCTCGTGCGGGTCATACCTCAGGTCGTACAACTCTTCCTCCGGGCGCTCTGAAGCCATGAATCGCTGCTCGTCTTCATCTAGTTTGCCTTCTCGATGCAGCTTGCGCATCAGCCAGAGGATTGGGTAGTTCGCCTCCTTGTAGCGGTTGCGCTGCAGATAAGGCCGCTCCGGATAGTAATTGCGCACGTAACGGAAGCGTCGTGAGCGCGCCGTACGCATCCGGTCGACGGTTTCGTCCCCGCGGTCGCGTCCGCCAAAGACGTAGAGACGAGGCGGGCCAGAATCTGGCCCTAAAAACACGCGACCCTGCATGGCTACGGGCTTCTGAACGCCAGCCATTGCCAGCGTCGTGGCTGTGAGGTCAATGGCGCTGATGAGCCGGTCTACCTTCGTGCCGCCCTCGTACTGCGGAGGCGCTTTCATGCCCTCCGGCCAGCGGATGATGAGCGGTACGTGGAGGCCGCTGTCGTAAGGCCACTGCTTACCGCGTGGCATCGCCCGCCCGTGATCGGCGAGGAAGACGACCACGGTACTTTTTTCTAATCCCTCGCGCTCTAAGAGATCTAACACGCGGCCCACCTTCCGGTCGAGCGCCATGACGGTGTTGAGGTACGCGCTCCACTCGCGGCGCACCACTGGGTGGTCGGGATAGTACGGTGGAGGCTCGACCTCATCCAGGTTGGCGGGCTGCTCTAAGGTTTCCTGCGCCCGTTCCCAGGCTTCGCCGCGGTGCGTCTCCGAGAAGTTGACCTGCGCGTAGAAGGGTTGATTATCTTTAAGGTCGCTCCACTGGTGCGAGTCGAAGGGCCGGCCGGCGTAGGAGAAGTTCCAGTCGGTCTTACCGGAGCCTCGAAACCCAATAGACGGTGGAAACTGCACGACGTTAGCAGTGAAGTAGCCGGCGTGGCGCAGCCAGTCCGTCACCAAACGCACCGAGTCGGGAAGCGGGAAGGGATACTCGGAAGGGTCGTCCGGCCGATGTGAACGGTGGTTGTGCGCGCCAATAGTCGTTGGGTACATGCCCGTCATGAGCGATGACCGACTAGGCGAACAGACCGGGCTGGCGGTGAAGACGTTCTCAAAGAGCATCCCCTGTCGTGCCAAGCGATCGAGGTGGGGCGTTTGCACCCCAGCGGTACCATAGGCGCCGAGGTCCGGCCCCATGTCCTCAGCGATTAGCCAGAGGATGTTGGGCCGCTCTGGCTGCAAGCCGTAGCCTGCCTGTTGCTGTGCCAAAACCGTCAGCGGGAACCCTGAGACGAGACTTGCGACGAGCACAACGCATACCTCTCTCACAACTGTCCTCCCGCTGAGGAGAGCTGAGTCGATGGCGGAAGAAATTTTCAGAGTCCGCATTAGAACCTCAGTTCAAGGAGTCAGGAAGGGCTTCCACCCCCCCTTCCAGAAAAAGAAGCAGCTCCTTCATCTCCTGCCGGGTCAGGTTGTTCATCAGCCCTTCCGGCATAGAAGAGGTGCTCGACCGCGTACGCGAGGCGATCTCGGATTTGAGAATCGTGACCTGAGGCCCCGCCGTAACCGACAACGTCACCGCCTGCGCATCCTCCCGGTAGACGTTCCCGGTCAGCGTCTCGCCATTCTTTTTGATGATCTCTTCCGTGGCCCATTGGTCCGATATGGTCTCCGACGGGTAGAGGATCGCCTCAAGAAGGTCCTTACGCTGGAAGCGCCGGCCGACCGTGGTCAGATCCGGACCAACCCCCCGACCGAGCGGGCCAAAACGGTGGCAACTCGAGCAGAAGGCTTTCTCGAACGCCGCCGCGCCTGCTGCGGGGTCGCCCCTGTAGCTCACCGGGTCGTAGAGCAGGTATTCATAGATTTCCTTCTCCGAAACCGTCTCGGTGTACCCGTTGCGCTGAAAGGCCGGGGCATTCGCACTCCCCTCCTGCATCTGCGGACTCAGGGAGGGCACGCGCTCTGTGGCGAGTCGCCCCCCCTCCTCCGGCATGTGCGCCAGGAAGTCGTTCCAGATGCTTCCGAGGTAACCGGTGAAGGCGGCACCGCCTTTCCACTCCTCCGCTCGCACGCTCTCGAACCAGCCAATCAGCGACTCCTCCTGCTGGTCCTCCCAGCCGCCGCTGAAGGCACTCAAGGTATAGGCATAGAAGATTTGCTGCTCCTGGTCGCTCTTCGGAGCCAGCAGCTCCGCCAGGATCTCGCCGATGGCCCCTGGGGTCTGAAGGTAGGCCAGTACCCGTGCCAGTTCACGGTTCAGGCTGGCAGAGACGGTCGGAAAGCGCTCCAGCAGCAGCTCTCCGATTTCTCCGTACTGCGGGTACTCCACCCCAGCATCCTGAAGCAGGGTCAGCTCGATGACGCGGAGCAGGCCGAGCAATTCCGCGTCGGAAGGGCGCTCCCTGAGCAGCTCCAATTCGCGCTGTAGGAGGAACGGTATGTCATGGGTGTTCTCCGCCGTCTGCACGAGGGCCAGCAACGCCTCGGTGGCCTGCGGGTACTCATCGAGCGCCAATGCCTCCTCACGCCACCCGTTGCGGTTTACCCGCTTCAAAGCCTCCCGGATGGCATACCGGACGAAGCGGTCCTCTTCTCCAAGAAGTGGGAAAAGGTCCTTGACCGGCGACAGGGGTGCCTCCAGCGCCGGATGGATCCCGCTCCGCACGAGCGCCTCAGCGGCGCGGCGCCGCACCATCGGATCGGCATCGCGTAGGCGGCGAACCAGTTCGCGTCGGGCAGTGTCGGTCTGGTGTAGCGCCAAGTAGTAAGTAGACGCGGCCCGGACCTCCCGCCGCGCGTCATCACGTAACGCGATAAGCAGCGCTTCTTCAGGCGCGGGGCCGAAGACTTGGAGAAGCTCTAGCGCGCGGACTCGGCGCTCGGGTGGAGATTCGGCATCTTCTATCACCCGTTTGAGCGCTCGCTCCCATGCTGCTGCCCCCACCCCCTCACGCAAGCGGGCGGCTCGCGCGCGGCCCCATGCCGAGCGCGGCTGCGGCTGCGCAAGCGCTTCCTCGATAGGTGATCGGGGCTGAGGCTCGGTCTGCCGGCTTGGCCCCTCGTAGACCACACGGTAGATCCCGCCTTCCGTGCGGCGGCCCCCCAGCGAGAAGTACACCGCCCCACCCGGCCCCACCGCCATGTCGGTGACGTTGAGAGGCATACCCAGGACGAATTCTTGAAGCACCTGGGTGTATGTCGCTCCCGACCTCTTTAGCCGCCCAACCAAGATGCGCCCACGCGACCAGTCGGCCTGTAGGAACGCATCGCGGTACGTCTCAGGGTAGACGTGGTGTTGGTAGAAAGCTATGCCGGTCGGAGAGCCTCGCCCAACCTCCGTCATTGGCGGCAGGTTGTCCGGGTAGTAAGCAGGCCATTTTCTGGCGCCGGTGCGCCACCCGTACTCGCCACCCGGAACGACGTGCACCGAACGCACGGGGCGGTACCAAGGAAGATTGAGGTCCGCCTCCATGTCGGAGTCGAAGGTGAACAGCTCGCCGGCGAGGTTGAAGCCGCCGTCGTACTGATTGCGAAAGCCCCCCGCCACGCGTTCCCAGTCCGAGTGGGGAGCCTGCAGGTCCTTGCGGAGGATCACCCCGCCGGGCGCGCGTCTACTGGCGCCACGCCCCCGCGGATCGGTGTGCAGAAAGGTGAGGCTTCCCTCGACATAGTTCCGGTAGGGCGACAGCGGAGCCGGACTCGGCTGGATGCCGGTGTCGTTCCCTAAGGCCCAGTACAGGTACCCATCCGGCCCGAAGAAGACGGCGTGCGGGCCGTGCTCCCGCATCTCGGAGGTCGCAAGCGTGATGATCTCGACCCGGTCGCCTCTCGCATCGCCGTTCTCGTCCACGATTCGGTAGAGTCCGGCGCCCTCGGGGCCGGCGCCAACAGCCAGCAGGTCGAGTCCGTCGAAGACCATGCCCTGGCAGTTCGTGACCTGGTCTGTGAAGGCCCGCTCTTCGTACGTGCCGTCTTCTTCGGGGTCGAGCAGGGTCACGATCGGCCCCTGTTCCTTAGCCATCACCAACCTTCCCCGGCTGTCGAAGTTGATGGCTATAACCGAGCCGCTCCGCTCGGGCGCGTACACCGCCTCCACGGCGAAGTGCTCTGGCACTTGGAAACGGGGGTCATCTCGCACATCCGCTGAGTGAACGGTTCGGAGTTCGAGGAGAACAGTCAATAGCAGCACTATGCACAGCACTAGTTGCTTCATCAGGCCCCACCATGAACCTTGAGTCGCTTCAGTATCCTGGGTTCTGCGTCAGGTTCGGGTTCAGGTCGATCTCCGCCTGCGGGATGGGCCAGAGCATGTCCGTTGGTTCTAGATCTGTTGCCTCGGGGTCTTTCGAGAGTTCCGAGATGAAGTAGTCCTCTCCCCGTCGCTTCAGGTCAAACCAGCGTTTTCCTTCGTACGCCAGCTCCCAGGTGCGCTCCCTGTAGATGGCGTCACGCACCGCATCCTGACTCATCGGCCCGGCGTAGTCGGCCGGCTGCTCGCGGCTCTCGCTGCCATCGCCGTTACGAGCGCGGGCACGGATCATGTTCAGGTACACCACGGCCTCGGCCGTGTTACCCAGCTCGTTCAGCGTCTCGGCGTACATCAGGAGTACATCTGCGTAGCGATAGATCGGCCAGTTCGTGTCTCCGAAATTCATCGGGACGGGGCTGGTCGGCCGGTATTTGTAAACGTGGGGGTCGAAGGTGGTGCACTCGCCGTCGATGTTGCACCCTTCGGTGAAGAAGGTCACGTCGTGGCGGTAGTCCCCTGGCAGATAGCTCTCGTAGTGCAGCTCGGTAGGCAGAAAGGTGGAGTTGCCCCCGCCCCGGTTCCGACCCAGCTCGTTCGGGTAAAAGAAGCGAACCAGCACGGAGTTCGGCCCGATCTCGCCCGTAAACTGGAGGGAGAAGAGGTGCTCGGGGCCGTTCTTAAAGGCGGGAAGGAAGGCGTGCAGGTAGTCGTCGTAGAGGCGGTAAACGCCCGAATTGATGATCTCCTCAAGGACGTCGGCCGCTTGCTGCCACTCGTGGCGGTAGAGGTATACGTCGCCCAGCAGCGCCTGTGCGGCTCCCTTTGCAGGCCGCCCCACGTCGCTGGAACCCCACTCCAAGGGCAGCGCCGCCGCCGCGTCCTGCGCGTCTTGGATGATCAGCGAGTAGACCTCCTCCTTCGATGTGCGAGCGACCTCGGCGCTGGCCTCCTCTAACGAGGTGATCAGGGGCACGTCGCCCCAGAAGCGGACCAGATAGAAGTAGGAAAGCGCCCGCAGAAACTTGGCCTCTCCCACGATGCTCGCCCTCCGGGTCGGGTCCATGTCGATCTCGGGCACGCGCTCGATCACGATGTTCGCCCGGCTGATCGTTTCGTAGAAGGCTCCCCAGATAGCCGTGATGTATTGGTTTTCCGGCGAGATATCCAGCGTGCCGAGCCGGCGGATCCTGGCTTGCGGCTCGTTCGGCCTGACCCGGCCGAGGTCAGGGCTGACGATCAGCGGGCGCAGGAGGTGAACTTGAAACCCACCGGTTGCGACGAGGGGCGCGTACGCGCTGACGATAGCCGCTTCCGCATCGGTCGCCGTCCTGTAGAAGTTCTGCGGAGAGAGGAAGTCGTCCGGGGTTTCTTCCAACATGCCATCGCACCCTCCCAATCCAAGCAGGAGCACGAACGTGATCGTCCAGGATTTGGCTTTCATAGCGTCACCTCTATTCGTCGTATGGATGTTAATTTCCGGCGTATGGCAGATGACTTAGAAGGTCAGGTTCACACCGATGTTGACGGCGCGCGCTCGCGGGTAGGCCCCCAGGTCAACCCCCATGGCACCAGCATCATTCGAGTAGCTGTTGACCTCCGGGTCGAAGCCGGTGTAGTTGGTCCAGGTCCACAGGTTTTGACCGCTGATGTAGACACGCGCTCGCGCTTCGAGCAGCAACCGCTCCGGCAGCTGGTAACCCAGCGTCACGTTTTGGAGCCGTAAATATGAGCCGTCCTCGATGAAGACGTCCAGCAACTGCCTGGGCCGGTTGACGTTGGCACGAGGCACTGTCGTGGACGGGTTCTCCGGGGTCCAGCGATCGAGGGACCGCACGGTCTCGTTTGTCCGGCTTGAGAGCGATTGGATCTCGGTCGCGGCAACGTTGAACACGTCGCCGCCATACGAGCCGGTGATGGTCACGTCCAGCGAAAACGGCCCGAAGCCGAAATTATTCGTGATCCCGCCGAAGAAGTCCGGCTGTGCGTACCCGACGATGGTGCGATCCTCGGGGCTGATCACGCCATCCTCATTCACGTCTACGTAGCGGTACTCGCCCGGAGCGGCGTTCGGGTCCCCGCTGCTCTCGATATCATCGCCGATTTGCCAAATGCCGTTCGTCTTGTACCCGTAGAAAGAACCCAACGGCTCCCCCTCCCGGATGATGCTGGCAGGGTTCCCACCGAGTTGCCCAAAAAGGCCTGCGGTTCCGGCAAAGATCTCCTTATCGTCGCCAAGCTCGACGACCTCGGTGCGGTTGGTGGCGATGTTGAAATCGGTTGACCAGGTGAAGTTTTCCCGGTGTACGTTGACGGTATTGACGCTCAACTCCACGCCCCGATTTTGCAACGATCCCACGTTCTGCAACTGGGAGTTGAACCCCGTGGTCACAGGCAGCTCGACGACCAGAAGCAGGTCGTTGGTTTTGCTCCGGTAGTAGTCGGCCGTCAGACTCACGCGCCGACCGAAGAGGCCCAGGTCCACGCCCACATCGAGCTGGGTTGTACTCTCCCACCTCAGATCGGGGTTTGGTGACCGACCTGCGGGGTGGTAGCCCACCCGCAATCCCCCCCCGATTGGATACTCGCTCGTGCCGAGCCGAGCCAGGGAATTGTAGGTCCCGATCTCTTGGTTACCGGTCTTACCGTAGCTGGCGCGCAGTTTCAGGTTGCTCAGCCAGTCCGCATTCTGCAAGAAGGATTCGCTGGAGGCGCGCCAGGCGAAAGCCCCTGAAGGGAAAAAGCCCCACTTGTTGTTCTCGCCGAACTTGCTGGAGCCGTCGTAGCGGCCGGTGAAGGTGAACAGGTACTTGCCGTTTAAGCTGTAGTTGGCCCGACCCAGCCAGGAGAGCAGCGTCCACTCGTTCGTCCCGGAGCCGGTGCTGAACGGCACCGCCCCCGCCCCCAGAGCGTTGGCTCCCGTGATGTCGGTGGAAAACTCGCGCGACGCGGCATAGACCGATTCGAGCCGGAACCTCTGAGCGGTGAAGCCGGCCGTCATGTCCAGCTGGTCGCGCTGGTCGCGGAGCGGGCTTTCGTAGGTAAAGATGTTTTGACTTAGTAGGTCGATCGCCTGTGACGACCCCCGACTCGCGTCCCCCCCCACGTCTTCTCCCTGGACGACGAAGGTGGGCGCGTAGTAATCGTTCTGCTGGAAAACTGCGTTCCCACCCAGAGAGGCCCGAAAGCGCAGCGCGTCCGTGAGGTTGTATTCGGCGAAGAGGTCCCCCACCACACGCGAAGCGGTTTGCTCGTTCGTGATAGCCTCTACCGTAGCCACCGGATTAGGGTAAGGCGTGAGCAGTTGCGGCGGAGAGGCGAACGGCACGTAGTTCCCCTCCTCGTCCCTCGGACTCGTCATGGGCGCGCCGAAAAGGGATATCAGTACCGCCCCCCCACCCCTCGCGGCGAACGTGCCGCCAGCGATTGCAGGATTCCCAACGGATCGGCTCAGCGTCAGGCTGTTGCCGACGCGGAGGCGGTCGCTCATTTCTTGATCGAGATTCAGCCGCGCGGAGTAACGGCGGAATCCAGAATTCTCGATAATCCCGCGCTGGTCGAAGAAGCTGCTCGAGACCAAGTAGCTCGTCCTCTCATCCCCCCCCGAAAAGGTGAGGGAATGGTTTTGCACCGGGGCCGTGCGGAAGACCTCCTCCTGCCAATCGGTTCCTTCGCCGAAGCTTGCTACCTCTTCAGAGGTAAAGACCGGGTCAAGCCCGATGTTGGTGTAGGATTCGTTCACCAACTCTGCGTACTGCCGGGCGTTGAGCAGCGAGAGCTTGTTTGTAATACTCTGCACCCCGTAGCTGGATCGGAATTGCACGTTGTTCTCGCCAGACTTGCCGCGCCGGGTCGTGATCAGGACCACTCCGTTTGCCCCGCGTGAGCCGTAGATGGCCGTGGCGCTGGCGTCTTTGAGAATCTCGATCGACTCGATGTCATTCGGGTTAATCTCCGCCAGCGGGTTGATCGGTGTACCCGTCCGCGCACTTGCTTGCGCCTCGCTGCCGATGAAAGCGGGCACTCCATCAATGACGTACAGCGGCTGGTTGTTGGCGGTGAGCGAGTTCGTGCCGCGAATGTTCACGGTGATCCCCCCACCGGGCGCCCCGCT
The DNA here is from genome assembly GCA_965215025.1 of Salinibacteraceae bacterium. Taxonomy (GTDB): domain Bacteria; phylum Bacteroidota; class Rhodothermia; order Rhodothermales; family Salinibacteraceae; genus CBDCCV01. The sequence goes on from CBDCCV010000002.1 coordinate 911,603, forward strand.
GTTCTGCACCACGCGCACGCCCGCAGCCTGGCCCTGTAGAAGCTGCTCTGTGCTAGTGATCGGGGCAGTCTCAGTGGCATCCACGTTGATCGAAGCCACTGCGCCTGTGATGTCGCGCCGTTCCTGGGTGCCATAGCCAACGGCGACGACCTCGTCGAGCGTGAGCGTCCCAGGTCGGAGCGCAAAGTCCACCGTGGCCGTTGCGTCTTCTTGAACCTCCACGCCCCTCCTGGTCTTCGTCGCGTAGCCGATAAAGGAGGCTTGCACGTTGCGAGTGCCCGACTCGACATCATCAATGCGGTAGCGGCCATCCCTGTCGGTGGCGGCCCCCTGCTGCGTGCCTTCGATCACGACGTTGACCCCCGGCAGCGGCCTGCCCGTGAGGCTGTCAGTGACGATACCGGCGACGGCACCTGTCTGCGCCTTTGTGCTTCTTGGACTCGCAGCAGCACATAGCAGAAGAAGAACCGCTATGCCCAATGCTCTGATCGACACATGGTAGATCGAGTTGCTTTGCATCTTCATCGTTTGCCCTCGATTGTTGATGTTGACATCAGTCCAGGTTTCCCTTCGTCATGCCTGTGCTACGAGTTAGGCTTTGCAGATCCATGCATTTGCGTTTGCCAGGTACTCGTTCTCAAAGAATAAGAACCTACCCAGGAGGTGGACAGAAGTGCTCTTTGACGTAGGCGATGTTCCGCCGCGTCATCTCCTTACATTGCTCATGGCTCTCATGCTGAGTTTCGAATATCAGCCACCCATCGTAGCCGATCTCAGTCAGTGCGCGGAAGGCGGCAGCCCAATCAACACGCCCCTTCTGCTGTAACAAGCGGCCGTTATTCTTCATATGAACGCCCGCTATCTGCTCTCCCCCGAGCAGCTCTATTCCAGGAACTGCAGCATCGCCGTGCCCGAAGCGGTACATGTTGTCCGGGTCGTAGTACACTTTGACAGCCGAGTGGTCGATCATCCCTATCAAGTCCTTGTTCTCCTTCGGGTTTAGAGAATTCTCCAAGCCCAAGACTACGCCCGCTTCCTTAGCCTGAGACGCCGCTTCCTTTAGCGCGGACACCACTGGTCCGTACGAGGCCTCATCTGTCACGTCGGGAGCAGATTCGCCGAAAAAGGCTACTAACATGGTGCTAGCGCCTACGATCTCCGAGGCCCGAATGGATTTTGCGAGATCCAAACCAGCATGAGGTCCCCATCTTGTGTGCTCCCACACCCCAGCCGTAGCCGGCACGCTCAGCCCCCATCGGTTGGCCTCTGTCTTGTATTGACGCGCTACAGAAAAATCCCACATATTTGGCGTCCCATTAGTCACCTGTAACTCCACTCCAGTGATTCCTGGGATGTCCCGAGCCACCTTGAACGTGTCAAGATTCGCGATCATCCTTTGCGAAGGATTCTTCGGGTTTCGCAAGCTGGCTTGGCGAATGCCGATCTTGTATGGGAGACGGTCGCTTTTCGCTGTAGTAGTGCCTTGCGCACGGCTGAGTGTTCTCCCGACAACGACCGAAGCCGTTCCGCAAGAAAAAGATCGGAGAAAATGCCGTCTCTTCATTCTTCTCTCATGGGGAGACTGTTCGCTTCACTCATTACAAGGGCTTAACTCTGATATTACTCCAACGGCATTTGGCGCCTTTTCTCCAAAGCCGAGTTCCGCGATGAACTTGCAACGCAATAGCCCCTTTCCTGCTTAACTTTCGAAACATCCTTTGCCTGTCATACCGAGGATGCGGACAAGTGGCCCCGTCGAAATCGGCGATTTTTGTGTAGTTGATCCAGGTAGTAATGCGCGGGTATTTGCCAACGCAACGTATACGTAGGGTATTCCACTGGCCAATTCTCCATGCTTCTATCCATTCTTGAGGCGTGGCGCTGTACTCCAAATAGCTGGAGCGCCAAGCGATGTCGCGCTCGTCAGGCTTAGTGACGAAACCGACGACTTCTCCCCGAGCATTCTCTCTTGAAAAGATGTTATACGGACGAATAAACATTCGATTTTCGCTTTCAAGATCTTCCGTAGCGACATAGCCGACATTACCATGGTCCCGGTAATCCACATAGACTTGAAAGCACTCGCCTTTGTCGTTGGCTCGAAGGAACACGCCGCTATCTATTCCCCAGTCCGGCGATAGATCAATAAGCAGTTCGAAGTCGCCGTACTCGTGGTCAGTCATTAGCATCCCCCCATTCCCAGAACCGGGTGGGTCCTGCTCGCCCGTGATAGCTCCGCGCTCTACCTTCCAACTTCCCCCGCTCCCATGCCCTATCTCCTGCTCGTTCGTATGCCACCCCTTGAGGGTTTGGCCATCGAACAGACGATTAAACTCATCCTGCCCAGTACCGCCCGTTGCTCCCTCAGCAAGAGCAGCAGCACCAGGGAGCGATAGAAAAGCGGGTCCCGCGGCTGCGAGGAACTGTCGCCGGGTAAAATTCATCATTTTCCCACCTAAGGCAGCGAGTTTTAATATCCCGGATTCTGTGCCAGACCCGTGATATCTATCTCTTTCTGAGGGAGCGGCCATAGGTAATCACGCTCCTCCCTGAAGTTACGCTGGAACTCGGTAAAGCGGACCGTCTCAAGCTCCCCGTCTTCGTTCACATAGGTCATCCCGTAGATACGGTCGGTCAGCACTTCGTCGGCGATCCTCCACCTTCTAACATCGAAGAACCGTTGCCCTTCAAAGGCTAACTCCACCATGCGCTCATGACGCACGATCTGGCGCAATTCGTCCTGCGTCTTTCCAGACTCTATAGGGGGCATGTCTACGTCTGGACGCTGTCGGATTTGATTAATGGCATCGTAGACCGACTCGTCAATGCTGCCTGCTTCAATTTTTGCCTCTGCGTAATTCAGAAGCACTTCGGCATACCGGATCAGGATAATGTTAATCCCGCAGTTGAAGGGATCTGGCAGATCTTCAGGGTTGACGTACTTCTGGATATTGAACCCTGTATTCGTCGTTCGGACGGCGCTGGCGATGTCATCTGATCCCCCGAAGCCGGGCCTCGGATCGTAGGTCTGCCCGTTGGGAAGGGCATCTCCTAGTACAAAGATGGAATAGCCAAGTCGCGGGTCCCGATTCTGATAAGGATTCCGAGGGTCGAACCCATTGTCTGGGGCGTCAATGGAAAGACCGTTTTCCATTTCGTACGCGTCTACCATTTTCTTAGTAGGAACGTAGTTGGACCTCGCATTTCCTTGGGAGAAAGGGGCAAGTATCGCGAACGCTGCATTACTGTAATCATTCGTAATAAAGTTCTTGTTTAGAATGACCTCGCTGTTGTGTTCAGCTTCATAGCTAAATAGGTCTTGGTAGCTTGAGTACAAGCTGTATTCTCCGAGTCCCATTACAGCTTCGGCAGCCTGATACGCCTCCTCATAGCGTCCGGCGTACAGGAGGACTCGCGACTTCATTGCCAGAGCAGCCCCTCTCGTGATGCGACCTAACTCTTCGCTGCTATAGCTCTGAGGCAGAATTTCGGAGACGGCCTGGAGTTCGCTTACAACGAAATCCCATACCTGCCCCCGCTCTGTCCGAGTAACTTCTCGAGCTTCCTGCAGTGAAACCGGTTCCTTTACCAGCGGAACGTCTCCAAACCAGAAAGCCAAGTGGGCATAGAGGTAAGCCCGGATAAAACGGGCCTCGGCTTTGAAGCGGTTGATGAGTTCCTGTTCGTCAGTCTCGATGTTCTCCACATTTACCAGGAGATCATTAGCACCACGTATGCCTCTGTATCCACGCGCCCATTGAGCGTTGCCATAACCATCCTGAGCAGTGTGCGTGCTGCGCTGGTAGGGAGCGGGGTTCGGAGAGCCAGTAGTGAACGGTTTGTTGGCCGTGGCAATGTCGGACATGGCGTCCCACATGAATATGTCGGTGTCGTAGAGGTAGTTATAAAGGTCGTTGACGGCAACTCGAGCGTCTTCTTCGGTTTCCCAGAAGGTGGCGCTCGAAACACTTCCCTGGGGCTGAGTCTCCAAGTAATTTGAATCGCAGCCTACCGCCAATAGAAGCAGTGCTATGAACGCAGACCTGAGTTGTGTTTGGCCAGACATGGGGGTTGGCATTTTAGTTATTAGAAAACGAAAGCCTCCGACAGGCTGATAGACAGATAGGCGCTGTTCCCAGGAGCGAGCGGCGCGCACCACGTCAGAACTGCAGGTTCACTCCTACTGAGTAGCTGCTCGTCTGTGGATAGTAGTTCAAGCGCCCCGGACGAAACTCCGGGTCCAGTCCCCACTTGGTCGCCTCCGAGAAGGTAAGCAGGTCCCGCCCGCTCACGTAGATGCGCAACTGGTCGGCACCGAACCTGCTGGTTAGTCCCGAGGGCAACGTGTAGCCGAGTTGCAGGTTTTTCAGCTTCACGTACGAGGCATCGATGACCCACCATGAGGAGTTGACTGCACCCGTCGTATTCTTGCGGGAGCGGTTCTGCGGGCGGGGTATGCGTGCATCGGTGTTCTGCGGCGTCCAGTAGTCTTCGCAAAGCTCTAGAGTGAGGCTTCCCCAGTTGCCGCACTCGCGTGCCGCGCCGGTCGTCATGCGGTCCTGCTGGCCTACGCCTTGGACGAAGAAGCTGAAGTCGAAGCTCTTGTACTGCATGTTCGTAGAGATCCCGAAGGAGTAGTGCGGGTCCAGATTACCGATCACCGTTCTGTCAGCCGGGGTAAGCTCACCGTCGCCGTTGAGGTCGGCGTACTTTATGTCCCCAGGAAACGTATTGTCTTTTCCGGCCCAGGTTGGGTAGTTGGCGATCTCCTCCTCGGACTGGAAAAGGCCGAGGGCCTTGTAGCCCCACAGCGCGTTGAGCGACTCTCCGACCTTCGTCACGGTGAGGTAGGGGAAGTAAGGCCCAGTCTGCGCCAAGTCTACCACTTCGTTCGTGAAGTCTGACAGGTTGGCCTTGACCGAGTAGCTAAAGTCCTCTCCCACGGCGTTTTGGTGCGTCAGGCCAAGCTCCCACCCCGTGTTATCGACACGCCCCGCGTTCTGCGGCGGCGCGTTCAGTCCGACGACATCGGGGATCGGCAGCGTCAGCAGGATGCCTTCGGTGCGCTTCTGATAGTAGTCGAACGTGAGGCCGAAGCGGCCCTCGAGAAACTCCGCATCTAGCCCTACGTCCCATTCCGTTGTGGTCTCCCAGGTCAGGTCGCGGTTGACCAGTCCGGCGCTCGAGGCTGTGCGCACCAGGTCGCCGCCGAAGACGTAGTTCGTCCCAACGTTGATGCCTTCGAAGAAGGTATAGAGGCCCACCGTGTTGTTGCCGGTCTTCCCCCAGGAAGCTCTCAGCTTCAAGTTGCTGATGCCCGGCTTGAGCGCCTCCCAGAAGCCCTCTTGCGAGACCCGCCAAGCCCCCGAGATGGCTGGGAAGAAGGCGTACTGGTTGTCGGCCCCGAAAAACTTCGACGAACCGTCGTAGCGTGCGCTGGCTTCGAGGATGTACTTGCCCGCGTACACGTAGCGGGCGCGCCCGAACACCGAGCGCAGGCGCTCCTCCGTCACGTCGCCGTAGTTATCCGAGTTCTCGCGCGAGCCGGCCCTGAGCGCGCGCAGGCTGTTGTTGTAGAACTGGTTGCGAAAGGCGTTGACGTTTTGGAAGCGGTCCCAGGTCTGCTCATAGCCGCTCAGCAACTCAATCTGGTTTTTCCCCAGCGCCAAGTCGTAGTTGAGCAGGCTTCGCCAAGTCCACCGTTGATTCCTCGCGCGGTATTCGTTCAGCCTGTTGAAGCCGCTGGTGCGGGTGACCGCGTCGGTGTAGTAGTCGCGGATGACGTACTCGTTGCCGAAGTTGCTGTTGGTGGCGAAGTTGGTGTGCCCACCAAACTGCGAGGAGAAACTCAGGTTGTCGAGCAATTCCACCTCGCCCTGAAAGTTGGCCAGGAAGTAGTCGTCGGAGTGGTTGCGCTCGCCCGAGATTTCCGCCGACAACAATGGGTTGGTTCCTCTGGGGCCTATCCCGTAGGTGCCGTCCGGATACTTCGGCACCGTGAACCCCCCGCCAAGATGCCACAGCTCAAAGTAGATGCCGCCTATATCAAAGGGTCGGAGATTGTCCTTTCTACGGTACATCAGGTTCCCGTCCAAACTAATGTTGTCGCTCACATCGAAAGCGGCGTTGAGGCGCACCTGCTTGCGCGTCTCTCTAAAGTTGGGAATGATGCCTTCTTGGTCGAAGTAGTTCAGCGCAAGGCGCGCGCGGATCTGATCCGACCCCCCGCTAAACGCTAACGAGTGGTTTTGTCGCGGTCCCGGGCTAAAGAGAGCGCCCCAGAAGGCGTTGTGAGGAGGATGCCTCAGCGGATCATCGGAGTTGAGATGCTCCTGAATCTCCTCTTCGGTAAACTCCGGCTCGCCCCCGCCGGGGAGGTTCATCATGGCTTCATTGCGCAAGCGCATGTACGATTCCGTATCCAACTGATCGGGTTCTTGAGAGAGGCGATCAATGCCGTAGTATCCATCGTAGGAAACCTGAAAAGCCCCAGCCACAGGCTCCTTCGTCTGCACCAGCACCACCCCGTTGGCCGCGCGCGAGCCGTAGATCGCCGCCGCAGAAGCGTCCTTCAGAACGGATATGGATTCGATGTTATGAGGATTGAGGTCCGAGAAGTCCTGCTCGATGCCGTTGACCAGAATAAGTGGGTAGGTGTTGCCGATGGTGGTGTTGCCCCGGATCCTAATGTCAACCCCCTGTCTGCCAGGCTCTCCGCCGCTGTCTATGATCAGTACTCCAGGGGCAATACCCTGCAGAGCCTGCCGGGTGTCGGCCGTGTTCTTCTCGGTGATTTCCGTTCCACTGACCTGCGTCACAGCACTGGAAATGCTGCCCTCTTCCTGCTCTCCGTAACCGACGACGACCAACTCCTCGGTCTTTAACACGCCCGTCGCCATCTCGACATCTACAACAGAGCGTCCGGCGATGGCTACCTCCTTGTTCTGGTACCCGACAAAGGAAAAAACGAGCGTATCTTGAAGGCTCGGCACGCCGAGTTCGTAAGCGCCTTCCGCGTCCGTAGTCGTGCCAATAGTGGTGCCTTTAACGACCACGTTCACGCCCGGGAGCGGACTTGTGCTCATGCTGTCTGTAACCGTTCCAGCAACCTGCTCCGCCTGTGCATGAGCTTCAGAGGCCGTACCCAGGAAGAAGGCAAGGACAAGAAGGGGGAGGGAGAAGTAAGGAGTAGTCAGCTTCATAGCCAATCGCAGCAAGGGCGTGAAAGCGAAATAAGGCGTCAGCAGGCGGGTAGGAGAACTGCCGTTCACGCCTCGTCGCGCGCAGACTACAAGGGGCAGGCAGATTGGAAGCGCTCCCGCTACGTAGCGCGTCAAGGATTCGCTCAGGCGTCGAATTTGGGTCAACCTCTGGACTTTTTGTTAACCTTAACACTAAGGTAGCGATACCGCTTGACAATTTCAAGAAAAAATCTACCGCTTCCCTCAACTGTTCTTATTACGTGGCGAACCGTCGCAACGGCTCTCTGAGCCGTATATGCTCTTCTCAGGAGATCGAGCTGACTCGGCCTTCGAAGCGGAGAGCCAACCGATGAATGAGCAGCCGCAACATCCGACTTAGAGAAACTCTGCAACGCGCTGGTCAAGACCGGCCTATCAAACGAAGGGCAATCTTTCACAGCAGAGACCCGCGCCTGAGTTTACCCTGAGCGACCCGTCTACTACTTCCGCACGGGCGTCCTGAAGAGCTGCACACCGAAGGGTCACCACAGTCGAACGAACTGTCGTGTGCTTCGCACCGCTACGTGAAGGTGCGCGTCGCGGGGTCGAGTCCCTCGGCAAAGTTGGGACGGCGGCAGCGCGTTGTCGAACGCGCGTTCGCTTAGCTGAGCCAGATGCAGCTTCTGAAGATCTACTACGAACGGCGCATCGGAGACTTCAGCCCTCCCGCGACCGACGTGGTAGAGACTGCCGGCGCTAAGCCGACGGTCTTGTTAGGAGTTCTTATTCTTTTCGTCTCTGCTGACTCCTTTCGACGGTTGGCACTGAGACTGACGTCGGTGCGCTATCTAGTCCATCGCTCCAGTGCAAGGGGGCGAGGTAAACGCCGCCCTGTCCCCAACCGGCGTGGCTCACGTACCACCGTCCCTCTCCATCTCGCACAACTTCTGCTGCATGGGACTCGATGTGCCCTACCTGAGCGTCTTGCTCCCAATGGAAAGGATTGGTGCTTCGGTAGATGTCCGTGCCAACGTAGTCGTCGTTTCGATACCCCCCCGTCGGCCCGATGAAGAGGTAGAAGTACCCGCCACGGCGCACCACCGTTGGGCTCTCAGTCGGGCCGCCGGAGGTGCCGGTAGTGGAGTCCTCATAAGCTACATGCCGCTCCCCCCAGTTCAGGAGGTCGTCACTGGTGCGGTACGCAACGATGTGATTGCCACCTTCGGGCTTGCTTGTGGCTGTGTAGTACATGATCCACGTACTGTCGTGCCGCAGAACGTACGGGTCGCGGGCGTCGAAACCATCGACGACCATCGGGTTGGCTGAGTGTCGCTCCCAGCGCCTTAGACCGCCCGACGTGGCCAGATGGATTTTATACTGCGTGTGGTCTTTATCTCCCGCGGTATAAAACATGTAGTACGTGCCTTCGTGCTCGATGACGTGCGGGGCCCAGAGGTGCTCCTCCTCCCAGGACGAGTCCGCACTCAGTGCAAAAGGCTGTTTATCCCAAGGTTGCTGGACGAGCCGTTGTGCAGTAGCATGGGCGAAATGATCCTCGTCTAAAGGGGCTGCCGGCTCAGTGTGAGTGATGCCGAAGAGGTGCCAGGTGCCCTCTGCTCCTCGGATAAAGCAGTGATCGTTAATGTACCACTCTTCACCCTCGCCGACGCTCGGGTCGTAGACTCGTACGAACGCGTCAGCCCGAACCAAAGTATCTGGGAGCGCACGGGACGCCTCGGCCCGCTTGAGAGCGACTGTAGGTGCCGGTACAAAGCGGAGTAATCCCCCTACAAAAGAGATCAGAGTAAGAAGCAAGCAACTGTATTTTAGAATGGGAGTCATGCGTTCACGCGCGCGACGGTGATCTTTGCAAAGCCATTACTTAACGCAAGTCGCGGCCTCCCCCTCGCCACCTTAAACGACGTCATCGACGAGACGAAGGTAGCTCATGTAGTCGTCGTAGAGGCGGTGGAAGACCCGGTGCTTGGCCTCGTGATAGGCGGCTGCCACGCCGCCTGCCGGTTCGGTGTTTGTGCCTGTGCGGCTCATAGCCGTCATGGCCTCAGCCACCGAGCCATACGCACCGGCAGCCACCGCGCCAAGCATAGCGCTGCCTAAGAGTACAGCCTCCGGTTCGCGCGGCAGCACAACGCGGCAGCCCGTGACATCAGCGTGTTCCTGTAGAAAAACCGGGTTTTTCGTGCCGCCGCCCGTGGCGATGATCGTGTCGATCTGATAGCCGACCGCGTTCAGCTTGGCAATGATGTGACGCGTGCCGTGCGCGATGGCTTGCACGGTGGCGAGGTATTGCAGCGCCAGTTCCTCCACGGTGTCGGAGAGACGTAGCCCTATCATCGTGCCGCGCAACGACGGGTCGGCGCGGGGCGAGCGGTTGCCGTGGAAGTATGGCAGCACGTGCCGCTCGCGCGTCAGCAGGGCACGGAAGGGCAGGTCTGCGGCTAGCCGGTCCAGCTTCTCATTGAGGATCTCGTAGACGGTCTGGCCCGAGGCGTCGGCCTTCTCCTGCAGTTCGGCGGCGCGGGCGTGCGAAAAGATGACGTGGTCAATAAGCGCACCCGTGGCCGACTGTCCGCCTTCGGTGAGCCACCAGCCCGGCAGCATGGCTGAGAAGTACGGCCCCCAGACGCCCTCGATAAAGCGCGGCTCCGGCGAGACGGCCATGTGGCAGGACGAGGTGCCGCCAATGAGAGCGAGGCGGCGGTCCAGATCCTCTGGCGTGAGCGTTACATTCTCGGCGGCGGGCGCCCCCAACAAGCCCAGCCCGCCGGCGTGGGCATCAATGAGCGCCACGCCGACCGGCGTGCCCGGCTGCAGGCCGAGGTCTTCGGCGGCTGCTTCCGTCAATCCATCGCCCACGGCCTCGCCGACAGGTCGGACACGCTGACCGATCCGCCTGTAGCCCTCGTCCACTAAATCGCCCAAACCGATGGTCCGCCAGAAGTCGTCCGCCCAGCCGGCAGTGTCATCTTGGTTAGTGCCGCCCCGCTTCGCTTCGTGGCCGAGGTAGGTCCATTTGCAGGTGGTGGTGCACAGCGAGCGCGTGACACGGCCCGTGGCGCGGTACGTGAGGAAATCCGCCAAGTCGAAGAAGTGCGCGGCGCGCCTCCAGGTCTCCAGCAGGTGCGCCTTAATCCAGCGCAGCTTAGGCGTCTGCATCTCCGGCGAGACGCGGCCGCCAACGTAGCGCAGCACCTCGTGGCCGGTGCGGTTGATCCGCTCGGCCTCTTCGGTGGCGCGGTGATCCATCCACACAACGACGTTGCGGCGATCCTCGCCGGACGGGCTGACGGTGACCGGACCGCCTTCGGCGTCCACCACGGCGAGCGAGCAGGTGGCGTCGAAGCCGAGGCCGCCGACCTCCTCGGGCCCCACCTCCGCCTCGGCTATGGCCTCACGCACGGCTCCGGCGCAGGCCTGCCAAATGTCTCCGGTGGACTGCTCGGCGAAGTCCGCTTCCGGCTTCCACATCTGGATAGGCCTCCGAGCGGCGGCAAGCATCCGGCCGGCGTGGTCGAACACGCCCGCGCGCGCACTGCCGGTGCCTACGTCAATGCCGATGAAGTATACCTCGCCTGCTTCGTTCATGTCACGGTGGGATCAGTGGTCGCCGGGGAGCAGAGAGGAGCGCCGCACGATCAACTCGACGGGGAAGACCTCTTCTTGCGGAGGGCCTTTGTAACCCTCGATGCGCCGCAGCAACATCTCCATAGCCGCTCGACCCATGTCGTAGGCCGGCTGCATAGCCACTGTCAGGAAAGGGTCGATCATAGCGGCTATCTCGACATCCTCGAAGCAGGCCAGCGCCACGTGATCGGGCACACGCAGCGCGTGGCGGCGGAGGGCGCGCAGCGCCCCTACGGCTACGAGATTATTCGCCGCGATGAACGCTTCAGGAAGCGCGTCCTCCATAATGAGGCGCTCCGTGATCTCTTCCCCACTCTGGCGGTTGTAATGACCCAGGTACGCGCGCGGCTCCAGGCCGGCCTCTTCCATAACTGCCCGGTACCCGGCCAACCGTTCCTCCAACGAAGAGACGCCTGGCTCACCACCAATAAAGGCGATGTTCGTATAACCCTGCTCAGCCAGGTGTTCGGCGAGCTGGCGCCCTCCGCCGAACGAGTCGCCGCGCAACACGTCCGTCTCCAGGCCGTCCGCTTTTCGGTCGATCAGAACGACAGGGATGCCGCGCTGCTTGAACTGCTGGAGGCGGTGGTCCTCACCCAGTGAGGGGGAGAGCAGCAGCCCATCCACCCGGCGAGAGAGCAGCGTCTCCAAGTAGTGCTGCTCCTTCTCGAAGGACTCATCTGTGTTGCCGATGAAGAGCGTGTAGCCGTGTTGCTGCGCTACGTCCTCGACGCCGCGCGCGAGTGTCGTAAAAAACGGGTTGGTGATATCCGAGAGCACGGCGGCCACGGCGTGCGTCTGCCCGCGCACGAGGCTGCGCGCGGCGGCGTTCGGCACATAGTGAAGCGCGGCCACGGCTTCCTTCACGCGCTTCCGGGTAGCAGGAGCGAGCTTACCGGGGTGGTTGAAGTACCGAGAAACCGTCATGGCGCTCACGCCAGCTTCGCTTGCGACATCATTGATGTTACTCATGGGGCAGGTATTCCATGCGGGGTCGCATTCGTGGGTTGCACTTCAGCCATGTGGCATGGCTACATCTTGAACGTAGGCAACGAACAGCCGCCCGCATTGTGCCTCTCCGGCGAAGCGGTCCCGCGCGCTCATGGAGCATCCGTGACCGGAATGCCTTCCGCAATCGTGCTGAGGGAGACGCCCAGCGCGGCCTGCGCCAGCGGCTCCAGCACCGCCCGCTCGCCGACTAAGTGCAGCGTGCGCTGCGCGTGCGTGTAGCTCTCGCCGGGCGCGAGTGCGAGGGCGGGCGAACTGGTTTCCATCTCGTAGAAGCCACCCAGCGGAGGTACGCCCGGCTCCGGCGGGCCGTCGTTGTAGCTGTTGATCACGTCGCCGCCGTAGGGCGCGTCCTGCACCTCCCACATACTGTTGACGTAGTCAGTGGCGTCGGGCGGCTGGTTGTAGTGCACGAGCGTCATGAGGCCCGCCTCGGCGTTGTAGCTGCCCAGGACAGGCCGCGCGTGCGCCGGACCGAGGCCGATCTTGCCGCGATCCTCGCCATCACACTTAAAGAGCACGTAGCCCTCACGCACGGCCAGCCGGTCCTCCGGCACCGCGCCGAAATAAGCGTCGTTGACCACCCCCTCAGACGCTTCCCCTTCAAAGGGAATGACCACGTATGTGGTGCCGAACGGCTCGTACATGCCCAGAATCCAGACGCTGGGCAGGCCCTCCTCTTTCGTCCACCCCCCGTCCCCGGTGTTCGTCACGCGGTTGACCGTCTCGAAGCCGACCCACTGCGCCTCTTCCGGCACGGCCGCGCCGAAGTGCTGGGCCGCCTCTTCGGCCGAGAGCAGCCGTACGGTGCGCTCGACCTCGATCCTGAACGTGGTGCCGCTGTAGTTCGTCGGCCGCATCGCCTGCGTGAAGGTGACGCTCGTGTCGGACTGTGCTTGAATCGTCCAGGCGCCTTCGTTGAGCGCGGCGGGCACCTGCCAGTTGGAAAACGTAAACTCGCTGCCGGGCGCGAAGTACAGCCCGTACTGCCCGCCCTCCGGGCCAAGCCAGAAGCGGTCCTCGCCGCCGTAGTTGTCGAACGGCGTGCCCGTTTCGCCCGCCTCGATAAAGTCGCGATTGATCCACCCCAGGCTGCGGCCCTCCGGGGCGACGGCGCTCGTCATCACGCGGCCCTGGTACGCGGCCGAGAGCGCCACGCGCGCCCCGCCAGGCGCCCGAAGCACCTGGACGGCGTCGTGCTGCTTCAGGAAGCGCAGGTCGTCGGCAAAAGTGGGGGCGGCCTCCGTGCTGTCAGACGGGCTGCTCACCCCAGATGCTGCATCGTCGTCCTGCTCTGCGGCCGTACGCGCGCACCCGACGAGAAGCAGCAGAGCAGCGGAAAGGCCGAGGGCCGCGACAAGATTAGAAGGCGTCATGGGACTGCGAGCACTACGTGAGGAAGAATAAGCGGATCGCTTCGGTAAGCTGCCGGTCATTCCGAAGCCCGGTCATTCCGAAGCGACGAGCGAGTCTGACGGGGTTGCGGAGGTGTCGCGCTCGAACGGCAGGCCTCCTTCGAAGCGCTCTTCGCGCTCGGCAAGGAAGGCGTCGAGATTCTCCTGCGTGACGACGGTGCTGCCGCTGTCCACGCGTTCCGGGACAGACTGGCCGTTGATGGCCTGGTACGCGCGCATGACCCCCTCGTAGCCCATGCGGTACGGGTCCTGCACGATCAGCCCGGCGATGGTGCCCTCGCGCACGCCCTCAATCTCGCGCGGCGAGGCGTCGAAGCCCACGAGCGTGACCTGGTCGGCCAAGCCGCGCGACTTGATGGCCTGTGCCGCGCCCAGCACGCTGGGTTCGTTAGCGGCGAAAAGGGCGTCGAGGTCCGGGTGCGCCGTCAGGATGTCCTCCGTCACCGACATGGCACGGGTGTAATCGCTGTCGGAATACTGCTTGGCGACCAAGTCCAGCCCCTCGTGCTGGCTGAGGCCCTCCTCGAAGCCGCGCTCACGCTCGTTCGAGGTCGAGGCGCCGGCGATGTACGGGACGAGCGCCACCTTGCCCTGCCCACCCGTCCGCTCGGCAATGAGGTCGGCTGCCTTGCGCGCGGCGGCCACGTTGTCGGTGGCGATGAACGAGGCACCGACCTGCGGCTCGGTGTTCGAGTCGATGGTGACGACGGTGATGCCCTGCTCGGTGGCCTGGCGCAGCACCGGCACCAGCCCGCGGCTGTCGGCGGCAGCGATGACGAGGGCGTCCACGCCTTGGTTGATGAACGACTCGACGATCTGCACCTGCCCGGCGATGTCAGACTCAGAACTGGTGCCCTTCCAAATGACCTCGACGCTGTCCAGCTCAGCGGCGGCGGCCTCCGCGCCAGACCGCACCGAGTTCCAGAAGTCGAAGCTCACGCTTTTAGGCACGACGGCGATCTGGTACGCGGCCTCGTCTCCACTTCCGTCGCCGCATCCGGCAACAAAGAGCGTGGCGCACAGCAGCGCAGTGAACCAAAGCGAGCGGCATGAAAAGCTGCGGGGAGCATCCATAGCGGGAGTTGAAGCTTAAGCGGTAGATCGCTGGGAGAAACGAGCGGGTCGTCAGGCGCTTCGGCGGCGGTACTGGTCCCAAGCCACGGCAATGCAGATGATGACGCCGATGACGATCTGCTGCCAGAAGGCCGAGACGTTCAAAAGGTTCGAGCCGTTGCGGATAAGGCCCATCAGCCCCGCGCCGATGACCGCGCCCGTGGCCGTGCCCACCCCGCCAAAAAGGCTCGTCCCGCCGATGACCGAGGCGGCGATGGCATCCAGCTCGTACATCTGCCCGGCGGTAGGCTGCCCCGTCACGATGCGCGAGGCAAGGATGACGCCGCCCAACCCGGCCAGCCCGCCGCTGATGGCGTAGACCTTGACGAGCTGCCGCGAGACGCCTACGCCCGACATGCGCGCGGCCTCCTCGTTCGAGCCGATAGCGAAGGCCTGCCGCCCCAGCGTCGTCTTCCGCAGCACGACCGCCATGACGACCACGACGGCGACGAGCACGAACACAGGTGCGGGCACGCCCAAGAGCCGGGCGTTGCCGAGCCAGGCAAAGGTGTCCGGCAGGTTGTAGACGGCCACGCCGCCGGTGAGCACCAGCGCCGTGCCGCGCGTGATGCTCATCGTGCCGAGCGTGGCGATGAAGGGCGGAATCTTGACCTGCGTCACCAGCAGACCGTTCACCAGGCCGGCGAGCAGCCCGGCGCCCACGCCCGCCAGCATGGCCAGCGGCACGGGCAGACCCAGGTTGGCGATCAGCAGCGTGGCGCAGACGCCGCTCAGCCCCACGACGCCGCCCACCGAGAGGTCAATGCCGCGCGTGATCATCACCATCGTCTGCCCCACGGCGATGATGCCGATCACAGAAATCTGCAAGAGCACCGTGAGGATGTTTTGCAGCGTCAGGAAGTTCTCCGACGCCACCGCCAGCACCACCGAGATGAGGAGGAGGAAAAGCAGCGGCGCGATCTGCTGCATCAGGTTCTGCGCGTAGTCCGCGCCGCGGCGCAGGACCGGGCGGCGCGCTTCGCTTTTCGGCTGCGGGCCGGTTTGCTCGGTGCCGGGCTGCTGGGCGACTTCAGCCATGAGCGGCCTCCGCGTGCGCGTCTGGTTTTTTGGAAGCGTGGAAGATGACCTCTTCCGGCGTGGCCTCCTCCTTCGAGAGCGTGTGCACGAGGCGCCCCTCAGAAAGCACCAGAAAGCGGTCGCTCATCGCCATCAGCTCCGGCAGCTCGGAGGTTGCGAGCAGCACGGCCTTGCCCGCCCCGGTCAGTTCCTCGATCAGGTCGTAGACTTCGAGCTTCGCGCCCACGTCTATGCCGCGCGTCGGCTCGTCCATGAGGAAGATGTCGGCGCCGGTGGCGAGCCACTTTGCCAGGACTACCTTCTGCTGATTGCCGCCGGAGAGGTGCTCCACCGTCTGCGCCGTGCGGGCATCGATGCTGAGCTTCTCGGCGTAGCGCCGGCCGATGCGCTCCAGCGCCCGGTCGTTCACCAGCCCGAAGCGAGTGTGCTCCGGCACCTGGATGAGCGTGATGTTGTCCCTGACGCCAAGCTTCAGCGCCAGCCCGCTCCCCTTGCGGTCCTCCGTCACGTAGGCCAGGCCGTGCCGGATGGCGTCGCGCGGCGACTGGATCGCTACCGGCTGTCCACCGATGTAAACTTGGCCGTCATCCGTAGGAATCGCTCCGAAGAGTGCATCAAAGAGCGAGGTGCGGCCCGCGCCCATCAGCCCGGCGATGCCCAGGACTTCTCCGGCATGCACCTCGAAGGAGATATCCTTCAGCTTGCGTGGTGTGGAGAGATTCTCTACCCGGAGTTTGGCCGCGCCATGCGAGGCGCTTCGCGTGGGGAAGATGTCCTCCACCTCACGGCCGACCATGTGGCGCACCACCTCGCGCTCGCTCGTTTCGCGCGTGGTGAGCGCGGCCACGGCCTCGCCGTCCCTCAAGATGGTCATGCGGTCGGCCATCTCGAAGACCTCGTCGAGCTTGTGCGTGATCATGATGAAGGTCTTGCCTTCGCGTTTGAGACCGCGCAGGATCTCGAAAAGCTGCGCGGCTTCGCGCTCGGTCAGCGCCGTGGTGGCCTCGTCTAAGATGATGAGGTCCGCGCCGGTAGAGAGCGCCTTGGCGATGGCGACGATCTGCTGCTCGGCCACGCTCAGCGTGCGCATAGGCTGGCGCACATCAATCCGAACGGGAAAAGGCGCGAGCGCGTCCTCCGCTTCGGCGTTCTGGCGGGCGTGATCGACGGTGCTCCACCGGGTTCGCAGCTCACGCCCGAGGAAGAGATTCTCTGCCGTGGTGAGATGCTCAGCGAAGGGCAGCTCCTGGTGGATCATCGCCACGCCCTGCGCCAGCGCGTGCTCCGGATTCTGAATCTCGACCGGCGCCCCGCGCAGGGTGATGCGTCCGGCCTCCTTGCGGTACAACCCGAAGAGCACCTTCATGAGCGACGACTTCCCGGCCCCGTTCTCGCCTAGGAGCGCGTGGATCTCGCCGCGCCGCACGCTCAGGCCCGCGCCGTCGAGCACGCGCACGCCCCCGAAGGCGACGACGATGCCGTCCATCTCCAGAAGCGGTGTGTTCTTGAGTGCGTTTTCCATGTTGCGATGGCCTCTTCTTTCGCGGAAGATGCAGAGGCTACGGACGTTGCTCCGGCAGCTCGTTGCCCCAGAGTGTGGAATCGGCGCCTTGCTGCTGGCGCCAGGCGTCGCGCCAGCGGTGGATCTCCACCGAGCCGATGGACGGCCGAGGCTGGCGCGCCTCACGGTCGGGTAGCTCTGAGAACGGTTTGTGCGGTTCGGCCTGGTACCAGTAAGCCACCGAGCGCAGGTCAAGCGTGAGGACATTGCCGTGCCCGTGCTCGATGGAAAACGTCAGCGATTCGTCGAAGTAGACCGGGTCGGTGATGTGAAAGCGATAGCTGTGCGTCCGCCCGAGCCAGCCCGTCCCCTCGTTGACGCGTGCGTAGCCGTAGAAGGGATGACTGAACTTGGTCTTCGGCACCCAGGACGTGTTGAAGTAGTCCTCCGTGCCGGTGCCGTGCAGCGAAGACGGCCACGCCTCGCCGTCAATGAAAAACATGTCGTCGCCCTCGCCATACCAGATCGTCGTCGGCGACTGCACGTAGTAGTTCACGCCCACGAAGTGGCCCCAGCCCTCGATGTCGGCGATGAGGTAGTTGCGCGCGCCGGTGGTGTTCTCTTCATAGGGTCGTCCGGGCAGCGACTGCCACTCATTTTCGCCGCCGGCAGCCGCGCCGGTGAGCTGCTGGCGGTACTGCGCGTGAAAGCGCCCCAGGTCGGCGGGCAACGCGTCCATCGCGACGTAGTCCACGTAGTAGTAGAACTTATCAATTTCGCGGCCTGTGTCGTTTTCGATTTCGATGCGGGCACCCTCGGCGAAGGGCATCTGGAAGTAGCTCACGAGCGCGCGCCCGTCGCGCGGCCCAACGGCCAGCGGCATCGAGGCGTATTCGTAGCTCTCCTGCCACCCCTGCCCGAAGAACGGGCCGAGGGGCGTCTCGACGCTCGGTTCCTCCTCGCCGTCCCACCACATGCGCAGGATGATGTCGTTGCGGCTGAGCTGGTCCGGCGGCGGCGCGATGGTGATCCAGATGTGGTTGATGAGGCCGGCGCCTTCGACGTCGAAGATCGTGCGGCGCTCGTCCTCTGCGACGGGGTCAATCCAGTCCGAGTTGCCGCCGGTAGAATCGAAGCTGCTCACGCGCTGGCTCTCGACGCCGCGCTGCAGGCGGGTCAGGTCGTACATCATGTTGCCGGCGTGCTGCGCATGGGTCGGAACCGGCTGCAGGGCGAGAGCAGCGGAGCACAGCACGAGCAGGCCGAGCAGCGTCTGAAGCGAGTCGTACGCCGGGATAGCGCGTCTCATGTGCTTATGATTTCTAATGGCGGATGCAGAAGCACAATGCAGGCAAAGCCCCTCCGGGGGACCTCCAAGCGTAGCGCGCGCAGAGAGTAGTGCAGCGCCGAGGCTTAGGAAACGAGGCGCTCGGCTTCTTGAGGGTGGGCGCGGCCATCCGTCCGGGCATCACCGTTGCGGGTGCCGCAGACGAAGACCTCGATGCCAAGCGCTTGGAACATCGCGGCTTTGGCCGCCAGCGCGCGGTCGGCTGCGGCGGCGTCCTGGGCGTAGGCGACCTGCACGTGGTTAGCCTTATGGCGGGCCATCATCTGATCGCGGCTGGTGCCGTAGAGCACGGCGTGCATCAGCGGCCATTGCGGCGTGGTGGCCTCCGAGCGGCGCTGGCTCTCGGCCTCCGGCAGCGCCACCGAGCGCCCGCGCCCGACGTCGGCCTTGAGCCGGTCGTCCTCTACGAAGATGCGGCTCCAAACGATCTCGCCCGGCTTCGAGACGCCTTTGAGCGTGCCCCCCCCGGAGGGGAAGTACATGGGCGGCTGCCGGTGACTTTCCGCCTGGGCGTAGCCGCCGAGGTGCGCCGCCGGCACGGCGCCGGAAATCTCGAAGACCCAGATGTAGTCGCCATCGAATGGCTCGCCCCAGCGCACGTCGTGCAGCGTCGTTTCCGGCGCATAGCCCAGCGCGCGCCAGACGCGGTGCGTGACGAGCGCGTCCAGGCCCGCACATTCGTCCACCTCGTTGAAGTGCGGAAGCGGCTGCCCGGCGAACAGCTCCCGCTCCCCGTCGCGCGCGAAGGCGGGCGGACGCTCCGTGTTGTTGAGCAATCCCTCGACGAGGTCGGAGGCCGGGAGCAGGTCTTTCAGCCCTTGCTGGTATTGGATGCCGATCAGGTCGCAGCCGAAGTCGTCGGCCAAGCGCAGCGCAGCGACGTACATTTTGAGCTGGAGCAGGATCTGCTCGTCGGTGAGGTCTTGCTCCGGATCTGGACCGATGTGGAACGTCATGCCGCGCGCGTCGAGCCACTGGCGACAGGCCTGCGCCTCCTTGTCGGCCACCTGCATCGCTTCGTAGTAGAGGGCGCTCTGCGAAAGGCGCTCTTTGAAGACGCCCGTGGCGTGCAGCAGCCGGTCAGGGATGATGGCGTTGTACATACCCATACAGCCCTCGTCGAAAATGCCCATGATGGCCCTCTCGCGCTGGAGCTTCTGGGCGAGCCGCTCCCCGAGTTCGACGGCGTCGCCGGGCCAGTGCGCCTTCTCAAACGGGCGCACATGGCTTGCATCGTGCTTCAAGACTCCGGTCTTGAGCCAGGCGCGCAGGTTATGGCGAAAAGTCTCGTCGACGAAGTCTCCGCTCCACAGCGTGCTGTACGGAACGCCGGCTTTGGTGAGACAGCCGTTCATGTTGAGCAGGCCGACGAGGCCGGGCCATCGGCCACTCCAGTTGGCTACCGTCAGGACGGGGGCGCGGTGCGCGAGCAACCCGTGCAGGATGTGGTGCGAGTACTGCCACGCCGAGAAGAGGACGACGAGCGGCTGCTCCGGATCTACGTCACGGAAGACCTCCATCCCGCGACGCTGGCTGTCGATGAAGCCGTGGCCTTTTTCCGCGTCGTAAGGATGGGCACGCTCGACGTTGTAGCCCTCTGCTTGAACAACTTCTGCAAAAGCCTCTTCCGCAGCTTTCTGCGCCGGCCAGCATTCCCGATTGGCTAAAAGGCGTAGGTCCCCGTTCGCGACCAGCGATATCTTACCCAAGGGAGGCGGCGTTTGTTGTTAGTATTAACATCAAGATACGATTGCCCTTCTGCGCTGTCAACCTCGGTGGCGGAGAAGACCTGAAGCGGCTGAACCTCGCGTGAATCCGCCGCTCTTGGTAAATGGGGGACCCTACACCGCTTCGGGGTTCGCGCTATAGGTGCGTCCAAAGCGATCAACAGCTTCTACACGTATGCGTTGAACCTCCGAAGCGACGGACGCATGGAAGAGATGATTCGTCGGCTTCGGCTCTACCCACGGGCGACGCTCCGGCTTCTCCTGGCCCTGATGCAGCTTCACCGAGAGCGGATCCAGGCCCGTCCGGCGCTCCATCTCGCCCTTGCGAATGCCGTCCTCGTACCAGACGACCTGCCACTCCGGGTCCCAGTCCCAGACGTTCGCCATGATCTCGTCGGGAGCTTCAGGGTTGGTCCCGCGCCTGTAAACGCGCAGTTGATGGGCCGAATCTCGGCCGGTGGCTTTGTAGCGCCAGCGCACTTGCTCGCCGCTGACCTCATAGACGCCGTAGCCTTTCGGCGTGCCGTCGTGGCAGATGGGGCCGCTCCACCACGCCCCGCAGACGGTCCCTAGCACGTGCTCATGTACGCCGCCTTCAAAGACGTGCTCGTTCTCGTGCGTATGACCCGATATGAGGTGAGCCTTATACGGCTCCAGCAAGGCGTAGAGCGCCTCGCGGTTTGAAACGGAGATGCCAGGCGAAGGCTTCTCTGCCCCCTGCCGGAGGTGCCGCGTTGTGAGAGATGGGATGTGCAAGAAGACGACCACCGGCCGACCGGCCTCGACGCGGGTCAGATCCTGCTGCAGCCAGTCGAGCTGCCCGGCGTCGAGGTAGCCGAAGTAGCGGTCGTGGTTCCAGAAGACATCGTCAAGCACGACGTAGTGCACCGCGCCGCGCTCGAAGGAGTAGTACGTCGGTCCGAAGTGGCTGCGAAAGGTCTGCGTAGAGGCCTCGTCCGTCAGCCCATCGAAGTTGAGGTCGTGGTTACCAACGACCTGGAAAAAGGGCATCCCCATCCGCGCGACGCCCTCCTCGTAGCGCGGGTAAAGCGAGAGGTCGTCGAACATGATGTCGCCGCAGCTCACGCCGAACACGGGCACGTTGCCGAGCGCTTCAGCCGTCTCCCGCACGTCTGGCACCGTCGTTTCGTGAAAGCGCTGCATCTCCTCCTCGTTCTGCATCTGCGGGTCGGCCAGCGCGAGAAAGGCATGATCCTCATCTGACGACTCCAGCGGCTCCAGGTCGAACTGCACCCGCTGCTCGCTGCGGCTGTCAGGTTGAACGGGCCGGTAAAAATGCGCCGTGCCCGTCTCGTGCTGCGGGATCCGGTAGCCAGCGGGCACAGAGAGGTACACGAAGGGCTGTCCTGCAGAAGCGATCAGTTCGAAGACGCCATCTTCGCCGGTCTCTACAACAGAACGGCCGTCTGTCACGCCCACCCTGCCTACTCCCCCGCCCTCAGAGGCAACGCGCCCCCGGATACGCACCGCAGATGCCACTGGTGCCGCTTCGGTAGAGGCACCGGCAAGCACCCGACCGGGAAGCACAAGCGCTGCGCCGGCCGCCACGGCTTGCTTCAGGAAACGCCGCCGGCTGGCGAAGCCGCTTTCGTGTTGCGATGTGTCAGAGGTTGGCGTGCTCATAAGTTAAGGTCGAATACACGATTTCTCTTTTCGTGGCAAACGATCAATCCGTCACGGAAACGACAGAAGCGGCGAGACGCTCTGTGCCTCTATCTCGGCGGCTGCACCCATAAGAAATCAAAGCCAATGCTTCGCCCGGACCCGCCCCCTGCTCCTTCGCTGCGTAAAAGCAACGTGTGTTCCCCTTCATCAAGCTGCATCGGCTCAGCGCGGTAGTTACGTAGCACCTCGCGGTACGGCGCGTAGAGATCAACACGCGTTTGCGGCTCCGTCCCAGGTTTTCGTGAGCGTAACGCCAACGGACGCCCGTCAAGGCTGACCGAAAAAACACCCGACTGGTTGTTTTTCGCCAGCGTGAAGGCGAGCCGGTAGGTTCCGGCTTCGGGAACGGTAAACCTAAGCGCAATCGAATCGCTATCCGCCTCCGGCTCCCACACGAAAAGCGTTCCTTCTGCCCATAGATTCCCACGCTTCAGGCGCGTGCCAGGTTGCTCTCCTACAACAAGCTCCTCAGCCTGATAGAAGGTAGCCTCACGGGCGCCCCCTTGCGCCACGGGGTTCCATCGGTTGAGAGCAGGAAGGCGCACATCGGCGTCGGAAAGGGGCATGTGATCGTCGGTCACGCCCGGCCGTGCATAGTAATAGCTGGTGCGCGCGTAGTGCAGCCCCGGTTCGTACCTGTGCCGAAACAGCTCCATGTAGAAACCGATGCGCTCGCTGAAAGGGAGCGGGTCGAGCACGTGCCACCGGTAATTCGTCACGAAGCCGCGGGTGCCAGGCCCGTCGTTGCGCGGCTGCCCGGCGTAGGGCGTATAGAAGATGTCAGACGCCGACCAAGAGTAGTTGTAGTAGTCCTCCGAGCCGGTGCCAAAGGTGGAAGGCTGTTCGTCGTCATCGACGAAGATCTTCTCGTCCCCCTCCCCCCACCAGTTTCCTCCAGCAGAAGGGATCGGGCTGGGGTTCATCAAGATCGAGGTCGTCCCAACATACAGCCCTTTACCATGCGCTAGCACGTAGGGCATGTCGAAGGGAGCGGTCTGGTCAATCTCTTGGTCAACACGCCATCGGGCACGGAAATGCATTGACCGCTCGCCGTCCCAGGCATAGTCCATTGGAAGCACCGAGCCGGTCACCGTCACCGGCTCATCGCCCCGGTTTCGCACCATTACCTGCGCAGAGTCGGCAAACGGCATGACGAAGCGGCTTGTCATGCGCCCATCCCCTTGCACAGTGAACGGCAGCGACTGATAGGGGTTAACCCCCGGTGCCGCTCCGAAGAAGTCCCCTACCGGCGACTGCACCTGCGCCCAAGGATGCCCGTCGAAGGCGATGTTCAACACCGACTGGCGGAGAGCGCGCTCAAGACTGTCAGCCTCTATCTGGAGCGTTAGTCGAGCGATGGCTCCCGGCCCTTCCAGGCGGGCGAGCGCGCGCGACTCTCCAGCCGGGATCGTCTCGGAGAAAGAGCGCGCGTCGTACTCGGAAGCGTAGGTGTACGCGGCGTCCGGGTCGGCCAGCACCGCCGCAGTCTCCTCGATGGCGCTGCGGTACGTTTGCATGTCCTCGGGAGAGAACGTCTCTACAGCCGTGCCCGACTCGTACCTGCGCACCTGGATCTCGTAGAAGTGCAGTTCTTCGAGCTTACCGGTCCACTCCACGCGCAGGCGCTCGGCGAAAGGGATCGGGAAGTAGCCGGCATCGCGCTGCACAAACGTCCCTTCAAAGAGCGAAGTGTCCAGCTCGGCCTCTTCCAAGAACGGATACCACGTCTGGCGAAGGAAGGTGTTGGCGGGACCGTCGTAGAGCGGCTCTTCGGCCCCGTCAAGGTAGAGGCGGATCTGACCGTTCATGTTAGCCGTCCAGGTGCGCACTATCGCGCCGGGGCCTTCGACGTCGCAGAGCAGGTACGTGCCGACGCCGTCCGAACCGGCTTCCTCCAGCACTTCCTCGACGTTCGGAATCGGCTCGCCGCCGAAGCCGTCGGAGTTGGCGTACCAGCCGGGGCCGCCGGGCAGATTGCTGCGGCGGTCATACGACGAGAACTGAACGGTCTTGTACGTAGGCTCCGGAAAACGCGTTAGCCGTTCCATATCCGCCATCTCGCGGACGAGCGTTCCCGTGGTTATCGGCTGCGCCTGCAGCGCCGTCGGCGCTGCGAGAGGCAGAGCAAAAAGCGTGAGGAAGAAAAGCAGAAGCGTTGTTTTCATGACTGCACTTTATCCTCTGTCTTTCCAAGGTAGATTTACACTTCCGGGACGCCCTCGCGCGCACCATCGCAACGAACCTCACCTCCCAGTGCGACGTAATGTTAATGATACCATCCCAAGAAAGCAAAGAAGAAAATTTCTCTTCTAAGCAGCACTACCCGTTGACAAGCTCGTTGCGATGCCCCGCCCCCTTTTTATCTTTGCTCTCGCGCTACTCCTGAGCACCAACGGCTACGCTCAGGGTACCTCACCGATCAGCGAGGATCTAAACGAGGTTCGACTCAGCGAACCTGATGAACGTCTGACTTACAAAACCACTGCACAAGGCAAGCTCCGGTTGCACGTCTACTATCCCGAAGACCATGACGACGACGCGGAAGGGCCGGCTATCGTACTCTTTCACGGGGGCGGATGGGTGAGCGGAGACCCGGAGCAGTTCTACCCTCACGCGCAGCACTTCGCCTCGCGCGGCATGATAGCGATTTCAGCGGAGTACCGGACGCGGGACACGCATGGCACGACGCCGTTCGAGAGCGTGCGCGATGGCGTCTCGGCCATGCGCTGGGTCCGCACTCATGCGCAGAGCTTAGGCATCAGCCCCGACAGCATCGTGGCTGGCGGAGGCTCTGCCGGAGGTCACATTGCTGCGGCGACTGCGCTCTTGGACGGCTTCGACGATCCGGACGAAGATCTCTCGGTTGATGCGAGACCGAACGCATTGGTCCTTTTCAATCCTGTTATTGACAACGGTCCTGACGGGTACGGCTACGAGCGAATTGGAGGAGCGTACCGTTCGTTCTCACCACTCCACAACGTCAGTTCAGACGCCCCACCTACGCTCTTCCTTTCCGGGACTAAGGACCATATCGTTCCCGTTTCCACGATCCATGCATTTCAACTCTTAATGCGCGAAGCAGGCGTCCGATGCGAAGTAGTCCTGTACGAAGGCCAAGGGCATGGCTTTTTCAATTACCGCAACGGAGCGAACCCCTATTACACTCGAACGATCTGTGAACTCGAACGATTCTTATCATCGCTCGGTTATCTGTGATCGGGTACGCTGGCCGAGGTGCGCCCGCTTTGGGGTTTTGCAACGTGTGACGTCGAAGCCATGCGCCTAAATGCGTCTCAAATGC
This sequence comes from Salinibacteraceae bacterium, assembly GCA_965215025.1. Classification (GTDB taxonomy): domain Bacteria; phylum Bacteroidota; class Rhodothermia; order Rhodothermales; family Salinibacteraceae; genus CBDCCV01. The sequence goes on from CBDCCV010000002.1 coordinate 936,566, forward strand.
TACGCGGCTTAAAACAACAGCAGGGTCAGTCCGAGAGCAATCAAAGTAATAAAAGCGGTCGCAAGGCCGCCTGCCCAGAGCGGCGTCAAGCCGACTTGTCTCATGTCCGTAAGGCGTATCTCCAAGCCCATCGCAGCCATGGCCATAGCCAGTAGAAATGTGTCCACATGAATCAGCATGTCTGTGAGCGAGGGGGGCAGCACTCCCAGTGAGTTGATGCCGATCACCGCGATGAAGCCGAGCACAAACCATGGGACGGTTACCTTCGATGCAAGCGCGGCGCTCTGACTGCCTCCTCGTTCCCTGGCCTGCTCGCTTGTACGTATGCGCAGGCGGTAGGCGTACAGAAGCGACAGGCCCAGCGTTATCGGAGCGATGAACGTCACGCGCGTGAGCTTGACAAGACTGGCCGCCTTGCCTGCCTCGGTGCTCACCGCGAGGCCCGCCGCCACCGCCTGTCCCACACTATGGATAGACGCACCTGCCCACGCGCCGTAAACGGTTTCCGGCAAGCTCAACGCGACCTGGGCAAGCGGAAGGGCAAACATGGAAAGAGTGCCTAACGCGCTCACGACGGCGACGGCATACGCGGTGTCCTCGTCATCGGCCCTGATGATCGAATCGGCGGCGGCGACGGCCGAAGCGCCGCAGATCGAACACCCCGTCGCAATAAGGACGCTGAGCTTGCGCCCGAGTCCTAAGCGGCGGCTGATGGCGTACGTCGCAGCGAGCGCCCCGACGACGACGAGGCTGACGACAGCAAGGCCCGCCGCTCCAATTCCGACCACTTCGGCCAGGCTCAGTTCGAAACCCAGCAAGATGATAGCTGCGCTCAGCACCTGCTTTACGGACACGCGAATGCCAGGCTGGAGCCATCCGGGGAGCGGCGCCACGTTGCGCAGCGCGGCGCCCAGTAAGATCGCCAGCACTATGGGACCGAGATGCAGCGTCTCTCCAATCAGCTCAACCTGGGACAGCAGCACGGCGAGTACGGCTAAGCCTGCCGTCAACAGCAAACCCGGCCACCGTGCAGTCCCCGTCTCGGCAGCGCGATGGGCCGCAACAGGTGATGGGCTGGACGCGCGAGATGTACCCTCATCGGCTTCTACTTCGGCGGCTTTGGCTTCGTTGGTCTTGGCTTCAACTTCATTGCCAGTGACGTTGGACGCCCGCCCGCCGGTGGAGGGGGACCTATGCATACAGTTGAGAAGAAGGTGGGAGTAGCGCTCAGATACCGGCTGCAACGTATCGCCCTTCAGTTTACCATCCTAACGGATACTTTTTATCTTTCCGACCAGCAAAACTGATCACTCCGCCGCGCCGCCGTCGTGCCTATCACACTTCGCCAGCTCGAAATCTTCCTGGCTCTGGCCGAGCACGAGCACACGAGCCGTGCGGCGCGGGCGGTGCATCTGTCGCAGTCGGCCGTAAGCATGGCGTTGGCGGAGTTGGAGAAGCAGTTGGGAGAGCCGCTCTTCGACCGTACCGGACAGGGCCTACGCCTGAACTCGAGCGGGCGACGGCTGCGCGCCCGTGCCCACGACGTGCTTCTCCGCGCCGATGAAGTCGAGACGCTTTTCACGAGCGAAGAAGTGGCCGGCCGACTGCACGTGGGAGCATCCTCAACGATTGGCATCTATGTGCTGCCAGAGATCGTAGCCGCATTCACCGCTCGCCATCCGCAGGCGGCAGTGCGCCTGGAAATCGGCAACACGCGGCAGGTGCGCGACCGGGTGCTCAGCCATACGCTCGACCTCGGCTTCGTGGAAGGCCCGGCCTGGCACAGCGAGTTGGAGACGGCGCCTTGGCGCTCCGACGAGCTGGTCGTTTTTTGCAGTGCCACGCACCCACTGGCGTCGGAAGGGCGCCTGGACCCGGCACGGGTGGAAGAGGTGCGCTGGGTGTTACGCGAAGAGGGGTCAGGGACGCGAGCCGTCTTTGAGCAAGCATTGGGAGAGGACGTGGGACGACTGCGGTACGCGCTAGAGCTGGGGCATAGCGAGGCCGTCCGGCGCGCCGTCGAGGCGGGCGCAGGCGTCGGGTGCCTCTCGCGGCTCGTCGTGCAGGACGGTCTGCGCCGCGGGACGCTCGCTGCTCTTTCGCCGCCGCAAGCCTGGGACCTGAAGCGCACGCTCTGGCGGGTCATCCGCCGTGCGTCGTATGTGAGCCGGCTCCGCACCGCTTTCGTGGAGGCGTGCAACCTGCAGAACAGCGAGGAGAGCACCGAAGAGGATGCTGCCTGAGTGCTGAGGTTAAGCGCCGAGCGTTGCTCGCGTGTGCAGCAAAGCCGTCCCACATGGCGACAGGACACCGATCCGGGACGACTTTGCAGGCCGGGTACGCCCGCTGCCGCGTGTTGCCGATCTCTCCGCGAGTGCTGGCTTCTGCTTATCCAATCTTGCTGATCATAACGACCATCATATTTGGTTTGACTTGAGACCGACGCCATTAGTCATTGGTCAGCAGAGTGACACTCCGGCTTCAAAAGGCTATAGGCGTGCTGAACAACATCCTCACGGATACCTCCTGCGGGAGGCTCTACTCATGAACAACACCCCATCCACCTCCCAGCTACCGCACGCGGAGCAGAAGACGAACCTGGAACCGCCTTCCGGCACAAACCGGCGCATTTTCCTCTCCCGCGCTCTTGGAGCCGGCGGGGGCCTACTCATCCTTGGGACGGCCGGGTGCGCCGAGGGCGATGGACAGTCAAGCAGTACAGACGCGCAGAACACGGCGCAGGCCAGCATCGAGCAGGCGCCAGCCCTGCCGAATGGAAAAGTGTTAGAGGACTTCATTCTCCACTCCGAACGCCCGCTGGCGATAGAAACAAAGCGGAACGCCTTTGGCACGAGCGGCATCGTCCCGCACGAACTGCTCTACATCCGCAACAACTTGCCCATGCCCGACCCGTCTTTCGTGGAGGACCGCGACGGCTGGGAACTGGCCGTGGAGGGCGTCAAGAATCCGCGCACGGTCACCGTTGGCGAGTTGAAGGGAATGGGGCTCGAAACGATAGCCGTTGTACTGCAGTGCTCGGGCAACGGACGCACGTTCTTCGAGCACGGTGCCTCCGGCTCGCAGTGGGGCGTGGGCGCCGCCGGGTGCGTCGTGTGGAGCGGCGTGCCGGTGCGCATCGTAGCTGAGGAGTTGGGCGGTGTAGTGGATGGCACGCGCTTCGTCACCGGCACGGGCGGGGAGGAGTTGCCCGAGGGCCTCGACCCAAAGCAGGTTGTCGTTGAGCGCTCCGTTCCTTTGGAGAAGGGCATGAAGGACGCGCTCTTGGCTTGGGAGATGAACGGCAAGCCGATCCCGCTTGCGCACGGTGGGCCGCTCCGTCTCATTGTGCCAGGCTACTACGGCTGCAATCAGATCAAGTACATCAAGCGCCTGGGCTTCACTCCAGAGATCAGCGACGCAACGATCATGCAGACGGGCTACCGCGTCCGGCCCATCGGCAAGCCGGGCGACCCGAGCCAACCCACCATGTGGGACATGAACGTGAAGTCGTGGATCAACCACCCAAGTGGCGATGGCGGCGCCCTCCAGCCCGGCCTCGTGCAGATTGACGGGGTGGCCTTCGGTGGCGATGAGGCCCTCGATGGCGTGGAGGTCTCACTCGACGGCGGGCAGACGTGGGAGGTCGCGCAGCTCATCGGGCCGGATCTCGGCCGCTACGCCTGGCGGCAGTTCGTCTTCCCAGCGACGCTGGAGACGGGCACCTACACGCTCGCCAGCCGCGCCACCGACGCCAGCGGCAACACGCAGCCCGCCGAACGCATGGAGAACGAGCGCGGCTACGGCGACAACAGCTGGCGCGACCACGCCGTGCAGGTCATCGTCGGCTAAAGCGGTTTCCTTTGCGTCAAACGTGCCCGTTTACCCTTTCGCTGCGTTCGCCTACTCTTGCTCGACCGTAAACGCTCCTGATGCGCGTCTCTACCGCATACCTAAGCCATTTCCTCGTCGCTTGGTCGCCTGCCTTGGTAGCCGTACTGATCATAGGCTGTGGCGGAAAGGGGGGTAATGCGCAATCACAGGCCAAGATGGAGATGGGTAGGAGAGTCTTCACGCAGGTGTCTCAACCGACGTGTACGACCTGTCATGCGCTCGATGAAGCCAGATCGAATGGGCAGATAGGCCCGGACCTTGACAAGCTTCAACCGAGCGAGCAGCAGGTCGTCGCCTCAGTGACGAATGGCGTGGGGGTAATGCCGGCACAGAAGGGCACGCTGACAGCTGAGCAGATTCAGGCCGTGGCCTACTACGTCGCTCAAGCAGCCAGCAACACGCAATAAGCACCTCGGCAAGGGGTGATAGCTCGCAGGTGTTGGTCGTTCTCTCTTTTCCACTGCCCAAGCCGTCTCGCTCATACGTCCTTATCCTGCGATGTCCAACACGTCATACCCGGTGGCTGTCGAACCATTCGGACGTACTGAGGACGGGCAACGCGTGAGTGTCTACACCCTCACCAATGCGAACGGCATGGAAGTGCGCGTCACCAACTACGGCGGCATCATCCTCTCCCTCCTCGCCCCGAACGCCAAGGGCAAGATGGAGGATGTGGTGCTCGGCTACGACCGCCTCGCCAGCTACGAAGAGGAATCGCCGTACTTCGGCGCGCTCATCGGCCGCTACGGCAACCGCATTGCCGAAGGGCGCTTCACGCTGGAGGGCGAGACCTATACCCTCGCCACCAACAACGGCCTGAACCACCTCCACGGCGGGGAGCGGGGCTTCGACAAGCACGTTTGGGATGCGGAGCCGTTCGCTCGGGTCAACGCCGAAGGCGTCGTCTTCACCCGCATTAGTCCCGATGGCGAGGAAGGCTACCCCGGCCGGCTCAAGGCGAAGGTGACCTACACGCTTACGGACGGCAACGCGCTCGTCTTTGATTACAAGGCCACGACGAACAAAGCTACGCCCGTCAACCTCACGCAGCACTCCTACTTCAACCTCGCGGGCGACGGATCGGGCGACATCCTCGACCACAGCGTCATGCTCAACGCCGACCGCTTCACGCCCGTCGATTCGACGCTCATCCCTACCGGCGAGCTGCGGCCCGTGGAGGGCACGCCGTTCGACTTTCGCCAGGCCACGGCCATCGGCGCGCGCATTAACGAGGACAACCGGCAGCTGCGCTACGGCCAGGGCTACGACCACAACTTCGTTCTGAACGAGGAGGGCGCCACCTGGGGCGACTCGCTCACCCTCGCCGCGCGCGTCACCGAGCCAACGAGCGGGCGCGTGATGACCGTCTACACCACCGAGCCGGGCGTGCAGTTCTACTCCGGTAACCTCCTCGACGGCCGCCTTGCCGGAAAAGGCGGCGTCCGGTACAAACGCCGTAGCGGCTTCGCGCTCGAGACGCAGCACTTCCCCAACTCGCCCAACGAGCCGTCTTTTCCTTCGACCATCCTGCGCCCTGGCGAGACCTACCGCTCGCGCACCGTCTACCAGTTCGACACCCGCTCCGGGTGAGGCCGCGTAGAACCCGGACTACTACGAACTGCCGCACCGCTCGGTGAACAGTACGATCATCGCGCCCGTGCCTGGCTAAGGGTCGACCTATCGCACCCCTTCATGCTCCGCCGCGCCGGCACTTCCTCAAGTCATTGAGGACTTGCGTGTACACGGGGTAAGCGTAGACAACGTAAAGCCGCTCAAAAGACGACCGCCTTCCTCTTCACGCTGCGTACGAGGGCCCGAGTGCTTAACATCGGGAAGTCTTCAGTCAATCGCGCTTGCGCTTCAAAGCGATGACTGTGCAGGGGCGCGCGCATCCTCGAGGAAGATTATCAGGCGGCGTTCAACTGTTTTCAGGCGCCGGGGAGGAGCGGCTTCATAAAACGAGCAGCACTCCACGGCCGCGCTCTTTCTTATAAAAACCGTCGGCGGTCCCCTTACCACTTAGTCCTTACCTGCCGTTCGCGCGAAAGCGGCAAAAAGGTCATCCCTCTCAAGAAAACAGCAGCCCGCAGCCCGATTCCCGTTTGTACCGGCTCCCGCGCGACGCATCAGCGCGTCCAGGCGTTGCGGTCGAGCGAGCGGTACTGGATCGCTTCGGAGAGGTGCGGCGTCCCGATGCGCGCGGCGCCGTCGAGGTCGGCCACGGTGCGGGCCACCTTGAGGATGCGGTCGTAGGCGCGCGCCGAGAGGCCGAGGCGGCTGAGCGCCATCTTCATAAGCCCTTCCCCGGCGGCGTCGAGCGCGCAGTGGCGGCGCACCTGGCGCGTGGTCATCTGCGCGTTGCAGTGCGCGCTGCGCCGCCGCCGGGCGTTTTGCGGCGAGGCGCCTGGCTCTGAGGCCGCGTCGCCAAGGCGCTCGGCCTGCCGGCGGCGCGCGGCCACCACGCGCGCGCGCACGGCCTCTGACGCCTCGCCCGGCTCGCGCCGGCGCAGCTCCTCGAACGGCACCGGCGCCACCTCGATGTGCAGGTCGATCCGGTCCATGAGCGGCCCGCTGATGCGGCCGAGGTAGCGCTGCACCTGCGCCGGCGCGCACACGCACGGGCGCTGCGGGTTGTTGAGGTGCCCGCACGGGCACAGTCGCGTTGCCTTTTTGCCACCTCGCGCTCGAAGGTTCACGACCTCTTCCCCAGGCTTATCCAGAGGAGCTTCGTTCAATAGGCGACCACATTAGGAAGAAACGACTCGACTCAGAACTTCTGCAAAGAGAAGTAGCCGAACGCATCGGCATCGATCCTTGTACGATCACCAACTGGGAGCGCGGGCACACGGATCCGGAGGTTCGATACATGCCGAGCATCATCAGCTTCCTCGATTACCTCCCCTTCCCTCTCGGGGAGACATTCCCGGAGAAGCTCAAAACCTTCCGGATGATCGAAGGGCTGTCTCAGGAGGAAGCGGCTCGGCGACTCGGCGTTGACCCCACGACGGTGCGGAAATGGGAGGCAGGACTGAGCCGGCCGTCCCAAGGCCTTGAAACCCGCGCATTGAAGATCATCCATATTGCTCTTGGAGAGGTTTGCCAAAATCAAAATCGTGTCAAGGATCTAAAAGATCGGCAGAACGATTCACATAGATAAGCGGGACTCACTACCGGACAGTTTGTGAGGAGTCGGGTGGAGGCAGAGAAAACGCTACGAGAAGCTTCTCGCCATGGTTGAGCAAGTATTCCAAGAGGCGCAGGCCTAACTGGAAAAGCCCCAGGTCCACGCGCGAGGTGCGATGAAACTGGCGGTACCACCCTTTTTGAATGCTCTCTCGGCCGAGATAGATCATCCACAGGTAGGCCAGCGATGCGGCCATCAGGAGCCGCGCCAGCCGCTTTGGAGCCGAAATATGGCTTTTGTTGATATGAAAGCCTCTGCTTTTCTGGTCGGAGAAGAGCGTCTCGATTTGAAAGCGGCGCCGGTACCAATGAACTGCTTCCCCGGCCACCTCCAGATTCGTTACCAGCGGCAGGCCCTCTTCGTAGCCTTCCTCATGAACAAAAACTACCTGTACCGGGCCGTAACGCCGATGCGTGATCGAAGCCTGTGGCACGCTCGCGTATCGCTCTCCCGCCAGCGGGCGAAGCTCGCCGATAGGAAAGACTTCCCCGTTTCGGTCTTCTACGAGCGTGGAGCAAGAGGTACGGCAGACGTACTCGATGCCGCTCGCATCGAGCGCCTGCTGCAAACTGGCCGAGTCGAACTCCCCGTCGCCGAGAAAAATGAACGTGGCTCCCTCGGGTGCTATCTCACGCACGCGCTCGAGCTCACGCACGCGCTCGAGAAGCGCCCGGTGGTCGGAACTGCAGAAGTGGCCCTTCTTGCCTCGTCTGACGGCCCAGGCCAGCGGCAGAGCGCGCTTCTGGTAGAGCACCGAGGCCATCAGCGCGGCGCACCCGCGCCCGACTGCCGAGGAGTCAAAGACCACCAGCACAGGCGCGCCCTCTTCGCAGAGCCTTGCCACCAACTCGCGGGCGAACGGCTCGAAGTAGGTCTCGAAGGGGTGGTGCGCCCGTGGTGCGCCCGGAGCGCAGGAAGCGCTCTTTGGCGCTTCGCGTGCGGCTCTGCGCTTTGGTCTGGTCCGGGGCTTTCATCGCCAGCTTGGGCAGACTCACCGAGCCGGCGGCAGCGATGCCCGCCACCATCCCTGCCAGCGTGCGCAGATGCCCGCGCAGGCGCTTCGAGGAGGAAGCTTCGGGGTGATTCCGGCAGAGATGTTGGCGCACGGCACAGTACCTTCGTATGTTGTCGCTCACAGGAAAGCTGGCAGCAGCGTTGATGATTGGGAGCCTCGACACCCCCAACCTACGACATACTGCCGGCTTTTCCTGTGTCTGAACTAACCAGTCCTAAAGTGTCCGGTAGTGAGTAAGCGGGATACAGGTATAGAGAAAGCAAGCGCACGTTACCGTCACTATTGCTCCGGACCGGGAAACCACCGCCCGCCTGCTGACGTGCCCCCCAATTCTGGACACCCTGCTGAGTTAAAAAAGCGCTGCTGACGTGCCCCCCAATTCTGGACACCCTGCTGAGTTAAAAAAGCGCTGCTTCTGAGGTTTCGGTTGGCGTCCAGTTGGACAGGTATTCCGCCGGGGTCAGGTACCCCAGCGAGCTATGCGGGCGATGGCCGTTGTAGGCCTGACGCCACGCTTCGATGGTCTGCCGAGCGTCGGCCAGCGAAGTAAACCAGTGCAGGTTCAAGCACTCCTCGCGCAGCCTTCCGTTGAACGATTCGACGAAGGCGTTGTCCGTGGGCGTGCCCGGACGGCTGAAGTCGAGCTTGACTCCGTTCTCGTACGCCCACTGATCTACTGCTTTCGAGGTAAACTCCGTTCCATTGTCGATGAAGATCACCTCTGGGTAGCCCACCTCTGGGCAGCCGTAAGACGCTACCAAGCACTCAAGCACGGCTACGACGCGGTGTCCGGTGAGCGACTGATCGACCTCGATTGCAGGACTCACACGGCTAAAGTGATCCACTAACGTCAGACAGCGGAACCGGCGGCCGTCGGCGAGCTGGTCGTGCACAAAATCCATCGACCAGTGCTGGTTGGGCCGGTTTGGTTCAGGCCAAACCGTGCGTGGGCGGCTGGCCTGTTTCTTCCGACTCTTCGTGCGCACCTGCAGACCCTCTTCGCGATAAAGACGCTGCACCAGCTTATGGTTGACTCGCCAGCCTTCGCGGCGCAGAAGCGCGTGCAGACGGCGGTACCCGTAGCGAACGTGAACGCCGGCAAGGTCGCGCAGGCGAATGCGCAACGCGTCGCGGCTCCGGGCTTGGCTCTCGTAGTAGTACGTAGAGCGGCTCAGTCCGACGAGCTGGCAGGCGCGGCGGCGACCAACCTCAAAACCGACATGCAGAAAGTCCACCAAGTCGCGCTTATGAGCCGGCTTCAGAGCTTTTTTGCGATCACCTCTTGAAGCATGTGCTTGTCGAGCGAGAGATCGGCGACGAGCTGTTTGAGCCGCTTGTTCTCGCGCTCCAGTTCTTTGAGGCGATTGAGTTCAGCTACACCCATGCCGGCGAACTTGCGCCGCCACCGGTAGAACGTCTGCTGGCTGATGCCGAGCTCGCGGCAAATCTCGGCCACGGTCTTGCCGGCCTCGGCCTGGCGCAGGGCGTACCCGATCTGCTCGTTGGTGAAGGCCTTCTTTTTCATGGTCCCTCTCGTTGGGTTGGGGACCTCAAAGTAGCAAATTCTAACGCAAGCGGCGTGTCCAGTTTTCGGGGGTCAGGTCAGCCCACCGGCGTTCCCAAATTCGATTTCGTGCAGTCTAAACGCTACGTTCGAGGTGTCTACCAAGACCTCCCACAAGCTCGGCGTGCCATGCCGAGGACACCGGCTCTGGAAGAAACGAAGACCCTCGTAGTGCAGAAGCTTCGTGCGCGACGAGGAGGTCTTAATATGTGAGATCTGCGAGACGTTCTCGCTCAGCCGCACCACGCTCTGCCGCTACGTCGCGCCCGACGGGGAGTGGCGTCGGTAGCGACAGTTCTACCGTAATATCCTGCAGAGGTGATAAGATTCAGATGTCTACTACTAACGATTGAGGATGGGATGCAGAAAGGCACTGGTCACCTCTACGTTTTCGAAGGTCCTGATGGTGTCGGAAAGTCCTCGGTTTCAGAGGCGTTCGCCCACGCACTTGAGACCGAGGGGCACTCGGTCTGGCACACTGCATTTCCGGGTAATGAGGAAGGCACCCTCGGAAAGCTGGTGTATGAGGTGCATCATAACTCGTCCGCGTACGGCATCGAGTCTCTTGATCCTGTCAGTCTTCAAGCGTTACACGTTGCTGCGCATGTAGACGCTATACGTCAGCGGATCCTGCCACGCCTTCGAGAAGGAGTGAGCGTAGTTCTGGATCGCTTCTGGTGGTCCACATTCGTGTACGGTCTTGTTGGCGGCGTGGATCGCAACTCGTTGGACGCGATGCTGAGCCTTGAGCGCTTGCACTGGCAGAGTGCGCAACCTGACATGCTTTTCCTGATCGACCGCGCTGAACCGTTTGGACCGGCATCCTCAAACTGGAACGAACTGCGACAGACGTATCTGCGCTATGCGAAGAACGAAGAGCATCCGTATCCTGTCGAGGTGATGACGAACGACGGCACGCTGCGCCAAACCGTTGATGAAGTGGTTGCAGCCGTCGTTCTTTGAGGAACGCTCGCCTTACGTGCTCTCCCGGTTTCCTTGGTATTATGCCAGTAATGCAGCAGCTTGATCTCTGGGAAGGGGAAGTGGGGGCCGCGCTCGCAGGGTCGCATGAAGCTCCTCCATCCGATATTGAACCAGCCGTGCCGACGGAGGTCTACGATACCTACTGGCGGTTTACCTTCGAGAGGCAGAACATTTTTTTTCGGAGGGTGGCCAGAGACAGCCCTCCTTACACGACCGACCCGATATTGTCTACCCACAAGTTCACGAACGCTTATCGGGCGTCTGACCGCGTGAGTCAGTATCTCATTCGCAATGTCATTTACGGCGGAGCTGGCGGCCATTCCCTACGGGATACTTTCTTCCGGATCCTTCTTTTTAAGACGTTCAACCGAATCGACACCTGGGAGCTTCTCGAGCGTCGCCTTGGCCCGATTCGCTACGAGAGCTATTCCTTTGAGAAGTACGGCGAGGTTCTGGAGAGCGCCATGACCTCTGGCCAGGCCATCTACTCAGCAGCCTACATAATGTCTTCCGGCAAACGCGCCTTCGGGCACAGCCGGAAGTTCGCCAACCACTTGAAGCTGCTCGAATCGATGATGGCAGATGGTCTGCCTGAGCAAGTAGCTGAAGCGGCACGAATGCAGGACGTCTTCAACCTGCTCAAGACCTATCCTACCATCGGGGACTTCCTCGCTTACCAGTACGCGACGGACCTCAACTACAGCCAGATCACTGATTTCGACGAGACGAGTTTTGTCGTCCCGGGGCCGGGCGCGCGCGACGGCATCAAAAAGTGCTTCAGCGACCTTGGCGGCCTCGATGAGCCGCAGGTCATCAAGCTAATGTGGGAGAGGCAAGACGAGGAGTTCGCTCGGCTCGGATTAGAATTCAAGTCGCTCTGGGGGCGTCCGCTCAAACTGATTGACTGCCAAAATCTTTTCTGCGAGGTGGCGAAGTACGCACGCGTTGCGCATCCCAATGCGATTGGCCACAGCGGTCGCACTCGGATTAAACAGAAGTATATTCCGAATGGCGATCCTATCGACTACTGGTACCCGCCGAAGTGGGGCCTCAACGATCTAATTCCTTCATAGATCACTGCAGTCTCCTATCCATGGATACTTTCGAGGGAAGTACCGCAGATGAGGTTTGGATCGAAGCGGCCTCCCGATTTTCGTCCGGTGGGGGCGTCTCACGACAGGGCAGCCGAGGCGGGGAGACAGACGAGCTACTTCATGCTGCTTTCGAGATACGAGATCCCCGGCAGCGTTGGATCGTGTCCCGCACGCCAGCTCTGAACCCGGCCTTTGCACTGGCGGAGGTTGTCTGGATCGTGCAAGGTCGCCAAGACTCTGCGTTTCTGAACTACTGGAACAGGCAGCTTTCGAAGTTCGCTGGCGAGGGCAAAACCTACGACGGAGCCTACGGGCACAGGCTGCGGCAGAACTTCGGTATAGATCAGCTCGAAAGAGCGTACTACGCGCTCAAAAGCAAGCCGGAGACGCGCCAAGTAGTACTTCAGATATGGGACTCCGGCCGAGACCTCCCCGAGGAGGACGGGAGTCCGCGTAGCGAAGACGTGCCGTGCAACGTGACTTCGCTACTTAAAGTCCGGAATGGGAAGCTGGAGTGGTCGCAGATTCTGCGTAGCAACGATCTTTTTCGGGGCGTGCCACACAACTTTGTGCAGTTCACCTCGCTGCAGGAGATACTGGCCGGCTGGCTTGGCATCGAGGTGGGCACGTACACGCACTTCAGCGACAGCCTGCATGTCTACGCTCGCGAGCGCGAGATAGTGTGCCCACCACGAAAAATAGAAGTGGAACCGAACACGGACATCCTTTCGCTAGGCAAGAACGATTCGGACCTGTACTTCCACGATTTAGCTGCCCGTATAGACGCCTTCACCACCGAAAGCCTCAGCCGGTCTAAGCACCATAGTATTTCAGAGTGGGACGGCGCTCCAGAGGCGATTCAAAACATGCTGTACGTCTTTTCTGCGGAGGCAGCTCGTCGCAGAGGATGGCGCGGCCTTTCGCGCGATGCGATGAGCAGATGCTCGAATCCGGCCTTCTCGCAACTGTGGAGGCGCTGGTGGGATCGCGTCGAGCAGTAGTCTCGACAGCTTTCAAGTCCTTTCCCCATCGACTCAGCATAAAGCCATTCTATGTCTTCACTCGGTCCCCCGCTCGTAGGACTCGAAGAGATGACGGAGTGGATCAGTCCCCCCTGGCAGATCAACAGCGCGCGCGACCTCCACTGCTTGCTCGTACATGGACCGCGTTTTCCACGGCTCAGGCTGGAGGCTTAGCGCATACTCGTAATGGCTTAGCGCCTTCTCGTCCTGTCTATGTACCAGGTAGGCTTCACCCATTGTCGCAAGACGCCATATTCCCTTAGGCGCCACTTCGCAGTGCTCTAAAGCCCGGTCAGCCCATTCAGTTGCCTGCGCGCGATTCCTTTTGTAGGTCAGATACATGAAGGCGATGTTTATGGCGTGGTAGTATTGCTGGTCAGGCTGCGCAGTGCTCTCGTATGCGCGCTGGTACAAATCCAGCGCTTCTTTTGCATCACTCTTCGTGCGTTCGAGCTTCCACCTCCTTTTGAACCGTCCCGCGAGCGCGCCCATGGCATCCGTCTCACTCCTTCCATGGGACCGCAGCACATCGATGGCTTCTTCGCGCTTTCCTGTGTGATCCAACGCGATAGCGTACTGCACCAGCGCTGGTGCATCGAGTTCGCTCACCCGTCCTTTGAATTTCCTTACCGCTCGATGGAAATCCCTCTGTTCAACGGCGAGGCGCGCACCGTCGAATGGGTCTGTTGGCCCGCCGGTCAGCTTTCCAGCTACCAGTTGAAAGGAAGGGTTGGTTTTATCCTGAGGCTTGACCATCTCCGAGTGATCGCCTGGAACTACGTGCTGCATCTTCTTGGCGAACGGTCCGAGCGAGGACTTCTCGTTTACAAACTCATCCTCCGAGCCAGCAGCGACATGAAGCTCGAAGGTCGCCTTAAAGGAGGTTGGCGCACCGAACGTCTCATCCCACTCTAAGCGCAGATCTCGTACAAAGCTGCTTCCCGGCTGCATGTCCCTGATCTGCCGTTTCCCGTATCTTATGAAGCGGGCTTTCCCTGTGCCGCAACTCGGCGTCCCGAACAGGAACACGTGACTTATACGACTCCGGATGTCCGCCTCGAGCAGCGCCTTCTGAACCACCAGCCCGCCCATGCTGTGAGCTACCAGAGCAATGCTTCTGTACTGCTCAAGTGACGACTTGAGAGTAGTTTCTAATCGTCTGGCAAGTTTGTCGATAGCAGGATCGGCCGACCACAGCCGTCTCAGGAAATCCGGAGCTATTCTCGACGAGTAGCTTACGGCGAACACGTCCCATCCTTTGAGGCCAGGATGATCTGTGACTAAATCGAAGAACCTCCCCCATGTGTCCTTCGCGTTGCCGAGGTAGCCATGGATGAAAACCACGGCTGCATCATTGCGGGTCTGCCGGATCGCCTCAACCGGCTTCGAGCGACGGCCACGCAGCTTCCTGATCCAATCCCACATACTCATTCTGCAGATTTTTCGTCAGGGTAGCGCGTTGAGACGTGGACGCTCTCGAAGCCGCGGGCTTGCGCGCCCTGGACCATCTCTAAGGTCATGTCGCCTTCCTCACGTGGCTCCCCTTCCCACACGGCCACGACCAAAACGCCACTATCCGCATCGCTTAATTCCCCGCCTTCCTTTCCACCAGCCCCTGCGAGATGCTCGGCGCGTCTTAGTATCTCCGCACTGGCCGCAGCGAACGCTTTGCCGTCGTCGCCGTCTCTTTCGAGCACTACGAGCGCTTCCTCTCTTGATACCTCTTCGATAATTCGGTCGTACAGCTCCTCCCAATGCCCGGGGCGGTCAACTACCGACACCTCTCGGAAGGAGGCGGAGTCGAACGGCAGCACAACTTCGCGTTCTATTCCTAAGTCTCCGGCAACGTCGAGCGCCAGCAGGTCTGCCCCGCACGCAGCGGAACATACGAGCATGTGCACCCCCCTATCCAGCATTGTTTGGCGGAGCCGTTCTCGAACGAAAACGGCGTTGCCCACAGGAAATTGGATCTTTTGAGCGTCTCGGCTATCTGGCCGGCGTCCTGCAAGTACAGCTATCATCCGACGACCCCGTATGTATTCAGCACGATGCTTGATGACCGAAAAGTAGACCGGGAACGGTTTTTGCTCTGGTACGGCGTGCAGTTATCGAAAAGCGTTTTAGCTTCTAAACGCGAATGCGGACCGTACCTCTGCTACGCGCACCTACCATATTGCTCGCCTCGAAGTTAATTTTACCTGTGGTCTCTGCCAGTATACCGCCTACTCCCAAAGATGCTTGGATTAAGCACGAAGTGGCGGAGGATGCGAAAAGCAGTCTCTCTTTCTACTACAGTGAAGATTTAAGTCCTCTTCCTGTTCGAGCTGTCACGAAGCCGGGAGACAACAAAGCTGACCCTAATCTCGAAACGGGGACGTACGGGCTTTTTACCACCTGTGGCAGGCGCGCGCGCTCCGCAATCGTGTCTCACGAAAGACCTTACCTTTTCTTTTGCACCAGGCGGTCGGGAGAACGCGTGCTGACGGGGTACTACCGCATCGGTTGGTACGCTAAGCACCGAAAGATAAAAAGGGATTTCGCGCTAGCTGCCGGGGACGTTCATTTCGTCAAGAAGCCTATCCCGCTGGCCGAAGTCAATCAACGGCTCGGCACTAACTTTAGCGAGGCCTTCCGGCAGGTTAGGCTCGTCAAACCGGAGGACGCTGAATGTTTGCGCGATATGTTGTGCAAGCAGCCAGACGCCACGGAAAAATACATAGCTGAGATTCGCCGCCTCGAGCGCTTCAACGCGTCTCGCAGCGGATACCGGTATGTGGCCCACAAGCGGGGCCATCCGTTTACTTGGTCCGACGCGAACCTTGTCCTGAACACCGGCTCGCAAGTAGGTTCAGGCGAGGCTCCTTCTACTGAATCACCTACGGGCTTGTGGCGCTGCGAGGAATGCGGCGAGACGCACTCCAGCGGCAGGCTCCTTCGCCAGTGCCCAAACTGCGGTACGGCCAACAGCATCGTGCCTGTTCCAGAAGTTTCTTGAAGCGCAAATGCCTAAAAAGCGACGCATTTTCATTTCCTTCCACAGCGCCGATAGACAGCGAGTGGGAGGCTTTAACCTGCTCCCGTACAACAGCAACGTGGACGCCGAATTCTCCACTCGGCATCTTCTAAGCCCAGTTAAAAGCGACAACGACAGCTATGTGCGGCGCAAAATCAGCGAGCAGATGAAGGGCACCTCCGCAACGATGGTGCTCCTCGGGCCGAAAACGTACGAGCGCGAGTGGGTCGCGGAGGAGATCAAGAAAACCGTGGAGAACAGCAAGGGGGTGGTAGCCATGCGTTTCAAGGACGAAGAAGCCCCCCTCCCTCCTGACTCGTGCGTAGGGAAAGCGCTGGAGGAAGCCGGAGCCGAGGTCTTAGACTGGGACCCGAATGAGATAAGGGAAGCTATTGAGCGAGCGCTCTTGCAGACGAAGCGTGCAAAGCAAATCGCAAGAGTAACACCTGGTTCTTCCGGATCTTGCGGCCGGCGATAACACCTAAGTAACCCAAGTTGCGGGGTAGAGCCTGGAGGTAGAAAAAACGGTGTCCACCGGGGAAGTCGTGAGGGTTCGCCTTCCAAGCTGAACCTTCCACGCCCCCGACCCGATGGACACCGAAGCGACGGAAATGTACTGCGTAACCGACGACTGGCTCAAGGCCCGACGCCACTGCGAGAGCGTTCAGCGCAAGGTCACTGACGCGGAGGTGATGACCGTAGCCTTGGTGGCCGCACGCTTTTTCGGAGGCAACTTCGAGCGTGCTTGGCGGCATTTGACCGGGGGCCGCTACATGCTGCGCCGGCTGAGCCGGGGCCGATTCAACCGCCGCCTTCACGCAATCAGTCATCTCTTCGAGGAACTGTTCCGGCGGCTTGCCCAGCATCGGAAGGGCGCTGGCGAGGGGGGCGTCTTTTTAGTGGACAGCTTCCCGGTTCCGGTGTGCGACGACGTCCGCATCGACGGGTGCCGGGTTTACCAGAAAGAGGCTTTCAAAGGGTATGCAGTCAGCAAGCGGCGCTTTTTCTACGGCTTGAAGGTGCACGTGCTCGCCAACGAAGAGGGCCAGCCCGTGGAGGCCTTCCTCGCGTCCGGTAGCCGCAGCGACACGGATCAGCTTCGCAAGCTCCCGAGTTCGACCTGCCGCAGGATTCTACCGTCTACGGCGACAAAGCCTACAACGAGTACTTCACTAAGGACCTTCTCGAAGAGGCCTTCAGGATCGACCTCTCGCCGATCAGGAAGAAAAACTCCATGCGAGGAGAGGTGCCGGCCTTCGTGCGCTACCTTAAGGCTTCATTCCGCAAGTGCATCGAGACGACCTTCAGCCAGATCAAACGATGGATGCCGCAGTCGATTCACGCGGTTACGGCCAGGGGGTTTGAACTGAAAGTCTTCCTCTTTGTGCTCGCCTACAGCTTCAACGGCCTCCTGTAGGTCGCAAGTATGATATCAATCAGTCATCCCAAAGCCGCGCTCAAGCTCTCTACTACTTCACGAGCACCATCTGCTCCGAAGCCGTGAAGTTGCCGGTCTCCAAGCGGTACACGTACGTCCCGCTCGGCAGGCCCTCCGCCTCCCACACGACGCGGTACGTCGCCGGCGCCATCTGCTCGTCCACGAGCGTCGCGACCTTCCGACCCAGCACGTCGAAGACTTCGAGCGTGACGTGCGTCTCTTCGGCCACGTCGAAGGGAATCGTCGTGAACTGGCGCACCGGGTTCGGGTAGTTGCCTTCGAGGGCGAAGCCCACCGGCGCCGAAGCATCCACCCGCGAGACCACCGGATCGCACCGAGCCGTGAGGCCGGCGCCATTCTCCACCGTTACGAGAATAGCGGCGCGGTCTGTGTTCGGATCGACGAGTGTGCCACCGAATTCAAGAGAGGACGCCTCACCGGGACCGAAGGAGACCACGTCGCCCTCGTCGTAGCTACTCGCTGGTCCGGAGCCGGTATCGAAAAAGCCGTCGAGATTCTTCAGTCGCGTGAACGCAATGGAGACGATGCCACTCTCATCGTCCGTGGCGGAGGTGGTAACTGACGGCGGGTTTGCGTCTCGATCCATTATGATCTCTCCACATACGGGAGGAGTCTCGTCTTCGGTGACCTGATCTTCTTCGAGTGTCTGGTTAGCGTTCAAAGCACCAGGTGAGTCTACAGAAGGACCTGTCCACGCGAAATCCGCGTAACTCGCGCCCGTGCCCGTAAGCTGAAGACTCTGACCTACAGGCGTGCTACTCCCCTCCTCTACTCCTATATCGGTCGATGTAAGGCCTTGAGCACAGCCATCTGTGGCGGTGATCGTGCCCTCGTAGGAGAGAAACTGCACGACTCCACCGCTTTCTACAGGACTGCCCTGGTAACAGAGCACAAGGCCATCGGGGCTACCGTTCTGGATGCCGTCCTCATCGATAGAGAAGACGGTGTAGTCACCAACGTTCTCGCCGGTAGTGAACTCCGTGAGCATGAGTTCGGAACCGTACGTCCCGTCGTCGGAGCCGTTGTAGAAGACGATGCTAAGGTCGGCGAGGTCGAGCATATCGGGATGTCTGACGATGACCTCGACGAACTCACCCGTGTCGGCTCCTTCGTTGTCGTAATGCAGTTCGTTGATCCAGGTCGCCACCACTGGATCGGACGGAGGCGCACCCCCACCCCCGGACGTACCGAACGCACGGCGCACGAGCGACGTGTCGAGGACGAACGGGTTGGCCGCGTCCTGCAGTGTGGCAATGTATTCCGAGCGCGCATACTCCTCGGCGTCCACGAGATCCTGAGTGTGCCACGCGAGGAGGGCGTCTTTCTGTGCGTCGAAGAAGGCCGAGTCCTCTGCCTCGGCCTCAGAGCGGTAGATGGCGTAGAAGTAGAGAGCCGCACGGGCGACATCACCAGCCCTCGCCTCGCGCGGCTCGAAACGCCCCTCGTAGCGAGGATCGGGATGTTCGTTGTCCTTCTCGCTGTACTCGTCGATAAGCTCGGACGGGACGTTCGACTGCGACTCGTTCAAGCGGTACCAGGCGTCGGTCAGGGCGTCGGGGATCTCGTCGTAAGGGTGATTCGAGCGGGCGCTGTTGGCCTGGACGCGCGCGGGGTAGAGGATGTGGAGGTCCGAGCGCTGCGGCTCGGTCCCGGCGCCTTTGGACTGCGGCCAGGTGTGCTCGGCGTTGATACCTTTAGCGAAGGCGTCCTGAGAGGGATCGGCCTCGGGGTCGAGTACCACGGAGAAGCCAGTGTAGACGCCTTCGACAAAGCCACGCTCGCGCTGGAGATAGGCGTAGAGGGAGTCGCGCGCGGGGCCGTAGCCGAGCGTCTGATCCGGCGCGTAAGCCGAGCTTAGCGCGGCGAGGAGATCTTCCCCTTCGAGGTCGGGGAAGATGGCCTGCTGGGGGACGCTCTGCTGTGCCTCTACCGGAGGGGACAAGACGAAGAGCAGGATCAGCAGTAAAGAAAAAGACAGCGTAGAGCGTAACGTAGAGGTCATAGCCGAAGGCAGGACGGGAAAAACGACGAGGGACTTGACGCTATGAGAAGAGCACGCCGCATTCTGCGCGCTCCAAGATACGGGGAAGCTACCGCATTTGCACGTCCCTGTAGCGCTCTTCCAACCTCTCGCCGCACTCCGGGCTGCAAAACTGGTGCTACGCAGCGGTTACTGCAACCCTTCGCACGCTACCCCGTCGCCGTCGCCATTGAGGCCGTGCGGATCGATATTCGAAAAGTCCCCGCCCACACCGCCTCCCGCTTGATCGCCTCGGAGAACGCCTGCGCCTCAGCGTGCGTGGCGAAATCCGAGCAGTCCTTGTCTTCTTCTGGTCTAAGTTTCGAGCCTGGCGCGGCATCGACATTTACGGAGTCTGCATCAGGTTCCACTGCTGCCCCCTCCAATGGCGCCGGCTTCATCATCCCTAATCCTTCGTCCCACAGCCCGTTCCCTTCCATGCGAGCCAGGAGTTCGAACATCTGGAACTCGTTCGCGCGGGCGAAGGGGAAGCGCAGATAGACCCGAGCGTAGCCTTCGGCTACGAGCATCTGGTTCACCATGAAGGCCCGGTCGCCTCCTTCTGCGCGCACGACCCAGACGTACGCGAGTGTCCGGCCGTATCGGTCCTCGTGCCCCGATACGGCGTTCGCCGGGTCCTGCTCCAACTCGAGGCGCTCTCCTTCAACGGGATCTCGGGCGTAGTCGGAAGCCAGACATCCGAGCGTCTGAATCGTGGCCTCGTCATGGCCAGCACGCTCGGCGTCGCGTTCGAGCTTCTGGCTCTGGTACGTCTCTGGAGCGTCGATCCCGATGAGGCGGACCGTCTCACCGCTGGAGAGCACGAACATATTACCGTCGATCACGCGCGCGACGGTGAGCCAAACAGACTGCTGCGCCTCAGAAGGCGTCGCCCCGGCCATCAGAAAGGACAGCGTGACGACACGGACTAGAGACGTTCCCACGGTCATGATGGATCGCTGGAGCTAATCGAGGTCTTCCTGCGGCGCGTACGGCCAACCCTGAACGGCAAGACAAGAACACGTAGTTCTGCTTAGCTCCTCGTGGTACCCCTTCGCTTCTGCCGGTTCAGGCACCTCAGAAAGAGCACGACTTCGAATCGGAAGTTTCGGTGACTACGCGACTGCGATCAAGAAAAGACCCCCACTGCGTGTGATCGCGTGGGGGTCGTTTGCTCGCTCGAACCCTTCAGTTGAGGTTCTCGAAGGCGTACTTCAACAGCGCCGTGGTGAACGTGTCGTTGTTGGCAAAGTCCGCGCTCGTCAGCTTCTGGTTGTGCCAGAAGACATTGGTGCCGGCGTTCAGAAGGCCGTAGAGCGTCGGTTCCTCGTGCTCGACGTACCGGCTCATGATCTTCCCCATGAGCGTCTCCCCGAGCCGGGGCATCCGCAGCCACACGTGGCGCAGGTGCTCGTCGGTCATGCGCTGGCGCCGCAAGATACGCAGGCCGCCAAGAAACCGCTCCAAATTATCATCGGCGTGGGAGACGACGCTCATTCCCTGCCGGATGATGTCCTTCCACTTGTCTCCGTTCCCACCACCGTTTTGGGTATGCTTGAAGGAGACGCGGGCGAAGAATTCCCCGGACAAGACACCATTGTCGCAGGCGAAGCGCTTGCCCATCAGCGCCGTGTCGAAACGCCAGCTCCGGTCGTAGCTCGTACGCGTAATGAGGCTCAGGCCCACCGGGTCGTCGTCACGCATCTCCTCTGCGGTATCGGTGAAGTCGATGACGTGTGCGAAGCGAGCGCCGTCCCAGAAGATGCGGCTCTCCTGAAACGGCAGGCCGCTCGTCTCGGCGATCTCCAGGGCAAGCTCCCGCACCTCGCGGTTGGTAAGCAGGAGGTAGCTTTCGCTGACCGTCCCCATGTCCCGCCAGCCTTCCGGCTTGTCCGGGTCAGGGACCCAGACACCGAATGAGCGCGACGGTGCTCCCGTCAGCTGGTCAACGAGCCGTTCCTTTCTGATCTCAATAAACGGATCGACCTTGTGCTTGGTACGGTTGATGGTGATGCCGTCGAGTTCGGTGGCCTCAATCGCGCCGATGTCGCGGTGGCTCGCGGGAGCGTCCCGTTCGTCGAGTGTGACGGCGTCTTTTGGCGCGGTGTCCTCGGGCAGTTGCACATCTTCTGTTTCTGTGCGTTCTTTTTCGTCCTTCATGGCTCTACCTCCAGGCTGATGGTGAGTTGTCGGGTGGTGATGTGTGCGCGCAGAAGATGTATCAGGTGCATGAGCACACTGACTCTTTCTGCCGCGCGGCGTGAGTTGTCAAAGAACTCTACTCTCAGCCTATCCGCTGCCAAAGCCCCTCCGTAGACGGTGAAAGTAGCCGGACGCGGCAGCAACAGGGGTCTACGGAACGACTACACGCACGGCGATCATGAAGGCATGTTACGCTACCACGAGGAAAACCCCGTCACCCGCTTTGCCGAGACCAACTTCCGCAACCAGCGGACAACGTTTGGTATTAAGCAGGCAGACCGCCGGTCGCATATGTACGTGATCGGCAAGACCGGCACGGGCAAATCCACGTTGCTCGAAGCACTGATCCGCCAAGACATCTTTGCCGGGCGCGGGCTGGCGCTCTTCGATCCGCACGGCGATTTGGCCGATCAGTTAACCCGCTCCATCCCGGCTGCGCGCCGGAAGGATGTCATCAACTTCGACGTGCCGGGCGGCTGGCGCGACCTGGGGTTCAATCCCTTCGCCGGCATCCCTCCAGCCAGGCGAGCGCTGGCCGCCTCCGGTATCCTCGCGGTGTTTGAAAAGATCTGGGCCGAGTTTTGGGGACCGCGCACGGAGCACATTCTGCGCAACGCGCTGCTCACGCTCGTGGAGCAGCCGTTCGCCACCCTGGCCGACATTCTGCGCCTCTTCGACGAGGATCGGTACCGGAAGAGCGCCGCCGGGCGGGTCGCCAACGCCCAGGTGCGCCACTTCTGGCTGCACGAATACGAAAACTACCCCAAGCGCCTCCAGCGAGAAGCCGTCGCTCCGATCCAAAACAAGGTCGGCGCCTTCCTCGCCAACCCGGTCCTCGGACGCATCCTCACACAGACTACAAGCACTATCGATCTTCGCCAGATCATGGACGAGGGTCAGATCCTCCTGATCAACCTGTCGAAAGGACGACTCGGCCCCGACACGACGTTTCTTCTGGGAGCGCTTCTGGTCTCGATGATGAGTACCGTGGCGCTCGGCCGGGCGGACGTGCCGGAAACCAAACGGCGGGATTTCCACCTCTACCTGGATGAGTTTCAGTCCTTCACCACCGAGAGCCTGGCTGAAATGCTCTCGGAGTTGCGCAAGTATCGCGTCTCGCTCGTCTTGGCTCACCAGTTTCTCTCGCAGCTCGACCGCCAGATGCGCGATGCGATCCTGGGGAACGTGGGGACGACGATCTGCTTCCGGACCGGAGCCGTCGATGCCGGACTTTTAGAGCAGGAGTTCTATCCGGTGTTTCGGAAATCTGATCTCGTAGCCCTTCCCAACTACCACATCTACCTCAAGCTCATGATCGACGGGGTGGTCTCCCGGCCCTTCAGCGCGACTACGCTCCCGCCTGGAACCAAACGCCAAAGTATCCCTGGATAAGCGCAGCGGCTCCGAACCTTCCACGCGGCCGAACACACGCTGAACGCCACGTGGACCAGGCTGCATCGACGCGTCGTATTCTCACGAGTGCGGCTGTACAATCATCCCACCCTATGCTACGATCCGGTCAGATCGCGTTTTCGTTCACTAACCAGTAGACAACACCATGACTACCCTCATGAAACAACTTATCGAGGAGCTACAGTCCGTTCCTGAGGAGGAGCAGGATGATGTCGCTGCGCCTCTTATCGACAACCTGCACGCGCGGCGCAAGAGCGAGGCAGAGAAAGGAGAGGCGAAGCTCTCTGAACCCTTCAGGGTGCTACGCGAGGCCAACCTCGATCTTTCGCCTGATGCATCGGTGACCTACGAGCGCGACCTCTACAGCAGAACAGCAGATCTCGATGACTAACTTTTTCCTCGACACCAGCCACGCAGTTGCGCTCGCCAACACGCGGGATGAGTATCACCAGCGTGCGCTTGAACTCGCCGAACGGGCGTCCCAGGAAGGGGTACGGGTCGTCACGACCCAGGCCGTACTCACCGAAATCGGAAACTTCCTTGCGTCTGTAAAGAGCCGCTCGTTTGCGGTAAGATACATCGAGTCCGCCCAACGGACGCCCAGCTTCGAGGTCGTATACTCGACGGCTGACTTATTCCACCGCGGGTTTGAGTTGTACAGAGAGCGGGAAGATAAGTCCTGGGGCCTGACCGACTGCATCTCATTCGTCGTGATGCGTGGGCACGGAATGACTGATGCGCTCACGGCTGACCGGCATTTCGAGCAAGCAGGCTTCAACGCTCTACTGCGTGCGTAATCTAACCCCACCAAAAATGGCCCGTCTCCACCAGGCGGGCTTTTCATTTATGAGCCAGCAGGCAATCAACGATGTGCACCACCAAAAAACTCATCGAAGCACTCGAACAGCTCCCCGAAGACGAGCAGGAAAAGCGCGCTGCCTCTTACCTTGAAGACCTGCAACAGCACGGTGGTGAGGCGAAGGAAGAGTCGGAAGATCCGTACTCGGCGCTAAAGATACTGCGGGACGCGAAGCTGCCGGGTCCCGCGGATGCGTCAGTCACGTACGAGAAAAAGCTCTATCGTCCATACAGCGAAAGGCCATGAGTAGCATCTTTTTAGGCACCGGCTGCGCCGTTGCCCTCGCCATCGAGAATGACCAGTATCATGGATCTACTCCAAGGGCGACGACTGAGTGATCCACGCCTCTGCCTCGTCCATGCTGTCGAACTGCTTGCGGTCCCGTGTGCTGCCGGAAGTCATGAGCACCAGGAGTTTTGCCATAGTTTTGTCGATGAGTCGAGCCGTGACAATCGCCGTACGCCCGTATGGGTGCTCAGTCGTGAACCAGCGCATGCACGCCACGATGTTTGGGAGGTCAGGCGGAGTGACGACCAGGCCCCGGACGCCACGGCAGTCGCAGCAAACGTCCAGCGGAGACTTCTGCGGGGTGTCATCGCCTTCGCCCCTTTCGCGACCCCCTTTGCGAGCGGCCTCTCTGATCAAGGCGCAGACCTCTTGCCCATCGATGGTACCAAACGAGGTGCAGATAAGCAGCTGCCGGTCGGGGTCCCATTCTACGCGGTAGGCCATATCTTCCTCCATAGAACTCAGGGTGGGTACAGCGTTTGTTACAGCATTGGAGCGTAATGCTTCCCCCGCTTTTAATACAGGATATTCGGAATAAGGTGTGCAAATAGCCGCAGAAAATGATCTTTTAATTTATGCTCGTCAAGTTGCGTGCTTGAACCGTAACGCGCAGCTCAAAGCCTGTTCGGAAAAGATGCGTGAAGCGCCGCACTAAGCGGCGAACCAGCATCCTTCTGAACTCAGTCTTCCAGCCTCAGCGCCTGCGCGAGCTTTGGGCGCTGCTCGGCAAACGTGCCGTAGAAGAACTCTTCTCCGATGACCGTCAGCGGGGCCACACGCACCCCGTACCGGGCCTTCGCTTCCTCCGCCATGCCTGCCTCCAAGAGGTTCTTCTCCTCGTAGTCGATGCCTTCCTCTGCCAGCCATTTTTTGAGCGCGCGGCAGTCGGGACAGGTGGGCGTCGTGTATAGGGTTATGGGGGGTCGCTTGGTCATGGGCTTGGTTCCATCCGTTGAGTTTGCATTTCGGGAGTCGTTTTCGCTTCCGACTCGTCCCCCGCTGCCAGCGCGAACTTTTTCTGCTGCGCGCGCAGGTAACGGGCCAAGTCGAGATTCTCCCGGCGCAAGGTCTCCAGCGAAGGGAGCATCCGGCGCCGCATGAGTTCTTCGAGGGCGGCCATCTCTTGCGTCCGGTGCAGCCCGAGAGCGGCCCCGACCTGCCCCTCCTTCACGTAGTAGGCGATGAAGGAGCGCTCTTCGAGGGTCTCGTCGATGAGAACCTCGTCCCACTTCTCGCACCGGCCGACCGAGCGGAAGGTGTTGTGGAAGTGGCTCGTCCAGAAAAACGGCACGCCCCGGTAGCTCGCGCGTGCGCCAGTGCTCGATGCGAGCCGGGCAGGCCGCCGTAGTGCGAGCACTCCGTGTCCGTGGCGTGTAAGGTGCCGTCAATGCGGGCGAGAAGCACGTTCGTGAAACCCACGTGCACGTGTTTCATCTCTCCGTCTTCGAGTTCGTCGGTCGTCACTACGTCTTTCGACGGCCTGGGCGCTTGCGTCTCTGGTTGGCGGATTCTCCTGCGAAGGGAAGGCGTGGCGAGGAGGCGTTTAGGAGACGGCTCCGGCGGCGACCTTCTCGCGGGGCTTGGCCGCGGGCGCCTCGCGGCGCTCGCCGCCATCGAGACTGCCGCCCGGCCCGGAGCGGTCCGTATTCTTGCGCTCCTCGCCCGGGCGGTTCTCCTCGGCGCTACGCGCAGCCTTCATCGGCGCGGTGAAGCGGCGCAACCGTAGCGCGTTGGCCAAGACGAAGATGCTGCTGAAGGCCATCGCCGCCGCCGCGAAGACCGGCGAGAGCAGGACCCCGAAGGCCGGGTACAAGACGCCCGCGGCCACCGGAATCAAGACCGTGTTGTAGGCGAAGGCCCAGAACAGGTTTTGCTTGATGTTCTTCAGCGTAGCCTTCGAGAGGGCCGTGGCGTTCGGGATGCCGCGCAGGTCGCCGGCCATGAGCACCACGTCGGCGGCCTCGATGGCGATGTCGGTCCCGGTGCCGATGGCCAGCCCCACGTCGGCCTGCGCCAGCGCCGGCGCGTCGTTGATGCCGTCGCCGACGAAGGCCGTCTTTTTGCCCTCCTCCGCTTGGAGCCTCCGCACGGCCTCGGCCTTCTCGTCGGGGAGCACTTCGGCCAGGACCTCGTCGATGCCCAGCTGCCGGGCAATGGCCTCGGCGGTGCCTCGGTTGTCGCCGGTAATCATGGCCACGCGCAGGCCCAGTTCGTGCAGCGCGCGCACGGCCTCCGGCGTCGAAGCCTTAATCGGGTCGGCCACGGCAAGCACGGCGGCCAGCTCGCCATCCACGGCCGCGTAGAGCGGCGTCTTGCCTTCGCCGGCGAGGCGCGCGGCTTCCTCGGCGAACGCGGCAGCGCTCAGGCCCAGCCGCTCCATGTAGCGGTCCGCGCCGACGGCTACGCGGCGGCCTTCGACCTCGGCGCTGACGCCAAAGCCAGGCGTTGCCTCGAAGTTCGTCGCGTCCTCGGCGCGCAGCCCCTCCCCGCGCTCTTCGGCAGCCCGCACGATGGCCTCGGCGATGGGGTGCTCCGACTGGCGCTCTGCGGCGGCCACGAGGCGGAGCACCTCCGCCTCCTCGAAGCCGGGCTGGACGGCCAGGTCGGTGAGCGTTGGGCGGCCCTCGGTGAGCGTGCCCGTCTTGTCTACGGCGACGACCTCCGCCTCCTGGAGCGTCTGCAGCGCCTCGCCCTTGCGAAAGAGGATGCCCAGTTCGGCGGCCTTGCCGGTGCCCACCATGATCGAGGTCGGCGTGGCCAGGCCCATCGCGCACGGGCAGGCGATAATCAGGACCGACACGGCGGCCACGAGCGCCGAGGTTAGCGCTGGCTGCGGGCCGAAGATCATCCACGCTCCGAAGGTGAGCGCGGCAATGCCGATGACGACCGGAACGAAGACGGCCACCACCTTGTCGGCGAGGTTCTGGATCTGCGGCTTCGACCCCTGCGCCTCTTCGACCATGCGGATGATCTGCGAGAGCACCGTGTCGGAGCCGATGCGCGTGGCCTCGAAGAGGAAGCTCCCGGTCTTGTTGATTGTCCCGCCGGTGACTTCCTCGCCTTCACTTTTCTCCACGGGCACCGGCTCGCCGGTAATCATTGACTCGTCGACGTAGGAGCTTCCCTCGCGCACCTCCCCGTCCACGGGCACTTTTTCGCCGGGGCGCACGCGAACGACGTCCCCGCGCGTCACGTCGCCGACGGGGATTTCTACCTCTTCCCCATCGCGGACGACGCGCGCGGTCTTCGCTTGCAGGCTCATGAGCTTCTTGATGGCCTCACTCGTGCGCCCCTTGGCGACGGCCTCCATGTACTTCCCGCCCAAGATGAGCGTGACGATCATGGCCGCCGCCTCGTAGTAGACGTGCACCGTGCCCGCCGGGAGGAGGGCCGGCGCGAAGGTGGCCACGGCGGAGTAGCCGTAGGCGGCGCTCGTGCCCATCATGACGAGGGTGTTCATGTCCGGCGTGCCGCGCCGGAGGGCCGCCCAGCCGGTGCGGAAGAACGTGCGCCCCGGCCCGAAGAGTATGGCCGTGGTGAGGCCGAAGAAGACGTACCAGAGCGTCTGCATGGGCACGATCCCCGTCAGCCACTCATGCGCGCCTGGGATCATCATTGGCACCATCTCCAGAAGGAAGAGCGGCACCGTGAGAGCCGCGGCTACCGTGAGGCGGCGGCGCATCGTGCGGCGCTCCTCCTCGCGGGCGGCGCGCTCGGCGCCGGCCTGATCCGTCTCGCCGGAGGTGTCCAAGACCTCGTAACCGGCCTCGCGGACGGCCGCTTCGAGATCGGCCACACTCACCGCGCCCGGCGCGTACCGCACAGTCGCCCGCTCGGTGGCGAGGTTGACCGACGCCTCGGTGACGCCCTCGACCTCGCGCAGCGCCTCTTCGACGTGGCCGACGCACGAGGCGCACGTCATGCCCTGAATGGACAGGTTCGCCTCGGAGGTGCGCACGCCGTAGCCGCTCTCCTCGATGGCGCGGCCCAGCGCCGCCGCGTCGGTCTGGCCGGGCGCGTAGCGCACGGTGGCGCGCTCGGTGGCCAGGTTGACGCTGGCCTCCTCGACGCCCGGCGCCTCGCGCAGGGCCTCTTCAACGTGGCCCACGCACGAAGCGCAGGTCATGCCTTCGATGGAGAGCGTGGCCGTCTGCGTGCCGAAGGCGTCGCCCGGCACTTCCCCGTTGAGCATTTGCCCGGCGGCGTGCCTGTTGTGAGATTGCGTGCTCATAGTGACAAGATTGTAGTGATTGAAAAAGGGAGTAGAGGAACAGGCAGTGCTCCCTGCGCAGAAGCGACGAGGCGCTTTTTTCTCTTTCTACCCGAAGAGACGCATGCCTTCCCGAACGGTTACACCCTGGCGCACGCGCCCTGACGCTTTCTTCAGATGCCCACTGGGGTGGTAGGCGCTCTCACAGCACACGTTCGGGCATCGAGAAGGCTTAGGCCACAGAAGCGGCCGGGGGCGGCTGGCTCTTCCGCGTGCTCACCCCCCGGCTCCCGGCCAGCATGTGGTTTCAGTGCATGCCCACCCGACCGGCCTCCCTGCCATCGCCATCAGTCAGTTCGGTGCGCTCACGCGCTGCTCTCCGCGCGAGCCGGCCCCAAAGACGTCCTGCACATTGTACCAAAGGAAAAGCGCGCCGTACAGCATCACGTCCCAGGTCCCCGGCGCGTAGTGAGCGGTCCGCTTCCCATCATCCCCTCTGCGTGAGGCGGCATGGACGCGGCGTGCCGCTCGTCCATCGCCGTGCTGGTATCCGGCGTCGCTTCCGACGAGTTCGGCGCGCTCGTAGCCGAAGGTGCGCCGCTCGTCGGCCTCGCGGGCAGCCACCTTGCGCGCGACCAGCGCGATGCCCATCGAGGCCGTGTCGTTGAGGTTGTGCGCGGCGTCGGCCAGAAGCGCGAGGCTGCCGGCGAGAAGGCCAACCACAGCGGAAGCGCCGTTCCCGCGTCGGCGAAGTTGTACAGCGTGTCGGCCAGGAAACGACGTCTCCTTTCATAATCGGATGTCAGCGCCACATGCGGATGCCGAAGACAAAGGCGCCGGTGTTCGGATCTGCGCCGGCTGCGCGCGCAAGGTCCGCCGTCTCGCCAAGCGCCCAGTCCCACTGGTAGCCGACGTACGGGGCCAGCTTGCGGCTGATCTCGTAGCGCATTCGCAAACCCAGCGAGAGGTCGTTCACGCCCGACCCGACGCCCCACTCGGGCACGTCCTGCACCGCGGCGCTAAGCTCCATCTCCGGCTCCAGCACCAGCCGCTGCGTGAAGAGAAACCCGTAGGCCGCCGTCAGCTCCGCCGAGACGTCGCCCTCGTGGCTGACGTAGAGCGTCGGCTCGACCTCGACGCTGTACGGGGCCAGCCCTTGAAGGCCTACCGCCAGAAAGCCGCGCGTCTGGGGGTCTTCGCCCCAGCGCGTGTCCACGCGCGCCCCGCCCACTGCGTCGAAGAAGGGTGTGATGAGCCGGCCGTAGAGCGCTTCGAACTCTACCTCGCCTTCGCCGCCCAGGCCGCCCGCGGTGGACTGCTCGCCCTCGGCGCGCAGCCAGAGCCGGTTGAGATCGCCGCCGATCCATCCGGTCGCCTCCAGGCTGAGCGGCCGCTCGGAAGGCCCAGGAACGTACTCGAGCTGGTCGAAGAGGACGAAGGTCCAGATCTCGTCGTCGAAGATTTGCGCTCGGGTCCCCTGCGGCGCGGCAGCCGTCAGGAGGAGCATTGCGGTGACGATCATTCCGAGCGTGTACTTGAGACTGCTCATTGTCATTTCCGTCGTTGTTTAAAAGGGGCTATGGGGAGCCGACCGGGGAAAAGGGAGCAGTCCCATGCACACAGACGGGGCGCACCCCCCCTTCCCTTCTGCGTCGCTACGTTTGCGTCGCTACCTCGTCGTAGTAGAACTCCTCGTCGGAGCCTGGCTCTGGGCTGGCGTAGAAGACGCGGGCCATGCCGGTGTCCATGTGGTAGAGGATGTGGCAGTGGAAGAACCACGGTCCCGGCTCGACGACCGTCACCAGCCCCGAGACGCGCTCAGCAGGCTTCACCGTGATCGTGTCGATAAGGGGGCTGCGCTCGCCGTGCCCGTTCTCCAGCTCGAAGAACATCCCGTGCAGGTGCATCGGGTGATTCATCATCGTGTCGTTGACGATGGTAAGCCGGATGCGCTCGCCATGCTCGGTGCGGATCGGCTCGGCGTTGGAGTACTCCACGCCGTTGATGCCCCACATGAAGCGCTCCATGTTGCCGGTGAGGTGCAGCTCGATCTCGCGGCCCGGCGCGCGGAACTCGTCCTTCTTGTCGAGCGCCTTGAGCTGCGAGTAGGTGAGGACGCGCCAGCCGTCGCCGCCGAGGCCGATGCCCGGCTCGTGGAGGCGCGAGCGCGTCACCATCGGCAGGCCGGCCTCGCCGGGACCGTGGCCTTCGCTCTGGTCGTGCATGACCGGCTCGGGGAGCGTCCCTGGGGGGCGCAGGCCGCTTTTGGACTTCGAGGCCATGGCGCCGGCCATCGCGCCGTGGTCCATCTGGCCGTGGTCGGCCTTCTTCTTCTGAGCGTGATCCATGTCCCCATGATCCATATTGCCATGGCCTGTCCCTTTCATCTGCGAATGGTCCATGCCGCCCATTGAGGAGTCGGCCATCGAGGAATCAGCCGCCGCGCCCACTGCCGCGCCGCCCTTGTTCATGCCGCCGTGATCCATCTTGCTATGGTCCATGCCCTCCATGCCGCCGTGCATCATGCCCATATCGGCGTGGGTGAGCACGGGTCGCTCGCGCCGCTCAGGCACCGGCGCCTCCATCCCCTCGCGCGGGGCAAGCGTACCGCGGGCGTAGCCGCTGCGGTCGATGGCCTCAGCAAAGACCGTGTGGACCTCGCCTGCGGTCGGCTCAACGATCACGTCGTACCGTTCGGCGATGCCGATGCGAAGCTCGTCGGTGGGCACCGGCTTGACATTCTGCCCGCTCACCTGCACCACGTTCATCTCCAAGCCGGGAATGCGCACATCGAAGATCGTCGCCGCCGAAGCGTTGACGAAGCGCAGGCGCACGCGCTCGCCCGGCTCAAAGAGGCCCGTCCAGTTCGCGCCCGGCGCCTGACCGTTCATGAGGAAGGTGTACGTCGCGCCGGTCACGTCCGAGATGTCGGTCGCCTCCATGCGCATCCGCTTCCAGCCCAGACGAT
The DNA here is from genome assembly GCA_965215025.1 of Salinibacteraceae bacterium. Lineage (GTDB taxonomy): Bacteria > Bacteroidota > Rhodothermia > Rhodothermales > Salinibacteraceae > CBDCCV01. The sequence goes on from CBDCCV010000002.1 coordinate 967,752, forward strand.
CCTTGACGGTGTCCCAGAGGCCCTCGTCCCCTACGTCCTCCCAGAAATCGCCCACGGTGCGCTTCTGGAAGTTGTAGTACCCCTCGCCCTTCTTCAGGTGGGCCATGATGTCATGGGGGTCCTCGAAGGTCCAGTCTGAGAGTAAGACCACGTGCTCGCGGTCGTACTCTTGCGGCTCCCTTCCACCGGCGGGGTCGATCACGAGCGGGCCGTAGTGGCCGAGCTGCTCTTGCAGCCCCGAGTGGCTGTGGTACCAGTAGGTGCCGTACTGGCGCACCTCGAAGGGTCCTGCTTCGAAGGTCTCGCCGGGCGCCACGCCGGGGAAGTTGATCCCGGGCACGCCGTCGAAGCGGTTGGGGATCAGCAGGCCGTGCCAGTGGATCGAAGTGTCCTCCTCGAGCTTGTTGGTGTAGCGCAGCACGACCTCCTCGCCTTCCCGGAGGCGAATTAGCGGTCCCGGCACGGTGCCGTTCAAGGTAATCGCGGTGCGGCGCTCGCCGTCCACCGTGAAGGGCGTTTCGGCGATAGTCAGGTCGTATTCGACGCGGCTGCCGACGCGGCGGGTCGGCTTCAGGCCGGGGGCGCGAGCGATTCCTGCGGCACCTGCGCCGCCGGGCAGGGAGGCGCGCGCCCAGGCGGGCAGAAGCGCGCAGGTGCCGACCAGCGCGCCGAGGGCGCCGGCGCTGCGCAGAAAGTGGCGACGCGAGACGCCGCGCTGGGTGGCCGCGTCGGGGGGACGGGGGGGCATAATCTGATCGTCAGTTTGCATAGCTGTCGTTCTTCCGTTCGGGAAAAAGAGGGAATCTGACGCACCGGCATAGCGTGCCCGGCGCGTGCGAAGGAGGGGGAGCGGGCAGCCCCCTGAGCGACACGGCGAGACTGCTCGCGAGAAGACACCGATCCTTGCGGACGCGCAAGTTGCGCGCAGAAGGACCGGCCGCCGCATTTGCTTCTGAAACTCAGTTCAGAAACACGGCGTGAACGACGTGGAGACGGACGGGAGGCAACGCTTGCTGCGCGCGTGCCCCTTCAAAAGAAGCGGCCGCGCGGGGCAAGGAGAGGGGCCCGGCGGGGGCTACCCATGGCGGCTCGCCGGCGGGAAACGTTCCGGAGCCGCCCGGCCGGCGGTCCGTTTCCACCAGCAGCGCCGGAGCGGTCTCGGTCGGCGCCTTCGCGAGGTGGCAGGGGGCCGTGCAGACTTCCTGCGGGCAGTCATGGTCATTCGACATGGCCTTGCCGGCGGTCCCGTGGCAGACGCCCGGCAGCGCCGTTCCCAGCACGAAGCTAAGCGCCAGAGCGGCGAGACGATATGTCGTGAACGGTTTGGCCATGGTTACTGCGCAAATCTCTTTCCGAATTGAATGTTTCTGACTCGGATTGGTGCGGACAAGGCGGCACTCCGCATCCGCTTTTCGCAGGCGAGTTTTCACAGGCAAGCTGAATGTCTCGCCGGAAGCGCGCTTCCGTCGCCTATGAAGACGCACGCTCCCTCCGGCGGTTACAGTGGAAGCCTTGGCCTAAGCAGACAGGTCAACAACCCTCCTCTGATGACGCTTGAAGATTTATTTGGGAAACTATAGCAAAGTGGGCTGCTCCTAATCGATGCTCAGAAACCGTGCATTGATGGCGACCACGACGGTGCTCAGGCTCATGAGGACCGCGCCCACGGCGGGGCTGAGGATGATCCCCGCCCAGGCTAAGGCGCCGGCCGCCAGCGGGATGGCTACGACGTTGTAACCGGCGGCGTACCACAGATTCTGCACCATCTTGCGATAGGTGGCTCGCGCCAGCTTAACCACGTCCGCCGCCGCGCGCGGGTCGCTCTCGACGAGCACGACGTCGCCCGTCTCGACGGCCACGTCCGTGCCAGCGCCGATGGCGATACCCAGGTCGGCCGTGGCCAGGGCCGGGGCGTCGTTCACCCCGTCGCCGGCCATGGCCACCACGCGGCCTTCGGCCTGCAGCTTCTTGATGACGCGCGATTTCTCGTCGGGCAGGACTTCGGCGATGACCCGATCCAACCCCAACTCGCCCGCCACCCAGTCGGCGACCTCCTGCCGGTCGCCGGTGAGCATCACCACGTCGATCTCCATCGCGTGCAGCCTCCGGACGGCCTCCTTCGACTCGTCTCGGATGACGTCGGCCAGGGCGAGCGCGCCGAGGGCGGTGCCATCTCGCGTCACGTAGACGACGGTCTTGCCCTGCGCGCCGAGCGCGTCGGCGTCGTGGGGAGGGAGCGAAAGGCCTTCGCCTTGCGCGGCGCCAGGACTGAGGATGCGCACCATCTGCCCGTCCAGCCGCGCCTCGACGCCCCGCCCGGTGAGCGCCTCGAAGTCGCTTGAGGCCGGCACGTCAAGGCCGCGGTCTTCGGCCGCGTGCAGGACGCCGGCGGCAATGGGGTGCTCACTGTGCTGCTCGACGGCCGCAGCCAGGCGCAGGAGATCGTCTTCTGAAGTGTCGTTAAACGTCAAAACGTCCGTGACGCCGAAACGCCCTTCGGTGAGCGTGCCCGTCTTGTCGAAAACAATCGTGTCGAGGTCGCGCGCCCGCTCGAAGGCCGCGCGGTTGCGGATGAGGAGGCCCCGCCGCGCGCTCAGGGAGGTCGAGACGGCCACCACCAGCGGGATCGCCAGCCCCAGCGCGTGCGGGCAGGTGATGACCATCACCGTCACGGCGCGCTCGACGGCGAAGGTGAGGCCCTCTCCGCTGAGGAGCAGCCAGGCGAGGAAGGTGAGCGCGCCTGCGGTGAGGGCGACAAGCGTGAGGTAGAAGGCGGTCCGATTCGCCAGGTCCTGCGTGCGGCTCTTCGACTGCTGCGCCTCGCGCACGAGGCCGATCACCTGGTTCAGGTAGCTCTCCTCACCTGTCTTCTCGACCTCCACGATGATCGAGCCGGTGCCGTTCACGGAGCCGGCGATGACCTCCGCGTCTTCGCCTTTTTCTACGGGTTGGCTCTCCCCGGTGAGCATCGCCTCGTTGACGCTCGTGCGGCCCTCCGCGACGCGCCCGTCGGCGGGGATCTTCTCGCCGGACTTCACGCGCACGCGGTCTCCCTTCCGCAATTCGGCCACCGGCACGTCTTCGGTCGAGCCGTCCTCACGGATCACGTGCGCTTCCGCCGGCATGAGTCGGGCCAGCTCCTCCAGCGCTCGGGAGGCGCCCATCACCGAGCGCATCTCGATCCAGTGCCCCAGGAGCATCAGGTCGATCAAGGTGGCCGTCTCCCAGAAGAAAACCATTCCCGAGAGACCGAAGACGACGGCCACGCTGTAGACGTAGGCGACGGTGATGGCCACCCCGACCAGCGTCATCATGCCCGGGTTCTTCTCACGAAGCTCTTGGGCCAGCCCTGAGAGAAAGGGCCAGCCGCCGTAGACGTAGACGACGCTGCTCAACCCGAAAAGCACCCACAAGTCGCCTGGGAAGGAGAGGCTGAAGCCCACCCATTCCTGGATCATGGGGGTGAGCGCGAGGATCGGCGCGGTGAGGACGAGCGAGACCCAGAAGCGCTGCTTGAAGTCCTCGACCATCATGGCGTGGTGCTCGTGGTGCCCCCCGCTGCCGTGGTCTTCGTGGCCCTCATGCCCGGCGTGTTCAGCGTGCCCTTCTTCGGCGGCGCTGGTGCGCCCCGCCGCGTGGCTGCCGCGGGTGCCCTCACGGGAGGCTTCCTGAAGCTCTTCCTGTTCCAGGCCGGGTTCTTCGGCGCGATGGTCGTGGTACTCTTTGTTCATTTCTGCACCTTTCTGCTAACGAGGACAGCGCCCAGCGATGGATAAATATCTTTTTCCGCGTGAGAAGTGCCGATTTTGGTTGTGGCGTCATAGAGAAGTAGCCTGAGAGGTAGGATTCTTCTGATCGCTTCGAGCGTGAAGTAAATAGTGGGGGTTCCCGGTCGGAGTTGGGGCAGGCCCCGAGCGCGCAGCTTTCCGTTCTTTCGTCCGGCCATTCTCATCCGGTCACTTCCACGACGAACGGGAAAGTCACGACCTCGCCGGCTCGCTTCACCTGCGCCCAGACCTTGTAGTGCCCCAGACGGGGAAACTCGGTGTGAAACGCCAGCTCCGGGCCGTAGCGCGTCGGCTCCTCGCGCGCGCCGGCTCCCGCATGGTGGCCCCCGTCGTGCGCCGCCCCTTCCACGAACGGATGCGCGTGCAGAAACGCCTGCGTGTCCTCGCTGATGATGACCATGTGCCCGCCGGCGCCCAGATACGGCTCCAGGTCGCCGGCCGGCTGGTCGCCCTCGCCCGTCACGCGCAACGTGAGCGTGGCCGGCCCCTCCGAAAGCGGTTCCGGCTCGGCTTGGAGCCGGGCGCGCAGCCCCTCGCCGGCGGCCACGTCTCCCGTGGTGGCCCTGAGCGGCTCGGCGGCGTGCGCCTCACCTTCGACGACGACTTCGTGGCGCGCGACTACCTGCCGGCCGGTGGCCTTCGGCACGAAGTCGGCAAAGAGCACGTAGGTGCCGCCCGCCGGGAATGTGTACGGAAGCGCGAAGGCGCCGTCCTCGCGGCGCTCGGCATGCACATGGTCGAAGAAGCTCAGGTCCTCCGACACGACGATCAGGTGGCTGAGCTGCTCGTGCACGACCTCCAGTTCGTCCGCTACGCGCCCGTCGCCAGCGCGAGGCGTGTACGTCAGTTCAGTCGGCGCGCCCGCCTGCACGTCGGAGCCGAGCGAAAAGTCTGCGATGTAGGTTTTCATGAGTTGGAGAAGGGTGTTGAAAAGAAAGCCCAGCCCCGCCGGCGTCACATGCCGGACTGCTTCTGCTCTTGCTGCGCCGTTGTGTCGGCGTCTTGTTCTTGCTGCTTGGCCGCCTGCATGGCTTTGTAGCGCTCACCCATCTTTTGGTACTCCTCCGGGGTCATCTCCGGGAGCTGCCGCACGAGCGCCGTCACGCCCCAGATCGCCTTCTCCGGGTGCGTCGGCCCCAGCGCCATCATGCCCGAATCCATGATGCCGTGTTTGATGATCCAGTACAGCTCCTCGTCCGACCAGCGGCCCACGACCTCTGGGTCGGTTAGCTTCGGCGGCTCCGGGTAGACGATCATCCACGGGTCGGCCTTTTCGCCGGGGGCGGCGTGGCAGGTGCGGCAGGCGGCGCTGTAATGGCCGTAGAACTGCGTGGCGAAGGCGCGCGAGCGCAAGTCGAGCGTGTCGGGGACGGCGACGCTCTCGGCGTGGTTTTCGACGGAGTTCTCCATCGTCGTGCGCAAGACCCACTCCACCGGGGCGCTGTGCCCCTCGGTGGCCCCGACGTTGACTACGCCGCCGAAGACCACCACGAGAAAGGTGACGACGACCAAGAGAAAGGCACCGCCGATGATAGCGGCGAGCCAAAGGCGGGCTTTTCGAGTCATGGCGTGTTCGGGCGCGGTGCTGCGAAGGGCCTCGGTTGCATACTTCCTTTCCAAAAGCCCGGCGAGAGACCCCGCAGCCGCTTTCGGCCACGAGGCCCGGCGCCGGCCTCGGATGCGTCAGGCGGGCTGCATGACCGGCGTGAAGCCGGCATCCTCGACGGCCTGCGCGATGTCGTCTTCGCTGGTTTCGTTGGGATCGTAGCGAAGGCGGGCGGAGCCGAGCGCGACGTCCTCGATCTGGAGGCCCTCGACTTTTTCGAGTTCCTTGCTCACGCGCCGCGCGCAGGAATTGACGCAGCTCATGCCGTCGATGCCGATAGTCTTGGTGGTCTGGCTCATGGTCAATTCTGTAGGTTGCGGTTGAGAGATTGCGATAGCGAAGCCCTCGGGGAGGCGCTTCACCGGGTAGAGACGCACGCCCCCCGAGGCGGTTACACCTGCCGTAGGAGATTTCCCTGTGCCACGCAAAAAAGCCTGCCGCCGGCTCCCGAAGAGGGAGCGGCGACAGGCTGCGAGTCTGGAAGCAAGGTTCCGCTGGAGCGGGTCTCCCGCCGAGGTGCGCTTTTCCCGGCCAAGGGGGACGTGTCTGAACGGACTACTCTTACCGCTTGCAGGTGCAGTCGATGCAGCCGTGCTCGGCGCAGGTCTGGCAAGTCTCCTCCAAGCGCTCCTTGAGCTGCTGGCGCGCGCGGTAGCGGCGCACCTTCAGGTTGTTGCGCGTGATCCCGAGGTGTTCGGCCATCTCCTTCGTGTCCTCGTTGCCGAGTTCCATGGCCACGATCAGTTCCCGGTACTCGTCCTTGAGGGTCGGGAGGATCTCGCGGAAGCAGGAGCAGATGACCGCCTCGTCCTCGGGCGTAATCTGCGTGTCGGCTTCTTGGGCGTACTTCTCCTCATACTTCGAGGCGGTCGCTGTGCGCCGGTAGTGGTCCGTGATCGCGTTGCGTACGATCTGGTAGAACCAAGAGACGAGTTTGTCTTCGTCTTCGAGGTCGGGGGCCGCTTCGATGGCCTTCAGGAGACTGTCCTGCAAGATGTCTTCGGCCGTCTCTGGGTCGCTCACCTTCGAGTGGATGAAGGCGAGAAGCCGCTCTCGGTTGTCGGCCAAGTGCGTCTCTATGACGTCGGCGGTCGTGCCCGCGTGAATCGTATTCATGTTAATCCTCCGGTTTTGGCAGAGAATGACGCTCACCTTTCGGGTCGTCGTAGCTCTTCTACGACCATAGACGCACGCCCGGTCCTTCGGTTACACTGCGCGTCATGAGCGAACCAGAGGAGGTCCCTTGAAGTCTGCCCGTGATGATCTCAAGGATGAAAGAGCCTACGAGTTGCGCTCTCCGGCTCTTCTGCGCAGCTCTACGAACATAAATTACAATGCCAGTCTCTTCGGTTATTTACATAGCTTGTTCCGGTTTAGGGTGTGATCGCCATAGCTTCGTGAGCTATCTCTTTTCCACACCTCATTTCGGATACCCTGTTTTACATAGTCGTTCCTCCGGCATTCCTATTCGCCGTAAGCACCCGCGCCGGTGGTCGCAGACCACGGGCGCTCTGGACGCTGCGGTTACGGGCAAGCACGACGTGTGCCCAGCGGTCGTGGTGCCGCCGCAGGTGGCTCGACGACCGGCCGGCCTCCCACTTCGGCTCACGAGCCCTCTAAGACTCTCACACGCGATGCCATCATTATCCCCATCCAAGCGATGAGGATCATGCTCCAGCCCACCAGCGGCTTCAAAGAACGCTTGCGCCTCTGCGTGCGAAAAACGTTTAGATAACAAGCAAGATTGAAAGCAATCTCGTCGCAGATACAAATGACCCTTTTTATATATTAAACATATTTGTATCTTTATGCGAGACTCATTTGTGACCTCATCCGACTCCCCCACAAGCAGGTGCGTGCATGACGTTCTCGCTGCTTCATCAATGAAGGACCTGTAGTTACTCTCACAAAAACGCAGACAAAAAGAGCATGTATAAAACATCAGGCGTAGACGCGGTAGCCTCCATCACAGAAGGTAGTGTAGCATAGATTGTGGGTTAACCGAAGACAATCAGAGGCAAGCCCATGAACGACGAGTTTGAAGAACACACGCGCCGAGACATCCGCGCCCGCGTCCGTGAGGGCGCCCGAGGGCGTCTTCGAGGAGGTCCTCGAAGAAGAGATGACCGAGCACCTGCGCGGGGAGCTTGGGCGGCCACTACACACGCAACCTCATCACGCCGGTTGGGAGGATTGAACAGCTTCGCGTCCCGCGCGACCGCGAGGCGACTTTCCTCACAGAGGTTTTCGAGAAGTACCGGCGCATGACTGGCGACATGGAGGAGGCGGTGCTCGAGATGTACCTGCAGGGGGTCTCGACCCGCAAGATTGCCCGCATCACCGGGCAGCTCTCCGACGTAGCCATCTCGAAGGACGCCACCAGCCGCCTGGCCGGCCGCCTCGAAGAGGAGCTGACCGCGTGGCGCGAGCGCCGTCTGGAGAAGTCTTACCCGTACCTCTACCTTGACGCGACGTATTTGAAGAGCCGCTGGGCCGGGGCCGTGCGCGACCTGGCGCTCGACCTGGCGCTCTTGGTGGCCGTCGGCGTGGATGAGGACGGCTACCGTGAGGTGCTGGCCTGCCAGTCGGCCCCAGCGGAGCTTGGGGGCCGCCTTGGCGGGAAGTGCTCAAAGACCTCCTGGAGCGCGGCCTCAAGGGCGTGCGCCTGGTCATAAGCGACGACCACGAGGCGATCAAGAAGGCCGTCACGGTCGAGCTCCCACAGGCACGGTGGCAACGATGCGTGGTGCACTCCTCAGGGCGCAACGTCTTAGCGCATGTGCCGCAGGGCGAGACGAAGGCTGTGGCCGCTGATCTCAAGGCTGTCTTCAAAGTGCATCGCCAGGAGACGGCACGGACGCTCGCTGAGGACTTCGGCGAGCGCTACCGCTCGGACTTTCCGAAGGCGGCCTTGAGATCTTGGAACGTGGCCTGGAAGAGGCGCTCACGTTCATGGCGTTCCCGACCAGTCACCACCGCTTTCTGCGCACGACCAATATGCTCGAACGACTCTTCCGCGAGGTCAAGAGGCGAACGAAAGTCGTCGGCGTCTTCCCCTCGGAGCAGAGCGCCACGAATCTTTCCACCACCGTCATGCTGCGCGTCAGCGAAGACTGGTCGCAGCGCCGCTACCTCAACACCGAGCCGCTACATACGCTCTTTCACGAACCCACAACTTTCGCTACTTGACCTCACAGAACTGCGTTCCAACACGTCAGAACTGCTCGAGTATGTACGCGACGTGCAAAAAGGCGTGCTCATTCAAAAGAACAACGAACCCTATGCCGTTCTGTTAGACTGGACGACGTACCAGAAAATGATTGGCAATGCCGCAGACGCGAACGGCCAGGCTGGGTAAAGGCGCAAGCGGACCTGGGTGCAGGCAGCGCGCTATAGTACTTCCCGCGTCGAAAAGGTGATCGTACTCGGCTACGAACTCCGATCTACTGTCCGACCCCAGATTTGTTAGCCCCGCCGCGCTCAGTGTAGAGCTGCCTGGGGCCTCGTCGAGGGACATCGGGGACGTTGGGGACATCCTGGGGATACAGCGGCAGGTACCCGATGATCAGTGCTGCTGGTTTCCACCACCGACCCGCACCTTTCGGAAGCGGCTGGCGGCTCCTACGCACCCACCATCTCATCAGCTCCTTCCACATACCCCTCGGACATGCTGTCAAGTGCGCCGACAAACCGATTGACACGCATCACCAGGCACTTAGGAAAACGGTCGCACAGTTCGTCCAGCGCTTTCTGAACGTCTGTTGCCTCGACTTGCTTGGATCCACGAGCGGCTGCAATGCCCTGCGCAAACGTCACGAGGCAGAGGGTGCCCAACCACGCGTCAAGTAATCCTCGTTTGGATAGCAGGTCTTCCAGGTTATCTTCGAAGAAGCGCTGGGCCGGTAGCCCGTCTTTGACCGTAGCGCGATACCCTTCATCGAGCGCTTGCGCAAAGCGGTCGTGCGTCTCACGCTCCACGTCACCGAACGAGAGAACGCGCACAGCCGCTTCGTAGAATTCAGCTTCCACAAGTCACCTCTTCAGTTTTGTTTACGGTCAGATCTTCTATGTAATCAGTTGCCACGCTTCCCGTATTAGCGACCAGTTGAGAAAAAGGAAACTCAGCACGATTGCAACTACGAGCGCTTTGGTTCCCGCGCGTAATTGGCCTTCGGCCTTTTCCGCATGATAATGGACGTTCCCAACTACCACCCTATAACGCTTTTCGTCTTTGACGTGCTTCTCATCAATACCTACTGCGATAATCAGTCCTCCCAAGGCGCGAAGCGCGTTGTGTACGCAGACCATCAGCAGACAAGCCGCCAGTACGACCGCAAATCCAACTGATAAAAGCAAGAGAAGTCGCGCTAATTCAAGTTCGCCGGTACTGAACTCAAACAAAATAGCGAGTACAGCCAAGCAAATCGTCAGCATCACCCCGCTCACGGAAACGAGCACGACGAGCCAGTCCTTCTGCAGCTCCTCGTAGAGACGCGAGTCACGTTTCCCTTCCTCTTCGCGCGGCCGGCGAAGTCGCCGGAAGCTCCAGGTCGTGAGCGCGGCACAGACGCCAATCACCATCCATCTCACGAAGGCGTTTGTATATGCTTTACCCTGCATCAGCTCAGATGCCATCGTTCGATTCGCGTGCAACGTAGTTTTCGCCCCTAAATACTGGAGGCCTGCTGATACGCCTGTCTGTGTTTGCTCTGACGGTTCTGCTGCGACGGGTTCCTTACCGCAGTCGCTCCAGGAATCGATTGTAGGTGTAGTAGATGCCACCCCAGAAGTGTTGGCGTGCCTGGTTGAGTTGGTGTTCAGAAGTCCTACCGGCGAAGGCCAAAGACACCCCGTGATGCTTGAGTTGTACAGCCAGCCCGAGTTGGAACTCTCCGACGATCCGACTGATCTCTGAAGCTTCCAGTTCATGGACATTGTCTCTAAATTGTCCCTGCAGCAGCGCGTTGTAGCCCACCACACGCAATCCCAGACCGCCCCAGACGTACATTTCACTCAGCCGCGGCGTCTTAGCCTCAGGTTGGCTGGCAAACGCACTGAGGTTCACAACCTCTGAGATGGGATTGGGTCGGAAGTGCCACCACGCACTCCGCACCCGTCCAGCCCGGCCGGCCAAGCGTACAGTCGCGTCCGTATAGTAGCCGACTTCACCTTCGACCGAACCTTGAAGGTCGCCGGTAAGCCCTTCTTCCCTCTTTTCCCAAAAGCGCCGCTGCATACCGACGGCGTACTTTCCGGTCAGCTCACCTCCATCCGATATCTGGTTGGGCCAGCCCTGCGGATCAACGGGGCCGCATGTAGGATCGAGTCGACCGCAGTCTTCCCCGCGCAGAATTTCATGGATCCAGGTTTGGCCGGTCTCGCTGATTCGCAGACCGAGCACGCCAATTTTGTACTCGGACGACACCGCCACTTTTTTGCGGACAAGCGTCTGTCGCCGCACGCCCATGAACAAGATCGATGCGAATGGTCGGTCATCAAGGATGGCTTCGGCAAGCTGAAGACTGTCTGGGGTAAAGGCTGAACTGCCCAGTTGAAAGACGTGCAGTTGGACGGGCGTACGCCTCTCACCAGGCACTGTTATCACACCTCTGGGTCTTGCCAGGCCGTGCACTCTTCTAAATCGTGTAAGCCAGTTCAGAAGGTCCAAGGGCCAGGCCAGCGCCTTCATTTCATTGACCCACCGTCCCGCAGACTGATAGACGAACCCCATCGTGTAGCTGCGATCCTGGTTCAGTCCCAGGAGTTCGGCGAAGATGACATCATTCTCCAGAAAGAGCGAGCGCCCTGCAAAGTATGGTTCACAGTACGGATCGATTTCGTCGTCGCACCATGCCGCGTACTCAGACTGAGCCACGGATTCTGGAACGAGTAGAGACCAAACGCCCAAGATGAGACACGCCACGGCAAGCCGTGCAGCGAAGCAGATATGATTCTTGCGCCACCCAGAGAGCAGGCGCGACTCCACGCTGCCGAGGGTGAGGCGCGCCTCGCGGACGGACGCTGTAGCTTTCTCAGAGCAGTAAGTCGAACATAGCTGCTCACGTTCACTCAGAAGCTGTCTCAGCATGTGCGCACCTCCATCACCTGCGATTGCCCTCTCTCCGGCAGAACTGCTCCCGAACTACTTTTTCATTCATGGTTGCCACCGCCCGCTCAATCTCACGCTATACACGAAAGCTGAAACCCCACCCTCGTCAGAGCCACCCAACGAATTAGAATCGACTCTCATTTATCTCGTTGATCACCTCGTTTATCCTCAGACGAAAACTTCCGACTGAGAAGCGAGATCGTTGACAACACGACGAGGATCACCAACCCAAGTCCCAGGCTGGTCAAAATCCACCACAGGGCGGACATACCAAATCCAGGCGGTGTAAAGAACCGTTCGACAAAAACACCACCCAACAGGAATAGAGCGGCCGTTAGGGTCGAACTCCAGAGCACCTGTTTTTTGGTAAATTCCATGGCTTTGAACTCAAATCATTCAAACAGGCGAATCAACTCTTCAGCCATAACGTGGGTATCCGTTCTAATCGGCGTATGAATGCTCAAGACGGGAACCACCAAATTCCTTAGAATTGCGTCCCCTTTGATCAGGCGCTCAGATTCGTCTTTTTCAAGCCACGAATAGTCCTTCCCGTGATTTCTGTAGCGGTCGTTGGTTATGATCCTGAGTTCTTCGGCATCCGCGTGCTGTAGGAGAAAGTCATCAGCACGAGTGCCGCCGGTCACCACATGTATCCTCGAGACTTTTTCTTCAAGTTTCCCAAAAATATCATCTTCACCCTCCTTCGCAAATCTCTTGAGCAAGGAAAAGGCATTTGCGTCGCAAAGGCATAGAAAATCAAAGCCATGCCCCGTGATCTCTAAAAGCAGCGTCAGCAGCACATCAAGGGATGCATTGCCCTTACCCTGAGCCCAGTAGCAGACATTTAGCCCGTCAACCAGGAGCAGTTCGCGATCAGACGGCAAGTCGCCCTCTCCTCCATTTAAGGCGGCGGAAGCTTTTGGTTCGTCAACGGCCGGCACCTCCCTCATGTCAAGCTCGACCCGCTGCCTCTCCTTGTCGATGCTGAGAATTGTAGCTTCAACCTGTTGACCGAGAGAAACTACTTGGCTTGGGTGCTTGACGTACCCGTTGCTCATCTTAGAGACATGGACGAGTCCTTCGACGCCTTCCTCCAGCTCCACAAAAGCGCCAAAGTGCAGGGTCGAGGTCACTTTTCCAACAACCACATCACCTTTGCTGTACCTCTCGTTGATGGTATCCCACGCCCAGAACTGAAGCTGTTGTTGCTCTGAGGGGCGGAGATGGAATTCCTCCTCAGATAGATGATCATTCTTCTCCTCGGTTGTGGCCGCTGTGTCGCCAGCATACTTCTCCAGAAGCGCGAGATAGGCCGCCTCGTCAGTAATGGACGTATTAAGGCCTTTCCCAGAGAGCGCATTCGTGAAGCCCGCCTCTTCGAGAAACTTCAGAATCGTGTTAGCCGACACGTCGAGTTCCCGCTGAACCTTGAAGAGCCGTACCTTTTTAAAATCTTCCTGTTTTGCTTCGAATTCGGGTGCCTCCGATTTGGACCTACTCTCCCCGTTCTCCACAGGCCTGACATCAACAGCTGCCAGTCCTTTCGGTTTTTGCTCTATCCGGAAGCTGACGCGCTGTCCCGTTTTCAGTGTACGATAGCCATCCCCTTGTATGGCCACGTAATGGACGAAAAGATCGTCACCCCCCTCTGGATGGTTAATAAAGCCAAATCCTTTCTTGGCGTCGAACCACTTCACCGTGCTCTCTTTCCGCCCTTCCGTCATAATGGAGCCACCTCCTCCAACACAATTTAGCGAAGATTCAGAAGCCCTGGAACGACGTTAGCGCTTGATGAGCCGCTTCGCAGCAAACAGTCAGGAGATAGACCTGATTTGCTTCCTAAAAGGCTTCCTTGTACAGCCTGAACAAAATCAGTAGCAAGAAAGGTAAGACGAAGACTGGTAACCACCACTGGCTTATTGACACGAGAGGGATATCAAAGAAAATAGGTACTGCCTGACACACCGCCAGCACAAACAGAGCGGCTTCGACATACGTTTCGTACACTATGGACCTTGCCCTCGATTTGTATTCTATATATTCTCTCACTTCTCTAAAAGCTTGGTCAGCGTCTTGGACTTTACTATCAAGATTACTCGTCTCTCTGAGTGATTCTAAAATAGCAGAGTCCCTTGAAGTAATAGAGGTATCATGTACTGACTTGGCTTGCTTTAGAAGTGGCAGTATGCGCCATCGAGCATTCTCAATACCTCGGACATTTTGCTCGTTCTCTCTCAAATAATTGCACCACTTCTCGGTGTAGTGTGAAATAAGCCAAGCGGTCTGGATTCGCGTTTCGAGATCAATTAAGTTAGAGAGGACTCTTTTTTTACTGATATTGTCGCACACTACGACAACTCCGGCCCAAGAAGAGTAACATTTCGAATTCGAATGAATGTCTTTATCTACGAGATAGCGGCTGGTGCTCTCTGAGCTTATGGAGTCTATTTTGCGAGCCACTCTTTCTACATCGTCCACATCGTCGACATAATCGTGCTCTTTCGATGCGACGACTAATGATGGCTCAACTAATGCACACAATGATCTTTGCACGCCCGGCGACTGAAAATTAATTTCTCCGTAGTCGCATACCCAGAAAAGGCTTAGCACGTACGGAAAGTCTCGTATGAGTGCTGGCCTTTCCCTTTTGGGTCTATGCTTGATAAGCCTCAATGTCAGCGTCCTGTGGAATCTGTTTATACTGTTTTGTCCTTTGATTACTGAAGCGTGATACTTCCTGCGTCTGATAACAACTTCAGCTACAGACGATTTATCATCCAGCATGGAGCACTCATGAGGTTCCTGCAATACATAGCACCCAAACCCAAGATCAGATATTCTCAACTCTCCATTGAAGTGCGGAAGCGAGTAACACTTTACGTCGAAGCCTGACAGTCTTCGGCTTGTCTCATCTAAGGCGATACGGCTGAGCTTCCTTCCGAGCTGATCGTGAATATCCCCGTTGGCCGCATAGCCAAGGTCGAACGGTAGTATGCTTACTCTTAATATCACGCAGCACCATCTACGATGTCCTTCGTCTCGACGAGCTGCCCCCTCCCAATGAACCTTCCGATTAGCTCTAACGCGTTCTTGTGAATTCGCTCTCCCGCATGACTCGCACAAGCATCAGTAGCCACGAACGGGACAATTCCTTTTTCAAACACATCGACGCTGGTTTTTAAAACACACCCGTCAGTCGCTATCCCACAGAGAACGACATCGCTCCACTGGTTTTTGTGGAATAACCGCTCTACTTCAGGTGTGAAGGAGCTGTACGTAGTCTTGTTGAAAACATATCCATTGCTCGTATCGAGACTCTCGTGGAGATCGATCTCAGGTGAGCTTGAAAGTTTCGACCAGCCAATGAGCTTCCTCCAAAAGCTGTCTTCTTCATTGATGAAACGAGAGAAAAACACATATCCCTCCTTTTCGTGCCAGTAACGCACCAGACGATTGATCGCTGGAAGAGCTGACTCTGACTCAGAATTTAAGAACCCGTTTTGCGTGTCGATGACGATGAGGGGAGTTTTTCGCGGGTCTGCATTCATGTGTGGTGCACGATATCACATTAAGGCCTGTCGTTAGATGAGGACACCCCTCACATCATGGAGGTTTCTTGAAAGCAGGAGGGACTTTGTAGACATCGGGGAGGTTGGGCTGACAAGGGTAGGTATTCACAAAGAAGGCGTCCCTGTCGTATGGTGAAGTGTTCCCCATCGACTAAGCGACGGCTTCGCCATGCGCCAAGAACGCCCTCTCGAGCAATGTACGCGTTGGCTGAACATACTGGCAACTCAGTTCCCGAAGCTCTCGCGCGCGCAGGTGCGCACGCTTGCGCTCTGGAGCTTCGCTGCCACGATCACCCAGCACATTGGTTCTACGACCTGCGCAGGCTTTCTTGCGCGCCTTTTCGATCAGCCGCTGGGCAACTTCCGCCAGCGCCTGCGCGAGTTCTACTGGGGCGCCGAGCAGAAGCGCGGCTCTTTGCGGCGCGCCCTGGACGTCGAGTTGTGCTTTGCCGTGCTTCTGCGCTGGGTGCTCGCGCTCAGGCAGGGCAGCAGCAGCACGGTTGTTCTCGCACTCGATGCCACGCTTGTCAGGGACCGCTTGGCGGTGCTCTCGGTCAGCGTCGTCTTCCGAGGCAGCGCCCTGCCGGTGGCCTGGAAGATCATGCGCGCCAACACCGGAGGCGAGTGGATCGGGCCGTGCCGCAGGCTCTTCGAGCGTCTGGCCGAAGTGGCCCTGCCGCCGGAGCAGACCGTGCTTGTCTTGACCGACCGGGGCCTTCAGAGCCGGCGCATCTTCAAGGCCATCACCGAGCAGGGCTGGCACCCGGTTATGAGGCTCACGCGCCTGGGAATGTGGCAAGAGCAAGGGCAAACTCACTGGCGCTCGCTGGAGAAGATTCTCTCCGGGCCGGGGAGCTACTACCTCGGCCAGGGGCAGCTCTTCAAGACCGATCCGCTGGCGTGCACGCTCTTGGCGCTCTGGCAGGAGGGCTACGACCAGCCGTGGCTTTTGATGACCGACCTTACGCCAGCGCAGTGCCGCAAGGCCAACCTCAGTGCGAGTTGCTACGGCCTGCGCTCGTGGATCGAACAGGGTTTTCGCTGCCTCAAGTCGGGCGGCTACCACTGCGAGCGCCTGCGCATCACCGACCCGGCCAGAGCCGAGCGCGTGTGGCTGGTGATGGCCGTCTCGCTGATATGGACCCACGCTCTGGGCAGCACCGCCAAAGACGACGCCCGAGCCGCCTTGCCCGACCGCCGCGGACTGCTGGGCCTTTTCACCGCCAGCGTGCGCCGGGTGCTTGGTGTGCATCGGTCTGGATGGATCGGGCTGTTGGTGGCGGCCTTGCGCGGAGAGGACCTGCCGTTTCCGAAGATGCTGGCTCATGCCCCGCTTCCGGCACTGCCGCCGGGCCTTGCATTAGCGTCAAACCTGCTTCGGCCGAATCCGCCTCCGTGAATACCTACCCCTACCAGCGGTGGAGCGGGGAGAAGACTGAGAAGCTTCATGGCTACCTCTTGTTAATATTCCATGTGGAGCAGTGAGGCAAAACTGATGTCGATGACGCACATCGTGAGATCCATCGAATCAGAATTGATTAACTCACTTCAGAAACCTGTCTCCGTTGAAATGAATCATGTGCTCGGGCGTGTCCGCGAGCCACACTTCCGTCTCCCAAGCAATCTCCATGAGAAAGTTTTTAAAGGTCGCAAAGTCCGGAAAGGCGCTCACGTAGATGCGCTCCAGGCCGACGCTGCTGCCCTCTGCCTCCTGCCCTGATTCGCCGCTGAGCATCTGCTCGAGGTGGCTAAGGCGCGTGAGCGTAACCGGCCCATGCGAGGTCACAGCCTCGATGAGAAAGAGTCTTCCCTGCTTTTCGTCGTAGAGCACCACGTCCGGCAGTTTATCGTGCTGCGTCAGCTCAAAGCCCAGCGTCTCCAGCGCCTCGGTCTCTACGTGCAGCGTCTTGTCTTCGGTGTCACCGACGTAGAGCACCTTCGCTCCTGGTGCGAACTCTGGACCAAAGGCGTTAATGATGGCCGCCTGAAGTTCGTTGTGCACGCCGGGCGAGAGGCTGTACTCCTTGCCGGAGGCCAACCGCAACGGCACGCGCTCTTTCTCAAGGCGCCGGCGGTGGCGCTGGATGAGCGCCCGCTGCCCCTCCAGGAAAAGCTTAGCGGCCTCGTCCCACTCCGTACTACCATACTTGCGAATCGTACGGATAGCCGCGTCAGAAAGGCCGTAGTGGGTATTCGGACTGTTGGTCGGCAGCGTCGGATCATCCGGGTTCTTCACGGCCACGACCGCATCCACGAACTGGTGCATGACTTGGCGGCGCACGGTCTCGCGCGTGTTCGGCGCATACTGGCGTCCGTAGCGCGCGGCCATCTCATCCATAATCTCGGTGATACCGAGGCTCTGTCGCTGCGCCTTGCTCCACGGGGTCTCCGGCGAGAGCTGCGCGAGGATCAGGAGCGTGAGCGCGGCCATCTCGCTTTGCTGCCGCCTCGGGAGACCGAGGGTTTTGAGTACGTCCTGAGCTTCTTGGATTTTTTCCACGCTGAACCGGGTTTCACTGAAGTAGGGAATAGTGTCGGGCAACAAGCCATGCTCTCGCAGCACGTCAAAGACCACATGACCTGCCTGCTCATGATTCACTCTGGCGCTGCCGGCTTCGTTGGCGCCCGCCCCCACTGTCTTTGCTTCCGGGGAAAGGCGTGCTCCAATGGCCTGGATCGCCTCCAGGGGCGGAAGTGGCAAGACGCGCAGGTCGCCAGCGTTGACCTGTGTGTGCCCGCTCACAAGGCGCATGTAGCGATCCAAGAGTGGGCTACCCAGTAGTGCTGCGAGGCCGCAGGCCTCCTCTGCGCTCAGACCGCCGCTCTCATCACCTTCGCCATCAGCGTCAGCGGTGCAATAGAGGTAGTTGAGGTGGTTCTCAAAGCCTACCTGTGCGTGTCCGAAGCCCTCGACAAGAAAAGGCGCAGCCACCATGCGACGCACTTCCTCCTTAGCCGTAAAGCGCCGCATGAGGACGTAGTTAGTCGCCGGCACGAGATCAGCGGCACCGTCCTCGAGGGAGATCGCCGGCGCCTTGCCCGCGCGCCGCGCCTCAAGATTAACCTGAAAGGGGCACACGTTATGAAGCCACAGAAGCGGGACGGTTTCTCCAAGGCGAATCTCTTTGCAAAGCGCCTCGCGGCTGCGGAAGGGCACGACGGGGCCGGTCGAGACCTCAATGCCATGCTCTCTTAGCGAGCCGGGCCACGCGTCTACGGCTTCGATGATGAGACCGTCCAGTTCGCCCGTGGGCAGGCGGAAGACCGGCCGTGCCGGCGTGCCACCCAGAATACGTGCGAGCGGGAAAGCCTGCAGGCGGTGCAGAGCGCCAAGACCTTCTGTCCCCTCTGATGTCGAGATTACGACGCTGCGGTCTGGATCAGGAAGACGCTCCCCGCCCGTGCCACGGCGAAACGTAAAGATGAGATTTTCCTGCAAGACCTCGTCGCCTCGGAAGGCGTCCTGGCGCGATTCGAAAAGGTGCATATGTTCTGGAATCACATGGCGCGTCATGAAGCGGCGAAACTTACCGAAGTACGCGCCGGAGCAGAAGCTACGCGGCACGATGAAAGCGGCCTGCCCGCCAGGACGCAGGAGCCGCGCGGCAAGCTCCATGAACACCGCATAGACGTTCGACGTGGCGCTAAAATTCTCGGCTGCCTCCCGTCTCGGGTCTCCGGGCTTCAGCTTAAAGTACGGTGGGTTGGCAATTACCCGGTCGTAGTGGACATCTGTGGGCGCCGCGCCTCCGCGCTGCGACTCGCCGTCGCCTCCCCCAACTCTATCGGAGGAGGTTCTCTTGGGGAATGCTCCGTCGCCAGATCCTACTTCCTGAAATGCCGCTTCCCGGAAGAGCGTCGGTGCTCCCCCTGTGAGGTGCGCCAGGATGAAATCTTCCTGCCGCAGATCCAGTTCGACAGTTATACCTCGCTCGGCCGCGCGCTGGGCAGCTGCCTCAAGCCGCCCCTGGGCCACCTCGAAAAGCGTAAGGTCAGTCTCGAAGCCAACGAGGCGAAAACGCGGAGGGTAGCCGCGCGCAGCAGCGCGCTCGATTACGGCCGCTGCCAATGTGCCGGAGCCGAGCGCTGGCTCCAGAATGATTTCTCCTGCGCAGACGTTGCCCAGATGCTCTCCCATAAAGCGGGCCACCGCAGGCGGTGTAAGATACTGCCCCTCGGCCTTGCGCTCTTTTTTTGTCTTATCCCCCAGCACCCTCTGGCCGGCTACGTAGCTCATTTCTACGGGCGACACCGTCCTGTCAGACGCCAGCTCGCCAGAGGACTTCTCGTCGGGCAGCGCGCCTTCTGCAGCAGTGGGTTGGTTCAAAGCGAGGGTTGGTTTAAGGGCTGGGTGCTCCTGCGCAGTTGATTGCTTCTCCTAAGCGGAATGCTCGTGCGTAGGCTTTTTCTCACGCACAAAGTAATGAAGCGTGAGCGCCTTCGCCACCGCCATCGTGCACTCACTGCTTTGACTGTGACTTGCCGAATGACGTGCCCCCCAATTCTGGACACCCTGCTGAGTTAAAAAAGCGCTGCTTGACGTGCCCCCCAATTCTGGACACCCTGCTGAGTTAAAAAAGCGCTGCTTCTGAGGTTTCGGTTGGCGTCCAGTTGGACAGGTATTCCGCCGGGGTCAGGTACCCCAGCGAGCTATGCGGGCGATGGCCGTTGTAGGCCTGACGCCACGCTTCGATGGTCTGCCGAGCGTCGGCCAGCGAAGTAAACCAGTGCAGGTTCAAGCACTCCTCGCGCAGCCTTCCGTTGAACGATTCGACGAAGGCGTTGTCCGTGGGCGTGCCCGGACGGCTGAAGTCGAGCTTGACTCCGTTCTCGTACGCCCACTGATCTACTGCTTTCGAGGTAAACTCCGTTCCATTGTCGATGAAGATCACCTCTGGGTAGCCCACCTCTGGGCAGCCGTAAGACGCTACCAAGCACTCAAGCACGGCTACGACGCGGTGTCCGGTGAGCGACTGATCGACCTCGATTGCAGGACTCACACGGCTAAAGTGATCCACTAACGTCAGACAGCGGAACCGGCGGCCGTCGGCGAGCTGGTCGTGCACAAAATCCATCGACCAGTGCTGGTTGGGCCGGTTTGGTTCAGGCCAAACCGTGCGTGGGCGGCTGGCCTGTTTCTTCCGACTCTTCGTGCGCACCTGCAGACCCTCTTCGCGATAAAGACGCTGCACCAGCTTATGGTTGACTCGCCAGCCTTCGCGGCGCAGAAGCGCGTGCAGACGGCGGTACCCGTAGCGAACGTGAACGCCGGCAAGGTCGCGCAGGCGAATGCGCAACGCGTCGCGGCTCCGGGCTTGGCTCTCGTAGTAGTACGTAGAGCGGCTCAGTCCGACGAGCTGGCAGGCGCGGCGGCGACCAACCTCAAAACCGACATGCAGAAAGTCCACCAAGTCGCGCTTATGAGCCGGCTTCAGAGCTTTTTTGCGATCACCTCTTGAAGCATGTGCTTGTCGAGCGAGAGATCGGCGACGAGCTGTTTGAGCCGCTTGTTCTCGCGCTCCAGTTCTTTGAGGCGATTGAGTTCAGCTACACCCATGCCGGCGAACTTGCGCCGCCACCGGTAGAACGTCTGCTGGCTGATGCCGAGCTCGCGGCAAATCTCGGCCACGGTCTTGCCGGCCTCGGCCTGGCGCAGGGCGTACCCGATCTGCTCGTTGGTGAAGGCCTTCTTTTTCATGGTCCCTCTCGTTGGGTTGGGGACCTCAAAGTAGCAAATTCTAACGCAAGCGGCGTGTCCAGTTTTCGGGGGTCAGGTCAAACACAACCGCACCCTCCAGCCTGAACTCCTCGGTGGAAGCCTACGCGCGAAAGTGGTCAGGATGACTGTGCTTTTTGCCATCGGCATTGGCACTGCGCTACTCGACTTCTTCTTTTTAGCGGGGGTTGCAAGCTTTCTCTTGTCGATGGCTGGCGTTACGTCGACGCCGATTCTCTGGCTCGGTAAAGTAGCGGTTCCTCTTCTCGTGGTGGGGTACGAGTTAACCGCTGCCGGAGCGGAGAAAAAACGACCTCGCTCTTTCACTTACCTCTTTCCTGCCATCGTCGCCACCTTCGCGACCGCTACCTACGTCGCTCACGAGGGCATTACGAGCTTGGATGCCATCACACCCATCCACTGGTTCATGGTACCCGCTGTATTTGGGTTCGGGTTCATGCTTCACTACCTCGCCATCTGTCTGGCCCCCTATGCCATTGACGGAATGACGATAGCTACTGATCTCAGGCAGGGTTTTGCTTATCACAAAAAACGCCAGAACGCCGAGAAGGCGATAGATCTCCTCTGTCTAAAAGTTCTGGCATGGCTCGAGGCATACAGAGTACTGAAACACGACCACGGCATCGATACTATGCCGCCGTTTTATCTCCTGCCGGCCCTCACGCGCCAACTCTTCAATGAGAAGGTTGGCTACAGCTTCTTCCCAGATCCTCCCGCAGCAAGTTCCGGGGACGGCGCAACGTCGCCACCAAGCTGGACTACTCCACGCACTCCAGACGAAGGCGGATGGAACTCCTCGAACTCATACTGACCCTCGTCATCTTGGCATGGGGAGTGCAGATCATGCTCTTCGCCGTCGGCCTTTCCACAACACCCCCCAGCCGGGCACTGGGCTGGATGCTCGGTAGGGTCATTACCGGCACGTATCGCTTCTCGAAGATCGCCATCAGAGGATTCGTAGCGGTCATCACGACTGCCTTCCGATACCTTGAACTAACGTGGATCAGTCGAATCGGTCGGTCTCAGCTTATGAGCGAATTGCGGCTGAGTATTCCTCCAGATCAGAAGATCAGCGCAGTAAGTGCCGAGCAGTTTCTTTCCAGTCTCCCCCGCTCGTTCGGATTGGTAGGCTATGAGATCATCGGGACGCCACAGGAAACGATTGTACAGTTCGCCTGCCGCCCCCGACACAGCAGCGGGCTTCGATCACTTCTCGAAGCCTACTTTCCCAACTGCACCGTCACCGAAGGGATTAGCCTCACGTCTACCTGGCAGAGCACGGAGAACACCGCCCGCAGCATTGTCGAACATGGCCTCTCCAGCGAGTTCGTGCTGCCGGTACACACGTTCACGGGCTTCGACGTTGATCCACTCATTCCTGTTTTCAGTGCGCTTGAACACCTCCGTAACGATGAGGCTGGCGTCTTTCAAGTGCTCTTTCGTCAGCCCCGGCAGCGTCGTATCGGTCGCCTGCTGCGTGCCCAGCTCAAGCAAGAAGACGCGTCTCACTCGCCGAGCAGTCGCCTGTCGAGTGCCCATTCTCAAAAGATCAGTCGCCCGATCTATGCCGCTTGTGTCCGTATCGCTGCTCGCGCTCCGTCGGAGGAACGCGCTACCCAGATCACCACGCTCCTCGGTGGAGCGCTGCAGCAGTTTGCTGATCCCGCCCGAAATGCCTTCACGCCACGCTACAACTTCGGCTACACCGTAAGCACCCGTGAGCGCGATCTCATCGAGCGTGGAGCTTCGCGTGGCGGAATCCTGCTGAATAGTCTTGAGTTGGCCGGCTTGGTGCACCTGCCTTCGTCGTCTGTGCGCTCGCCTAAGCTCACACGCCAGGCGCAAAGAACGAAAGCCGCTCCGGGGATCGTGACATGAGCCGTCTTGTCATCGGAGATAACGTCCATGCTGGAAAGGAAATGCCGGTCAGTCTGAGTGCGGAGCAACGCCTCCGGCATACCCACATAATTGGAGCAACCGGCACCGGCAAGTCGCATCTGCTTTTGAACCTCATCATCCAGGACATCGAAGCCGGCAACGGCGTCGCAGTCCTCGATCCCCACGGCGATGTCATTGACCAACTGCTGCCGTACATACCGAAAAAGCGAGCCAAAGACGTCGTGCTCTTCGATCCGGCGGACGAAGCCTACCCGATTGGCTTCAATATCCTCTCGGCCCACTCGACCCTCGAAAAACAGCTTCTCTCCTCGGACCTCGTCGCCACCTTCCGGCGTCTGTCCACCAGTTGGGGCGACCGGATGCACTCGTTGCTCGCCAATGCCACCCTCGCCTTTCTCGAGTCAAAGCAGGGCGGCACGCTCGCCGACTTACGGCGCTTTCTCTTGGAAAAAGAGTATCGCAAGCGGTTTCTCGCGACGGTCGCTGATCCCGAGGTCGTCTACTTCTGGCAGAAGGAGTTTCCACTGCTGTCGGGTCGTCCCCAAGCGCCACTTCTCACGCGTCTGGACACGTTCCTGCGCCCGCGCCTCATCCGGCACATCGTAGCGCAAAAAGAGAACCGCCTTGACTTCGCCCGCGTGGTGAACGAGGGCAAGATTTTTCTCGGCAAACTCGCCCAGGGGCTGATCGGCGAGGAGAACGCGTATTTGTTGGGGACGCTCCTGGTCTCGAAGTTCTACCAGACGGCCCTCTCCCGCCAGAGCATAGAAGAAACCGAGCGTCGCCCTTTCTACCTGTACATTGACGAGTTTCACCACTTCATCACCCCATCGCTTTCCACGATCCTGTCGGGAGCGCGCAAGTATGCTCTCGGCCTTACCTTGGCCCATCACGATCTGCGCCAGCTCTCTTCCCGTGATCCGGAACTGACGGCCGCTGTACTAACGAATCCCTACACCCGCATCTGTTTCCGGGTCGGTGGTGCCGACGCCAGAAAGCTCGAATCTGGTTTTGGATTCTTCGAAGCAAAAGACCTACAGAACCTCGGGCGCGGCGAGGCCATCTGCCGGGTGGAGCGGTCGGACTACGACTTCAACTTGCAGACCCGTCCCCATCCCGCTCTCGACCCGGAAGTTGGTCGAGTTCGACGCGAAGAGATTATCGCGTGCTCCCGCGAGACGTACGGCACGCCCCGCGCTGAGGTCGAGACTCTGCTGCAGAAAGCCAGAACGCCCAGCGGAAAAGAGACGGTACGTGAGTCGTCCACAGACGCGAAGCAGGAGCCTTCCCGAAAGCCTTCAGAAGAGCCACCGGAAAAGACGCGTTCTCCGGAGCATAGCACCCGCCCACAAAAAACCCAGCAAGAGGCCACTACCCCCACCTCGCCGGCAGATAACCCGACACCGCCTATCGCACCGTCACAAGAGGTCGCTAAGGGAGCCACACCAGCGAAGCTCGGTCGCGGCGGGCGGCAGCATCGGTACCTTCAGGAGCTGATCAAGCGGTGGGCCCAAGCAAACGGCTGGCGTGCCACCATCGAGCAGTCCATCCTCGACGGACTCGGCAGCGTGGACATCGCCCTTGAACACCAGGAAAAAGACAAAGAGGCATCCGTCGCCTGTGAGATATCCGTGACCTCAACGCCCGAGCACGAGTTCGGCAACGTACAGAAGTGTCTGGCGGCCGGATTTGACGACGTGGTGGTCGTCTCCGTAGACAAAAAATCGCTGGAGAAAATTGAGGCGCACGTCACCGAGTACATCGAAGAGAAAGACCGCTCGCGGGTGCACGTACTAACCCCCGAAGCGCTGTTTTTCTTCCTCTCCGAAACGGCTCTACCGGGGACCGGAGAAGTCGTCGGCGGATATAACGTAGAGGTCCGCCTCCGGACCGGAAGCAAGGAAGAACAGGGCGCGCGGCGCCAAGCAATCTCGCACGTCATTCTGCAGGCCCTCCAGCGGATGCGCGAGGACAGCAGCTAACGGCAACAAATCTTCCGGCGGTGAAGACCATGCACGAAACCGGCACCAATTCACCTCCCCGTCAGAAGCCTATCGGCATCTGGATTCGCGTCTCGCATGAGAACTCGGTCAAGGATGAAAGTCCCGAACATCACGAGCAGCGCGGACGGGCTTATGCCCAGATAAAAGGCTGGGAAGTGCGCGAGATCTACCGGCTCGACGCCGTCTCGGGCAAATCGGTTAAGGACCTGCCGGAGACTAAACGGATGCTCGCAGACATCCGGTCCGGCCGCATCGAGGGCCTGATCTTTTCGAAGCTCGCGCGGCTCGCCCGCAATACGCGAGAACTCTTGGAGTTCGCCGACATCTTCCAAGAGCACGACGCCGACCTGGTCTCGCTGCAGGAGTCCATTGATACGTCCACGCCCGCCGGTCGCCTCTTCTACACTTTGTTCGCCGCTCTCGCGCAGTGGGAGCGCGAGGAGACTTCTGCTCGCGTGGCGGCCTCAGTGCCGGTGCGAGCCAAGCTCGGTAAGCCCCTCGGCGGCCAAGCTCCTTTCGGCTACCAGTGGGTGAACAAGCAGCTCGTCCCCGACCCCGACGAAGCGCCGGTACTCAAGCGCATGTTCGAGCTTTTCGCTGAGCACAAACGCAAGAAGACAGTCGCTCGGCGTTTGAACGAAGCCGGCCATCGTACCCGGCGTGGCGCCCGCTTCTCGGACACGACCGTCAGTCGGCTTTTGCGCAACCCGGTTGCCAAGGGAAAACGCCGGGCCAACTACACCAAGAGCCGTGGTACGGGTAAGCGCTGGAAGCTCAAACCCGAGAGCGAGTGGGTCTGGAGCAAGGTCGAGCC
Organism: Salinibacteraceae bacterium; assembly: GCA_965215025.1. GTDB lineage: Bacteria > Bacteroidota > Rhodothermia > Rhodothermales > Salinibacteraceae > CBDCCV01. The sequence continues at coordinate 993,277 of CBDCCV010000002.1, forward strand.
GGTCGTCTCCGTCGAGCTATGGGAGCAGGTTAACCGGATCATCGAGGAACAACGGGCTAAGCGCAAGCGGGTCGGTCGCAAACCCGTCTACCTCTTCGCCGGCGTCACCTACTGCGGGTGCGGACACAAGATGTACGTGCCCTCCAACACACCGAAGTACGTCTGCCGGAAGTGCCGCAACAAGATCCCTATTGACGATCTCGACCGGGTCTTCTACGAGCAGCTTAAGAAGTTCTTCTTCTCGCCGGAGGATATTGCCGACTACCTCAAGCAGGCCGATGGGGTTATCAAGGACAAAGAGAAGCTTTTGGAAGTCTTGGAGCGCGAACAGCGCTCCGTCACCCGTGAGATGGACAAGACGTATCGGCTCTACGTCGGTGATGAGATTTCGGCCGAAGGATTTGGCCGCGTCTACAAGCCGCTCGAACAGCGCCTCGCGCAACTGGAAGATGAGATGCCGCGAGTACAAGGTGAACTGGACTTTCTCAAGATTCAGTACCTGTCGAGCGACGACATCTTCTCGCAGGCCCAAAGCTTCTATAGCCGGTGGCCCGATCTGATCTTCGCGGAGAAGCGGCGGGTGGTCGAGAACGTCGTTCATCGCATTGAGGTGAAGGAGAGGACCGTGTTGGTCGAGTTGGCCTTCGCCCCCTCCTCCACCCCACCCTCCTCTTCCTTAGAACTGGCAAAAAGGCAACGAACCGGCACGGGTTCATCGAGGCGATGAGCATGAAGCGCGCCGGGTACTCCACCGTAAACTGCGCCCGGCTGATGGTGATGGCGCCCTCTTCGAGCGGCTGGCGCAGGACCTCGAGCGCGCCCCGCTTGAACTCGGGCAGCTCGTCGAGGAAGAGGACGCCGTGGTGCGCCATCGAGATCTCGCCCGGCTGCGGCGGCGCCCCGCCTCCGCACAACCCCGCGTCCGAGATGGTATGGTGCGGCGAGCGGAACGGGCGCGTAGCCACAAGACCGTGATCGGCGCGCAGCGTGCCGCCAACGGAGTGGATCTTCGTCGTCTCCAGCGCCTCACCGGGCGTGAGCGGCGGGAGGATGGTGGGCAGCCGCCGCGCCAGCATGGTCTTCCCCGCGCCCGGCGGCCCCACTAAGAGCGCGTTGTGCCCGCCGGCGGCGGCCACCTCCAGGGCGCGCTTCACGTTCTCCTGCCCGCGCACGTCTGAGAAGTCCATCTCGTAGCGGCGCGCCTCCTGGAAGAGCGCGTCGAGGTCGCGCATGAAAGGCTGCGCCGCGCCGTTCGCGCCCGTCAAGAGGTCGAACGTGGCGTGCAGGCTCTCGACGGGATACACCTCCAGGCCTTCGACCACGGCGGCCTCGGCGGCGTTTTCTTTGGGGACGATGATGCCCGTGCGCCCGTCCTCACGCGCGCGCATGGCCATGGGGAGGACGCCGCGCACGGGGCGCACGGTGCCGTCCAGCGCTAATTCGCCCATGATCCAGAAGCGTTCGAGCCGCTCCTGCACGATGGCGTCGCCCGAGGCGGCCAAGAGGCCCACGGCCAGCGGCAGGTCAAACGCCGCGCCTTCTTTGCGCACGTCTGCCGGGGCCAGGTTGATGGTCACGGCGCCGCGCGGGACGGGCAGCCCGCTCGTCTTGATGGCGGCCAGGATGCGGTCGCGGCTCTCGCGCACGGCGCCCTGCGGCAGCCCCACCACCGTGTAGCGCGGCATCCCGCCCTCGATGTGCGTCTCGATCTCGATGGGCAGCGCATCGACGCCGAGCGTCGTGCTGCTCCAAACGCGGCTGAGCATTCTTTTCTGGGCGAATGGCGATTGGTGAACGGCGAACAGCGGGTAGCAAGAGGCAAGCACTCCGCATCAAAGAGCGGTCCAGCTTGGGGCCTGTCCCCTGTTCGCCGCCCGCCCTTCCCCCCGTTCGCCCTCTCTTACCGCCCTTCCGCCGCGATGATCTGATCCGCTACGGATTGGAGGTCCGGACCCGCAACGCCGGGCGTGCCCAAGAGCGCGCTCATCGCCTTTCCCGGACGCGCCACGAACGCGCCCCGGCAGCCCGCCCGCATCGCCCCGGCGATGTCCCAGTCGTGCGCGGCCACGAACCACGCCTCCTGCGGCGGCACGCCGAGGCGCCGGGCGGCCATGCGGTACGGCTCCGGCGCAGGCTTGAGGCGCTCGACGGCATCGGCGGAGAGGACGTGCTCGAAGTGCTTAGCCAGGCCGGCGTGTTGGAGCTTGGCTTGGGCGGCCTCCGGCGGCGAGTTCGTCAGCGCGGCCAGGCGGAAGCCGGCCTCGGCGAGGCGCCTGAGCGCGGCGGGCACCTCCGGGTGCGGCGGCAGCGTGCTCATCCCGCCAAGGATTTTCTTCTTCTGCGCATCCGAAAGCGCGGCGTTGTGCCTCCGGGCCACGGCACCGAGCGCCGCTTGGCCGAGGACGCTGAAATCCGCGTACGGCCCGGTGATCGTGGTGATGAGCGCCAGGCGCAGCACCTCGGCGAACCAGCCCTGCCGCACCTCCGCCTTGCCGAAGGCGTCCGCGAACGCCTCGTCCAGCCTGCTCAGGTCGAGCAGCGTCTCGTTCACGTCGAAGAGGATGACGCTGGGCATCTGTTTGAGTACGGGATAGGAGTTACGCAGTTGCCTCTGTTTCCCCCTTTGAAGGGGGGAGGGGGATGTGACGGACGGCGCCATCCCTCTCTACATCCCCCTGCTCCCCTTCCAAGGGGGGATTTCGGTGCTGCCGCTTTCTCGACTGCGCAAGCCCTGGGGGAGTGTGGGCGTCTGGAGGCGTGGGGGTTGAGGCGGCGGCTGGCTACGAAAAGCGCCGTCATCTGTCCGCCGTTCTGCTGTCCGCCTCCTCTCTCCCCCTCTCCCTTTCTCCCTCGCGCCCCTCGTGCACGTGGCAGAAGCGCGCGTGCTCGCTGGCCGGGTTGCGGCACTGCCGGCCGGCGAGCGTCTCGGCCTGGCAGCGTTTGACGTGCGCCGCCGGGACGCCGCGCATCACCTCCTCGAACTCGGCGTGGAAGTGCTCGATGATGGCGGCGGGGTCAGGGACGAGGCCGGCATCGGCGGCTATGCCCAGGCGCACCTCGCCGGCGTAGCTGATGATGCTAATCCCCAAGCCCACGCGCCCGGCCTGCGGCACCCACGGGATGGCGTAGCGCAGCGCAGCGCCCGCGAGGTAACGCTCTTCACGCGGCCCCGGCACGTTCGTCGCCACGGCGGTGATCTTGCGGGCCAGGAAGCGCACGAGGCCTTCTTCGATCAGATGCGAGGTGCGCCCGGCCACCTCGAGAATGCCCAGGACGACGACGGCCTCAGGCGATTCTTTCATCGCGTCCATGCGCCGCTTCAGCTCGCGCAGCCGCGCCGCCGGACTTTCGAGGCCGATGGGCAGCGAGAGGAAGAACAGCCCGAAGAAGTTGCCCATGGAGAGCGGCGCGCCGGGCGGGCGCAGGTTCACCGGCACGGCCGCGCGGATGTTCAGATCGGCTGGCACGTCCTCGCCGCGCCCAGCGAGATAGCGCCGGAGCGCGCCCGTCACGGCCGTCAGGAGCACGTCGTTGACCGTCCCGCCGGCGGCGCGCCCGATGGCCTTCACGTCGGCCAGGGCCACGGGGCCGGACCACGCGCACCGCTTCGCCACGCCGAGGCGCCCGCGCAGCGCCGTGGGCGGATCCCGCCGGCGCGCGATGAGCGTGCCGAGGGACTTTGCCACGCGCGCGCCCATCTTCGCCGCCTCGGCCAAGCGCGCGGGGTCGGCTGCGAGGTTCTTGCCCGCCTCCCAGGTCTTCGCCAGGAGGTTGCGGCGCGGGCGCGTGGCGGGCGGGGACGGCTCCAGGTGCTCGGAGGCGCCGTTCGTTTGCTCCAGCGCGCTTCCCTCGGGGCCGCCCTCAGGCGTCTCATCCGTGAAGGAGAGCAGGACGCGGATGAGCGCGATGCCGTCGGCGATGCAGTGGTGCAGGCGGCAGACGACGGCGCTGCCGCCCTCGACGTTTTCGACGAGGTGGAACTGCCAGAGCGGGCGCGCGAAGTCGAGCGGCGTGCTGACGAGTTCGTCCACGACGGCCTTGAACTGCGCCTCGGTGCCCGGCTCCGGCAGGCGCAGGCGCTTGAGGTGCCAGCCCATGTCGAAGCGCGGGTCGTCCTCCCAGCCGGCGCGCCCGAAGGGTCCCTTTTTCTCCACAATGCGCTGCCGGAAGCGCCGGAAGCGCAGGAGCCGGTTTTCGAGCACGCGGCGCAGACGCGCGTATTCGACCGGCCCGTCGAGGACCAGGATGGCGGAGATCATCATCAGGTTCGTCGGGTGCTCCATGCGGAGCCACGCCGTGTCCGCCCCCGACATCTTTTTCATTTGGTAACAGCGGCCTGTTCAGGTAAGCATCGTCCTATTTCTGTTACCAGTGTACAGATTCTTCCGCTCGATTGGAAGCGGCGGCCTCCATACGCGCGCGCCCAACCCTCACCCCGCGTGGTGCCCGGCGGCGGGCTGCGCCTCGGCTTCTTCCGCAGCGCCATCGCCGCGCTCCTCAGCCTTGGCCTCTTCGATGATGCGCGTGAGAGAGGCTTCGAGGCTGTCCGTGGAGATGACCTGCCCGCTCCGGCGGTCGATCTGCCCAAAGGAGAGGACGGCTGTGGGGCAGCTTTGCACGCAGGCCGAGCAGCGCACGCACTGCGGGTCGTCCATCGGCAGGCCCTGCTGCGCGTAGTGCATCACGTCGATGCCCTGGTGGCACACGCTCGTGCACACGTTGCAGGAGATGCATTTCTTCTTGTCGGCCAGAATCCGAAAGCGCGAGAAGCGGGTGTAGACGTGCATGAGCGCGGCGAGCGGGCAGAGGAACCGGCACCAGAAGCGCCCCGAGAGCCAGAAGTACACCCCGTAGCCGATCATCCCGGCCAGCACCACGTCCACGAGCCAGGTGTAGTTGAGCTTCATGCCGAAGTGCTCCTCGTAGAAGCCGGCCTGGAACGCGGCCTCCATCCACCCCCCCGGCCAGATCCACCCGCCGATGCGCAGGAAAAGCAGCGCGAAGGCGAGCGCCAGGATCACCTGCCCGGCCATGTTGAAACGGTTCCAGCCGGGGCCGTGCGGCATCTTGTCGCGGTGCGTGTCGCCGAGCGTTTCGGCCAGGGCGCCGCAGGAGCAGATCCACCCGCAGTACGCGCCCTTGCCCCAGAAGTAGATCATGCCGGGGATCAAAACGAACGTCTGCACAAAGCAGATGCCGATCCACCACCACAGCGGCTCGGCGGTGAAGACGTTGTACACCGAGAGCGGCCACGCCAGGATGAGGCCGTAGGCGCGCCAATACTCGCGCCCGTGGCCGTAATCGACGGCGGGGAAAAGCGCGTCGAGGAAGCCTTCGGGTAAGATTCCGTTCGCGCCGAGATACGGCAGCAGAATCTCCGGCAGGAGGAAGAGCGGCAGCACCTGGATGGCCGCCAGCGTCGCCGTCTGCCATTTGACGTAGGGCGTCTTGCGCCTTTTGATGCGCCGCCAGCCGAAGATCACCACGATGGCCGAGTACGCCAGCGTGTAGTAAAACGCCGGCGTCGCCGCCGAGACCAGCACCACGCCCATCAGCGAGGCCTCGCCAAACGAGACCGCCCAGTCGCCCAGCGAGAACGGAAACGCACTGGCTTGGCTGCCCACGCGGTTCAGCCAGCCGCTCTTCGTCCAGCTGTAGACGGCGGCCATGAAGAGGACGAACGCCGTCATCGCCGCGATGCGGTCCCAGCGCACGCTTTTGAGCCAGCCGACGTGCGTGGCAGCCTGACCAAAAGAATCGGGCAGATCGCCCCAGTCGTTGCGGAGCGTGATGCCGGAGCGGCGGAAAAAGTCGAGCGGCGCCTCGCGCCCGATCATGGCGAACACGGCCTCGGCCTCGATTTTCTCCTCGCCCTCCGCTGTAGAAAGCCGCACCTCGTGCGCGCCGATTTCCTCGACCTCGCTTTCCATGATGAGGCGCAGGCTTCCGGAGGCGTGGCTCCCCTCCTCGGCCAGCCGCAGGACGCGCTCCTTGTTCTCCGACTTGGGCCGCGTGAACGCCTCGCCGCGGTACGAGAGCACCACCTCGGCGCCGGCCTCGACGAGCGCGATGGCCGCCTCCATCGCCGAGTCGCCCCCGCCGATGACGAGCACCCTTTGCCCGGCGTACGCGCCCGCGTCGTTGAGGCGGTGGTGGACGTGCTCCAAGTCCTCGCCCTCGGCGCCGAGCTGCCTAAAGTTGCCGCTGCGCCCGATGGCCACGATCACGCGCCGTGCCTTGACGTCCTCGCCCTCTTCGGTGACGACGACGAGCGCTCCGTCACGGCGCTCGATCTTTTCCGCCTCGCCCTGGCGGACTTCGACGTCCTCGGTCTGCGCTTCGAGTTCTTCGACGAGTTCTTCCTTAACCGGAGCGCTTACGTGGAGGTCGCCCGCCGGGGTCATCTCCTGCGGGTAGGTGTAGATGGGCTTCCCTTTCTGAAAGTCCTTGATCGTGGCGAAGCGGCGGCTCGCCTCCAGGACGACGTAAGAGAGGCCCTGCTTTTCGCACTCTTTGGCGGCGGCCATGCCGGCGGCGCCCGCGCCCAGAATTGCCACGTCTACGATCTCCTCGTCCTCCGTTTTTTCTTCCGAAAGGCCGCCCTCTTCGGTGAGGTGGCGGACGGCGCGCGCGCCGCCATCGACGGAGAACTTCAAGAGCGGCACGCCGGCGAGGTCGCCCACGACGTAGACGCCCTCGACGTTCGTGCGGAAGTCGTCGCCGGTGCGCGGGAGCTTCTCGACCTCGCCGCCGGGGAACTGCGTGTGAATCCAGCGCGCGTAGGCCGTAATCGGGTTTTTCATGGCAGAAGAAAAAGGGCGGGCGGCAGGGCGTGGAAGATCTCGGCGCGGCCTCTTAGGTTAGGGTGGAGTATAACAAACGCGGCGGACGGCATCCTCACGTCTTTCTAACACAGCCCCCCCCGGTGCGGCGGTGCGAATCATGCAGTACGGCATCGCGGGCAACCCTCTGAAAGAGCGCATCTGGGCGCCGGTGGCGGGCCTTGTGTCCTGGCTCTTGGGGCGCGAGATCCCGTTTTGCCTGCAAGCGAGTATCGCCGAGGGGCTGCGCGCGCGCGACCTCCTGAGCACCGCCCTGTGCGAGGCGCGCGAGACGAGTGACCTGGCCGGCGCCTCGGACGTGGTGCTCTCCTTCGGCGGCGACGGCACGCTCCTGCGCGTGGCGCACGAGCTGGGCGCGAGCAGCACGCCAATCCTGGGCGTCAACATCGGCCGGCTGGGCTTTTTGGCGGACATCGAGGTGGGCCACGTGCAAGAGGCCATCGAGGAGCTTGAGAAAGGCCGCTACGAGGTCGAAAAGCGGATGGTGCTCGGCGTCGAGGCGCGCACGGGCGACCCCGACGTGGAGCATGCCCTGAACGCGCGCTGGGCCTTGAACGAGTTCGTCATCGACCGCAGCGGCGCGGCCGGCCTTATCCGCATCGACGTCACGGCCGACGGCGCCGCGCTCAACAGCTACTGGGCCGACGGGCTGATCCTGGCCACGCCTACCGGCTCGACGGCGTACTCGCTCTCGGCCGGCGGCCCCATCCTCGCCCCCGGCACCGACGCGATGATCCTCACGCCCATCGCCCCGCACACGCTCACGGTGCGGCCCATCGTCCTCCCCGGCTCGGCCGAGATCACCGCCCGCGTGCGCGCCGACGGGCAGCCCTACGTCCTGGCCGCCGACGGGCGCAGCACCGTGTTCGAGCACGAGGACGTGGCGATGCGCTTCCGCCGCGCCGGGCACACGGTCAACCTCGTCAAGCTGCCTGGGCAGCACTACTTCCGCACGCTGCGCCAAAAGCTGATGTGGGGCGCCGACCGGCAGTACATGAGCGACGAGGCCTCGGACCTACGCCACGGCAGCGCTCTATAAAGTCGGCGTGAAAGCGCACGGCGGGCGCGGGCGGCGTTGACAGGCGCGGCGCGGCGCGGTATATTCTCGGTTCCCCTCATCCCCGACCGGGTAGCTCAGGGGTAGAGCAGTGGCCTGAAAAGCCGCGTGTCGGCGGTTCAAATCCGTCCCCGGTCACCACCTACGCGTACAGCATATATGTTTTTCCTTTGTAGTTCTTCCGAATTCAATGGATCGGAATTCGGCGAATGGAATGGAAGCGTAGAAGGGATACAAAGCTCATTTTGCAACTCTACTCGTCTCGGTACTTGTAGCGCTTGTATCTGCATACGTCTCGCACTGCTACTCCAAGAAGCTTTTGTACGACGAGTTGAGCGCTGTTCGTGAGGAGCGTAGGACCGAACGCACAGAAGAATTTAAGGTTGAGCGTTACGAAGCGCAGCTTGACCTATATGAGGAAGCACGGAATATAGTAGATGCGCACGATAAGGTTAGTTTCGATCTGCTCAACGTATCATCTGATTACACGCTTCAGTCGGCGAAGGCAATCCTTTTGGGATCGAATGGCCGCACAGAGGTAGCCCAGGAAGCATCCGAGAGTGCAAGGAGTCTCAGAGATAATGAATTCAAGGCTGAACTACGCATAGACGATTTCCTGAGACGTGTCAAAAGGCATTTTGGGGATGAAGTAGAGGATGGTATAAAAGGATTCGCAAGGGAAGCTTTCAATCCTGAGATTGAGCTTACCACTAATGGTTGGTTTCGTGACTGGCTGGTAGAAAGGGGGAGAATAGGTCAAGATATAGATAGCCTATTCCAGTACGGAGCACGCAAACTGAGGCAAGCCGCTTTCTTCTGTCAAAATCCCGACACTTCCGCCGTTATAAACTTCTACAGTTGATGCACGCAGAGCTTGAGTCAAGCTCTGCGTGCATCAACTCGTTGTATGACGAAAAGGTTAACCAGGGAGACATAATGGATCCTCTCCGTAGTGCATTCAGGGCGGTGATCGAACCTCGCTATGGTTGCCCAACTCCGATTTATACCAGGAATTGGGTGCGCTGATGAGTAAACGCTGGAATACAAGAAAGCTTCTTCGCGGAGCTTTCACGGCGCCCTGGGTTGCAGCTTTCGCCAACGCCGCCTTACCTTAAATGCCCTGTCCAGCGTCGGCGTGCGCAGAAGAAGGAAAACGGTCCGGTAGTTCAGTTTGGTTAGAACGCCGCCCTGTCACGGCGGAGGTCGCGGGTTCGAGTCCCGTCCGGACCGCAAGCCCTCAAAGCCCGATTTCAGCCCTCACACGCTGGAATCGGGCTTTTTCTTTACCCCCGCCTGTTCGAAGCTGTCCGACACGAAGGGACAACAGTGCTGGAAAGATGCTGGAAACGTTTCCCGCCTCCGCCTGTCATCGTTTACACACGTCCTCTCTCCTTTGCCCTGGCCCTAATCCTTGTGGAACCCCCGAATCCCTTCCCCGAAGAAATCATCATCCGCCGCCCCTCCCCTACTGCCCCCACGGATGCACGCTATGAAGTGCTATGGGACGGCGAAGCGGTCAAAGCGGCGCATCTTTCACAGGCCGTGCGCCTGGTCGTGCGTCTGCTTCAAGAGCCTACGCCGCTCGACGAACGGCATTCGTGACGCTGCGCGTGGCAGCGGTTCACCCCCGTGCGAGCGGGGATCTAAGAGTCCGGGCATGGAGTTGGGTTACGTAAGAGGGGTGCGGTGCGAGACGCGCACGCTCAGGATGGCTGAAAGCAGCGGGACGAGACTTGCGCGGCGCCGGATGAGGCCTTGTTGTAGTACTACTTCGTTAGCACCGCTCATCAGCGTGCGCGGCGGGAGCGTAGCCCTGCCGGCGAGAGTTCCACTGGACGCCGACTCCACCCGATTCTCTTCAACCGCTGCCCCTCTTGAAGGCCACGCCTACGCCGAAGGCCTCGCCGGTCCCGCTCTCTGGTCTGGCCGCCTTCCTCGCTCCGCTGATGCCGCTCTTCCGCCGCGCCCCCACCCGAGAGAGCTTCGAGCGCTACTGCACGGGGCTGCTCACCGACCTGCCACACAGGACCTGCGATGGGATCGCCGCGGCCGTGGCCGGCACGACTACCGAGCGGCTTCAGCATCTGCTCACCGACGCGGATTGGAACGCGCTCGAGCCCAGGCCGCGAGCGTGTGCGCCTGATGGTGGAAGCCAGTCCAGCGGGCGGCGTCCTTGCTCTGGATGACACCGCCTTCCCGAAGCAAGGCAAGCACTCCGTGGGCGTCGCGCGCCAGTACTGCGGCGAACTTGGCAAAGGCGCCAACTGCCAAGCCGTGGTCACGGCCGAGTACGTCGCCGGCGATCTGACCTCACCGGCTCCGATGCATTGGCCGGTAAGCGCACGGCTGTTCTTGCCCGACGAGTGGGCCGGCGACGGGCAGCGCCGCCGCCGCGCGCATGTCCCTACCGAGATCCAGAAGCAATCCAAACCCGAGATTGCTCTTGAACTCATCGACCGAGCTACGGCCTGGGGCGTGCCCTTCCGGCTCGTCACGGCGGATGCGGCCTACGGCCACTTCAGAGACTTCTTCGAAGGGCTGGAAGAGCGCAAGCTACTATACGCTTGCGCGGTGAAGAGCAACTTCGGCGTCCGGCGCCCTGAGGAGGTACAGGTGGCCGAAGTAGCGCCTCCACCGCCGCGCAAGGGCGTTCACGGCCGCAAGACAAAGCGCCACCCGGCGCCGCTCTGTCGGACCGACGAGGTGATCGCGAAGCTGCCAGCAGAGGCGTGGCAGGCCGTCACTTGGCGCGAGGGCAGCCGCGGACCGATGCAAAAGGAGTTCGCCGCGCTCCGGATGCACTGGGGGAAGGGCTGCGCCGCGCGCAGCCTCGACGACCACCGGACAGCAACGAGCGCCGAGGGCTGGCTCATCGGCGAGCGGCCGCTGGCGAAGAGCAGTACGGCTGACGGCGAGACGAAGTACTACTTCAGCAACCTCTCGGCCGAGACGACGCTTGAAGAACTGGCCGTGGCTGTGCGAGCGAGGTGGCCGATTGAACAGTTCTACGAAGACGGCAAGCAACTCTGCGGCCTCGGTGACTATCAGGGACGGCGCTGGGACGGTCTTCACCGCCACGTCGCGCTCGTTATGCTCTCGTACAGCTTCCTTACCCTCACGCGCTGGCAGGCAAAGTCGGACTCGACAGCCTTGCCTACGTTGCCAGAGGTGCACCGGCAGGTGCTGCTGGCACTCTTGACGGACTTGGTGCAGCGCTGGGCGCTGGTGGAGAAAGACCTACGGCTTGGCTCGTTCGCCTCGCTGCTTGACCGAGCACCGCCGGACCCCTTTCTAACGAAGTAGTACTACAAAAAGGCCGATGAAGAATCTGCCGGACCTTTACACCCCAGGCGGAAGGATTGCCGGAGGCGCGGCTTTAGAAGCAAGAGCGGCGAAAACGCGCCGCTGCCCTCTCCGCCTTGCCGCCTTCTTCCGCCTTCCGTGCTGCGCCTGCTGCTCCGTCCTTTCCGCCTGATGATCCGAGGCGTCGGCCTGGCGCTGGCGCGGCTGGGGTTTGTGGATACGCGCCGGGCTGTGCGCACGGCCGAGCTGGCCTGGCCGCGCATCGTGACGGGCGTGGCGCGCATGTCGAAGTCCACTGTGGACGTGGCCATGGTGGGGACGGCGCTGGGCGCCTCGGCCATTGCGGGCGTGGGGCTGGCCACGCCGTACTGGGCGCTGGCGTTTATGCTCGGCGGCGGGATCGCCGGGGGGACCCTTAGCCTGGTGGCGCAGCGCTATGCCGCCGGGCAGCCGGGCGCGGCCGGCGTGGCCGTAAAGGTGAGCGCCCTTTTCGCGCTGGCCGCTACGCTTCCGCTCGTGGTCGTGTTTTGGCTCTTTGCCGAGCCGCTCATCGCGCTGATCGGTGCAGGCGAGGAGGCCGTGGCGTACGGCGCGCGCTACCTCCGCGTGGTGAGCCTGGCGATGCCGTTCGCGGCGCTCAGCCTCGTGGGCAGCCGCGCGCTCGTGGGCACGGGCGACGCCTGGACGCCGATGGTCGTGCGCGCGGGCGGCGCCGTGGCGAACATCGGCCTGAACGCTCTGCTCATCTTTGGCTTCGGCCTCGGGGTAACGGGCGCGGCGCTGGGCACCGTGCTGGCAAGCATGGCCGTGACGGCGGCGTTCGTGGGCGGGCTGGTGCGCGGGCGCCTTCCGCTTCTGGGCGCGCTGCCTTTGCGCGTGCGCCTGCGCTCGCCGCACTGGGACGCCCTGACCGCCCGGCACCTTGCCCGCATAGCCACGCCGATGGCGCTCACGAATGTGGTGCGCGGCGGCGGGCAGTTTCCGCTTCTGGCCATCGTGAGCTTCTACGGGCCGGGGGTGGTGGCCGCGTTTGTGATTGCCCTGCGCGTGCGCGACCTGATGAACACGCCGGGATGGGGCTTCGGGCTGGCCTCGTCTTCGCTCGTGGGGCAGGCCCTGGGCGTGGGCCGCGAGCGCGAGGCGGCCGCCTACGCGCAGGACGTGCTCCGCTATGCCGTGGCCGTGTACGTGCTTGCCGCCGTGGGCGTGTTCGCTTTCGCGCAGCCAGTGAGCCGCCTTTTCGTGAGCGAGGCGGCGCTTCTGCCCGTGACGGCGGCGCTCGTGCGCGCCACGTGCGTGAGCGTGGTGCTCTGGGGCGTGATGAACGGGGCGATGGGGCCGCTCCGCGCCAGCGGCGATACGCGCTGGCCGCTCTACGGGCAGGTGCTTGGCCTCATCGGTTTTGCGCTGCCGGCGGCCTACCTCGGCGCTGTGACGCCGCTGGGGCTGGCCGGGCTGTACCTCGCGCTCGTCCTCGAAACGGGCGTGCCTGCCGCTGTGACCTACGGTCGCTACCGCAGCGCGCGCTGGCAAGCCATCAGCCGCGCCTACCGGCCCGCCTCGGTGGGGAACGGTTGAGGAGGGAGAGGGCGGATCGGTCCTGCCCTGCGGATCGGCCCTACGCAATGACCCGGCGTGCCCTATGCGATGACCTGGCGTTTGGGCGCTTTGCCTATCTCTTGCTTGAGCGTCGCGCTTCTGCTTTTGCCAGACGCACCGAAAAGCGGGGGCGCGGGGCCGTCTTTTTCGGTCATCAGATAGGCGAGGGAACGGTATGGCTGCGCACGAACCTTTCGACATCGGCTTGGTCATGGCCGGAGCCGTCTCGGCCGGGGCGTACACGGCAGGCGTGTGCGACTTTTTGCTCCAGGCGCTCGACGAGTGGGAAACGGCCAAGGCGCGCGGCGCGGACTGCCCGCAGCACGCCGTGCGGATCAAGGCCGTGGCCGGCGCCTCGGCGGGCGGGATGACGGCGGCCATGCTCGCCGCCCTCCTGCACAAAGAGGCGCGGCCCATCACCTCGCTGCCGGGGCGGATGCCCACCGCCGAAGAGGCGGCGCAGAACACGCTCTACCGCAGCTGGGTCGAGCGCATCGACATCGCCTCGCTCCTGGGCACGGACGACCTCCGGCGCCGAAGCGCGCCCGTGCGCTCCGTCCTCGACTCCACCGTGCTCGAAGAGATTGCCGATGAGGCGCTCGCGTTCACGCCGGGCGGCCCGCGCCGGCCTTACTTTGCCGAAGAGACGGACCTCTTCCTCACGCTTACGAACCTGCGCGGCGTCCCCTACGCCATCGACCTCAGCGGCGCGGACGTGAGCCACCCGCTCTCCCTCCACGCCGACCACATGCACTTCGTCCTGAGCGACCGCGCGCCGAGCAATGGGGCGCCGGGCGAGGGCGCCGCGTTGGCCGGCGGCGTGGCCGAGGCGCACGCCCGTGCCTGCTGGCTGAGCACGCGCGACCCCGAGCATCCCAACTGGCAGCGCCTCAAGCAGGCCGCGCTGGCGACGGGCGCCTTCCCCGGCGGCCTGGCGCCGCGCCTCCTGGGCCGCCGCTCGGCCGATTACGGCGTGCGCGCGTGGCCTATCCCGCAGGCGTCCGGCCACGCCGAGGGCGACCCGTGCGTCCGGACGCAGCGCATCCCGCCACGCTGGCCCGAGGGCGACGGCAGTTCGTTCGATTACAGCTACCTGTGCGTGGACGGCGGCGTGATGGACAACGAGCCACTGGAGCTGGCCCGCCGCGCGCTGGCCGGCGGCGCCGGCCGCTCCAACCCGCGCGGCGCCGAAAACGTCCGCCGCACCGTCATCATGGTGGACCCGTTCCCCGGCGCCCCGCCCATGACCTCGGAGGACGCGGCCCGGTTCGAGACGTACGACGTACTCAACACGCTCCTGCGCATGGTGACGAGCCTGAAGCACCAGGCCCGCTTCAAGCTCGACGAACTCGTGCTCGCTCAGGCCAACGACGTGTACAGCCGCTTCCTCATCGCGCCCACGCGCTACGAGCGTCAAGGCGGCGCGCTGGTCAAAAGTCCGCGCCCGATTGCCTCGGGGGTGCTCGGCGGGTTCGGCGGGTTTTTCTCTAAGGACTTCCGTGCGCACGACTTTCAGCTGGGGCGGCGCAACTGCCAGCGGTTTCTGCGCAAGCACCTCGTCCTGCCCCTCGACAAAGCCAAGCAGAACGAACTCTTCGCTCAGGGCGACCCCGCCCGGATGGACCGGCACAAGATCACCCTCAAAGACGAGGACGGCGCCGAGAAGGACTACTACCCCATCATCCCGCTGCTCGAATCAGCCAAGGACGAAGCCCATCCGCTGCGCTGGGACACGCTGCGCCTCGGCCCGCGCGAGGTGGAGCGCCTGCGCCGCGGCGTGGCCCGCCGGACGCAGGCCGTCACCAGCCGCCTCGTCAACACGCGCGTGGACGGCTCTGTGGCGCGCACGGCGGCCAAGCTGCTCCTGCGCTTTAAGCGCGGCGCCCTCGTAGACGGCATCATGAAGAAGATCGAGGGCGATTTGGACCGCTACGACCTTCTAGCCTGAACAAGCTTGAAGTCCCTGGAGGATCGGCCTCGTCAGAGAGGGCGGCGGCGCACCGATGCCGCTCCTGCTTTCGCAGGCGTCAGCGCAGGTTGAAGGTGATGGGGAGGGCCATCTGCACGCGCACGGCTTTGCCGCGCTGCCGGCCCGGCGTGAACCGCGCCTGCCGGACCACGCGCAGGGCCTCTTCGCTCAGGAGCTTATGCGGGCTTTTGAGCACCACCAGGTCCGTGGCGCGCCCCTCTTCATCTACGACGAACTGCACGGTAACGCGGCCCTCGATGCCGGCCTTGCGGGCGAACTCGGGGTACTCGACCTCCTTCTGCAGGCCGCCGAGGCCGCCGATCAGTTCAGGGTCCTCCTCGACGGCGATGAAAACCTCCGGCTCCTCTTCTTTCGGAGGGGATGGCTTGGGCGGCGCTTCGGCGGGCTGCCGTTCTAAGTCTTCGAGCGGCTCGTCAAAGTTGATGTCGAGCGCTTCAAGCACCGTGTGGTCGGGGACGGCCACGGGCGGGAGCGGCGCAGGCGGCGGGGGCGCCACCTTGGGGCGGTGCTCGGTAGGCGGCGTCACATCGCGCACGTCGATGACGTCATCGGAGGGCGGGGTGAGCGCATCGGCGGCGGCCGTCGGATTCCACGCTACGCGAAAGGCAAGCGTGCACACCAAAAGCGCGGCGGCCAGGCCGATCTGCGCGTGGAGCGCGTAACGCTTGCGGAGGTCGGCGCGGTCGGTTTTGCGGCGAGCCATGATAAGCCTCATCGGTTGTCTAAACAGAAGATAGGGAACGCGCGAACCGCGCCGGCAAGGAGAAGTTTCGGTGAAGCGCGCGGAGAAGCGCGGCACCCTGACGTACGAAAGCCCGCCCTGCACTGAGGCAGAGCGGGCTTCGCAGAACGGATCCAAAAAGACTTTACATGGCCCGGTCGGTGCGGTCTACGTTCGTGGCGCGGAGGCCCTTGGGCGTCTCCTCGATGTCGAACTCCACGTTCTCGCCCTCGCGTAGCTCGTCGCCGTAGCCGCTTGCGTCGATGGCTGAGTGGTGCACGAACACGTCGTCCCCGCCCCCTTCCTGTTCAATAAATCCGAAGCCCTTCTCAGAGCTGTACCACTTTACTTTTCCCTTCATGGTGCGTCACCTTGTTCTGATTTCGGGGCAGCGGGCCTACGGCCTCATCCGTGCGCGAGCCTGCTCCGGGCCATAAGCCCTAGGCAGCCTCGTGCGGAACGCGATCAAATAGGACTCGCTGCTTTCCTGTGCGTCGATGAAATGCGCCGCACGTTTAGAAGCGCGGAGCACAGCGGCGTAACTGTGCAGCGTGCGGGCGGTTCCGCCCCAACGCCGAGGCGCGCCTTACGCCGCCTCAGCCGGAGGCGCTACGCTGGAGCTTTGGCGCAGGAGCGCGGTGGCCTCCGGACCGCAGTTGAACAAAAGGTCTGCCGCCGAAAGGCCCGGCTCGAAGCCCTCGAAGTTCTGCCGGTACGTGGGCGGCGCGCAGCGGAGCACATGCTGCCCGGCACCTTCCGCCTCTTCTGGCAGAACGAGGCGCGGCCCTGCTCCCACCTGCTCTAAGATGGCCTCGGGCGTATCGGCGGGGCCGCCAAGTGCGGAGGCGCGGACGATCTCGGTGGAGAGGTCCATCAGCCGGGCGAGCAGCTCGACAGAGGCGCAGGCGAGCGGGCCGAGGCGCGTCCACTCGCGCTCGAAAAAGGGCCGCACCTCCGGCTCGTAGAACTCGAAGTAGGGCGTCGAGCGGTAGTTGTACTGGAACGCGCGCCAGTGCTTGGGCAGCCAGCGCTCGCGGTTCTCGACGGCCACGTCGGTGAGCGCGCGGCCCCGCTGCCCGCCTTTGAGCGGCACGCTGATCCACTGCCAGCCCTGCGGCGTGCGCAGCTTGCCGCGGCTGGCCATCGAGGAGCGGCGGTGGCGCAGCGTGTCGGCTAGGACGAACACGTCGGCGCGCTCAACGAGGGCCATGTACGGCAAGCCGGGGAAGTACTCGGGCGGGCGCAGGGCGATCATCAGAAGAGGCGGCGCGTTGCAGAGGCGGTTGCAGAAAGCGTTGTAAGCCGGAGCGCCGCCGCTTGGTTCGCACCGCTGCTCCAGGCCGATGAGATCCCGCGCGAGCGCGAAGCGTAGTGCGCACTGCGGCGGAGGCTGGCGCGAAGTAACCATTTCCGTCGGTTTTCATTTGTTTCCGAAAACATCGAAACTATATTCTGCCCTCTCCCCCTGCGGATTTTTTCTGCGGGGTTGAGCGTGCCGCTGCTCGCCGCCGCCGCTTCGGGTTCCTCCCTTCTGACGCCATGCCTGCCGACTCTGTGGACGCCCCGCCGCACCATCCAACCGAGAAGCGCCGCCTCAACGAGGTGCGTTGGGCGCCCGCGGTTGAGCGCCCGTTTCGCATCGTCTTTGCCGTTTTCGTGGGCGCCATCGCGTTTAGCGTGTTGGGGATGCTGCTCCTGAAGCTCGTGCCTTCGTCCATGGCGCTCTTTGGGCCGTATTACCCCACCCTCGTCAAAGCGCCGACGTGGACGTACATGGCGCTCCTTCCCGTCTTGCCTGTGCTGATGTACGTCCGCGCGCTGGGCGCCGGGCGCATGGCGTTCTTCGTGGCGTGGGGCTGCGTCATCGGCGGGGCGAGCGAGCTGGTTGGGACGCAAGCAGGGATTCCGTTTGGCGAGTACTTCTACACGAGCTGGCTTGGCCCGAAGATCGCCGGGCACGTGCCGTACTTCATCCCGCCTTCGTGGTTTGCCATGTCCATCGTCTCGCTCGACCTGGCGCGGCGCGTGGCGCGCTTGGCGGGCGGCGGACGCCTGGCGCGCATCTTTTTGGGCACGGCGTTTATGGTGCTCTGGGACGTATCGCTCGACCCGGCCATGAACTTTGCGTTTCCGTTCTGGCAGTACCCCGGCGGCGGGTTCTTCTACGGGATGCCGCTCTCGAACTGGCTCGGATGGGCGGCCGTGACGTTCGTGATCATGGCCGGGTACGAGTGGATCGGCGGGGGGCTGCCGGCGTCGAGCCGCTGGGCGCCGTGGGTCTACGCGCTCAACGCGCTCTTCCCACTGGCGATCTCGGCGCTGCAAGGCGTCTACGGCGCGGCGGTTTTCGGACTCGCGGCGCTGGCCGTCCCGCTCGGCGCGCTCTACCTAGCCGAGCGCCGTGCCGGTGCGCCTGAGTCCGCGTCCCCGGTGCAGGCGCGCGCGCCGGCCGAGCGCTGATCTTTTCCCTCTTCTGCCTGCACCTTTTTGCGGACGCCTTTCGGCATGGACAGCCTGACGACGACACGCGGCCTCCCGGCGCAGGAGAACGGAGCGCGGCGGCCCAAGAGCGAGGCGCGCCGGCGCGAGGACGGGCAGATCTGGGACGCCTTTCATCGCCACTCGCGCACGTTCTCCTTGGCGGCGCGGCTCCTCCCCGGCGCCGTGCGGATGCCCGTCGCCACGCTCTACCTCTTCTGCCGCCGCATCGACTCCATCGCCGACGAGCGCGTGGTGGAGGCGGGCGCGGACGCGGCGCTCAGCGAGGTGGACGCCGCCCGCGAGGCGCTCTTAGCCACGCTCGCCGGGCGCCCGCCCAATACGCTCCTGTGGCGGCGCCTGGCCGAGGTCCACGCCGCCTACGCCCTGGCGCCCGCCCCGCTCTACGAACTCCTCGACGGCGCCACGTGGGACCTGCGCGCGCGCGCCATCGAGACGGGCGCCGACCTCGTTAACTATTCCAACCTCGTGGCCGGCAGCGTGGGCGCGATGATGCTGCCGCTCCTCGTGCCCGGCGCCGAGGAACGGGCCAAGCTCGAGGCCTCGGCGCGGACGCTGGGCATCGCCATGCAGATCACGAACATCGTGCGCGACGTGGGCGAGGACGCGCGCCGCCTGGGCCGCATCTACCTCCCGCGCGCATGGATGGACGAATGCGGCGTCACGCCGGAGGCTCTCAGCCGCGCAGCGCCCGGCACGCCGGAGGGCTACGTGCCCGCAGGCTACCCGGCGCTTCTGGAGCGGACCATGCAGGCGGCCGAGCTGCGCTACCGACGCTCCGCCGAAGGCATCGGCCACCTGCCGTTGCGTGCGCGCTTGGCCGTGCGCGCCGCCGCGCGGATGTACCGCGAGATCATGAACGAGGTGCGCGCCCTCGGCTACGCCAACCTCGGCGAGCGTGCGTACGTCTCCTACCGCCGCAAGCTCGGCCTCGTCGTCTACGACGGCTACGAGCGCCGCCGCGCCCGCCTGCTGGACGGACGGCCGACGATGGACGACTGACGACGCTCGGGGCGTTTTCGGTCGTCCGTCCTCATCCTGAACACCGGCACCGGGAGAGGCTCCGTGAAAAATCTCCCCCGTTGACGTATTCTCTGGCGTAGGAGATTCCCGCATCAAGTGTCCCCCCGGCGCCCCCGCTGAGCGGGGTGAACTCTGGTAAACGCTGCCGGAGCAGGCTCTTCGCGCTGCTCAGGATGGCACAGGAAGCGCCCATGAAACCCCTTCAGCGCGTGCTCGGCGGTCTCGTTAGGCGGATGCTGCGGCGCGATCTGCGCGCGGCCTTTCGGCGGGTGGCGTGGGTGGGGGCGGCGCCTCGGCTCCCGCGCGGCGTGCCCGTCATCTGCTTTGCCAACCACCACAGCTACTACGACGGGCACCTGCTCTGGCTCGTGGTCGAAGAGATGCTCGGCCGCCCGGCCACGCTCTGGATGGCCGACTGGGACCGCTTCCCCTTTTTCGGCGCCGCCGGCGCGCAGCCGTTTCCCGAGGGCGACGCCCGCCGCCGCTCCGCTACGCTCCGCCGCACGGCGCGCCGCTTCCGCGAAGATCCCGAGACGGTGCTCATCTACTTCCCGGAAGGCCGCCTGCGCGCGCCGGAGGAAGGAATCGCGCCCTTTTCAGAAAAGACGTTCGAGCGCCTCGACCGCCTTTTTCCAGAAAAAGTGTGGTGGCCCGTGGCGATCCACGTCACGTGGTGGGGCGAGGCCAAGCCCACGGCGCTCCTCTCCGGCGGCGCGCCCCACGCCGAGGCCACCGGACGGGAGCGCGCCTGTCTCGCCGCGCAGTGGAACGCGCTTTGCAGCCAGCGGCCTCACGCGTATCTTACGCTCCTCGAAGGACGCCCCGGCGTGGCCGAGCGTTGGGACTTCTCGCTGGCCTCCCGCTTTTTCCGCCGCTACCTATGACGACGCTCCTCCTCGCGCCGCTCCTCGCCCTGGCCGCCATGACCGCCCCGCCCGGCGCCTCGTTTGCCGAGAAGACGCAGGCGTACTACGCGCAGAAAGACGCTGGCGCCCTCGAAGCGCTCCTGGCCCGCGCCGAGGGACGCGAGGACGCCTTCCTGTGCCGCTACCGCCTCTACCCGCTTACCGAAAACGCCGCCCACATCGCCACGCTGCCCGAGAACGCTGAAGATGGCTCGGCCCGCGCGATGGCGCTTTTGGCTGGGCTGTGGGGCTACCGCGCGTCGCGCGGCTCTCTTTTCCAGAAGATCACCTACGGCCGCCGCTCGCAACGCCTCCTCGACGCCGCGCGTGCTCAGGACTCGCTCGACCCTTACGTGCTGCTCATCGAAGGGCAGTCGCTCCTCTTCCGCCCCGCCCTCGTGGGCGGCAACGCGCGCGAGGCGCTCAGGCGCTTCCGCCGGCTGCGCTCCGTTTTGGAGCACCACCCCGACGCCGGCATCGCCCCGATGGAAGCCGACCTCTGGACCTGGTACGCCCTCGACACCCTCGGCAGCGACGAGGCGCCGGCCCTCCGCCGGAAGCTCCTGGCGCAGAACCCGCCGCCCCTCTACCGCGAATTTTTGACGGGGATGGGTAAGAAAGGGTGAGCGGAGGAATGGGTGCAAAGGAGACTTGGCTTTCTAAGCGGTTCCCTTCTTCTGCCTGTCTCCTCCCCTCACTTTTTCTCCCACTCACCCTCTCCCCCTTTCCCAGCCGATGGCTCTTGCGCTCACGCTCGTCCACGCTGCCATCTGGGCCACCCTGCTGGCGAACGTGATCTACCTGCGGCGCGGGGTGCGGCGGGCGGTGTGGAGGGGCGAGCGGCCGTCCGTTTCCGTCCTCGTCCCCGCGCGCAACGAGGAAGAAAACCTCAGGCGGCTCCTCCCCTCCCTCCGCGCACAGGCGTACCCGGAAGCCGAGTTCATCGTGTACGACGACGGCTCGGAGGACGCCACGTGGGAAGTGCTCCAAAGCGCCGCCGAGGAGGACGCGCGCCTGCGTCCCCTTCGCGGCCAGGGGCCGCCGCCCGGCTGGCTCGGCAAGCCGCACGCGCTCCATGAGGCCGCCCGCCACGCCACCGGCCGCGTCTTCCTCTTCCTCGACGCCGACGCGCGCCTGGAAGACCCCGGCGCGCTCGAACGCCTCGTCCGCCGCTTCATGGCCGAGCCGGGCGACGTGGTGCTCACCGGCCTGCCCCGCCTGCGCGGTGGCGCTCCGCTGCTGGTGAGCCTCGTGCCGAACGCCCTGCTCACGGGCCTGCCCTGGCCGCTCGTGCGGCGGATGCGGGTGCAATCGCTCGGCGCGGTGAACGGGCAGTTCTGGATGCTCAGCGCTGAGGACTACCGCCGCTACGCCCCGCACGAGTGCGTCCGCCAAAAAGTGCTCGAAGACGTGGAGATCGGCCGCTACCTCAAAAGCGAAGGCTTCACGCCCGTCCTCGCCGACGTGCAGCAGGAGATCTCCATCTTCATGTATCCGGGCATGACCGAGGCGTGGCGCGGCTTCCGGAAGAATGCGTACCTCATCCTCGGCGGGACGCCCGCAGCATTTGCGCTGCTGTTTGCGTTCTTCCTCTTTACGTTCCTCCTGGCGCCCTTTTTTGCGCCGTGGCTGCTCGTCTCGCTCTACGGCCTCAAGACGGCCACGGACCGCCTCGCTGGTTTTCCGCTGTGGGTCTCGCTCTTGACGCCGCTCTCTTTTGCTCTCGCCGTGGCGCTTCAGCTCGACTCCGCGCTCAGCCACTGGACCGGGCGCGTGGCGTGGAAGGGGCGCAGCGTGGCGCCGTCGTGAGCTGGAGGACTCACGCTTATGACGACGGACGATGGGCGACGTTTAATCTGAGCGTGTCGTCCGTCTTCGGTCGTCATCGCTTACGCAGATCGGCTTTCCCGCCGCCGGGCTGAGGGTTATATTGCTCGCGCGGTGCGTCCTCAGCCTCTTTCCCTCTTCCTGCTTTCTTCTATGCGCGGTACCCTCATCTTCGCCCTCGTGCTTTCGGTCCTCATGGTCATCTTCGCCCTCTTGAACAACGAGGACATGGTGGTCAACTTCGGCTTTTTCGACACGCGCGGGCCGAAGGCGCTCGTCCTGATCGTCACGTTCGTGCTCGGGGTGATTGCAGGCGTGCTGGCGATGCTTTCCAGCCGGCGCCGCAAGCGCCACGATGAGAAAAGACACGTGGAAGCGACCTCTACAGCAACGACCGCGGAGCCGTCCGAGCGCGCCGAGACGCCCGGCACCCAGCGCTCGGCGGGCGAGGCGCGTCACTCCACCGGCCCGTCTTCCGGCCCTTCTTCTTCCAGCAGCGGACGCTCGTCGTAGCGGGAACGGTTGGAGAAGAAAAAGACCTTTTCGGCCATGCTCCCCTACGTCAGGAAGATCCCTTACGTCAAGAAGCGGCAGCACAAGGCGGGCATGGCGCCCGGTACCATCGCCTTCGTGGGCGAGGCGCGCACGGCCCCGGTGGCGCTCACGCTCATCAACTACGGCCCGGAGCACCTGAGCGAGCGCCCTTTGGAAAACGCCGCCGAGGCCGTAGGCTTCCGCGCCACGCCCGAGGTGAGCTGGATCAACCTCGACGGCGTGCACGACGAAGACGTGATCCGGCAGATCGGGACAGATTTCGGCATCGACGCGCTCGTCCTGGAGGACATCGTCAACACGGGGCAGCGGCCCAAGCTCGAAGAGTACGACGGCTACCTCTTCGCCGTGGTCAAGATGCTGCGGATCGAAGAGGGCCAGCTCAAGTCCGAGCAGGTGAGCCTCGTCGTCGGGCCGGCGTACGTCGTCTCGTTTCAGGAGGAGCCGGGCGACGTGTTTGACCCCGTGCGCGAGCGCATCCGCCACGGGCGCGGGCGCATCCGCCGCCTCGGGGCCGACTACCTCGCCTACGCCCTCTTGGACGTGATCGTGGACCACTACTTCGTCGTCCTGGAGCATTTTGGCGAGCAGACCGAAAGGCTCGAAGAAGAGGTCACCGGCGAGGCCACCGAGGCGACGCAGCAGCGCATCAACGCCCTTAGGCGCGACCTCGTTTTGATGCGCCGCGCCGTCTGGCCCGTGCGCGAGCTGCTCCTGGCGCTCGACCGCTCGGATTCCGACCTCGTCCGCAGCGAGACGCGCCCGTTCCTGCGCGACGCCTACGACCACGCCGTGCAGGTGATCGAGGTGCTCGAGTCGCTGCGCGAGGTCTTGTCCGGCCTGCACGACCTCTACATGTCGAACCTCTCGAACCGCATGAACGAGGTGATGAAGGTCCTCACCATCATCGGCACGATCTTCATTCCGCTCACGTTCGTGGCTGGCATCTACGGGATGAACTTCGAGTACATGCCCGAACTCGGCTACCGCTACGCCTACCCCATCGCGCTGGCAGCCATGCTGATTATTGGCATTGTGCTCGTGTTTTACTTCAGGCGGAAGGGGTGGATTTGATGAGGCATAAAGAGGTACGCATGTGCTTCGCTGAGCAGGAAATCAGAACTTCGTTCAAGACAAGGTACCGGATTCTTATGCCTGTCTTGACTGTAGGGCTGGGCATCATACTCTACCACGAAGACGCTCACTCTTTTGAAGGTGGTTCATGGCTCTACTGGTCTCTGGTCATCAGCTACCCGGTCCAGATCTTTTTTGGCGTTATTGCTCCGTGGGTTCTCCGAGTTGTTTTTAATAAGCGCGGAATACGCTGGTACAACGATTTCTACTTCTTCCGAACCCCACAAACCCGAATCGCTTGGCAGGACATTACGAGTGTGAGGCGTCAGAAGATAGGCTTCGACTTCATTCCGCCCCGACACGTCATTCGCATCAGGGGAAGGTGTGTAAGAGCTACGCTTATTTGGGGTTCTTGCTACCGCGACTTCGATAGAGCCATGCTCCGTTTAGTTGATCGCGTTGATAAAGACGTTGTAGACGAAGCCTGCGTAGCTTTGCATGAACACTACAAGCAACGGGCAGCAGATGCGGATAGGCACTCGAACTCGTGAATACTCTCCGCTGCGTGAACACACCTAAGCCCGTCCCCCTCCGCCCCGGCGACACGCTCGCGCTCATCGCGCCCGGCAGCCCGCCGAAGGATGCCGACGCGCTCGAACAGGGCATCGCCCACCTCAAAGCCAGAGGCTACCGCGTCGTGCGCCGCCGGAGCTACGTCCCGTGCGGCTACCTCGCTGGGCCGGACGCCGACCGCCTCGATGAACTCAACGGCTTCCTGCGCGACCCCGAGCCGAAAGCCCTTTTCTGCGCGCGCGGCGGCTACGGCTCGCTGCGTCTCCTGGACAAAATAGACTATGCCACCGCCCGCGCCCACCCGAAGCTCCTCGTCGGCTACAGCGACGTGACGGCGCTTCAGCTTGCACTTTACGCCAAGGCGGGCTGGCCCTCGCTCTCCGGCCCGATGGTCGCCGTCGAGTGGCCGGACCCGGACGCGGAGAGCGAGCGCCTCTTCTGGGAGTTGGCCGAAGGAAAAACGCCGCAGCCGCTCCTCGGCCCCGGCGGCGAGGCGCTCAGCCCGGAGCGGCCCGGCACGGCCGAGGGCGTTTTGCTGGGCGGCAACCTCTCGGTCTTAACGCGGCTCATCGGGACGCCGTACCTGCCCATGCTCGACGGTGCCATCCTTTTTCTTGAAGACGTGGGCGAGGCGCCGTACCGCATCGACGGGATGCTGGCGCAGCTTCGGCTGGCGGGCGTATTGGACGCGCTTGGCGGGCTGGTGCTCGGGCGCTTTTCCGGATGGGAAGAAGCCGCCGCCGGCGCGCCTACGCTCGCGCTTGAAGAAATGCTGAGGGGTTACATCGAGGAGCTTGCGTGCCCGGTGGCGTCGGGATTGGCCTACGGGCATGTCGCGCGGAAGGCCACCGTGCCCATCGGCGTGCGGGCGCGGCTGACGGTGACGGAAGGCGACGCCGCGCTCTCGATTCTTGAACCCGTCGTCTCACCAACGTAGGGGCACATCGCCGATGTGCCCCTACAGGTTTATTGCAAACGGTTGATCCATGCCCCCCCACACCCAAGCGATGCGCCTGGCCGTCTTCGCCTCGGGCGGCGGGTCGAACTTCCAGGCCATCCTCGACGCCATCGACGCGGGGAAGCTGCCTGCAGAGGCCGCGCTGCTCGTGGCGGACCGCTCCGACGCCGGCGCGCTAGTGCGGGCCGAGGGGCACGGCGTGCCCACCGCCGTCCTCGACCCGAAAGCCTACGACAGCCCCGCCGTTTACACCGAAGCTTTGCTTGATGCGCTGCGCCGAGAAGAAGTAACTTTCATCGTGCTCGCGGGCTACTTGAAGAAGATTCCGGCCGAGGTCGTGGCCGCGTTCCGGGGGCGGATGCTCAACGTCCACCCGTCGCTTTTGCCGGCGTTTGGCGGCAAGGGGATGTACGGGATGCGCGTCCACCGCGCCGTGTTGGATTACGGCGCGCGCTGGACGGGCGTGACGGTCCACCTCGTGGACGAGGCGTACGACACCGGCCCCGTCGTTCTGCAAAAGCCTGTGCCCGTGCGCCCCGGCGACACGCCGGAAAAACTCGCCGCGCGCGTCCTCGACGTCGAGCACCAGCTTTACCCCGAGGCGCTGCGCCTCTTCGCCGAGGGCCGCGTGCGCGCCGAGGGTCGCCGCGTGCGCATCCGACAGAGATGACCTTAACCATGCCGTAGGGACACACCGGCGGTGTGTCCCTACCTCCACCTCACCCGCTCTTTGCTGCATGATCGAAACGAAAGACCTCCCCGCGCCCGACGACCTCCAGCGCGTGCGCCGCGCGCTCGTCTCCGTCTACGACAAAAGTGGCGTGGCGGACTTCGCGCGGCGCCTTCATGCGCTCGGCGTTGAACTCGTCTCCACCGGCGGCACCGCCGAAAAGCTGCGCGAGGCCGGCCTCCCGGTGACCGACGTGGCTGAGGTCACCGGCGCGCCCGAAATCCTGGGCGGGCGCGTCAAGACGCTCCACCCGAAGGTCCACGGCGGCCTCCTCGCCCGCCGCACCGACGAGGAAGACGCGGCCGAGCTAAAAGAACACGGCATCGCGCCCATCGACCTCGTCGTCGTCAACCTCTACCCGTTCGAGCAGGCCACCGCCGGCGCCGACACGGACGACGCCCGCACCGTCGAGAACATCGACATCGGCGGGCCGACGATGGCGCGCGCGGCGGCGAAGAACTTTTTCTTTACCGCGGCGCTCACCTCGCCGGAGGACTACGGCGCCGTGGCCGAGGAGATGGAGGCGCAGGACGGGCAGCTCTCGCTGAAAACGCGGCGGCGCCTCGCCCGCAAAGCCTTCGCTCACACCGCGCGCTACGATGAGGCCGTGGCACGCTACTTCGCGCGCGACGGCGAGACGGACGCCGCATCCGGAGATGCCGAGGAGAAAGAAACGCTGCCGGAGACGCTGCGCTTAAGCCTGCCGCGCGTGCAGGCGCTGCGCTACGGCGAGAACCCGCACCAAAAGGCGGCGCTCTACGGGCAGCCCGAAACGTTCTTTGAGAAGCTTCACGGCAAGGCGCTTTCCTTCAACAACCTCATAGACTTAAGCGCCGCCCTTCATCTTATAGATGAGTTCGCCGAAGGCGATCCGACGTGCGCCATCCTCAAGCACACGAACCCGTGCGGCGTCGCCACCGCCGGACGGCTCGAGGCGGCGTATCACCGCGCGTTCTCGACGGACCGGCAGTCGCCTTTCGGCGGCATCATCGTGGTCAACCGCGCGCTCGACCAGGCTACCGCCGAGGCCATCGATGCCATCTTTACCGAGATCGTCATCGCGCCGGAGTTCGAGGAGGGCGTGCTCGGCTTTCTGCAAGAGAAGAAAAACCGCCGCCTGGTAAAAAGCCTTCCGGCACGCACGGACGCAGCCTTCGACCTCCGGTCCGTCGTGGGCGGCCTTTTGGCGCAGGAGCGCGACGCTGCGTTCGAGGCGGGCAGCGCATCCGAAGAAGAATGGACCGTGCCTACCGAGCGCGCGCCCACGGAGGCGGAGTGGCGCGACCTGCGCTTTGCCTGGCGCGTGGTGAAGCACGTGAAGTCGAACGCCATCGTTTACGCGCAGGGGCGGGCCACGCTGGGCATCGGGGCCGGGCAGATGAGCCGCGTGGACGCCTCCGAGCTGGCCGTTTTGAAGGGCCAGAAAGCGGAACTTGATTTTCACGGAGCCGTGGTAGCTTCCGACGCCTTCTTCCCCTTTGCCGACGGCCTCGAAGCCGCCGCCGAGGCCGGCGCCCGCGCCGCCATCCAGCCCGGCGGCTCGATCCGCGACGACGAGGTCATCCGCGCCGCCGACGCGCTGGGCGTGGCGATGATCCTTACCGGCGCGCGCCACTTCCGGCACTGAATCCGTTTTAGATTGCGGATTTTGGATTTTGGATTGGCTCCTTCCGCAGCCGAGTCCGCACAATCGAAAATCGCAAATCAGAAATTCAAAATCGGTACATGGGTCTCTTCAACTTCTCGAACGACGTCGCCATTGACCTGGGGACGGCCAACACGCTCATCTACATCCGCGGGCGCGGCATTGTCCTCAACGAGCCGAGCATCGTGGCGCTGCACCGCAACAGCCGCAAGGTGCTGGCCCTGGGCTACGAGGCCATGCAGATGCACGAGCGTACGCACAAGGAGATCGAGACGATCCGCCCCTTGAAAGACGGCGTGATCGCCGACTTCGAGGTGGCCGAGCAGATGATCCGCGGCCTGATCCGCAAGGTGCAGAAAAGCTGGATGGCCTCCATCCGTCGCATGGTCGTGTGCGTGCCGAGCGGCATCACCGAGGTTGAATCGCGCGCCGTCAGGGACTCGGCCGAGCAGGCGGGCGCGAAGCAGGTGCACCTGATCCAGGAGCCGATGGCGGCGGCCATCGGCATCGGCCTCAACGTCGAGGAGCCGGTGGGGAACATGATCGTGGACGTGGGCGGCGGCACGACGGAGATCGCCGTGATCGCGCTCTCGGGCATCGTCATCGACGAGTCCATCCGCGTGGGCGGCGACGAGTTGGACGCGGCCATCGTGCAGTATTTCAAGCGCAACCACAACCTCCTCATCGGCAGCCGCACGGCCGAAAGGATCAAGTGCGAGATCGGCTCGGCCATCGAGCTGGACCCGGAGATGGAGCTTTCGGTCAAAGGGCGCGACCTGGTGAGCGGCATCCCGAAGTTGCGCACGGTCTCGAGCGAGGACGTGCGTGAGGCCTTGCGCGACTCGGTGAGCCAGATCAACGCCGCCGTCCTGCGCTGCCTGGAACGGACGCCGCCGGAGCTTGGCTCTGACATCCTGGAGCGCGGCATCATGCTCACCGGCGGCGGCGCCATGCTCAAAGGCCTCGACACGATGATCCGCAACCGCGTCGAACTCCCCGTCTTCATCGCCGAGGACCCCTTGACGGCCGTCGTCCGCGGCACGGGCAAGGTCTTGGAGAAGCTCGAAGACTTCGAGCCGGTCTTGACGTAGAGGTATGGAGGTGTGAGTGAATGGACATGTGGACATTCTTTCTTGTGCACATCCTCTTCCATACCTCCACACCTCCTCACTTCCACACGTAGCAAATGACTTCGATCTGGGAGCGGATACAGGACTGGGTGCTTTTGGCCGCACTCCTGGTGGCGTCGGTGGCGGTGATGTTCTTTCAGAACGAGCCGCTCGTGCGTGCAGCGCGGGCCGCCTCGCTTGACGTCACGGCCCGGCTGGAGAGCACCTTCGCTTGGGTGGGGCACTACTTCCAGGCGCTCGACGCGAACACGCGCCTGCGCGAGGCCAACATCGAGCTTGCCAGCGAGGTGGCCCGCTCGCGCGAGGCGCGCCTCGAAAACGCGCAGATGAAACGGATGCTCGGCTTCCGCGACACGACGGCCTTCGCGCTCAAGCCCGCGCGCATCGTCTCCAAAGACATCACCCGGCAGCGCAACTTCTTCACCATCGACGCCGGGATCAAAGACAGCGTGGCCGTGGGGATGCCGGTCATCGACGAGCAGGGCATCCTCGGCAAAGTG
This sequence comes from Salinibacteraceae bacterium, assembly GCA_965215025.1. Classification (GTDB taxonomy): domain Bacteria; phylum Bacteroidota; class Rhodothermia; order Rhodothermales; family Salinibacteraceae; genus CBDCCV01. The sequence goes on from CBDCCV010000002.1 coordinate 1,022,205, forward strand.
GTCCTGGTGAGCCGGGACTACGCCCGCGTGATGTCGTACCTGAACACGGAGTTCCGCGTGCCGGCCAAGGTGCAGGCCCTGCAAGCCGAGGGCATCGTAAGCTGGGACGGCGAGCGCTCGGACCGGCTGCAGATGGAGCACGTGGCCCGCACCGAACCCATCCTGCGCGGGCAGCTGGTGGTGACGAGCGGGCACAGCGGCGTCTTCCCCGCCGGCCTGCCCGTGGGCTACATCGACTCGCTCGCCGCACGGCCCGGCCGCAACGACTACCGCGTCTTCCTGCGCCCCACCACGCTGATGAACCGCGCCGCCTACGTCTTCGTTATCCTCCAGCAGCCCGACGCCGAGCTGCAAGCACTCAATGCCGAGGCCATCCGCTAAAGGCGCCGGCGCTTCACTTTTGTTCGACCCGCCCTGCTCCCGAACCGCCGCCGATGCCGCTTGCTACTCGCCGCCTTCTTGCTGTCACCCTCACCGCAGCGCTCTGGGCTGTAGCGCTCCGCCCGCCAGGCGCCGCGGCGCAGCCCGCCTTCCAGACCCCCGAGGCCCTTGCCGAGTACGTGGACGGCGCGCTCGATGCCGCCCCGCTCGCCGACGCCTTTTGGGGCGCGTACGTCGTCAACGCCGAGACGGGTGCGGTCCTCTACGCGCGCAACGCCTCCAAGAACTTCGTCCCGGCCTCAAACGCGAAGCTCTACACCACAGCCGCCGCGCTCGACCAGCTCGGCCCGGACTTCCGCTTCGAGACGCGCCTCTTTGCCGACGGGCCGGTCGAAGAGGGCGTGCTCCGGGGCAACCTCGTCGTGCAGGGTGCGGGCGATCCTTCGCTCGGCGGCTACGAGCAGCGCCGCGACCCCGCCGCCGTCTTCCGCGCCTGGGCCGACTCGCTCAAGGCCGCCGGTATCTCCTTCGTCGAAGGCGACGTGGTGGGCGACGACGACGTGCTCTCCGACACGCCGCTCGGCGCGGGCTGGTCCTGGGACGACGAGCCGTACTACTACGCCGCCGAGTCCGGCGGGCTGGTCTTCAACCAGAACGCGGTGGAATTCTGGATCGAGGGGCAAGCGCCCGGCGCGCCGGCGCAGGTGCGCTGGGAGCCGTTCAACACGGGCTACATCGAAGTCACCAACGCCACGCGCACCTCGGATTGGGGCACGTCCATCGAGGAGGACTACGCCCGCGCGCGCGGCACAAACGCCATCTACCTGGGCACACGCGTCCCGGCCGGGCGCACCGAGCGCGAGACGCTCACCATCACCAATGGGACGCTCTACTTCGCGCACGTCCTGCGCGAGGCGCTCCTGCGCCGAGGCATCGGCGTGGACGGGCGCGCCGTGGACGTGGACGAGATGCCGCTCAAGCCCGCCTACGACGAGCGCTTCCGCCGGCTGGCGACGTACACCTCGCCGCCGCTGAGCGAGATCGCCGCCTCGCTTCAAAAGGAGAGCCTGAACCTCTACGCCGAGCAGCTCTTGCGCACGCTCGGCGCGCGGCGCCCCGTGCCTGAGAGCGCGCTCGAAGACGAAGACATCGAACCTGGTTCGGCGGAGATGGGCGCGGCGGCCGCTCAGCACACCTTCGCCGCCGCCGGCGTAGACACGAGCGCCCTCCGCCTGGCCGACGGGTCCGGGCTGTCGCGGATGAACCTCGTCTCGCCAGAGAGCACGGTGGCGCTTTTGCGCTACATGCGCGGCCATCCGGACGCGGCCGTGCGCGAGGCGTTCGTTGAGGCCCTGCCGGTGGGCGGTGTGGACGGCACGCTCCAGCGCCGCTTCCAGCGCGGCGCCGCGCGGGGGAACGTGCGCGCCAAGACGGGCACCTTGACGAGCGCGAGCGCGCTCAGCGGGTACGTCACCACGGCGGCGGGCACGCCGCTGGCCTTCGCGCTCTTCTGCAACCACTACACGGCCAGGACCTCGCGCGTGCGCCAGGCGCAGGACGTCGTCGTGCAAGCGCTGGCCGCCTACAGGCGCTGATCGCGCGGACACAAAGGCCGGCGCGGCGGGGCTTGAGGTTACACGAGTTGTGACCCACGACGAAAGCGTTCGATCTCCGTCATCCTTCGTCCCGGCGCCGGGACTCAGGATCTCCCACGTCGCGGAAGGCCTCAACCGAGGAGATCCTTCACGGAGCCTGCCTCGGCTCCGGGGTTCAGGACGACAAACGGATAGGTCGCAACCTGGCTTAAGGTTACACAACGCGGATACGCGGCGCGAACTCATCCGGGCGCTTAGGCGTCTACATAGCCCTGCCGGATCGGTGTTGCACCGCAGAACGGGACGCGCGCTCTTCTTCGCACGAGGCCGCTTTCGCTTTTCGTCCAGGCAGGTTTTCTCCGAGCATCGTTTTTCACGCAGCAGCAACGGCAGCCCCTTTGCATGAACCTATCCTCGCACGCACCGCTCCACGCCACCACCGTGCTCGGCGTCCGCGTGGGCGGCACCGTCGCGCTCGGCTCCGACGGGCAGGCCACCATGGGCGAGACGGTGATGAAGCACCGGGCCGAGAAGGTGCGCGCCCTCTACAACGGTAAGATCCTGGCCGGCTTTGCCGGCTCCACCGCCGACGCCTTCACGCTTTTCGAGCGCTTCGAGGAGAAGCTGCAGCAGTACGGCGGCAACGTCACGCGCTCGGCCGTGGAGCTGGCCAAGGACTGGCGCACGGACCGCTACCTGCGCAAGCTCGAAGCGCTCCTGGCCGTGGCCTCCAAGGACCGGCTCCTCCTCATCAGCGGGGCGGGCGACGTGATCGAGCCGGACGACGACATCCTGGCCATCGGCTCGGGCGGGGCGTACGCGCTGGCGGCAGCGCGCGCGCTCGTCAAGCACGGCGGCGCGCTCTCGGCCCGCGAGATCGTAGAAGAAGGCCTCCAGATCGCCGCCGACATCTGCATCTACACGAACGACCACATCACCGTGCACGAGCTGCAAAGCGAGCCGGAAGCGCAGACGGCCTGACGAGGCGCGCCTGCTTCCTGCTGACAGCATCGTCCGCGGACGACCAGTGAAAAGAAAAACCATCATTCTAAACCACTGTTTGCAATGCGTTACTCCCCCCCTCCTGAAGAGCAGCCGGCGGCCCTCGACGTGCAGCACGCCGCCATCTTGGTCGATTACCAGAACCTGCACGCGCGCCTTGGGCGCTACCTCCCCGGCGGCGCGAAGCCGAGCAGCTACATCACCGACGTGCTCAATGAACTCAAGCGCTACCTCCACGACGCCGACGCCACGCAGACGAGCCTGACCTACGCCTACGCCGACTTCAGCGCGCTCCAGGGCGAGACGCGCGCCGTGGAGCAGGCGCTCTACCTGCAGAACGTGGAGCCGCGCTTCGTGCCGGCCACGCTCCAGGACAACGCCTCCGAGGTGCAGCTCTGCGTGGACGCCATCGGCCTGGTGCACCAGCGGCCGGACGTGCGTACGTTCGTCCTCGTCACCGGCAGCCGGCCCTACCTCCCGCTCGTGCAGGCCTTGAGGCGCCATGGCTGCCACGCCTTCGTCGTCGCCCTGGAAACGCCCTCGGCCCTTGAAGAGAGCGACGGCGACGTCTTCCTCAACCTGCGCAACCTCCTGGGCGAGGCCGCCCGCGCCGACCTCAACGGCAACCCCCCCCCGGCGGCGCCCGCGCGCGAGACCGGCGGCGGCCCCGATGGCTCCGCCTCGGCGGCGCCCGCATCGGCCGCATCGGCCTCCGCCGGCGGGCCGGACCCCGACAGCTACCGTCGGCTGGACGATCCGGCGGCCGTGCGCACGCTCGCCATCGCCGAGGAGCACTTCGGCCAGTACGAGGAGATCTACCTCACGCCGCTCCTGCGCAAGCTCTCCGAGGTCTTAGGCAGCCAGTACGACCCGAAGTCGCTCGTGAGCAAGCTCGAAGACGCCCGCGCCGTGCGCTTGGAGAAGCGCCAGGGCTACCCGTATGACTACACCGTGCTCATCATGCACTACGACCACCCCGACGTGGAAGAGGCCCGGCGCGACACCAACTACCACCCCGCCCCGTCCTCCTACGCCGGCTCGGAAGAGGACCGCTACAACGGGGATGCGCGCCACGCCACCTCCGATGACGGCTACGGCGACAGCCCCGACGACCACGCCCGCCCCGACGCCGAAGACGCTGCGGAAGACGACGCCGCTTCTCCTACGCTTGAAAGCGACGAAGACGATGCCGAAGCCGAAGATGGCGCCGGCAACGAAGCCTGGGAAGAGGAAACCCACTGACGCGGCCCGCGCCGCTTCCCCCGCGCACCTCTTCCGGACGAACCCTCCTACAGCCCCACAGGCGAAGCACCATTATGATCAAAGAACTGACCCCGCGCCAAATCGTCGATGAGCTGGACAAGTACATCATCGGGCAGGACGAGGCGAAAAAGAGCGTCGCCATCGCCTTGAGGAACCGCTGGCGCCGCCGCAACGCGCCCGAGGAGATGCGCGATGAGATCATGCCCAACAACATCATCATGATCGGCCCCACGGGCGTGGGCAAGACCGAGATCGCTCGGCGGCTGGCGCGCCTGGCGCAGGCGCCCTTCATCAAGGTCGAGGCCACGAAGTTCACCGAGGTCGGCTACGTCGGGCGCGACGTGGACTCGATGATCCGCGACCTCACCGACATCGCCGTGAACATGGTGCGCGAAGAGCACACCGAAGAGGTGCAGGAGCGCGCGCGCCGCCACGCCGAGGACCGCCTCCTCGACCTCCTGATCCCCCCGGCCAAAGAGCGTAAGGAGAAGCCGCAGAAAAACCTCGTCAACGGCCCCGGCTTCACCGTAGAGGCCTCCTCCGACGAGGGCGAGGGCAGCTCTGACGAGGACAACCTGCGCGAGCGCACGCGCGAGAAGTTCAGAGAGAAGCTGCGCCGCGGCGATCTCGAAGAGCGCGAGGTCGAGATCGAGGTCTCCTCCGACAAGTCGTCCATGATGCAGGTCTTCGGCCCGATGGGGATGGAGGAAATGGGCGTGAACCTGCAAGAGCTGTTCGGCAACCTGGGCGGCGGCGGGCAGCGCAAAAAGCGGCGCGTGCCCATCAGCGAGGCGCGCGAGATCCTCACGCAGGAGGAGGCGCAGAAGCTCATCGACATGGACAAGGTCACCGAGGACGCCCTCGAGCGCGTGCAGCAGAGCGGCATCGTCTTCATCGACGAGATCGACAAGGTGGCCGGCGGCACGCGCACGCGCGACTCGGGCGGCTCCGGGCCGGGCGTCTCGCGCGAGGGCGTGCAGCGCGACCTCCTCCCCGTCGTTGAAGGCTCGAACGTGCAGACGAAGCACGGCATGGTCAAGACGGACCACATCCTCTTCATCGCCTCGGGCGCCTTCCACGTCTCGAAGCCGAGCGATTTGATCCCGGAGATGCAGGGCCGCTTCCCCATCCGCGTCGAACTCTCGAGCCTGGACGAGGACGACTTCTACCAGATCCTGACGCAGCCCAAGAACGCGCTCTTGAAGCAGTACACGGCGCTTTTGGCCTCCGAGGACGTGGACATCCACTTCGAGGACGAGGCCGTGCGCGAGATCGCCCGCGTGGCCGCCGAGGTCAACGCCTCGGTCGAGAACATCGGCGCGCGGCGGCTCCACACGATCCTGACCACGCTCCTGGAAGAGATCCTCTTCGACGTCCCCGACACGCTCACCGGCGACGCCGTCACCGTCGATGCCCAGATGGTGCGCGAGCGCCTCTCCACCGTCGCCCAGGACCGCGACCTCAGCCAGTACATCCTCTGACGCCGCGGTGCCGGTGGTATGGTCCGCCGCATTTACATCGACACGTCAACAGCAGGCGGGTGCTTTGAAGCCGGACGCCGAAGCGCGTCACGCAGGCTGTTTGATCGGTTTCGCGCCGGGCGCGACGTCATGGTGGTCTCGGACGTGCTCCTGGCAGAGCTTTCAGGCGCACCGGACCACGTGCGCGATGTCGTAAGCGCCGTTCCAGCGGCGCATTCGGAAGAGGTGGGCCTCACCCCGGAGGCGCGAGCGCTTGCCGAAGCGTACGTCGCCGCGAACGTCATTGGCCCCGCGCACCGCGCCGATGCCCGCCACATTGCCGTCGCAACGGTGCATCACGTAAGCGTTCTGGTGAGCTGGAATTTCAAGCACATCGTCAACCTGAACCGTATCCGGGGGTACAACGCCGTGAACATCCGCAGCGGTTACCACCTTCTCGAAATCCGCAGCCCTGAAGAGGTGATGGACTATGAGTGAGCAAGAAAGAAAAGAACTGGACGCGGTGGCGCTGCAACGCCGGCTTCGCCAAGAGATGAGCCGCGACCTTGACGGCATGAGCTTCGACGAGGAGAAGCGGTACTACGCCGAGCGTATTCGCAGCTGGCGTTCTGAGCAGCCCCAAAAGTCAGCGCCGGAGAAAGCTCGTGTTTCTTCCAAGGAGTAGTCTTACCAGTCCTGCTGCTTTGCCTTCCAGAGAAATCCCCGACACGCTCACCGGCGACGCCGTCACCGTCGATGCTCAGATGGTGCGCGAGCGCCTCTCCTCCGTCGCCCAAGACCGTGACCTCAGCCAGTACATTCTGTAAGCCGCGAGCGCGGCCGGGGACGTTTGTAAACGGCCTGGAACCCTTTTACCTTGGGGACGAGCAACTTCGTTGCGCCTTCTTGCTAAAGAGCTTCCCGCTATGCTGATGCGCTTCCGTCTCCAGCCTCTTCTCGCATCGCTGCTGGTTTTCCGCCTTGCCCTTTCCGCTGCCGGCTGCGACTCCGAGGACGAGGGCGAAGAACCCATCGCCGGCACGTACGTGGCTACCGGGTTTTTCGCCACGCTCGACAACGGCGGGGAGATTGACGTGATTGACCTCGGCGGCTCGCTGGAGATGACGCTGGGAGAGGACGACGCTGCCTCAGCGCGGCTTTTTCTCCCCGAGGGCACGCCCGGCCTGGAGAAGGAGTGCTGGGAGATTTTGACGCGCGCCTCAGCGGCACGTACGATCTCGATGGGGACCGCCTGACGTTCGATTTCGGACAGGAGGCAGACGTCTTCATTGATGAAACCGAATGGACGCTCGATGACGGCGTGATCCGCGAAGACGGGGATGACATCAACGTGGTTCTTCGCCGGCAGTAGTGCGCGGAAAAGCGCCGCAAACGCAAGAAAGCCTCCAGGGAATGAACCCTGGAGGCTTTCTTGTTAAAGGAAAAGCGAGGCGAAAGCGGCGCCCTCCCCGGAATGCGTCACCGAATAGAGCGGAACGTCGAGGGCAGCCCGTCGCCGCTTTCCTCGGAAGCCGCAGCGGCCTCGGGACGCTCGGGCGCGTCAGCGGTATCGGCAGGGGCGCCGTTGCAATGCTTGGCGAAGGCGTCCTTAAGATCCGAGGCAATGGCCGAGGCGGAGCGGCCTTCGATGTGGCGCCGCTCGATGATGAAGACGGGGGCGCCGTCCTTGAAGAGCGCCATAAACGGCGAGGACGGCGGGATGCCGGCCAGGTACTGCTCTCGCGCGCGCTTTGTGGCCTCGGCGTCCTGCCCGGCGAAGACGGTGACGTAGCGGTCCGGCTGCAAGGGCGCCTGTTTTGCCAGAGCCACGGCGGGGCGCGCGTTGGCCGCCGCGCAACCGCACACCGAGTTGACGACGAGCAGCATCGTGCCGCCCCCCGCCTCTTCAAACGCGGCGTCCACGGCGTCGGCGTCCTTGAGTTCATCGACGCCGAGTCGGGTCAGCTCGGCGCGCATCGGCTTGACAAGCTGTTCGGGATATGGCATAATGGTTGAGCGTTGGGTGCAAAAAGGCTAGGCGCAGCACTTGGCGGCGACGTACCTGCGGCCGGCTGCGGGTACGGTTCTCCCAAACGACGCCTGCGGCCCAATGATCCGTTTTTCGCCGGCCTGCTCCTGCGCAGGCTTCTTCTGCACATCGCTTTTTCTGAGGATGTCACGCTCTGCCTTCGTCTCGCGGATTGCGCCACCGGGCCACCTGCCTCAGTGGTGCGCGGTGCTTTTTCTAATCGTGGCGTGCGCAGGCTGCGCGTCGTCGGGGGCGGCGGTCTCGTACGGGCCGGCGCGCTCGGCCTCGGAAGCAGCCGTGGCGGACGCGATCCGCGCCGAGGTGGAGGCGTGGAGAGGCACGCCGCACCGATGGGGTGGCACCACGAAGCGCGGCGTGGACTGCTCCGGCCTCACCCTGGCTCTGTACGGCGACCTCTTCGGCGTGGCGCTGCCGCGGACGACGCGGGCGCAGGCGCGCAGCGGCGAGCGCGTAGCGGCGAATGCGCTCCAGGCGGGCGACCTCGTCTTTTTCAAGACCTCGGCCAAGAACCGGCACGTGGGCGTCTACCTCGAAAGCGGGGCCTTCGCGCACGCCTCGTCGAGCCAGGGCGTGACCGTTTCGCGCCTGGACGAGGCGTACTGGCAGCGGCGCTACTGGACGGCGCGGCGCCTCCTCGATCCGCTGGCGTCATCGCAGTCGCCGCGCGCGGCGGAGCCGGCAGTCGCGGCGGAAGAGCCGCCGGCCTCGACGCCGGCGGGCAAGGGGCGCTCGGGCTGGTAGCGGCGGCGCTGGAATCTCCGCAGAGGGATCTCTCTGCGGGGGTTGTGCGTGGTATGTGCCTGACCAACGCCAGGGTCCTCCGGGGCCGTGGCGCTTTTCTTTCATTTTCTTTCCACGCGGCGTGCCCGCCTGGTCTGCTTTCCCACGCACCTCCCCTGCCCCACGATGGACGCGCAAAAGCCCGTTTACCTCACCGAAGAAAAGCTCGCCGAGCTTAAAGACGAACTCCAGTTCATGCGCACGAAAGAGCGCTCGCGCATTGCCGACGCCATCGCCGAGGCGCGCGCGCAGGGCGACCTCTCCGAAAACGCCGAGTACGACGCGGCCAAAGAGGCGCAGGGGCACCTCGAGGCGCGCATCGCTAAGATGGAGTCCACCATCTCGCGCGCGCGCCTCGTGGACGAGAGCCAGGTCGATACAAGCAAGGCGTACATCCTCTCGGACGTGCGCGTGAAGAACAAGCAGAACGGCGCCGAGCAAACCTACACGCTCGTCTCCGAACAGGAGGCCGACGTGCGCGAGAACAAGATCTCGGTGGACAGCCCCGTAGGCCAGGGCCTCCTGGGCAAAAAAGTGGGCGACGAGATCGAGATCCGCGTGCCGGCGGGCAAGGTGACCTTCGTGATCCTGGAGATCAGCCGCTAAAGCGCATTTGTGTGCGGCTCGATTTTGGATGCGGGATTGCAGATGTTAGAGAGACCGCCCTGCCGGCCGCCCCTCGCCATCTGCCCATCTGACTTTGCCCATGGCCGCCCGTTCTCGCCACCGGAAAGCCTCTGCCGCAGCGCGCCTGACGTACGCGGCAAAGCGCGTGGTGGCAGCGCTCGTCATCGCCGTGGTGACGTACTACGGCTTCTGTACGCTGGCCCTCATCGGCTACGTCTTTTTCGATCCGCCCACGACGGGCGTGCAGATGCAGCGGCGCGTAGCCTCTTTCTTCGACGAGCGTCCGTACGAGAAGCGCTACGCGCCGGTGCCGCTGGAGGCCATCTCGCCGCACCTTCAGCACGCCGTCGTAGCGGCGGAGGACACGCGCTTTTTCGAGCACACGGGTGTGGACTGGAAGGCCATCCAGGAAGCTGTCGAGGACAACCGCAGGCGCGGACGGGCCTGGCGCGGCGGCTCGACCATCACGCAGCAGCTCGTCAAAAACCTCTTCATGACCACGCACAGCTCGTACGTGCGCAAAATCATGGAGGTGCCGCTCACGTACCTGGCCGAGATCATCCTCACCAAGGAGCGCATCCTCACGCTCTACCTCAACGTGATCGAGTGGGACTACGGCGTCTACGGCGCCGAAGCGGCGGCCAAGCACTACTACGGCCTCTCGGCCGGCGGTTTGAGCCGCTACCAGAGCGCTGCACTCGCCGCCACCATCCCCGCCCCGCTCAGCCGCACGCCCAGCGGCATGGACGGCTACGCCCGCACCATCCTCGCCCGGATGCGCCAGATGGGCTGGTGAGGTCTGGCGAATGGTGAATGGCTTTTCTTTCCCCTCTCGCCGTTCGCCACTCCCCACCCGCCCCGACCATGATAGACTTGCGCAGCGACACCGTGACGAAGCCTTCCAAGGGGATGCGCCAGGCGATGGCCTCCGCCGAGGTAGGCGACGACGTCTACGGCGAGGACCCGACCGTCAACCGCTTACAAACGCGCGTGGCGGAGCTTCTGGGCAAAGAGGCGGCGCTCTTCGTGCCGAGCGGCGTGATGGCGAACCAGCTTGGCATCAAGGTGCACACCGCGCCGGGCGACGAGGTGCTCGTCGAGCGGCAGAGCCACATCTTCAACTACGAGTCGGGCGCGCCGGGGCTGGTGTGCGGCGTGCAGCTCAACGTCCTGGACGGCGAGCGCGGCCTGCTCACGGCGGATGAGGTGGAGGCCGCCATCCGGCCCGGCCACTACTGGGAGCCGCGCCCGGCGCTCGTCTGCCTCGAAAACACGGTCAACAAGGCGGGCGGCGTGGTCTACCCGCTGGAACGGCTGGAGGCGATTGCGGAAACGGCGCACGCGCGCGGCCTCAAGGCGCACCTGGACGGGGCACGGCTGTGGAACGCCTCGGCGGCGTCGGGCATCGCCGAAGAGGAGTACGCCGCGCCGTTCGACGCGGTGTGGGTGGCGCTCTCGAAGGGACTGGGCGCGCCCGTCGGCTCGGTCTTGGTCGGCTCGGAAGAAGACATCAGAAAAGCGCGGCGCTACCGGAAGATGCTCGGCGGCGGGATGCGGCAGGCGGGCATCCTGGCCGCCGCTGGCCTCTACGCCATCGAGCACCACCGGCCGCTCCTCAGCGAGGACCACACCCGCGCCAAGCGCCTCGCTGAGGGCATCGCCGCGCTGGACGCCTTCGCGCTCGACCCCGAAAAAGTGGAAACGAACATCTTCATGTTCGACGTGAAGAAGGGCGGCGCGCAGCCCGTGGTGGACGCCCTCGCCGAAAGCGGCGTGCTCCTCTCCGTTTTCGGCCCGCAGACGATTCGCGCGACCACGCACCGCGACGTTTCGGAAGAAGACATCGACGCGGCGCTCGCCGTCTTTCAGAAGCGCTACGCCGCCGCATCCGTCTGACTTTCTGCTACCGTGCGCGCCGCACCGTGACGCTGAGCGGGTCGAGGCCCGTGGCCGTCGCTTCCAGCCTATCGCCGGGCTGCACGGGACCGACGCCTTCGGGCGTGCCCGTGTACAGGAGATCGCCGGGGAAGAGCGTGAAGATCCGCGAGCAGTAGGCGATCAGCTCTGCCACGGAGAAGAGCATGTCGCCCGTGCGGGCGGACTGGCGCACCTCGCCGTCAACGGCGAGTTCGAGGCGCAGGTCCTGCGGGTCGGGCACGTCCGCCGCCGGGGCGAGCGGGCCGAGCGGCGCGAACGTGTCGAAGCCTTTGGCCACGCTCCACGGATGGCGCTTCTCCTTGGCGCGGCTCTGCACGTCGCGCGCCGTCATGTCGAGGCCCACGGCGTAGGCGGCCACGTGGCCGAGCGCCTCGGCTTCGGGGATGTTCTTCCCACCCTCACCCATCACGGCCACGAGTTCGACCTCGTGGTGCACGTCCTGCGACATGGGAGGAAGGACGACCTCCTCGCCGCTGCGGATGACGGCCGAGGCGGGCTTGAGGAAGACCATCGGCTCTGAGGGCGCCTCGCTTTTCATCTCGGCGGCGTGCTTGGAAAAATTGCGGCCGATGCACAGGAGCTTGCCCACACGATGCATCTGCCCGTCGGGAAGCTCGATTTCCACGGGAAATGCACGCGCGTCCGGTTGACGCTTGGAAACAGAAGCGGTCATATTCACATTAGCGGATGCTCAGAACGGAAACCCACCCGACACTCTCGCGCCGGTAGCCAACCCCGCGCCCCAAAGCAGAGGACCGACCCCATGTACGCCATCATCGACATCGCGGACAAGCAATTCAAGGCCCGCGTGGGCGAAAAGCTCTACGTCCCCCACCGCCCCGACGTCTCTGAGGGCGACGCGCTCCCGGTAGAGCGCGTGCTCCTCGTCTCCGATGAGGACGGCACGGTGCACCTCGGCACGCCGCACGTGGAGGGCGCGCACGTCGAGGCCAAGGTGCTCGGCCACGTCAAGGGCGACAAGGTGCTCGTCTTCAAAAAGAAGCGGCGCAAGCGCTACAAGGTCAAGAAAGGCCACCGGCAGCGCTACACGCAGATCCGCATCGAAACGCTCTCGATGAACGGCGCCACGCGCAACGACGACGCCCCCGCCGCAGAGGCGCCCGAAAAAGACACGGCTTCCGAGGTGTAGATCCTCCCGGCGCCACACCTTTCGGCTTTCCAGAACACAGACTTTACGAGGCAGGCATGGCACACAAGAAAGGCATGGGTTCCACGCGCAACGGGCGCGACTCGAACCCCAAATACTTGGGCGTGAAGGCATACGGCGGCGAGTTCGTCAAGGCGGGCGGGATCATCGTGCGCCAGCGCGGCACCAAGTTCCACCCCGGCCAGAACGTGGGCCGCGGCAACGACGACACGCTCTTCGCCAAGGCCACCGGCACGGTGCGCTTCCAGCGCAGCCAGGGCAACCGCAAGTTCGTCCACGTCATCCCAGATGAGGCGTAAACGCGCCTCACATTCAGAACCGGAAAACCCCTCTGCTGCTCATGGCGGCAGAGGGGTTTTCTGTGCGCTTTCGTCTTGTTCTGCCGTAGCGCAGCAAGCTTTCGCCGTGCAGAGCAGAACGATCAGGCACAGCACTGCTCAGGCGTCTATCATTTTCTTGGCATCGGGGTACACCTTGGCGCTGTCCTTTTTGTGACGAGCTATCACAGCGTCCGAGTTTTTACTGGAATCTAATAACCAGTGGTTTTCTATGGTGCATTCGTTCAGTGCATCGAACCACTCCTCGTAGAGGTAGGAGCTAAAACCCTGCTTGTACTTTTCTCTCTGCTTCCACACCCGGCGAAGCAAGTAAAGCTTCTTTTTGTAAGCCCTGGAGTAATAAAATACTCTTCTCAATCTCCTTAAGACCCTCCAGTTGATGCGCTGTGTTAGCACCTCTGGCGCAACGCACAGCGTCAGAACAGTTGTCCTGCGCGAGCGATCAATTAAGCTGTGGAGACGGTCGAATCCGTTTTTACGTGAGAACTGGCTGTAGAGATCGTAGTGGACGATAAGCTGCTCTATAGTGGACTGGTGCGTACGCAACAGCGCATATGCCTGATTATCGGCAAGGCAGGGCCGCGAAAAAGGAACGGACATGCCGAGCTGTTCGCACAGATGAGGGGAATCACCTTGTTGTATCTCTTCGATAAGAGTAGACTTTCCTGAACAAGGGGGACCTGCTATAATGATCAACTGATCTATTTGAGCCATTCAGACTTATTCTCTTTGGCCTGCAGACTACTGATGCGATAACACTTAGATAATGTGCAATAATGGGGCCAAAGCGGACGTGCGTTAGCACATGCATCTCGTCGCGCCACTTAGTGAGAGCGCAAATGCACATCACAAAGAGTCCGGCAACGGTTTGGTGCGCAAACGCAGGCCACAGCTGTAATCTGGTGTTCCGCTGATCAGCAGCACGGCCCCGCCGCCTATGGTGGCAAGGGCCGTGCATTTTATACAAGAGGCCAGGAACGTGCGCCTACATTCCGAACAGCTTCATCGCACCTCCTGCGGCAATGACAACTGCCCCGGCAATCGTCGCAAATGGAGGAATGGGAACAAGCAAAAGGCCGACGCCGGCTAAGATGACCCAGGTGGATGTGTTCATTTGTTGCACCGCAAGTGTTGTGAAAATGGAATGAGTGCTGCTTTGGGTTAAGCGAGTGCCGGCGCGTGCTGTTCCTCTCCCGGCTTCCGCTTCACCGTCCGGGAGGCCCGCCGTCCAGTCGGCTACCTTTCCGCGCTGACGTTCTCACGGCGAACACGGCAACCAGCCCGGCAAGAACGGCCACGATGCCCAGCCCCGAAGCGGCGCCTCGGGCCAAGCCCACGGCAATTAGGACGGCGCCGAGGACCACGGCGATGCTGCCCAAGAGCACAGCCAACTGCGGGAGCATCGCTTTCGCTTTCTCGAAGGTGAAACGCGCATCGCCTCCGAGGTAAAGCAGCGACGCCGACCCCTCGCCCTGCGCCACCCGCGCCGACGGACGGATAAGCAGCCGGCTCCCACCTCAAGCGGCCACACGGCGAGCGCCACCGGAAGTGCCACGAGCAGCCCGTTCTGCTCTCGCCGCTCGGCGTCGCGGTACGCCCAGGCGATGCTCACCACATACAGCAGCGGCGCGGCGATGATGACAAAGACTTCGAGTAATCCGAGGCCGCCCATAGGTCGAAGCGGGAAATGAAGGCCGTCCACACGCCCTTGTAGAGTCCGTAACAAAACCCATCAACGTTGTCATTGCGAGGAGCGAAGCGGAGCCTGCCCCGGCACCGGGGCGGCAATCTCACCCAGTCTGCTCCCCTCACGAGATTGCCACGCTCCCTTCGGTCGCTCACAATGACAGCCAGAGGTTTTGTTATGCGTTCTTAGTGCGAGACCGGGGCGGTGCCGTGCTGTTGCGCTTGCGGTTCGAGGTCCTCGGCGTCGGTGTGGTCCGGGCCGGTGAGGCGCTTGACCTTGAACGCCTTCGCCATCATCCATGCCAGCGGGCCGGCGACGAAGCTCAAGAGCGCGCCGAGCTTGAGCATGTCGGCGGCGCCGTCCGGCAGAATCCAGCCCTGCGCGGGCGCCAGGTCGAGCGCCACCGTCGTCACAAAGAGCGCCACGGTAAACCCGATGCCGGCCACCATGCCCAGAACCAGCGTTTGCTTCTGGTCCATGTGCTCCGGGAGCGTGAGGCCGAAGCGCTGCCCCACCCAGCAGAACGCCGAGATCCCCACCGTCTTGCCCACCACGAGGGCCAGGAAGATCATCCACGTGATGGCCCCGGCAAAGGCGCCGGCCGAGAGGGCCACGCCCGCATTCGCCAGGCCGAACATGAACAGGCCCACGTCCACGATGGGCTTGAAGAAGTGCTCAAACTCGTTCATCGTGTCGTGGTCGAGGGTGCCCGGCACGTCGCCCTCGTCGCTCATGAAGAGGCCCTCGTCGCGCTCGCTGTGCGGCATAAAAGGGATGATGGGCACGAGCGCGAGCGCCGCGTGCACACCCGTGTACAAAAGTGCGAACCATGAGAGCGTCCCGCCGATGAGCACGTACGGCCAGAAGCTCGTCACGCCCCAGCGCCGCATCCCCTCGCAGATCAAGAGCGCCAAGACCAAAAGGCCGAGCCACGCGATGTGCACCTCCGGCGTGTAGTACGTGGCGATGATGAGCATCCCGATAAGGTCGTCCAAGACGGCCAGGACCAGGAGGAACGTCACCGCCGGATGCACGCGCCCGAAGATCAGCCCAGCGAAGAGCCAGCAGTAGGCGATGTCGGTGGCCGTGGGGACGGCCCAGGCCGCCTGCATCACATCGCCCTGCACGCCGAGGAGCACCCCCAGCCCCAGGAACAGCAGGATCGGCCCGACCACGCCGCCGGCCGTGGCTACCACCGGCATGGCCGCCTTCTTTATGCTCGACAGCGCGCCGCCGGGCAGGAAGCTCTCGGCCACTTCCTTCCCCGCAATGCCGAAAAAGAGCGCCATGAAGATGTCGTTCACCAGAAAGTGCAGGCTGATGCCGTCCGATCCGCCGTGCTCTAAGAGGCTGCTGTGAAAGAGGTAGTCGTCAATAAAGTGGTGGTACGACTCGTAGTCGATGTTCGCCCACACCAGCGCCACCGCCGTGCCAGCGAGGAGAAAGGCGGAGAACTCCTGCAAGTAACGGAACCCCTTCTTGAAGCGTGCTCTCATGGGACGTCGCGGCGTGTTTAAGTAGGGCGTTAATGAGACGGCGTGCGATCCGGCTATGCAACATCGCAATTTCCTAGCCTATAGTACAAGCCGCTTCCGCACTTGTAACCAATTCCCAATAGATGTGCAAAAACGCACGGCGGCCTTAACAACCTTTGCCCGTCAACCCCCGCGCCCCACGCACGTTTAGAGAAGCCCTCCATTACGCACCCCCCCCCCGCTCTGCCATGCCCGAAACCGCTGCGCGACTGAACCTCCGCGACCGCTTTTTCCTCCCGCCGGAGCCGGACACCCAGCCCTCGCGTAATGGGGCCGTCGAGCTGCGCGCGTTCACGCACGGCCTCATGCCCAGGAGCGTCCCCGCCATGATGGAGCGCTTTACCGAGGACTGGCGCACGCGCGGCGTAGACGCCTGGAACGCCGTCCCCAACCACTGGCGCCCCCAAAGCGGCGAAGCCGTCGGCTGGTGGACGCTGCCGGAGTACCTCGGCGACCAGTTCGTGGCGCCGCTCCTGGGCGCCCCCGCCGGCACCTGCATCCTCCAGCCCAACGTGCACTGGACCGTGCAGTGCCTGTTTTCCTCGGAAGAGGTTTTCGCGCAGAAGAAAGAAGTGCTCGTCACCGAGGCCGAGTTCCCGTCCGTCCTCCACAGCGCGCGCCGCTGGGCCGATCTCCTCGGCCTTAACCTCCGTTTCTTGGGTTGCAATAACAGATTCGTAGACCGCCAGGCCGTCCTCGACGCCATTGGGCCGCAGACGGCGCTCGTCGTTCTCAGCCACGTCGGCTTCACCACGGGCGAGCGGCTGCCGGACGCGTTCCTGCACGACGTGGCCGAGGACGCACACGCGCACGGCGGCCTCTTCGCCATCGACGGTTATCACGCCGCCTCGACGATGCCCGTGGACGTCGAAGCGCTCGGCGCCGATCTCTACTTCGGCGGACTTTTGAAGGAGGCGTGCGGCTCTTCCGGGAACGCCTACGTCTACCTCCGCCCCGGCCTCGACCTGAAGCCGCGCCTGGCCGGCTGGTTTGGCGATGCTGACCCCTTCGGCTTTGCGGAAGAGCCGGCGTTTCACCCGGACGTGCGGCGGCGCTTCCTGGGCGGCACCACGGCCGTCGCCTCCATGTACCACGCCGTCGAGGGCCTGCGCATCCTCCTCGACGCCGGCCTCGACACCGTCCGCGCCGACTCGCTCGCCAAGACGGCCTACTGCATCGCGCGCGCCGACAGCGCCGGCCTTCCCCTCCGCTCCCCGCGCGCCGAAAAGCGGCGCGGCGCGATGATCATCCTTGAGGCCGAATCGGCGTCCAAGCTGTGCGCTTATCTCAAGACGCAGGGCATCTACACAGACAGCCGGCAGGACCGCTACCTGCGCCTGGCCCCGTTCGTCTGGAATACGATGGAGGAGCTGGAGCGCGCGTTCGACGCCATCGAGGCCGCCCTTGCCACCGGGGCGTACCTGGAGATGGAGGCCGGCGCGCTAAAAGAGGCCGGCCCCGTCACGTAGCCTGCCCGGTCATCGCCTGGCCGCTGACCGCAAACGCGCATCCGCGGATGCGCCGCGCCAGCCAGAGCACCGGCCCGAGCGAGGCGGCCTCGCGCAGGAGCGCGCCCGCGTTGTTCTTGTTGAAGAGGCCGAGCACAAACCCGCGCTTCCGGCTCTTGGACGTGATCGTGCGGAACCAGACGTGCTCCGAGGCGATGCGCCGCCGCGAGGCCGGCCACAGCAGCATCATCCCATCCCCCATGGCCGATTCCTTGCTGAGGTAGTCCAGGTAGAGATGCGAGGCGTAGGCCGTGGTCGTCTGCGCAAAGCGCGGGCCGAAGCGCCCGCCGCGCCAGCGCTCAAAGGCGCCGGCCAGGCCGCCGGCCAGGAGCGCCGCGCCCACGCTGTGCGTCGCCATGCCGTGCTCGGCGTCCGGCCCCATGTCCGCGCTGAGGAGGCCGAGCAGCAGGTCCAGGTCCGGCGCGTTGGCGAAAAATACGGTCTGCCAGTCGGCGCCGCCGGAGGAGGCGCTAAAGAGCGAGGCCACGGTCAAGCCGGCGAGGGTGTGTCCAAGCGAGGAAGGCATGGTTTGGGTGTGGGGGTATGGGAGAATGGGAGTGTGGGCGCGGCGGCAAGCGGCGCCACGTGCTCCTGTCATCCTGAGTGCCCCCGGCGCCGGGGGCACTCAGGATGACGGCAGAAAAGCATTGCTGTATGCGCCCTTTTGATGCTCGATTGAAAGGCCTCAGCGTGCGGCGGTGGGTGTCGTGCGGGGATCGAGGTTGAAAAAGGCGGTGAGCGCCTCGAACAGCTCCGGGTGGCGGCGCTTCATCTCCTGGGGCCGCTCGAAAAACGCCTCTACGGCCACGGCGAAAAACTCCGACGGCGCCGTGGCGGCGTAGCGCCTGAGCATGGAGCGCCGGCGGCGGATGCGCTGCATCTCCCGGCGCACGAGGTCCTGCCAGGACGCCTCCGACGACGGATCGACAAGGGCCGGGATGCCGTCCGCGTCGCCGGCGCCCCGGAAGTCGAAGAGGTGAGCCAGCTCGTGCAGGACGACGTTAGAGCCGTCGGTGGGATCGGCCCAGCTTTCCTCGACGGCGCGGGCGGAGAGCAGCACGGGTCCCTGCGGATGCGCCATGCCGTCGTACTCGGCGTAGTCGCCGCCGAGGTAGTGGTCGTCAAAACGGTCGGGGTAGAAAAGGACGGAGCGGCCGGCGGTCAGCTCCCAGTCAGGGCGGCCGTGCAGGAGCAGCGCGGCGCCGGCCGCTACGCCCAGGCGCAGCGCATCGGTGACGTCCACGCCGTCCACGCCCTCGAAGGTGTGCTCGGCCAGAAAGAACTGCACGTCCCGCTCGAAGCGCCGGCGCGCGGCGCCGCCCAAGCCGGCGTAGAACGGCACGTGCTTTTCGAGCCAGGCGCGCTGCGCATCAGGGAGCGCCTCCTGCGCCACGCGCCAGCGGCGGAGCGGCTGCCGGAGCGCCTTCCATCCGAAGAAAACCACGGGCGCCAGCCCCGCCCACACGCCCTGCGGCGCCACGCGCGCGCCCACCGCCGCCGCGCCCACGCCCAGGACGAGCGCTAAGACGGCGTAGTAGACGAACGTGGACGGACGCGCAATGCGCATGGCTCGGGCGCGGGGGTGTGGCGGAACGGTGACGATGGACGGCCGACGACACTCATAGAATCACGCTCCAGCCATCAGGGCGGCTTGTCGTCGGTCATCCCTCCGCCGGCGGCGGAAGAACATTTGCGCCGGCCTTTCTGTATGCTGGATCTGACCAAACTCAGCCGCACGCCGCGTACTTCTCCCCTTCTGCGGCGGCGCCTTTCTCCAGAAAAAACATACGCAGGCCGCACAGCCGAGGTTTTATACCATGGGTACGATGACTAAGCTCCGGGAAAACACCGGAGTGGTGCTTTGGATTCTTGTCTTCGCCTTTGGCGTTATCTGGGTCTTGCAGGACTCGGGCGGCCTTGACGCCGTGGCCACCGGCGGGGCCGCCGCGCAAGGCAACATTCTCCTCGTCGATGGCGATCCCGTTTCGAGCGAGGAGTATTCGCGCCGCGTGGAGGCGCAGGTGCAGCAGTTCGAGAACCGCACGGGTCGCACCGTCACGCCGCAGATGCGCGACCAGGTGCAGCAAAGCGTCTACAACGCCCTCGTGGCCGAGCGCCTGCGCGCGCAGGAGATGGACCGCCTCGGCATCCGCGTCACCGACGCCGAGGTCGAGGACATGGTTCTGGGCGCGGACCCGCACCCCATCATCAAAGCCTATTTTAGCGACAGCACCGGGCAGGTCAACCGCGAGCTTTTGAACAGCTTCATCTCCAACCCGGACGCCACGCAGGACCTGATCCAGATCGAGCAGGCCATCCGCGCGCAGCGGCGCCAGGAGAAGCTCGACAACCTCATCGGCGCCACCGTGCACGTCTCCGAGGAGGACATCGAGGACGCCTACCGCCGGCAGAACCTCAAAAAAACGGCGCGCTACGTGGCCCTCCCCTACGCCGACGTGCCCTCGGGCGAGGTCGAGGTCACCGACGACGACCTCCGCGCGTACTACGACGAGCACCGGGACGACTTCCGGCGCGAGCGCACGTACACCGTCCGCTACGCCGTCGCCTCGAAGTCGGCCACGGCTGAGGACACGGCGCAGGTGCGCCAGGAGCTTGAAGGGCTGCGCGCGAGCTTCGCCGAGGCCGAGGACGACTCGCTCTTCGTGATGCGCAACGCCTCGGAGCGGCTCTTCTCCGGCACGTACGTCACGCCGGATGCCATGCAAGCGCCCATCGCCGAGGCCGTCTACGCCGGCGGTCCGGAGCCGGGCCGCGTCGTCGGGCCGATCTTCGCGGGCGACCTCGCGCACCTGGTCAAGATCACCGACGTGCGCCCGGCCGAGGAGACGTACGCGCGCGCGCGCCACATCCTCTTCCAGGGCGAGGACGAGGCCGCCCTGCGCGAGCGCGCCGAAGCGGTCAAGGCCGAACTCGAGGCCGGCGCCGACTTCGCCGAGACGGCCCGACGCGTCTCCGAAGGCCCGAGCGCCCCGCGCGGCGGCGACCTCGGCTGGTTCGGGCCGGGGCAGATGGACCCGGCCTTCCAGGAGGCCGTCGAGGGCGCGCCCGTGGGCGAGGTCGTCGGGCCAGTGAAGACGCCCTTCGGCATCCACCTCATCCAGGTCGAAGCGCGCGCGGACGAGGCCGTGCAGATCGCCGACATGGCCGTGAGCACGCGGCCCAGCCCCGCCACGCTCGACGACATCGAAGAGAAGCTCGGCGACGCGGCCTACTACGCCAGCGAGGGCGGCAGCTTCGCCGAAGAGGTGGAGCAGCAGGGCTTCCAGACGCAGACGGCCACGGTAGAGGCCGGCGAGGGGATGACCGTCGTGCCCGGCCTCGGCCCAAGCCGTCCCATCGCCAGCTTTCTCGAAGCGGCCGAGCCGGGCGCCATCAGCGAGGTGATCGAGCTGGACGACCAGTTCGTCGTCTTGAACGTGGAAGAGATCCAGGAGGCCGGCTTCCGCCCGTTCGAGGAGGTCGAGGCGGAGATCCGCCCGCGCGTGCTCAAAAAAAAGCGCCAGGCCGTGCAGATGCAGCGCCTCGAAAGCGCCCTCGCCGAAGCCGGCGGGAGCCTTGACGCGCTCGCCTCGGCGCTCTCCGCGGAGGTGCGCATGCAGGAAGGCATCACCTTTGGCACGCAGCAGGTGCCCGTGCTGGGCAGCGACCCGGCGTTCGTGGGCACGGTCTTCGGCCTCGACGAAGGCGCCACCTCGCGCGCGGTCGCAGGCGAGAACGCCGCCTTCGTCGCCGAGGTGACGGCTGTGGACGAGCCGGTCGCCCTCACCGACGCCAAGCGCGAGCAGCTCCGGCAGCAGCTCCAGCGCCGCCGCCGCGCCGAGGTGCAGAACCGCTGGATCGCCATGCTGCGCGAGAACGCCGAGATCGAGGACTACCGCGCGCAGTTCGAGCGCTGAGCCTGGCGGGCAAAAATAATTACAATTTTAGGTCGGTACTAATTTGCCCCATATAACTCGCGGCTGCAGGCGGACGCAGGGCTTGACGGTCTTGCCTCGCACGAGCGCCGCCACGATCTTTAACACGTTCGAGCGGTGGAGCGGCCCTGCTCCGCTGAGCCGCCAACTGTTATGCCCACCGGCGGCAACCGCCGACGCGTCTGCTCGTTCTACAACGAGATGCGCGTTTAAACCGAACTGGACACCAGAATGAGCCGAGACTATAACGTTGTCATCGAGCGCGACAGTGAAGGATACTACGTCGCCTCTGTGCCGAGTCTCCCAGGCTGCCATACCCAGGCGAAATCGCTTGACGCGCTCATGGAGCGCATCCGAGAGGCGATAGAGCTATGCCTGGAGGTGGAGCAAGATGAAGCCGTAGAGTTGGACTTTGTGGGTATGCAGAAGGTGAGCGTAGCGGTATGACGAAGCTGCCGAGTCTCACCGGCAAGAAGGTTATCAAAGCTTTGCGGAAGGCCGGCTTTGAGGTGATCCGTGTGAAAGGAAGCCACTATTTTCTGCGTCATATTTTCTGCGTCATGAAGACGGGCGGACGACGGTGGTGCCTGTTCATTCCGGAGAGACGATAGGGCCAGGCTTGGTGTCGAAGATTCTGCGCGACTGTGAGATGACACGGGCTGACTTCCAGGCGTTGCTGTAGCGGCCCTATGCAACGAGGAATAGGTGGGCATAACTTGGCGCTGCACGCAGACCTAAGGCTGGTCGGCGTTTCTGCGGCCACAGTTGCCACCGCTGAAGGTTTTCCTGAAATTGAAGCGTGGTGCCCGCAGGCCCTGGGCCGGTTATGGCCGGGCCGTTAGATACTCTCTTGAATGTCAAGCGGCGACAACCACTTTTTCAGGCAAGCGGTAGAACTTATCGCCCTGGAAGTCTTGGCCGTGTTTGAGCATGCCGTAGATCGCATGCAGAAGCTTGCGCATCACGGCCACCACGGCAACAATCGGCTTCTTCCCGCGCTCGGCGGTGAGCTTCTCGTAGAAGGCCCCGGCGTTTGGCTCCCAACGAATCGCCACGAGCGCCGGCATGTAGAGCGCCCGTCGGAGCCGGGCGTTGCCGACCTTGGAGATGCGCTCTTTCTTCTCGACCGAACTGCCGGACTGGTGACGGCGCGGATCAAGGCCAGCGTAGGCGACCCACTCGCGCACGCTCATGTCTTCGGGCAAGAGCGCAACCTCAGCCAGAATCAGAAGCGCGCTCTTCTGAGCGACGCCTCTGATTGAGGTCAGGTGATCGAGAGCGGCCTCCAGCCGCTCGGACTCGGCGGCGACCTTCAAGGCCTGGCGCGTCAGTTCGGCGATGCGCCGGTCGAGGTGGCGGACGTTGACTTCGATGTCGTTGGCAACAACTGCGGAGCACGTTCGGCTCTGCCCAGCGGCATGCAGGCGGTTCTTCTCGCGCGTGCGCTCTACGGTTGAGAGCCTGGATGCGCCGAGCAATAGCTCGGAGGCTCAGCACGGCGCGCTCGGGCGGCGCCCACGCACGGGAAGGCATGCGCCGAGCAAAGGCACAGATGACAACCGCATCGGAGCGGTCGGTCTTCGAGCGCTCCAGAAGGGCCTCGCGGAATCGGCTCACCGCCCGCGGGTTGGCGACCATGACCTCGGTCGCGTTGGCGGCGTCAAGGGCCAGCGCCAAACCGAGGCTGTAGAGGCCACTTGCTTCCAAACAAACGCGCACCGGCGTGTCGCCAGTCCCGAGCCACTGCAATAGCGCGTTGTGGCCGTCCGGGTCGTTATCGAAGCGCCGCGTCTTTGGCTGCGCGCCGGGTCGTTCGAGACAGACGTCTTCGAGACGGACGTCTTCGAGACGGACGTCGAGGTGATCCTTGCTGACGTCGATGCCAGCAAAGATGAAGGGGATCTGGTTGTGCATGACCGGGCCTCATCGTATGCTTTGGGTGTAGGCAAAGCCGGTCAGTCCCGCCCTGCGCTCCTGCCTGCGGATATTGCATGATGCAGGCTCCGGGTAGGCGCTGCCACGCCACCGGGCCTCGGATACTCCTCAGCATAACCCGAGAGTTTTCCTCGGGGCAGGTGCCGGGGCGGGCGACGGGTCTAACGGTCAAGCTCTGCCGGCTTGCCTGGTTCGGCAATCCGCTGGCTTCATGCCGCTACAGTCTGCCCGGCCCCGGCAAGCTACAAACCCCGCATGACCTGCCCACCACCGAGATACAATGCGTTCCGCACGCTGTGCCCTGTCGGTGCAATAGGAAAGACGACATGCCAATTCGAATCGTGCGACTCGGGACAGCTCGACATCCCGCCGAGGGCCTCCGCATCGGCACGGTCCGCAGACCTCCTCGCGGTGTGCCTAAATCAGAGCACGCCACGCGCGACTACTATGACGTCTGGCTCCCAGAACTCGCCCCGAGCGCGCCGCTCGTCTTGTGGGCGCTGTCAGAGCCGTTCACTGACAGGCGGTGGGCCGAGTACGCGCGCAAGTACCGCCGCGAGATGCGAGAGCCGTCGGCGAATCGGGTACTGACGTTGCTTGCAGCATTCTCGTCAACGACGAACTTCTCGGTTGGGTGCTACTGCAAAGACGGGGAGCATTGCCATCGGAGGCTGCTCAGAGAGTTGCTGATCGAGCGTGGTGCTACAGTCGAATAAGGATTCGTCCGGTAATGGCTGTGGTTCGTGTGTCGCAGCCGAACTATCGAATGCACCCGGTATTGCTCAGGTATAAGGCGTGGCATAACAACGCCATGCATATGCGGACCGAGGGCCGGTGCGCGCAGGCTGCCGCTCCGCCACTTTGAGAACCAACTGCTTCGGCTCAGTCGCTGGCGTGCCCTCGGCCGGTGATGGCCGGGCCGTTATGCCGCACGTAAATCCGATTGTGAATTTCTCCAAGCAGGCTTGACCTATTTGAAAATGTTTACGCCTGAAATACATTTGCTTCCCGTTAGTTCATCGGGTTGCCACACTTCAGATTTCCAATTCTAATTAGAGGCGCGGCCATGCACTCTCCTGTCGCTTCAGCTTCTACTTTCTTTCTCGCCACCTTGCTGCTCGCAGGCTGTGACAGTTCTGATGATCCTACACCTGTCATCACAGAGGAGGATGTCTCCGTTGTCGTCAGATCAGACTTGATGAGTCTGGCTGCTGCTGTAGAGGTTTACAACTACAGCGAAAGCCTCTTCGACGAAACTACCGTAAGGATGACATTCCGTGAAATAGAAGCGGGTGGAGAATACGAGCGTGAGTTGGACTTTGGGGCTATTGAGCCGGGAAGTGCTGGCGGCTCATTTGTCAGTTCGACTCAGCAGGTTCAGCCGCCGCTCTGCTACGAGTACGAGTTGCAGGTTCGCCCCGAAGGAACGGACGAACGCTTTACTTTCCAAGGCGGAATATGCGAGTAAGCAGCTCGGATGTGGATGGAGAAGGCGCGGCATAACAAGGCCATGCACGCGGACCGAGGGCCGGTGCGTTTGAGCCGCCGCTTCGGCTGAGCGCTGGTGTGCCCTGGGAGAGATCGGTGATCGCCGTAGACTGATTCAGCAGCCTCGAAGGTGGAAACCCAGAGGCGGTGACTGCCGGGGGCAATGCTCTTGTCGGAGCGCGGGGCAGCGTTTCTGTTAAGCGCGGCTGGCTTGAGCGGCCGGCCGACGGCTACACCTCCACCGTCCCTCGGAACGTGACCTCAGCGGGGCCTTCGAGGTAGAGATCGGTCACGCCCTCGCCCTCGCGCCGGAAGCCGACGTAGAGCGTGCCGCCCGGCATGACCACGGCCACGCGCTCGGCCTCGATGCGGCCCACGAGGCCCGCCACGACGGCGGCGGCCAGCGCGCCTGTGCCGCACGCCTCGGTCTCGGCCTCGACGCCCTTCTCGAACGTGCGCACGCGCAGCCGCGCCTCTTCTGCACCGCCCCCCTCCGCCTCGACCTGCACGAAGTTCGCGTTGGCGCCCTCTGGCGCGAAGGCCGCGTCGTGGCGCAGACGCCGTCCCTCTTCTTCCACCGGGGCGCTCTCTGCCTCCTCTACGAAGCGGACGACGTGCGGCGTGCCCGTCCACACGTACGCCGCCGTGCCGCCACCCGCCAGCGCTCGCTCCGCTGAAAAATCGCGCGGCGGCGTGGCGTAGATGCGCACCCCCTCTTCCGCGAAGCGCGCCCGGTACACGCCCGCGTCGGACTCGAACGCGAAGGCGTCCTCTTCCAAGCCGGCCTGCCGGGCGAAGAGCGCCAGGCAGCGCGCGCCGTTCCCGCACATCGTCGCCAGCGAGCCGTCGGCGTTGTGGTAGCGCATCCGGTAGGCGTGGCGGGAGGGGTCCTCGGCGCGGTCGAAGGCAAGCAGCCCGTCGGCGCCGATGCCAGTCCGGCGCGGGCAGAGGCGCCGCGCCAAGCCGGCAAGTTCCTCCTCGGAGAAGTTGTAGAAGCGGTTGTCGATGACGACGAAGTCGTTGCCGGCGCCGTTCATCTTTGTGAATTCGAGGACGAGCTTTCTGCGGGCCATCGGCGGGCGTTGAACGCTGGAACGTTAGACGTGTGGATGCGCCGAGGCGCTTGAAGTGAGCGGAGCGCCCGATCTCCCATTCCCGCTCTCGAACGCGGGCACCATCCGGGCACGCTTCCGTAGGAGCAACAAGCGGTCCCTCTCCCACCTCAACGGATCTTCCCCAACAACGCTCCAAGCTCTTGGCTCAGAAACGACTCTCGATGGAAGGCGCCGATCCGCTCCTCCTCTTCGGGTTCAACGACGCGCACCTGCGCAAGGTCGAGGCCGCCTTCCCCGAAGCGCACATCACCGCGCGCGGCCACGAGGTCATCCTGCGCGGCCAGCCCGACGACCTCGAGCAGGTCGAGAACGTCTTCGGCGAGCTGAAGCAGGCGCTGCGCCGCAACGGCAACCTCACCGAGGACGACGTCGAGACGATCCTCGCCCTCTTCACCTCGGGCGACGGCGCGGGCGCCGGCGAGGCCGCCCGCAGCGACGTCATCCTTTTCACGCCCAGCGGCGGCGTCATCAAGCCGAAGACACCCAACCAGGCCCGCCTCGTCGAGGTCGCCCGCCAAAACGACATCGTCTTTGCCATCGGGCCGGCGGGGACGGGGAAGACGTACGTGGGCATGGCCTTGGCCGTGGCCGCGCTCAAAGCCGGCGCCGTGCGCCGCATCGTCCTGGCGCGGCCGGCCGTCGAGGCGGGCGAGCAGCTTGGCTTCCTGCCGGGCGACTTCCGCGAGAAGGTGGACCCGTACCTGCGCCCGCTCTACGACGCCCTGGAGGACATGCTCCCGCACGGCACGCTCGACGCCAACCTGGAGCAGGGCGTCATCGAGATCGTGCCGCTGGCCTACATGCGCGGAAGGACGCTTAAGTCCGCGTTCGTCGTCTTGGACGAGGCGCAGAACGCCACCACGCAGCAGATGAAGATGTTCCTCACGCGCCTCGGCCCGGCCAGCCACGCCATCGTCACCGGCGACGTCACGCAGACGGACCTCCCGAGCCGCCAGCAGAGCGGCCTCATCCAGGTGCAGCGCATCCTGCGCGGCATCCAGGGGATCGACTTCGTGTACTTCGACGAGGGCGACGTGGTGCGCCACCGCCTCGTCAAGGACATCATCAAGGCCTACGAGAGGCACGAGGACGACGCCAGCTAACGACGCGCCGATCTCTTCCTCGCGCTACGTGACGGCCAGGATCGAGAGGATCAGCAGCAGCGCCAGGGCCACGAGCACGGCGCGCGCCCAGACGCACGTGCGCTGGTAGAACGGCGTTTTCGCAGCTTTCTGGCGCCGCCTCCTCGTGGCGCGCCTCGTCGGTTTGGCGGTCTTCGGTGCGGCGGTCTTCGTCGTGGCAGAGGGGCGGTTCATGTGCGGGCAACCCGTTGGGTGATCGGGACGCGAGCAAAAGGAACGGTTCGCTTTGAGCGGATTCGCTTAGAGAGCGGCGCCGGGCCGCAACGGCTCAGAAGATCGTCAGTCGTAGTCGAAGAAGCCCTGGCCGGTTTTGCGGCCGAGCTGCCCGGCCACCACCATCTTCCTTAGGAGCGGGCACGGACGGTACTTGTCGTCGCCGAGGCCCTCGTGCAGGACCTCCATGATCGAGAGGCACACGTCCAGACCGATGAAGTCGGCCAGCGCCAAAGGCCCCATCGGGTGGTTCATGCCCAGCTTCATCACCGTGTCGATGTCCTCCGCAGAAGCCACGCCTTCCATCACGCAGAAGACGGCCTCGTTGATCATGGGCATGAGGATGCGGTTGGACACGAAGCCGGGGAAGTCCTCCACCTCCACGGGCGTCTTACCCAGGCTTTCGGCCAGCGCGTAGACGGCGTCGAACGTCTCGTCGGAGGTCTCCAGCCCGCGCACGATCTCGACTAGGCCCATCACGGGCACGGGGTTGAAGAAGTGCATCCCGATGGTCCGTGCCGCGCGTCCGGTCTGCGCGCCGAGCCACGTGATGGAGATGGACGACGTGTTCGAGGCGAGGACGGCCTCCGGCCTGGCGTGTTCGCCGAGCGTCTGGAAGATCTCCTTCTTCACCGCCGTCTTTTCCGTCACGGCCTCTACGATGAGGTCGGCCTCGCGGGCGCCCTCGGCGAGGTCCGCCGTGGTGCGGATGCGCTCCAGCGTGGCGGCTTTGTCGTCTTCGGTGACGCGCTCTTTTTTGACTTGGCGGCCCAGGTTTTTCTCGATGGTGGCCCGGCCCGCAGCAAGCGCGTCCTCGCTCACGTCGATAAGCGTGACGGCGTGGCCGTGTTGCGCCAGGACGTGGGCGATGCCGTTTCCCATCGTCCCTGCACCAATGACGGCGGCGTTGCGGATGGTCATGCGTAAGGCGCGCTTCATTCAGGTAAAGCCCCGCGCCAAGACTCCGAGGCGGCAGGCGGGCGAAGTATACGCAAGGCCGCAGGCAAGTCACAACCCCGAATCCGGAAGCGCCTACGCTTCCCCGCCTAAAATCTGCCGGTAGACGCGCTCGTACGCCTCGGCCATGCGCGCCTGGCTGAAGTTTTCCTCCACGTGCCGGCGGATGGGCGCGCGCGCCATCGCTTCGATCTCGCCCAAGCGCGCGGCGGCCTCTTCCGCCGATTCGACCAGGAGGCCCGTCACGCCGGGGCGGATCAGCTCGGGCATCGACCCGCGCGGCGTGGCGACGACGGGCGTGCCGCAGGCCATGCTTTCGGCCACACTCAGCCCGAACGGCTCCTCAAAGGAGATGAGGTGCAAGAGCGCAAACGCGCCGCCAAGCAGCTCGTCGCGCCGCTCCGGCCCCACGGAGCCGACGTAGCGGATCTGCCCGCCATCGAGGTGCGGCTCGACCTCGCGCGCGAAGTACGCCTCGTCCTGCACGATCCCGGCCAAGACGAGCGGCCGATCCGTTTTTCGGGCTACGGCGATGGCCTCTTTCGCCCCCTTCTCCGGATGGACCCGGCCAAAAAAAAGCAGGTAGTCCTCTGGCGTCTCGCTGAACGTGAACTCGCCGAGGTCGAGGCCGTGGTGCACCGTGGCGGCGTAGTCGAGCGAAGGGTGCCGGTCCGCGTCGCTGATGGAGACGTAGTGCGCGCGCCCGTTGTACTTCTGGTAGACGGGCAGAATGCGCTCGGAGGAAAACCCGTGGATGGTGGTCACAACGGGCGTTTCCACAAGACCGCTGTACGTGAGCGGCAGGAAGTCGAAGTGGTTGTGGATGAGATCAAACGCCGCCGCGCGCTCAAACACCTCGGCGATGTGCAACCCCTCCCACACTTTGGCGTCGAGCGTGGGGTCCTCGCTGTACGGGCGCGGGCAGACGCTCACCACAGGCGCGCTCGAGAACGAATCGGCCGTGGCGAAGAGCGTCACGTCCACGCCGCGACGCCCGAGGCCTTCGGTGAGGAGGGCCACGACGCGTTCCCACGGCCCGTAGTGGCGCGGCGGCACGCGCCAGGAGATCGGCGCCAGCATGGCGATGCGCATGGCAGAAGACGCGGCGTTTGCGCAGAAAAAACGACGACCGACGATGGACGACAATCCTACGCGCAGGCCTCGTCGTCGTCCGTCGTCACCCGTCCGTCGTCAGCCATCAGGAATGGTCGCGGAGCCAGTCGAGAAGCGCGGCGGTCGAGGTCGTCGCCACGGCCACGGAGGTGTCGGCGGCGCCGTAGTAGAGGCGGAGGTCGCCTGTATCGGGGTCGAGCGTGTGGCCGCAAGGGAAGACCACGTTAGGCACGTCGCCCACGCGCTCGTAGGGCGCCTGCGGGCTGAGCACCCACGGTGCGGCCCGGCGGATCACGCGCGTCGGGTCATCGAGGTCGAGCAGCGCCAGCCCGACGCGGTAGAGGTCGCCCGAGACGGTGGCGCGCACGCCGTGGTAGAGCAGGAGCCAGCCCTCGTCCGTCTCCATCGGCGGCGAGGCGATGCCGATGCGCTGGCGGTCCCACCAGGCGCCGGGGCGCGTGCCGATGATCGAATGCGGCTGCGACCAGTGGTGAAGGTCCGGCGAGAAGCTCATCCAGATGTGCGGATGCGTGCCCCCCGGACGCGCCGAGGTCGGGCGGTGCAGGAGCGCCCATCGGTCATTGATCTTGCGCGGGAAGAGCGCGGCGTTCTTGTCGTCCGGCGGCACGAGCGCGCCATGGCGCTCGAACGTGCGGAAGTCCTCCGTAAAGGCGAGGGACACGAGCGGGCCGTTCTCCGAGTAGGCCGTGTACGTGATGGCGAAAACGCCTTCGTCCTCGATCCACACCGCGCGCGGGTCTTCCAGGCCCCACTGCTCCTCGGGGTAATCCGGGTGGCCGGGCGCAAGGGCCGGCTCGGGGTCAATCTGCCAGTTCGTGAGGCCGTCAGCGCTGCGGGCGACGGAGAGGTGCGAGAGGCCGCGCCGGTCTTCCACGCGCACAAGGAGGACCGTCTCGCCGCTTGGGAGCTGCGCAGCGGCCGGGTTGAAGGCCACGTTGCACGGGTAGGGCCAGTGGTGCGCTTCGAGGATGGGGTTGTGCGCGTACCGGGCGATGGGCGCGGCCTGCTCGTAGCGGACGGCCGCTTCGGGCGTGAGTTCGGTTGCGGGGTCGGGCATGGGAGCAAACAAAGAAACGGTTGGGGGGTGGCTTCCCTCCTGACTGCGGCCTTCGCCAAAACCGGCTCCGGCGCTCGAAGGAGAAGAAAGGGGCATATGGTAAGGAGAATTTCTCCTTCCAACGCTCCTTAATCTTCTTTTAAAAGAAGGAATTTTTTCCATGCAAACTTCCTTCCAGCAATAAAGAAACTGTCTTCAGCGGCAGGCGCGTGGTCAGAACCGAGACGAGACCAGCACGTGCGGCGCCCCCTCGAAGCCCGTGCGGTGGAAGCGGCCGTCGAGGCGCTTTTCCTCTGGGCGCTCTTGGGTGACGGCCAGCAGCCCGAGCAGGCACGCGATGACGGACTCGGCGCCTTGGTTGAGGTTGGGGCCGCCCTCGTCGAAGCCGTCGGTGCAGGCGCCCGTCTCGGGGTCGTAGAGGCGCGCGCCCAGGCGGTTGCGCCCGAAGAACCACTCGACGGCGGCCTGCGCCAGGGTCCAGTAGCGCGCCTCGCCGGTGACCTCGTGCGCGAGCGTGCACGCCTCGGCCATGTAGCCGGCCTCGATGGGCTGCTGCCCGAAGACGGCCCGCCTCTCGCCGCGGCGGTACCAGCCCCGGTTGCCGATGAAGTCGAACTGCTCGTCGTGGTACGTTTTTTCGGCCAGGAAGGAGAGCGCCTCCAGCCCTCTGCGCTTGAGGGCGGCCTCGCCGGTGGCGCGGTAGGCCAAAAGCAGCGCCTCGGGGAGCTTGGCGTTGGCGTAGGTGAGCGTGTCCTGGAACCAGTGCCAGCCGCCCTCGCACGAGGCGTCGTAGTGCTCGGCCAGGCGGTCGGCCAGGGCGCGCAGGCGGAGGCGCACCTCGGCGCTGCCGGCGTAACGCTCCAGGAAAAGCGCCGTGCCGCAGAGGGCGTAGGCCAGCGCGCGCGGGTGGTGCAGCTCGGCGTGCATGGCGCGCTCGAACATCTGCCGGGCCAGGACGCGCATGGCCGGCGTCGGCCCCCAGGCCACGGCGGCGCCCAGGCCCCAGAGCGCGCGGCCGAGCGTGTCCTGGCTCCCCTCCTCGTCCAAAAAGGCGCGGTCAAAGCCCATGAAGTTGCGGAAGCGCCCGTCGGGACGCTGCGCGTGCTGCAAGAAGCTGAGGTACGTGCGCGCCAGCCTGAGCGAGAGCGCGTCGGCGCGGCGGGCGTGGTAGGAGAGGGCGACGACGAGGGCGCGCCCGGCGTCGTCGGTGCAGTAGCCGTGGGCGCGCGCGGGGATGCCGTAGGCCACGTGCTGGAACACGCCCGTGTCGTCGGTGATGGCGGCGAGGTGGTCCAGGCTGATGCGCCCCGGTGTGATGAGCTGCTTGATGGAGCGTTGCGTGCGCGTGCGGCGGCCGGAGGCGGAGCGGCGCCCGGCGGCCACCTCGCCAAGCACCTCGGCGTAGCGTTCGCCCACGCGCGGCCACGTCATTTGGCGGCCGTAGGCGTAGGCGGCCTTCTGCATGGCGTGGCGGCGCTCTCCATCGGCCACGAGTTCTTTGAGCGCGCGGCTCATCTCCCCGACTTCCTCGAAGCCCACGAGCCGGCCGCGTCCCTCGGCCAGCAGCTCCTCGGCGTGGAAGTAGGGCGTGGAGACGACGGCCTTGCCCGCGCCCACGGCGTAGGCGAGCGTGCCGCTGCAAATCTGCTCGCGCGCCGGGTAGGGCGTGACGTAGACGTCGCAGGCGTGGAGGTAGCGCTTCAGCTCGTCCTGCTCGACGTACTTGTCCACGAAGCGCACGTTCTCCTCAATGCCCAGGCGCTCGACGTGGCGCTTTAGCTTGCGGCGGTAGCCCTCGCCCTGCTGCCGCTTGACCTCCGGGTGCGTGGCGCCCAGGACGACGTAAAGCACCTCCGGGTGCGCCTCAGCCACCTCGGGGAGCGCCTCGAGGACGTGCTCGACCCCCTTGCTCGGCCCCAGGAGGCCGAAGGTGAGCAGCACTGTGCGCCCCTCGAAACCCAGCGGCGCCTTGTGATCGTCGGGGTCCTCGAAGGGGACGTCGGGCACGCCGTGCGGCACCACGCGCACGCGCTCGGCCTCGACGCCGTACACCTCGCAAAGGAGCGCGCGCGCCTTCTCGCTCATGACCACGAGGCGCTCCGAGCGGTCGGCCACGGCCAGGAGCGCGCGCCGGTAGCGCGGGGGCGGGTCGGCCAGGACCGTGTGCAGCGTGGTGGCGACGGGCTTCTGCAGCGCGTCCAAGAAGGCGATGACGTGTCCCCCCTCCGCCCCGCCGAAGATGCCGAACTCGTGCTGCAAGCTCACCACGTCGGTGCCGGTGTAGCTGATGAACTCGGCGGCGGCGGCGTAGTCGGCCTCCTCGGCGCGGCGCATCTCGAAGAGCACCTCGTCCGAGGCGCCGCCGCCCAGGGCCTCGCCCTCGCCCTTGATGGCGGCGATGGCCGTCTCGACATCGGGGACGGCACCCACGGCTTCGCGGAGGTCTTGCGTAAACGTGGCCAGCCCGCAAGCTGTGGGGGGGTAGGTTGAGGCGAAGGTGACGTGCATGGCCTTGGGTGGGGTGATGGAACGTACCGGAGCGCTGTGCGCCTTTTGGTAGCCCGCCAGAAGCCGCTTCGGGTTGTACCCGCCAAGCCGGAATATTTTTCTTCAGAAACGCCGCTTCGCCTTATTTGTGCATACTATTTACATCCGCGCGTCCCGCTCACTTCCAAGCGTGCCCTGCCGTGATCTGCATAGCAGGCAGGGCGTTCTGAAAAAGCGTCATTGCGCGGATGACACCGCCACGGGCACCGTGGCGAAGGCGTTGTCGATAAGCCGCGTCGCGCTGAAGTAGACGGCCACGGCCGCGAGCACCTCCCGGCCCGGCTGGAGATGCGCAACAGGCTGAAGCGTCTCGGCGTCCACGACCTCGGCGTACTGCACCTCGGCCAGGGGCGCCTGGGCGATTTTTCGGAGCATCGCCGCAACGAGCGCTTCGGAGCGCCGCTCTCCCTCGGCGATGCGCTGCGCGGCCTCCTGCACGGCTTCCGAAAGCGCCACCGCTTGCCGGCGCTCTTCGCCCGAGAGGTAGGCGTTGCGCGAGGAAAGCGCCAGCCCGCCCGCCCCCCGCTGCGTCTCCACGCCGATGACCTCCGTGCCGAAGTGGAGGTCGCGCGCCATCCGCTGGAGGATGACGAACTGCTGCGCATCCTTCTTGCCGAAGACGGCCACGTGCGGGCGGCACAGGTTGAAGAGCTTCGCCACGACGGTGGCCACGCCGCGGAAGTGGCCGGGCCGGTGGCGCCCGCAGAGGTGCGCGTCCAGGCTTTCGACCTCGACCCAGGTGCGGTTTTCGGAGCGCCCGCCGGGGTACATCTCGGCCTCGTCCGGCGCGAAGAGCGCGTGCGCGCCCAGCCTCTCGAGCTTCGCCGCGTCGCCGTCGAGGTCGCGCGGGTACGCGCCAAAGTCCTCGCCCGGCCCGAACTGCGTCGGGTTCACGAACACGCTTACAACAACGCGGTCGGCCTCTCGGAGCGCACGGCGCACGAGGGCCGAGTGGCCTTCGTGGAGCGCCCCCATCGTAGGCACGAGGGCGAGGCGCGCGCCGGCCTGCCCCACCTCCTCAGCGTAAGCGCGCATGGCCTCGGCCGTGCGGATGGTTTTCATGGTGGTTTGTTTTCGGAAGAAGACCCGTTTGCTTCTCAAGCTACAAAAGCGCGCGGCTCTGGGGAAAGGGCGCTTGGGCGGGGGCGGATGGGGGTGTGGGAGACTGTTGAGGATGAGGAACCGTTCGGGACAAAGAAACTTCGCTCCGGGACAAGCTCTGCCGGGGCAGGCTATAGGCGGGGTGGTAGATGAAGCCAAGCACCGCGTTCGAGGTCGAGGTAGGGGCGTATTGCGATACGCCCCTACGCCTTGATCGTACGATCTGCCAGCCTGCTCTTCCACCACCCCCGGCTCCTCCTGTCCAGGAGGGAGACCTCTCGGCCTGGCTAAACCGCTTCGGCAGTAAGCCGTCCCGGCGTTCAAACCCCCGAATCCCCAACCGGAAACCCCGCCCCCCGCACGCCGCTATATCAGTGAGGTCCAACCCTGCTCATCCCCACTCCCTCCCATGCCCGATTTCCGCACCGAAAAGGACTCGCTTGGCGACGTCCAAGTCCCCGCCGCCGCGCTCTACGGCGCGCAGACGCAGCGCGCGAAGGAGAACTTCCCCATCTCCAACCTGCGCTTCCCGCGGCGCTTTATCGAAGCTTTGGGCATCGTCAAGGCGTCGGCGGCGCGGGCGAACCGGGCACTCGGGCTTTTAGATGAGGGAAAGGCTGAGGCCATCATCGAGGCCGCCGAGCGCGTGACCGAGGGCACGCTCGACGACGAGTTCGTCCTCGACATCTTCCAGACGGGCAGCGGCACCTCGACGAACATGAACGCCAACGAGGTCATCGCCAACGTGGCCTCCGAGGGCGTGGGCGCCGCCCGCGGCTCGAAGGCCGTCCACCCCAACGACGACGTGAACATGAGCCAGTCGTCAAACGACGTGATCCCGACGGCCATGCACGTGGCCGCGCGCCTGGGGCTTGAGAAGGCGCTCCTGCCCGAGAT
This sequence comes from Salinibacteraceae bacterium, assembly GCA_965215025.1. GTDB lineage: Bacteria > Bacteroidota > Rhodothermia > Rhodothermales > Salinibacteraceae > CBDCCV01. The sequence continues at coordinate 1,057,058 of CBDCCV010000002.1, forward strand.
GGAGCGCGTGCGTGAGGTGCTTCACAAAAAAGCCGAGGCATTCGACGACGTCCTCAAGAGCGGCCGCACGCACCTCATGGACGCCACGCCCGTGCGCCTCGGGCAGGAGTTTGGCGGGTACGCCTCGCAGATCGCGCACAACGTCCAGCGCGTGCGCGCGGCCTCGATGGAGCTGGGCGAGCTGGCCCTCGGCGGCACGGCTACCGGCACGGGCATCAACCGCCATGCGAACTTCCCGCAGAAGGCCATCGCCGAGATCAGCGAGGCCACGGGGCTGGCCTTCCGCGAAGCCGAGAACCACTTCGAGGCGCAGGCGGCCAAGGGCGCGTACGTGAGCGCGGCCGGCGCCCTGAACACGCTCGCCACCGACCTGATGAAGATCGCCAACGACCTCAGGCACCTCTCCAGCGGCCCCACGAGCGGCCTGGGCGAGATCAAGCTGCCCGTGATCCAGCCCGGCTCGTCCATCATGCCGGGCAAGGTGAACCCGGTGCAGAGCGAGGCGCTGATGATGGCCTGCGCGCGCGTCATGGGCAACCACACCACCATCACCATCGGCGCGCAGCACGGCAACTTTGAACTCAACGTGATGATGCCCGTGATGGCGCACGCGCTCTTGGAGAGCATCAGCATCCTGACGGGCGCTCTGGTTGCCTTCCGCACGAAGTGCCTCGACGGCATCGAGGCCGACCGTGAGCGGTGCCGCGAGCTTCTGGAGTTGAACCCGTCGATTGCCACGGCCTTGAACAACGCCATCGGGTACGACAAAGCGTCGGAGGTAGCCAAAAAGGCGGCCAAGGAGCGGCGCTCCGTGCGCGCGGTAGTCAAGGAGATGGGCCTGCTCTCGGACGAGGAGTTGGACGCCACGCTCGACGTGCGCTCGATGACGGAGCCGGGCATTCCCGGCGCGTAGCCTGCCGCCGCCTCGAAGAAAGCGCGGGGGCAAGCGTTTTGTAACACGCTCTTCCGAAACCGCCCGGCAGCTCCGGCGGTTTTACCCGAAAGCAGTCGCGCGGTGCGTCTCGGAGGGCATGGCGTTTTTGCATGTCCGGCACGCTTTTTTCTTCTCTTTCGATCAGCGTGTAGCCATTCCCAAGCTGCCACCCTGACATAGCGCGGCGGCCTCGTCTTGCGCGCCGCAACGGATTTCCCCCACGCACAGAAGCTCCCAAACGATTATGAGCGCGAAAGGAAAAGCCTCTATTGCCCTTCTTCTGGTGGTCGCCTTCGTGGCGGGCATCCTCTTTACCACGGCCGGTGCCAACCTCTTCGGCGTGGGCGACCGCGTCGGCACGATGACGCGGGCCGACGACACCTCCATCAGCGAGGAGATGGCCGCGGCCATGGAGTTCGAGCAGGCCTTTACGCAGGTGGCCGAGAACGTGAACCCGACCGTGGTGCAGATCCGCGCCGAGCAGGTGGTCGAAAGCCGGCGCGGCCCGTTTGGCGGTAGTCCTTTTGAGGGGACGCCGTTCGAGGGAAGCCCGTTTGAGGACTTCTTCGGGCAGCGGCCCAGCCCGTTTGGGCAGCAGGGGCCGCAGCTACGGGAGGGCCTCGGCTCGGGCGTGATCATCCGCCAGGACGGCTACATCGTCACGAACAACCACGTCGTTGAGAGCGCCGACGAGCTGAGCGTGGTCACGTTCGACGGCTCGACGTACGACGCCGAGGTCATCGGCACGGACCCGTACAGCGACCTGGCCGTGATCAAGATCGACGCGGCGGAGCTGCCCGTCATCGGCTTCGGCGAGGCGGACGACCTGCGCGTGGGGCAGTGGTCGATGGCGTTCGGCTCGCCGCTCTCTGAGGAGCTGTCCAACACGGTGACGGCGGGGATCATCTCGGCCATCGGGCGGCTCCAGGCCCGCGACCAGAACACGCTCCAGGACTACATTCAGACCGACGCGGCCATCAACCCCGGCAACTCGGGCGGCCCCTTGGTGAACCTGCGCGGGCAGCTCATCGGCATCAACGCGGCCATCTACTCGCGCACGGGCGGGAACGTCGGGATCGGCTTCGCCATCCCGGTGAACATCGTCGAGCGCGTCACGAACCAGCTTATCGAGTCGGGCAGCGTGCAGCGCGCGCAGCTGGGCGTTAACTTCGGCCCGGTGACGGAGTCGCTGCGCGAGGCGCTGGACCTGCCGCGCGGCGCCGCCGAGATCTCGCGCGTGATTGAGGACTCGCCCGCCGCCGAAGCCGGCCTCCAACCCGGCGACGTGGTGGTAGCCATCGACGGCGAGCCGCTCACGGATTACCTCCAGCTCAAGCAGCTCATCGGCGCGAAGGCGCCGGGCGACGTCGCGCTCCTCACCATCAACCGCGAGGGCGAGACGGAAGAGGTCGAGGTCACCCTCGGCGAGATGGAGCCGACGGACCAGACGGCCGCGCGCTCCGGCCAAGGCGGCGGCTCTTCGTCGGCGGCGATGACGGAGGAGCTGGGCTTCTCCGTGAGCGACATCACGCCGCAGATCGCCAGCCGCCTCCAGGCGCAGGGCCTCGACCTGGAGGAGCGCGAGGGCGTCATCGTCACCGAGGTGGACCGCACGAGCGACGCCGCGCGCGAGGCCGGCATCGGCCGCTTCCAGATCATCACCAGCGTGGACGGCCAAGCCGTGACGGACATGCAGGACTTCCAGCGCATCTACGAGGAGATCGAGCCGGGCACCACGTTCGTCGTCCAGCTCCAGATCCCCTCGTCCGACGGGATGCTCACGCGCCGCACGGCCCTGACGAAGCCGGCGTGATTCGTCTTTTAACGACGGACGGACGACGGTTCGGCGTCTTTCGCAGAAAAGGAAGCCCCGCCTCTTTTGCTGAGACGGGGCTTTTTCTTTGCGCCTACGTTCGGGGAGCAACCGTAGTAGGGACACGATATATCGTGTCCCTACCTCTCGTTCAGCCGTTTCAAGAGATCGACTTCGCCGCGGCACAGCTCACCGGGCGTGGGCAGGATCTCGCGGCGCATCAGCTCCTCGAGGGCGGCCATCTTCTGGTCGCGCCCCATGCCGAAGGCGGCTCGCACTTCGCCCTCCGCCACGTAGTAGGCGATGAACTCCTCCGCGTAGAGGTCGCCGTCGATGACGACCTCGTCGAAGCTGTCGGCGTGGCCGACGTAGCGGAGGCTGGACCCGTGCTGCGCTGACCAGAAGAACGGCACCGAGCGGAAGGCCTCGGCGCGGCCGGCGGCGTTGTAGCCGGCGAGGCGGCCGTGCTGGCAGGCCAGGCGCCAGTGCTCGATGCGCGTCGGTTGCCCGGTGCGCCAGTCCGGGAAGCGGGCGATGTCGCCGGCGGCCCAGAGGCCTTCGGCGGCGCGCAGCCGGTCGTCCACGATCACGCCGCCGTCCTCGGCCAAGTCCACGCCTTTGAGAAAACCCGTGGCCGGCTCCACGCCGATGCCCACGACGACGAGATCGGCCGGGAGACGCTCACCGCTTTCGAGCACGACCTCGGCGACGGCGCCTTCGCCCTCGAAGCGCGCCACGTGCTCCTCAAGGCGGAACGCGATGCCGTTCTCCTCGTGCAGCACCTGGAGCATCCGCCCCACCTCCTCGCCCAGGACGGCGGCAAACGGCACGGCGCTTGGCGAGACGACGGTGATGGGCAGGTCCTCCCGAAGCTGGCGCAGGCTCGACGCCCCCTCCATCCCGATAAAGCTCGACCCGACGATGACAACGCGCTCGACGTTTTGCGCAGCGTCCTGGATGACGTCGCTGTCGGCGATGTTGCGCAGGGTGTAGATGCCGTCGAGGGCGGCGCCGTCCACGTCGAGCGTGCGGGGCGTGCCGCCGGTGCAGAGGATGAGGGCGTCGTACACCATCGTCTCGCCGCCCTCGAAGGTGAGACGGCGTGCCTCGGCGTCCACCCCGGTTACGCGCCGGCCCTCTTTGACCTCGATGTCGTGCGCTTCGTAAAAAGCGCTGGAGCGGAGGACGAGGTCTTCGGCCTCCTCGATGCTGCCGGCGAGGTAGTCTTTGCTCACGTTGACGCGGTCGTACGGAAGAAAATGATCGGCGGTGACCATGACGATTCGTCCGTCGAAGCCTTCCTCGCGCAGCGCCTCGGCGGCGTAGGCGCCGGCGGCCCCGCCGCCCAGGATGACGAACGTCTCTTCGTCGGCGCCGGGGCCAGTGGGCGCGGAGCGCTTGGCCATCGGCGCGGCGGGGTGGGCCTCGAAGTCGCTCGGCACGCGCACGAGCACCTGCCCGTCGTCTACGCGCACGTCGAAGCGCCGGAGGCCGTCCTGGCCGGGCGGCTCAAGCTGGCGCCCGCTCTTTAGCTCGAAGCAGGCGTGGTGCCACGGGCATACCACGCGCCCTTCGGAAAGGGCGCCCTCAGCCAGCGGCGCGCCGTAGTGCGAGCAGTAGGCGTAGACGGCGTGGAAGCCTTCCCCGACGCGCGCCACGAGCACGTCGGTCCCCCCGACGGTGACCTGCCACATGGCGCCGTCAGCGAAATCCTCAACGCAGCCGACGGCTTCTTCGGTGTAAGACATGGAAACGGAAACGTTCGTATACTGATTGACGAACCGTGGTAAAAGTCTGTGTGCCTGGAGCGGCGCTCAGCGCTGAGGCGCTCGGCTGCGCGCGCCCGGACGGTGCATCCCGGAAACGCCGTTCGGCGGATTGGGACGAGTGTCCGCCCGTCCAGGAAGAAGGCGCTTCTTCTACCATCGCGCGTTGGCTGACTCTGAAGCACGGACTCTCTGAGTGCGCGCTCCCAAACCGTTACCCAGACTTGGACCCTTTCTTCTTAGACTTTCTCTTACGCTTAGGCGCCACAGCCGCGCGGTTCTCTTCGAGGCGATCTGCCATAGCTTTCTGGTACGTCTCCCAGTCCAAGAGCACGGCATACGGCTCGTTGTTTTTCTGGATAAGCACGCCTTTTTGGCTGTCCCGGACGTACTCGACCAACTCCGACGTCTTAGAGCGCAGCTCGGTGATGGTGGCGACGGCGTCCACGCCTGATGTGCTGTACATGCTTCCCCTCCGCTGTGGTTTTTTGTAGCTTCGTGGCAGGACCCCGGTACGTGTCCTCGTCCGCTTCTAACGGCACCCACGCCGAACGACCGCACCTGTGGCGCGCTCGCCTCCGCTTCGCGCCGCGCCTTTGAGCACCCATCCGCATAGTAACCCACCGTGGGATCGCACGCCAGGACGCTGCGCCGCAAGGTGATGTTTTGTTACATCCGGTGCGGCGAACTTCTCTACAGACTTGCCCTCTTTCGTACGGTTATGTGCATCCCTGAAGCAACGCACTACGCGACCGGCCTGGCGCTCCTCATGCTGATGCTGAGCGCACGGCTTGCCTCGGCGCAGACGGCCCTTCTTCCGATGGGCCGCCCGAGCGACAGCCTGCTCGCGCGGCCAGCGCTTCAGCAGCTTGTCGAGTGGCAGTCGGCCCGCCGCGCGGCGCCGCTCATCGGCGCGCTGCAAAGCGCTGACGTAGCCGTGCGGGCGCGGGCGGCGTTTGCGCTCGCCTCCGTGCAGGACTCCGCTGCCGTGCCCGCGCTCATACGGCGGCTGGGCGACCCGGCGCCGACGGTGCGCGCCGATGCGACCTTCGCCCTCGGCCAGAGCGAGGGCCGCGTGCCGCCCCGCACGCTTCTGCGCGCCCTTCGCGCCGAGACGGACGCTACCGTGCAAGCCCGTCTCCTCGAAGCGCTCGGCAAGAAGGGCGACCGCGCCTCGCTCGCCGCGCTGGTGGAGACGGACGTGCCCGCCGCCCTCGTCCCGGACAAAGCGCTTACCGTGGGCCGCTACGCGCTGCGCGACGTGCACGCGCCCTCGGCCACGGCGTACCTGCTCAACCGGATTGGCAGCAAGCGCGCGGAGGTGCGCCAGAGCACGGCGTACACCTTCGGCCGCTCGCGCGAGACGGCGCCGTGGGCTGATGACGCCGGCCGCGTCCGTGCCGCGCTCGACGGCCTCGCCCCCGCCGATCCCGCGGCGCTCCATCTCCTCCGCGCGCTGAGCCGTCTTCAAGACGAAAAAGATACCGAGCGCTTCGCCCGCTGGCTGCGCGAGGGGGCGGACTGGCGCATCCGCACGGAGGCGGCGCGGGCGCTGGCGGCCGGCGCAGATTCGAGCCGGATGACGGCGCCGGCCTTCGCGGCGCTCGCCGAAGCGCTCGGCGACTCGCTCGCGCACGTGGGCATCACAGCGGCAGAGGCGCTGGCCTCGCACGCGCCCTGGACGCCGGAGCGGACGGCGGCGCTGCGCGCGTGGCTGGAGGCGCACCCGGACCGCTGGCGCGTCGCGGCGCCGCTGCTGATGGGCTTCGCGCGGCAGGGTGAAACCGATGCGGTGCTGCGGCGGCTCGACCGCTGGCGGCAGGAAGAAAACACGTGGGCGTACGCCGCCGGCCTCCATGCACTCGAACCCACCGCAGAAAGCGCTGAGGCGCGGCAGCGGCTTTTTCAAGCAGCCCAGGAAGACGATCCGCGCGTGGCGGCGGCGGCGCTCGATGCGCTCGCCGGGCAGTGGCAGGCGCTGCGCACGGCCGACGCCGCGCAGGACAGCACACTCCGCCGCGCCTACTTCGACGTTTTCGCCGAAGCCCTCCGCCGGGACGACCTTGCCACGCGCTACCACGCCGCGCCCCTCCTGGCCGATTCGCTCTTCCAGCCCTACGGCGCCGTCGAGGTTTTGCGCACCGTCTACGCCCGCCTCCAAACGCCCGACGACGCGGAGCCGATGACGGCCATCCTCACCGCTCTCGGCCAAGCGGGCGATCCGTCATCCGAGCCGCTCCTGCGCGAGGCGCTTGGCCATCCGCACCCCGTCATCCGCCAGGCTGCCGCCGGCGCCCTCCGCACGCTCACCGGCGAGGCGCCGCCGCTTCCCCCAGCAGCCGAAGATCCATCTGTGCGCGACAGCATCGACTGGGGCTACCTCGCCGCGCGCGGGCCGCAGCCGCGCCTCGTCCTCGAAACGGAGAAGGGCGAAGTCGTCCTGCGCCTCGACGCCGAGGAGGCGCCGCTCACCACGCAGACGATCCTGCGCCTGGCCGAAAGCGGCGCGTACGACGGCGTGCCCTTCCACCGCGTGGTGCCCAACTTCGTCGTCCAGGGCGGCGATGTGGAGCGCGGCGACGGGTTCGGCGGGCCGGGCTTCGCCATCCGCAGCGAGTTCACGCGCATCCCGTACGGGCGCTACGCCGTGGGCATGGCCAGCGCGGGCAAGGACACCGAGGGGTCGCAGCTTTTCGTCACGCACAGCGCGCAGCCGCACCTCGATGGGGGCTACACGGCCTTCGGCGTGGTCGAAAAGGGGCGCGGCGTGATCGACCGGCTCTACGAGGGCGACCGCATCGTCAAGGCTGCCGTCCGGGCGGATCAGTGAGGCGCCGGCGCTACTCCACGAGCCGGTTGTAATCGTGCGAAGGGTCAAGGCGCGAGAGCACGGCATAGGCTGAGCTGCCGAGGTCGGACGCCTCGAAGATGGCGCTCAGCTCCTGGAACTTGGCCGTGAAGAAGAGGTCGAGCACGTAGCGGCGCGTGACGTCCTCGTAGAGCGTCTCGAGCGAGGTCAAGACGTCCAGGACGGCCTCGCGCGCGGCGTCCGTCTCCTGCACGAAGTGGTCCAGCCCCGTGAAGTGGTAGTTGAAGTACGCCAGGCGGAGCGGCCGGTAGCGCGGGTCCAGGAGCTGCGTCACGAGCGTCTCGCGCCCGCCGCTCGACCCGAGCGAGGACCACCCCGCCGCCCCGGCCGACTGCGCCAGCTCGACGATCTCGCGGGCCTGCTCGAAGTGCGGCGTCCCGCCCAGCTCGCTAAACGTGTCGTAGTCGTAGCCCAAGAGGACGTAGACGTAGAAGTCGAGCACGGAGGTGAAGTCGTCGTAGCGGCGGAGGTCGCTTGTGAGCGCCTCGCCCTGCGTGTAATCGAAGGTCCACTCCGCATCGCTGAACTGGACCACGGGCGTGGCCTGCGTGGTGCCGTAGATGGGCCGGCGCGAGGCCACAACCATGCGCGCGCGGAAGCGCGACAGGCTCAGCGCCTCCTGGATGAAAATCCGCATCTCGCAGTCGATGCGCTCGTAGGGCTGGAACGAATCGTCCGTCCAGGTTTCCTCGTTGACGTACTCCTCCACGCGCCGGCCCATCTCGTCGAGGAAGGTGTACTCCGAGCCGGAGATCTGGCTGTAGTCCACCGTCACCGTGCAGTCCAACTCCTGCGCCTGCGCCGCACGCGCGCCGAGCAGGCCACTAGCTGCAACGAGTGCGATGCAGAAAGGCGTGACGAAAGAGAAAGACGCCAAGCGCAAGGGAAACGTCATGGCAACGTGGCTTGTGTGACGTTCTGTGAAAGACGAGCCGTGAAGCGATTTTTCCTACCGCATCGCCGCCGAGGCGGTTTCCCGCCGAGCCGTGCTGAGGTAGACCCGTTCCGATCTCCGGGCAACGTGCCAAACCGGAGTGTTTGCTGCGCAGCCCGGCAAGCGCTATTCTTCGGTCGCTGTTCTGCTTTGCCGCCTCTCCCTGATCCGCGCATGATCTGCCGTCTCTCACTTCTCGTCCTCCTTTTGCTGATAGGCCCTAGCCTGCGGCCAGCCGCTGCGCAGTCCACGCTCTCGATGGAGGGCGGTGCGCGGACCGCCGCGCTCGGCGGCGCGGCCACGGCGCTGCCCGAGGACGCCTGGGGCTTTGCCAACCCGGCCTCGTGGTCCACGCTCTCCGGGCGAGCCGTCTCCTTTTTCGCCACACAGGCCTTTGGGGTGGAGGAGATGCGCCTCGGCGCCGCCCTCCTCGCCCAGCCGACGCGCGTGGGCGCCTTCGCCGTCGGAGGGCGCACGTTCGGGTTCGAGGACTTCCGGGAGACGCACTTCACGCTCGGCGCTGCGCGCGGCTTTTCCTTCGGCACGGCGCAGACGATCCACGCCGGCCTCACGCTCCGCTACATGCAGACGACGCTCGGCGGCGACTACGGCTCGGCCGGCGCCGTGGGCGTTTCGTTAGGCACGCTCGCCGCGCTCACCGAAAACCTCTGGCTCGGCTTCCATGCCACGAACCTCAACGCGCCCACGCTCGCGGACGGCGAGGAGCTGCCGCGCACGCTCGCCCTCGGCCTGAGCTACACGCCTACCGAAACGCTGCGCGTCCTCGTGGACGGCTTCAAAGACATCGACTACCCCGTCTCCGTGCGCGCCGGGCTTGAGCTTCTGCCCGTCGAGGCGCTCGCGCTCCGCGCCGGCATCGCCACCGAGCCGACGCGCTTTAGCGCCGGCGCCGGCATCCGCCTGGGCCTCCTGCGCGCCGACCTCGCCGCCGAGCAGCACCAGGACCTCGGCTGGACGCCCGCCGCCGCGCTGGGCTTGCAGTGGTGAGGGGTTTCTGCGAACTTACCTACCAAGCCCAGGTTGGAGAACGGTTGCCTCCTCTACCCTCATCCCATTCCCCCTGCAATGCCTAAAACTCGCCGCACCGTCAAGGACTCGAAGAAAACCGCTTCGGTGAGCCGCAGCGCAGCGTTCGATGCCGCTACGAAGGTGAAGGCGCGCCGGCTTCACGACGAAGCTGACGCGGTGCCGCACGCTCGCAAAAGCGCGTCGTACCAGAGTGCGCCGGTTCTGGTGAAGGGGTAAGCCCATGCCTGGCAGGCCGTTCGATCAGAACGTCTTCGTCAACTGCCCCTTCGACCGCGACTACGCGCCCATCTTGGACGCCATCCTCTTTGCGATCCACGACAGCGGCTTCGTGGCCCGCTGTGCCCTTGAGGAAGATGACAGCGCTCGGGTTCGCGTCGATAAGATTTACGCTATCATCTCGGAGTGCCGCCTCGGCATCCACGACGTTTCCCGCACCGAACTCGACGAGACGTTGGACTTGCCGAGGTTCAACATGCCGCTGGAGCTGGGCATCTTCTTAGGCGCTCGCCGCTTCGGCTCTACGAAGCAGCAGCGGAAGCAGTGCCTGGTGCTGGACCGCGAGCGGTTCCGGTATCAGGCTTACCTGTCCGACCTGTTGGGGCAGGACATCAAAGCCCACGGCGACGACCCCGCCCGAGCAATCCGCGCCGTCCGCGACTGGCTTAGCCCCTTCGCGCCGGGCGGCGTGATGCTCCCTGGCGGCACGACCATGGCGCGGCGCTACGGCCTTTTCCTTACAGAACTGCCCGCCCTGCTCGGCGAGGTAGAAATCGAGCGCAAAGAACTCATCTACAACGACTACACTACCCTGCTGGTGGGCTGGCTCAGGGCCAACCCTTGGGGATAGAACCATTGCTCCACGCGCCGCATCTCTCATGCATTCTCTTCTGAGACTCCTCGCCGCCACCCTCCTCGCTGCCGCACTGACGACGCTGCCGGCGCGCGCGCAGGAGCTTCCGCCCGCCGACACCTCTGCCGTCGAGGACGATGCCGAGGCCGCGCTCGACGACCTCGAATCCGGCGCCGAGGACTCCGAGCCGCTTGCTGAGGACCTCCTTGACCTGGCCGAGAACCCGCTCGACCTCAACACGGCCTCAGCGGAGGAGTTGGCGTTTATCCCGGCGCTCAGCCCGCTCGTGGCCGGCATCATCGTCCGCTTCCGCGAGCAGTTCGGCGCGTTCCGCTCGGTCGAGGAGCTGCGCGCCGTGGAGGGCGTCACGGCCGAGGTGTACGCTGGGGCGCGGCCCTACGTCACCGTCCGCGCGCCGACGCAGGCGCAGGCCGCACCCGCAGAGGGGGGCGGCGAAGAAGGCGAAGGCGACGGCGCCCGCCTGCCGCGCTTTACACCGCCGCTCTCCTTTGGCGAACTCACGCGCACGCTGCGCGGCAGCCTCATCCAGCGCTACACGCGCCGCCTCGACCTCGGCGAGGGGTACGACGACCCGGTGCTTTTGCGCGTGAGCGAGGACGGCGACTCGACCTTTGCCACGCGCTACGGCGGCTCACCCGCGCGCCTGTACACGCGCCTGCGCCTGCGCTCGCAGCGCCGCTTCAGCCTCAACCTCACGCTCGACAAGGACCCCGGCGAGCCGTTCGGCTGGGACCCCGACGTGCAGCGCTACGGCTACGACTACCTCTCCGCCCACGCGGCCATCCGTGACTTCGGGCGGATCAAGACGCTCATCGTGGGCGACTACACGGCAGAGTTCGGGCAGGGCGTGGCGCTCTGGCGCTCGTTCGCCTTTGGCAAGGGGCGCGATCCCGTGCGGCCCGTCTTGCGCAGCGGGCGCGGCCTCGTGGCCTACGGATCGACCGAGGAGAACCGCTTTTTCCGCGGCGCGGCCGGCACGTTTTTTCTCACGCCGCGCCTGGAGCTTTCGGCCTTCGCCTCGCGCCGCACGCTCGACGCCACGCTCCTGGCGCCGGACACGACCGCCTTCGGCTTGGAGGGCGAGGGGACCGGCCTGCAAGCGACGACGCTCTCCACGAGCGGCCTCCACCGCACCGACAGCGAGATCGCGCGCAAGGACGCCCTCGGCCAGACGCTCTACGGCGGCGCGCTCGAGTACGGCTTCGGCTCGGCGCGCGTCGGGGCCGTGGGCTACCACAGCCGCTTCGACCGGCCCATCGTGCCGGGCGACCGCGCCTACCGCCGCTTCCGCTTCTCGGGCGAAGAAGCGACGATGCTGAGCCTCTACGCCAGCGTGCCCGTGCGCGGCCTGCTCTTTTTTGGCGAAGGGGGGCGCGCGCCGAGCGGGGCGCTGGGCGGCCTCGGCGGCGTGATGGCTGGCGTGGGGCGCGGCGCCGAGGCCGTCGTCCTGGCCCGCCACTTCCCGCGCGACTTCGACGGGCTGCACGGCTACGCCTTTGGCGAGCGCAACGGCACCACGCAGAACGAGACGGGCATCTACACGGCGCTCCGCCTGCGCCTCGACCGCGCGTGGGCGGTGGCGGGGTACTTCGATCAGTACCGCTTCCCGTGGGTACGCTTCTCGGTCCCGCGCCCCTCCGCCGGCTACGACGCGCGCCTCGTCATCGAGCACGAGCCGCGCGCGTGGCTGGCGTACTACGTCCAGCTCCGCAGCGAGACGCAGGACGTGGGCGCCGACGTGATAGGCTCGGACGGGCGGCTCTTGGACGGCCTCGCGCGGGCCACGCGGCAGTCGGCCCGGCTGCACGGCGATTACGAGTTCAGCCGCGAGCTGCGCCTGCGCGCCCGCGCCGAGGTCGCCCGCTACGAGGAAGAAGGGCAGTCCGCCTCGTACGGCCTCATCCTCTACCAGGACGTGCGCTGGCAGGCGCTGCGCCGCCTTCAGCTTGACGCGCGCCTCGCCTTTTTCGACACGGATGATTTCGACGCGCGCGTGTACGCTTACGAGAACGATCTGCTTTACACGTTCTCGGTCCCGGCGTTTTTCGGGCAGGGGCAGCGCGCCTACCTCCTGGCGAAGTATGACGTGACAGAGAATCTGACGCTGCAAGCCAAGTACGCGGCCACGCGCTTCCAGGACGTGGACACCGTCGGCTCCGGGCTGGACGAGGTCGAGGGCAACCGGCTGCGCGAGATCCGCGCGCAGGTGCGGTGGACGTTTTGAGCGGGTTGAAGCGGCTGGATCTTCGCCACGGGCGCGTCCGCTCAGCCCGACCGCGTGTCGCAAATGCTCGGCGTCTTCCGCGCGGCGCTGGGCGGAGGCGCCTCGTGAGCAGGCGAGGCGAACGCAAAAAGGGCGAAGACGCGCGTCGTGGCGTCTTCGCCCTGTCTCGCTTGCTGGACGCCGAGGGGGTGTCCTGATGGCTATTAATTCATGCAGATGCACCGGAGCGTCTCGCGCCGGCTGTCGAGGCGGTCGTGCCAGTCCTCTTTAGAGACGGCATCCTCGCCCATGTAGTATTCCCAGTCCTCGACCATGTCCTGCTTGACAAGGACGGGCGTGTGCATGTACGCGATGCGCTTCAAAACGGGCGACATGCCCATCTGATGGATAAACGTGACGCGGCAGTCGCCCCCGAGGTTGGTTTCCTTGACGGAGAGCCAGTTGTCCCCGCAGACGTGGCAGGTGAAAAAGCGGGACTCCTGCTCGCCGTTTAAGAACGTGGGTTCGTGGTCGCCTTCCTCAAGGACCACGTCCATAGGCATCATGCCTTTGCTACCGCAGGTCTTGCAGGTCAGCCGTTTCATAAGGGGGGAGATTCGGTAGAAGTAGCAGCTTGAAAAACCCGGCCGTGGTGCAGCGTCGGGCACGACGGGGCGCGGGGGCACTGGGTCCAGCTTACGGCGCGCAGCTCTTTTCGAGTAAGGCGGATCGCACGTGGACGCGGCTGTAATGCTCAACACTCATGCCAAACTCTTCGCGCTCGTACGCCACCGTCAGCGCCTCGCCCTCCATGCTGAACGTCATGCGCCACGGGTGCGCCTCGTCCTTGGGGTTGCGCAGGACGTAGGTGTCGCCCGAGATGTCGAGCACGTCGTACGCCGTGCGCGCGTAGCAGCCGTGCAGAGCGGCCTCAGGAGGCGCCTCCGGCGGTTCGTAAAAGGCCACCTCCACCTCGCCGATGACGAGGTAGTACGTCGGCGTGCCGCGCGCTTCCCACGTGCCCTGCAATGGCGCCTCGGAGGCGCTGTCGCATCCGCTTCCCAGCGCCGCCAAGACCAAAGCGGCGGTTATATGCTGCATGTACTTCATAGCGACAGGTTTTCTTCGACCTCTTTCTTTCTTCTGCTGCAATGCGAAGACCTCTTCAATCCGGCTAGCCGATTCTCAGGAAAAGGCCGGCGCAACGCTTTGCTTTCTAACCCAAGTTGTGCCTCGACCTCTTGCTGTCATTGCGAGCGACCCCCGGTGCCGGGGCAGGCTCCGGGAGCGCGGAGGCCGAAGGTCATGACCGTTGGTGCAATCTCGTTCTAAACGCTCTACGCTGTGATCTATGAGATTGCTACGTCGGCTGCGCCTCCTCGCAATGACAGTTTTCTCATAGGTCACAACTTGGGTTTCTAAGCTCCGTTTCTTTGGAAATATACAGAAGACGGCCTCTGCGCGCAGGGCAGTAATACGTCCCCACGTTACAAACCTACTCAGCGCGTGGTGACGGCCCACCGGCGGTCCTCGAAGCGAAAGGCGCCGGCCAGCCGTAGCGCAACGTCGAAGTGGTGGAAAAAGCGCAGCTCAAGCCCCAGCCCCGCCCCCACGGACGAGCGGCTGCCGCTCACGAACCGGCTCTCGACAGGCCGGAGCGCCTGCGCGAAGCCGTAGGCGTAAAGCGCTTTGAAGTAGAACGGCACGAGCACGAACCCGTCGTCGATGTACCAGAGCGGGCGCGTGAGTTCGAGGTCGAGGCGGGCGAAGGTGCCGGCCCCGAGGCCCTCACCCTCATAGCCGCGCGGCCCGAACAAATCGGCGTCGAAGAGGCCGCCGCCGTTCTGCGTGAGGAGGGCGGCGCCCAGACGCAGGCCCGTGCTGCTTACTTTGAGAAACGGCAGGTAGAGGCTGCTCTCCATCTGGAGCGCGCGGCTTGGCCGGACGCCGCCGCCGCGCGTCCAGGCGTCCGCCTCGGCCACGGCGCTGAGCGTGAGGCCCGTGTTGGGTACGAGGTCGCGCGGGTTGGCTTGCAGGCGGTAGGCCAAGAAGGCGGCCGGCGTGAGCGTGAGGCGCGTGCGGAAGTCGGTGAAGGGGTCGCTCGCCTCGTCGATGAAGCGCGTCTGCCGCCATTCCGTGTTCAGGAAAAAGCTCGCGTACGTCTGAAACACGTTCGACTCGACGATGACGGGCGCGCGCAGGCCGAGCGCCGCGCCGCGTTCTTCCACGCCCACGCGCCGCATCACGCGCGCGCCGTCATCGCTTGCAAACGTGGCCGTCGTGGCGAAGGGCCGGTTGAAGAGCGTGAGCGAGGGGCGCAGGAGGTAGCACCCCGTCTGCACCGAGGCGGTGCCCCAGAGGCGCCGCGCCTGGTAAAAGCCTTCGGCGCGGTACGTCCACCGCTGGAGCGGATCGGCACCCTCGGCGGCGAGGCCGGCGCCGAGGCCGAGGTAGGAGTCGAGGCCGCCGGCGTTTTCCTCGGCCTCGTAGCGGAGCGTGGGGTAGAACATCCGCGGGGCCAAGTAACGCCGGGCGCGGTACGGGCGCGTCTCCGGCGGCAGCTCGGCCGCGGCGGCCTCGACGCCGACGGATGCGCCCGTCGCCGCAGCGTAGGAGGCCACCTCTTCCCCGTCGTCCTCACGGAGCCAGCGCTGCCACGGCAGGCGCTCGGCGTAGGCCGTCGCCGCCGCGCGTGGGACTTCTTCGGCGGCGTCCGGCGCGAAGGGCATCCGCACGAGGTCGTAGCGCTCGTGCCGGTAGCTTACGAAGGCGAGCGTTTTTCCATCGGGCGAGAGCGCCGGTTCGAGCGCGCCGTAGGGCACGTTCGTGAGCTTGAGCAGCCGGTCCTGCTGCGTGTCGAGGGCGTAGACGTTCGCCACGCCGCCCGGATCGGCCGAGAAGAGGAGCCAGCGCCCGCGCGGTCCCCAGCTTGCGTCGTAGATGGCGGCGTTCTCGAACAAGAGCCACGGCGCGAGCGTGGGGCGTCCCTCGGCATCGGAGGCGGCGCGGAAGAGGCCCTGATGCCCGCGCACGTTGAGAAGCACAGCCACGGCCCGGCCATCGGGCGCAGGGGCCGCCATCTGAAAGCGCCCGCGCGCGAAGCCGGTGAGCGGCACGGCCTGGCCGTCTGCTGCGACGCGCATCCACTCGTTGAACGGGCCTCGGTTCTCGAACGCCCACAAGCCGCCGTCCGATGCGGGGACGGGCGCGAGGAGGCGGGCGTTCTTCGTCAGGCGCTCGGCCTCTCCGCTTTCGAGGTCGAGGCGGAAGAGGTCGGCGCGCGCCTGGATCAGCACGGTGGCGTCCGGGACGTAGCGGGCGAAGTAGAGTGCGGACGAATCGGCGCCGAGGCTGAAGTAGGCGTCCTCGGTAAGGTTTTCGTAGGCGATGGGCGTGCGCTCGCCCGTGGCGGCGTCGATGTGGTAGAAGCCGGGGCGCGTGTGGTAGCCCTCGACGTAGGCAACGAGCGTCGAGTCGTCAAGCCAGCGCGGGCGGCGGTGCTCCGCGCCTCGCGCGCCGGCGATGAGCGTGCCTTCGGTAAAGGGGCCGAGGCGGTCGAGGCGCTCAAGGGCGCGCGCGTGCATCTCTCTGCGAAAGCGGCGCCCGACGACCGGCGGCGCTTTGCCCGTGCCCCACCACAGCGCCGGGCCGTAGCCCAGGAGCGGCATCCGGCTAAAGAAGCGCGTGGAGCGGCGGAAAAAGCGCGCGCCCTCCGCTTCTCCCCCCTCGGCCATCGCCTCGAAGAAGTGCGCCCCGCCGATGTAATGGCGGTCGTAGGGCCGCGTGTAACGGGGCTGGTCCATCAGCTGGGCGAGGCTCCAGGGGTCCTCAGCCATCGCTGCCCAGAACCTCATCTGGAAGAGCGGCGCGTGGAGGCGCCCGGCGCCGGGTTCGAGGCGGCTTTCGCGGTAGACGGCCACGCCCTCGGTGATGCCGGGCGGCGCCAGGAGGTTCAAGGCGCGGCTCCAGTCCGCCGCGAAGGGTCGGATGGCCCACCCGAGACCCGGCGCGGCGACGACCTCGGCATGGGCGGCGTGCGTGAGTTCGTGCGGGGCCACGGCGTGGAGCCACGACGGCGAGCGCGTGCCCAGGATGTTGCCTTTGATGCCTGTGCGCTCGATCTCCTGCTTGAACGGGAACGCGCGCACGAACCCGTTCGAGCGGTCGTTGAACGCATTCAAGACGACGGGCATGTGCAGCCGCCCACGTTCCAGCCCCACGAGCCGCCGCGTCCCCGGCAGCGACGCTTCGAGGATGGCCGCCGTGGCGTGCGCGTCGTCCTCGGCGCCCGCTTGGTAGATGAGATCGAAGTGCTCGCTCTCAAGCACGCGGTACGTGACGCGCGGCGGGCGGTACACCACGTCGTAGATGGAGAAGGTCTGCGCCCGCGCCGGCTGGAGCGCCGCCACGCAGAGCGCGCCGAGCACAACGCAAAAAGCCAAACGAACCACGCGCCCCATGCCGCTCACAGATACCGCTCCTCAAGGATACGCCGGTGGTGCCGCTCGTGCCCGGCCACGATGTAGACGATGGCACGCACGCTGATCGCCCGCCCGCTCACCTGCCCGCTCCGCCGCAGCTCTTCTTCCCCAAAGCTCCGGAAGAGGTCCAGCGTAGACGCGCGGACGCGCAGCAGCTCATCGGCCAGATCAGACAGCGTGCGTTCGGAAAGATCGAGCGCCGCGACGTAGGCGTCCTGGTCGAAGCCCGGCAGCGGCGTCCGGTCACCGCGCGCGAGGCGGAGCGCCCGGCAGGCGAAGATGCGCTCCGTATCGATCACGTGGGCGGCGACCTCCTTTACGCTCCACTTCCCCGGCGCGTAGCGGTGCTCTTCCTTTTCCGGATCAATCCCTTTGAGTAGCCGCGCCGCGGCGGCGGTCTGCTCTTCGAGCGTGGCGAGCACATCGCCCTCGGGCACGGCCTCGACGTAGCCGCGGTAGAACGGAGCGCACTCGGACGGCGCAGGGCGTTCGATCATGCGGGGGCGACCTTTTCGCGGGAAGGGATGTGACATCTGCGCAGATTAAACAAACGCAGCGGAACGCGCAAGGCAAGCCGGCCCGCCTCTTTTCACGTCTCCTCGTCTACGAAGAGGACGCCGCGCACGAGGTCATGGCTGTCGGCGCGCCCGCCCAGGGAGCCGGCCAAGACGCCGAGCGCGGCCACGAAGAGGCTTAGCTTCACGTGGTCGAGCACGCGCACGGCCGGGTCCACCGTCGGCCACGTCTCCATCAGCTTGGCCGGGAAGATGGTCACCGTGCCGAGGTACGCCAGCCCCATGAAGAGGCCGAAGAGGAGCAGCATGGTCAGAAAAAGACTCAGCGCCGTGGCCGCGCCGGTGACGACGGTGGACTCGGCCAGCACGCGCCCGCGGCCGAGCACGCCGCCAAAGGCGAAGGCGCGGTAGAGCACCGCCGTGGCGCCCATCACGGACACCGCCGAGAAGAGCGCGAGCTGGTACAGCTCCACCGTGCTGCCCACGTCCCAGACCTCCGCGCTGAAGAAGACGACGATGATGACCGAGAGCGCCGCCGTGATCATCGTCGGCAGGCGCGTGAGGAGGCGGAAGGGGTTGGCGCGGACCACGGCGCGGGCGATGCTGGCGCGGTCGCGGAAGACCGTCCGGAGCGCGAAGGCCGTGCGGCTCCCCCCTGCGCTCGTGCGCTCGTGCGCCTCCTGCGGCAGCGCGCGCCG
This sequence comes from Salinibacteraceae bacterium, assembly GCA_965215025.1. Classification (GTDB taxonomy): domain Bacteria; phylum Bacteroidota; class Rhodothermia; order Rhodothermales; family Salinibacteraceae; genus CBDCCV01. The sequence goes on from CBDCCV010000002.1 coordinate 1,075,192, forward strand.
CATGGCCTCGCGCTGCGCATCGGTGAGGGCGGCCATCGCGTCGAGGTCGTCCACGCCGGCGAAGTCGTACATCACGTTGCCGGGGTCCTCGGCGTGGGCGAGGTTGAGCAGGTGGCCGAAGCTGTGCAAAAGCAGCGTGCTCAGGCGCCGGACGGCGAGCGCCTCGCCCTCTTCGTCGCCCCAGAAGGCGGGGTCGAGCCGCTTCGTGGAGACGACGGCCACGTTGGTGATCTGGCTCGGGAGCGCGAGCGTGTAGGAGAGCGTCGCCGCGGCGAGGTCCACCTCCGTGACGATGAGGAGGAAGTGCACGCCGCGCTCGAGCTTCTCGGCCATGCCGATCTGCAAGAAGTCGAGCGGGGCGTAGGCGCCGGCGGCCGGCGTCAGGTGCGGCCCCTCGAAGGCAAGCAGCTCGACGCGCACGCCGAGCGCGCCCGTGAGCGCTTCGTCGAACGCGCGCGTCGCCTCTTCGACGCGGCGTCCGAACCGCGCGGAGTCTTTCCCCTCGACCTCCATCGTCATCACGCCCACGGCGTACCCGCCCGGCACCGAGGCTGCGTCAGCGGCGGAGCTTGTCATAGGCGCGGAGCGGCTTGCGGGCGCGGCGGATGGCATGGCGGCAAGGTACAACCGCCGCGCCTCGGCCGCCATGCGCTTCAGGCGACGCGGCCCCGTGACGCGCGCACGCTTTCGACGAAGGCGACCGCGTTGGCAACGCCGTCTTCCCGGCGGATTTCTTCTCCGAGCGCCTCGGCCTTCTTTCGGATCGCCCGGCTCGTCGTTACCTCGCGGAGCGCGGCGGCGAGCTTCTCGGCCGTCAGCTCTTTTTGCGAGATAGGCGCAGGGCCTACGCCGCACGCGCGGATGCGCCGCCCCCAGAACGGCTGATCGCCAAAGAACGGGCAGATGACGGTCGGGCAACCGGCGCGCAGCCCGGCGGCCGTGGTGCCGGCGCCGCCGTGGTGGACAGCGGCCGAACAGCGCGGCAACAACCAGTCGTGCGGCGCGGCGTCGAGCACGTAAACCGACGAAGGGGCACGGGCAGAGCGCAGGCCGCCCCAGCCCGTTGCCAGCACGGCCCGGACGCCCGCCTGCCGGAGGGCCTCCAGCACAATGCGCGTCGTCCGTTCAGGATCGCGCGCAGCCATACTGCCGAAGCCGATGTAAACGGGCGGCTCACCCCTTTCGAGAAACGCGCGCAGATCACCGGGCGGCACGTAGGCGTCGGCTCGGTTGAGGAACCAGTAGCCGGTCGTCCGGACGTGGGCAGGCCAGTCGGGCGGCGGCACGACGACGTGCGGGCTAAAGCCGTGCAGAACGGGAATCGGCGAACCGTCGGCGTGGTGGAGCAGGCCGGCGCCGCGCGGCATCGGGGGCAGGCCGTGCGCGCGCCGCCACGGTCCGGCATAGCGGCGCGCGAACCAACCCGAGACCGCATCAACGATCCGGTAGGTGAGCCGGTTGTACGTCGGCCCCCAGCCCGCATCAGGGAAGCCGACGGCCGGGAACGCCCGCGTCGGCACCAGCTGAGGGAAGACGATTCCCGCGACGGCCGGCACGCCCAGCTTTTCGGCGTAGTGCGGCGCGCCGAACATCTTGGGGTGGTAGACGATCAGGTCCGGGTTGGACGCCTGCGCCGCTGCCCACCCGTCCGCCACCAGGTCGCGCTGCATCGCCCCGATCCGCCCGGCGAGGCGCGCCACCGCTTTGACCGCGCGCCAGTAGCGCTCGCCCATCTCCTCGAACAGCCCGCGTCCGAGCGGCGAGTCGGCCAGCGCCACCATCTCGTCGCTGACCGGCGCGAGGGGCAGCCCCGCCCCCTCGGCCAAGTCGCGGAAGCGCGGACTCGTGCCCAGCGTGACGGCGTGCCCGGCTGCCCGCAGCCCCGCTCCCAGCGCGACGTACGGCTGCACGTCCCCGCGCGAGCCGATGGTGAGGATGAGGACGTTCATAAGCCTGCCGCTGCGCCTGTACGTTCGCCTTGCTCGGAGCAACCTGCCTACCCGAACCCTCCAAACTGGCGCGACGAGTGCAGGACGGTCAGGATCAGCACCTCCTCGCCCGCCTCGTCAACATGGTACATGATTCGGTACGCCCGATAAATGATCTCGTGGAGTTGGTCGTCCTCGGCTTCGGGAATCATCCGGCCCGAATGCGAAAACACCTCCAGCCGCCAGGTAGCTTCAAACACCTGTTCCTCGAAGCGCTCGGCGTACTCAGGCACCACCTCGCGGTAATAGTCGGAAATGGCCTCCATCCCTTCGCGCCTGCGGTGACCATCGCGCAGCGGCCCTGCTACTGCTCCTCTGCGCGCGAGGCGCGGCGCTGGCGGAAATGGGCCTCAACCTCGGCCTGCGTCATCGTCTCGCCCTCTTCCCCTTCTTTGAGGCCGCGTTCGATCTTGTGCAGGACGAACAGGCGCTCAAAGGCGTCGTCGAGCGTGGCGTCGTCCGGAAGCTCGGAGACGGCGCGGACGATGTCGGGTTTGGTGATGGCAGCGGGCATGGCAGTGTTCGGGTTGTATTCGTGGACCAGACCTTGCCTTTCGGTTGGTGCCCTTCGATCCAGCATAGCCGAATGAATTATGTGCTGCTCCATTCTATTGGCCGGCAGCCGTTACGCACTATACGCAATCTCGTTGAAGGCGCCCTGGATAATCTTCCACCTTCCATCAGGATTATCACGTAAAGCTGGACTTCCGTTCGGCTCCTCATATATCATCCTCGCGGTAACACGTTTCTCTCTGGAATTGCCTTCTTTGTCGTATACCACCCTGACATCGATTTCTGTTACTGCTGGGGCTTCGTCAACGATGCTCAGAATCTCGAAGGCCCTTAACTTTTTACCCTCGAACATCTCGCGCACCTGTCCAGCATACTTGTTTCTGGACACACTGACGAACTGTTTGAAGAGAGAACCCATCTTACCGAAGTTACTCTTAGACCAGTACACCATTAAATACGCCAGCGCACGCTCCGGACTGTGCTCTGCGAAATCCTCCGGCAGACCTGTAGCGGGGCAGTCCTTCCCCACAACTATTTCGCGGGGACACCAGAGGTCGAGCTTTCTTTTCTGCTCTTGAACTTCGACCCAAGACTTTACCGCTTCCCAAAAACCGATTTCCGATTCGTCTTTCCGGAGTTGCGACTGCTTTTTTCCGGCTCCGACAGCTACGGCCCAGTCTCTGACCACGAAGAGCGCCGCCCACGTCTTCGCCGCAGTCATCGCGTTAGCGTACCCCAAATCTCGACCATGGATAATACCGTTTCTGTACGGGATAGAGATTTTTTCAGTGGTGGTCTTCCTTCTCGTTTTACTGAACAGTTTGGCAAGCACGAGTAAACTTGTACTATGAGCAGCGATTGAATCCCAGGCCGTTAAGTCCGTGCCCTCTGCAAACAAACTCTTCCCTTCGATGTCACACACCAATCCGTCCATGAGAGCGAGGACTACAGGGATGCATGAGTGGTATCTACGGGCGGCGTAATCATCCAGCGCTTTGTAAGCAAGGTCTTCTCTTTGGCGAAACTCCTTGACTGCGTACATCCTGCGCAGATTCCATCGAACGGTCTCCACATCGTAATAATCTACAAGCAGTGCTTCAGCCTCTTCCATCTTCCCGGCATTCGCCAGTTCAACAGTTTGCTTCATTAGATCGAAGTTCATTGAATCGTAGGCGACCCATCCACGCCCGGAGAAGTGGTCGTTAAAGCGATCAGGCATGTTCACAAGCTCTGCTGCTTGCTGGACAAAGTCTTGTGCCCCTTCAAACGAGCCAGACACTTTGCCACTTCCTATCCCGAACTTTTCTAAAAGCGACATCAATTTAGAAAGTTGTTCCAATCCTTCCGCTGCTTTAAGCAGCTCAGCGGCAGAAGGATTGTCCTTTATTTTGTCTCCTTCGGACATCGTTTGGACGACCGTGTTGTTTTCGTGATGCGGTAGTAGAGCGGTTCGCAACCAATGTTGGAACCATCACTTCACCCCCCGTGCATCGGATCACCCAGCGCAATCGGGGCGGCAATCAACTCGTCCGGGATGCCGAAGGCGTTGACGAGGTCCACGGCCAGCGGGCGGATCTCGCCGCAGAGCGCGTTCACCTCGGCGCGGATGGCCTTCGCCTTGCGGCCTTCGAGGTAGCCCTGCTCCAAGAACCAGCCGCGGTTCTTCTCGATGTGCCAGAGCGCGAACAGGCTCCGTAGCGGCGTGAGCACCTCGCGCAGCCCCTCGTCCTCGCAACGCTCGACGCCTTCGATGAAGCGCTCCAGGATCACGTGCTCGACGTGCGCCTCAGCCATGGTGAGGAGGTGGTCCTGCACCTCGATGAACGCTTCGTAGGAGTCCACTCCCTCCTGGATGCGCGCGCGGAGGCGTTGCGCGGCGGAGCGGACGAGGTCATCGGCGCGCGCCTCGAAGGCCGAGCGCTGGAATGCCGCTGAGCGCAGGTGCTCGCGGTCCGTGTTGCGCGTGACGAGCGGGTTCTGCTCCGTGATCCGCCCGCGCACCTCGCCGCCGAGGTAACGGACCATCCCGAAGAAGTTCATGTCCTCGAACTCCTGCTTGAAATCCGAGAGGAGGCCCTTCGCCACTTGCAGCATGAGGACCGTGTTGTCCCCCTCGAACGTGGTGAAGACGTCCGTGTCGGCCTTGAGGCGCGGGAGGCGGTTGAGGGTGAGGTAGCCCTGGCCGCCGCAGGCCTCGCGCGCCGTCTGGAGCGTCTTGGTGGTGTTCCACGTCGAGACGGCCTTGAGGCCGGCGGCCAAGCCCTCGATCTCGCGCAGGTCGTCGCCGGAGCGGTGCCGGGCGAAGCGGCCGGCGAGGTCCGTGAGTGCGAAGTCGAGCGCGTAGGCGTTCGCCACGAGCGGGAGGAGGCGGCGCTGGTGGCTGAGGTAGTCCAAAAGCGGCGTCTCCGGCTCGTCTTTCGGGCCGAACTGCCGGCGCTTTTCGCCGTAGCGGACGGCAATCGTGAGGCCCGACTTCGCCGCCGAGAGGCCCGCCGCCGCCACGCTGATCCGCCCGCCCACGAGCGTGGAGAGCATGGTGAAGAACCGCTTCCCCGCGCTCGGGATCGGGCTGCGGTACGTGCCGTCCGCCTCTACGGTGGCGAAGCGGTCCAGCATGTTCTCGCGCGGGACGCGGACGTTGTCGAACCAGAGCCGCCCATTGTCCACGCCGTTGAGGCCCATCTTCGGCCCGTTGTCGGTGATGCGCACGCGCGGCCTCGGCACGCCGCCTTTGTCGCGGATGGGGACGACAAAGGCGTGCACGCCGTAGTCTTCTCCGCCGATCTCGAGCTGCGCGAAGACGGTGGCGACCTCGCCGTGCACGGCCGCGTTCCCGATCCACTCCTTGCGCGCGGCGTTCGAGGGCGTGTTGATGACGAACTCCTCGGCGTCGGCGTCGTAGCGCGCCGTCGTCTCAAGCTCGCGCACGTTCGAGCCGTGGCCCAGCTCGCTCATGGCGAAGCAGCCTGGCAGCTCGAGCGAGCCGATCCGCCGGAGGTACTTCTCGTGATGCCGCTCCGTCCCGAGCTGCTGGATGCTCCCGCCGAAGAGGCCGAACTGCACGCCGAACTTCACCACGAGCGAGAGGTCGTGGTAGGCCAGCGTCTCGAACGCGGCGATGAACTTCCCGATGTCGCCCTCGCCGCCGTACTCCTCTGGAAAGGCAAGCGCGCCGAGGCCCTGCTCGGCCAAAAGCTCCGCCCACTGAAACACACGCTCGCGGTAAGCCGCCTGCCCGAGCTGCGGCTCGTAGCGGAACACCGGATCGCGCAAGAGGGTGCGGATGCGCTGCCGAAGCTCTCCGTGCGGACGGTCCAGAAGCCGCGTCATGGCCTCGACGTCAAAGCGCGGCTCGCGCGCCGAGCCGTCTGGAGCGGGGCGCTCTTGCAAAAGCTCGCGCGCGGCCTCGTGCCCGACGATGCCGAGCGCCGCCTCGATCTCGCGGAGCGCGGTTAGGGCTTCGGGCGTCGGGAAGGCGCCGTCGCCTTCGGTGCCGGCCACCTTCGCCATCTCCACGCCGAGTTCGGCCAGGGGCTTGCCGGCGGCGCCGGGGATGTGCTCGGCGGCCCGGCGGATGGCGCGCAGCCACCCGTGGTGCTCCGCCGCCGAGGGCGGGTCCTGCGGGTCGAGCCACGCGCACAGCTGCTCGCGGTCCGCCTCTGGAATCCAGGCCTGATGGGCGATGTGGCTTTCGATCTCCTCAATCTGCGAGGGCGCCAAAAGGCCGTCCGCCCAAGCGATGTAGAGGAGCGGAAGCGTGGAAAGAAGCGCGTGCGAGGCGCCGTTGAGGGCGGGGATGCGCTCGGCGGAGGGGACGTGCTCGGGCGTCTGCGTTTCCATCGGGGCGCCTCGGGATCGGCTGGTGGGAAAGCGTTTCCCCCGGTACCAACGCCCAAAGCGAGCCGTTCCGCAGAAATGGCGACGGACGATTGACGAAGGACGGCAGCGCAAGGGCTACGCTCGTCCTTCGTCAATCGTCCGTCGTCGTGAAAAGGCGCGGAGGGGGAGGGATTCGAACCCCCGGTACCCGTGAGGGCACGCTGGTTTTCGAAACCAGTCCATTCGACCGCTCTGGCACCCCTCCGTTTTCAGGTGGCAGCCGCGATGCTATGATAAGACAACGCGCGCGATGAGTGCCACCCTTGCGCGCGCCCAGGCCGGGTTTTGCCGTAAACTCACGAGCGCCGCGCCTTCCGGATTCCCACAGCCGGCCTACACCGAGCAGATGCGGATGGCGTCCTGGAGCGAGGCGAGCGGGTCTTCGCCGGCGGGGATGAACTCCTGGCCGACGAAGCCTGAGAAGCCCGTCTCGGCGATGGCACGCATCACGGCGGGGTAGTACAACTCCTGCGTGTCGTCGATCTCGTGGCGGCCCGGCACGCCGCCGGTGTGGTAGTGCGCGATGTGGTCGGCGTGGTGCTCGCGGATGGTGCGGATCACGTCGCCCTCCATGATCTGCATGTGGTAGATGTCGTAGAGCAGCCGGAAGCGCTCCGAGCCGAGGCGCTCGACGAGTTCGGCGCCCCATTCGGTGCGGTCGCACTGGTAGCCGGGGTGGTCCACCTTCGAGTTCAGAAGCTCCATGCAGAGGGTCACGCCCAGCTCCTCGGCCAGCGGCGTGATCTGCCTCAAGCCCTCGGCGCAGTGCTTCAGGCCCTCCTCGTCGGAGATGCCGCCTCGGTTGCCGGAGAAGCAGATCAGGTTCGGCAGCTCAGCCTCAGCCACCTCGCGCAGGCGCTTCTCGTAGGCGGGGATGAGGGCGTCGTGGTAGTGCGGGTCGTTCCAGCCTTTGGCGATGACGGACCAGCCCGCTTCGGGCGCGGGCGCGTTCACCATCGCGCAGGTGAGGCCGTGCTCCTTGACCGCCGGCCAGTCTTCGGGGTCGAGCAGCTCTACCGAAGCCAGGCCGAACGCCTTCCCGGCAGCGGCCAGTTCGCCCGCCGAGAAATCCGGGTAGCACCACTTGCTCGCCGAGTGCCGGAACGACGCCGGCGGCGCCGAGGCCGTCCCCGCATTGGTAAGCGGCGCGGCGGCGAGCGTCCCCGGCACCAGCGCCGCCGAGGCGCCTGCCGCGAGGCCCGTCTTAAGAAAGCGTCGTCGTTTCATTGTGCAATCGGTTGATGGAGCAGGTGTAGGGACGTATCGCAATACGCCCTTTCCGGAATGGCACGGCGGTTCTACAAGTTGCCGCGCTTCATCTCCTTGACGGCGTAGTCGGCGGCGCGGGCGGTGAGGGCCATGTAGGTGAGCGAAGGATTCTGGCAGGCCGAACTCGTCATGCACGAGCCGTCGGTGACGAAAAGGTTGGGCACTTCGTGCGCTTGATTCCAGCCGTTGAGGACGCTTTCTTCGGGATTGTGCCCCATGCGGGCGGTGCCCATCTCGTGGATCGTTGAGCCGGGCGGCCCGCCGCCTACGAACGGGTTGATGTTGCGGCAGCCGGCGGCGTCGAGCATGGCGCCGGCCTGCTCGGCCACGTCTTTGCGCATGGCCTCGGCGTTCTCGCCCCACACGCACTCGATGTGCAGGATGGGCAGCCCCGCCGCGTCCGTCTTTTCGGGGTCGAGCCAGACGCGGTTTTCGCGGCGCGGGAGCATCTCGCCCCATCCGCCGATCCAGATGGTCCAGCGGCCCGGATCGCGCAGCGTCCGCTTCAGCTCGGCGCCGATGCCGGGCGTGGAGAGGCCGCGCCCCCAGCCCGCGCGCCCGGCGCCGCCCTGGTAGCCGTAGCCGCGCAGGAAGCCCAGCCCGTCGGAGTCCGGCCCGCCGAGGTTGCGGAAGCGCGGGACGTAGAGGCCGTTGGGCCGGTTGCCGGCGTAGTAGCGGTTTTCTTCGACAGGCACCTCGGCCGTGGCGCCCGCGCCGGCGGGGTGGTCCATGAGGTAGTGGCCGAGGACGCCGCTCGAGTTGGCCAACCCGTTGGGGAAGCGGCGCGAGGTGGAGTTGAGCATGATCTGCGTCGTCCCCAGCGTCGAGGCGCACAGGAAGACGAGGCGCCCGCGGATCTCCTCGTGCGCGCCCGTGGTGGCGTCCACGATGCGGACGCCCGACGCGCGGCCTTTCTCCGCATCGAAGAGCACCTCGGCCACGGCGGCATCGCAGCGGATGGTGAGGTTGCCCGTCTTCTGGGCAGCGGGCAGCGTCGAGGAGAGGCTGGAGAAGTACGCGCCAGCGGAGCAGCCGCGCTCGCACGGCCCGCAGTAGTGGCAGGCGCCGCGCCCATTGTGTGGCCGGGTCAGGATCGCTGCGCGCCCGTTCGTCACGATGCGGTCGAAGCGCTGCTCGACGGCTTCTTTGACCTTCAGCTCAGCGCAGTTCAGCTCCATCGGCGGGAGGAACGGCCCGTCGGGCAGTTGCGGCAGGTTCTCCTTCTTGCCTGTGACGCCGATGAACTGCTCCACGTGGTCGTACCACGGCTTGAGGTCTTCGTACCGGAGGGGCCAGTCGATGCCGTGGCCGTCGAGGGCGTTGGCCTCGAAGTCGAGGTCCGAGAGCCGGTAGACCTGCCGGCCCCAGGTGAGCGAGCGCCCGCCAAGCTGGTAGCCTCTGATCCAGTGGAACGGCTCCTCCTGGACGTACGGGTGCTCCTTGTCGTTGACGAAGAAGTGCTGCGTGGCCTCGCGGAAGGCGTACGAGGTGCGCTGCACGGGGTACTCCGCCTCGTAGAGCTGCCGGTCGCCGCGCCCCTGAAACTCGAACTCCCACACCGGGACGTGCTCCGTCGGGTAGTTGCCGTGCTCGACGTAGCGCCCACGCTCTAAGACGAGCGTCTTCAGCCCCCTCTCGCACAGCTCTTTGGCCGCCCATCCGCCCGAGATCCCGGAGCCGACCACGATGGCATCGTACTCCTCTTGCTGCCGGGCGACGTTCGCGTTTTTCTCCATGCTTTACCCCTCGATCAATCTAGAATCAACGACCAGAAATCCAAAGCTTGCCCCCGCGCAGGCGGGGATCGCCTTACGCCCACGTCCGGTCATCCGGCCCGTACGGCACGCAGCCCTGGTACGCGGGGAAGGCGATCTGATGCCGCAGCTCTTCGGTGGCGCCGACTTCGGAGGTGTAGTAGCCCAGGAGCGTCAGCTCTTTCATGCGGCGGAAGAAGGCGTCTTCCTCCTTGCGTCCTTCGGGGCGTGCGGAGGAGTCCGCCTCGGCGCTGTCGGGGCGGAGCGGTTCTTCGGCCTCCTCGACCGTCTCGGCCCCCTGCCCCTGCGCGAAAGCGTTGTCGTCCTCGATCTCGTCTTCGGGCGTCCCCTCCCTTTCGGCAGCGGGCGGCGGCGCCGGGCCGTAGACGGCAGCGTCCATCCGTCGGAGGAGCGCCGTCTGGTTTTCGGGCGTGAGGTCGAGGAACGCCTCGCCGTAGGCCTCCTCGGCGCGCATGTCCACGAAGCGGAGTCCGCTCAGGAACTGCTCGCGCTCGTCGGCCGGGTACCAGTCCGCCATCATCTTGTCGATGAAGCGGTTGACCTGGGCGGCCTCGGCGCCGGGCGTGTCCGTGGCCGGCATGATCCGCTCGCTGATGGTGGTGACGAGCCGGTTCTGCTCTGGGGAGAGCACCTGCGGCTCCCAGCTTGGAGCCGGGTCGGCGCCGCAGCCGCCGAGGACGCCGGCCACCGTCGGCGCGGCGAGCGCACCGCCCATCAGCATGCCCACGCGCCGCAGCGCTTCGCGCCGGGTAATCTTTTCTTGGGGTCTCATGGAACAGCGCTATGGATTAGAATCAGCGATCTACCGCGTTGTCGCCCAACGGCTTAGAGATCCGAGGTGAACGTGTACGTGCCGGAACCGATGCGGTAAACGACGCGGCCTTCTTCTACGCGCACCTGGTCCAATCCTTCCGCCTCGGCGGCGGGCTGCCCGCTCTCGCGCACGCCGTCGGGATCGGTCGTGGGAAGATGCACCGTGGCGGTGGTGTTGGCCGGGACGGTGACAGTCAAGGCAAGGCGGTTTTCGTCGCGTTCCCACCGGCTCTGGATGCGGCCGTGGACGGAGTCGTAATGCGCCTCGGCCCAGTCCAGCCCGTCCACGACAGCAGGGCGGATGACGGTGTGCTTGAAGCCAGGCGCGTCGAGGTCGGGGCGGAGGCCGGCGAGCGCGCGGTACGGCCAGAAACCGATGAACGCCGCGTACGGATGATGGCCTGTGCCGTAGCCCTCTGGGTTGAGGTTTTCGCCGAGTGTGCTGGTGGAGTCCTCGACGAAGTAGAGCCAGCCGGGGCCGTCCTCGTTCATCAGCATGGCGTAGGCGAGGTCGGCGCGTCCGCGCTCGGCCAGTTCCTCCATCATCGGGAAGGCGCCGACGAAGCCCGCCGTGGCCGTCGTGTCCCATCCGGTGACGTGCTCGACGAGCCGCTCGAACACGGCCTCTTCCTGTTCCTCCGGCACCATGCCCAGCCACAGCGGCGTGGCCTGCGCCGTCTGCGACGAGTCCTGGTACAGCCCCGTCGCCTCGTCCAGAAAGCGCGCGTTGAATTGGGTGCGGATGGAGTCAGCGAGGTTGCGGTACTGCTCGGCCTCCTCTGGGCGGCCCAGGAGATTGGCCATGCGGCTCGTGATCTCGGCGACGGAGTAGAACGCAGCGGTCGAGGACTGCACGACGGGCGTGAGGCCGGGGACGCCCTTGCCGTCCCATCGCCACGTGCGGTCGAGCCAGTCGCCCAGGCGCCAGTCGAGCGTGAAGTCCTGCGGATCGGCGCGCGAGCGGAGGTACGCCACGTACTCCTTTACGTGCGGATACGCCGTCTCTACGGCGCGGCGGTCGGCGTAAAACTCGTAGAGCGTCCAGGGGACGTAGGCGAGCGTGGCGCCCCACCACGGGTCGGCGAAGTCGCCGGGCGCGCCGTCCTCATCCGTGCGCCAGATGCCGGGTGTGGGCGCGATGGGCGGCATGTGCCCGTTCGGGTCCTGCGCGTCGATCATGTCCTTCAGGAACTTGGCGTAGAGGCGCGCCGCGTCGAAGTTGTAGAGGTACGCCTCCATTTCTACGAGCGCGTCGTAGGTCCAGCCCATCTTCTCGCGCGTGGGTTCCTCGGCCGGGAGGCCGTGCGCGCTGTTGAGGAGCGTCCGCCGGATGGCGCTCTGGAGCTGGTTTAGGCGCGGGTTCGAGGAAGAGAAATGACCGTCCGACTCGAGATCGGTGTGGATGGCCAGGGCGCGCATGTCCTCTGGCGCGGGCGCCTCGCGTAGCCCCGTGATCTGCACGTAGCGGAAGCCGTGGTAAGTGAAGCGCGGCTCGTACACGTCCGCGCTCTCGCCACTGAGGACGAAGACGCCCTTCTGGAAGCGACCGTAGGTGTGGCTGGCGCTGTGCGCAGTGTCGAGCGTGCCCTCTTCGCGCAGCACCTCGTTGAAGTGGAGCGTGACCTCCTGCCCCGCCGCGCCGGAAGCGGTGAGGCGCACGGCCCCTGTCAGGTTTTTGCCGAAGTCCACTACGAAGGTGTCCGGCGCCGGCTCGGTGATTTCTTCGGGCGGGACGACCTCGGTAATGCGCATGGGCGGGTGGTGCTGCGCGGCCAGTTCAGCCTCCGGTGCGGGCAGGACCGCCACGGGCTGCCAATCCGAGGCGTCGTAGCCGGCGGCGGCCCAGCCGTCGCGCTTTTCTCGTGCATCAATCGTCTCGCCGCCGCGGATGCTGTTGTAGGTGATCTGCCCCGTAGCCCAGCGCCAGTCTTCGTTCGAGGTGATTGTTTCTGTGGTGCCGTCCTCGTACTCGATCTCTATTTGCAGAAGCAGCTTCGGCGGCGCTCGCCAGGGCGCGCTCTGGAAGCCGAAGAGGTCGGGCGTGGCGGCGTAGTAGAAGCCCGTGCCCAGAACCGCGCCCACGGCGTTCGGCCCCGCGCGCAGGTCTTCCGTCACGTCGTAGGTGACGTAGAGGACGCGGTCGGAGTAGTCGGTAAAGCCGGGGTCGAGCAGGTGGTCGCCCACCTTCTCGCCGTTGAGCATCAGCTCGTAGTAGCCGAGGCCGCTCACGTACGCCGTCGCCCGCCGCATTTCTTTTTCGACGGGAAACTCGCTGCGCAGAAGGCGCGCGGCGTGCGCCTCCGTCGAGTCGAGCGCCCCCTCCGGCGCGCCGATCCACTCCGCCTTCCAATCGGACGTTTCCAAAAGACCCATCGACCAGAACGCCGGCGCGCTCCACGCCGACGGCTCCCCGTCGCCGTCCCACGCGCGCGCCTTCCAGTGGTAGCGCCTGCCGGATTGAAGCGGCGCGCCGTCGTAGGCGATGTGCACGGTCGCGTCAGACGTCACCTTGCCGGAGTCCCACACGTCGCCTCGGCCAGCGGCAAGCGTGTCCGGGTGGCTCGCCACGAGGAGGCGGTAGGCCGTCTGCCGGGCCGCGCGTTTCTCGGAGGTGACGATCCAGCTCAGGCGCGGCTCCGGCGTGTCGAGGCCGAGCGGGTTGCGGGCGTACTCCACGCGCAGGCTTTCGGGATGGAGCGTGCCCGCCGGCTGTGCTACCGCTGGACTCCACACGCTCAGCAGCAGGCACAGCGCTGGTAGGAACACGATATATCGTGTCCCTACGATTGCTTTGACGGTCACACCTGTTTTCAGCAGCATTGCTTTCTCCATCATTGCAGCGCCCCGCGCAGGTACGCCCAGCGGGCGCGCATCGCGGCGAGGGTGTCCCGGTAAGCGGGGTCGTCGGCGAGGTTTTCGAGTTCGTGCGGGTCGCGCTCGGTGTCGTAGAGCGTCTCGACGTCCGGGTCGGGGTCGAGGTAGCGGAGGTACTTGAAGCGCGGCTGGACGACGCCCTCGGTGCGCGGGATGCGCCCGTCGTAGCCGAAGAGGTGCTCGTAGAAGAAGTCGTGGCGCCAGGCCTCGCCCTGCGGACGCGGCGTTTGCAGCAGCCGGCTCAGGTCCTGCCCCTGCATCCGCTCGGGGATGGGCAAGCCGGCCAGGGCGAGGAGTGTCGGGGCGACGTCGATGTTGAGCGTCATCTCGTCGCGCGTCTGGCTCTGCGGGCTGCGCGGGTCGTAGAGGATCATCGGCACGCGGATGGACGCTTCGTGGCCGTACCACTTCCCCGCGAGGCCGTGCTCGCCGAGGAAGAAGCCGTTGTCGCTCGTGAGGAGGATCACCGTGTTCTCGGCGAGGCCCTCGCGCTCGAGCGCCGCGCGGACCTCACCCAGGACGCGGTCCACGCCCGTGACGAGGCGGTAGTACCTTTTGACGTTGACCTGATAGAGCGAGTCCGTGCCGAAGCGCACGCGCCAGCGCGCGCGGCCCTCTTCGCGCGGGTTCTCTGAGAAGCCGAAGGCGGGCAATTTGCTGTACGCCGTATCGGGCGGGGGCGGGATCGTCGCCTCGGCGTAGAGGCCGTCAAACGCCGGGTCGGGCACGAACTGGTTCAGCCCCTCGACGTGTGGCGCCTTGAAGCTGACGGAGAGCGCGAACGGCTCTTCGCGCGCGGCGGCCCCTTCGAGAAAGGCTATGGCCTGCCGCCCCATCAGCCGCGTGAGGTGGAGCGAGTCGCCCTGGGCGTCGGTGGCGTAGTACGACCCCTGCCCGCCGAAGCCGTGCCACACGTCGAATTCTTCCGCAGGCAGCTCTCCCCCGAGGCCGTACTTGCCGATAAAGCCCGTGTAGTAGCCGGCCTCGCGCAAGAGCGCCGGGTAGGTGTGCGCAAACGCCTCGGTCGAGAAGCCCGTGGCGAAGTCGTCGATGCCGTGCCGCCGCGCGTACTGCCCGCTCAGGATCGAGGCGCGGCTCACGGCGCAGATCGAGGTGGTGACGTAGGCGTTCGGAAAATAGACGCCCGCGCGCGCGAGCGTGTCCATGTGCGGCGTCTGGATGATCGCGTTGCCGGCGGCGCCGAGCGCGTCGTGGCGCTGGTCGTCGGTGAGGAGGACGATGAGGTTGGGCCGCTCCGCCGTGACACGAACGGTGTCATCCGCCGGTTGCGCGGGCGAGGAGGCGCAGCCGGTGGCGAGGAGCAACGCGAAGCAAGCAGCAATGCCGAACACTGAACGCGGAATGATTCGATGACGCGACAGCCCTGTGCTCTCCCTCTCCCCTCGCGGGACACGAGCGGAGTGACTGGCCGAAGGCAAAGGGCCGGGGTGAGGGGGAGCGGTCTGCTTCCGTGGTGCCGATTCACCCTCACCCTGTCCCTCTCCCATCAAGGGAGAGGGGACGCATAAGCTACCGTCCTGCCGAATTGAACTATCAAGTTTCATCGCGCGCCCGTCATCTCCTCCACCGCAAACCGATATGCCCCGCCGCCGACCTCGAACACCGCGCGCCCCTCCTCCATCCGCAGAAGCGTCACGCCCTCCGCGTCTTGCGCAGGGGCGCCGTCCTCCTGCACCGCCTCCGCCGAGGCCGCCGGCACGTGCACCTCGGCCGTCACGCCGGGCGGCACGTCCACGCTCATCCGCAGCGCCTCGCCGTCGCGCCGCCACGCGCTGCGGATGGGGCCGCGCACGGACTCGTATTCGACCTCGGCCCACTCCAGCGCCTCGGTCACCGTGGGGCGAATCGTGACACGGCGGAAGCCCGGTGCTTCCACGCGCAGCCCGCCGAGGCCCGCGTAGAACCACTCCTCGATGTGGCCGAGCATGAAGTGGTTCTGCGACGAGAGCGGGTTGGCGTCCCACGCCTCGGTGAGGGTCGTGGAGCCGGCCAGGCGCTGCGCGGCGTAGCTCGGCGGCTCCGGGTTTGTGGCCATGGCGTGGATGAGGTCGGAGCGGCCCCGGCGCATCAAGGCGAGGAGGACGTAGCGGTGCCCCACGTCGCCGGCGGTGGTGTGCGTGCCGTGCGCGCGGATGTCTTCGACGAGGTGGGCGAACACCTCGTCTTCGCGCTTCGGCGGGGCGAGGCCGAGCGCGAGCGGCATGGCCTGCGCCGTCTGGCTCCCCTCGTCGTAGAGCGCCGTTTCTTCATTGAAATACGCCGCGTTGAAGGCGGCGCGCACCTCGGCGGCCCGCGCCTCGAAGCGTTGCGCGTCTTCTTCCTCGCCCAAGAGCCGGGCGATCTCGGCCAGCGTGCGCAGGTCGGAGAAGTACGTGGCCGTGGCGGTGACGCCCTTGCTGGTGAGCTTCGACGGGCCGGGCGGGCCGGGGGCGATGTCGTACCAGTCGCCCAGGCCGTAGGCGAGGATGCCGTCCTCGCCGCGCTTGCCCTCCAGATACTCGGCGTAGCGCTTCATGGCGGGGTAGTGCCGCCGCAGCGGGCGCGCGTCGCCGAAGTGCCGGTACGCCATCCACGGCGCCAGGATGAAGGCGCTGCCCCACTCAGGCGAGTCGCGGAAGCCGTCTGAGAAGACGGTGAACTCCGGCGCGATGTCCGGGACGAGGCCAGCCAGCGAATCACCCGGCGGGAGCTGCGCCTCGGCCATGTCGTCGGTCCACTTGGCATAGAGCGTGGCCGTGTCGAAGTTATGCATCACGCCCGGCCCGTTGAGGTACGCCTGCTCGAGCCAGCCGAGCTTCTCGCGGTGCGGGCAGTCCGTCATCACGCTCATCATGTTGCTGCGGATGGCGTCCGTGATGATCTCGTGGATGCCGTTGAGGAGCGTATCCGAGGAGGCGAAAGAGCCAGTAGGCGCCGCGTCGGCGTGGACGAACTGGCTTTCGAGGCCGAGGAAGAGAGGCTTTCCCTCGGCGGCGGCGGTCTGCGGATCGCGCGTGGCGCCCTCGACCTGCACGTAGCGGAAGCCGGTGTAGGTGAAGCTCGGCCGCCACGTCTCCGCGCCTTTGCCCCTCAGCGTGTAGGTGAAGAAAATCTCGCCCCAATGCTTCATGCTGCGCTGGTCGATGAGGCCGGTGCTGTCGTCGAGCACCTCGGCGGGGCGCAGCTTCACCGAAGCCCCTTCTGGCCCGCGGATGCGCAGGCGCGGCCAGCCGGAGAGGTTCTGCCCGAGGTCGTAGACGTAGACGCCCGGCGCCGGCTCGGTGACTTGGGCGGGCCGGTGCACCGCCTGCACCCGGAGCGGCGGGTTCGGTTGCGCCCGGAGCGTGCCGCCGGGCGGGTCGAGGACGGGCGCCTCGGCCCACGCCGCGTCGTCGAAGTCCGCCGTGGCCCAGCCGGACTGCTCCAAGCGAGCGTCGTAGTCCTCGCCGCCCCAGATGGAGGAGAACGTCGTCGGCGCACCGGCCACGCGCCAGCCTTCGTCGCCGCTCGTGAGCGTGGTCGCCGAGCCGTCGGGGTGCTCGATGGTGAGGTGCAGGATGAGTTTCGGGTCGCCGTAGGGGCCGTAGAACTTGGCGTAGCGCCCTTCGGCGTTGGAGCGCTCCGGCGCGCCCGGCACGTGGTACATCCCGTGGCCGAGGGCGATGCCGAGCGCGTTCTCCCCCTCATGCACGAGGTCCGTTACGTCGTACGTGTTGTAAAGGACCGACTTCGCGTAGTCCGTCCACCCCGGCATGAGCATGTCCTCGGACGCCGCCTCGCCGTTGATGCGTAGCACGTAGGAGCCTAATCCGGTGACGTGCACAAGCGCGCGCCGCACCGGCTTCTCCAACCCAAACGCCCGCCGAAACAGCGGAAGCTGATCCGGCGCCATCTCCAACGCCGCGTGCGTGAGGCTGTCGAGGCCGGCCCACTGCGCCGCGCCCCAGTCGCCCATCCGCCCGGTCGTCCACGTCGCTGGCGCGCTCCACGCCGAGGGTTCGCCCTCCCCGTTCCACGTGCGGACTTTCCAGAAGTACGTCCGTCCCGGCTCCAGCGCGGCTCCGTTGTACGGAATAAGATGTGTCTCCTCGCTGTCCACGCGCCCGCTGTCCCAAGCGTTACCCTCGTTCCGGGCGAGCGTGGCGGGCGAGGTTGCCACAAGGAGGCGGTAGGCCGTCTGCCGCTCCCCACGCACGTCGGAGCGCAGCTTCCAGCTTAGGCGGGGCTGCTCTGCGTCCACGCCGAGCGGATTTTTCCTGAACTCCACGCGCAAGTCGTAGGCTTCCAGATCCGACGCCGGCGCGGGGGCGGCAAGGAGCAGGAAGGCGAGGCAGAAGGAAAGCAGTTTCGTCACGAATGAAGGTAAGTAGAGTTGACAGAACGGCAGAACAAAAATCTCCCTCTCCCATCGAGGGAGAGGGGACGCACGGTGCTACCGCTTTGCTAAACTGGAAGAGATGGTTTCATTACCAAGCCCCCCGCCCACAGCAGTGCATCGTCAATCGTCCGTCGTCAATCGTCCGTCGTCTCCGCCACAACGCGGAAGCGCCCCATCAGCCCCTCGGCCGAACTCGTGCCGATCTTGACCTCGAAGGCGCCCGGCTCCACCACGCGCTCCATCTCGGCGCTCAAGAAGCGGAGGGCGTCCGGGTCGAGCGTGAACGTGACCGTCTCGGAAGCGCCCGGCTGGAGCGTGACGCGCTCGAAGCCCTTGAGTTCGAGCACGGGCCGCGTCGCCGAGCCGACCATGTCGCGCAGGTAAAGCTGCACCGTCTCAGTGCCGGCGCGCTCGCCCGTGTTCGTGAGCGTGGTCGAGACCTCGATCTCACCCGAAGGCGTCATCGTCGTGTCGCTGAAAGAGAGATCGCTGTATTCAAACGTGGTGTAGCTCAGGCCGTGGCCGAAGGGGAAAAGCGGCGTGTTCTCCACGTCGATGTAGTCGCCCACGCCGGGGCGGCCCGTGTTCTTATGGTTGTAGTGGTACGGCACCATGCCGACCGCGCGCGGGAACGTCACGGGCAGCTTCCCGCTCGGGTTGACCTCGCCGAAGAGCACGTCGGCCACGGCGGGGCCAGCCATCGTGCCGGGGAACCACGCCTCGACGATGGCCGGCACGTTCTCGGCTGCCCACGGGAGGGCGAGCGGGCGGCCATTCATCAGGACGAGGACGACGGGCGTGCCCGTCTCGTGGACGGCTTCGAGGAGCGCCTGCTGCGCGCCGGGGAGGTCGAGCGTGGCGCGGCTCTTGGCCTCGCCGCTCATCGTGGCCGTCTCGCCCAGGACAAGGACGGCCACGCCCGCGCGCTCGGCAGCGGCCACGGCAGCGACGATGCCGCTCGCGTCGGAGGTGTCCGGCGCGGCGCCGCGCGCGTAGATGACGCGCGCCGAGTCGCCCACGGCCTCGCGGATGCCGGCGAGCACGGTCACGGCGTCGCCCCGGCTGCCGGCGGCGAACCAGCTTCCGAGCTGCGCCTTCGCGTCGTCCGCCAACGCCCCAATCACGGCGATGGTGTCCTGGCTCACATCGAGTGGCAGCAAATCGCCCTCGTTCTTGAGCAGGACGAGCGACTGCGCGGCGATCTCGCGGGCGGCCTGGGCGTGCGCTTCGGAAAAGAGCACGCGGTCGGCGCGGCCCTCGTCCACGTACGGGCTGTCGAAGAGGCCCAGGCGAAGCTTAGCGCGCAAGACGCGGCGTGCGGCGGCGTCCACGCGCGCCGTGTCCACCCGTCCGCTCTCCACGAGGTCGGCGAGGTGGCGGGCATAGGCGCGCGATTCCATGTCGATGTCCACGCCGGCCTTGATGGATTTTTCTGCGGCCTCGGCCAGCGTCTCGGCATAGCCGTGGTTGAGGAGTTCGTAGACCGATCCCCAGTCGCTCACCACGATGCCGTCGAAGCCCCACTCCTCGCGCAAAATTTCGTCCACGGTAAACTCGTTAGCCGTGGCCGGGATGCCACCGATCTCGTTAAAGGCCACCATCACCGAGCGCGCGCCGGCGTCGAGCGACGCCTTGAAGGGCGGCAGGTACGTCTCACGCAGCGTGCGCTCGGAGACGTCCACGGTGTTGTAGTCGCGCCCGCCCTCGGCGGCGCCGTACGCCACGAAGTGCTTCGGCGTGGCGATGGCGGCGGTGGAGTCTGACAAATCATCCGTCTGAAACCCGCGCACGGCGCCGCCGCCTAAGACGGCGTTGAGGTACGGGTCCTCGCCCGCGCTCTCGACGATGCGGCCCCAGCGCGGATCGCGCGAGACGTCAATCATCGGCGCGAAGATCCAGCGCACGCCCGTGGAACTCGCCTCCACCGCCGCGATGCGCGCCGCGCGCCGCACGGCCTCTTCGCTCCACGTGCTCGCCATCCCGATGGGCACGGGGAAGATCGTGCGGAAGCCGTGGATCACGTCGTGCGCAAAGAGCACGGGAATCCCCAAGCGCGACTCCTCGACGGCGATGCGCTGCAATTTATTCGTCCGCTCGGCGCCGGCGGTCAAGAACTGGTTCGGGTTCTCCTGATAGACGCCGGAGGTGTCCACCGTCATCCAGTTGAAGGCGACGTTGAGGTAGGAACCGACCTCGCCGCCGCGCACCTGGTCTTCGTACGCGGCCTCGTTGGAGCCGTGCGCGCTGTACTGCACGAGCTGGCCGACTTTTTCTTCGAGCGTCATGCGCCCCAAGAGGTCGTCCACGCGGTCCTCGACGGGCGCTTCGGCGTTTTTGTAGAGCGGTGGGGCGGCGGTGTCGGCTGGCGTGGCGCTGGTCGGCGGCGCCTTAGCTTGGATCGTGTCCGGCTGCGGGCGCTGGTAGCGCGGCGGGACGGGCGCCTGCGGGTCGAAGTCGGGGTTCGGCGTCGGCATCTGCGCGTTTATGCTGTCGCGCCAGGCCACGAGCTTTTCGTAGAGGCGCGCGGCTACGTCGGGCCGCTCCTCCGCGAGGTCGTTCGACTCGTCGGGGTCTTCTTCGAGGTTGTAGAGAGAGCGCGAGGTGTCGTCGAGCGCGACGACGAGCTTGAGCGGCCCCTCGCGGATGGTGCTCGTGGGCCGCTCGCCCTGCGGGCTGTAATGCGGCAGGTGCCAGTAGAGCGTGTTCCTTTCGAGCGGCCCCTCATCGGTCAGGACCGGGCGCAGGCTTACGCCCTCGACGCTGTCCGGGGCGGCGAGGCCAGCGAAGTCCGTCACCGTCGGCAGGATGTCGATGGTGGAGACGGGCGCGGCGCTCGTCTGGCCTTCGGGGATCGTGCCGGGCCACTGCGCGATGAAGGGGACGCGCACGCCGCCTTCGTAGAGGTAGCCCTTGCCCGCGCGCAGCGGATCGTTGGGCGTGGCGGGCGTGTGCGGGGCGAAGACCGGCTCCGAGGACTCCACGCTCAGCCCGCCGTTGTCCGAGACGAAGAGCACCAGCGTTTCTTCGGCGAGGCCGAGGCGGTCGAGCGCATCGAGGAGGCGGCCCACGTTCTCGTCAATCGCCTCGACCATGGCTGCGTACTCGGGGTTGGCGAAGGCGTACGTGCCGCTGTCGCGCTTCGCGGCGTACTTCTCCACGAGCGCGGGCTTCCCTTCGATGGGGACGTGCGGCGCGTAGTAGGCCAGGTGCAGAAAAAAGGCCGAGTCCCGGTGCGCTTCGAGGTAGCCGATGGCCTCGTCCGTGAGGCGGTCGGTGAGGTACTCCCCTTCGCGCTCGGCTTGGATCGGCTCGCCGAAGAGGTCTTGCTCGGCGTCCGGGCCGAGGTACGGGTAGAAGAACGTCGGCGGGAGGCCGCGCCCGCTCCCGGCGATGTTCGTGTCGAAGCCGTGGTCCTCGGGCTGCGAGCCGCCCCAGCCCAGGTGCCACTTGCCGATGTGCGCCGTGGCGTAGCCGGCCTCGTTCAAGACCTCGGCCAGCGTGGGGAGTTCGAGCGGTAAGCGGTCGCGCTGCCTTGGCGGGATGAGCGGCTGCCACGGCTCCGGCGAAGGGTACCCTCGGAAGTGCTCGGTGATGTGCAGGCTCGCCGGCGTGCGGCCTGTCAAAAGGCTCGCGCGCGTGGGCGAGCAGAGCGGCGCGGCGGCGTAGCCGTCGGTAAAGCGCAGGCCCTGGCGCGCCATCCGGTCGAGGTTGGGCGTCTCGTGGAAGTCGCTGCCGTAGACGCCAAGGTCGCTCCAGCCCAGGTCGTCAGCGATGATGACGACGACGTTGGGCTTCCCTTCCATCTGCGCCTGCGCCTGCTGCCCGCCCCACGCCCACAACGCGAGTGAGAGAACAAGAGTTAGACGGGACCAGGTGTTGCGCGCCATACGGATTCACAATGGTGAGATGAAGCCGCCGACCGCTGACGACTGACCGCGGCAGCTGGCTTTCGCCGGCAGTCGGTCGTCAGCGGTCGGCGGTCTTGAGACGCGCGAGGCGTCGCCTTCCCGAAACCTACCGCTACTCCCATCCGGGGTTCTGCTCGTACCCGAAGGCGGCCACTTCCCTGGAGGGGATGGCAAGCAGCGTACGGATGTTCGTGTACGCCTCATCGATGACGATGTCGGGCTTGAGCATCTTCTGCTGCTCGCCGTGCTCGAGCATCGTCTCTTCGGCGATGCCCCAGCGCACGAGGTCGAACCAGCGGTGGTTCTCAAAAGCCAGCTCTACGCGGCGCTCGTGGCGAAGCGCCTCTTCGGTCAGGCTGCCCAGCGGGTCAAGCTCGGCGCGCTCGCGCACCTGGTTGACGTAGGTGAGGGCCTCACCGGCGTTGCCTTGCTCGAAGAGCGCTTCGGCGAGCATCAGCAGCGTGTCGGCGTAGCGGTAGACGGGCCAGTACGCGCTCTCCTGCCCGGCCTTGACCATGTAGCAGCAGTACTTCTCGATGTACGGCTCCACGGCCGTGGTGTCGCCCTCGTCGTTCACCACGGCGAACGTGCTCACCGACACCGGCCGACGCGCATCGCCCTCTTCGTAGGCGTCGATGATGCTCTGCGTGGGCTGGTTGACGCCCGAGCGCGAGCCGACGCCGTTGAAGGCCTCGAAGCCTGCACCAATGACCTGTTTGCCAGAGTTGTAGGGCGCGAAGCGTACCATGAAGCTTGCGTCCTCACCGTCGTCGTTGCCGCCGACCCAGCGCAGGCCCCAGATGACCTCGGCGTTGTAGGCGTTGCTCGGCACGAAAATCCGTGCGTAGTCATCCAGCAGCATGTACTGGCCGGAATTGACGACGGCGCGGAGCTGCTCCTCGGCGGCGGACCAGTTTTCCCGCCACATGTGGGCCTGCGCCAGGAGCATCCGGGCGGCGCCCTCCGTCACGCGCCCCTGCGGCGTGGACGTCTCTGGCAGATTGGCGATGGCGCTCTCCAGGTCGGGCAGGATGACTTGGCTGTACACCTCGTCCACCGGCTGCCGTTGCGGCTCGGCGGACTCCTGTGGCGTGGTGATCAGATCCGTCACGATGGGCACGGCGCCGTAGAGGCGGATGAGGTTGAAGTAGTGGAAGGCGCGGAAGAACTGCGCCTCGCCCGTCCGGACGGCTTTGGTCCCCGCGTCGCCCTCGCCGTACTCGATGTTCTCGATGCTCGCCAGGATGTAGTTCGCGCGCGTGATGCCGGTGTACGACACATTCCAGTAGGCGTTGATATTGCCGTTGTCGGCGTTGAGAATAAACCAGTCAATAGCTTCAAACGGAGATCCACCCCGGTCATTCGGATTAAACTGGAACGAAGTGTTGTCCGAGCGGAACTCGCCAAAGCCCCACTGCAAAGTGTTGTACAACCCCTGCACGTTGGCGTACAGGCCCGTCACCGCGAGGTCGATCTGCGAAGGGTTTTGGTAGAACTCGTCCGAGGAGACGAACGTCTCCGGGTCAACCTCCAGAAAGCTGTCGCAGGCCGATACGAGCAGCAGCGCAGCAAGTAGCGAGCAAAGGATGGCAGTGCGGCGCATGATAGTTCCTCTAACGAGTTTTGGTGACCAAAATCGGCAAGCGCAGATGGATCGTGCGGAGCATAAACTTGAAGGCAGCGTCCTCTCTCCCCCACGTGGAAGAGGGCACGCACGAACAACCGGAAGCTCCATCGTCAAAAGGTGAGGTTAAGACCGAGCGTGAAGGTGCGCGCCACTGGGTAGCTGCCGGCGTAGACGTTCTGCACGAGCGGCGAGTCGAGCACCTTGCGCGACTCCGGGTTGCCCTGGAATCCGCTGAGGAGCAGCGCATTCTGGATGCTGCCGTAGATGCGCGCGCTCTGCACGCCGGCGTTCAGGCCTGAAAGCAGGTTGCTGCCAACGTCATAGCCAAGGGTCACATTGCGCACCCAGAGGTACGTGGCGCTGGAGAGGGCGGCCGAGTTGGGCGCGCGCCACTGCTGACGGTTGTACTGCCCCACCGTCGTCGGGACGCTCTTCTCGTTGGGGTCGTCGCCGGGGCGGAAGCGGTCCTTGACGTTGCTGCCCACGTTGAAGACGCCGTCGATATTCTGGTTGACGATGCGCGTCATGTCAAAGATCTGGCCGCCGACGGACCCGTTGAGCGTCACGCGCAGGTCGGCCCCTTTGTAACGCAGCGTGTTGGTCATGCCGTAGGTGAAGTCCGGCCACGGCGTGCCGAGCACGACGTAGTCATCGAAGACCTCGAGCCGGCCGTTGCCGTTGCCGTCGCGGTACTTCAAAGCGCCCTCTACGACGCCGGGGTAAGGCGGATTGCCGTGCTCGGCCACCCAGGCGTCTATCTCCTCCTGTGACCACAGCCCCAGAATCTCCAGGCCGTAGAACTGCCCGATGGGTTCGCCCTCCTGCGTGATCGTGTACGCCGTGCCGTTGCCGTAGAAGCCTCGGAAGAGTTCGCGGCCTTCCGGACCCAGCTCGACCACCTTGTTGCGGATGAACGAGACGTTGGCCTCGGTGTCCCAGGAGAAATCTCCCGTGAAGTTGCGCGTCTCCAGCGAGAACTCGAGGCCGCGGTTCTGAATCTCACCGACGTTCGAGAGGCTGCTGTTGAAGCCGGAGATGGCCGCCACCGGCACGCCGAATAAGAGGTCCGTCGTGCTGCTGCGGAAGAGGTCCGTCGTGAGCACCGCGCGGTCGTCCAGGATGCCTACTTCGAGGCCGACGTCGATCTGCTTCGTCTCCTCCCAGCCAAGCTCCGTGTTTGGGATGCCGGTCGGCGCGCGCCCGTTGGCGAAGCCGTTGCCGAAGACGTAGTTGTCCGTGCCAATCGGCGCGAGGGCAGCGTAGTTGCCGATGGAGTTGTTGCCGATCTCGCCGTAGCCGGCCTTGAGCTTGAGCGTGCTGATGGTCTCTACGCCGTCCATGAACGCCTCGTTGTCGATGCGCCAGCCGGCGGACACGGAGGGGAAGTACCCCCAGCGGTTGTTCTCCCCGAAGCGCGAGGAGCCGTCCGCTCGCAAAGCGGCCGTCAAGAGGTAGCGTTCGTCGTAGTTGTAGTTGAGCCGCCCAAAGGAGGAGAGCAGCGTGTACTCTCCAACGCTCTGCCCGCCGTTAATCGTCGGGGCCGCGTTGAGGGTCTGGACCTCATCACTTGGAAAGTCCGTTCCGCCGAAGAAGAAGGTTTCTACGCGGTCCTGCTCTGCGGAGACCCCGCCCAGCAGTTCGATGGAGTGGCGGTCGGCCAGCGTCGTGGTGTAGTTGACCGTGTTCTCGGTGAGGACGTTGAAGAACTTCGCGCTCTCAATGCTGGCGAACGGATTCGTAGGCGTCTGGGCCGTCAAGCCTATGGCTACTGTCGAGGGGTCGAAGCGCTGCCGGCTCACGTCGCGGTAGTTGACGCCCAGCGAGGTCTTGAGGACGAGGCCCGTGATCGGCTCGTACTCCAGGTTGGTGTTCAAGAGCACCTGGCTGTTGACCTGCTCGTCCTCAATGTTTTCGAGGATGAACGCTGGGCTTGACTGGAAGAAAGGCGTGAGCGGCCCCGGGATCAGGCCCTCCACCTGCGTGGACTGCCTCAGATCGCCGTCCTCATTGCGCAGCGGAGAGACCGGCAGCGTCCAGCGCGAGAGCATCACCGCGCTGAAGACGCTGAAGCCGCCATCGCTCGGATCGGTCGGGCCGCGCTGCTGGATAAAGCGCGTGGGCGAAAGGCTGACGCCGAAGCGCAGAGCGTCCGTGATGGTGGCGTCGAGGTTGGCGCGTGCCGAGTACCGCTGGAAGCCCGTCGAGCGCAGCACGCCTTCCTGGTCGGTGAAGTTGCCGGACACGTAGTACTGTATGGCCTCGTTGCCCCCGCGCACCGAGAGGTTGTGCTGCTGGAACGGCGCCGTATCGGTGATGGCGTCAAACCAGTTCGTGCCCTCACCATAGGAGTCCGGGTCGCGCAGCGGCTCCGGCACGATCTCGTTAAAGACGTCTGGGAACTCCTGGCGGAAGTTCTCCGCGTCCACGTCCAGGCCGTTAGACACGATGTGGTCGTCGATGATGGACTCCTGCCGGAAGCGCACGTACTCCGCAGCGTTCATCACGTCCGGCTCCTCGTAGCTCGGCACGGCCTGCACGCCCACCTGCGAGCTGAACGTGATTCTCGGCTCACCGTCGGAGCCTCGTTTCGTCGTGATGATCACGACGCCGTTGTTCGCACGCGAGCCGTACAAGGCCGCCGAGGCGGCGTCCTTCAAGATCGAGATGGACTCGATGTCCTGCGGCGCGATGGAGTTGAGCGGGTTGTTGATGTTGGCGCTGCTGTTGCCCACCGGCACGCCGTCCACGACGTAGAGCGGCGCGTTCGTCGCGCTGATGGACCCGAGGCCGCGAATGTTGATCTCGGTCCCACCGCCGGGCACGCCTGAGCTTTGCTGCACCTGCACGCCCGCGGCCTTACCCGCCATCGCATTTTCAAAACCCGCCACGGGCGCCTCCTCAAAGTTCTCCGCCTCAATCTTCGACACCGAGCCGGTCACGTTGGCCTGCTCGACCTCGCCGTACGCCACGGCCACGACCTCGTCGAGCGCCACCGTGCTCGGCACCAACTCAAAGTCCGCCGTCGCAACCTCGTCCGCCCCCACCTCGATGCCCTCAATCGTCTTCGGCGTGAAGCCGACGAAAGAGGCTTGCAGCGTGTACGTGCCGGGGTCGAGGCCGGGGATCTCGTACGTGCCCTCCGCCCCCGTCGAGGCCCCCTGCTGCGTTCCTTGGATGACGACGTTCACGCCCGGCAGCGGCTGCCCCGTCGTGCTGTCCGTCACGGTGCCGGCAATGACCCCGCCGTCCTGCCCGAGGGCCACGTTAGCGAAGAGCATCAGCGCCGCGCACAGCACCGCGGCTCGCCCATACTGAAGCGCTTCCGAAAAGCGCGAAGGGATCTTGGCCATCCGTTTCATAGAAATCCCGTGTTAAGCTGATGAACGAGGTTGCGGCTCTGGTCAAGCTGCCTCCGCTCTCTCCGCGCAAAGCGGATGAGCGGTGAGCCTCGGCGTGCTTGTTCGCGCACAAATTTTCAACGCTGACATTCTGCTCGTACCCGCAGTATACTTCTTCTCCGCCGAAGTGTCAAGAAAATGTAAAGACAGCGGAGGCGGATTTGCCGAACCGTTCCCCGGCAGCTTTGAACCGTCGGCAGGCAGGGACGAGCCGCCGAGGGGATGGCCCGCTCAGTCCGCTTCCGCCGGCAGCATCAGTTCGAGGGGGTGCCGCACCGCTCGGCCCAGCAGCGCTTCGAGCTGTTCGTGGCAGGAGGTGCCGCTGGCGGTCACGGCGCGCTTTCCCATCTCCTCGCTCGTGAACTGCTCCCGGAGCGGCTGGCCCACGTCCATGCTCAGCTCGTAGTATTCGATTTTGTATCCGAACGAGCCGGCCATGCCGCAGCACTCCACCTCGGAGCATTCCACGTCGTAGCCGAGCCGTTCGAGGAGCCGCACCGTCGGCGCTTGCAGCCCGAGCGTGCGCTGCTGGCAGTGGCTGTGGTAGGCGATGGGTTGCCCCGCGCCTTGCCGCAATCCGCTGAGGTCGGCGCCGTCTTCTTCGACGAGCTTTTCGACGTAGGCCATGGCCTCGTGCGTGTGCGCCCGCAGCCGCTCGTAGGACGCCTCGGGGATCAGCTTCGCGTAGTCGCGCCACAGCATCGCCAGGTCCGTCGGCTCGATGACGACGACGTCGCGCCCGGCGGCGAGGTGCGCTTCGAGGTGCGCGTACGCCGCCTGCGCCGCCTTCTCAGCCTGGCCGATCAGCCCCTGCGAGAGCGGCGCGCGCCCGCTGTCCATCGGCGCGGAGAGGTGCACGCCGGCGCCCAGCGCTTCGAGGACGCGCACGGCGGCTTTCCCACGCGCGGTGTGGACGTGGTTCGTGTAGATGTCGTTGAAGAGGACGACCTCGCGCTCAAGGCGGCGCGGCGGGGCGGGCCGGCGGGCGAACCACCTCGCCAGCGTCTCCCGCTGAAACACCGGCAGCGCGCGCCGGCGGTCGATGCCCAGCACGCGCTCCATCACCCGCCGCACAGGCTGCGTCTGAGCCACCCAGTTCGAGAGCGGCGCCGTGAGGCTGCCCAGCTTGGCGAGCGTGGCGAAGCGCCCAAAGACCTGCTTGCTGACGTCCGCCCCGCCGGCGGCGCCGCTCCGCAGGCCAGGCATCAGCCAGTCGAAGGCGCCGCTGCCCTGGCGGTTGATGCGGTCGCGCACGACGACGTTGATCCACGGGATGTCGATGCCCACGGGGCAGGCCGGGACGCAACGCGTGCAGCCCGTGCACAGGTCGTTGAACGAGGCCGCCGCGTCGAGGCCGTGCACGCCCGCCTCCCAGCCCGTGGCGATGCCGCCGGAGTACGTCTTCCCGCCAAACGCATGGCCGCCCACGCGCTGGAAGTTCGCGCACGTGTTGGCGCAGGCCGAGCAGCGGATGCAGTAGAGCGTTTCCTTGAGCTGCGCATCCTCGCGCATGGCTAGGCGGCCGTTGTCGATCAAGACGAGGTGGAACGCGCGTGCCGCCGCCTGCCCGTTCGTGGCGGGCGATACCTCCGGCACGAGCGGCGCCTCCGGCCGGCCGAAGTCGGCCACGGGCGTGCGGAAAGGCGGCGTGAAAAGCGAGATGTACGAGGTGATGTCCTGCCCCGTGCCCGAGCGGCCGATGAGTTCGACGAACGGCTGCACGTCTTCCACCGTCGGGACGATCTTCTCCACGCCGGCGACGGCCACGTAGAGCGGCGGCACGAAGGCCGATTTGCGCGCGTTCCCCTCGCTCGTGACCAGGACGAGCGTGCCCGTCTCAGCCACGATGAAGTTGGCGCCCGTCATCCCCACGTCGGCTGTGGCGATGAGGTCGCCCAGGCGCGCGCGGGCGAAGGCCGTCAGCTCCTCGGCCGTTTCGAGCGGCTGCTCTGGAGAAAAAAGCTCGTTGAAAAGCTGCGCGATCTCCGGGCGCGATTTGTGGATGGCCGGTGCGACGATGTGCGACGGGCGCTCCTCGGCCAGTTGCAGCACCCACTCGCCCAGGTCCGTCTCGACCACCTCGACGCCCGCCGCCTGTAGCGCGGCGTTGACCTCGATCTCCTCCGTCGTCATGGACTTGCTCTTGACGAGGCGCCGCGCGCCCTGCGCGAGGTCGCAGATGTAGCGGTTGGCGTCGGCGGCGTCGGCGGCGAGGTAGACGGTCCCGCCGTTGGCTTCCACGGAGGCCGTAAGCTGCGCGATCAGCTCCGGCAGGCGCGCGATGGCGTCTTCTTTGATCGCTCGCGCGCGCCTTTTGAGCGCCTCGTAATCATCGAGCCGGGCGACCGAGCGGTAGCGGCCCTGGTTAAACCCCTGCGTGTTCTTGGCGACGGAGGCGCCTTCCGTGGCCAGCAGGTGCCGGATGCGGGCGGCCTTCTGGGCGCGGGTCTTCGGGGCAGCCTTCGAGGCGGCGGGGGAATGGCTCATAACGAAACCGTTTCGATGTCCGACAGAAACTCCCCCTTTGAAGGGGGAAGAGGCGACACAGTCGCCGAAGGGGAATGTTTAGGGTTGGCAGATGGCCGCTTTTACATCCCCCTTGGTCCCCCTTCAGAAGGGGGAGACGTTACAGGCAAACGCATTCGCGAACCCTTACCCCTCCACGATGATGACGTGCACGGTCTTCGGCCCGTGCGCGCCGCGGACGAGCGCGCCCATGTCGGCCGTGGCGCTCGGCCCGGTGGCGAGGACGAAGCTCGTCGGCGCGGTGCGCAGCGCCTCGGCGAGCCAGCGAAAGGCCGCCGGCATGTCCGGCACGAGGTCCTCGGCGCGCAGCACGGCCACGTGTTTTTCGGGGAAGAGGCTGACCGGCTCGGTGCCGTCGGGCGCGTTCTCGATGAGCAGGCTGCCGTAATCGGCCACGCCGAGGCGGGCGGCCGTCACGCCCGTGCGCGCGGCGCGCAGCTGCCCGGCGGTCGGGCGCCAAGCGATGCCAGCGGCGTCTTCTGCCAGGCCGAAGGCGTCCCGCAGCCCGGATGCCCCGACGGCCGGCGACTCGATGGCTTCGCGCAACGCGGCACCGAGGCCGTCCGGCGGCGTGCGCGCCCACGTCACCGCCAGGCGGTCCAGCGCCTGCACGAACGTGTCAACCGTGTCGATGGCGGCAGCGGGCATGGTGACGTGCGGCGCTATTTCGGCTTTTCGATTTGGCGCTTACGGCAGCGTATGCGTCCCCTCTCCCCTCGCGGGAAATCGAAGATTACGAAGGAAAGGGACTGGGCGAGGAGGAAGCCGGATGCTGAGGCGGTGCCTCGTCACCCTCATCTCCCCGGAGCCGGCTGGTAGAGGTAGGCATTCACACAAACGGCCGTTTTCGTGTTGTCTCGGCCCTTCCCTGGAATGTCATCCCCGACTTGATCGGGGATCCAGAGCGGACCACCGCTTCGCTTTCTGCTCTGGATTCCCGCTTTCGCGGGAATGACTTTGGGAAAAGGGCGGAGACGAATTACGAATCCCTACTCTTCAGCCCGGAGCCGGGGCATGGTCACCGCAGGAACGCCTCCTTCAGTCCGCCGTCCACGGCCAGGACCTGCCCGGTCGTCTTGCTCAGCTTGCTGGAGACGAGCAGGAAGATGGCCTCGGCCTGGTCGTCGGGCGTGATGGGGTCGCCCGTGAGCGTGCGGCCCGAGTAGAACTCGGCCAGGCGCTCGCGCAGCGCGGTGGTGTCTTCGCTCTCGTCGTAGTCCAGGCCGTACTTCTCCAGAGAGGCCATCACGCGCTCGCGCGGAAACATCGAGCTGCCCTCTACCACGGTGGCCGGTGCCACGCCGTTGACGCGTACCTGCGGCGCCAGCGCCACGGCCAGTTCGCGGATGAGGTGGTTGGCCGCGGCCTTGCTCGTGTCGTAGCCGATGCTGCCCGCCTTGGGCACCACGGCGTTGGCGCTCGTGGTGACGACCAGCGCGCACCCGCCGAGGTCCTGCGCCCGCCAGAGCGCTGCCGCCTCGTCGGCCACGACGTAGGCGCCCTTGACGTTGACCGAGAACGTCTGGTCCCACTGCGCGTCGGAGATGTGCCCGTCCTCGGGGCTGACGTAGAGGCCGGCGGTGATCACCACGTGGTCGAGGCCGCCGTAGGCGAGGAGCACCTGCCGCAGCGCCGCCTGCACGGAGGCGCGGTCGGTGATGTCGCAGCCGAGGCCGATGGCGTCGCCCGAGCCGCTCAGGCCCGTGCCCGCCACGCCGATGCCCATGCCGACTTCTTCGAGTAGCGCTTCGGCCGTCGCTTCGGCCCCGTCGGCGTCGAGGTCGAGGCAGGCCAGCGTGGCGTTCTCGGCCAGGAGGCGGTGCGCCACCTCGCGCCCGATGCCGCTCCCCGCGCCGACGACGGCCACGATCTCGCGCGCCAGCTCCTCCTCCGGCGGGCGGCGCTCGATCTTGGCCTGCTCCAAGCGCCAGTATTCGATGTCGAAGGCCTCCTGCCGGTCCAGCGCCGTGTACGTACTCACGGCCTCAGCGCCTTTCATCACCTGCACGGCGGCGTTGTAGAACTCGGCCGTGACGCGGCTCTCGCTCTTCGACTTCCCCCAGGCGATCATGCCAACGCCGGGGATGAGCACCACCGTCGGCTCGGCGCCGCGCATGGCGGGCGAGTCGTCGCGCTTGTGCTTTTCGTAGTACGCCGCGTAGTCCTCGCGGTACTGCGCCAGGCCGGCCTCCAGCTTCTCCTTGAGGCCGTCCGCGTCGCTCGCGTCGGGCTGCCAATCCACGTAGAGCGGCTTGATGCGCGTGCGGATAAAGTGGTCCGGGCACGAGGTGCCCAGCTCGGCCAGGCGCTCGGCGTCGGCGCCGTTGACGAAGCCGAGGATCTCGTCGTCCATCTGCACCGTGCCGATGGCGCGCTTCTCCTGGCTGATCTGCCCGCGCAGCCACGGCAGGACTTCGACGAGCACCGCCTCGCGCTCCTCTTCCGAAAGCGATTCGTGCTTCGCGCCGCCAAAGGCGTAGTCGCCCTTGCCCTTCTCCTGCAAAAAGGCCTCGGCCTGGTCGATGAGGCGCAGGCTCAAAAGGTAGCATTCCTTGCCCGAATCGGCCCAGTTGATGAGGCCGTGCCCGCCCATCATGATGCCCTTGGCGTCGGGGTGCTCCTCGCAAACGCGCTGCATGGTGAGGCCGAGTTCAAAGCCGGGCCGCTGCCAGTCGATCCAGACGACCTCGTCGCCGTAAATCTCCTGCGTCAGTTCCTTGCCGTTCTCGGCCGTGGCGATGGCGATGCACGCCACCGGGTGCGTGTGGTCGATGTGCCGATGCGGGATGAAGCTGTGCAGCGGCGTGTCGATGGAGGGCGCGCGCGGATTGAGGTTGAACGTGGTGTGCGCGTAGAGGCCCGGCATCTCGTCCTCGGCCTTCGTCTTTGGGCCGCGCTCGTCGAAGGCGGCGTAGACGTCTTGCAGAGCCAGGAGCTTCTCCTGGTAGAGCGAGGCGAAGTTTTTCCTCTCGGCCGTGCGCAGGTCGCCGCCGGAGCCTTTGACCCACAGCACCTCGACCTCCTCGCCGGTAAGCGGGTCCTCTTCCATGAGCTTAGCCGAGGTGTTCCCGCCGCCGGTGTTGGTGATGCGCCAGTTTGCGCCCAAGAGGTTCGAGCGGTAGACGAGCCGGCCCACCGGATCGAGACCTCCGGCCTCGGCGTCGTCCCAGCGGTTCTCGACGTGCTGAAAGGTGGGGTTTTTGGCAAGTGTTTCCATGAGCATTCAGGGGGTGAGGTGAGGCGCAAGAACGTGAAGCGTAAGAAGCCGCCGAAGTCAGGCTGGCTGGCGGCGGGGCGTGTAGGTCCGCAGATCGGCGGAGCGGCGGGCGGCGGCGCGGACGGAGACGTCTTCCGGCAGGTCGCCCATGGCGCGCGCCTGCACGAGCAGGTTGCCCAGCGCCGTGGCCTCCACTGGGCCGGCCACCACGCGGCGGCCGGTGGCGTCGGCCGTGAGCTGGCTCAGGAGTTCGACCTGCGCGCCCCCGCCCACGAGGTGCAGCACGTCGATCTCTTCGCCGGTAAGCCGCTCGAGCGCGTCGAGGGTGCGGCGGTAGCTCGCCGCGAGGCTCTCCAGCAGGAGGCGCGCGAGGGCGCCGCGCGTCTCCGGCATCGCGTGGCCGCGCTCGCGCAGGTGCGCGTCGATGCGCCCTTCCATGTCGCCGCGCTCGAGGAAGCGCTCGTCTTGCAGGTCGAGGGACGCGGCGGCGGGCGCGGCCTGCTCGGCTTCGGCGAAGAGGTCTTCGTAGGCGAACGCCTCGTCCGCCTCCTCCCAGGCGCGCACGCACTCTTGCAGCGGCCAGAAGCCAGTCAGGTTTTTCAGAAAACGGATGGTGCCGTCAAGGCCCACCTCGTTGGTGAAGCCGGCCTCGCGCGCGTCGTCCGTCAGGAGCGGCGCGGAGCGCTCGGTGCCGAGGAGCGACCACGTGCCGCTGCTCACGTACGCCCAGCGCGCGTCCGGCTCAGCCGGCACGGCGGCCACGGCGCAGGCCGTGTCGTGCGAGCAACTGGCTACGACTTCGATTTTGGACGGCTCGTTGTCCACCGTCCCAATCCCGGTGCCGCAGGGGACGATCTTAGGCCACGCCTCGGCATCGAGGCCAAAGGCGTCGAAGAGCGACTGCGCCCAGCGCCCTTTCTGCACGTCGTAGAGCTGCGTCGTCGAAGCCATCGAGGCGTCCATCACGGCGCGCCCGCCGAAGCGGTGGTTGAAGTAGTCGGCCACGGTGAGGTAGGCGGCCGCTTTGCGCTTCTCGTCCAGGCCCTGCCGCCGGTCGGCCAGAAGCTGGTAGAGCGTGTTGAAGGGCAGAAACTGGATGCCGGTACGCTGAAAAATCTTTTCGGCCGGCATCGTCTCGAACGCTTCTTCCATGACGCCCTCGGTGCGCGGGTCGCGGTAGCAGTGCGGGTTGCGCAGCGGCTCGCCGCCGGCGTCGAGCGGCACGTAGTCCACCGCCCACGAGTCTACCGAGAGAGAGCGCAGACGCGGCCCCGCCGCTTCCTGTGCGGCGCGCAGCCCGGCCTGCAGCTCCTGCCAGAGCGCATCGAGGTCCCAGAACAGGTGCGCGCCTTCTTCGAGGATGGGCGTCTCGAAGCGGTGCAGCTCCTCCATGCGCATCTGCCCCTGGACCAGCGTGCCGAGCACCGCGCGGCTGCTCGACGCGCCGAGGTCAAAGGCGAGGTACTGCGGTGGTGATGAGGGGGAAGCCAGCATGGATGCGATGGCGGTAGATCTATGTGCTACGGCAGTTTGAATGCGTATGGAAGTGTGGAGGTATGGAAGGGTTGCTCGATCAAAGCTTCTCCCAACCCCCCACACTCCGATCACAGGCTCTGCGGCGCGGCGTACGCTTCGGTCGTGCGCTCTTTGGCTTTCGCGGCGCGGTAGCCCGAGGCGCGGAAGGCGGCCACGGGGTCGAGCGCGCCGCCGCCCTGCCGCCGGGCCTCGGCGCAGAGCGCGCGCACGTCCGTGGCGAAGGCGGCCTGGAGCGTCTTCTCGGCCATGAGCGCATCGTTCTCGTCCTGGTAGCCCGAGAGCGCCGCGCGGTCCACTAAGAGTGCCTTCGCCCAGGCCTGCTGAAGCTGCTCCGCCGTTTGCAGAAACGCCTCGATGGGGTCCTTGAGGTTGTGGCTCTGGTCGATCATGTGCGCCGGCTCGAAGCCCTCCACGGCCTCGTCCTCTTGGGCGTCCACCAGCTCGTTCATCACCAGGAAAAGCTGGTAGGGCTTGATCGAGCCGGTGGTGAGGTCGTCGTCGCCGTACTTCGAGTCGTTGAAGTGGAAGCCGCCGAGCTTCCCGGCCGTCACCAGGCGCGCCACGACGAGTTCGACGTTCGTGTTCGGGAGGTGGTGGCCGAGGTCCACGAGGCACTGCGCCCTCTCGCCGAGAGCCTGAGCCAGCATCAGCGACGACCCCCAGTCCTGCACCACCGTGGCGTAGAAGGCCGGCTCGTAGGGCTTGTGCTCGGTGAAGAGCCGCCAGCCTGCCGGCAGGTGGTCGTAGATCTCGCGCAAGCCGCCAAGCACGCGGTCGAAGCTTTTGCGCAGATGCATCTGGCCGGGATAGTTCGAGCCGTCGGCCAGCCAGACGGTGAGGGCCTCTGAGCCGAGCGTCTCGCCCAGGTCGATGACCGCTTTGTTGTGCTGGATGGCCTGCTCGCGCACGGCGGCTTCGGTGTGGCCGAGCGAGCCGTACTTGTAAGAGTGCGCCTGCCCCTCCGAGTCCTGGAAGGTGTTCGAGTTTACGGCGTCGAAGCCGAGGCCGAGGCCCGAGGCGTGCTCTTTCAGCGCGGCGGGGTCCTCCGGCTCGTCCCACGGGATGTGGAGCGAGACGCGCGGCGTCGAGCGCGTGAGCCGGTGGATGACGGCGGCGTCATCCACCTTCTCGTACACGCTCTGCGGCTCGCCCTCGGACGGAAAGCGCCCGAAGCGCGTCCCGCCCGCGCCCAAAGCCCACGACGGCACGGCCACCTCGAACTGGCGCACCCGCTCCAGGAGCGCCTCGACGCCGAGGCCGCGCCGGCGGTGCAGGCGCTCGGCCAGCGCGTCGAGGTCGCGCGCGTGCGCGTCGGCGCGCTCCGCGTTGTGCGCTTCGATATGACGTGCAGAAAGCATGGTGGCAGCGTGTCGATTCGTTTAGACGGAGGCGGCTTCGGCGGCCTCATCCTCGGGCGGCGCCTCTTCGAGGTCGCGGCCCCGTATCCAAAAAGGCGCCGTGGCGAACCAGAGCGCCGTGCCGGCGACCATGAGCCAGGCGTGCGTCTCCCACGTGATCACTCCGTAGAACACGAAAAACGACGGCCCGACCGTGAGCAGGAGGCCCAGCGCCGAGAGCGCCATGAGCAGCGGCGCAAACGGCGCCGAACGTGCGGTGCTCCGAGGGCTCGTCATGGCTTTCCTCCGGCGATGGTTTGGGGACGGGCAGCGGTGGCCTCGGCGCGCGCTTCGGCGGGCGACTCGGGCGGGCGACGGCCCTGCTGCTGCGCGTAGCTCGCCCCGAGGTAGAGCGCGACCGCGATGAACCACCCCGGCAGCGCCAGGAAGAAGATCTCCAGCCCCCACGCCCAGTTGATCCCCCAGCACGCCCCGAGCGTCCCGCCCCAGGCCAGCGCCGCCGGCCAGCTAAAGACCACCTCCTTCCACGCGGCGTAGTCGGGCCGCAGCCCCAGCCGAGGCACGAGCCAGAAGTCGGCGAAGACCACCGCGCCCATCGGCATCAAGACCAGGCCGTAGAGCGCGACGAAGCCCAGAAGCTGCATCATCAGGGCCGGGAAGAGCGCCGCCACGGTGGTGATCAGCCCGACGGCGCCGGTGACCTTCCAGCGGCTCCACCCCGGCGTGATCGTCTGCAGCGCCAGCCCGGCGCGGTAGATCGTCGGGTTCGCCGTCGTCCACCCGGCGATGACCACGGCCACGGCCCCGGCCAGCCCCGCGCCGAGGTAGGCTATCGGGCCGGGGGCGACGTCGCCCAGGGCCGCCGCCGTCAAGATCCCCGAGGCGATCCACGCCACGAAGTGCCCGAGGTACATCCCAAAGGCGCTCAAGAACCCGTACTGCCACTTCCGGGCGTAGCGCAGGATCGTCATGTCGGCCATCCCCAGGTGCATGGCCAGGTTGGCAAACCAGGCGAAAAACGTCACGTGCCAGAACGTGAACTTGCTCTGCCCCTCCAAGGGCACCCCCGTCCAGATCCGCTCGTTGGCCACCGACCAGAAGTCGCCCATGCTCTCCATCCCTAGACGCGGCAAGACCGCCACCGCTGCGGCGACGAAGATCAAGAACATCCAGGGCGAGGCCACCTTGCCGAAGGCGGCGATCTTCTCGAAGCCCAGGATCGCCAGCACGGTCACGACCGAGCCGACGAAGAAGACGACCAAGACCCAAGAGAGGCTCGTCGGGTAGACGTCGGTAAGCTCCGGCATGGGCATCCCGATGGGCAGGCCCACGGCCGTGGCGGCCACCGAGATCATCGCGCCCGCCAGGAAGCAGAACATCAGGGCGTTGACGATATTGTAGGCGAAGAGCAGCCCCGGCCCGGTGATCTGCCTGAGCTTCCAGTAGAGGTTCAGCCGCGTCCGGGTGGCGATGGGGGCGCACACGAAGGCCCAGCTTAAGACGGCCAGGAGGTTGCCCACCAAGAGGCCGCCGAAGAGGTCCGAGGCCGTGACGCCGTGGGCGACGAACAAGGGGCCGATGACGAACTCCGTGCCGGCGACGTGCTCGCTGGCGTAGAGGCCGACGAAGTTCGACGGCCCCTGCAGGCGCCCTTCGGAGACCGGCTCGCGGTCGAACTCCTCGATGGCGTCCAAGCGCTCGGCCAGCGTTGATGATTGCCCCGTTGCCATACTCTTGTGCTCCGGCTGAGCGGTTCGCCTGCTCAGCGAATCGATGCCCCCGCCTTTTTGACGAGCTGCTTCTTCATGGAGAAATGCTCCGACGACGTCGATGCTCGAACAGAGATTGCGAACGCCTTTTCGTTGCGGAACATCTGTTCATCTCACGTTAACGATACCTTCACGCAGAAGCAAGTGCCCATCGAAAATAGAGAAGCCTTGTCCCGCCTGCCGGGATGCTTTTACCGCTTCTTGTCTGTATCGCGGCATTAGAACTTTTACCTTGCGCCCAGATGTCCGAGTTGTTTCATCCCTTGCTCACCGCCGAAACCCGCCCATGCCGAGGCCGAAAGACCCGCCCGATCTGCGTTTGATGTGGAAGGTGGGGACGATGTACTACGTGCAGGACCAGAAGCAGCAGCAGATTGCCGAGCGGCTGCGCCTCTCGCGCTCGAAGGTCTCTCGGCTCTTGAGCCAGGCGCGCGAGCACGGCATCGTGCGGATCTCCATCGTGGCGCCGGGGAGCGACTTCTCGGCCCTGGAGGCCCGGCTCGAAGACCGCTACG
The DNA here is from genome assembly GCA_965215025.1 of Salinibacteraceae bacterium. Classification (GTDB taxonomy): domain Bacteria; phylum Bacteroidota; class Rhodothermia; order Rhodothermales; family Salinibacteraceae; genus CBDCCV01. The sequence goes on from CBDCCV010000002.1 coordinate 1,112,535, forward strand.
GCCTCCAGGAAGCGCTCGTCGTCAAGGCGGAAGGGCCAAGAGGCCAGCCGGAGAGCGAGGCGCTCATCAAGCGGCAGCTGGGCGCCGCCGCCGCCGAGTACCTGCACCGGACGGTTTCTTCCAGCGACGTCATCGGGCTGACGTGGGGCACCACGCTCCAGGCCATGGTGCGGGCGATGCAGCCGCTCCCCATCGGCAACGCGCACGTGGTGCAGGCGCTCGGCGGCGTCGGCCCGCCCGAGGCCGAGGCGCACGCGGCGGACCTCTCCCGCCGCCTCGCGCGCCTGCTCGACTGCAAGCTCACGCTCCTGCCTACCCCCGGCATCGTCCACAGCGCCGAGGCGCGCCAGGTGCTCCTCGCCGACCAGCACACCCAGGGCGCGCTGCGCCTCTTCTCGAAGATCGACATCGCCTTTGTAGGCATCGGCGCGCTTACGACGAACTCCGTGCTCATGGAGGAGTCGGTCATCGGCGAGGACCAGGTGCGCAGGCTGCTCGACACCCGCGCCGTGGGCGACATCGCCCTGCGTTTTTTCGACGAGGACGGCGCGCCCATCGAAGGCACGCTCGCCAGCCGGACCATCGGCATCGGCCTCGATGACTTGCGGCGCGTGGACCGCGTCGTAGGCGTGGCGGGCGGCGTGGAGAAGACGGCGGTCATCCGCGCGGCGCTGCGCGGCAAGCTCGTCAGCGTGCTCATCACCGACCAGGCCACCGCCCTCCGCCTCACCGACGAAGCGGCGGCGGAGACTGAGACCGCCGCCGTGCCCGCGCAGTGAGCGCCTCGTAAGGCGCCGAGCAGTGGCTGCCGCCCCGCGCTACGCCCCCTCCTCGCCGGCGTACGCGATGCCGATGCGCTCCGGCAGCGCCGCCGCATCGCCCGCCGCCGGCAGCGGCTCGCCAATGAGCCACGCCTCGGCCTCGGGCGGCACCTCGGCGCCGGCGCTCTGAACGGGGGCGAGCAGCTTTTCGCTCTCCTCGTGCCGCCGCAGCTCGCCCACGACCTGCTGCCTGACGCCCTCGGGCACGTCGCGCCCGCGGTCGCCCGTGCGCCGAGTGAGGTGGACGAGCGTGAAAGCAACGGCCTCTTGCCGCGGCAGCTTGAAGCCGAGGAGCGTTTTGAGCCAGCCGCCCGCCTCCTCGGCTGGGACGAGGCTGTCGAGCGGGCCGTAGAGCGGCTGCCGCGTGCCGAGGCGGCTCAAGGCCCAGAGCATCGACACGCTCGGCTTCTTTTGGAACTGCTCGATGACGATCTGCCCGAGCGCCCCGCGCACGTCCGAGGGCAGGCGCTCGAAGGTGGCGAGGGTTTTCCAGGCCGCCTGCTTCTCCTCATCCGAAAGGCGCTGCGGGTAAAGCGGGTGGCGTTTGCGCGTGCGCACCTTGTGCTGAATCTGCGCGCGCGCGTCGTAGTAGACCTGCGCCTGCTTCTTGGCCGGCAGCCCCCCGCCGATGCGCCGCCAAAAGCGCCACCACGCCAGCTGGTTCTCGGTCTCTTTTGGAAACGCGAGGCCGCTCATGTAGGTCTTCCATGCCTCCCGCAAGCGCCAGTCGTCCACGGCGTCGCCGTAGCCGGGGCGGAGCGCGTAGCCTAAGAGGTCGAGCCACGCGCGCTCGTGCTCCGGCGAGGCGTCGTGCTCCAGCTTGAGGAGCGCGTCGGAGAGCTTGCGGAGAGCGGGCAGCGGCCACTCGGTGCGCGGCGCGTCCAGCTTTTCTTCAAGCGCTTCCCAGAGCGCCTCGCCGGGCGGCGTCTCTCCATTCTCGAAGGCGTCGCGGAGGGCGTCTTGCGCGGCCTCGATCTGTTCGAGATCGAGCGTTTCGGAAGGATCAGCCTCGCCGTCTTCCGGAAGCGCATCGGCCTCCTGGCGCACGTCGAAGGCCAGCGCCCAGCGGTGCTCCGTCTGCACGGACTGGCAGAACAGCTCGAGCGTGCCCACCTCGGTGAGCCGCACGCCGAGTTCGACGGGGAGCGCCCGCGCGATCCCCTTCCGCCCAAAGCGCAAGACCGTGCGGATGGGCGGGAGCGCCTGCGCCTCGTCGTCGGAGAGCGTGACGACCTCGCCGAAGGCGTCGCCCGTGCGCGAGATCGAAGAGAAGAGGTGGAACGTGACGGGCTGGTTCGTCAAGGCCTCGACGGGCATCTTTTCGAGCCGAGCAGAAAAGCCTTCTTCGGCCCCACGCGGCACGAGGCACATGGCCGGCTGTTTTTCTTCGTCGGCCCCATCCTTACCGGCGGCCACGGCCACGTAGTACGCCCTGGCGCTCCCGCTGCCCACGCGCGCGGCCTCGCCCCGGCGGACGAGGCCGTAGTACGCCGCCCCGCGCGCCACGGCGAGGTCGCGCCGCACGCCGGAAAGCTCCCGCGGCGCCCACCCTTCGGCAAACCATCCGCCGACGATCCGCCGCAGCCGCTCGCGCAGGACTTCGGGCGTGAAGACGCCGCCGTTGAAGAGGAGGTAATCCGGTCGCGGTGCCTCGCGGTCTGTTTCTTCGCGGAGCAGCGGAAGAAAGCGGCGCCAGAAGGCGGCCAAGTGGCGCGTGATGGCCGCGTCCGGCTCGTACGGCAGGCCGAGTTCGGTAAGCCCCGTGCGGCGCGCGCCCTGGAGCGGGTCGTCGAGGCTGGCCTCCGGGAAAAAGCCTTCGAGGACAAGCTGCTCCACGTCGTCGCGGCGGAGCGTGCCCGTGAGCGTCCCGCCGATGAGCCGGCTCCCGCGCGCGGCCACGCTGACCTGCTCCTCCTCAGGCGCGTCGTCGCCGAGGAGCGATTCCTTGGCGCGGCGGCACCCTTCGACAAGCTGCTGCCAGCGCTGCGGGTCGAGCGCGCCGGCCTCGCCCGCGATCTCGGTCTCGACCTTGCGGCCGAGCGCGTGGTCCATGTTGTCGCCGCCGAGCATGAGGTGCTCGCCCACGGCCAGGCGCTCGAAGCGCACCTCGTCCTCGCCTCTCTCGCGCCGCGCCCGGATGATGGAGAAGTCCGACGTGCCGCCGCCCACGTCGCACACGAGGACGAGCGCGCCGTCTTGGATGTCTTCTCTCGAGACGGCTTCTTCGGATTCGCCATCCGCAGCGCGGGCATCGAGCCAGGCGTAGAACGCAGCGAGGGGTTCCTCCAAAAGAACGAAATCGGGGATGCCAGCGCGGCGGGCGGCCTCGACGGTGAGTTCGCGCGCGACTTCGTCGAAGGAGGCCGGGACGGTGAGCACCACGCGTTGCCGCTCGAAGCGATGCTCGTCGTTGCCGCGGGCCATCTCCTCGTTCCACGCCTCGCGCACGTGGCGGAGGTAGCGGGCTGAGGCCTCGACGGGCGAGACTTGTTTCACCTCGTGCGGCGCCTGCCAGGGGAGGATGTCCGCCGTGCGGTCCACGCCGCCGTGGCTGAGCCACGACTTCGCCGAGGCGGCCAGGCGCCCCGGCACACGCGCGCCCTGCTCCTGTGCCAGGACGCCCACGGCGTAGCCGCGGGTGGCGTCCCACGGCAGCGCCAGGCTCCCCCCCGGCAGGTCGTGCGGGCCGGGCAGGTACAGAAACGACGGCAGCATCGGCGCGCGCCCAAGCTCGCCGGGGGCTACGAGCTGCGGGACCTCGAAGTGCTCGATGCGCCGCCCGTTTTCTCCTGCGGCGTCCAGATCCACGTAGGCGACGACGGTGTTCGTCGTCCCCAGATCCACGCCGATGATGTAGCGCGCGTCGCCGTTTGCGTTGCTCGACATGCTGCTCTGCTGTGTTTCTTCTCTACTCATCTGCCATGAACCGCTTCACCACGTCGCCGTCTTCGCCCAAGAACACGAGCTGCGGCTGGTCGAGCGAGTCCACGACCATGCGGATGCACCCCTCGGGGAGGATCGAGGGCTGCGTCATGGCTCCTGCGTGTAGGCAGCGGCGATCTCGCGCAGGCGCTCCTGGATCTCCTCCTCCGGCAGCCACCGCCCCTGCACCATCACGCCCGCGCGCTCCTTCAGGTGGCCGATGTCTTCAAGCGGGTTGGCCTCTAAGAGCACCAGGTCGGCGCGCCCGCCCGGCTCGACAACGCCGAAGTGGTCCTCGTCCTCGAAGTAGGCGCCGACGTTCTGCGTGGCCGTTTGGAGGATCTCGTACGGCGTGAAGCCGGCCTCCGTCATGCGCCGGACCTCGCGGTGCACCGAGAACCCCGGCACGCTGAACTGCTGCGGCGCGTCGGTGCCGAAGAGGACCGTGACCCCGCCCTCGCGCAGCGCCCGGAGCACGCGCGTGCGGTTCTCGATAACGTGGCGCGCGGCGGCCTCGTCGAAGTCCGGGTCGGCGAGGCGCTCCTCGTGGCTCTTCGTCCACTCCTCAACCAGCTCCGGCGGCATGTACTTCAGCTCGGGATACGCGGTGAGCGTGTCGAGGCGGGCGGTGCCGCGGAGTGTCTCCCAGAGCGCCATCGTGGGGACGACGGCCGTGCCGACCTCGCGGGTGCGGCGCACGGCCTCGGCCAGCGCATCCTCATCGACGGGGCCTTCGTTGCCATTCAGGTACTCGATGTAGCCGTCGAGGTGGTCGAGCGTCTGCTGCCCCTTTTCGAGCGCGTGCATGAGGCCGACGCTCTCGGGCACGTGGCCGATAAAGGGGATGCCCACTTCGTGAGCCGTCTCGGCCATCGCGTCGTACTCCGGGCGCGTCATGCCGTTGAGCACTTTCAGGAAATTCCACCCTTGATCATGCTGCGCGCGCACCCGTTGGCGCGCCGCCTCCGGCGAGTCCACGCTGCCGCCGGTAAAGGGCGGGCCGGCCAGGTAGAGCGAGGGCGAGAGGACCTCGCCTCGGTTGGCGCGCTCGCGCAGGGCCAGCTGCCCGGCGGTGCCCAACATGCCGCGCACCGTCGTCACGCCGTTGGAGAGGTAGAGCAGAAGCACCCGCTCGGTGTAGTCGGGCGCTTCCTCGGGCGAGGGGATGTGGCCGTGCATCTCGGCCAGGCCGGGGATGAGGGTGCGCCCCTGCCCCTCCACCCGGCGCGCGCCTTCCGGCACGGCCACCTCGCCGGCCGGCCCGACCTCGGCGATGCGGCCTTGGCGCACCACGACCGTCTGATTCTCCAGGACGCGCCCGCTTTCAGCGCCTTCGCTGCCCGTCATGGGGAGCACCCGCACACCCACGAACGCGGTCGTCCCCTCAGAAGAGGCCACTGTGGTGTCGGGTTGCGCCCATGCAGGAACGTCCGCCACGAGGGCCACGAGAAGTGCAGCCGCTAAAAAGCGCTTTGCTGAAGACCATTTCATAGCAGCACCGTTGTCAGATGGAGAAGATAGCCCGCCCAGGAGGGGAACGCCGTCTGCAGCGTCGCGCTCATCTCCCGAACAGTCTCTAAAACTTCAGCAGTCTTTTACGCGTCCACGCCTTCCTCCTCCTGCTCCCGCAGGTCGAACTCCAGCTTCCAGCGGCGCTCGCCCTCGCGCGCGACGCACCACAGCTCCAGCGTGCCCACCTCCGTCATGCGGCTCTCCAGATAGACGGGCAGCACCGTGCCGCCGCTCTCGTCCTCGGCATCGAGGTGCGTTTCCATCGCGGCGACCTCCTCGATCTGCCCGCCCCAGTCTTCGACGGTGGCGCCGGGCGCGTCGTCCTTGCGCGTGTTCGAGGCCATGAGGCGGAAGACGGCGTCTTCGCCTACAACGAGGCCGAAGTCGCGCTCCGTCACCTTCTCTTCGGTCCCCTCTTCCATGCCGAAGGGGACGACGCAGAGCGCCTTCACGGGCGTCGGCACGCCGGGCACGGCCGGCATCGCGCTCTCAACGCCGATGTAGTACGAGCGCGCCGCCCCCGCGCGGATGCGCACGCCCTGCCCCCGCCGCGCCGCGCCGTAGTACACAGCGCCGAGCGCCACGGCCCGGTCCAGCCCCGCCGACGGTAATTCGCGCACGGGCGCCTCGCCGCTCCACTGACGCAGGACGTGCAGCACGCGCTCGCGCAGCGTGCCCGCCTGCATCACGCCGCCGTTGAAAAGCACCGCCACAGGGAAGCTCGCCTGTCCGTCACCCGAGGCCTGCCGGCCCAGGAACGCGGCCAGGTGGCGCGTCACCGCCGGATCGGACTCGTACGGCAGGCCCATCTCCCGCACGCCCACGCGCGCCTGCCGTTGCGGACGCGCCTCCCTTCCGACCTCGGGGAAGAACCCGTTCACGATGGCGCCCTCGACCTCGCCGCGCGTCAGCTCCGTGCGGATCGTCCCGCCGATGAGCGAGGAGCCGCGCCCGGCAATACTGATCGGCTCGGCGTCGAGGTCGGGATCGCTCAAGAGGCGCTCTTTGGCTTTGCGGCAGCCCTGCGTGAGCGCGCGGAACTGCCACTCATCCAGCGTGGTGCCGTCTTGGGCGAGCTTGGCGCGGACGGCGTAGGCGAGCGTGAGGTCCATGTTGTCGCCGCCCAGGAGGATGTGGTTCCCCACGGCGGAGCGGCGCAGGTCGAGGTTGCCATCTTCTTCCGTCACCTCGATGAGGCTGAGGTCCGTCGTCCCCCCGCCGATGTCGCACACGAGGATGGCCTCGCCGACTTCGACGGCGTCGCGCCAGCTTTCGTCCTGCTCCAGGAGCCAGGCGTAGAAGGCGGCCTGCGGCTCTTCGAGCAGGGTGAGGTTTTCGAAGCCGGCCTTGCGCGCGGCCTCGGCCGTCAGCTCGCGGGCCACGGGGTCGAACGAGGCCGGCACGGTGAGGTAGATCTCCTGCTGGGCCAGGCGGGCGTCGGGGTCGTCCCCGGCCATGCGGTGGTCCCACGCCTCGCGCAGGTGCTGGAGGTAGCGCACGGAGGCCTCGACAGGCGAAACGCGGCGGGCGCCTTCGGGGGCATTCCATGGGAGGATGGGCGCCTGGCGGTCCACGCCGCTGTGGCTGAGCCACGACTTCGCCGAGGCCACGAGCCGGCTCGGCAGCTCGGCGCCGCGCTCGCGGGCGAACGTGCCCACGGCGTAGTCGCGCTCGCCGTCCCAGGGCAGCGCCAGGCCGTTCTCGGGCACGTCGTGCGGGCCGGGCATGAGCAGGAACGAGGGCAGGAGGTCGTGCGCCTGCACCTCGCCCGCGCCCACAACCTGCGGCACGTCGAAGAGTTTTATTTCGGGCGCCTCGTGCTCGGGCACCGCGGCGCTCGTGTAAGCCAGGACGCAGTGCGTCGTGCCCAGGTCGATGCCGATGATGTACTTCGGATCGTTCACTGTTTGGGGAGAGGGGGAGTTTGGGAAAGGGAATGGGCGAGAATCAAGGAAACGGGGAATGGAAGAGACGAAGAGGAGAGGCGCTGCTCTTCGGCTCCTCGTTTCCTCTCCCCTCAACGCACCTCGACCTCGGCGGCGGCGACGATGCGGTCTTTCTTCTGCATCAGCTCGGGGAGGTCGATCTCGGCCACGCGCCAGCCGCGGTGCCTGAGCGCGCCGGTAAAAGGCGGATCACCCTCGACGTGGCCGGCGAGGCGGATGGCGCGCGCGTCGAAGCCTTCCTCCACGGTAACGGTGCTGCCCTCGGCCTCGTCCATCACCGGGGCGAGGGTGACGTGCTCGGCGAGCACCTTCCGGCAGCCCTCGTGCACGGCGCGCACGGCGGCGCCGATCTGCGCGTCGTCGTACGCCTTGATGTCCTCTTGCAGGAAGTCGATGAGGCGGCCCTCGCGCTGGAGGATCGCCAAGAGTTGAACGGCGGCGGCTTCGGGCGGCTGCTCGGGTTTCGCTGCGCGCGGCGGCGCGGGTTCTTCGCGCACTGGCCGGCGCTCCGGCTCGGGCGCCGCCTCAGCGGACACCTCGGCCGTCTTTTCGCTGGCGCGCGTGGCGGCCGTGCGCAGGCCCAGCCACATCCCCAGCGCCACGAGCACGGCCGCCCCGACGACGGCCCAGATCAGCTCGGGCACGACGAGCGCCACGGCCACGACGGCGGCCACGCCGATAAGCACGATGATCAAAGCCTGCGTAGAAAATGCGTTCCGGGTCTGCATGTGGCGGAAAGAGCGTGGTCAGAGAGGCGGGGTCCGGCCGGCGCAGGGAGCGCTCAGCCGAAGCGTTTTTCCATACCTTCCGGCGGCTCAGTTGGTCCGCCTTTGCACCGCCCCACGCTGAATTCTGCGCAAACACGAAGCGCCAAGCGCTCAACGCCTAATCGAAGTCGCGCTCGTGCAGGAGCGTGTACGTGAACGCGTTGCCGAACGTCTGCCGCCCGCGCTCGCACACGTCCATGAAGTAGCCGAACTGGAGCGGGTCGCACAGCACCTGGCAGCCGGCGCTCCACTTCGCCACGCTCAAGGAGGCGCCCAGGCGCGCGGCCCGGTGGATGTTGATGCCGAAGCGGCCCGTCTCCTCGCGGCCCGAGTCGAAGTCGAGCCGCCCGTCGCGGTTGAAGTCGCGGATGACGGTGGCCTCGCCGCGCTGCACGAGCGCCTTGTACGCGCCCTTGTGCTTGCCGATCTGGTACATCCGCCGGTACTGCCCCTCTTTGAGGATGGCCGTGCCGAGGCCGTTCATCGGGTTGCCCAGCCAGAAGAGACCGGGGTCCGTCGTGGCCGGGAAGGCGCTAAAGACCCACCGCCCGTGCGCCTGGTAGAAGAACGTGAGCCAGTCGTCAAACGTGTGCGGCACGAGGCTCCGCGTGCGGATGCCGACGATGTTGAGGTCAAACGCCTGGTTCGGATTGCGGAAGATGCGATGGCCTTTGCGGCTCATCACGCTCAGGATGGCGTCGAGGTTCGGGCGGAAGAAAGACATGGCGGCGCGTGCGTTTGCTCGGGAAAAGGGGTTGCCCTTCCATAAGCAAAACCGCCCGCCATCAGACCACGCCGCTACGCGCCTACGGCTCCTCCTCCTCGCGCGGCAGCCGGGCGAGCTGCGACGCCGCCGCCCGCCACTGCCCGTCGCGGCGCACGCACGTGTCGGTACAGCGGGAGAACTACTTTGCCGGCCTGCTTGACAAATATCCCATTTTAGGATACATTTTAGATATTCAACCTTAAAAAGCCAGATGCGCTATGAAAGTCAAAGAGCAACTACCTCTTTTTGAAACCAACGCCGATGTTTCAAGGAGTGGAGCGGAAAAACCTCAGAAGGAGGACAAAAGGACACAGGGCGGGGTAGCCACATCCAATCTGATCGTCTCTGCGTATGTCGCAGGCAACGCTGATGTGTTTCCGCTCATACTCGATTTGCACGTACCGAAAGGAGCAAAGATTGCGGATGTCACTTACGGAAAAGGCGTCTTCTGGCGCAATGTGCCACGAGATAAGTATGAGTTGCACGCTTCTGACATCGCCGACGGCACAGACTGCCGCAACTTGCCGTATGATGATGGATCGTTCGACTGCGTTGTTCTTGATCCTCCTTATATGGAAGGCTTTTACCGGCGGAAGAACAGCCAGAAAGCAGGATCTGGAACACACGACTCCTTTAGAGACGCTTACTCCAACGGCGACGAGCGCAATGAGGACAGGAAGCATAAAGGTGCACCGAAGTACCATGCAGCAGTAACCGATATGTACTTCCGCGCAGGCGCCGAAGCGAAACGCATCCTGCGTGATAACGGCGTCCTGATAGTCAAATGCCAGGATGAGGTAAGCGCCAACAAGCAGTGTCTGACCCATGTCGAGATCATCAATGAGTATGATCAAATGGGCTTCTATGCTAAGGATTTGTTTGTCGTAGTCCGTCCCAACAAGCCGGGAGTAAGCCGAATCAAAAGGCAGGTTCACGCCCGGAAGAATCATTCATTTTTCTTAGTCTTCATCAAGAAGGTCAGGAAGAGGAGGAAGTCCCGGTAGACCTTCCTCGTCTCTGGTAATTACCGCTCCTCCTTTCTTCACGGCTTCCGGATCTGATCCTTCATCCTTGGAGACCATCTCATCCAAGAGAGCCTGGATATCTTTAGTGAAGGGTGGCTCCGGCGGCCAAGTGACCTTCACCATAGAAGAGAGCAAATGCTGTTGCTGGTAAGCAGTGTACCCTCGCCACGTTGTTGTGGGGAGGCTGGCGTTGCGAGTGAAAACGAATTGCCATTCCTCATTGAAGGCGTAGCAGTTGACTGCAAGCACATCAAATTCTCCCTTCAGCAGGAGAGTAGTGCTTACAGCGCTTCCATCAGGTAGGACGACGGGCCTTTTGTCACTCGCATCAACTTGTGACTTTCCTTCCCACCGCTTCGACTCTTTGTTGAAGCTGACAGTTGCCGTTTGAAGCGACTTCGATTCTATGTCGAACGCGCGGCCCTTGTAAACGATGTATAGATCACCCTTCCTCTTACGGTTGTGATCGTCGAACTTTGTGAAGTAGGAGATGTCGTCGAAGGCAATGATGCGCTCTTTTAATTTCAGTTCGGCTACGTAACCGAACAGCATCCCTTTCAAGCTCGGATTTTCCTCAAGGACTAACGTTAATTCTTCTGCGGTAACGTCCCACTCTTGCAGAATGGTCTCAGTTACATTCATTCGTCTTCTTGTCCTTTTTGTAGTCGCGTGATAAAACTGCAGGGGTCTATTCTCAGAATCGCGGCGATCTCAAGGAACTCAATGAGATCCAGGCGCCGCTCTCCCCTCTCGTATTTGGACACGAAGGACTGAGGTCGCCCCAGCCCTTCAGCTAAGTCGGTCTGGGTCATGCCCGTACCTTGCCGCTCCTGCACAAGCAGTTCACAGAAGCGTGCGTACTCAGGAGTAAAGACAGAGGAAGGCACAGACGGCGAGCATAGACGGCTGAGGTTGCGGCGAAACGTGAAAGTAGTAACCTCAAATAGGTTATCCCAAAATAGGATAAAATAAAAAGGGGAAACTTGGCCGTTCCTCGATCAACTGTCCGTCGCCTCGCGGATCAGGTCGGCCACGGACGCGAGCGCCGCGTCAAGCTTCCCTGGCTCGCGCCCGCCAGCGGAGGCGAGGTCGGGCCGCCCGCCGCCGCCGCCGCCGAGGCGTTTTCCTAAAGCGCCCACGAGCGCGCCGGCCTTTAGCTCTCCCTCGCTCACGAGGTCGTCCGCCACCGTGGCGACGACATAGACCTTCTCGCCGCCCGGCGCCGTCGCGCCCAAGACCCCCACCGACCCCTCGCCGAGCCGGTCCTTGAGCGTCTGCCCCAACTCGCGCAGGGCGTCCATCTCCACGCCGTCGAGCCGCCCAGTGACGAGGCGGACGTTGCCCACGTGCACCCCCTCGGCGATGAAGGCGTCGAGGCGGTCGGCGAGCTGGCCCTGGCGGAGCTTGCTCAGTTCGCCTTCGAGCCGGCTTACCTCGTCCTGGAGCGCGGCCACCTCCTCATCCACGGGCCGGCCCGTGCCGGCGAAGCGCCCGCGCACCCGTTCGAGCGCGCCCAGCTCCTCGCCGATGTGCCTGAGCGCCTCCGGCCCGGCCACGGCCTCGACGCGCCGCACGCCGCTGGCGACCGAGCCTTCCGAGAGAAACCGGAAGAGGCCGATCTCGCCTGTCGCCATGACGTGCGTCCCGCCGCACAGCTCAACGGAGAAGTCCGGGTCGAAGGTGATCACGCGCACGCGGTCGCCGTACTTTTCCCCGAAGAGCGCCACCGCCCCGCGCTCGCGCGCCTCGTCAATTGGCACGTCGCGGTCTTCCTGCTGGGCGATGTTGCGCTGGATCTGCTCGTTCACTTGGCGCTCGATGGCGCGCAGCGCCTCCGGCCCCACGCGCTCGAAGTGGCTGAAGTCGAAGCGCAATCTATCGGGCGCCACGAGCGAGCCTTTTTGCTTCACGTGCGGTCCAAGCTGGTCGCGCAGCACGGCGTGCAGAAGATGCGTGGCCGTGTGGTGCTTCTGCGTGCGGCTCCGCTTCTCGGCATCCACCACAACGCGGACGGGCGCGTCCAAGTCCTCCGGCAAGCGGTCTACGCGGTGGACGATGCGCCCTTCCTCTTTCTGCACGTCGAGGACCTTCACCTCTTCGTCGCCGATGCGGAGCGTGCCCACGTCGCCGACTTGCCCGCCGCTCTCGGCGTAGAACGGCGTCTGGTCGAGGACGACCTCGTGCCGCTTTTTGCCGTCTTCGCCTGTGGAGCGCACGGCGCGGATCTGTGCTTCGTCCACCGAGAGCGCGTCGTAGCCGACGAAGCGCGAGTCGCCAGGGCTGGGGCTGATCTCTTGCCAATCGCCGCTTTCGGCACGGCCGGTTTTAAACGCGGAGGCGGCGCGGGCACGGTCCCGTTGCTCCTGCATCAGAGCGGTGTAGCGGTCTAGGTCCACGCCGAGGCCTTCCTCGCGCGCCATCAGCCGGGTGAGGTCCACAGGGAAGCCGTACGTGTCGTGCAGGAGAAAGGCCACCTCGCCGGGCACTTCACGGCGGGCAGCGGCCTGCGAGAGCGGCTTCACGATGGCCTCGGCTTGTTGGGCGCCGTAGGCTTTTTGCAGAAAGTCGAACGTCTGCCGGTCGCCCGTGAGGCGCTCTTCGGCCTTTTCGAGCGCGCCGTTCGTGCCCGTTTCTTCGACGGCGGCCAGCTCCTGCACGTGCGGCGTGAGCCTTTCGAAAAAAGCGATGCCGGTGCCGAGCGTTTCCAAAAAGCTCTCCTCCTCGGCGCGGATCACGCGCTCGATGTAGCTCTGCTGCTTTCCGAGTTCGGGGAAGGCGGCGCTCATCTTTTCCTTGAGCGGCTGGATAAGCTCGAAGAGAAACGGCTCCTTGAGGCCGAGCGTCTGGTAGCCGTAGCGGACGGCGCGCCGAGCGATCCGGCGGATGACGTACGCGCGCCCGGTGTTCCCCGGCGTCACCCCGTCGGCGATGGCGAAGCCGAGCGTGCGGATGTGGTCGGCCACGACGCGCATGGCTACGCGGATTTTTTCGCGCTCCTCTTCGCTCTCGACTTCGATCTGGTCGTAGCCCTTGACCTCTCGGCGCGGAGCCTGGTCGGCGATCTTTTTGAGGATCGGCGCGAAGAGGTCCGTGTCGTACGTCGAGCTTTTCCCTTGCAGGACGGCCACGACGCGCTCGAAGCCCATGCCGGTGTCCACGTGCTGCGCGTCGAGCTTTTTGAGGCCCCCATCCGCCTGCGCGTCGAACTGGATGAAGACGAGGTTCCAGATCTCCATCACCTGCGGGTGGTCCTGGTTGACCAACGCGCGGCCGGGCGCCCGTTGGCGCTCTTCGTCCGGGCGCAGGTCGATGTGGACTTCGGAGCAGGGGCCGCACGGGCCGGTGTCGCCCATCATCCAGAAGTTTTCCTTGGACGAGGCGAAGAGGATGTGGTCCTCAGCGATGCCCGTCTCGCTCTTCCAGAAGCCGGCGGCCTCGTCATCGGGATCAAGGCCGAGGGCTTCGTCGCCTTCGTGGACGGTGGCGTAGAGGCGATCCGCGGGGAGGCTCCAGCGCTCGGTGAGAAGCTCCCAGGCCCAGCCGATGGCCTCGCGCTTGAAGTAGTCGCCGAAGCTCCAGTTGCCGAGCATCTCGAAGAAGGTGTGGTGGTAGGTGTCGTGGCCCACCTCTTCGAGGTCGTTGTGCTTGCCTGAGACGCGGAGGCACTTCTGCGTGTCGGCGGCGCGGGTGTAGCCGCGGCTCCCGGTGCCGAGGAAGACGTCCTTGAACTGGTTCATCCCGGCGTTGGTAAAAAGCAGCGTCGGGTCCGCCTGCGGGACGAGCGAGGCGCTGGGGACGACCGTGTGGCCCTTCTCCTCGAAAAAGGAGAGGAACGCGGCGCGGATTTCTTCGGAAGATTTCTGTTCAGGCATTGCGTAGTCGGGAAGGCGAGACTTAGATCGGGACGGTAAACCGAGCTTAAGCTCAGCCCTGCCGCGACGGCGTTCGATCCTCGTCATCCTAAGCGGAGCGAAGGATCTCTCCCGCTAAGGCTTTCGCCCCGTGAGACAACGGGGAGGCACGCCGTGGCTTGAGCTTAAGCAAAGTTTAGGAAGTCAACGCGCGCGCCGGCGCTCTGATTCTTCGTCGCTGGCGGCCGAACGAACACCGCCCCGCTCACCGGGTTAGACGCGCGACCTTTGCTCACCGCCTTCTGCGCACGAACCGACTGCCCCCCGATGACGCCGCCGCTCCGCACGCCTCTCCTTTTGGCCGCCCTTTTCCTCGCCGCCGCCTTCTTTGCCGGGTGCAGCCAGCAGGCTGACGGCCAGGACGCCGCCGCAACAGCAGCGGACACGACAGACGCGGACCGCGCCGCGCGCATCGCGGCCAACCTCAAGCACGAGCTGCCGCAGTTGCGCGGCACGGACTTGGAGATCGCCTCCATCGCGCCGAGCGACGTCGAAGGCCTCGACCGCGGCACCTTCACCGTGCAGGGGCGCACCTTTCCCTTCCTCGTCACTGAGGACGACACGCGCCTCTTCCTCCTCGCCGCCGACCCCATCGACGTGAGCCGCACGCCCGACGAACTCGCCGCCGCCGAGGCCGAGGAAGAGGCCGCCGCGCAAGAGGAGGCCGAGGCGCGCGCCGCCCGCCTCGCCGAGGCCGTCGAGGGCGTCCCCATGCGCGGCAACCCGGACGCGCCCGTCACCATCGTCGAGTTCTCCGACTTCCAGTGCCCGTACTGCGAGCGCGCCGCCGGCACGATGGAGACGCTGCTCGAAGCGCGCGGCGATGAGGTCCGCCTGGCCTACCTCCACTTCCCCTTGCCGAACCACCCGTGGGCGAAGCCCGCCGCCATCGCCGCCGAGTGCGCCGCCAAGCAGAGCGCGGACGCCTTCTGGGCGCTCCACGATGGCTACTTCGCCAACCAAAGCCAGATCACCACCGCAAACGTGATCGAAAAGAGCCGCAGCTTCCTCGAAGGCACCGGCGTGGACATGGACGAGTGGGCCGCGTGCGCGGACGACCCTTCCTCGGAGGCGTACCGCGCGGCGGCCGAGGAGGTGCAAGAGATGATGGCGCTCGGCCAGGAGCTGGGCGTGACGGGGACTCCGGCGTTTTTCGTGGACGGCACCTTCGCCAGCGGGGCGCTGCCGCTCGAGCGGTTCAACGCGCTCATCGAGGAGGCGCAGGCCGACCCCTCCGAGCAAGAGTAGCTTTCATCCGGCTGCGCCTCATTCGGGAAAGACCTCGGCGAGGTCTACCTCGATGCCCGTGGCCGGGTCGGCGAGCGTGCCGCGCGTGAACGTCTCGGGCCGCTCCGCTCCGGCAAAGACGGTGATCGTGCGGAGGGCCGGCTGCACGAGCCAGCAGGATTGCACGCCGGCATCGAGCATCGCGCGGATCTTGTCCACGAGGTCCTGCTGCGACTGCGAGGGGCTGATGATCTCCACAGCGATGAGCGGCGGCTCCGTCATACGGACCTTGTCGTTGAGCGGGTCAATCTCCATGTGCGGATACACGCAGATGTCCGGCGTACCGCGCCAGCCGTCCAGCTCGAGCGAAAGCTCTATAAAACTGGTGTACTCCGGCTCGTAGCGGAAAAACGCAACGCCCAGTCGAAGCTCTGTCCTGCTGTGGCTGATGCTCGGCACGGGCTTCCCTCGCTCCTCTTCATATTCGATCTCGTGCGCGTAGCGCGTCGTCGTTTCCATGGCTGTCCCCTTTTTGCGAATGCCTGGCAAGGCTTCGGTCGTCGTTTGTACGTGGCACCCCGCCCTTTTCTCCTGCGAAAAAGAAAACGCCGCACCTACTTCTTTCGCTGATCGCTTGGCGTGCCGGGCGAGACGTACGGGTGGCCCTTGACGAAAAAGCGCCACTGCTCCTCGACGCCCTTCGTCAGGCCGATGCGCGAGGACGTGGCGATCTCATGATCGCCAGGCGTCTCCGGCGCGGCGAAGTAGAGCGGCGGCCCGTCCAGCGGCGTGTTATGAAAATCCCCGCCGATGCCGAAGGCGAGCGTGAGCTTGCCAGGGCCGTTGGTGAGGTTGACGTCCTTCGTAATGCCCGGCCGCAGCTCGCGCATGAGCGGCTTGCCTGCAAGCGGCTCCACGGCGCGGATAAGGACGGCGCCGCCGGTGCCCTCCGGCTCCGTCACCACGTTGAGGAGCCAGTAGCACCCGTAGATGAGGTACACATACGCCGTCCCCGGCTTCCCGAACAGCTCGACGCCGCGACCCTCCCGCTTGAGCCGCCTCGTCTCCTGGTCGAAGATCCCCCACCCGTGGAAGGCCCGGTCCTCCTGCGTGTATCCCTCCGTCTCCACGATCCGCCCCACGAGCGTCTCGCCCGACGGGTGCTCGCGCACGAGCCGCGCCCCGATGAGGGCGCGCGCCACGTCGAGCGTTGGCCGGGCGAAGTAGTCAGGCGGGAGCGGGATCATTCGGGTGTGGGGGTTTGGGAGTATGGGAGAGTGCCTGATCTGTGCTTTTCCTCCATACCCCCGTTCCCCCGCCCGCGCTCACACGCGCTCAACCGCCAGCGCCGTGCCGCCGCCCGTGCCGTGGCAGATGGAGGCCAGACCGAGCGTGCCGTCGCGCTGCCGGAGGGCGTGCAGGAGCGTCACGGTGATGCGCGCGCCTGAGCAGCCGATGGGGTGGCCCAAGGCGATGGCGCCGCCGTGCACGTTGAGCTTGTCGTAGTTCACGCCGAGCTGCTCGCGGAAGAGCACGCTGTTCACGGCGAAGGCCTCATTGTTCTCGAAGAGGTCGTAGTCGCCGATCTCGGTGCCCGTCTTCTCCAGGGCGCTCTTAAGCGCCGGGATGGGCGCCTCGGGGAAGCGGTACGGCTCGCCCGCCGCCCACGCGCTCCCGGTGATCTTGGCGAGCGGCTCCAGCCCGTGCGCCTCGACGGCCTCCTGGCTGGCGATGACCAAAGCGGCGGCCCCATCCGAAATCTGCGACGAGTTGCCGGCGGTGAGCTTGCCGTCTTCGCGGAAGGCCGTGCGCAGCTTCGCCAAGGACTCCGGCGTCGTGTCCGCGCGGATGCCCTCGTCGTTGCCGAGCGTCTTCGTCTCGCGGCGCTCGCGGTACTCCACGGGCACGATCTCGTCCGAGAAGTGGCACTTCTCGGTCGCCTCGGCGGCGCGCTCGTGCGAGAGGGCGGCCACCTCGTCCAACGCCTCGCGCGAGATGCCTTCTTCTTCGATGAGCTTTTCGGTCTGCTCGCCCATCGCGTCGCCTGAGAACGGATCGGAGAGGCCGTCGCGGAACATGAGGTCCGAGAACTGCTGTCCCGTGCCCGCGAGGAACTTGTAGCCCCAGCGCGCGCCCTTGTCGAGGTAGAAGCCCGTGCCGGACATCGACTCCGTGCCGCCGGCGAGGACGAGATGCGCCTCGCCCGCCTTGATCATGGTCGCGGCGTGGATGATGCTCATCATCCCCGATGAGCACACCATGTCCACAGCGCAGCCGTCCACCGTGTTGGGAATGCCCGCTTGGATGGCCGCCTGCCGGGGCACGAGCTGCCCCTGGCCGCCGCGCAGGACGTTCCCAAAAACGTAGAAGTCGAGCGCGCCGCCTTCGACACCGGCCCGCTCCAGCGCCGCCTTCATCGCCGGTGCGGCCAGGTCTACGGGCGAGTGGTCCTTGAACGCGCCGCCAAACCTTCCGATGGGCGTTCGGACGGCCGAGGCGATGAATACGTCTTTCATAAGATGCGTCGTGGTCTGTTGATGGTTACTCAGCGCCTTCGAGCGCGGCGCGCAGTTCGCTGATCTCCGTTACCGGCGCGCGGCACTGATGGTTCTGACAGACGTACGCCGTGGCTTCTCCTTCGCGGGCGCGCTGCGCTGCAGTGAACGGCGCCAGCTTTGTGATGAGTGGCTCTTCCCTTTCGCCGTCGCCGTCCGGGCGCAGAAGCACGACGCTGCTGGGCAGATACGCCTCGCGGACGACGCGGAGCATGGTTTGTGTGCCCTCCGCCCCCGGTGCTCCGGCGATGACGATCTCGCGCGCCGGCCCGAGGCCGAAGTCCAGCCCCATCAGGAGCGCCGTGAAGCCGGTGGGCTGCTGCCCGACTTGCGCAGAAGCGGCCTCGGCGATGCCGGTGGCTTGTTCTTCGAGGCCCGTGCGGCCCGTGAGGCGTGCCAGGCGCAGCAAAGCGAGCATCGCCAGCGAGTTGCCTGACGGGATGGCGCCATCGTAGAAGCCTTTCTGGCGGACGAGGAGCTGCTCGCCATCGTCGGCGGTGAGGAAGAAGCCGCCGCGCTCGGCGTCGTGGAAGTGCGCGGTCATCTCCTCGGCGAGGGCGAGGGCGGCCTCAAGCCATTTCTCGTCGAAGGTCGCCTCGTAGAGTTCGGAGAGGCCGTACGCCAGGAAAGCGCAATCGTCGAGGTGCGCGCGGATGCCAGCCTTCTCCTCGCCTTCGGCGTGGTAGCGGTGGAGCAGGCGGCCGTCGTCGTCGGCCATTTCTTCGAGCAGGAACGCGGCGGCGGTTTCGGCGGCCTCGGCGTAGCGCGCTTCGCCGAAGGCGCGGGCGGCTTTTGCGAGCGCGGCGATGAGGAGGCCGTTCCAGTCCGTGAGGATCTTGTCGTCGCGGAGCGGACGCTCGCGTTTTTCGCGGCGGGCGAAGAGCGCCTCGCGCGCGGCGCTCAGCTTCTCTTCCAGGGCGGCTTCGCTCAAGCCTTCGTCGGCGGCGATCTCGGCGATTGGCTCGCGGAGGTGAAGGATGTTCGCGCCCGTCTTCCGGCGCGTCGATTCTTCGACGAAGTTGCCTTCTTTTTCAAGGCCGTACGCGCGGATGACGAGCGCGGCGAGGTTTTCGCTCAGGACGTCGCGGACTTCATCGGTGGTCCAGACGTAGAAGGTGCCTTCCTCGCCCTCCGAGTCGGCGTCCTCGGCAGAGTAGAAGCCGCCTTCCGGCGCCGTCAGGTCGCGCAGGACGTAGGCGAAAATTTCCTCGGCGGTGGCGCGGTAGCGGGGGTGGCCGGTAGCTTGGTAGGCTTCTACAAAAGTCCAGGCGAGCGTGGCCTGGTCGTAGAGCATCTTCTCGAAGTGCGGCAGGAGCCAGCGCGCGTCCGTGGAGTAGCGGTGGAAGCCGTAGCCGAGGTGGTCGAAAATCCCGCCGCGCCGCATGGCGTCGAGCGTTTGGGTGACCATGCCGAGCGCGCGCTCCTTGCCTGTGCGCCTCCAGTAGCGCAAAAGGAAGAGCAGGTTGTGCGGCGAGGGGAACTTGGGCGCCGCACCGAAGCCGCCGTGCGCCGCGTCGAAGCGCTGGGCGAGGGCGTCGTAGGCGGCGCGGAGCGTTTCTTCGCCGAGCGCACCGCCGGTCCCCTCTTGCGCGGCGGATGCTTTGAGCGCGCCCGTGAGGCTCTCGGCGGAGCGGAGGACGCGCTCGCGCTCCGTCCGCCACAGCTCGTGGATGCGCGGGACGAGGTCCGTCATGCCCATCCGCCCGAAGCGGCCGCTTTTGGGCACGTACGTCATGGCGTGGAACGGCTCTCTCTCGGGCGTGAGGAGGACGTTGAGCGGCCATCCGCCGTGGCCCGTCATCATCTGGCAAACCGTCATGTAGAGGTTGTCCACGTCGGGCCGCTCCTCGCGGTCCACCTTGACGGAGACGAAGGCCTCGTTCATAAGCCGGGCCACCTCCTCGTCCTCAAACGACTCGTGCGCCATGACGTGGCACCAGTGGCACGTGGCGTAGCCGATGGAGAGGAAGACGGGCTTGTCCTCTCTTTTGGCTTTCTCGAAGGCCTCGTCGCCCCACGGGTACCAGTCCACGGGGTTCTGGGCGTGCTGGCGGAGGTACGGGCTGGGTTCTCGGGCGAGGCGGTTGGGCATGGCGCGGTAAGGCGGAGAAGAGGAAGCGCGCGTGCTTGTTTATATGCGGGTGACGGCGCTTTTGTGTCCCCTCGCTACGCCGTGGTGAAGACGTCTTCGAGCGCCACCTCGATCTCCGTCACCGGATCGGCCACGGCGCCTTCGGTGATCGTCTTTTTCTCCATCCCTTCGGTGAAGACGGTTACCGTCTCGAGCGCCGGCTGCACGAGCCAGCACGACCGGACGCCGTGCCCGAGCAACGCCTCGACCTTGTCCACGAGCGCCTGCGTGGGCTGCGTCGGGCTTTCGATCTCCACGGTCAAAAGCGGCGGCCGGGTCATGCGGATCTCCTCGCGGGCGAAGTCCACGTCCTCGCGCCGGTACACGCTCAGGTCGGGCGTGTAGCGGATGCCGTCCAGCTCCAGCGACAGCTCGCTAAAGACGACGTACGGCGGCTCGTAACGCGCGAGTGCAAGGATGAGCTTTTTCTGGATCAAACTGTGAAACTTGCTCGGCATGGGCTTCCCGCGCTCCCGTTCGTAATCGGTCAGGGCTTCTTGCGTCTGCATCACCGCTCCTCCGTTTTCATGCTTAGGATGGATCGCTGCCGGTTCTACGCCGCGCCGCGCCGCCCGGTCCGCGCCCCGTTCTCCTTTTGCCCGTTCCCTCCCCCCTCAAAGCGCTCCGCCTAAGAAGACGGCGTTGAGGAACAGCCCGTTCGTGCCGTACCAGAAGGCGCGGAAGTTGGGGTTGTCCATGAAAGCGATGATGCGCCCGCCGCCCTTCTCCTCGGTCACGAGGGCGGCGCTGCCGCGGGCCTGCTCGAGCATCTCCTCGGAGACGTAGCCCGAGAGGCGCGGCGCCTCGGCGTAGGTGGCCACGTTGGCGGCCGGCTCCTCCATCGGGTCGTAGAAGGTGGTGCCGCTGCGGAAAAAGGGCACCTCGGCGTCGTAGCCGTAGGCCAGTGGGTGCGAGGGGTCGAGCCGCGCGCGGAAGATGGAGCCGCCGATCTGCTGCGCGCCGTAGGCGTCTTCGAGGTCTTCGTACGGCAGGTCCTGAAAGAGCGAGTCGAGGTCCAGCTCGCGCTCTTCGAGGCCGAGCAGGTCGTTCTCGACGGCCCAAGGGGTGGCGCTGTCGAGGGTGATGAGCGTGCCGCCCTCCTCGATCCAGCCTTCGAGCTTCTCCATCGGCAGGCCGCCGTAGCCCGAGCCGTAGCCCGTGCCGGCCATGACGATGACGTTGTAGCGGCCGAGGTCGCGCCGGTCCATCGCCTCGACGTCGAGGAGCGTGATGGGGATCCGGAAGCGCTCGGTCATCAGGTGCCACACCTCGCCGGCGTTGTAGGCCGAGGTGCCGTCGCCGGTGAGGAGCGCCACCTCGGGCTTCTCCAAGACGCGCGCGCCACGGCTGCCGAGATCCGGCCCGCCCGGCGTCAGGCCCGACTCGACGGCGTAGAGGCGCACGTGGTCCCGCTCCGCCGCGCGCTCGGCGATGGCGCGCACGGAGTCCGCCGGCACGTCGCCGCCCGATGGCGCCCTGCCGCCTACGGGGATCACCACGGCGCCGCGCGGGAACGCGCGCCGCTCGCCGCCGACCTGCGCGGTGAACCCTTCCGTCATCAGGTGCGGCTCGACGCCGGCCTCCTGGAAGCGGTAGATGGCGCGCGGGCCGAAGTAGCTCCCCCACTCCATCACGTAGGCGTAGTCCGTCGGCCCGCCGATGATCTCGCCGCCGCTGAACGCGACCGAGTCCACCTCGGCGCCGAGGTAACCCGCCGGGTCGCCCGTGATCTCCGCATAGTCGAGGTCGAAGGCCAAAGGCAGCGTCCACGCCGAGACGTCGTAGAAGAGCGAGTCGCCGAACTCCGTCGTGCGCTCCATCATGGCCTTGACGAGGCGGCCCTGCGTCTGATCCACGGGGACGACGTACGCCTGGCCCGCCTCGAAGTCCTCGCCGTTTTCGGCCTCGAACTCTTCGGCCAGCTCGTAGAGGCGGACGTTGTGGCGCTGGAGGATTTGGGCGAGCGCCTGCGCCTTGGTCCGGTCCCCGCCGGCGTGGCTGATCACGTAGGCCTTGACCTCGGCGTCCTCGGCGAAGTCCGTCGCGCCGGCGTAGAAGTCGCGCTGGTAGCTCAGGAGGTCTTCGCGCATTTCCGCTACGGCCCGGAGCGTGGAGAGCGACGTGGCGAACTGGTTCCGGACGGTGAAGGCGTAGTGAAGGTCGCCGCGGTTCGTCTCGCGCTTCAAAGCGCGCGAGGAGGCCTGCTCGAAGAGGATGCCCACGGCACCGTTGACGTCTGGGTACGTCGAGCCTTTGCCGTAGTAGAAGTCGTCGAAGCTCTCCTCGGTGTAGTAGAGCGAGCCGATCTCATCCAGGGCGCGGGCGTGGTAGGTGGCGATCTCGGCCGTTAGCTCCTGGTTTTCGTCGGGCGTGTTCGGGTTCGTGCGGCTCGGGATGCCGGGCTGGAAGAAGTACGTCGCGTTCGGCCCCATCTCGTGGAAGTCGGTGAGGACCTGCGGGTGCCAGCGCTGGAAGAGGTCCACGCGGCCCTGGCTCTCGGGGTGCTGCGCCGGGAGCCAGTCGCGGTTGAGGTCGAAGAGGTAGTGGTTCGTGCGGCCGCCGGGCCAGGGCTGGTTGTGCTCGCGGTTCTGCGGGTCGGTGGTAGCAACTTCGCCGCGGTTGCCGTTGACCCAATCGGCAAAGCGGTCGCGCCCGTCCGGGTTGAACATCGGGTCGATGATGACGACCTCGTTCTCCAAGATCTCGTCGATGGCCGGCCCCTGCCCGGCGGCGAGGTGGTAGAGCAAAAGGAGGGCCGCCTCCGTGCCGCTGGCCTCGTCGCCGTGGATGGAGTAGCCCATGAGGACGACGGCGGGCCGCTCGGCCAGATCGGCGTCGCTCACCTCGCCGGGGCTTTCGACGAGCTGCGCGTTGGCCTGGCGCACCTCGTCGAGGCGCCCGATCCGCTCCGGCGCCGTCACGAAGGCGTGGATGAGCGGGCGTCCCTCGTACGTGCGCCCGTGGCTCTCCAAAACGACGCGGCCAGAGGCCTCGGCCACGGCCTCGAAGTAGTCCACCACCTGGCTCGGCCGCGTGTGCCGCGCGCCGATCTCGTGGCCGATGACGGCTTCGGGGCGCGGGACGCTCTCGTCGTAGCCGGTGACGCCGTCGAGCGGCATCTCCAGTTCGGCCAGCGGGAGGTCTTGCGCCCAGAGCGGCGGCGCGGCGAGCGGCGGCGCGGCGAGCAGCAGAGCAAGGGCGAAGAGGAACGGACAGCGTAGCGGTGAAAGGTTCATCGGTAAAGGCAGATTCGGGAGACGAACGGGGAAGACAGGCGCGCCAAACTCAAAGCGGCGGCCAAGCTGAGTATACGAAACGGAAGCGCTTTCTTCATCTTCGAGCGCGCAGAAGAGCGCCCCGCACGACGCGAGGCCACGCGGGGCGGTCCTTTCAGGCAACCGAGGCGGTACGTCAGCCACGTGTAGAGGCACCAAGCCCAGGGGCGACTTCTTCAGCGCCCTGAGCACCCGCATGTCCAGCGGGACGGGGCGGCGCGTGGTCTCCTGGAAGAACCGCTCCGAAAGCGTGACGGCGGGGCCGAACACGGCAGCCTGCTCCGGCCGCTTCGGGTCCCGCCACAGGTCTACGTCCGTTCTACGTCCGTAGCGATCTCGATGCCGCTCCTCCGGTAGCCTTCTGCCCCGTCGTAGACGGCGGCCACGCGCGCCGAGAACAGCCGCTTCATCCGCTCCCGCAGGCGCGTTCGGGGCCGGCTTCCCCGAAGAGGCATCCCGAGAAAGAGTGCCTGGCGGTCTTTGCCCGCTTTTTGCCTGGCGCGCGGATCAGCGGCACGGGCGGCGGGTGCGAAAGACGCAGACGGCCGGCGCCCTCGGAGCGTGACGGCCGCGCCCGCTGGCCTCGGCCCCTCCCCCGCCCTCATGCCGCCGACCGAAGCGCCCCCCAACGCCTCTTTTCTCTCGACTGGCCTGCGCTTCATGGTGGGGGCGGCGTTCTTTTTCAGCTTGATGAGCCTCTTTGTGAAGCTCGTCGGGCAGCACCTGCCGAGTCAGCAGATCGTCCTTGTGCGCTCAGCGGCGACGCTCCTGTACAGCTACCTCGCCGTGCGCTGGGTGGGCGTCTCGCCTTGGGGGCAGAACAAGAAGCTGCTCTTCCTGCGCGGACTCTTGGGCTTCGGGGCGGTGAGCTGCTTCTTTTTTGCCCTCACCGTGCTCCCCCTGGCCGACGCCACGGTGATCCACTACACCAACCCCGTCTTTACCGCCCTGCTGGCCGCCTTTTTTCTGAACGAAACCCTCGGGCGGGCCGAGTGGCTGGGCGCGCTCTTGAGCCTGGCGGGGGTGGCGCTCATCGCGCAGCCGTCGTTCCTCTTTGGCGGCGGGGGGACGCTCAGCCTCGCGTACGTGGGCATCGCGCTCTTGGGGGCGCTCCTCTCCGCCGGCGCGTACGTGGTCGTGCGCAAGCTGCGGGCCACCGAGCACCCGCTCGTCATCGTGCTTTACTTCCCGCTTGTAGCGACGTTCGGCTCGCTCCCCACGGCGCTTCCCACGGCGGAGTGGCCCACGCTCTGGGAGTGGCTCGTCCTGCTCTTGGGCGTGGCCGGCGCGGCGCAGATCGCCCAGATTTTCTTGACGAAAGGCCTCCACGCCGAGCGCGCCGGCCGCGCCATGGCCGTCACCTACCTGCAGATCGTCTTTGCCGCGATCTGGGGGATGCTCTTCTTTGGCGAGTACCCCGGCCTCTGGAGCATCGCCGGGGCCGTGCTCGTGGTGGGCGGCACGCTCGTCGTTGCGCAAGGCAAGGCGGCTTGAGGCGCACTCAGCGCGAAGGCGCCTTGCGCCGGCGCCGGCGCCGCATGAGCCAGCGCGCTACGAAGACCCCGCCGATGAGGAGCAACGCCACAACGACGAGCGGCGCCGCAAACGCCAGCACCGTCGTCACCACCGAGGCGATGCCCTCGCCCGCGGCCACGACGAAGTTGCCCAGGCCGCCGGTGCCTGCCGAAGAGGCGCCGCGCGCGGCTACGGTGCCGCCCTGCACGAGGCCGGCGGCCCCGCCGCCGCCCACCGCCGCGAGCGCCCACTGCGCCATCGGCGAGAAGTCGCCCAGGACCGAGGCGCTCGCCACCACGCCCGCCACCACAGCCGCCGGTGTGGCGATGGCATCCAAAGCGTTGTCCACCCACGGGATGGCGTAGCCCAGCACCTCCAGGAGCGTGGCCGTCCCGAAGCCCACCGCCGCCGGCACCGTCCCCACCCACGCAAAGCCGCCGGCCGGCTCGTAGTAGCCCGTGAGCGCGCCAAGGCTCATCAGGAAGAACGGCACGAACACGCGGAACCCGCACGCCGCGCTCAGCCCAATGCCGGCGGCAATGCTGTACAACGTTTCTGTTTCCATAGTCGGAGCAAAAGCGGTGGAGCAGGTGAAAGGCGACCGACGATGGACGACGTTTAGACTTGCAGGTCGTCGGTCGTCATCCGTCCGTCGTCACAGCAGAAGCGAACACCTCGGCGATGAGGCGCGCAAACTCGTCCTTGCCCACGCCAGAGGCAGCGGGGCGGATGCGGCAGAGCCGCTGCCCGGCCAGCGCCAGGATGCGGTCTTTGTGCGCGTCGCGGCGGCGCGGCGCGGCGGCGTCGTGATGCGGGCTGTCGAGTTCGAAAAAGTAGCGCGGCCGGTAGCCCGCGTGCTGGTCGAACACGACGGCGTCCACGAGGCCTTTGAAGAAGAACGCGCGCTCGGCCTGCGTGAGGTCCGCGCGCAGGGCCTCGAAATCAAGGAGCGCGCTCAGCGCCACGTTGGGATAGACGAGGAACGTGGGAAAGGTTTCGCGCAGCGCGGCGAAAAAGACTGCCTCCTGCCTCGACTTGAAGAGCGGGAGCGTGTGGTCGGCCGCGGCGGGGCGGCGCGTCTCGGAAAGACGGATGCGTGCGGACTGCGCGTGCGCCACCTCTTCCGCCTCGGCGCCTTCGTAGCGGGCGATGGCGGCCCGGCAGCGCGCGTTCTGCGGGCAGAAGCGCGCGTAGGCCAGCGCCGCGCGCCCGTCGCCCACTTCTTCCTTGAGGGCGACGAGCCGCTCAACGAGCCGCTCGAAGCGCTCCTCCGGAAGCCGGCGCATCCCCCCGCTGTGGAGGAGGACGAGCCGTTCCAGGCTGGTCTCGGAACGGCGGTCGAGGCGGCGGAAGAACTCGTCCTCGAAGGTCTGGAGCACCTGCTCCGCCCGCGCGTCGCCCCGGATGGAGGCGTGGTGCCGATGGGCAAAGGCGATGACCGCCGGCCACGCCTCGCGCTCCATAAGCCCGTAGAGGTGCTCGTAGTCCATGTGCGTTGTCTTCGTCTGCCGCTACCACGGGAGCCATGAGCCGTCCCACGCCAGGAACGCGCCGCGCTCTTTTTCGCCCAAGCCGTCGATCACGCGGAGCATCCCCGCTACGGACTCCTCGGGCGTGATGGCCGCGTTCTTTCCGCCCATGTCCGTCTGCACCCAGCCGGGGTGGAGCGCCACGGCGAGGACGCCGTGCGGCTTGAGGTCGTGCGCGAGGCAGCGCGTGAGCATGTTCAGGGCCGCCTTGCTCATACGGTAGCTGCGCCAGGCGCCCGCGCCGCGCACGTTCGCAATCGAGCCAAGCTCTGAGGTGACGTGGACGAGCTTCGCTTCCTGCGCCGCCTCTAAAAGCGCAAGCGCCGCCTGCGCCAGAAGCGCCGGCCCGGCGGCGTTGGTGCGGAAGGTACGCATCATCCGCTCCATCTCAAGCCGCCCGAAGCGGTCCTCGCCCGCGCCCCCGTCCACGCCTGCGCTGCTGATGAGCAGGTCAAGCCGGTCCGTCTTTTTCTTCACCTCCGCCACGGCATCCTCGATAGACGCCGGCTCGGCCACATCCAGGCGGATGATCTCCACCCGGCCGGCGCATTCTTCCGAAAGCGCGCGGAGGTCGCCCGCGTCATCGGGGTTGCGGCACGTGGCAAAGACGCGGGTGCCGCGCGCGGTAAGCTGGCGCGTGAGTTCGAGGCCGAGGCCTCGGTTCGCGCCGGTGACGAGGACAACTTGGTCAGGCACAGGCAGACTTATCGGAAACGAGAGGCTGGCAGGTCACACGTCAAGGTCGTCGGCCTCGCCGGCGTGCGCCATGATGAAGTCGAAGCGCGCCGAGGTGTCGCGGCCCATGAGGTCGGAGATGGTTTGCTCCGTTAAGAGCTTCTCGGCGTCGGGGATGGTGACTTCGAGGAGCTGCCGGCGCTTGGGATCGAGCGTCGTCTCCTTGAGCGTCTGCGGCATCATCTCGCCCAAGCCCTTGAAGCGCTGGATGTCGATCCGGAGGCCGCGCCCGTCCTTCTCCAGCTTTTTGACGATCCGGTTTTTCTCCGCGTCGGTGAGCGCCCAGTGCGTCTCCTTGGCCGCGTCGATGCGGTAGAGCGGCGGCTGCGCGATGTATACGTGGCCCTCGTCAATCAAGGGGCGGAGGTAGCGGTAGAAAAAGGTGAGCAGGAGCGTCGAGATGTGGTGGCCGTCGGAGTCCGCGTCCATCAGCAAGATGACCTTGCCGTAGCGCAGGTTCTTCAGGTTGATCCCGTCGCCCAAACCGCAGCCGAGGGCCTGCACCACGTTGGACAGCTCTTTGTTCGCCTGCACCTTCTTCAAGGTGGCCTGCTCGGCGTTGAGCACCTTGCCTCGGAGCGGGAGCACGGCCTGCGTCTCGCGGTCGCGCCCCTGCTTGGCCGAGCCGCCGGCCGAGTCGCCCTCGACGATGAACAGCTCGCTCTCCTCGGGCGCGGTCGAGGCGCAGTCGGCCAGCTTGCCCGGCAGGTTCAGGCGGTGCGAGACGCGGCTCTTGCTCCTGGCCGAGGAGGCGGCCGAGCGGCTGGCCTTGCGCGCCTTGGCCGCCTGGATCACGCGCGTGGCGATGGCCTCGCCCGTCGTGGGGTGGTCGTTGAGGTACTGCTCCAGCTCCAGCCGCAGCGTCCCGCCCACCAACGAGCGCGCCGAGGGGTTGTTGAGCTTGTCTTTCGTCTGCCCCTGGAACTGCGGGTCTACCAAGAAGAGGTTGACGATGGCGACCAAGCCCTCGCGCGTGTCGTCGGCCGTGATCTCCAAGCCGCGCGGCATCATGTCGTGCGTGTCCATGTACGCGCGCACGCCACTGCGGACGGCGTTTTTGAGGCCCTGGTCGTGCGTCCCGCCGTCGGGCGTGGGGATGCCGTTGACGAACGAGCGGACGTGCTCTTTAGGCGCTTCGGTCCACTGGAGGGCGATCTCCAGGCGGGCGTCGTCGCGCAGCTTTTTCTGCACGAGCGTGAAGACGTCGTCGTGGACGGGCTTCGTCTCCAGCATGTCCTTGACGATGTGCTGCAAGTACTCGGCGATGCCGCCTTCGTGGTGCAGCTCGTGCCGCTGCCCCGAAGTTTCGTCCCGGAAGACGATCTTGAGGTCGCGGTTGAGGTAGGTCTTCACCTCGAGCTGCTCTAAGATCTGCTCGGCGTCGAACGTGGTCGTCTCGAAGATCTCGGCGTCCGGGCGGAAAAAGATGGTCGTGCCCGTGCCGCGCGCGCTTTTCTTCGTCGTCTTGAGCTTGGTGGTGGGGAGGCCGCGCGCGTAGCGCTGCTCGTACTCCTTCCCGTCGCGCTTCACGGTGGCGACCATCTCCTCGGAGAGCGCGTTCACGACGGAGGCGCCCACGCCGTGGAGGCCGCCCGAAGTGATGTAGCTTTTGGAGTCGAACTTGCCGCCGGCGTGGAGCGTGGTGAGGATGAGCTGGAGCGTGGGCACCTTCTTGGTCGGGTGCTTGTCCACGGGGATGCCGCGGCCGTTGTCGGAGACGGTGACGCTCTCGCCGTCTTTGTGGAGGGTGACGTCGATCTGCGAGGCGTAGCCGTTGGTGGCCTCGTCCACGGCGTTGTCCACGACCTCCCAGAGGAGGTGGTGCAGGCCAGGCGTGCCGGTCCCCCCGATGTACATGCCGGGGCGCTTGCGCACGGGTTCGAGGCCTTCGAGGACCTGGATGTCCTTGCCGGTGTAGGCGGGGGCGGTGGTCGTTTCGGGCATGTCAAGGTTGAGATTTGAGATCCGCGTTACGGAAAAGCTCAGGCTGCGAAGTCTTTCGCGTGCGTTTGTAATTGGTCGGAATCGAAGCGTGAGTAGGAAGATTCCGAACTTCCGACGCCGTGCAGATCCTCTTCGAGCCGCTCGTGATTGAACGAGGGTGCACTATCGGAGAGAACGACGATGCGGTCTACCTCCGTCGCTTTGCCTTTCGTCTCTTTCCAGATGCGAGTGGTTTTCACGTCCGCTCGCAAGTGGTCGCTCAGGCACCCGACGTACGCGAAGGTTTCTTTCCGCATGAGCCTTCGCATGAGTTCACGCGCCAGTGAGACGACGTTGATGTTCGACTTCGCCACGTCACCAATAACGAGTGCGATTACCCCGTCCTCACGCACCATTTCCTTCATGCGCGCTACCGACATTTCCGCGAAGTCTATTCGGGGGTCAAATGCCATTTTCCGTCTGTCAAATCAATCAATCCTCTCCGTTTCAGGCTCTGCTGCGCGTTGCGCACTTGATGCTTCCACGCTTTTCCGAAGCGGTCTCCATTGATGACCAGTTCTTCATTATCGTCGCAGAGATCGGGAAGCAACTGCTGGACTTGCGGATGGATTTCTCGCGTTGCCGCTGGACGGTCCGAAAGAACGTAGAGCACAGCTTCTGAAAAGGTTTCCTGCGCAGATCGCTCACCGACGAGCGTTTCCGAAAACGTCCGGTCGGCGCCGACGAGTGCGTTGCGAAATGCTTCTTCTGCTTCCTTCGAGGCCGAGCGTTGCCGACGACGGTGCTCCGCTGCAAGAGTGCCGACCATCGCAGAAAGCTCTGCTATGTTTTCCTTTCGGACTTCGCTGCCGAGCCGGGCATACGCTCCTATGTCTGCAATGACCTGCTGTACCAGCAACGGGTCCGTCAGAGCAACGCTGTACTCAAAGTTGAAGTCCAATGCCGAAGTCGTGAGGTTCGCTGACCCGACGACCGCACGCGACTCGTCGAACACGTAAATCTTAGCGTGCAAGCGAGGAAGCGTAATCACCGACGAAGACACTGAAACGTTCGCCAATACGCCCAGGGCGTCCACGTTCAGCGCCCCAGCTAACACGCTTTCTACATTCAAACTGGTGAGCGTACGAACGGAAACCTCATTTTTCTGCTCTTCCAGCTTCCGACGCACTGTTTCGGCTTCGCGCTTCGTGATGTACGGCGCCACGATCATCAAGCGGTGCCGAACGCTGCGGAGCGCCCGCTCGAAGTCACCGCGCCACGGACTTTTGTAAAGTTCAACCATTGCGGCTCTATTCTCTTTCCGGCTACGCGACGAGTTCGAGATCTCACCTCTGCCCTTCCTTAACGCTCGCGGTCCCAGTGTAGTGTCCTACTGACGCGGGATCGACCGCAGAGACGAAGGTTTCAGGTTCGCGAAAGTACGACGGGTGCGCGTCCGTCTTGAAGCGCAACGCGAACCGCCGCCCGGAATGTATCGTCTTCGGGCCGTCCGTCGTAATCTCGATGAAGGTCGGCGGGTCTTCTACGGGAATAGGTTCGCGGTCGCTTTCGCGGTCATTAGTGCTTTCACCGTCGCTGGTAGTGGTCGGGCCGCTTCCGCCCCCCGTCTTGATGAACGCCTTCACGCGATTGGCGAGGCGCTGTCTGACTTTCGCCACCGACTCGGAGTCCTCCCGGCTCATGAAGCGTTGCTTCCGCTGCTCGTCCAGCCGGGGCAGTTCTGGATCGCCTTCGAGCGTGGCGACCACCAGCCTTCTGAGGTCTTCCATGACGTTGTTTTCGCGCAGCGACTCCCGTGCGGTGGAAAAGAGCTGGCGGCGCGACTCGTTGTCCAGGTCGTCGCAGTCCACGTGCACGACGAGATAACCCTCCAAGTACGGGAGCTTGAGATCGTCTTTGATGATGCGGTTCGACATCTCGCCCTGCTTCTGCCCATTGTACGTGACTACAATAGGCCTCGACTTGAGGGTGTACTGCCTGATTCTACCTTTGGGATTTTCCCCCTCGTCGGAAAGCACCCACCAATGAATCCAAACGGTGCCGGAACGAAACGTCAGTTCTGCGTCACGTTGGTAGGCGATATTCTCACCTTGCGAGAGCAGACGGTGGTTGCCGGTTACCGAGCGCCGGGCATCCTGCGAGCTGTTGTCGCGCTGCTCTTCGATGCGAAATGGCAGCACCGGATCGAAGAGGTAGTGATGCGTGAGATACCAAAGCGAGCGTGTCTGCGTCGTCATGACGCTGTCGTACTTGCCCAGGTCCATCGCCACATGACGCACCAGCGTTCCTTCTGCAAATTCCTGGCTATTCGCCTCGAAGGTAAAGGGCACGTCCGTCCGTCCATCCACCATGTACTCGTACTTGCCGTGCTTATCTCGCTCCACGTCCCCCTCGTTGAAACGCACGACGGTAACAGCAACGCGGTTGCTTTCCTTCCCATCTACACGCGCTGGCTTTGAAAAAATTATGGTATAAAGCGAATACGATAGCGCCGTGGAACCACCTTGCCCGAAAGCCCCGGCGAGAAAATGCTTCTGCAGTTTTAGGCTCTCATTGAGGCTCAAGATCGAAGCGCCAAAGTCTTTTGCTTCGATGCCCAGCCCGTTGTCCCGAATATCGACTGTCGGATAGCCTGACTTTTCAGAATCGCGCAGCACCACCTGCACACGATCAGCCAGAGATGAGACGTTTCTGGGATTGTCGATGCTGTTCAGACGCCCTTCCTCTATGCCGAACCACTGCGCCACCGCCTCACGCGGAGAATTGATGCCTTCTGGCTGACCGCGCTCCTGCCACTCTCGCTCCAAAACTGCGTCGATGGCATTCGTGATACGTTCGATCACCCCCGCTGCCGGATCGCTGCCGATGTTGATGGTGGCAAGGTTATTTTGTTTTCCGCCGACTGGCACCCATCCGACATCCTCTTTCTCACTGAGGTCTCTGATGACATCGGTGACCTGGTGGACCTGTGCAGCTTCCAGCAACTTATTTAGCAACGCATCCATGTAGTTGAACTCGGTGAGTTTGAGGTTCTTGTTTGCGGAGAACGAGAATAGCAAGGGTTTTTGCGGCGCTGAGTCAAAGCGGAAACCACTCTACTCTTCCTTCCCACTCGCCCGGTTCGCTGGCGAGTGCCGCCATGCGCAAGTCCTCTATAGTCCGACCAATAGGCGCATCCTGCGGAATCGCAAAAATGCCGGGCATCGCCTCTCCAGCTCGGACGCGGTCGTACGCATGACCGAGCACCGTCTTGATGTCGTGCGTGAGCAAGATGCGCCCTTCGCGTGCGACCCAAGCAAGCATTTCCGGATCGTCGGCTTGGTACATCTCGCTGTCTTGTACGAGCACGATGTCCAACTCGGGAACGAGCCGTTCTAAGCCGCGCAGCATGGCTCCGCTGAAGTTTTCGTCGGCAGCGTACTTCAGCATGGCTCAGCTTTTTGCAGCACGGGCGTCCGCTCGTTGCATCCGGCGTTCAAGGCGTTTGCGAATGGCTGCGCGTTCTTCATCCGTGGAGGTAACACCGGCCTCCTCTAACTTCTTGCGAACCGCTTTCGCCTGCTCCTTCTGCTCCTCTAAGTAGGCATCAGCCTCTTCACGGTAGTTGAGATAATAGCTGATGGTCTCGTAGACCTGCGGCAGCGTCAGCACGTCGTACTGCGAGACAATGCCCTCCGGGGTAGCGCCTCGTTCGTAAGCGCCCACCACCGTATCGAGCGTCACGCGCGTGCCGCCGATGCGGATGGTGCCGCTTTCGTCTTTACCCAACGCGCGGACGTGCGGGTGGATCGGCTCGGTTTTCATGGTCGGTGCGATGATGATTCTGGGTTCAGGCGATACGCTCGTTCAAACTGCGTTCGCCGCCGTTCGGCCATGTCCATTCCGCACAATCCCAATCGGCCGAAAGCTGGGAACCGGCGTCCAACAACTTGTCATCGCCCTCGGCGGCCATACGTTGGAAGGCCTCCTCCCAACTCTGACGCGGTGAATCGTTCGGATGGTGCATTATGTCTCGCTGCCTTCGGTTTCTTCGTCTCGAAAAACGGCCTCGCCCACCGCTGGGTTCGCTCCTCCACCGAGTGCAATCCAGCTACGCCGCCCCGTTCAGCCGCACCTCCACGGGCTGCGGGAACACCTTCGCCAGGTGCCCGCGCTTGACGACGAGGCGGCCTTTCGCCACACCCCGTCACTCCACCTCCATCGCCTCGAAAGCCACGCCGAGCTTCCCCGACGCGGACGCTGTGAAGTTCAGCTTTTCAAATCCGATGACGCGTCCCGCTTGGTTCTTCATCAGGATCACCTCTTCGCCCGTCTCCTCGCAGACGTATTCCTGCTCCGGGTCGTCGAACCACACGGTAAGCGTGTTGCCGGGACGGTCGTAAAACACCTTCACAGCGGCCATATCGTTGTGCCTTCTTTGATTGCGTCGGTCGGGTACGTGGTGATGAGAAAACCCTCACCGTTGAGCCGCTTGGCAACGGCGCACATCCAGCGATGCTCACGCTCTTTCCTGTAAAACAGATACACCGCCTCGTCGCTTCTACTCCGCCGCACCTCATCGGGATGCGTCAAGGCGCGTTGTACGGCCTCCGCTCTTCCAGCCATCACCGGATGCTTGATCGTCGTGATACGTTTCCAGTAGGCGTGCGTCACGCGAACGCTGAAACCAAGCGGCGTCTGCGCTTCGAAAAGTAGCTCTTCGGGGGCGTTGCTCATGTTCGGTGGTCCTCATCTTCAAGCGCTCCCGTTCAGCCGCACCTCCACGGGCTGCGGGAACACCTTCGCCAGGTGGCCGCGCTTGATGACGAGGCGGCCTTTGTTGCCGCGGTTGGTGACCTCGAACTTCGTCGTGCGCACGATCTCGCGGCGGCCCCGGTTCGTCTCGACCTCCAGCCCGTCGCGCGCGGCGTCGCTCAAGGTGAAGCCCAGGACGCGGTCTTTTTTGTCCAGCTTGATGGCGATGACGCCCTTCGCCGCGCCCTTGTACACGCTGATCTGGTGCACGGGGAAGATGAGCACGTGCCCGCTCCGTGAGGCCAGGCACACGTTCTCGTGGCTCTGCGCCACCTGCGCGCCGATGACCTCGTCGCCTTTGCCCAGACGCATGTACATCCGCCCGGAGCGCGTCGAAGGCTCCATGTAGCCCTCGGTAGTGAAGCGGACGGCCTGCCCGCCCTCGGTGATGGCGACGACGTACGGCGGCTGGTCTTTGAGCTTTTCCTCGGTGCCATTTTCCTCGAACAGCTCCGGCTCCATGTCCGGCTCGGGCTTGGGCGCGGGGAGGACGCGCTCGTCAAAGCTCAAGACGCCCACGACGCGCTCTTCGTCGTCGAAGTTGAAGAGCTTTTGCACGGGGTCGCCGTAGCCCGTCGTGCTCGGCAATTCGGCGATGCGGGTGGTGTAGCACGTGCCGTAGTTGGTGAAAAAGCCGACCGTCGCGCGCGTCGAGCCGGGGAGCACCCAGCCCACGGCGTCGCCCTCGCGCACGCGGATGGCGTCGAGGCTGGTGTACGACCCCTGCCGCTTGACCCACCCGTCGCGCGTGACGATCACGTACACGTCCTCGTCCAGGATGTAGTCCTCCTCGGCGTACTCGACGGCGGCGTCCGGCCCGCTGATCTTCGTGCGGCGCGCGTCGGCGTATTGCGCTTTCACCTCGCGGAGTTCGGCGCGGATGAGCTTCCAACGCGCGCCCTCGTCGGCAAGAAGCTGGCGGAGTTCTTCGGCCTGCGCCTCTTTCTGCTCCAGCTCGGCGCGGATGGCGTCGATCTCCATCTGGCTCAGCTTGTAGAGCTTCGTCTCCAAGATGGCCTCGGCCTGGACCTCGTCGATGCGGAAGCGGTGGCGGAGGCGCTGCGAGGCGTCTTTCTTGTTTTTCGAGGAGCGGATGATCTTGATCGCCTCGCCCAAGGCGTCGAAGATGACCGCAAAGCCTTTGAGGATGTGGATGCGCTTTTCGAGCTGCTCCAGGTCGTAGCTGAGGCGCCGCGTCACCACGTCCATGCGGTGGTCGAGGAAGTGGCGCAGCACCTCGTAGAGGTCTACCTGCCGCGGCGCGGGCGTGTCGTTCCCCTCCTGCGGGACGAGGCAGGTGAGGTTGACGTGGAAGCGCGTCTGCAGCGGCGTGTGCTTGAAGAGGTACGCCATCGCCGCCTCGGCGTCCGCGCCGCGCTTGAGGGTGAGGACGATGCGGACGTCGTCCGTAGATTCGTCGCGCACGTCGGAAAGCTGCGGGACGTTTTCGGCCATGATCTCCTCGCCGATCTTTTCGACGAGGTCGCCCTTGGAGACGCCGTACGGGATGGAGGTGATGATCGCCTTCGTCTTCCCTTCCATCTCGTACTCGCCGCGCAGGTTCACCGTCCCGCGTCCGGTCTCGTAGATGCCGAGCAGCTCTTCGTCGGTGTTGAGGATGCGCCCGCCCGTGGGGAAGTCCGGCCCCTTGACGTAGTTTTGGACGAGCGTGGAGATGCGCGCGTTGGGCGAGTCGATGAGGTAGAGGCAGGCGTCGACGACCTCGCCCAGGTTGTGGGGCGGGATGTTCGTGGCCATCCCTACGGCGATGCCGGAGGCGCCGTTCGTCAAAAGGTTGGGCGCCTTGGCCGGAAGGACGACGGGTTCGAAAAGGGTGCCGTCGAAGTTCGGGCGGAAGTCCACCGTGGCCTTTCGGATCTCGTCGAGCATCTCCATGGCCAGGGGCTGGAGCTTGGCCTCGGTGTAGCGCATGGCGGCGGGGTTGTCGCCGTCGAGCGAGCCGAAGTTGCCGTGGCCGTCCACCAAGGGTGCGCGCAAGGAGAACGGCTGCGCCATGCGCACCATGGCGTCGTAGATGGCCGTGTCGCCGTGCGGGTGGTACTTCCCCATCGTGTCGCCGACGATGGTGGCGCTCTTGCGGAAGCGCGCGCTCGGGTAGAGGCGCAGGCTCGAGTGCATGGCGTAGAGGATGCGCCGCTGCACGGGCTTGAGGCCGTCGCGGATGTCGGGCAGCGCCCTACTGGTAATAACGGACAACGCGTAGTTGAGGTACCGCTCGCGCGTTGTCTCGTGCAGCGGAATGCGCTTTACCTTCGCCATTTCCTTATTATGCAATAACAGCTAAGCAGACGGATCACTCAGAATATACAACGGCCGAGTGACAGCGTTGTGTCTTCGTGAGGGGAAGAGCTAAGGGGGAAAGGGTAAGGGGGTTGCAATCGGCATCCGTTTGTGCCTTGCTTCTACCTCTGTAGCCCGCGCCCCCTTCCCTCTTACCCCTTACCTCACCCCTCGAATGCATCTTCTCGACCTCGACTTCCAGGGCGTGCCCGGCACGATTGCGTCGTACCTCGTCCCGCACGCGGGCGGCGCCGTGCTCGTCGAGTCCGGCCCCGGCTCCACCACCGACGCGCTCGTAAGCGGCCTGGCCGAGCGCGGCTTCGCGCCCGAAGACGTGACGGACCTCCTCGTCACGCACATCCACCTCGACCACGCGGGCGCGGCGGGGTGGCTGGCCGGAAGGGGCGCGCGCGTGCACGTCCACCACATTGGCGCCCCGCACCTCGTGGACCCGTCGAAGCTCCTTCAGAGCGCCGAGCGCATCTACGGTGACGACATGGAGAGGCTTTGGGGCGAGATGCGGCCCGTGCCTGAAAATCAGCTTACCGCCCTCGAAGACGGCGACGTGGTCGAGGTGAACGACCTCCGCTTCGAGGCCGTCGAGACGCCGGGGCACGCCTACCACCACATGGCCTACCTCCACGACGGGACCTGCTTCACAGGCGACGTGGCCGGCGTGCGCCTGCAAGGCAAGAAGCACGTAGCCCTCCCGCTCCCCCCGCCGGAGATCGACCTGCCGCTCTGGCGCGAGAGCCTGGACACGCTCCGCTCGAAAGAGATCGACCGCCTCGCCCCCACGCACTTCGGCTTCTTTGGCGACGTGGAGCGCCACCTCGACGCCGCCCATGCCGCCACCGAAGCTGCCGACGCCTGGGTGCGCGAGACGATGCCGCACGAGCCGTCCGACGACGAACTCCACGCGCAGGTGGGCGCCTGGCTTCAGAAGCGCGCGCAATCTGAAAACGTCGCGCCGGAGACGTGGGAGCGCTACGAGACGGCCAATCCAAGCTGGATGGCCGCCGCCGGCCTCCGCCGCTACTGGAAGAAGCACGTGGTTTGAGGGTGGGGGTTTGGGAGGATGGGCGTATGGGAGAACGCCAGATCAGCGCTTTTCCCCTCCTACACTCCCGAACCCCCAACCGCCCATACCCGATCACGCCAGCGTGAAATAATCCTCGCGGCGGTCGGCCTGGAGGCGGAGGATCTTGGCGCGCGTGAGGCTGATGAGCGTGGCCGAGGCGCGCGCCTCCGAGATGCCGGCCATCTGCGCGAACTGTGCTACGGTGACGCGCGCGTACTCCTCGAGATAGCGCATGAGCAGCATCTCCTTCTCGCCGAACTCGAACGTCGCCCCCACCCCGCTCCGCTCGGCCTCCATCAGGCGGACGGACTCGGGGCTGGCCTCGACGCTCATCTCGCCGGTGCGGACGTACGCGGCGCCGTCGCCCTGCCCGTCTAAAAGGACGTGCGGCTTCGTGGCGCTCTCGGGCACGCTCACCAGGATCACGTCGCGCCGCTCGGCCACGGGGATGCGCTCGGTGGTGTACGCGATGGGCGGATCGCAGCAGCCTTCGAGCGCGCGGCGCAGGACGAACTCCTCCTCGGTGGCGTCGGGCACGCCCTTGATCGTGCCGTCGTCCGTCACGCCCAGGAGGATGCGCCCGCCGCTCGTGTTCGCTAAGGCGATGATCTCCTTGGCGATGCGCTCGGGCCGCGGCACGCGCCGCTTGAACTCCAGGTGCAGGCCTTCGCCGAGGCCGACGAGTTGCTTCAGCTCCTGGAACGTCATGGCTTTCAGGTTTGGAGGCGCGGAAGTATGGAGGTGTGGAAGTGCGTCGGTGCGGAGGTCTTCCATACCTCCACAC
Organism: Salinibacteraceae bacterium; assembly: GCA_965215025.1. Lineage (GTDB taxonomy): Bacteria > Bacteroidota > Rhodothermia > Rhodothermales > Salinibacteraceae > CBDCCV01. The sequence continues at coordinate 1,150,076 of CBDCCV010000002.1, forward strand.
GTCCAAACTTCCATACGCGATCAGCCCTGCAACGCCTCGGGGAGCCAGTTCTCGCGGCGGGCCGGGCGCGCCATCAGGCGCTGCATCATGTCGTGCGGGCGCTCGCCCTCGAAGAGGACGGCGTGAACGGCCTCGGTGATGGGCATCTCGATGCCGTGGCGCCGCGCCAGCCCCAGCGCCGAGGCGGTGGTGCGCACGCCCTCGGCCACCATCGCCATCTCGGCCTCGACCTCGCCGAGCGTGCGGCCTTGGCCGATCTCCTGGCCGAGGTGGCGGTTGCGGCTGTGGCGGCTCATGCAGGTGACCACCAGGTCGCCGATGCCGGCCAGGCCGGCAAACGTGTGCGCCTCGGCGCCCATCGCAAGCCCTAAACGCTTGATCTCGGCCAGGCCGCGCGTGATCAGGGCCGCCTTCGAGTTGTCGCCGTAGCCCACGCCGTCGGCGATGCCGGCGGCGATGGCCAGGACGTTTTTCACCGAGCCGGCGATCTCCACGCCCACCACGTCGGTGTTGACGTAGACGCGCAGGCGCTCGGTCATGAAGGCGTCCTGGATCTTTTCGGCTACGGCCATCTCGGGCGCGGCGGCCACGACGGTGGTGGGCATCCGCGCGGCCACCTCCTCGGCGTGGCTCGGCCCGTAAAGCACGCCGATCTGCGCAGGCGGCACGGCCTCCCCGAGCACGTCGGCGATGACCTGCGTGGTGGTCAGGAGCGTGCCCGCCTCAATGCCTTTGGCGAGGGAGACGACGAGGTGCTCGCGGCCGGCGTGCGGCCCGAGCCGCTCGCACATGGAGCGCACCGCCTGCGACGGCGTGGCGACGACCCAAAACGTGCTCGACGTCGCAGCCTTCTTCAGATCAGCCGTGACCTTGATGGCGTCGGGGAGGCGGACGTCGGGAAGGTACGTCGGGTTGTGCCGCTCTTTGCGCATCGTGGCGGCGGCCCCGTCACGGCGCGCCCACAGCGTCACGGCGCGCCCGGCCTCGGCCCGGCTCACGGCCAGGGCCGTGCCCCAGCTCCCGGCTCCGAAGATGGCGATGCGGTCCGGCGTAGTCATCGGCCTCCTGTGCGTGGTCAGCCTGTGTCAGCGGTGGTGCGCCGGCGTCCCTCGTTCGCCACTCGCCCTTCACCATTCGCCCGAAAAACTTAAAGCTCGCCGCGCCCAAGCATCCCGCGCGCGGGGCGGAAGGAGCGGATGCGGCTCTCGCTCCCGTTCAAGAGCCGCTCGATGTTGGTGCGGTGCGCCATGATCACGGCCAGCCCCAGCAGGATGCCGAAGACGAGCAGGCTCGGGTCGAGCGATTCGATGCCGAAGACGTAGCGGCGGATTGCCACGGTAGAGGGAAAGGCGACGGCCGCCGTGAGCGAGGCCAACGAGACGTAGCGCGAGGAGAAGAGCACCACGACGAAGATGCCCAGCGTGATGGCCGTCGTCACCGGCGAGAGGGCGAAGAGGACGCCGGCGGAGGTATTCACGCCTTTGCCGCCCTTGAAGCGCGCCCACACGGGGAAGATGTGCCCCACCACGGCGGCCAGCCCGGCCAGGATGTGCATCACCGTCTCAGGCTCCCACACGCCCAGGCCCAGGCCCTCGGGCGCCAGGAAAAAGAGCGGGATCACGCCGGCGGCGAGCAGCCCTTTACCCAGGTCCACGATCATGGCGACGACGCCCGCACGCCAGCCCAGGACGCGGAAGGCGTTCGTGGCGCCCGCGTTGCCGCTGCCGTGGCGGCGCACGTCCACGTCGTGGAGCAGCCGGCCCGCCCACAGGCTCGCCGGGATCGAGCCGACGAGGTAGCACAGGAAAAGCATCGGTAGAAGCGCAGCCATAGTCCCTTCTATTTGTTCAGAGAAAGGCCCCCGTGCGCCGCTGCGCGCTCAGCCAAAAAGAGCGCGGCCCGAGCGAACGGCCACAAGCGGGGCCTGCACGTGCAGAGTAATATAAGCAACGACGCGCTTTTCGTCATCATCCGGAGGCGGATGCGGAGCGAAAGGTTTGTTACGAATGTTCCGATGCGCGGATAATCCGCCCGATGCGCACCGGCGCCTCGCCTGCCTCGCGTAGCACCTCTTCCGCCTCGCCGGCCTGTCTTTCCGCCACTACCGCCACGAGGCCGATGCCGAGGTTGAACGTCCGCCGCATGTCCTCTTCCGGCACATCGCCCAGGCGTTGGATGAGGCTGAACACCGCCGGGCGCTCCCACGCCGCGTAGCCGATGTCGAGCGCGAGGCCCTTCTCCTCGGGCAGGACGCGCGCCGCATTGCCGGGGATGCCGCCGCCAGTGACGTGCGCAAAAGCGTGCGCGAGGTCTTTTTCGAGGAGAATCCCAATGGCGTCCAGGTACGAGCGGTGCACTTGGAGAAGCGCCTCGCCCACGCTTTTGCCGCCGAGCGCGTCGGGCCGGTCGTCCACGCCGAAGCGCTCGAAGAGCACCTTCCGCGCAAGCGTGTAGCCGTTCGTGTGGAGGCCCGTCGAGGGCAGGCCCAGGAGCACGTCGCCCGCTGTAACGCGGCTGCCGTCCAGGATCTTTGCTTTCTCCACGAGGCCGACGACCGTGCCCGCCACGTCGAAATCGCCCTCGGCGTAGAGGCCCGGCATCTCGGCCGTCTCCCCGCCGATGAGCGCGCAGCCGTTCTCCCGGCACGCCGTGGCGAAGCCTTGCACGACGCTTTCGGCCACGTCGGGGCTGAGCTTTCCCGTGGCGTAGTAGTCCAGGAAAAAAAGCGGGCGCGCCCCGCACACGGCGATGTCGTTGACGCAGTGGTTGACGAGGTCCTGCCCCACCGTGTCGTAGCGCCCGGCCTTGGCGGCCACTTTGAGCTTCGTCCCCACCCCGTCCACCGAGGAGACCAAGACGGGTCGCTCGTAACCCGAAAGATCAAGCTCGAAAAACGCCCCGAACGCGCCGATGTCGGCCAAGACGCCGGGCGTGAACGTCTCGCGCACGAGCGGCCTGATGCGGCGGACGGTTTCTTCGCCCGCGCCGATGTCAACGCCGGCCTCGCGGTAGGTGGTCATCGTTTTGAGTGCGGGGGTGCGGAGGATGAGAGCTTGGGGGCTTCGCGTGGGACGACGGACGGACGACGAAAGACGACGTTTGCTTTTGCCGGTCGTCGGCCGTCCTTCGTCTGTCGTCGGCATCGCCAGCGCCTTACTGCGCGCCCGAGGCGGCGCGGCCCAGGAACGCCTGCACGCGCACCTGCACGCGGCGCAAGGGCGAGAGGCGGATCGGCCCGCTCCAGAGGTCGTAGTCGCGCCGCTCGATCTCGCTTACGACTTCGAGCGCGCCGAGCCAGGCACGCTTCAAGGCACCGGCGTAGCGGCGTGGCAGTTCCTTCACGAGCGGCTGCCCCTGCGCCAGCGCGTCGCGGATGCGGATCGTCTGCTTCCAGAGGAGCCGCCGCATGTGCTCGTCCACCGTGCCCGCGCGCAGCTGACTGAGCGAGACGCCCGCCGCATCGAGGTCCGCTTCCGGGACGAAGAGATGATCGCGTCGCAGATCGTGCGGGAGGCGCGCGAGGCGGTTCGTCAGGAAAAAGCCGCGCGCCAGCTCGTGCACGGCGCGCTCCTGCCACGAGTGCCCCGCCCCGGCGAGCTTCGCCAAGAGCAGGCCGTGCGGCGTGGCCCACGTGCGGATGAACTCCGTGAGGTCGCTCTGCTCCGGGAAGCGGATCGGCTCCTTGAAGCGGCGCGCGCCCATGACCTGCCCGGCCAGGAGATCAAGCGGGAGGCCGTGCGCGCGGCAAGCGTCGTAGGCGGCGCCGGCTACCGTCTCGGGCACGGCATCGAGCAGTTCGGCGGCGGCGGCCTTATCGCGCTCGGCGGCGAAGTAGGCCGTGAGGTCGCTGCCGTCGAGGGCGGGCGCCTTGGCCCTGGTGAGAGCGTGGTGCCAGTGCCAGAGCGCCTCAGCCGCCGGGCGCTCGCCCTTCGGCCAGGGCGAGCGGTAGAACGGGCGCGGCAGGTCTGGCACGTCGCGGTTCGTGTTTTCCATCGGAAAACGGGGCGGGTTCGGATGGGCGGGGCGGGGCGGGCGGGGCGCCCCTGCGCGTGGGTCAAAGGCCCTCGCCTGAAACAAACGTAGGGGCACACCGGCGGTGTGCCCCTACGGCGGGCGGTGCGCGCTCCGGAGGGCTTAGGCCGCTTGCCCGCTTTCTTTAGCGAACTCCTTTTTCACCACGCTGATCTGGCTCCCTTCCAAGACCATCTCGATCTCGCGCGGGGAGAGCGTGTGCGTCAGCTCGTAGGTCTCGTCTTTGGTGACGTTCCTGAGCGTGACGCTCTGGCTCTCGTCCTGGATCCCCTCGCGGGCGTTCTCCAGCGAAAGCTCGTCGCCTTGGTCGATCTTGTCGTAGTCGGCCTCATCGGCGAAGATGAGCGGGAGGATGCCGAAGTTGGCGCAGTTCTGCCGGTGGATGCGCGCGAAGCTCTTGGCGATGACCGCGCGCAGGCCCAGGTAGCGCGGGGCGATGGCGGCGTGCTCGCGCGAGGACCCCTGCCCGTAGTTCACGCCGCCGACGATGAAGAACCCGCTCTCCTTGTACTCCTGCGTCCGCTCGTAGAAGCTCTCGTCCACCTGCTCGTAGACGAATTTGGCGATCTCGGGGATGTTCGAGCGGTAGGGCAGGATGCGCGAGCCGGCCGGCATGATCTCGTCCGTCGAGATGTCGTCGCCCACCTTGAGCAGGACCGGGCCGGTGAGCGTGTCGGGCAGTTCCTCGAAGTCGGGGAGGGAGACGACGTTCGGCCCCTTCTCCAGCTCGTAGACGCCGCCCTCTTCGGCGGGGTCCACCTCGGCGCCGCCGGAGCCGATCATGGGCTGGCCGTCCATGGCGCCGTCGCCGCTGGTGGACTCGCCGGGGAAGAGGATCTGGTCCGTGTTGATGATGAGGTCCTCCGGCTCCTTCACCTTCGGGTAGCTCATCCCGTACAGCTCTTCGAGGTCGCGCGGGTCGGTAATCTTGCCGGTCAAGGCCGAGGCCGCCGCCGTCTCCGGGCTGACGAGGTACACGGCATCCTCCTTCGTGCCACTGCGGCCGGGGAAGTTGCGCGGCACCGTGCGCAAGGAGATCCGCCCCGTGGCCGGCGCCTGCCCCATCCCGATGCAGCCGTTGCACCCGGCCTGGTGGATGCGCCCGCCCGCGCGCGTGAGCATCTGCAAGTGGCCCGAGTTCATCAGGTTCTCCAGGATTTGCCGGCTCGACGGGTTGATGTCGAACGAGATCCGGTCGTGCACCTGCTTCCCGTCCACGATCTCGGCGGCGATGGCGAAGTCGCGGAAGCCGGGGTTGGCCGAAGAGCCGACGTAGCTCTGGTAGATCTCCTGCCCCTCGACCTCGCGCACGGGGACGACGTTGCCGGGACTTGAGGGCTTGGCGATCATCGGGACGAGTTCGGAGAGGTTGATCTCCTCGTGGTGGTCGTACTCGGCGTCGTCATCGGCCTTGATCTCGACCCACTGGTCCTCGCGGCCCTGCGAGCGCATGAAGCGCTTGACCTCCTCATCCGAAGGGAAGACCGTCGAGGTGGCGCCGAGTTCGGTGCCCATGTTGGCGATCACGTGGCGGTCCATGCACGAGAGCGCGTCGAGGCCGGGACCGTAGTACTCGATGATGCGGCCGAAGGCGCCGTCCACGCCGTGGCGGTGCAGCATGGTGAGGACGACGTCCTTGGCCGAGACCCAGTCGGGCAACTCGCCGGTGAGTTTGACGCCCCAGACCTCGGGCGCCTTGATCGTGTAGGGCTTCCCGGCCATAGCCATGGCCACGTCGAGGCCGCCGGCGCCCATGGCCAGCATCCCGAGGCCGCCTGCCGCGGGCGTGTGGCTGTCCGAGCCTAAGAGCGTCTTGCCGGGGACGCCGAAGCGCTCCTGGTGCACGGCGTGGGAGATGCCGTTGCCGGGGCGGCTGTAGTGCACGCCAAACTTCTTGCAGGCCGAGCGCAGGAAGAGGTGGTCGTCCGGGTTCTTGTAGTCGCTCTGGATGAGGTTGTGGTCCACGTACTGCGCCGAGAGTTCGGTCTTGACGCGGGGGATGCCCATGGCCTCGAACTCGAGCATCACCATCGTGCCGGTGGCGTCCTGCGTCAAGGTCTGGTCGATCTTAAGTTCGATCTCCCCGCCCGGCGTCATCTCTCCGCCGACGAGGTGGCTTTCGATCAGCTTCTGTGCAACGTTTTTTCCCATAGCGCTTGGCGTGCGGTTCGTGAGGTTCGTCGTGGGCGAGGGGCCGGCAGCGGAGGGTGCGGCAGGCGGAGTATCTCCGTCGAAAGGCTTAGCTTTTTTTTATTCGCCGGCGCGCGCGCTGTTTCCGCCTACGCCGATGCTTCATCGGCCTTTTGGCGCCACGGCGGATCGGTCTTGTCCAGAAAAGCCTGGATGCCGGCTTGGCAGTCGTCGGTGGAGCGGGCAAAGGCGTTGAGCTGCGCGGCATAGGCGAGCGCTTCGGAGAGGCCCATGCCGGGCACCTGCGCGATCATCTTTTTCGTGAGCGCCACGGCTGAGGCGCTCGTCTCGGTCGAAAGGTCGAGGGCGAGCGCGCTTACTTCTTCGTCCAGCTTCTCGGAAGGGACGGCGCGGGTGATGAGGCCCATCTGCGCGGCTTCTTTAGCAGAGACGAGGCGGCCGCTCAAGAGGAGATCGCGCGCGGCGGCCTCGCCTAACTTCCGCAGGACGAACACCATCACGATGGCCGGCACGAACCCGATGCGCACCTCGGTGAAGCCGAGCTTTGCCCCCTCTGCGGCGATTGAGAAATCGCACACGGCGGCCAGCCCGCACCCGCCGGCAATGGCGTGCCCGTTTATTTTTGCAATAACAGGTTTGGGGTGCAGGTAGATCTGCCTGAACAAATCAGCGAGGCGCTCCGAGTCGGCGGCGTTCTCCATCGGCGAGGCGTCGCGCAGCGCCCTCAAGGCGGCAAGGTCGGCGCCGGCGGAGAAGGCTTTGCCCGCGCCCGTGAGGACGACGGCGCGCACGCCCGCGTCTTCTTCGGCGCTGCGGAGGGCGCCCTGCAAGGCAGTCACGACATCGCCGGAGAGCGCGTTGCGTTTCTCCGGACGGCTGAGCGTGAGCGTGGCGACGGGGCCGTCGGCGGTGTAGCGGACGAGTTCTGCCATGCCTGAGCTGTTGTTTTTTGTTGTTTTGGTGGCGATTTTGAAACGGCTGGAAGCGCCTGCCTGCAATGCTCTGGCCCGCTTCCCCTGCTGTGAAAGCCGCTCTCCGATTCATTGCTGCTGCCCTTCGCCATGCTTACGCGGTACCCGTTTCTCGCTTTTGCGTTGCTTTTCACGCTGGCGGCCTGCGCCTCTACCGGGTCGTCGTCGCGCTCGGGCGGCAGCGCCGACACGATCACGCGCGAGCAGATTGACGAGAGCACGTTCTCGAATGCGTACGAGCTGGTCCAGGCCCTCCGCGCCAACTGGCTGCGCAAGCAAGGGAGCGCCAGCGTCAACAACCCGAGCGACGTGGTCGTCTACCTCGACCGCTCGCGCTACGGCGGCCCGCGCTCGCTGCGCGACATCAGCACCAACAACATCGAGCGGATCACCCGCCTCTCCCCCACGGAGGCGAGCAGCCGCTACGGCCTGGACCACGTCCACGGCGCCATCGTCGTTGAGACGCGCAGCGGCCGCTAAGACGCGCCGCTCTCGAGCCGGTCGCCGGCCAAGTAGAAGCGGTAGAGCGGCCACACGGCGATTACGGCTTCGAGCGCCTGGCCGACGAAGGCGCTCCTCGCCTCCACGACCTCGGCACGCTCGAAGCGGCGCCACAGCCCGATGCCGTCGGCGCGTTCGATGGCTTCGGGCACCTCCTCCAGCGGCGCTGTAAAGGCGTGGCGCGCTTTCCCCTTGCCGGAGCCGCGGTAAAAGTAAAACCGCCAGCCCTCTTTTTCGAGCAGCGGGTTGACGAGGCCGAGAAAGCGCTCTGGCTCCTCGGCGACGCGCTTTTTCGCCCGCGCCAGGAGCGCCTTCATGTAGGCGCCGATGTAGCAGCCCACGTCCATCCCTTCGGGCGAGAGGCTGTGCGAGAGCTGCACGTCCTTGAGCCGCTTGAGGCCGGGGCGGTAGAACGCCATCCACTTGTGGTGGTGGCACCCGCCCGCGCCGAAGTCGTTTTTGAGGAGCCGGCTAAAGACGTTCTTCTCCGTCTCAAACGCGAGCCGGTTCGGGAAGACGAAGTTGAGGGCGAGGTCGTCGCGATAGCGCTTGAACGGCTCCTTGACGAAGGCGTCGAGGCGCCCGGCATCGCGCTCTTTCCTGTACTGGCCGATGTGCGGCTCCTGGCGCAGGCGCTCCAAAAGGTCAAACGCCTCGGGCCGCCACCCCTCAAACGAGAGATCGAGTGGATCGGGGATGACAAGCTCTTCGGCGGGGACGGCGGCGGGATCAACACGTTCGGGGCTGAGCACTTCCATCTGGCGCGGGCTGGTGCGATATTCTCGTAGGACGGGCGGGCGAAAACGCGAATCGGCAGCGCTATGGAAACGGCGGAGCGGCAGGAAGAAGTTTCGGGGCGCGCCGAGGAGCAACCCGCGCGTTGCCCGAACTGCGGCGCAGCGGTGCGCGGTCCGTTCTGCCACGGCTGCGGGCAGCGGCACCGGAGCCGCATCGTCACGCTCTCAGCGTTCTTCCGCGACGCCTTTTCGGAATACTTCTCCTTCGACCACCGGCTCTGGCAGACGCTCGGCCTGCTCATCCGCAAGCCTGGCCTTCTCACGAACGAGTACCTGGCCGGCCGCCGCGCACGCTACACGAAACCCTTTCGGCTCTACCTCATCATCAGCGCCGCGTACTTCCTCCTGCGCGCCGTCGTGACCGAGGAGACGCAAACGTTCTTCGGCGGCGTGCTCGCCGTGGACGCCTCCAACGCCGCGATGCTCGGCACGTGGCTCCCGCGCCTTATGTTCGTGCTCGTGCCGTCGTTTGCGCTTTTGCTCAAGCTCTTCTACGTGCGGGCTCGGCGGCTCTACGCCGAGCACCTCGTCTTTGCACTGCACTACTTCGGGTTCTACTTTCTCGTCAACGTCGCCGTGCTGCTCCTGGATGCCTCCGCCAGCCGGGCACTTGCCGAGAGGCCGGCGTGGCTGCAAACCGGCTTCAGCGTGCTGCTGCTCGCGCTCTTGCTTGTGCCGCCGGCTTATCTATTCTTCGCCCTGCGCCGCGTCTACGGGCAGGCGCGTGGCCTCGTGTTGCTCAAGACGGTGGGTCTCCAGGTGGGCTACTTCTTGCTCCTGGCGCTCGCCGTAGGGGTGCTCATCGAGGCCGGCCTCTTCCGCAACTGACTTGCGCAAGAGCCGGCGCTTAGGCGTTGTCGAGCGTCTTCTCGCCGCGCAGGAACGCCTCGGCCATCTCGACCATCTTGCGCGAGCCGATGTAGAGCGGCGTGCGCTGGTGCAGCTTCTCGGGCCGCTTCTCCAGGATGCGCCCCTCGCCGTCGGTGGCGAGGCCGCCGGCTTGCTCGACGAGCATGGCCATGGGGTTGGCCTCGTACATCAGCCGCAGCTTCCCCTCCGGACTCGACTTCGTGGCCGGGTACATGTAGATGCCGCCGTTGAGGAGGTTGCGGTGGAAGTCCGAAACGAACGAGCCGATGTAGCGCGTCTTGTAAGGCCGGTTCGTGGGCTTGTCGCGCACCTGCATCCACTTGATGTACTGCTTCAGCCCCGGCTCCCAGGAGTTGTAGTAGCCCTCGTTGATGGAGTAGAGCGTGCCGTCTTGGGGCGTCTTGATGCGCGGGTGCGAGAGCAGGAACTCGCCGATGGACGGGTCGAGCGTGAACCCCATCACGCCGTCGCCCGTGGTGTAGACGAGCGTGGTCGAGGGGCCGTAGACGACGTACCCGGCGGCGACCTGCTCCGTCCCCGGCTGCAAGGCCGCCTCAAGGTCGGGCGTGCCGTACCCCTTTGGCAGGCGGTAGACGGAGAAGATCGTACCCACGCTCACGTTCACGTCGATGTTCGAGGAGCCGTCCAGGGGGTCGAGGAGGACGATGTACTCGCCGTCGGCGCCGTTCTTCGTGGAGAGCGGGATGGCCTCGGCGTGCTCCTCAGAGCCGATGAGGCAGCACTCGCCGCCGCGCCTGAGGGCCAGGACGAACTCGCGGTGCGCCAGCGCGTCCATCTTCTGCTGCACCTCGCCTTGGACGTTCACCTCGCCCGTGGCGCCGGTGACGTCGAGGAGGCCGGCGCGGCGCATGTCGCGGTTGACGATCTTGGCCGCCACCGAGATGTCGCGCAAGAGCCGCGAGAAGCTGCCCGTCGAGTGCGGGAAGCTCTGCTGCTGCTCGATGATGAACTGCTCGAGCGTCTTGAAATTGCCGAGGTCCGCCGTGAGGACGTTGCTCTGATGCTGCGCTTGCGTGGCTTCCATAAAACAACCGTCGTCTGTGAAATGCGAACAGAGAAAATGAGGAGACGTGGAAGATAGCTAACGCCCGCGCGCCATCCCATGCGCCATCATAACGAGATGGTGAACTCTTTTGGCGCGCTCTACCGCCGCGCACGCCCCGCCCCCCGAAGCTCCGGGTGCGCCGCCTGGAGCCGCGCCACCGCCGCGCGCGTGCGCGGCGCGGCGCCCGGCTCGCGCTCCAGATCGCCGATGAGGCGGCAGAGGGCGGCGGGCGTGTCCACGTCGTACCAGCGGGGGAGCACCGTGCAACGCGCTTCTGTTTCCTCGATGCGCGCTCGCGTCTCTTGGAACACACCCGCGTGGCTGTACGCCATCCCATCGAAAAGCTGCGGGAAAAACGTGCTCATACCCAGGAGGTAGTACCCCCCGTCCACGCTCGGGCCGATGCTCACGGCGGGCGGATCGTCCAGCGCCGCGAACGCCTCATCGACAAAGCGCGACGGCAGCGTCGGGTGGTCCGTGCCGATGACGACGGCGCGCGCGTAGCCGGCCGCAAACGCCTCGCGGAAGGCGTTCTTCATCCGCGCGCCCAGCCCCGCGCCCGTCTGCTCGAAAAGCGCGACGCCTTCCGGCACGAGCGCCTGCGGAAACGCCTCGGCGGGCGGCGCAACGCACAGGCGCACGTCGGCATCGAGGGCGGCGTACTGCGCGAGGGCGTCGTGCAGAAACGCCTCATAGAGCGCGGCGGCCTCTTCTTCGGAGAGGAGCGCCGTGAGCCGCGTCTTCACCCGCCCGGCCACCGGCGCCTTGGCGAAGACGAGGAGGACGTTTTTCATGAAACGATGAATGGACGAAACGAGGAATGGATGAAATAATGAGTCGAAGCGTGAGCGCAATCTACCTCGCCTTCATGAAGAGCAAAACGCTGCGCCGTCTCTTCGACTCTTCGTTTCTTCCCTTCGTCGTCTCCTCAACCCCGCCCGCGCATCCGGCCCAGGGTGGCGGCGAGCGCATCGGCGGCGCGGTCCACGTCCTTGGCCGTCGTGTCTTTGCCGAGGGAGAAGCGCACGGTGGCCGCCGCCGTGGCGCGCTCGCGCCCGAGAGCTAAGATGACGTGGCTCGGCTCCAGCGCGCCGCTCGTGCACGCCGACCCGGCCGAGGCCATCACGCCCTCGACGTCCAGGTTCAGGAGCAGCATCTCGCCGTCGAGCGGCTGGCCGCCTTCGTCCGGCGGGAACGAAACGCTGACGATGTGCGGCGCTACGGGCGCCTCGCCGAGCGGCGTGTTTAGGACGAAGCTTCCCTCACCGATCTTTTCGCGCAGCTTTTGCACAAGCCGCTGCTGAAGTTTTTCGAGATGGGCCGTGCGCGCCTCGGCTTCTTCGACGGCGCGCGCGAGCGCCTCGGCCATGCCCACGGCGGCGGCCACGTTCTCCGTACCGCCGCGCCGGGCGCGCTCCTGCGAGCCGCCGCGCACGAAAGGCAAAAAATCCACCCCGCCGCGCACGTACAGCGCGCCGATCCCCTTCGGCCCGTAAAACTTGTGCGCCGAGAGCGAGACGAGGTCCGCGCCCAGCCTTTTGACGTCCAGGGCGAAGAGGCCGGCCGTCTGCACCGCGTCGGTGTGGAAGAGGGCGCCTTTCTCGCGGCAGAGCGCGGCGATCTCGCGGACAGGCGTGAGCGTGCCGACCTCGTTGTTGGCGTGCATGAACGAGACGAGCGTCTTTTTTCCACTTTTTTTCTCGGCGAGCGCAGCGGCGACCTGCGCGGGCGTGACGGCGCCGTGCGGCTGAGGGTCCAGGATGGTGACGGCGGTGCGGCCTTCCTCCCGCAGCGCCTCGGCAGGTTGGAGCACGGCCTCGTGCTCGGCCGCCGAGGTGACGAGGTGCCCGCCGCGCGCCAAGGCCAGCGCGGCGTTGTCCGCCTCCGTGCCGCCGCTCGTAAAAACGATCTCGGCTGGCTCCGCCCCGAGCGCCTCGGCGATGCGCGCGCGGCTCTCTTCCAAGGCTACGCGCGCCTGCCGCCCCATCGCGTGCACGGACGACGGGTTGCCGAAATGCTCGGTCAGGTACGGCCGCATGACGTCGAGCACGGCGGCGTCGAGCGGCGTCGTGGCGGCGTGGTCGAGGTAGATGCGCTCCATGAAAAGCGGTCGCTCTAAGGAGACGGTTCTGAGCGCGGGTGCGCCTGAGCTGCGCGCGCTGGGCGTCTTCGGACGGGTTTTTGCGGGGGTGCTACCACGCTGGTGCGCCCGCCCCCGAATCGGCTGAAGGGCGAACTGCGGCGCGCTCGTAGGGTATGCAATGGCTCGTTTCGTAATGGAAGAGTTTCGATTAAAAACGCGCGGGCAGCCGCTCGCCGTGGCTGCCAGTCCTCTCTCTTCTGCTGCTTCTACGGCCGATTTCGCGCGCGGCGGCGCTTGAACCGCATCTCCCTTTCCGTTCTCCATCTACCGAACTCCTTTTTTCAATGGACAAGCTTGTCATCAGAGGCGGGCGCGCGCTCCGGGGCACGCTCCCGGTGAGCGGCTCGAAGAACACGGCGCTCCCGCTCATGGCCGCCGCGCTTTTGGGCCGCGGCACCACCACGCTCACCAACATCCCCAACCTGCGCGACGTGAAGACGTTCAGCAAGGTGACCGAGGTCTCCGGGGCGGCCGTGAACTTCGACCCGGACGCGCACCGGATGACGATTGACGCTTCGCTCATCGACCATCCCGAGGCGCCGTACGCGCTTGTGAAGAAGATGCGGGCCTCGTTCTACATGCTCGGTGCGCTCCTGGGCCGGTGCGGGCGCGCGCGCGTCTCGCTGCCGGGCGGCTGCGCCTGGGGGCCGCGCCCGGTGGACCTGCACCTCGAAGGGATGAAGGCGTTCGGCGCGGAGATCGACCTCGACGACGGCTACGTCGTGGCCGAGGCGCCGGGCGGACGGCTCCAGGGCGGCCGCTTCAAGATGGAGCCGTCGAGCGTGGGCGCTACGATCAACCTGCTCCTGGCCGCCGTCACGGCCGGAGGCCCGTCGCGCATCGAGAACGCCGCGCGCGAGCCGGACGTGGTCGTCTTCGGCCGGGCGCTCCAGGCCATGGGCGCGCAGATCGAAGGCCTGGGCACGAGCACGCTCGAAGTCGAAGGCGTCGAAGCGCTCAATGCCGTCGAGTTCGCCAACTGCTCGGACCGCATCGAACTGGGCACGTTCATGATCGCCGCCGCCCTGGCCGGCGCGCCGGGCGAAAGGGTGCGCATCACCAACGCCGAGCCGGACTTTTTGGGCGACGCCTTTCTGGACGCCTTCGCTCAGACGGGCACGGCGTTCACCCTCGGCCCCAACACCGTGGAGGTGACGGCGCCGGAGGCCATCAAGCCCGTCTCCATCGAAACGGCCATCTACCCCGGCTTCCCCACCGACCTGCAGGCGCAGTGGACCGTCCTCCTCGCCGCCGCCGAGGGCGAGGGCAGCGTCACAGACACGGTCTACCACGACCGCTTTAAGCACATCCCCGAACTCCAGCGGATGGGCATCCAGGCCACCGTGAAAGGGAACGCGGCGCACGTCAAAGGCGGCGGGCGCATCAAAGGCGCGCAGGTGATGAGCACCGATCTACGCGCGAGCGTCTCGCTCGTTTTGGCCGGCATGATCGCCGAGGGGGAGACGCACGTCTTGCGCGTCTACCACCTCGACCGCGGCTACGAGAACCTAGAGCAGAAACTCCGCAACGCCGGCCTCGCCATCCGCCGCGAGGCGTACGACGAGTTCGCCGAGCCGCACGCGCTGGAGGCGTAACGGCCGTTGCTACCGCCGCGCGAGCCGAGGATCTACTGGAAACGGCTCCGGCGGCCCGACCTCCAACTCGCCGAAGCGCGGGTGCTGCGGGTTGACGAGGTAGTTCCGCTCGTGCGGCACCACGGCGCTCGGCACCGAGAGCAGGGCGCTTCTCTTCTCGCGCATCCACCGCGTGCCGAGCGCCTGCATGGAGGCCGGCCACGGCCACGCCCGCCAGTCGGCCGGCAAGTCCTCCTCGGGTAAGCGCTCGATTCCGCCCTCGCCGAAGTCTTCCGTAAGGCGGATGGGCACGGCGGCGTAGTCGAACGCGAGCAGGGCCTCGGCGTCCTCGACGTGGACGAGCGTTTCCAGAAGCGCCAGCGCCGGCGAGGCCGCTGCGTAGACCACAGGCACGCCCCTCCGGTGCCAGCGCCCCGCTCGCAGCACGGAGCCGTAGCCGCTCAAGGCCGTGGCGGCGTGCTTGGCCTTCGTGAGCCGCCAGATCGTGCGCGCCATCTTCTACTTCTACGCGGCGGCGGTGAACTCGATGGCGTAGAGCATGTCCTCGACCTCGCGCGCGCCGGCCTCCGTATCGGCGCGGTCGAGCGGGCTTTCGCCGTTGAGGAGGCGCTTGGGCTGCGTCAGCCAGCGCCGGGCGGGCGCCGCCTCGCCCTCGAAAACGACGAGCGCCATCTCCGCAAGACGCGCCAACCGCAAGAGGCGGTCGGATTCCTCGGGGGTGAAGCGTCCGTTCTGACGCCGCCGCGCCAGCGTGCGCTCGGCAATCAAGAGGCGCGTGCCGGCGTCGCGGGCGGGCACGTCCAGGAACGCCCGCAGCCGCTCGAAGGCGTCGTACGGCAGCCCCTCGCGCACGGCGCCGATCAGCGCTGCCGGCGGGCAGTCGCTGCCGAAGCCTAAAAGGCCGGCGCCCTGCACCGCCTCGATGGATAAGTCGGCTACGCGAGACGGGGCGAAATCAATCTCGGCCATGAGAAGAAAGGTCAGAGGCGGAGGAAGCTTACGCCTTTGTTCAACGCCACCTGGCGGGCAACTTCCGGCAGACGGCATCTGCTCAAAAGCTCGCGCTCAAGCTCAGCCGCAGCGTGTTGATGGCGGGCGCATCGCTGAAGGAGCGGCCGTCGTAGGCGAGCGTGGCGCGCAGGTAATCCGTGAAGGCGTACTGCCCGTCGAGGCCCCAGAGGAGCGACGTGCCGGGGCCGCGCCCGTCCGTCAGCTCGAACTCGGCGAGGCCGGCGGCGGCTTCGCCATCGAGGTCCACGCGGGCGACCTCGCCGCGCGCGGTGAGCTGCAAGCGGCGCTTGAGGGCCAGGCGCGCCTCGACGGGCACTTTGACGAGGCGGACGCGCCGCGCGCCCACGTCGTCCCTTTTGCGCGCGAGGGCGACGCCGCCCGCCATCCGCCACGGCGATCCGGGCGCCTGGTACGCTACCTCCGGCTCCACCTCAACGCTGCGGATGTCGTACTGGCGCGCCTCGAACCCGCTCTCCGACCTGTTGCGGCCCAGGCGCCCTTCCAGGCGCAGGCCCCACGCCTCGGCCGGCTCGTAGCGGCCCTCGGCGCGCCACGTCTGCACGAGCCGCTCCTCGGCCCCGGCAGCTAGCCCGTTCAGACTGCGCACCCGGTCGAAGGAGAGGTCGAGGCCGTAACCCAGCGCGCGGCGGAAGAGGTGCACGTCCTGCCCTACGCGAAGCCGCCCGCGCTGCGTGGTCTCCGGGTCCTGGAAGCGGCTCAGGTTTAATAGGTAGATCTGCGCAAGGTCCGCCGCGCGGTTCTCCTCGGTGACTTCGAGCGTCGTCTGCGTCTCGACATGCGCGAAGAGCCGTTTCCAGCGCGCCGAGGCCGAGCGCCAGGCTCGCGCCGGATCGAGTCGCAATCGCAGCCGCGCCTCCACGCCGGTCACCGGCTCGAGCGAGTCCGACGGCACGAAGGTTTTGACGTAGATCCCCTCGTTCGGCGTGCGCTCGGGGATGAACTCGTCGATCTGCAAGAGACCGTCGCCGTTGGCGTCCTGCCAGACGTACTGCCCCACCTCCGCGCCGGTGCGGACGTAGATCTCCTGCAGCGTGGGCGTGCGCTTGGTGAGCGCTTCGTAAAAAGCGTCGATCTCGACGGCGCGGTCGAAGGGCCGCCAGCGCGTTTTCGACTGCAAGGCGATGGATTCCGTGTCGCCGCGCTTCTCATTAATGCGGAAGTAGTCGGCAAAGCGGCGGACGTGGTAGCCAACGCGCGCTTCAGTGTCGAACGATTTGCTCGCGTTGTACTTTAGGTCCGTTTGTGCCGTCCAGGAGACGGAGGCGTCACGGAAGCGCCCGCCGGCGGCCTCGTCCTCGGTGCGCCACTCCACCTCGGCGGCGGCGGCGAAGCGGTCCGTTTCGTAGGCCAGCCCTGGCCGCCACTCGGCAAAGGCGAACGAGCGGCGCAGCAAACTGTCGGTGCGCGCGTCGGTTTGGCGGCGGCGCTCGTGCTCGACCTCCAGGCGCGGCGTGAAGCGGCCAAAGGTTTCTTCCACGGCGCCGCGCTGCCGCAGCCACGCGCCGTCTTCGCCAAGGAGCGCGTTCTCGCTTGTGACGTACTCGGCGCGGTAGCCGATCTCCGGCCACCGCTCTTCCGTCAGCGCTGCTTCTGCGGCGCGGCGCCAGGCGCTGAACGCATTGCCGAGGTGGAGGCGGCCCGCCTCGCCGGCCAGGTGCGCCTCCGGAGCGAGGTCGAGGCGCAAGGCGGCCTCGTCCATCGTCTCGGCCCCGCCGGCGGCGAGGAGCATCTCGGACGGGTCCGAGGCGCGCGCATCGAGGTTCCACTTGCGCCCGAACTCGACGGGCCGCGTCCGGTCGAACGTGGCAAAACCCTCGCCGCGAGCGGTGCGCCGGTATTCGCCCGAGAACGTTATCTCATCGAGCGCGCCGAAGCTAAGCGCGCCGAGGTCGAGCGGGACGGCTTCGAGGCGGGCACCGGCGACGTAGGCATCGCCGCGGTCGTCGGCGTCGCCCAGGGCGGAGAGGCGGTTGGGATCGTTGAGCGAACGCGCCCACTCGCCGAAGAGGACGACGCCGCGCGCCGGCTCGAACTGGCCGTTGAGGTCGAGGAGGCGCTGCTGCTTGGGACTGGGCAGGCGGCGCACGGGGGCGTATGCGCCCTCGCCCAGCCCTTCGTACTCGTAGAGGATGCCGTTGGCCGCGCGCCCGGCGCGGGCGTAGCTGCCCTCCCCTTCGCCCACGCGCTCGAAGCGCACGCGGAACACGGGTGTCCCAGCTTCCGGCGCTCTTTCGAGGGCGACGAACACGGTGTCCGCCGTGCCGTCCGCGCCAGGGCGCACCTCGCGGCGGTACTGCACGTAGGTGGCTTCAGGGTCGAAGAGGACGCGCTCGGCGCCTGAGCGCACGGCCTCGGCGTCGCCGGCTTGGGCGACGAGGAGCGAGTCTTCCGGAGAAAAGTCGAACGCGCCGCCGAACTGGCGGCTGTCGGCCTCGCGGATGAAGGCGGCGCCGAGGGCGAGGCGCGCGCGTCCGTCTTCGCGCTCAAGAAAACCGGCGCGCGCCTCCGTGCCGAGCGTCGTGCGCGTGAACGCCTCGGTGGTGTACTCGAACTCGACCGTGAGGCGGCGGTCGGCGGTGATGAGGCGGCGCGGCGTGAAGGTGATCTCGGCCAGGGCGTAGTCGATGGTGTAGTCGTTCGTCTCGCCGCGCACGAGGCGCTCGCCGTCGAGGTAGACCTCTTCGGAGCCGGCGATGACGAGGATGAAGCGCTCGTCGTTTTGGCCGGTAAGGCGGTACGGCCCCTGCACGCCATCGATGGGTTCGATGTCCTGCCGGCGGTAGCGCCCGCGCGCCGTGGCGGCGGCGGCGGTGATCTGAGCGGCGCCGAGCCACGACGCCTCCGCCGGCCCGTTCCAGCCCGTGGTCACGGCGGCGCCCTGGAGCTTGCGGTCGAACCGCGCGAACTCCGTCCCGCCAAAAGCCACGTCCACATCGCCGAGGCGGGCGGTGCCCTGCGGCGCGGCGATCTCGACGAAGACGCGGTCGAAGTCGCGCAGGCGCTCGGTGGTGCCCTCGGGCTGGATGGGCGTGTTCTCGTCGGTGAGGACGGCCTGCACGCGCACGTCCTCGGCCACCTCGCCGGCAAGCTGCAAGCGCAGGCCGGACTCGACGGCCACGTCGCGTTGGCTCCCAGCGATGACGCCGCGCGTGATCGAGCCGCTCCGCTCGAGCGTCAACCCGGCAAAGGGATTGAAGCCGTCCGCGCCCGCCGTGTCCGCGCGCTCCTCTTCCACCACCACGGCGAGGGCGCCGGTGGAGTCGGCCGGGCGCGTGGCGAGGCGCCGCCGCCGGTACACGTCGCGGAAGGCGAACGGGAACGTGCGGTAGACGGCCACGAGACGCGCATCGCCGCCGGGCGGGCGGATGCGCAGCCAGAGCCGCCCGCGCCGGTAGTCCAGGCGGTACTGCGACGTGTCCAGCGGCGCGCCGTCCACCAGAATCCGCTCCGAGCCGGGAAGCACGAACGGGCGCAGCGCGAACGGCTGCGCCGCGAAGATGTCCAGCGTGTCGCGGTGCGCCGCCGGGTCTGCCCGCTCGGCGGCCTCGGCAGCGTCCGGCGGCGTCTCCTGCGCGCGTGCGGCGGCGTGGCCGAGCATCAGCAGCAGCCCGCACAGCAGCACCGCAATCCTCAATCGCACAGCAACGAGAGCCTTTTCTCAGAAACCGGAACGCCCGCACGCCGGAGCCGAGCGGCCCCAAAGCGCATCAGCACGGTCCCGACAAACTAAGGGCGTCGTTGCAGCGATGGGGCGGGGGGCCGGTAAACGCTTCTGTTCAGATGGGCGCGCGGCTTTAGAGGGCGCGCACGTCCTGCGCTTGCAGTCCCTTGCGCCCCTCGACCACCTCAAAGTCCACGCGCTGCCCTTCTTCGAGCGAGCGGAAGCCATCGCCGTTGATGGCGCTGTAATGAACGAAAATGTCCTCTCCTTGCGAACGCTGAATAAAGCCAAAGCCTTTTTCCGCGTCAAACCACTTTACGGTACCTTCTTCGCGCGATTCCATTGTCAATGCCTCTGATAGGCCGGTTTCTGGTGTATCTACTGAGTTCATTTGCCCCCCGCCCGTGCGCAGCCCGAAGCTGCGGTGGAGAGGGCCTGATGTAACAATGGTATGACTGCGCGAAAAGATAGTCAAGCCGCGCTTCCCTTTTACTGATTAGAATGCGCCGCCGGAGGAATCTCCTGGTAGAGCCGCTCTTCTGTGAGCAAGAACAGACGCTCCCCCACGAAGGCGATGTCCACGAGAGGCGCAAGGAGCGCGACGGGGATCGCGCGCAGCCGCTCCCCTTCCATCGAGAAGACAAGCAGCCGATCCGGCAGCACCGCCCACCATTCGTTTTTGCGGATAGCGAGCGCCACCACCGCCGCGCCGTCGTCGCCCAGCGGGAGCGTGCGCAGGTGCGTGCCCAGCGCGTCGTAGACGACGACGGCGGCGCGGCCCCGGTCCGCCACGAACGCCTCGCCGCGCGCCGAAACAGCCAGCGCCACCGGCTCGGCCAGCGCCCCCTCGCCTGCCCCGAACCCGCCAATCGTTTCGCGCACGCGCTGCCCGGCGTCCCATCGCACCACCACACCTTCGGCAGCATCGACGGCCAGCACCTCGCCCGTAGCCGCCGTGGCAACGGCGATGGGACGACCGCGCCCCAGCTCGTGCGCATCCTCCTGGCCGGCGTTGTAGACGGGCCGGGCTGGGCGCTCGCCCGCCGCGCCGTAGCCGCGTCCCACGGGCAGCGTCTCCAGGTGGCGCATCTCGCGCGTGAAGCGCTGGATGCGGCTGTTGCCCGCGTCGGCGACGAGGAGGACGAGGCCGTTGGTGGGGTCCACGTCGGCCGGCTCGTCAAAGGCGCCTTCGCTGCCGCCGGGGCCGCCCAGGCGCTCGGGCAGGCCGCCCGGCGCGAGGCGCACGACCACGCCAGCCCCCGCGTCGGCGACGTAGAGCACGCCGGCAGGGTCGGCGGCTAGGGCGCGGGCGTCCTCGAAGTAGAGGCCGGGCACGACCTCGGCGCGGAGCGTGTCGGGCGCTTCGGCGGGCTGCGTAGCGGCGGCGCGCGCGCCGAGAGGCACCAGCGCGCAGGCGACGATCAGGCAGAGCAGAGTGAGCACTTTGATTAGCGCACGAGGAGGCCGCTGCTGTTCACGTTCCCCTCCTGGACAGGAGGGGCGCCCGACAGGGCGGGGTGGTAGATCAGGGCAAGCACATCGTCTGAACCGTGTAGCAAATCCCCCGATCCACCACCCCCGGCCCCTCCTGTCCAGGAGGGGAGTTCTTTCAGCTTGCCGAAGGGCTTCAGGCGGGTTCATCGCGTTTGGCAAAAATCGCCTCAGTCCTGCGCCGCGCGGAGGCGCGCCAAGCCTTTCTGGCCGATGTCGAGGCGGTACGTCTTCCCCTCGAAGTGAATCTCGTCCACGGCGCCGTAGGCCGCGCGCAGGGCCGTTTGCAAGCCATCGCTTAGCGCGGTAACGCCTAGGACGCGCCCGCCGGCGGTGACGACCTCTTCGTTCTCAGACCGGGTGCCGGCGTGGAAGACGGCGGCGGTGCCATCGGCTTCGGCGGCGTCGAGGCCGTGGATGGGGAAGCCGGTGTCGTAGCTTTCGGGGTAGCCGGCGGAGGCGAGGACGACGCACGCGGCGGCGCCCGCGCTCGTGTGCAGCGCCACGCGACCGAGGTCGCCCGCGACGAGCTTTTGGAAGACCTCGACCAGGTCCGTCATCAAAAGCGGAAGGACGACCTGCGCCTCCGGGTCGCCCAGGCGGCAGTTGTACTCGACCACCTTCGGCCCGCTTTCGGTGAGCATGAGGCCGCAGTAGAGGACGCCGCGGTAGGGCGCGCCCTCGGCGGCCATGCCGCTCAGGGTCGGCTCGATGACCTCGCGGCAGATACGCGTGAGCAAGTGGCCGGTGACGGCAGGCGCCGGCGCGTAGGCGCCCATGCCGCCCGTGTTCGGCCCCGTGCCGCCTTCGCCGAGGGCTTTGTGATCTTGCGCGGGCGCCAGGAGGACGTAGTGCTCGCCGTCGGTGAGGGCGAAGACGCTGGCCTCCTCGCCTTCCATCAGCGCCTCGATGATGACCTCCTCGCCCGCCGCGCCGAAGTCGCGCTCTTGGGTGATGCGGCCCAAGGCGGCGTGCGCTTCTTCTAACGTCGCGCACACGAAGGCGCCTTTGCCGCCGGCCAGCCCGCTCGCCTTGACGACGATGGGCGCGCCTTCTTCGTCAAGGTACGCGCGGGCGGCATCGTGCTCCTCGGCAGAAAACGTGCGGTGCGCGGCGGTGGGGATGCCGTGGCGCTGCATGAACGCCTTGGCAAAGGCCTTGCTGCCTTCGAGCCGCGCCGCCGCCCTCCGCGGCCCGACGATGGCGCGGCCCGCCTCCTCGAAGCGGTCCACCACGCCGGCCACGAGCGGTCCCTCCGGCCCCACCACGGTCAGGCCGATGTCTTTTTCTTCGGCAAAGCGGAGCAACCCGTCGAGGTCATCCGCTTCGAGGGCGACGTTGGTGCCGTGCCGCGCCGTGCCGGGGTTGCCGGGCGCGATGTAGAGGTCGGGCTGCTGCGGGCTGCGCGCGAGCGTCCACGCTAAGGCGTGCTCTCGTCCCCCGCCGCCGATGATGAGAATGCGCATTTTTGTTTCGTTAACGAGACTTTTTTTGGAGAGGCGCTCTGCTTTACCGAGGCAGCTTCGCCAAGTTTGACGACGACCGCCGACCGCTGACGACCGACCGCCGCCGGCCTGCCGGGAGAGAAGCAGCGGTCCGCCGTGGGCCGTCCTCGAACGCAGAATTCATGCTTTCGGCGCCGGCTGCTTCTTACTATGCGGTGCCCTTCAACATACGAAACGCTCCGGCGGCAGACGCAACCGCCGGGCGGACTGCTTTGGCGCGCTCTTCTGCCGTGACCTTCTCCCGACCCAAAAACAACTCGGTCTTCTCCACGCTCGTCAAAGGCGCGCTGGCCGCAGCGGCGCTGGGCGGGCTGGTGTACTTCGTCGAGTTCGGCGCGATGGTCGAGGCGGCACGGCGGGCCAACCCGCTGTGGATTGTGGCGGCGGTGGCGCTGCTTCCGCTGAACGTGTTTCTGGAAGGCCGCGTGTGGCGCGTCATGGTGCGGCCCGTGACGCCGCAGATCGGCTGGCGCGGTCTCTACGGCGCGCTTCTGAGCGGCTTTGCGCTGGGCCTGTTCACGCCGGCACGCGCGGGCGAGTTCGTGGGGCGCGCCTTCTACCTCCCGCACGCGGACCGCTGGGAAACAGGCGCCACCGTTTTCGCGCAGCGGCTTTTGGACATGGCCGTGGCGCTCGACGTGGGCCTCGTCGCGCTCGGCTACGCTTGGGCAGGCGGATTTTTGCCGGAAGGGCCGTGGTGGATTGCCCTCGGCGCGGGAGCTTTTGTGAGCGTCGCACTGAGCGCGCTCATGGCCGCGCCGGGGCGCCTTGTGGGGCTGGCCGAGCGGTTCGTTTCATCGGAGAAAGCGTTGGTGCGCATCCGCTTTCTCCGGCGCCTCGGCCCGCAGGAGATGGCGCGCGCGGCGGCGCTGGCTTTTTTGCGCTACGGCGTGTACGTCACGCAGTTCGTGCTGCTCATCCGGGCCTTTGTGCCGGAAGGTTCTTTTCTGGCCGCGTACCTAGGCATCGGCCTAGTGTACTTTGCGAAGTTCCTTGCGCCTTCGATCACGCTCATGGACCTGGGCCTGCGCGAGGGCTTCGCCGTCTTTTTCCTGGGGCAGCTTGGCTTCCCCGAGGCGGCGGCGCTCAACGCGGCGCTCCTCCTCTTTTGCCTGAACCTGGCGCTGCCGGCGGCGGCCGGCGTCCCGCTGCTCCTGCGCCTGAACCTCGGCCGCGGCGCCTCGGACGACGCCCCCGCGTCCGCCGCCAAGCCTGCCTCCGCCGAATCGCACCGCTGACCTTTTTCTATGCTCACCGCTTTCAGCTTGCTGCTCTTGGCAACGGCGGTTTTCTACGCCGGGCTGATCGGCCGGATGGCCTGGGGCCTCCGGCGCGTGCTCCATGCGCCGGCGCCCACCCGGCGTCCTGATGAAGCGTGGCCGTTCGTCTCCGTCGTCGTGGCCGCGCGCGACGAAGAGGAGGCCGTCGAGGCGTGCCTGCGCGCGCTTTTGGAGAACGACTACCCGGCGGGCCGCTTCGAGGTGCTGCTCGTGGACGACTTCTCTACGGATGCGACGCCTCGGATCGTCCGCCGCCTTCAGCGCGCATATGCCGGCGTGCTTGCCGGCGAGGCGGCTGGGGACGACGCTCCGGAAGGCGATGCTTTCACGTTACCGCTCCGGCTCCTGCCCATGCGCGAGGTGGCCGAGGCGTCGGCGGGGCACAAGCAGGCGGCGCTCGCGCACGGCATCCGCCAGGCGCGCGGCCAGATCCTGCTCACCACCGATGCCGACTGCGCCGTCGGCCCGCGCTGGCTCCGGTCGATGGTGAACCGCTTCGACGAGGAGACGGCGTTCGTGGCCGGGCCGGTGCGCTACCGTCCCGGAAAGACGCTCTTCGGGCGGATGCAGGCGCTCGAGTTTATGGCGCTCGTGGCCTTTGGTGCCGGCGCCATCGGGGCCGGGCGGCCCAACATCTGCAACAGCGCCAACGTGGCTTACGGCCGCGAGGCCTACGCCCGCTACGGCCGCCCCGCACATAAGGGCAGCCCCCACCCCGCCGATGACGAGCTGCTGCTCCAACGCCTGGCCGAAGCGCCGGAGTGGCGCGTGCGCTTCTGCGCCGACCCCGATGCGCTCGTTGAGGCCGAGCCGGTGCACGGCATACGGGCGTTTCTGGCGCAGCGCACGCGCTGGTCAAGCATGAGCGCACGCTACCCCAGCGCCGTCCTCGTCGCCAGCGTGGCGTTGCTCTACGCTTTTTACGTGCTCCTCCTCGCGGTGCTGGGCGCGGTGTGGTTCTGGCCCGCGCTCTGGCCGCCGCTCCTCCTCAGCCTCGGCCTTAAGATGGCAGCGGAGGCGACGATGACGTACCCCGCCGCCCGGCACTACGGCCAGGGCTGGCTTTTCCGCTACTTCCCGCTCGCGCAGCTTTTCCAGATCCCGTACGTCGTCTACGTCGGCGCCGCCGGGGCGCTCGGCCAGGTGCACTGGAAAGGCCGGCGCGTGCAGTGAGGAGATGAGAAAGAGGGAGAGGAAGACGCGAATCGAAGAGCGGAGGAATGGAAGAGCAGAGGACTCGAAGCACGAAGCGCTGCCTCGTCTCTCCGTCCCCTCGACGCTCCCTTTCGCGCGCTCACCCCGTCCCCCACTCGCTCTCTCCCAGATGTACCACCCGCTTCCGCTGCTGGCGACGTACGGGCTGCGCCTCGCCGCGCCGCTTTTCCCGGACATGCTCTGGCGGCGGCGCCCGGCGGGTGGCGAGCGCATCGCCTACCTCACGTTCGATGACGGACCGACACCGGAGATGACGGATCTCCTCCTCGATCTTTTAGCCCGCTACGACGCCGAGGCCACCCATTTCCTCATCGGCGCGCGGGCGGAGCGCGATCCGGGGCGCGTCCGGGCGATGGCCGAGGCCGGGCATACCATCGGCAACCACAGCTTCACCCACCCCGACGCCTGGCGCACGGACCCGTCCGCCTTGGCCGAAGAGATGGAGCGGACGACGGGCGTTTTGGAAGCGATCACGCAGAAGCCCGTCCGCTACCTGCGCCCGCCCTACGGACGCTTCACCCCGGCCATGCGCGCGTGGTGCCAAGAAAACGGCCAGCGCCTCGTGATGTGGGACGTGATGCCGGGCGACTTTCTTCCGGAGGCGACGCCCCGGCGCGTGGAGCGGCACGTGCGGCGCGCGTTGCGGCCCGGCTCCATCGTCGTCCTGCACGACAACCCCGTCGCCCGGACCGCGCTGCCGGATGCGCTCGAACGCCTGCTCGGCACGCTTTCCGATGACGGGTGGCGCTTCCGCGCGCTTTGAGCGCATCTGTTACCGCCTCCGCGCCCTACTGCCTCCGCGCTGAGGCCTCTTCGGGGAGCGCCGTCTCCAGGAATTGATCGTAAGCGTCCAGGTACGCCGCGTGCTCGAAGAGGCGGTTGTGCCCGCCGCCCTCGATCATCACCAGGCGCTTCCTCTCCGGCGCGGCGGCCTCGTAGAGTGCGCGCGCCATCTCCGGATCGGCTATGACGTCCTCCGCCCCGCCGAAGATGAGCAGCGGCTCCTCCACCGCTTCGACCTGGCGGAGGTTGCTCTCGCCCGAGAGGCTCTCAGCCGGGTCGAGCCGCACGAAGAGGCGCAGGTACCACGGGACGAGGTGGCCGGCCCAGTCGTCGGCGGTGGTGATAGGGTTTTCGAGGACGACGCCGGCCACGCCGCGCCTCTCGGCCACGTGGAGGGCGAGGTACGTGCCCAGCGAGTGGCCGTGCGCGATGGTCCGCCCTGCCTCCGCCCCGAAGCGCTCTTCTACGAAATCGAGCGCGGCGAGCGCGTCGCTCTTCAGCTTCTCGATGCCGGGCGTGCCCTCGCTGCGGCCGTAGCCGCGGTAGTCCATCATGAAGACGTTGACGGGCAGGCGCGCAAACGCCTCCAGGTAGCCTTCCGAGTGGACGAGGAAGAAGCCGTTCCCGCCGAAGAAGAGCACGGTCCCCTCGGCGCCGGGCTGCGTGAGGTGCCAGGCGTTGAGGCGCGTGCCGTCCTCGGCCTCGAAAAAGACCTCTTCAAGCGCCATCCCTTCAACGGAGAACGTCTCGGGCGTGACGGTGGGCTTGGCCTGAAAGACGTCGTCCTCGCCGATCTGGATGGACGAGCACGCCGGCACGGCGAGGAGAGCGAAAGCGAGAACGCAAAAACGAAGCATCGAGGCGGCGCGCGAGACAAGAGAGCGGGCAAGCGCTTTCTTGGACGCGCCTGCGGGCCGGATGGTTTGCCATGCTCTGGAGCGCTCGTCCGGTCTACGCGCCGTCCTCTGGCGTGGCGGGCGGCGGGGGCGGCTCCGCCTGGAAGTCCGGCCCGACGACGACCTTGACGGCGCCCGGCCGCACGGTGAACGTGACCGGCTCCCGTGTGAACATCTCGCCGTCGAGGTTGAACCACATGCCGGGGCGGCTCTCGATGTGGAGCCGCCGCACCTTGCGGTGGACCACGTGCGGGCTGTCGAGGTAGCGCCCGGCCGTAAGGCGCGCGGCCACGCCGGCCAGGTCCAGCATCGGCGCCCACTTGACGATGACCACGTCGAGCAGCCCGTCGCACGGGTTGGCCTGCGGGGCCACGCGGCGCCCGCCGGCGGCCGTGCGCCCGTTCGCCACGATGACGTTGAGCGCGCTGATGGACTCCGCCGGCGCCTCGTCAAAGCCGATGGCGACGTCGTAGCCGTGGAGGTCCGGCAGCACGCTCGCCGCGCTGAAGAGGTACGCCAGCGGCCCCCAGCTTTTTTTCATCTCGGCGCTAAGGACCTCGTCCACCTGCCCGCTAAAGCCGCCGGCGGCCACGTTGATGCCGTAGAACGTCTCCCCTTCGGCCTCGGCGGCGATGACGTCGAGCGGCTGCGTGCGCCCGCCCAAGACGAGCGCGATGGCGTCGCGCGGGTCCTCGGGCAGGCTCAGCGTGCGGGCGAGGTCGTTCCCCGTGCCCAGCGGCACGACGCCTAAGCAAACCGGCCCGCCGTGGCGCATCAGCCCGTTGACGACCTCATTGATGGTGCCGTCGCCGCCCGCAGCGGCCACGCACTCGTAGCCGTCGCCCAAGGCCTGCTCAGCGGCGTCGGCGGCATCGCCGGCGGCGGCGGTTTGCAGGCAGGTGATCTCCGGCGCGTCGGCCACGACGCGGCGCAGGGCCTCGGCCTGGTGCGCCGTACCGGCGTTCGGGTTGATGATCAGACACGTGCGCACAGGCGGATTGCCCTCGGGCGGGGCGAGGTGGTGCAGAGAGGCAGAACAAGAAAGGCGCCGAGGCGCCCGTCAGCGCACGGCGGATTCGCGCGTGTAGAAGGGGTTCTCGCTGGGCCGCTCGGCGCCTCGGTAAATGGCGCTGTAGCGCAGATAGTTCTCCGCGTACGTCTGAATGCTTTCAACCTCCTCGCTTGAAAGCGTGCGCACGGCCTTGGCCGGATGGCCCAAAACGAGCGAGCGCGGCGGAATCTCCGTACCGCCGGTGACGAGCGCCCGCGCGCCCACGATGCTGTCGTGCCCTATGACCGCGTGGTCCATCACCACGGCCCCCATCCCGATGAGGACGCGGTCCTCCACGGTGCACCCGTGCACGATGGCCCCGTGCCCGATGGTGACGTGCCGCCCGACCCGAGTCGGCGCCGTCCCGTGCGTGACGTGGACGACGCAGCCATCCTGCACGTTCGACCCGGCGCCGATCTCGATCCAGTTCACATCCCCGCGCACGACGGCATTGAACCACACGCTCGCCCCCTTCCCCAGCGCCACGTCGCCGATGACGGCGGCCGAGGGGGCAATGAAGTTCGAGTCGTCAAAGCGCGGGGAGGCGCCGAGGAAGTCACGGGTCATGGCGTTTCGGGTTTGCTCAGAGCGTGACGCCGATCAGGACGGAGAAGGCGTTGTTGCGCACGTCAGCCGGTGCATCGCCGAGCGAGTCGGTCAGGTCGAAGTCATAGCGCGCTTCGATGAGCAGGCGCGCCGGGAACAGCCGCGTCGTCGCCACGCCTACACCGGCTGTGCCACCTGCGGCGAGGGTGTCGAAGGCGTCGGCAAAACCTAATGAGAAGCGGCCGTCCTCCGTCTCAATCGTTCCAGGCGCGCGGTTGACGAGCACCTCGACGCGCGGGCCGAGGAGCACGTACGGCGTGGTGGCGAGACCGTCGTAGCGCAACTTGCCCAGCGCTAAGAAAGAGAGATAGTCCAGCCGCGAGCCGGTTTCTGCATTTTCAATAACGCCTCCTTCGCCCGGGCCGGTTCGCACTTCGCCTTCCTGGACGAACCCGCGCTGAACGTACCCGGCCTCCGTCACGACCGAGGCGAGCGGCAAGTCCAGCCACTCCGCAAACGCGAACACACCGAATCCTGTGCGCCTCCCTATCACTTCATCGAACGCCTCCGAACTGTGAGACACGTCAGCAGAGACGAGACCCGCTTTGACGCCGTAGCTTTTGAGCACTTGCGCGTGGCTGCGCTCCGCACCGCAAAGCGCAAGCCCCGAAAAGAGCGCGGCGAGAATGAACGGTTTTGCAGACATGGTTTAAAAGCTTAAAAAAGCGGTTGCTCTATCTGCGCGTGATTTTGTTTTCCGCTCAACCTCCGCGCTCAGGAAGTCGTTCCTCTGGCGGCGTGCGCTGCCATGCCACAGGGTCCTCGATCTCGGCGAAGGGATCGGCGGCCACAACCTCTCCCGACTGAGGCGCGCAGAGCGGTCCGGACACGGCCGTCCTTGCCAGGTGAACTTCGGCTCCCTGCATCAAGTGCGGGACAGGCTCCGCCCGAGACCCGTTCCGCGGGCGCGGAGGCCGAGGATCATGCTGCCTTGTGGGACGCCTTCGACGCTGCGGGCTTGGTTCTTTTCGCATTCGTCATAATAGGGCCTGGAACTGTTTGCGCGGCATCGTTAACTTTCAATTGGAACTGAAACCCAGAGACGGTGTAGAGCCTTCCGATTTTTGCCTTGGCCTAAAGGTTCTCATCACAGCTCCCGGCCCTGCAGGAAGAAGCACGCCCCTCCATGGCTTCCACATCGGAACTCACGCTCGCGCTCAAGCCGGAACACCGCTTTGACGTGATCGACGTGAACGCGCGCATCCGGCAACGCTACGGCGACGTGCTCGACGCCTACCGCCGGGTCCTTTACTGCTCCTATCACACCACGGCCGGTTACCTGGAACAGGGCTTGGGCACCCGCCTGAACGGGCGCGAGTCCGTCCACGACTTCCTGGCGCCCTTCCAGCACCTCTTCCCGCCCGGCGCCAACTACCGCCACGACCAGCTTGCGCTTCGCACCGAGCTGAGCGACGAGGAGCGCCTGTGCGAGCCGCGCAACGCCGACTCCCACCTCACCTTCATCGGCTCCGGGCTGGAGCCGTGTGTGACGTACGAGAACCGCCCCGGCGCGCCCGTCTATTTTATCGACCTCGACGGCGTGAACCGCGACGCCGCGCACGGCCCGCAGCGCCGCCATCGGCAGACGACGGTGATCGGCTACGACCGCGAGGAGCGCGCCGAGCGCGTGCGGCTGCGCATCCCCGTCTCGGCCCATCCGATTGACTCGATTAACCTCAAAGATCCGTCGCTGGGCGTGTTCGAGCGCCTCAACGCGCTGGTCCGGCGGCACGGCATCCGCAAAGGGCGCATCGACCTCCACCTCGGCGCGGGCGAGGAGCACGCCGGCCTGACCGTGAACGAGGACGAGACGCTGCTCATGGCGCACGACCTGCGCGAGGTGCTGCAAAACCCCATGCGCTTCATGGCCGAGAAAAGCTGGGGGATGCTCCGCGATCCGCGCGCCGTGCCGGGCAAGATGAAGATGTACGCCAAGTACGACCTCGTCCTCGTCGTCAACAAGCTCATCGACAAGCTCGGGCTGAGCGGATCGCTGGCCGAGCGGGTCATCGACAAATTCCTGGCCGTGCCGGCGGAGCGCTACCTGCGGATGAAGCGCTCGGTAAGCCTCTTGGTCTCGGACGCGGGGCCGGACGGGCGCGGCATCATTGTGCAGGGGCGCTACCAAAGCCCCATCCTGGTGCAGTGGCAGAAGGCGCCGGGCGGCACGCGCCACCTCGATGCCGTCCTCTCGCGCTTCGAGTGAGCTTGCCGGCGTAGAACGCAGATCGGTGCTGCGGCCTTCGTCGTGGGAGCCTTCGTCGTAGAAGAAGCGGCGGTCCGCCGGCGGCGGTCCGTGAACGGCGAATCCGCGCAGGCATCCGCGCGTTAACGTCTTCTATGGCAAACTCCTTCCTCGATTCCCTCTTTGGCGGCGGCCTCTCCTCCTCGCAGGGGCTGGCCGACGTGATCACGCCGCAGCGCACGTTCAGCGACGTGATCCTGCCTGAAAAAACGCGCCGCGCCCTCGACCGCGCCCTCACGCAGATCGAGAAGCACGACCTGCTCTACGAGCGCTGGGGCCTGGCCGAGCGCCACCGCAGCGGCCTGGGCCTGGCCTTCAACTTCGCCGGGCCGCCGGGCACGGGCAAGACCATCTGCGCCGAGGCCGTGGCCCAACAGCTCAGCCGCCCGCTCATGGTCGTCCGTCACGCCGACATGCAGTCGATGTGGGTGGGGCAGACGGGGAAGAACGTCGTGGCCACGTTCAAGGCCGCCGCCAAGGCCGAGGCCGTGCTCTTCTTTGACGAGGCCGACGCCATCGCCGGGAGCCGGTTTGCGAGCGTGAGCCAGGGCTACGAGCGCGAGTCAAACGCGGTGGTGAGCGTGCTCTTGCGCGAGCTGGAGGCGCACCCCGGCGTGGTGATCTTCGCCACGAACTTGGCGGCGAACTTCGACCCGGCCTTCGAGCGGCGCATCCGCGCGCACATCCTCTTCGAGGTGCCGGACGCCGCGCTGCGCGAGCGGATTTGGAAGGCGCAGCTCCACGCGCGCAAAACGCCGCTGGCGCCCGACGTGGACTTCCGCGCGCTGGCCGAGCGCTTCGAGGCCACCGGCGGCGACATCAAGAACGCCGTCTTGAAGGCCGCGCAGTCCGCCGCCGCCGCGCCGGGACCGGACGCGCGAAAAAGAATCCACCAGCGCCACTTCGTCGAGGGCATGGAAGAGGTGCTCGCCGGCAAGGACGTGATGCAGCAGTCGCTCTTCGAGAGCGGGGGCGACGGCCTCGCCGCCTGGAACGGCGCCGCGCAGCAGGCCACGGCGGGCGCGCTTGAGCGCCTCTCGGGCGGCCTTGGCACGCTCCAAGAACGCCAGGACGAACTCTCCGAGAACCAGCAGGTGCTGCGCGGCGCGCTCGAACTCATCGACGACCGCTTCGACGACCTCGCGTCCGAGCGCCGGGCTATCGTCGAGGAGCGCAAGGGCTACGCCGCCGAGCTAAAGTCCCTGCGCGAGACGCTGGCCGAGAACGAGCGCGAGCGGCAGTACCTCTTCGTCTACCTCTTCGTGGCGCTGGCCGCCGCCGGCGTGGCGCTGGCCGTGGCGCTGCTCTGACGCCGCACGCCGCTACGTGAACGCCACGGGGCAGGTTAAGCGTTGTGTGCTATGCGGACTGATTCCGGATAATCATAGGTTATGTGTCATCAGCACCGTGGTAAGCCCCAGTTGGTAGTATGGCAATCCTGCGCGACGAACTCGACCCGACTGCTCTTGGTGATTCTGGGTGGGACCGCGTGTTCGACCTAGCTAAGAAGCCGACAGTCGATTCCTACGGTGGCGCGTTTAGAGCACTAGTTCAAGAGCATGAGGGACAAGACGACCGCATCGCTGCTGTTCTCGCCCTGTTGCAGGCTATCTGCTATATTATGCTGGCCCCAGAGCGCGAGGAAGGCCCCTATGTACCGATGATGTCAGGTCCTGAAGGGAGAACTCCTCTTCCTGAGGACCTGTCGGATGCGGAACTGGATGTCCTATCGGACCTCTTCGACAGCACCGACGACCCTGAGTTGAAGGCGAGACTTGGCGATTTTCTTTGGCTCCGGAGGCAGGACCATAAGGCCGGTATGAGCGCGCTAGAGGCTTACGTTGCCTCAGCGAAGAGACTTGAAGAGCAAGGCGAGCACGTCTATGTCGGCGTCCGTTTTCAGCGAGCTATCGAGCTTGCGGCCAAGTTCAGCGGCAAACGGCGTGATTATCTGAGCGAAGTCTTAGACGAAGTCGCAAGTGTGGTCTGGTCACGGTCCAGCACTGGCACCACCACCAGAACGCTTGGTCTCATCGATATGCTTATCGAACGCGACCACGGAGACGCTGGTGAATGGGCGACCCTCTCCAAAGACTTCGCAGAGCAACTAGAAAGCAGCGGGGACTACCACAGCGCAATTAAATTTTGGGGACGGGCGATGCGTGCCTTTGGCAGGGCAAGCGATGCAAGCAGCGCCAGGAAAGCAAGTATCCGACGCGCCGACGCCTATCTCTGCTTAGCTGATGATGCGCCCACCGAGATGGGTAAGAGCAGTTTCGTCCGTAGTGCTTATGAGGCGTACCGACAGATACCCGGCACGGAGACCAAGCGTGATGAGCTTCATCGCAGACTGCTCCAGCATCAGGAGAAGGCAGTAGGCGAGTTTGGGACCATCTCTACTCCCGTTGACCTTGGCGACGCCCCGGATCAAGCACGCGGGGCAGTCAAAGGTCAAGACCTTATCCAAGCGCTCTACTCCCTCTCCCTCCTTCTAGCTCCAACCGATCCGGAGAAGCTCCGTGAGCAAGCAGAGCGGTCCGCAAGGGACCATCCCTTCATGTTTATGCTCCACAGCGAGCGAGTCAACGCTCTTGGTCGCGTTGTAGGCGTGAAGCCGAGCGGAATCGACGATCCTGAGGGTGCATTGATTTCAACGATGCACGACGACCTCAACCGCCGCCACCAACTGAATGTATCCGCTTTGATCAACCCAGCCCGCTTTCAAATTCTGGCTGATCATCCTGTAGTTCGGGTCGCAGACTTGGAGGGTCTAGTCAACGACAATGGCTTCGTGCCACCAGACAGGCGCTTCCTGTTCGCACGCGGCTTGATCGCCGGCCTCAAAGGCGATTTTGCCATCTCGGGACACCTCCTGATCCCTCAGATTGAAAACTCTCTTCGCGTAACGCTGCAACGCATGGGCGTAATTACGACCGGCCTCAACAGCGCCAACCGGCGGCAGAATGAGCAGAGCCTCAACGTGACGCTCTACGACTACCAACGCGAGCTTGAGTCAGTATTTGGGGCAGCGGTAATCCTCGAACTACAGAACCTGCTCGTAGAGCCGCTTGGCTCGAATCTTCGGAATGAGGCCATGCATGGCCTGATGAGCGACAGCGCTTTCTTCTCGCACCCCATGGTTTATCTATGGTGGCTCACGCTTCGACTCTGCTGCTTTGGAAACCAGGGACCGCTTCCCGACGGCTTTGCCAGAGGAGGAGAGGACGAATCAGATGAAGCCAACGAAGATGACACATAACCCGCTGCTGCACGCCGACGCAGGGCTTGACGGTCTTGCTTCGTATGAGCGGCAGCGCTTCCTTGCCTCGTACAACCGCTGCGCCGCCCTGCGCGGGTGAGCAGCAAATCGTTATACGGAATGCAATTCATGATGTCGGAGTCTCGCTGATGCTGTCGATCCACCAGCCATACCCGGTCAGCCGCGCCAGCTTCTGCGGTGCCTGCCAAAACGGGCGAAGCGCTTCGGTGAGTGCCGCTTCGATGGCCCCAAGGCCAGAGAAGACGCAGTTCGAGAGCCGGGCGCGAAGCTCACGGAACCAGCGCTCAGCCGGGTTCAGCTCCGGGCTGTACGCCGGAAGCTCTACGCCTTCGACGCCCCCGGGCCAGAACAGGTCTGTCCTTCGGTGCGCTCCAGCGCCGTCCATGACCAGAGCAATGTCCTCACCTGGATACGCCCGGCTTAGCTCCCGAAGGAAGATCTCGAAGCACTCGCCGTCGAGGTGTGGCATGTACAGGCAGAAGCTCTCGCCCGTTGAAGGCTCGACCGCCGCGTACAGCCAGAGCCACTTGTACTGGTCCTCGACCTTCCCGCGCACGACATCGTAGACGAGTTCGTCAACCGCAATAGCGCCTCACTGACTGGAACTCAGGGCATCGTCGAGGAGCACTCCTTAGTGTCTAACGCTCTCAGATTAGTGTCTAACGCTCTCAGAAACGGCGAATGGTTTGCCATAAGCGAGAAGCGCGAGATACGCTACAATGAGACGGCATACCTTATCTGGGCGCTGGATGATAAGCTCGGCTGTCGGCCACTTCTAGAAGCGAATATAGACAAATGGGATAATGGAACGGACGATGGCAGTGGATCAAATTTCAGGAACTTCGAATTTGAAGCCCACGTCGCGCTCAGGTTCGTTGAAGAGGGCCTCGACGTTCAGCTAATTACCGGCCCAGGGAAAGCAGAGATGGTAGTCGAAGACAAGTTTGTTGTCGAGTGCAAGCGTCCGACAAGGTTGAGTGGAGTGTTCTTTGGATCGCTGAAGGCCAGAAAGCAAATCGGAGCTACCGGGAAGCCGGGCTATGTCGTTCTCAACTTGGACGACCTGCAAGACTTTACCTTGGACTCCTCCGATCATGAAGCACTTCAGACATCGTTTGAGCGCTTGGCAGTTGTAGCGGAGCACGGGTTTGGCTCTCTCGACTCGGACATTCTGGGAGCGGTTTTGGAGTATCTGCCCGGCGAGCGGGCCGAGTCACAGCACGGCTCATACTTGCAGGCCGTGAGCAATTGCTCTGGTAAGCATTTTCTCGAAACGCTGCCAGAACTCCAGACTCTCTCCGCTGGCTTAACCGGCGATCTGTCTTTGACTCTTGACGTCGTCAGAGACCAAGTCCTGCCAGTGGACAGATACCAAGCCGACTATGACAGACACAACAAACCCCCCATGGTCGCTCACTTCAACAATTCTATTACGCGCTAAAGTGCGCTGGACGCCGTACGTATAACTCGCGGCTGCAGACCGACACAGGGCTCCAGCGTTCTCGGCCGCTCCGAACGCCGCCGCTTCCATAGCTTCCGCCAGTCCATCGTACCCTCAGCCCTGTGCGGCTGAGCCGTCCTCTGTTATGCCTCGTCGGCGAACCTCGCTACATTGGGATAGGTAAAAGAAATGGACAGAAGAAGAACAGCCGCTGTGAACTCCCATGAGAACGCAAGAAATCACCATTCGCGTTGCTCCTGAAGCAGCAAACGTATACCAGTCATCTTCGAAGGAGAAGAAGCGTAAGCTCGACGCGCTCATGAGCGCATGGCTGAGCAATGCAGGGAAGCCTACCCGTTCGCTCAAAGAGGTCCGGCACGACGCAAGCGAGCAGGCCCGAAGAAACGGGTTGACTCCTGAAATCTTGAGCGACATTCTGAATGAGTAGCGAGCGTTTCGTCTTCGACACGAACACCATCGTCAGCGCTTTTCTTTTCGAGAGCGGAAAGCCGGGACGTGCGCCTGATCTCGTAGAAGAGCGCGGGTATCTGCTTCTCTCTACCGAGACGGCGCAGGAGTTGAGCGAGGTGCTTGAGTACGAAAGGTTCGATGACTACGTAGACAGAGAAACACGCCGCGAGCTTCTGTTTGCGCTTTTGGAGGAAGCGGAGTTCGTGGAGGTCGAGGAGCAGATCCAAGAAAGCAGAGATCCCGACGACGACAAGTTTCTGGAACTCGCGGTTGAAGCGAAAGCGGAATGCATCGTGAGTGGCGACAAAGATCTGCTGGTGCTCGAATCGATTCGCGGCATCCCAATTTTGACAGCCGACGAGTTCTTGCAGCGATACGCAGGAGACGAGACATAACCAGGCCATGCACGCGGACCGAGGGCTGGTGCGTTTGGGCTGCCGTTGCGCTAACTTGAACACTCGCTACTTCGGCTGACCGTCGGCGTGCCCTCGGCCGGTGATCGCTGGGACGTTATACGCACCTACGCTAATGAAAGTATCCGTCCTTGCCGGTTCCCGATTTGAGTTGGCGCTCGAACGCTTCTTGCGCGGTGAGGACACGCTGAACTTCGGTTTTTTCGCGCTGGGCCTCGATCAGAACGGAGATATTGGCGTAGGTATCGTTTCGCGCACGATGACACCGACCGAAGCATCAGCTAAAGCTGACTTGAAGGAAGCGAAGGCTGCAATCGACGACCTCGTCTGCGAAAGTTCTGCAGTCCGCGAAGCAATCGAGGCTCGACCAAGAAAAGAAGACGGGCAGTTTGAGTGGAAAGGACTTTGAGTTTGCGGACGGAGTGCGGTATAACCTCTCCAACAAGGTCAGAGTCAAATTGCGGTCGCTTTTTCTTTGCAGGGCGCGGCTCATCCCCACCGATTTCCATGCTCGGCTTCGCGTCGGTGCGCTCAGGCATCGAGCGTGCTGCGTGTGCTTTGGGAGTAGCGGCGCCACCTCATTCGTGTCTCCAATGGCTCGCGGCAAAGCAGCGGCGGCCGAACCTCTCCTCGGGCTTTTCCCGCCTCATCTGACGGGCTGCTCACCAGCTAAGACGAGCTATCCCAGATACAAGCCGTGGCGCGGCTTCTCTCTTCCCATTCCCAGCCGAAGGAATCGTGCCTGCGAAGGGATTGCCCCGAAGGCACCTCTCGAGGCACCGTTCCAGTTATGCGGTCGGGCTTGAGAGAAGCGGCCACTGCTCCTTCTTCGTCCGGCGCAAAGGCTGCCCCTTGAACCGGCCGTTGAAGTCCTCGTGTTTGGACAAGACGTGATAGGCAATGCGGGCGATCTCCTTGGCCGTGATGGCGCTGCTGAGCGACGGTGCCGCCCTCATCAACGGTCGTGAGGAAGGCCGTCTTCTTGTGCAAGTCGATGCCGGTGTAGTACGTTGCGGTATCCATACAAGGCCTCTTCGGGTTGCAGTTGAGGATGTTCGAGCCACCTCGAAGGTAGCTCGAAGAGTGCCTTGTTGGTAATATCCCAGCGTTGCACCTGACCTGCCGCGTAGCTGCCTTTGCTCGTTTGCTCGCGCTTCCCGCAGACATTTTGCCAGTTTGAAAAGCGCCCAAGCTACAGGCAGGCAGGTGAACTCACAGTTATATGGCCTCGCCTCGGCGCTGGCAACACGAATAAGTTTGGCTGGTTCAACGGCTATAACCGAACCGGACGCCCATGCAAGCTCACCGTTCCAGTACCACCGTCTCCGGCGACGGCAGCGTGACCGTTCACGGCCTCCCCCGAGGGTGAGGAGGTGGAGGTCATCGTGCTCCCCCGCCAACACCGCGCCGAGGATGAGCCCAACCGGATGCCGCTGCACGGTAGCGTTCGCCAATATGAGCGTCCGTTCGAACCCGCTGCCAGCGCCGACGAGTGGGACGCCGCGTGATCGTGCTCGACACGCATATCTGGGTCTGGTGGGTAAGCGAGCCGGATCGGCTCACGGAGACGCAACGCCACGAGATCGAAGCTGCCGAGCAGAGCGATAGGGGCGTAAGCGCGATCTCGTGCTGGGAAGTAGCGAAGCTGGTCGAACTGAGCCGACTCACACTCAACCGCTCGGTGATAGACTGGCTGCGGGCGGCGCTGACGTACCCCAGCGTTCGCCTGCTCGAGCTGACGCCTGAGGTAGCAGCGGCTTCGACACAGCTTCCGGGTACGTTCCACCGTGACCCCGCCGACCAGATCATCGTGGCGACGGCCCGGCTCCACGGAGGCCGCCTCATCACGTCGGATCGGAAGATCCTCGACTACGAGCACGTCGAGACGGTTGCCTGACCTGTCGGCCATATAACCCGCCGCTGCACGCCGACGAAGGGCCAGGCGGTCTTGCCTCGTCCCAGCGTCGGCGTCTACTTTTGCCTCGTTCGACCGCCGCGTCGCCCTGCGCGGGTGAGCGGCCCTCTGTTATGCCGCTTGCCATGCACGAGTACGATCAGATCGCCGAGTGGTATACCGCAGCACGTAACCCCGAGGTCGGCGCTCCCGATCTCGCGGCTCTCGTCCGTATGCTCACACCCGGCGCGCGTGTCCTCGACCTCGGATGCGGGAACGGTATCCCGATTTCCCAGCTCCTCATCCGAGAAGGCTTCGACGTCGTGGGGCTGGACAGCTCGCCGAAAATGATCGAGCGCTACCAAGCCAACTTTCCCGGCGTCGCTACTCGGTGTGAGCGTGTCCAGGAGACGCAGTTCGCCGCCGAGTCATTCGAGGCGGTCGTAGCCTGGGGCGTGCTGTTCCACTTGTCGGAGACCGAGCAGGCAGCCGTAATCCCGAAGGTCTCGGAGTGGCTAAAGCCCGGCGGGAGGTTCCTCTTCACGTCAGGGGACGCTGAGGGCATGGCGGAGAGTGAGATGAACGGAGTAGCGTTCCAGTATGTCTCGCTGGGCGCAAGCAGGTACGGTCATCTGGTCGAGCGTGCCGGGATGTATCTGGAGGGCCATCATAGTGACGCTTGGGAGAACTACGTCTACATCGCCAAAAAGGTGGCATAACTCGCCGCTGCACGCCGGCGCAGGACGCGAGCGTCCTCGGTTCGTGCAAACGCCTGCGCGTCCGTAGCTTCGTCCAACCGCCGTGCTGTTTGCCCTGCGCGAGTGAGCGGCCCTCTGTGTAAGAGGTTTGCCGGGCGAGTTCCTGATCCATCAGATCAGCGACGCGGACTGCCCGCCGTCCACGTTCAGGCACGCGCCGGTGACCAAGCTGGCGCGCTCGCTCGACAGGAAGGCCACCACGTCAGCCACCTCCTCGGCCGTGCCGAAGCGGCCGATGGGCAGGTTCTCTTCTACGAACTGCGCCATGGCCTCGGGGTCTTCCTTGACGCGGCGGTCCCAGCTTCCGCCGGGGAAGCGGATGGAGCCGGGCGCGACGCTGTTCACGCGGACGCCCTCCGGCGTCAGCTCCTGCGCCATGATCTTGCTCATGCTGATCAGGGCCGACTTCGTGGCGTTGTAGATGGAGAGGCCCGCGCCGCCCGTCTCGCGCCCGAAGATCGAGGCCACGAAAAGGATGCTCCCGCCGCCTTGCTGCTTCATGTGCGGAATGGCGGCGCGGCTCGTGCGGATGTGCGTCTTGAGGTTCAGGTTGAGCATGGCGTCCCAGTCCTCGTCGGAGACCTCGGTAAAGGCGCCGCGGCGGTTGCCGCCCACGTTGCCCACGAGGATCGAGGGCGGCCCGATCTCGCGCGCGGCCTCCTCGACAAAGCGCTCCGGCTCCCCTTCTTCCGTCAGGTCGAGCGGCAAGGCAAGGCACGAGACGCCGTGCGCCTTGATCTCCTCGGCGGCGTCGGAGAGCGCCTCCTGGCCGCGCGCGCAGATGGCGACCGCGCAGCCCTCGGCCGCCAGCCGCAGCGCGATGGCTTTGCCGATACCTCGGCTGGCTCCGGTGACGAGCGCGGCGCGGCCTTTGAGTCCCAAATCCATAGAAAGCGTGTGGGCTGATGGGTGACGAAGCGGTCTTTAAACAAACGGGTGCGGCCCTAGAATGAGCATCCGCCGACGAAACCGTCTGGTAACGTCTGCCGGCGCCTGGCTCTCCTATGCGGGTCCGCGAAAATTCGTCAACCCAAGACGGTTGACGAACGACGGCTGACGACGGCCTTTGCTACGAAAGCGCCGTCAATCGTCCTTCGTCCCTCGTCGGCCAGCTGATGTGCTTCCGCTGGCCTGCTTAGCAGAGGCGCGGCGGTTGCAGCCCGCCCGGCGCTGCTGCATATTGCACGCGCTTCCCCTTCCTTTTCCGACTCGCCGTTTCCGCCATGCCATCCGCCCCCAACAACCCCGCCGAGGCGACGTTCGAGGACGCGCTGCGGCGCCTCGAAGCCCTTGTCGAAACGCTCGAAACGGATCCGCCCAGCCTCGACGCCGCCCTGGAGGCGTACGCCGAGGGCACCGACCTGGCCCGGCACTGCCTCGAACGCCTCCGCACCGCCGAGCTGCGCGTCGAGGAGCTTTCGCTTGACTGACGCAGCGCGCGCCCGGAGGCGGCGCAGGCCGCAAACCTTCCCGGCGGTTTGCGGGTTGAACAAGCATGTCTGCACCTTTTCTCTTGTCAGTTACTGCTGCGCATGGACTACGCCACCTTCTTCCCCAATCTCCCCGACGACGCGCACCTCTGGGTCCACGTAGCCGACCGCCCGCTCGGCCCGGACGAGCAAGAACGCCTCGACGGCGTCCTCAACGGTTTCATGGCGGAGTGGACCTCGCACGGCCGCCGTGTCAGAGGCGCCTTCCGGTTCGTCGGGCGGCGCATCCTGCTCGTGGGCGCGGATCTGCCCGGCGGCGCGGTCTCCGGGTGCGGCATCGACAAGCTCGTGCGCCGGCTCGAAGAAAGCGCGGGGGCGATGGGGTTCGCGTGGGCCTCGCCGCTCTCGGTGTTCTACCGCGACGCCGAGGGCGCCGTGCAGCACGCCGCGCGCCCGGCCTTCCGCGCCCTCGCCAACAGCGGCGCCGTGACGA
The DNA here is from genome assembly GCA_965215025.1 of Salinibacteraceae bacterium. Lineage (GTDB taxonomy): Bacteria > Bacteroidota > Rhodothermia > Rhodothermales > Salinibacteraceae > CBDCCV01. The sequence continues at coordinate 1,190,147 of CBDCCV010000002.1, forward strand.
CGGAGACGCCCGTTTTCGACCCCGGCATCACCACCGTGGGCGCCTTGCGGGCGGGCGACTTTGAGAAACCGGCCGGCGGGGCCTGGCACGCGCGCGCCTTCCCGCTGCCGACTCCCGCCGCGTAGCCGCTCCGGCCCTCCTCCTGGCCCGCCTGCCTGCCGCAAGCTCTGGCTCTTCTCACGTATGGGTCTCATCAACTGGTTCAGACGCCACGTCGGCATACGGCGGTGGATTCTGTCGCAGCTGGCGCGGGCCGGCTCGGCGCGGCGCGAGATCATCGTAGCCATGGCGTTCCTCATGCTGCTGATGATCGTAGGCACGCTCGGCTACATGCTTCTGGAGGGGTGGTCTTGGGGCCAGGGGTTCTACATGACGTTCATCACGCTCACGACCATCGGCTTTACCGAGGTGGAGCCGCTCTCGTCCGTGGGGCGCTTTTTCACTATCTTCATTGCGACGTTCGGCATCGGGGCGGCGGGGTTTATTGCTACGCGGGCGGCACAGCTTATCATCACGAACCAGCACTTGCGCGAGCGGCGCATCCAGCGCATGATCGAGCGGATGAACGACCACTTCATCGTATGCGGCTACGGGCGCACGGGCCGGCGCATCGTCCAGGACCTGGAAAAGGCCGACCGCTCGTTCGTCATCATCGAGAGCGACGAGGAGAAAGTAGAGGAGTTGAGCCAAGGCCAGCTCCCGTACGTGTCCGGCGATGCGCGTGAGGAGGACGTGCTCAAGGCGGCCGGGCTGGACCGCGCGCGCGGCGTCATCCTCACGCTCCCGGACGACAGCGCCAACGTGTTCGTCACCCTGACCGTGCGCGAGATCAACCCCAACGTCTTCATCGTGGCGCGCACGGACACGCACCGCAACCAGAGCAAGCTCAAAACCGCCGGCGCCAACAAGGTCGTGGCGCCCATCGAGATCGGGGCCGACCGCATGGCGCAGGTGATCATCCGCCCGCACGTGGACCGCTTCATGGAGCAGGTGCTGCACACCGGCGCGCTGGGCTTGCAGATGGACGAGGTGCGCGTGGCCGAGGGCGCGCCGCTGGCCGGGCGCTCCTTGGCGGAGAGCAACTTCCGGCAGCAGTTTGACGCCGTGGTCATCGCGCTGATAGACCCGCGCAACGACGAGGTGCAGTTCAACCCCGGCGCCCACGCGCGCATCCAGGCAGGCAACGTCTTGGTCGTACTTGGCGATCAGACCATGATCAAGCGCCTGCGCGAAGAGGGCTGCACGGCCTGAACACTGCGGGGGCGCCCGCAGCGCAGCCTGGCGCGCGCTCAGTGTAGCCAAAAACGCACACCCGGCGGATGCAGAAGTCCCACGGCGCCGCGCCAACGCCTCCTTACGTTGCTTGTGGTTCTCGTTTCCACAAGAAGCCCCCGTGAGGACGATCATGCCTGCACTCAGCCGCCCGCGTTTTGCGTCTCCCCACTCCGCCGCAGCCCTCGCGCTCCTCGTCGGCCTAGCCGTGGCTCTAACGGGCTGCGCCGGAAGCGGCGCGAGCGGAAAAGACCGCATGAGCATCGACGAGTTCACCCGCCGGCTCGAGGCCGAAGGGCTTTCGGTTAAACGCCAGCCCACGGCGCCGGACCGCTTCCCCTCGGCCTCGAGCGCCGAGTTCCGCGTGAGCAGCGACCTCGTCGAGGTGTACGAGCTGCCCCCCGGCTTCTCAGCCAAGCTGAACCCGGACGAGCTGGACCCGCCGCCCTCCAAGCGCCTGGTGTACTACCAGCGCGGCAACCTGATCGTGGTGCAACGCGGCGGCTTCAGCATGGTAAAAGACGCCTTGATGAACGCGCTTGCGGATCGCTAACCCGGCCCTGCCTTTTCGGCCTGACTGCGCTTTTCCGGCACGTCTGTTGCGCGTTCGCGCTGAGCAGCGTTTCTTTAGACTTGCCTCACGCCCAAGAAAAGCGAGCCCCCGCATGAACCGCGTTTCCGATGGGACGGCCCTCGGCCGCCTCGCCCTCTTGATCGTAGTGCTCGGGATGCTTCTGCCCGGCGCCGCGCTCGGCCAGAGCTACATCAACCAGACGGCGCTCGAAGGCCTCCTCTCGCGCCGCGCCGAGAGCCTCGACGCCCTCCCCGAGGTGTACTACGACTACTACACCTTCTACCATCCGAGCGAGAACTCTGTCCTGGCGCGCAACCAGTTCTACAAGGAGATCGGCCAGGGCGATACGCACACGGGCCGCGAGCGCGCCAAGCTCGTCGAGCTGATCAATCGCCAGCTCTTGGAGAACCTCGACCTGGGCGACACGCTCGTCGTCCCTACCGAGTTCGAGCTGGACTTCCGCGCGTACTCGCCCTTTCCGCGCTACTACCCCGGCGCGCGCGACATCGACAAGCTCTTCATCATCCACAAGCAGGTGCAGGCCTGGGCGGCGTACGAGTACGGGCAGCTCGCGCGCTGGGGCATCGTGAACACGGGGGCGAAGGAGAGTCCCACGCCCACGGGCCGATACAACTTCAACTGGAAGGAGGAGTACCGCGTCTCGACGCTCAGCCCGCCGGACGAGGACTGGGAGATGTACTGGGTGTTCAACTTCCACCACGCGCGCGGCATCCACATCCACCAGTACGTCATGCCCACGGGCGGCCCCACGAGCCACGGCTGCGTCCGCCTCGTAGACGCCGACGCGCGATGGATCTACGACTGGGCCGACCACTGGGAGACGACCGCGGGGCACATCGGCCCGTCCTCGGCGGCGGGGCGCATCCAAAAGCAGGGGTCGATGGTGCTGGTCCTGGGCGAGGACCCGCCCGGCAAGCCACAGCCGTTCGAGCTGAAGAAGCGCTACCCCGTCCTGCGCCGCCTCGACCTCCCGGCGGACCCGTACGCCGTCCCCGCCGGCACGCCGCAGCAGGAGCGCTTCGACCGCCTGCGCGCCTCCGCGCGCTGAGCGCTTGCGGCCTCCTCCTGCGGCTTCCCGGAAAGGCTTACAGCCTTTCCAACGGGCTTTGCGCACCGGCACTGCACCCGGCTAGGCGGGTGTAGATCATGGTGGTATCCAGGCTCTTGCGGCCAAGGAGGCGCTGCACGGTGCGCACGTCGTAGCCGTCTTCGAGCAGATGCGTGGCAAAGCTGTGGCGCAACGTGTGGCAGCTCGCCTTTTTCGCAAGGCCTGAGGCCTGGACCGCCCGGCGCACGCGCCGCTGAATGTGGGAACGCGAGAGGTGGTGGCGGCGCCGCTTCCCGCCGCGGGGGTCTTCTGAAAGCCGCTTCGAGGAGAAAACCCAATGCCAGGCCCATTCCCTGGCGGCGTTTGGATATTTGCGCCGGAGGGCCAAGGGCAGATGCACGCCGCCCACCCCGGCCTCGAGATCCTCGGCGTGCCAGGCCTCGGCCTTCCGGAGCTGCCGGCGCATCCCGGCGTGCAGCGAAGGCGGGAGCATCGTCACGCGGTCCTTCTTGCCTTTGCCCTGGCGCACGAGGAGGCGCGCGCGTTCAAAATCGAGGTCCTTGACGCGCAGCCGCAACGCTTCAGAAAGGCGCAGCCCCGATCCGTAGAGCAGCGAGGCAACGAGCCTGGGCGTGCCGCTCATCACGCTCAACAGGGCGCGCACCTCGCTCCGCGTCAGCACCGCCGGCAGGCGCTTGGGCGTCTTGCCGCGCTCGAAGCGGCCAATCTCACTGAGGTCTTGGCCGAGCACCTGGCCGTAGAGAAAACCGAGGGCGTTGAGGGCCTGGCTTTGCGTGCCGGTGGCCACTTCGCGTTCGGTGGCCAGGTAGGAAAGAAAGCGCCGCACATCAGGCGCGCCGAGAGTGCGCGGGTGGCGAAGCGCCCCCTTTTGGCGGGCGCAGAAGCGCACGTAACGCAGGACCCAGCGCCAGTAGGTGCGCTCAGTGGAAAGCGCGTAGCCTTTGCGACGGCAGGCCGCCTGAAGCTGGTCTTTGAGCTTTGGCTCATCCTGCTCGGAGGCGCATGGCAAGGACCGGAACGGTTCCGGCGAGGCATCTTGCATCTCTACGGAGCGGCGGTTAGCTTTCGGAGACAGGCTTTTGCGTAATATACAGGTTGCAAACGTGCCAGGCGACAGTCGGTAGAGAAAGGCGGACAGCATCCGCTCTTGCTCTCGCCAATATCACAGCAACGCGCTGAAAACGCTAGGCTTGCCACGTAATACGCTTCGGTCATACGCAGACGATTTCCGTAGAATACCTGTTATATGGCCTGAGTTAAACTCAAAAGTATGGAAATTGACGCTACAGCAGATGACTTCGCAAAGTGGATTGCGGAGGCAATACGTGCAGAGGTGGTATTTGAGGATGACGAGTTCGTATTCCACCTCAGAGTAGCGCCAAACGAGTCAAGCATTGATGTCTGGTTGAAAGCAACAGAGTTGAACGATCTAATCGCAAAGGTCCGGGAGAAGGATGAGCGGGAAGAGACTGCCCTAACTGACGAGAGGAAGTACGAGGTGCTAATTAAGGAGCACTCCAATTATGGTCCTCGCTTTCTATTCCGCCGTGATAAGGTCACTCAGGAGGATACCGTAAACGACATCTCATACAGGCTGTCCAGTCCCAGCGACGAGTACCTTATCTTTTTTCTCTACAAAATCAGCCGCGTAGCAGATGTGCGATCTGTTTTGCGCGGTTATCCTCGGCGTAGGATGATGAGGTACATAGATGAGCAGGAAGGTGAACTGGATATATATGATCTGCTCCGCTTTTCAATTCCTCGCCTTATCACCCTACACCTTGCGTCCGGGAAGACGCGGGGGAATACCGAGTTCGCGAGATACGCAGACGCTTTCTTATTCCAAATAAGCTATAACCGTGACGTTGCACTTGTCCCGCAGCGATACTTGGAAGAAATAGTTCGATCTGGACGAATCACACGAAGCAGAAGAAGCCGAGTGGAGGAGATCGAAGCTCCACGCAGGCATTTTGAGACTGATCTAATCTATCACTACCAGATGGGGGTCGCCTCTGACAACCCCTCGCTCGAATTCTTGTCGTACTATCACGTCGCAGAGCATTTCTTTGAAGCTGTGTTTAATGATGACCTCATTAATCAGGTCAAAGAAATGATTACTCTTCCTGATTTTTCGTACCGCAGGAAGAACGATATTCGCAAATTGATCTGGTCCGTTACCAAACGCATTAAGCTTCAGAACGAAACTGTCACTTTCAGCGAGCAGGAGGCACTCAAGCTGACCTTGAAGAAATATGTTGATTTGCAGCTACTGAAGGAACAGCTCACGGAGTATGACGAGTCCTTGATCGAGTATCACAGGACGACGGAGGTCGCGTTTTCTAATGGTCCTTCGCTTAATCTCGAAGATGAGGACAGCGAGAGGGCCTTGAGTAGTGCTGCGACAAGGATCTATCGTACACGAAACGCCATTGTGCACAGCAAAGAAGGAGAAAGAGGCAAGTATATTCCGTTTCAGCACGACAGAGCGTTGGTCAAAGAAGTCCCACTGCTACGCTTCGTAGCTGAATTGATCATTATTGAGACCTCTCGTGTCATCGGAGCTTAAAGGCCATATAACAAGGCCATGCACGCGGACGCAGGGCAGGCGCATCCGGGCTTCCGTTTTGCTAACTTGAACGCTCGTCGCTTCGGCCAATGGCTGGCACGGCCCTGCGCCGGTGATGGCCGGTCCGTTATACGGCCTGAAACGAACGATACCTCCTGCCATGCAAAGACATGCTTTGAGAATCGCCGCGTGGTTGCTGAGTTTGTCAGCCGCCGCGAACCTCGCCTCAGCGCAGTCGCAGGGGCTGAATCCAGATAACGTTTACGTCGAGGCACTCGGCAGCGGCGGTTTTGCTTCGGTCAACGCTGAGTGGTTTGTCTCTGAAGCCCTCAGCGTAAGGGCGGGAGCGGGCTTTGACTTCCATTACGGCATCGCAGGGACGCTGCCTCTCGGGGCAAGCGCGTTCGCTGGAACGGATCGGCACAAGGTAGAACTGGGAGTCGGGGCTACCTTCTTCGCCGGTCGGGAATGGGAACTGGGTCCATGCTTTGGGTTGATGGGAGGAGAGGAGTGCCAGTCGAGCGACGATCCGATCAGCGGTGTTTTCCTTACTTCCATGCTGGGCTATCGGTATCAGGGCGAGTGGGCTGTATTGCGCTTGGGGTACGTGCTCCGGTACCGAAGCGACGATCAGGCTTGGCCCATTGGCGTTGCACTCGGACTGAATCTTTGAGAGCAGGTGGCTCTGACGAAGGGGCCGCATAACAAAGCCATCAACGCGGACCCAGGGCTGGACGGCTCGGCGCGTTGCTCGGCCGGTCGCGTCTCCGTAAACTGAAATCAACCGTCGCGTGCCCTGGGCCGGTTATGGCCCGGACGTTACACCGCCCTCCCGCGCTTCGGCTCGCAGGTCATCGGCGGCTGTGCCAGTTCTCGGGTTGCTCGCCGCTTCCGCTGGCGCAGGTCTTCGCCGGTGGCGCTTCGCCTCGGCCCTGCGCAGCGTTCGGTCGCGGGCATGGGCGGTGTAACAAGGCGCTTCAGCGGACCAAGGGCGTAGGCGTGCGGGGCGTTGCGCGGGCGGCGGCGCCTCGGTAAGTTAGCGCAGGGCGGCCGGGATGGCCTTGGCCGCTGAGCTTGGTGCGTTACCCCGCCGGCCAGCGCTTCGGCTCGCAAGCCATCGGCCGCAGCGGCAGCCCGCTGGGTGCTCGCCGCTTCCGCTGCGGCGGTCTCGGCGCTGTGCCAGTCGGCCATCGCGCGCCGGGTTCGTGCGCGGGCTTCGGGCGGGGTAACCATGCGCTGCAGCCGACGCAGGGCTTTCCGGTTTAGCCGAAGTTTTGCTCCCGCGCAGCGCCGGCAGTATCTTTTGCGTGAGACCGCCGCAGACTGCGCGGCTGAGCTTGACCGTTAGATACTCTCTTGAATGTCAAGCGGCGACAACCACTTTTTCAGGCAAGCGGTAGAACTTATCGCCCTGGAAGTCTTGGCCGTGTTTGAGCATGCCGTAGATCGCATGCAGAAGCTTGCGCATCACGGCCACCACGGCAACAATCGGCTTCTTCCCGCGCTCGGCGGTGAGCTTCTCGTAGAAGGCCCCGGCGTTTGGCTCCCAACGAATCGCCACGAGCGCCGGCATGTAGAGCGCCCGTCGGAGCCGGGCGTTGCCGACCTTGGAGATGCGCTCTTTCTTCTCGACCGAACTGCCGGACTGGTGACGGCGCGGATCAAGGCCAGCGTAGGCGACCCACTCGCGCACGCTCATGTCTTCGGGCAAGAGCGCAACCTCAGCCAGAATCAGAAGCGCGCTCTTCTGAGCGACGCCTCTGATTGAGGTCAGGTGATCGAGAGCGGCCTCCAGCCGCTCGGACTCGGCGGCGACCTTCAAGGCCTGGCGCGTCAGTTCGGCGATGCGCCGGTCGAGGTGGCGGACGTTGACTTCGATGTCGTTGGCAACAACTGCGGAGCACGTTCGGCTCTGCCCAGCGGCATGCAGGCGGTTCTTCTCGCGCGTGCGCTCTACGGTTGAGAGCCTGGATGCGCCGAGCAATAGCTCGGAGGCTCAGCACGGCGCGCTCGGGCGGCGCCCACGCACGGGAAGGCATGCGCCGAGCAAAGGCACAGATGACAACCGCATCGGAGCGGTCGGTCTTCGAGCGCTCCAGAAGGGCCTCGCGGAATCGGCTCACCGCCCGCGGGTTGGCGACCATGACCTCGGTCGCGTTGGCGGCGTCAAGGGCCAGCGCCAAACCGAGGCTGTAGAGGCCACTTGCTTCCAAACAAACGCGCACCGGCGTGTCGCCAGTCCCGAGCCACTGCAATAGCGCGTTGTGGCCGTCCGGGTCGTTATCGAAGCGCCGCGTCTTTGGCTGCGCGCCGGGTCGTTCGAGACAGACGTCTTCGAGACGGACGTCTTCGAGACGGACGTCGAGGTGATCCTTGCTGACGTCGATGCCAGCAAAGATGAAGGGGATCTGGTTGTGCATGACCGGGCCTCATCGTATGCTTTGGGTGTAGGCAAAGCCGGTCAGTCCCGCCCTGCGCTCCTGCCTGCGGATATTGCATGATGCAGGCTCCGGGTAGGCGCTGCCACGCCACCGGGCCTCGGATACTCCTCAGCATAACCCGAGAGTTTTCCTCGGGGCAGGTGCCGGGGCGGGCGACGGGTCTAACGGTCAAGCTCTGCCGGCTTGCCTGGTTCGGCAATCCGCTGGCTTCATGCCGCTACAGTCTGCCCGGCCCCGGCAAGCTACAAACCCCGCATGACCTGCCCACCACCGAGATACAATGCGTTCCGCACGCTGTGCCAGTCTGCAAGAATGCCAGGGCGTAGCTTGGGAGCATGCGCGTCTACTTCGACATCTGCGCGATCCAGCGCCCGCTCGACGACCACTCCCAACTCCGCGTTCGGCTTGAAGCGGAGGCGATGGTGGCGCTGATCGAGCTATGTGAATCCGGTCGGATTGAGCTTGTCATCTCTACCGCTCATCAGATCGAGAACGGAAAGAATCCGCATCCCGAGCGCAGAGAGCATACCGAGACCGTCTTGGCTACGGCCCAACACTATTCTCCAACGACCCAGAACGTCGCTCAACTCGCGGCGAGGTACAAACGAGCAGGGCTGAAGCGGCTCGACGCGCTCCACCTTGCCTCGGCGGTAGCTTCCAATGCTGCCTTCTTCTGCACGACCGATGACAAATTGTTTCGGCGTGGGCGCACGCTGGACACAAACGCCTGTTCGGTCGTAACACCCCTCGATCTCATCCTCGAACTCGACCTCTCATGAATGTACCGACTCAGCCCCTAAGCGAAGTCACGCGCGAGGCCGTCACCGTGCTTGTGCGGGAGCTAGGGGTAGCCCGCACGCTCCGGTTCTTGGGTCAATACCGCACGGGGCAGGGCAACTATACGGAGGAGCGTCACCACTTTCTGGAAGACGGCCCATTGGACGAGTTGATCGAGCAGGCCCAGCGGCTCGACCGAGAGCGGAACGCATAACCCGCCACTGCACGCCGACGAAGGCTCGGGCGCTCTTGCTCGTGTGAGCGGCGGCGTCTAGCTTGCTTCGTTCCACCGCTCTGCCGCGTTTCGCGGGTGAGCGGCCCTCTGCTAAGCAGCCGCCTGCTCGGAAGGGTGTCCTTTGGCTCTCACTCGATCAGGCGAAAGATGCGGCCCAGGCGCGGGAGGCCGAACGAGCCGGCGCCTTCGTCCCACGAGAAGTACGTCAAGACGGCCTTGCCGACGATGTGGTCCATCGGCACGAAGCCCCAGAAGCGGCTGTCCTGCGAGTCGTCGCGGTTGTCGCCCATGACGAAGTAGTAGTCCTGCGCGAACGTGTACGTGGCCGTGCGCTCGCCGTCAATCTCGAACACGTCCTCGGAGAGGCGCCGCGCCGTGTGGCCCTCGAACCGCTCGATCACCGTCTCGTAGACGGGCCAGTTCTCGGCCGTGAGCGTGACGGTCATCCCTTCTTTGGGTATGGTCACGGGGCCGTAGTTGTCCGGCGTCCATTGGCGCCCGGCGGGATAGAGCCGCGCGCCAACGGAGGTGCCCTCCTCGGCCAGGGACGGCTCCACGCGGTCAATCCACGGCCAGGATTCGATCTCACGGGCCACGGCCTCGGTGGACTGGATGCGCACGCGGTTGGGATCGTCGTAGATGGGCTGGATCTTGCTCACGCCCAGCTCGGCCAGGCGCGTGGGCGAGAACTGGTAGCGCGCGTTCTTTTTGTAGACGTTCCAGAGCTGCTGCATCCCCGGCCCGAGCGGCACCGGCTCGCCGTCCACGCGCACCACCTTGTCCTCTACGGCAAGCGTCTCGCCCGGCAAGCCCATCACGCGCTTGATGTAGTGCACCTTCCGGTCGATGGGCTTCTCCTCCGGCGGGTAGTTGAAGACGATGGCGTCGCCGCGGTCCACGTCGTCGAAGCCGGGCAGGCGCGTGTAGGGCAGGTCGATGCCGTGGAGGTACCAGTCCTGCACGAAAGGCACGCCGAGCGACAGGGGCAGCCGCGTGCCGTAGTGCAGCTTCGAGACGAAGAGGTAGTCGCCCACGAGGAGGTTTTTCTCCATCGAAGGCGTAGGGATGCGGAAGAGGTCGAAAAAGAGCGTCCGGACGATGAGCATGACCACGACGGCAAAGACGAGCGCCTCGCCCCACTGCCGGAGTTGGCTCTTGGGGGCGCGCCCGTCGCTGCCGCTGCGGCGCTGGCCGTTGTTGGCGGGCGCTCTGCCGTTGCCGCGCGCCTCTCGGCGCCGGCGGCGCGCGGCGCGTTTGCCGTCGGTGCTCTTCGGGTCGGTCGTTTTTGCGTCTGCCAACGTCGGGGAACGGGGTTAGGAGGGGTTGCGCCTGCGGGGGAGGCCTCTCTCTCTTCTGGCCTACGCACGAGAACAGAAACCGTGCCTGCGTTTCCGCGCTGTCTCGCTCTAACTCTCTGCGGAATGAGTCAGTCCGAACACGAAATGCCGTCATTCGTCTACCGTCGTTCGTCTGCCGCCTGAGCGCGGCGCGGCTGCTCGGGGCGGCGGCCGGGCGTGAGGAGCGGGCGGCGGATGCGCTCGGTGAAAAAGCGCTCGCCGTCGAAGCCCGTGCGATACCAGCTTTGTTCTTCTTTATCGTAGAAGTAATCGGCGTAGGGGGCGCGGTCGGTGCTCAGGGCCAGCGGGCGCAGGAACGCGCGGCGCAGCGCCAAAAGCGTTTCGCTGCCGAGGCGCGCGTCGGAAGCGACGACGAGGCCGCGGTCGAGCGGGCCGTCTACGTCCGTGACGACGAGTGGGATCGTGTCGTTGACGACGAAGCGGTACTCGAACTGGAAGGTCTCGCCCGTGGGCCGTCCGCTGCGGCCCGCCACGTCGGAGACGGTGCGCGTGGGCGGGCCGTAGCGCGCTTCGAGGCGCGCGCGCAGTTCGCGCGTCCACGACGTGTCCACCGGCGTGACGCCCTCCATCCCCAGGTACGCCCACCGCGTATCGGCGAACACGTTGTCGAAGGCGTCGCGCGCGAGCCACCGTACGGCGTAGCGGCGCTCGATGTCGAAGGGCGGCACGCTCGGCTCCTCCGGCGCGGCGCTCTCTTTTCCGGCGGCGCGTTGGAGCCAGGCGTAGAGCGAATCGGCGGCGGGCGCGGAGATGCGCTCCGGCGCGGCGGGCGGCGCCACGGGGTCAAGCTGCGCGAGGTGCCGCTCGAAGCGCGCCGCGCGGTAAAGCTCGGCGAGGCTCGGCGCGTCGCTGCTCCCGGTGCTTCCGCTTTGCGCCTCGGCGGGCGGCGGCGTCAGCAAAAGCATCAGCGCAAGCAAGCAAGCGGCCCACGTAGGGGCGCGATGCATCGCGTCCCTGCCGCGCCATCCGTGGTGCATCGTCATCCCAAACCGCATCACTCGTTCATCGACAAAACGGCCAGAAACGCCTCCTGCGGCACCTCGACAGAGCCGACCTGTTTCATCCGCTTCTTCCCTTCCTTCTGCTTCTCCAAGAGCTTGCGCTTGCGCGTGATGTCGCCGCCGTAGCACTTGGCCGTCACGTTTTTTCGCTGGGCGCGCACGGTCTCGCGCGCGACGACGCGCTTGCCGATGGACGCCTGCACGGGCACCTCGAAAAGCTGCTGCGGGATCAGCTCCTTGAGCTTTTTCGTGAGGCGCCGGCCCACGTCGTACGCCTTGTCGCGGTGGACGATGGTCGAGAGCGCGTCTACCGGCTCGTCGTTGATCAAGATGGTGAGCTTTTCGAGGTCGCCCTCGCGGTACTCCAAGAACTCGTAGTCGAACGAGGCGTAGCCGCGGCTCACGCTCTTGAGCCGGTCGTAAAAGTCGAAGACGATCTCGGCCAGCGGAAGCTCGTACTGCAGGTTGACGCGCTCGGTGTCGAGCCACGTCTGCGTCACGTATTGGCCGCGCCGCTCCTCGCAGAGCTGCATCAGGTTGCCAATGTACTCCGAGGGCGTGATGATGTCGGCCTTGACGAACGGCTCGCGCACCTTCTCGACGCCGCCGTAGTGCGGCATCTCGCTCGGATTGTCGATGAGCACCTGCGTGGTCTTGCCGCCGCCCTCGTCTTTCAAGACCTCGTACTTCACGTTCGGCACCGTGGTGATGATGTCGAGGCCGAACTCGCGGTCGAGCCGTTCTTGGATGATCTCCATGTGCAGAAGACCCAGAAAACCGCAGCGGAAGCCGAAGCCGAGCGCGGCGGAGGTCTCCGGCTCATACGTCAAGGAGGCGTCGTTGAGCTGGAGCTTGTCCAGGGAAGAACGCAGGTCCTCGAAGTCGTCCGAGCTGGTGGGGAAGATGCCGCTGAAAACCATCGGCTTCGGCTCCTTGAAGCCGGGGATGGGCGTCTCGGCGGGGTCTTTCTCCAGCGTGATCGTGTCGCCCACGCGCGTGTCGCGCACGTCTTTGACCGAGCCGATGATGTAGCCCACGTCGCCGGCGCGCAGCTCGCCGGTGGCCTCCATGCCCATCTTCAAGGTGCCGATCTCCTCGGCGTCGTACGTCTTGTGGTTGGACATGAAGAGCATTCCGTCGCCCTTTTTGAGCGTGCCGTCCATCAGGCGCGTGTAGACGATGGAGCCACGGTACGAGTTGTAGATCGAGTCGAAGATCAAGGCGCGCAAGGGCTTCTCGGGGTCGCCCTGCGGCGGCGGGACGCGGCGGACGATGGCGTCGAGGAGCTTGTCCACGCCCTCGCCCGTCTTGGCGCTGATGGCGAGGATGTCCTCTGCCGGCTCGCCGATGAGGTCTTCCAAGGACTGCGCCACCACGTCGGGCCGGGCGCTCGGCAAGTCCACCTTGTTGAGGACGGGGATGATCTCGATGTCGTGCCCGAGGGCGAGGTAGAGATTCGAGATCGTCTGCGCCTCGATGCCTTGGGCAGCGTCCACGACCAGGATGGCGCCCTCGCAGGCTTTGAGCGCGCGCGAGACCTCGTAGGTGAAGTCCACGTGACCGGGCGTGTCGATGAGGTTGAGCACGTAGCGGCCTTTTTCGACGCCGTCGGCGCCGGGGGCGTCGTAGACCATGCGCACGGCGTGGCTCTTGATCGTGATGCCGCGCTCGCGCTCGAGGTCCATGTCGTCGAGCGTCTGCTCCTTCATGTCGCGCTCGGAGATCGTGCCCGTGCGCTCTAAGAGCCGGTCGGCCAGCGTGGACTTGCCGTGGTCGATGTGCGCGATGATGCAGAAGTTGCGAATGCGCTGCTGAAGGGCAGCCCTTTGCGTAGAAGCCATGCTGCGCGGGATGGGGACGGGAAGCGGGCGAAATGCAAGACGAGGTAACGCTACGAGGCGCCCGAGGCGCGGTCCGAGGCGTCGTACTCTTCTGAGGCGCCAGGCGCGTAGGAAGGGGCCGCCTGCGCCTCGCCGTCGGCGCGCTCGCCGTTGACGGGCGCGGTTGAGCCGGCGCGCTCGGCGCGCGGTTCGGCGGGATGAGCCGGCGCATCTTCTTTGGCCTCTTCGGCGGGCGGCTCCGCGTGCTCAGCCAGGAAGCGCTCGTGGAACGTCTTCTGGAAAAAGAGGATGCCCACGACGCCGACGACAATCGCCATGTCGGCCACGTTCCAGATGGGGAAAAGGGCGAAGTGCGTCCCGCCCACGAACGGCAGCACGGCCGGCAGCGCCACGTAGCCCAGGTCCACGTGGATGAAGTCCACCACGCGGCCCACGAAAAAGCCGTCGTAGCCCAGGAGCACGCCATAGAAGACGCGGTCGATGATGTTGCCGAGGGCGCCGCCGAGGATAAGCGCCAGGCTGACACGGTACGGCGCGTACCCGCCACGCACGTTGTAGAGGTACCAGATGACGAGCGCCGTGGCCACCACCGAGAACACGGTCACCATCCCGCGCGGCCCCATCTCCAGGCCGAAGGCCATGCCGGGGTTCTCGGTAAAGGTGAACTTGAGCCAGTCGCCGATGAGCGGGATGGACTGGTGGCGGTGCATCGTGCGCAGGACGGCCAGCTTCGAGAGCTGGTCCGCCACGAGCACCACCGCCGAGATCCAGAGAACGCGCATTGGTTTGGGTGTGGGAGTATAGGGGGCTGGGGGGCTGGGAAGAGCGGGAGCGCGGGACCGATCTCCCACACGCCCATACTCCCACACGCCCACACTCAAGAGGACTTCTTCTGCTTCTTCTTAGCCTCGATGGAGATCTCGGTGTGCGGCACCGCCTCGAGGCGCTCTTTCGAGATCGGCTCGCCGGTGACCTTGCAGACCCCGTACGTCTTCTTCTCGATCCTTTCTAAGGCGCGGTCGAGGTAGCCGACGTACTTCTGCTGCCGGGCGATCATGAGGTAGAGCTTCTCGCGCTCCATGGCGTCGGTGCCGGCGTCGGCCATGTGGAAGGAGTAGGCCGTGTCGTTCTCGGCCTGCTCGCGCGAGTCCTGGATCTGCGCGCGCATCCGCTCGATGTCGTCCGTGGCGGCGTTGCGGCGCTTCACCACCAGCTCGCGGAAGTGGTCCAGCTCCTCGTCGGAGAAGGGCGTCTTGCGCGCGGCCTCGTCCTGCGGCGAGACGCCCTCGGTCCCTTCGGCCGTGGACGCGCTGTGGATGGGGACGGAGACGGAGTCGGATTCGATGCGTCCTGCTTCCTTTTCTGCCATAATTGAGCGGGGCGGCGTGGGCCGCGTGCTGAAAAAATCGTGAATGGAATAAAGCGGATGGAAGACCGCCCGTTGCGGAGGCGCAAGCATCGTGCCTCCCCAGCGAAGAGCGCCGGCGCCGGGTGCGGCGGGCACACGGAAGCCGGTCCCGCCGTCGGAAGAAAAGTGAGGGGTCACGCTGCAGAAGAAACGCGGCGCACACCGACGGTTAATTCCTCCTCTCCCATGCCGAACGTCTCGACCTTCTCCCCCGTCGGTTGGGCAGTGGATTCCAACTGCAACGCCAACGTCTCGTTCCGGATGTAGCGCGCGTGTGCGGAGAGGGCGTCGGCCAGCGGGCCACGGGCGCGGTACTCCACGGCGATGCGGTCGGTCACGTCAAAGCCGGCGTCTTTGCGCAGGTTCTGGATGCGCTTGACGCTCTCGCGGGCCAGGCCCTCGGCGCGCAGCTCGCCGGTGATCTCGGTGTCGAGCGCCACGGTCACGCCGCACTCCTGGCCCACGAGCCAGCCTTCGATGCCTTCGCTGGTGATCTCCAAATCGCCGGGGCCAAGCTCGACCCTTTCGCCGTCGGCGTTCACGGTGATGGTTTCTTCGGCGAGGTAGCGCTCGACGTCGGCGTCGGAAAGCTGGCGCACGGCCTGGTTGACGGGCTTCATCAGCGGGCCGAGACGCTTGCCCAAGCGCTTGAAGTTCGGCTTGGCCGAGCGCTTCACCACGTCGCTGTGGCCGGAGACGTACTCGATCTCTTTCACGTTGACCTCGTCGAGGATGACGCTTTCCATCTGCGCCACGGCCTCTTTTTCCACCCCCGCGCCGGTGACGACGAGGATGCGCGGCAAGGGCTGCCGGACGTTGATCTCCGCCTCGTTGCGCAGGGCCAGCGTGACCGAAGAGATCGTGCGCGCCAGGTCCATGCGGTGCTCTAAGCTTTCGTCGAGCGCCTCTTCCTCGACCTCGGGGAGGTCAGCCAGGTGGACGGAGGCGGGCGTTTCTCCAGAGGCGTTCTTGGTGAGCGCGCGGTAGAGCCACTCGCCAAAAAACGGCGCGATGGGCGCCATAAGCTCCGCCGTCGTGAGGAGGCATTCGTAGACGGTTTGGTAGACGGCGTCTTTGTCCAATGCCTTGCCGGACGCGGGCGAGGCACGCCTCGCCCCTACCTCGTCTTCTGATGCCGGAGCCGCCCCGTTTCCCGTTGCCCCTCCCCCTTTCGACGCCCAGAAGCGGCGGCGCGAGCGGCGGATGTGCCAGTTCGACAATTCCTCGACAAAGCCCTCGACGGCGCGGGCGGCCTTGGTGGGGTTGTAGGCGTCGTACGCCGCGCGCGTATCGGCCACAGTCGAGTGCAGGCGGCTGATGATCCAGCGGTCCAGCTCCGGGCGCTCTTCGAGCGGGACGCCGGCGCCGCCAGGCTGGAAGCCGTCGATGTTGGCGTACGTGGCGAAAAAGCTGTACACGTTCTCGAGCGTGCCGAAAAACTTCCGCCGCGTGTCACGCAGGCCTCTTTCGCTGAACTTGATGTTCTCCCACGGCGGCGTGTTCGCCATCATGTACCAGCGCACCACGTCGGCGCCGTACTCCTCGATCACGGCGAACGGCTCGACGGCGTTGCCCTTCGACTTCGACATCTTGTTGCCGTCTTCGTCCAAGACGAGGCCGTTGACGACGACGTTTTTGTACGCCACGTCGTCCATCACCAAGGCGGCGATGGCGTGGAGCGTGTAGAACCAGCCGCGCGTCTGGTCCACGCCCTCGGCGATGAAGTCCGCCGGGAAGTTGCGCGCGAAGTCGCTCTCGTGCTCAAACGGGTAGTGCCACTGCGCAAACGGCATGGCGCCGGAGTCGAACCACACGTCAATGAGGTCGGGGGTGCGGCGGTACGTGCCGCCGTCGGGCGCCGCGCACGTGAGCGTGTCCACGAACGGGCGGTGCAGGTCGATCTGATCTTCGTCCGCCGGCACCTGCTCGCCGAAACGCTCGCGCAGTTCTTCGATGGAGCCGACGATGAAGTGGTCGCCGGGGTCTCGGTCGTTGACCCAGATGGGGAGCGGCGTGCCCCAGTAGCGCCTCCGGCTCAAAGCCCAGTCGATGTTACCCTCCAGCCACTCGCCAAAGCGCCCCGTGCCGATGCCTTCGGGCTGCCAGTTGATCTCTTTGTTCAAGGCGATGAGCCGATCTTTGATGGCTGTCGTCTCGATAAACCAGCTTTCAACGGGGTAGCTCATCAAGGGCGTGCCCTTACGCCAGTCGTGCGGGTAGTTGTGCAGGTAGGTCTCGTGCCGGTAGAGCAGGCCGCGCTCCTTGAGGTCGGTGGTGATGGGCTTGTCAGCGTCCTTGAACCATTGCCCTTCTACCAGCGGCGCCTTTGCGGTAAAGCGGCCGTCGGCGTCCACGGGGTTGAAGAGCGGCAGGTCTTTCGATTGGCCCACGGCGAAGTCGTCCGCACCAAAGGCGGGCGCCATGTGGACGAGGCCCGTGCCGTCCTCGGTGGAGACGAAGTCCGCCGCCACGACGCGCCAGGCGTTTTCGGCGCCAGGCTCCTCAGCGAAGTAGTCAAAGACGGGCCGGTACGCTTCCCCGACGAGGTCTTTGCCGAGGCAGCGCTCGACGATCTCGTAGTCTTCAAGGACGACATCTTCGAGCCGGTCCTCCGCTAAGATTAGGCATTCCCCCTCTTGCCCTCTTCCCCTTTCTCCCTCTCCCAAAAGGCGGACTTTGACGTAGGAGATGCCCTCGCCCACGGCGAGCGCCGTGTTGGAGATGAGCGTCCACGGCGTCGTCGTCCATGCCAGGAAAAAGGTGTTTTTCTCCCCTTCTACCGGGAAGCGGATGTAGACGCTCGGGTCCTGCACCTCCTCGTAGCCGAGCGAGACCTCATGCGAGGAGAGGACGGTGCCCGAGCCGGGGCTGTACCACTGAATCTTGTGGCCTCTGTAGAGCAAGCCCTTGTCGTGGATCTGCTTCAGGAGCCACCACACCGTTTCGATGTAGTCCGTCTTGAAGGTGACGTACGGGTCGCCCAGGTCCACCCAGTAGCCCATCCGCCGGGTGAGGCGGTCCCAGAGGCCGGTGTAGCGCAGGACGCTCTCGCGGCAGGCGGCGTTGTAGCGCTCGATGCCGTAGTCCTCGACGGCCTCGCGGCTTTCCAGCCCCAGCTCTTTCTCGACCTCGATCTCGACGGGGAGGCCGTGCGTGTCCCAGCCGGCCTTGCGCTCGACGCGGAAGCCCTGCATCGTCTTGTAGCGGCAGAAGATGTCCTTGATGGCCCGCGCCATGACGTGGTGGATGCCGGGCCGGCCGTTCGCGGTGGGTGGGCCTTCGTAGAAGGTGAAGGCCGGGGCGCCGTCGCGCCGGGTGATGCTCTGCTCAAAGACGCGCTCTTTCTCCCACCACGCCAGCAGTTCTTCTTCCAGGGCGGGCAGATCGAAACGCTTGGCTTCCTCGAAGGTGCTCATAGAGAGGGCGGCGGGACGATGCGCTTGCGTGGGTGGAGGCGATAGGAAAACGTGGTACCCTACCGCCCCCGCCACGCGATTGTTCGCCGCTCTGGTCTATGGCTTCGGGTCTGCTTTTCCGCGCGCCACGGGCATGCCGGCGGAAAGCTCGGCCTCCGCGCCACGGGCCGGGCCGAACGTGCCGAGCACCACGAGCAGCTTGGTGCCCTCGGTGGTGATGCGCGGCGCGGCGCTCTTGATCTTCCACCCCTCGTCCAGGAGCGGGCGGATGCCGGGGTGCCGGATCACGGCCTCGCCACTGCGGAAGGGCACCATGACGAGCTTCGTCCGGTACGCGGCGGGCGCCTCCTTCGCCAAGTCAGCGGAGAGACGCTGCGCGGCGGCGGGCGGCGGCTGCGGAGCGGAAAAGCGATCTTCAGGGGAAAGCATAAAGGCCTCGTCGATAAAGCCGTCCGAGGTCCATGCGCGGCGCGTGCGAAGCAGATGGCGTCGTCTCGCAGGCGCGCGGCATGGGTGGGAAAGCGGAAGAGGACTTCCGCTGTACGCCCAGGCGGCTGTGGGTGAACGTTTCTTTTGAAGAACCGCTCGCAAGCAAAGCCGGGGTGGCTGAGGCGACTTGCGTAAGAGCTACGTCCCTGTTTTTTGCTAACGCCTTGTATGATGATCGGGTGAAACGGGTCCGCAACGTAACCGCAACGTTACTGCCGGCTGCACCCGCGCGGCGCCTTTCGGAAACCCACCTTCGCACGCGGGGGTACGTTTCGCAGAGACCCCGGTACACCTGGCTGTGGTGGCTATACGCTACGGCTGGAACGGACTTAGCCGAAGCGTAAATGGTTGGGTTCTGTGCACCGGGGTCTTGCTGTTTTGCCCCGCCCGCCCCCGCCTCAGTCGGTGCCCAGGTCGAAGCGCGCGCGCAGTTCCTGGACGCGCAGGCCGGCGGCGTTGCGTACCTCGAAGAGCTGCTCGTAGAGGCGGCGGTAGGTCGGGCCGTTCAAGTAGGGCCGCTCGCGCAGCTCGCGCAGGAGGCCGAGTGCGGCGTTGGCCGCCCCCAAGCCGCGCTTGAGACACGCGATGTTGCCGCCGAGGCCGTCGCGCTCGTACCCGAAGGCGTGGCCTTTGGCGACCTCGGCGGGCACCTGCATCACCTGCGCGCAGAACTGCACCAGCGCGCTGTCCTTGAGCGCGCCCGGCAGCCCGTCCGACCAGTCGATCACCGCCTCGACCAGCGCGTAGGCGTCCCGGTAAAGCGGCACCTGCCGGAAGCCTTCCAGCGAAGCGGCCTCGAACCCCTCGTTGCCCGCAGCCTCGTAGTCCTCCAGCCAGGCGAAGTCCTCCTCAGCGTCCTCGCTGGGGGCGTCTTCGAGCCAGAGGAAGGGCAGCGCGATGTCGTCCGGCGTCCAGCCCTTGCGTTCGACGAAGGCGCGGACGCGGGCTTTCCAAGCCGCCAGCGCCTCCGGGCGCGCATCGTCCGGGCGCGGGTGCTTCTCCATGAACTCATGGAAAAGCGCCATGCAGCGATCCGTGCGGCGGTCGCTCTCGCGCAGGAAGGCTTCCCACTCGTCTTCGTCCCAGGGTTCCTCGTGCTCCCACATAGCGGCAACTAAAAGCGTGTGGCGGGCGGATGGGCGTGGCGGCGCGCCTACAAGCGGCGGCCTCTTTCTTTCCCCTCAGGCCGGCGCGCGCGCGCCGATCTCCTCCACGACGGCGCGCATGAGGCGGGCAAGCTTCGGCTCGGCCTCGGCGGCGGCGGCCAGGACGTCTTCGATGGAGACGGGTTCGAGCGCGTCCGGGAAGCACTCGTCCGTGATGACGGAGACGGCCATCACCCTGAGGTCCATGTGCTGGGCGACGATGACCTCGGGCACGGTGCTCATCCCCACCACGTCGGCGCCCAGGAGGCGGAGCATCCGGTACTCGGCTTTGGTTTCGAGGTTCGGCCCCTCGACGGCCACGTACACGCCCTGGTGCAGCTTCAGGCCCATCTCCAGCGCCTTCTCTTCGGCGAGTTGGCGGAGCGCCAGATCGTACGGCCCGCTCATGTCGGGGAAGCGCGGCCCCCAGGCGTCCACGTTCGGGCCGGAGAGCGGGTTTTTGCCCTGGAAGTTGATGTGGTCGGTGACGAGCATGAGGTCGCCGCGGCGGTGGTGCGGGTTCATGCCGCCGGCGGCGTTGGAGATGAGCAGCGTCTCCACGCCCAGGAGCGCCAGGACGCGCACGGGGAAGGTGACCTCCTGCGGGCTGTACCCCTCGTAGAGATGGAAGCGCCCCTGCATCGCCACCACGGGCACGCCGCCGAGCCTCCCAAACAAGAGCCGTCCGTCGTGCGACTCCACCGTGGAGATGGGGAAGTGCGGGACGTCGTCGTAGGAGATGGTCGTCTCGGTGTCCATCTCCTCGGTGAGGCGGCCCAGGCCCGTGCCCAGGATCAGCCCCACGCTCGGCGCGGCGTCGGTGCGCTCGCGGATGACCTTCACGGCGGCCTCTACGCTTTGCTGATAGACTTCGGCAGAGGGCCGGACGGCTTCGTCCTGATGGTTCGTCATGGAAACGGGTGCGCTGGCAAGTTCAGGAAACGAAGAGGCGTGCGGCGGCGCCTACGAGTCCATATCGTTGAGGATGCGGCGGATTTTCTCGATCTCCTCGCTCGTGGGGACGATGTCTTCCTCGTCCTCAGGAGTCTGAGCCGGGCGCGGCAGGACGTCGGCGGCTTCCCCCTCGGGCACGTCGTCGGCGGCGAAGAGGGCGTTGACGATCCATCCGGGGTTGTCCTGCTCCTGCTCCTCCTCGGCGGCTTCCGGGTCGGGCGCTGGTCTCGGGCGCGCCTCGCTTGCGGAGGACACGGCGGCGGGCGCGTCTTCTTCGCCCTCAGGCGTGGCGAAGCGGTCGAGGTAGTCGGGAAGGTCTTCCTCCTCGGAGGCATCGGAAGTCGAGGAGCGCGCCGCCTTTGACTCCTGGCCTGAACGCTTCTGCTTTGAGGAAGAACGTTGGTCTTTGGCGAGGGCGTTGAGGTCGGCCGAGGCGCCCTGGCGCAGGCGCTCGCGCTCCTCAGCGGGCAGGAGCTGGATAAAGCCGATGGGGTCCTCGCCCTCGAAGCGCGCCAGCAGCTCCATCTCCGAGAGCAGGAACGCGCGCAGGCGGGCGACGATCTCGCTGCGGCGGCCTTCAAGGCGTTCGGCCTCGCCCCGGAAGCGGTCGCGGTCCGTGCGCGCCTCGCGGGTGATCTCGTCGGCGCGCGCCTCGGCCTCTTTGAGGGTGACCTCGGCCTCGCGCTTGGCGTTTTGAAGGATCTGCTCCTTGTTCTCGCGCGCGGTGTGGAGCGCCTCCTGCAAGGCCTCCTCGACGCGCTCGTAGTGCTCGAGCTTGGTCTCGACGGTGCGCACGCGGTCCTCGAGGCGCCGGTTCGTGGCCAGGACGTCCTCCCACTGCTCCGAGAGCATCTGCAAAAAGGCCTGCACCTCGTCGGGGTCGTAGCCGCGCATGACGCGCGTGAAGTCTTGCTTGCGGAGGTCGAGCGGCGTGAGTTTCATGCTCGTTGCGGGGTCTTGCTTAAAGAGAGGGCGGCGTGCGCAGGCCGCCGCAGAAGGGTGCATGGCCGGAAGGTACGCCTCGCTTAGTTCTTGAAGGCGGCGCTCAGCTTTGCTCTGTCCTTTTCCGCTTCGTCGGCCGGCTTCGTCAGCGTGCAGAGGCTCGTCATCGGCTGCGCCTCCTCGATGTAAGCGTACACGAGGTAGCGCCGGCCCTCCTCGAAGAGGTAGCCGCACATCGAACTCTGCGAGGCGGTAGCAACGACGAGGCCCTGCATCCGCGTGCCTTTCCACACCTTCGTGGCGAAGAAGAGCACGTACTCCTCGCTGCCAAGCCCGAACTGCCGAGGCGTCTCGTTGTCAAAGCGCCGGAGCTTATCCACAGGGTAGCCGTGCTTTTCCAAGGCGATGCCCTCGAAGATAAGATCCGCCTCGGCGATCTGCTCGCTCAGCGTTTTTTCTCCGACGCAGGTGCACAGGCCGGGCGGATCGGCGCTGCCGCTGACGAGGAGCGCCAGCGAGACGAGCAGGCTAAACATGGCGGGCTGATGCTCAGTGCGCGAAGAACGGTGGTATGTGTGTACGCAATTCCGCGGCCTCTTGCAAGCCGGCGCGCGAGCGGCTGCGCTGCTCAGTCGTAATCGCGCGGGCCGAAAAGCGCGCTGCCCAGGCGCACCTGCGTAGCGCCCTCCTCGATGGCGACCTCGAAGTCGTTCGACATGCCGATAGACAGCTCGCGCATCTCCACCTGCGGGTTCCCCGTGGCGTCGTACGTCTCGAACAGCTCGCGCATTTTTCGGAAGGCCGGGCGCGTCTCTTCAGGGTCGTCGGCGTAGGCGGCCATCGCCATGAGGCCCTCGACGCGCAGGTGCTCGTACGGCGCCAGATTGTCCAAAAAGGCGTGCACGTCCTCCGGCGCCACGCCGTACTTCTGCCCCTCGCCGCTGATGTTCACCTGCACGAGGCACGGCAGGACGCGCTCGTTTTTTTCGGCGCGTGCATCAAGCTCCTCGGCCAGGCGCGGGCTGTCGAGCGCCGAGAAAACGTCGGCGTGGCGGGCGACGAACTTCGCCTTATTCGTTTGCAGATGGCCGACCATGTGCCAGCGGATCTCGCCGCCGCTCGTGGCGCCGGGCATCTCGCGCGCCTTGTCGCGCAGCTCTCGCGCGCGGTTCTCGCCGAAGTGCCGTAGCCCCGCCGCATAGCCCGCCCGGACGGCGGCGAGCGGAAACGTCTTCGACACGGCTATGAGCGTGACCTCATCGGAGGAGCGCCCCGCCCGCCGGCACGCCGCCGCGATGCGCTCCTGCACGCCCTCCAGCCGTTCGCGGATAGCCCCTTCGTCTACAGATGCGGTCGTCTCGGCCATGTTTTTTTCTCTCTTCGGTGTCGAAAACGTGCCGGCTCGGCGCGTGGTAGTGCAAAGAGGAAAACATCTGCTTTGATCCCCGCGCCGCGCGCTACGCCGTCTGCTCCGCGTCAAAGGCGGCCACTTCCTCGCCCTCGACGGCGTAGCGGATGCGGATGGGCCGGCAGCACACCTCGCAGTCCTCCACGTACGCCTGCTCCTCGACGGAGAGGTCCAAGAGCATCGAGATCTCGGACCAGCAGTACGGACAGGTGAAAAAGTGCTCTTCCATTTTTAAGTATGCAGGTGTGAAGGTATGGGAGTGTGGAGGTGAGGTGCCCTTCTGCACATCCACACCTCTACGCATCCACTTGAAAACTACCCCTCCGCACGCAGGACGTCGAGCGGCGGGCGGGCGTAGAGGCCCCGACTGCTCACCAGGCCGATCAAGATGGTCAGCCCCGGCACGGCGAGGAGCGTGACGAGCAAGGCCCAGGGCGCGAGGGCGAGCGGCGCGTCGAAGACGAAAAAGGCCAGCGCCCAGCTTGCGCCCACGGCCAGGAGCAGCCCCGCCAAAGCGGCAAAGAGGCCGAGGAAAAAATACTCGCTCAGCATCACGCGGTAAACCTGCGCGCGCGCGGCGCCGAGCGTTTTCAGAAGCACGCTCTCCTCCGCGCGCTGGGCGCGGCTCACGGCCACGGCGCCGGCCAGGACGATCAGCCCGGTTAGGATGCTGAAAAGCGCCATAAAGCGGATGACGAACGAGATCCGCCCGAAGAGCGCGTCGAGGACGTTCAAGACGAGCGAAAGGTCAATAGCCGAGACATTCGGAAATTCTTGTACGACGGCCCGCTGCACCTCGGCGGAGGCGGCTTCGGTGCCCGTGCGGCTGAGGACGACGTACGTCTGCGGCGCCTCTTCCAAAACGCCCGGCGGGAAGACGACGAAGAAGTTCGTCTGCACGCGCCCCCAGTCCACGGCGCGCAGGCTGCCGACGGTCACGGCCATCTCGACGCCCTGCACGTTGAAGGTGAGCGTGTCGCCTACGCCCACGCCCAACTCGCCGGCGATGCCTTCTTCGACGGAGACTTCAGGCAGCCCCTCGCCCGCGTACGCCCCCTCTTGGAACTGGCCGGCGGTGACCTCTTCGGAATCGATGAGCGCGTCGCGGTACGTGGAGCGGTACTCGCGCCGGTGCGCCCAGGTGAACTCCGCCGTGGAGTCGGCGCGCAGATCGGCGATGGAGCGGCCCTTGACGCGGCTAAGGCGCATCGTCACGATGGGGACGCGCTCGAGGACGGGCAGCCCTTCGCCGCGCACGATCTCCGTCACGCCCGAGAGCTGATCCGGCTGCACGTCGAAGAGGATGAGGTTGGGACGGCTCCCCTCGCCGGCCACCTCGAACTGGTTCAGAAGCGTCCGCTGGATGAGGAGGAGCGACATGATGAGGAACGTGCCCAGGCCAAGCGCCACGACGAGCACGGTGGTCTGATTGCCGGGCCGGTAGAGGTTGGCCAAGCCCTGCCGCCACGGGTAGCTCCACCGAAAAACCCGCTGCGCGATGGGCAGAAAGCGCCGCCCTCCCCACATCAGCCCCTTGGCTACGAGCGCGAGCGCGCCGAAGACGGCGAAGATCCCCGCCGCGTAGCCCAGCCCGAAGATCCACGTCGGCGCCTGCGCCACGGCGAAGACGGCGATCCCCGCGCCGATGAGCGCAAAGACGCCCCACCGCCACGGATCGCGTCCCTGTCCGTCCGATTCGTACGAGGCGCGCAGGGCCAAAAGCGGCGAGACGCGGCGCACCTTCAGCAGCGGCAGGAGCGCGAAGAGGAGCGTCACGCCCAGCCCGATGCCCATCCCCAGCAAAAGCGCCGGCACCGAGAGCCGGAAGCCGACCTCGATGGGCAGAAAATCCGCCAGGAGGCGCGGGATGAAAAGCTGCACGCCCACGCCCAGCGCGCAGCCGAGCGCGGCGCCGAGGACGCCCATCGCCGCCGCCTGGATGAGGTAGATGCGGAACGTGCGCCCAGCCTTCGCGCCGAGGCAGCGCAAGACGGCCACCTGCGCCAGGCGCTCCCGGACGTACACGCTCACCGCGCTCGCCACGCCGAGGCTCCCCAGTAAAAGCGCCACAAAGCCGACGAGGCTGAGGAAGCGATAGAGCCGCGTCAACCCTTCCTCCCAGTTGTCCGTCGCCTCCTCCACGGTCGTCGAGCGGATGCGCCGCTCACGAAGCTGCGGGCGGATGCCTTCCACGAGCGCCGCCACATCGCGCGGCGGGTCGAACTGGAAGAAGACCTCGTACTCGGCCCGGCTCCCCTGGGCGAAAAGCGAGGAGTCCAGCCCCGCGCGCGGCAGGTAGATGCGCGGGCTAATCAGCGAGATGGCGGCGGATTCCTGCGGCGTCTTCAACAGCTCGCCCGCGATGGCGTAGCTGCGCGCGCCGATCCGCACGGAATCCCCCACCCCGGCGCCGAACTGCTTCAAGAGCGTCCCATCCACGAGCGCCGCGCCCCCCTGCCGGTAAGTTTCTGCGGCGGAGGCGGGCTGCGTCTCCACCGCGCCGTAGAACGGGTAGCCCTCGCCGCCGGCGCGGACGGTGACGAGGCGCGTGCCGCCGCTCTCCGGGAAGTACGCCATCGAGTTGAACGAGAGCCGCCGCACCTGCCGCCCGCCGAGGGAGTCAATGAGCGCCTCGGTTGCTGTGGAAAACGGCTGCTCGCGCTCGAGCGCCAAATCGGCGCCAAGGAGCGTCTGCGCCTCTTGGTCGATGGCGCGCTGGAGGTTGTCCCCAAAGCCGTTGATGGCCACGAGCGCCGCCACGCCCAGCACCATCGAGGCGAGGTAGAGCACCAGGCGCCGCCGGCTGCCCCGGCTGTCGCGCCACGCCATCTTGAGCGTCCAGGGGGTGGTCATGGGCGTGAGTCGGCAGAAGGGTGCGGATGCGCGTAGCGCTCCAGGTAGAACGGGTGCTCAAAGTAGTCGGACCGCCAGCCGGGCCGCGTGCGGTCCAACACCAGCGCCTCGGCTGCCCCGACCGGGTAGAACGCCAGACGGCGATCCTTGCTCAGCACGCGCTGCTCCAACCCACGCTCGATCTGCCGATAGAGCGAATCGGCCGCAGCGGCAAAAGGCACGGCGTCCTCCAGCGCGCGGAACGCGGCGGTGGGCGCGTAGCGTTCGGCGGCCGCTTGCGCCGCCTTGTACTCGACGTAGTACTCGACGTACCGGGCCACGCCTTCCTGCCAGAGCTGAAACGAGAGGTAACGGTAATCGGCGGCGCTGAGCTGGCTTTGCAGCGCATTCTTGGCCACGTAGAACGCCGCGCGGTGCCGCTCGAACTCCGGGCCTTCCCGCGCACGCAACGCGCGCAGCAGCGCGGCCTGCATATCGGCGAAGCGAGCCTCCACAGAGGCCGAGTCATACGGAAACGGGTAGTTGAGCATCCACTGCCCGGTGTCGTCTCCGCCCGAGAGGCCGAGCGAGTCCACGGCGGCGAAGTAGCCGGGCCGCGCCATCTGCCACTGGTGGAAGTGCTCATGCAGCACCGTCAGCACCCAGGACGTGGACGCCTGCTCCGTCTGCTCCGGCTGCCCGATGACGACCGTCGGCACGCCGCCGAGGGGGAAGGTGGCTTGCAGGTTCGGCGGGAGAACGCGGTCGCGCACGTGGACGTCGCTTTGCAGCAGCGAGTCGTACCCGGCGGGGCGGAAGTCCTCCGGCGGCTGCGGGTGATGCACCAGAAACGCCTGCTCTGGCGTGAAGAGAAGCAGCGCGAAGGGCGCCTCGCTCCACTGCGGCCACACGCCGTCCTGCACAGCACGCGCGAGGCGAAACGACTCCGCGATGCGCACGCGGTCCGCCTCCGGCAGCGCGGGCTGCTGAGCAGAAGCCGGTTGGAGGCCGAGGCCAAGCAGCATCAGAGCGCAGACGTCCCAAACGCGTCGCACATATTGCCGCGCGTGGCAGCCTGAGAGATGGACACGGTGTACCATGAGTTCGAGCGCTGTTGGGGGATTGCGGCGCGTCAAGCCGCCTCCGAGCGCCGCGCGGTAGCCGCTTCGTCGCTGGCGAGGCGGCCACCGCTGAGGCGCAGGAGTCGGCCTGTGCGGCGGGCTAGGCGCAGGTCGTGCGTGACGAGGACGAGCGCCGTGCCCGCCGTCCGGTTGAGGTCGAAGATCAGATCCTCGACCGCCTCGGCGGTTTCGGTGTCGAGGTTGCCCGTCGGCTCGTCGGCGAAGAGGATGCGGGGGCGGTTGATGAAGGCGCGCGCTAAGGCCACGCGCTGCTGCTCGCCGCCGGAAAGCTGCACGGGGTAGTGGCCGAGGCGGTCGCCCAGACCCACGGCGCCCAGGAGATCGGCGGCGCGGGGTTCGGCGTCGGGGCCGGCGCCGCGCAGCTCGGCGGGGACCATGACGTTCTCTAAGGCCGTGAGCGTGGCCAAAAGGCGGAACGTCTGGAAAACAAAGCCGACGTTCTCGTTGCGCACGGCCGCGCGGTCGTCCTCGCTGAGCGGGCCGAGGTCCGTGCCGCAGAGTTCGACCTGGCCCGAGGTCGGGCGGTCCAGCCCGGCGCACAGCCCTAAGAGCGTGGTCTTGCCGCTGCCCGAGGGGCCGACGACGGCGCACGTGGACCCGTCTTCTACCGCGAAGGAGATGCCTTCGACGACGGTGAGCGGGCGGCCTCCGCTTTGGAACGTCTTGGTCAGCCTTTCTACGCGGAGCACCGCGGCGGATGCGGCCATGCCTTTCCTTTTTCAACCCTGCCTCGTTCTCGAAACCCAGCGCTTGCGCGGGCGGTTGGCACGTGCCGCCCACCTGCTCACTCTCTACGCTCGGCCCCATGCGTTTGATGCACCGCCTCGGCGCCGCCTTCTTAGCCGGCGCGCTCGTGGCGCTGGCCGGCTGCGCCTCTGAGCCTTCGCCGTCGCGCCAAACGCCGCCCGCCGCGCAGCAAAACGGCGCGGCACAGAACGTCGCGGTTGAACGCGGCACCGCCGAGCAGGATACCGCCGCCGGGCCGACGATCCTCGTCTTAGGCAACAGTATCGCCGCCGGGTACGGCCTCGATCCGGAGCAGTCGTTCCCGGCGCTCCTGCAAGGCAAGATCGACTCGCTCGGCTGGGACGCGCGCGTCGTCAACGCCGGCCTCAGCGGCGAGACGACCGCCGGCGGCCTGCGCCGCCTCGACTGGCTCCTGCGCCAGGAGGTGGACGTGCTCGTGGTCGAACTCGGCGGCAACGACGGGCTGCGCGGCACGCCCGTCGAGGCCACGCGCGAGAACCTCGCCCAGATCATCGAGCAGGCGCGCGCGGCGCAGCCCGGCATCCGCATCGTCCTGGCCGGGATGCAGATCCCGCCCAACCTCGGCGCCGAGTACACGCGGCGCTTCCGCCAGATGTACCCCGCGCTGGCCGAGGAGAAAGACGTCGCGCTCGTCCCCTTCCTTCTCGAAGGCGTGGGGGGCATCGCGCGCCTGAACCAGCCCGACGGCATCCACCCCACCGCCGAGGGGCAGCAGGTCGTGGCCGAGAACGTCTGGGACGTGCTCCGGCCCGTCCTCGAAGGAGTCCGCGAAGCCGAAGCCGCGCCCGCCGGCTGATTCTTTTTCCTTTTGTCGCCCGTTCGGAAGCCTTCGCCTGGATGAATCCAACGTCGAAAGTCGAAAATCAAAAATCGGAATGGTGGTACGAGACCGGCCCGGACACCGTGGCCCTGGGCATGAAGATGCGCCTCGTCCACCGCGAAGAGACGCCGTTCCAGACGCTCGAAGTCTACGAGCACGACCTCCTGGGCCGCGTCCTCGCCCTCGACGGGATCTTGCAGACGACCGAGAAGGACGAGTTCGTCTACCACGAGATGCTCACGCACGTACCCCTCTTAGGCAGCCGCGCGCTCGACGGGGGCGAGGCCTCGGTCCTCGTCATCGGCGGGGGCGACGGGGGGACGCTGCGCGAGGTCTTGACCTACGACGCCGTGGCGCGCGCCGTGATGGTGGAGATCGACGAGGCCGTCGTGCGCGTGAGCCGGAAGCACCTCCATTTCGGGCCGGACTACGACGACGCGCGCGTGGAGCTGCGCTTCGAGGACGCCGCCCGCTACGTCGCCTCCGAGGCCGCGCAGGCCCACCCGTTCGACGCCATCCTGGTGGACTCGACCGACCCCATCGGCCCCGGCGAGGCGCTTTTTACGCCCGAGTTTTTGCGGGACGCGCGCGCCTGCCTCAAGCCGCAGGGCGTCTTTGCGCGGCACCTCTGTATGCCGGCCTACCAGCTTGACGTACTCGAGGCCGGCGTCCGGCGCCTCGATGACGTGTTTGCACGCGTCGAGGTCTACCGCGCCACCATCCCCACGTACCTCGGCGCGGACATGGCCTTCGTGGCGTGCACCCGCGATGGCGCCTCCGTCCGGGCGCCGCACCGCGAGCGCACAGGCCGCTACTACAACGCCGCCGTCCACCGCGCCGCCTTCGCCCTGCCGACGTGGTGGCTTGATGGGGCTGGGGAAACGGGGAACAGGTAAGAGAGAAACTCGAAGCGAAAAACCGAGGAATCAACGAAACGAGGCCACCTCAGCTTCGCCGTTTCCTCGGCTCATCCCCTCTTCGTTTCATCCTCTCCCCACTCGCCCTTTCCCAAACGGGCAGAGGTCCAGGACGACGCAGCGCCCGCACGCCGGATTCCGGTAGAAGCAGCACTGCTGCCCGTGCACCATCAGCGCCTCGTGGTGGTCGTAGAGCTGCTGCGTGGACCAGTCTTCGGGCAGAAGAGCACGCAGCCTGTCGTGCGCCGGGCCGGGGCCGACGCTCTTCGGGATGAGGCCGAGGCGCTGTGCCACGCGGTGGTGATGGCTGTCCACCGGCAGCGCTGGCATCCGCAGCGTGGAGAAGACGAGCACCGCCGCGCTCGTCTTTGGCCCGACGCCGGGGATTTTCTCGAGCCACGCGCGCGCTTCTTCGGGCGGCATCTCCTGGAGGAAGTCGAGCGAGAGCGCGCCACGTTTTTCTCGGATGAGTCGAAGCGCCTCTTGAATGCGCGGCGCCTTCTGCTCGGGCCACGTCGCCGGGGCGATGGCTTCTTCCACCGCCGCCGTCGGCGCTTCGATCACATCCTCCCACGCAGGGAAGCGCTCGCGCAACTGCCGGAAGGCGCGGCCCGAATCGGCGTTCTTCGTCCGGTGCGAGAGGAGCGAGCCGACGAGTTCGCTCAGCGGGTCAAGGTCGCGGAAAAAGGCGAACGGCGCATTGTACGCCTCGCACAATCGCTCGTGGACGATGAGCGCTTTTTCTTCTTTCATCATGCGTTTACGTTCTTGTTTTCAACGCCAAGCGTGCCAATGAGTTAGCATCACTTTTATCAGACATGGGTTTTATGCGCGCGAAAGTTCTCTCGTCTTGTGAGGAGAGAGAAAGACGCCGGGCGCCGCGTGGGTTTCGCCACAGCGCTACTCGTGGTAGCGCTGTTGCAGATGGATATTTTTCGCCGGGCCGATGATGCGCCAGTGCAGCTCCACCGCCCCCGCCCCGGCAATCAGACGAGCGGCATACCGATCTCTGCCGCAACGGTGCGGGCGGACCGAGGCGAGCACGCCAGCCTCGGCACTCGGCACAAGTTCGACGAGCGGCACCGGATGGTCAGGACCAAGGCGCAGATGCGCGAGGTGCAGCCTAGCCTCTCTGCGGCGCCACTCGTACGCGCTGCGAAAAGCGAGCGCTGTACGGCCGCTTCCGTCCCATCGCCCGCGCGCCGCCCAGCGCAGCACATCCGGCGCCGGGCGGCTGACCTCGACGCCGCCGGTGCCACGGCGCACATCGCCGTCCGTTGTTACTTTTAGCGTCAGCCGGCGGACGCGCGCCATCTGCGCCCAGGCGGCTTCTACGCGCTCGCGCTTTTGCATGATGGCGGTTTCGTGCGAGCGACGAATTGAAGGGCGATCTCAAAAAAAACACGTGCGCCGCCTGCTCAAGGCCGAAGAACTCGGCGAGGCCTCCGGCGACCTCAGCACGCTGGCGGACTGAGCGCGGCGCTTGCCTTCGCCGTGTTTGCAACGCATGTGCGAATGCTGTTCGCCGATGGCAACTTCTCCCCGCCCCCTGCATTCGAGAAGGTACACGAGCCGGGCGCTTTCCGCCGGCCTTCGCCCTTTGACTCGACCCACGCAGAAGAAAAGTTATGGCTGACCAGAAGAACCCCAAGAGCGATCCGCAGAAGCAGCAGGAGAGCAACACGCAGAAAAATCCCGACGACTGGACCACCGGCGGCGAGCCGATGACCGGCGCGCAGCGCTCCTACCTCAAGACGCTCACCGAGGAGACGGGCGAGGCGTTCGACGAGGACCTCACCAAAGCCGAGGCCTCGAAGCGCATCGACGCCCTCCGCAAAAAAGCCGGCCACGATAAGACCGACGCGAAGGCGAAGTCGTAACGGCTCCTGCTCTCAGCGAGAAGCCGGCAGGCACCGCTCAGGTGTGCTTGCCGGCTTTTCTGCATCTGGACGGCGCTCCGCGTTATGCCAAATCCGGCAGCATCGTTGAGATATACCACCATCTTTCGGCTCGACAAAACGCCGATGTAGCGACGCAAGGCCTTGCGTCGCTACGGCACCAATGGAGATAAACCACAACCGACCAAACGGATTTGGCATTATGCGCGCTCAACAATCTCAAGAACACAGCGAAGTCGAGTGGTAGCTGAATCGTAGCCATAGAGCAGTTGCCGCGTCGTCTCCAATGCTTCCAGCCCCTCGTGCGGCGTCTTGCTACGCCAGTAGCGCTTCTCGTCTTCGTCTTGCTCATCGAGCGGGACAACGGAGAACGCGCGGCGGTCAACTTTGAAACGGTCGTCGTTTTTCATGGCGTCGTTTTGAGCTTATAGCGCCTTCACCTCGCCGATGAGTTCGCTCACCGACTCCTTCGCGTCACCGAAGAGCATCTTCGTGTTCTCGGCGTAGAAGAGCGCGTTGTCCACGCCGGAGTAGCCGGGGCTGAGGCTGCGCTTCATCACCACGACGGTCTCGGCTTCGTCCACGTTGAGGATGGGCATCCCGTAGATGGGGCTGCCCTCGTCCGTGCGCGCGGCGGGGTTGACCACGTCGTTGGCGCCGATGACGAGGGCCACGTCCGTCTGCGCGAACGAGCTGTTGATCTCCTCCATCTCGTAGAGGTCGTCGTAGGGAACGTTGGCTTCGGCCAGGAGCACGTTCATGTGCCCCGGCATCCGCCCGGCCACGGGGTGGATGGCGTAGCGCACGTCCACGCCGCGTTCTTCCAACAGATCGGCCAGCTCGCGCACCTGATGCTGCGCCTGCGCCACGGCCAAGCCGTAACCGGGGACGACGATCACGCGCTGCGCGTAGGTCAAAAGAATGGCCGTGTCGTTGGGCGCGGTCTCCTGCACGGTGCGGTCGCCCTCAACCTCAGCCGAGGCGCCCGCGGCCGCGTCGCCGCCGAAGCCGCCGAGGAGGACGTTCGCCAAAGAGCGGTTCATGGCGCGGCACATGATGGCCGTGAGGATCAGCCCCGAGGCGCCCACAAGCGTCCCGCTCACGATGAGCGCCGTGTTGTCTAAGACGAAGCCCGTGGCCGCAGCGGCGAGGCCGGAGTAGGCGTTCAGCAGCGCCACGACCACGGGCATGTCCGCCCCGCCGATGGGGACGACGAGCAGGATGCCCATCACAAAGGCCAGCCCGGCAAGCGCGACGCTCCCCCACACCACCGGCTCGGCAATTTCCGGAAAGCCGCCCGCGCCCCAGATCATGTACCCGATGGCCGCCACGCTGCCGAGGAGCACGAGCACGCTCAGCACGCGCATCCCCGGAAACGAAACCGGATTGCCCGAAAGCCGCCCGCTGAGCTTGCCATAGGCCACAAAGCTGCCCGTGAACGTCACCGTCCCGATGAGAATGCTCAGCGCCACGGTGAGCGCCGCCACGCCGTCGAACGCGCTCAGACTCAGCGCCGAGGCGTCGGCGTACTGCGCGATCTCGGCGCCGGCCACGAGCGCGGAGGCCAGCCCGCCGAAGCCGTTGAAGACGGCCACGAGTTCCGGCATGGCCGTCATCTCCACGCGCCGCGCCAAAAGCGCCCCGATCCCCGCGCCCAGGACGAGGCCGGCGAGCATCTGCACGGGCGTCAGGATGGCGTGCAGCAGCAGCGTCGCCACCACGGCCACGAGCATCCCGCCGGCAGCGAGGAGGTTGCCCCTGCGCGCCGTGGCGGGCGATTGCAGCCGCTTCAGCCCAAAAATAAACAGCGCCGCCGAGAGCAGGTACGCCAGTTCGATGAAGGCTTGCTTCATGGTCTTTCGCTGTTCGGGTGCGGATGTGTTCACGGGTTCAGGAACGGGCGCTCGATGGCGCATTCACGACGTGAGCACCCAGTCCAGGAGGCGTGAACGCGCTCACGACGCTACCGCCTTGCGCCGCTTCGACGTCCCTGCGGATGCTTCCTGCTCCCCTTTTACCTGCGCGGGCGGCGGCTTTTTCTTGGAGAACATCTGCAGCATCCGGTCGGTGACGAGGAAGCCGCCTACGACGTTGATCGTCGCCACGACGAGCG
The DNA here is from genome assembly GCA_965215025.1 of Salinibacteraceae bacterium. GTDB lineage: Bacteria > Bacteroidota > Rhodothermia > Rhodothermales > Salinibacteraceae > CBDCCV01. The sequence continues at coordinate 1,223,554 of CBDCCV010000002.1, forward strand.
CGCCCACGCCCAGCCACGTCGCCCACGCGCCATCGGTCATCCCGGATGCGATCAAGGCGCCGACGACGGTGATGCCACTGATGGCGTTCGAGCCGGACATGAGCGGCGTGTGCAGCGTCTGCGGCACCTTGCTGATGATCTCCGTCCCTACAAACGCGGCCAGGACAAAGATGATAAGGTTGTCGAGCATGGCGGAGTAGGTTTAACCGAACGGTTGGTGTAGGTAGGGGCAAGGCGCGCCTTACCCCTACGGCTGATATACACGTCTCTCACACTCACCCACTCGCCGGCGCGAGCGCCTTCTGCACGCGCTCGCTCGTGACCTCGCCGCCGTGCGTTACGCAGGCGCCGCTGAACACCTCGTCGTCAAAGTCGGGCGTGAATCGTCCGTCGTCGCCGATGAACGCCTGGACGAGGGCGGCGACGGTGCGCGCGTAAAGCTGGCTGGCGTGAACGGGCATGGCGGCGGGCAGGTTGAGCGGGCCGTGAACCTGGACGCCGTTCTCGGTGGTGATCGTCTCGCCCGGCGTGGTGAGGGCGCAGTTGCCGCCGTTCGGCGCGGCGAGGTCTACGATCACGGCGCCGGGCTTCATCTCCTTCACGGCCCTTTCGGTGATGAGGAGCGGCGCGGGGCGGCCGGGAATGAGCGCCGTGGAGATGACCACGTCCGCGCGGGCGATGTGCCCGACCAAAAGCTCAGTCTGGCGCTCTTGCTTTTCTTTCATGAGCGCCTGGGCGTAACCGCCCTCGCCTTCGCCTTCTTTCGTCTCCAGGTCCAGCTCGACGAACTGCGCGCCGAGGCTTTGCACCTCCTCGCGCACGGCCTCGCGGATGTCGTAGCCTGCGACGCGCGCGCCGAGGCGCTTGGCCGTGGCGATGGCCTGCAACCCCGCCACGCCCGCGCCCAAAACGAGCACCTGCGCCGGGCGGATCGTCCCGGCCGCCGTGGTCAGGAGCGGGAAAAACTTTGGGAGCGCGTGGGCGGCGACGAGCGCGGCGCGGTAGCCGGCCAGGCTGCTCATGGCCGAGAGCGCGTCCATCTTCTGCGCGCGGGAGATGCGCGGCACCAGCTCCATCGCCAGGGCGGTGACGCCGCGCTCGGCCAGCCGCTGGATCTTTTCGGGCGCGTCGAGCGGCTCTAAGAGGCCTACGAGCACCTGCCCCTCGCGCAAGAGGCCGATCTCCTCCTCCGAAGGCGCCTGCACTTTGGCGATGAGGTCGGCACCGAAAACGGCGTCACGCTCGGCCAGGCGGGCGCCGGCGTCTTCGTAGGCGGCGTCGGGGTAGAACGCCTCGGCGCCGGCGCCGCGCTCAACGACGGCCTCCACGCCTTCGCTCTGGATGAGCTTGGCGGCCACCTCAGGCACGAGAGCCACGCGGCGCTCGCCGTCTGCCGTTTCGCGGGGGACGCCAAGGGTTAAGGCCATGCGCGGTGCGGGCGCTCGGGGTGGATGCGGGGGTGCTTCAGCGAAGCGTGCGGGCGCTATCGCCGCAGCTTTTCTTCTCTTTCTAAGCTACGGCAGAATTCGCTGCCCGCGCAACGCCTTTTCGCCTGCGCACTTGTGCAATGCCGACGGTGCAGACTTCCCGCATCCTCACATCTGTAAAAGCGGGCGCACACGTGTGAACAGGTTGCTTACGTGGAAACGAGTGAGTGTGCGCGTTGATCTACCCATCTGACCCATCCATCCTCACCCAACCCGCACCGCGATGTTTTACCACGACAGCAAGCTCCAGTACCCCGTCCGCGTGGACGAGCCGAACGCGCTCTTTGCCAAGTACCTGCAACAGGCCATCGGCGGGATCGAGGGCGAGATCCGCGTGATGATGCAGTACCTCTTCCAAGCCTTCGGCGCGCGCGGCCCGGCCAAGTACCGCGACATGCTCATGGAGACGGGCACGGAGGAGATCGGCCACATCGAGATGCTCGCCACCGCCGTGGCCTTGAACCTCGAAGACGCCCCCATCGAGGCGCAGGAGAAGGCGGCGCAGGACCCCGTCGTCGGCGCGGTGATGGGCGGGATGAACCCGCGCCACATCCTCTCCTCCGGCCTCTCGGCGATGCCCGTGAACTCGAACGGCGTCCCCTTCGACTGCTCGCACGTCTACGCCACGGGCAACCTCGCCGCCGACATGTACGCCAACGTCACGGCCGAGAGCGGCGGGCGCGTCCTGGCCTGCCGCCTCTACCACCTCACCGACGACTCGGGCATGAAGGACATGCTCAGGTTCCTCATCGCCCGCGACACGATGCACCAGGAGCAGTGGCTGGCCGTTTTGGAAGAGCTGGGCGGCCCCGAGGGCGCGCATCCCATCCCCAACTCGTTCCCGCAGGACGAGGAGCTGCAAGACGTGAACTACACGTTCATGTCTACTGGGGTGAACGGCGTTGAGCCGCCCGAAGGACGCTGGTCGAGCGGCCCCGCCATAGACGGCAGAGGCACGTTCAAGACCGAGCGGATGCAGCCGAAGGGCGAAAAGCCCGATCTGGGCACAGCCCGCCCCGGCGCTTACGCGCAGAAGGAACAGATGGGCGATGCCGAGGGGCTGCTCGACAAAGCCAAAGACGTAATCTCGTCGTAACGCCTGGTACCTCTGCGGACCAAGGCCTTGTTCTTGCGTCTTTTGCCGGCAGGAGGTCTCCCTTCTGAGAGCACGCGGAATCCCAGCGGCGCTCTCGCCAGGACCTCCTTTCCAGCGACCGCATCACGCAGCAAGTCAAGAGGTAACCATCATGCAGCAGAAGAAAGCTTATTCGGCGCCCGAGCTGACCGTCTACGGCAACGTAGAGGCCATCACGAAGGGCAACTCCAACGGCGACTTCCTGGATCAGGACTTCCCGGATGACACGCCCGGCGACGAACTCACGTTCACCGATGGTGACGGGGACTTCGTGACCTAAACCACGTTCATAGGACGCGCTGCCCGCACCCCGGCGGGTCTTCGGCGCTTCGGCGCTGCCGCCGGGCTGGGCTGTCCTTGCTGAGATCTGAAGCGCAGGAAGGGCAATCCGTGCCTGACGTGTGGGCCGCGTAGGCGCGCGGCTCGAAAGGCCGGGCTTCCGTCTTGCCTCCAGTTCGGGGGTCGTTGTTTAGTAGTGGCCACCGCTTTCGTACACCACCATCACAAAACCAAGGAGGCTGTTATGAAACGAGCCTATTCGTCCCCCACACTCGTTGTCTACGGCGACGTCGAGGACATCACCAAGGGTAGCACCACGGGCGACTTCCTGGACCAGGATTTCCCGGAGGGCACCCCCGGCGATGAACTCACGTTCAGCGGCGGTGGCGACGGCGACTTCGTGACCTAAGCCACCCCCTAGCCCCTGCGTCGCCGCAGGTGTCAAGGGACAACCAGAATCAGGAGAGGCCGCTTGCGCACTTTTTACGTGGCGCAGGCGGCCTCTTTTCTTTTGCGGCGCTTCTGCCAACGGCGCTCCCGTTCGAGCGGGCACCCTGGCAGGTGCTCAGCCCCGCGCGCGCTCGAACTCGTCCATGAAAGTAACGAGCGCCTCGACGGCCTCCTCCGGCAGCGCGTTGTACATCGAGGCGCGCACGCCGCCGACGGAGCGGTGGCCCTTGAGCGCGAGCAGCCCCTCGCCCTTGGCCTCGCTCACGAACTGCGCCTCCAGCTCCTCGCTCGGCAGGCGGAAGGTGGCGTTCATCAGCGAGCGCGCGTCCTTTTCGACGGCGCCGGTGTAGAAGTCCGTCGCGTCGATGCGGTCGTAGAGGCGCCCGGCCTTGCGCTCGTTGATCTCCCGGATGCCCTCGACGCCGCCCTTGTTTTCGAGCCAGCGCATCACCTTCTCGACGACGTAGATGGCGAAGACGGGCGGCGTGTTGAAGCGCTTGGCTGTGTGCGTGCCGTAGTCGAGCATGGTCGGGAGCGGCTGCACGCGCTGCTTGAGGAAGTCGTCCTTGAGCAAGACGACCGTCACGCCCGCCGGGCCGATGTTCTTCTGCGCGCCGGCGTAGATGAGGCCGAAGCGCTCCAGGTGCTCGATGGGCCGGCTCAAAAAGTCGCTCGAGGCGTCGGTGACGAGCGGGGCGGGCGCTTCGGGGACGAAGTGGAATTGCGTGCCGGCGACGGTGTTGTTCGAGGTGTAGTGGAGGTAGGCGGCGCTTTCGTCCAGGTCCCATTCGTCTGCGCTGGGGATGCGCGTGTAGCCTTTTTCCGTCTCGCCGCTGGCCGCCGCGCGCGCCGTGGCGCCGCCGCGCATCTGCCCGACCGTGTTGGCCTCAGCGAGGGCTTTGTCCGACCAGCGGCCCGTGATGAGGTAGTCCGCCGAGCCGCCTTCCGGCAAAAAGTTGAGCGGCACCTGGTGGAACTGCATCGAGGCGCCGCCCTGGAGGAAGAGCACGTGCCACTCCTGGCCGAGGCCCAAGAGCTTCTTGATGAGCGCGCGCGCGGATTCTTCCACTTCGTCGTAGGCGGGCGAGCGGTGGCTGATCTCCATCACCGAGGCGCCGGTGTCCTTGAAGTGCGGCAGCTCCTCGCGCACCTGTTCGAGTACCTCGACGGGCAGCGTGGCCGGGCCGGCGGAGAAGTTGTGCATCCGGCGCGCGCGGCCGTTCGTCGTTTGCGTGGCGGAGGTTTGCGGATCGGCGGTGGGCATGGCAGGCGGGGGGCTTGGTTGAGGGGGAACGGACAGGCTTTCATGATAAAAAACGCGCGCCTCTCAATCCTCCCGGCGTGCCACAGGATGTGAAACTTCGGTGTCTCGTCTGTCTACAACCGAGCATCTGCCAATACACAGGGAGCAACCTTGCCATGATCGCAGAAGACATTGCCCGGCAGCTTGGCGGATCTGCCGCGCTTGAGCGTGACATCCAGAGCGATGCCGACCTGGTAGAGGCGGTCCGGGAAGGGCTGTCCACTCTGGCGTTGGAGCGGGTGGTAGAGCACGGCGTCCTCTCGCGGCAAGAGGTCGAGCGCCTGATCATCCCGCGGCGCACCCTCTCCCATCGTAAGCGGCGCGGCGAGCGCCTTTCCACGGAGGAGTCCGACCGGCTGGCGCGCGTGGCCCGCATCGCCGTGCTGGCTGAAGAGACGTTCCAGAACAGCGACAAGGCGCACGGCTGGCTGCGCGAAGCCAACCGCGCCCTGGGCGGGCGGCGCCCCATCGACTTGCTCGACACCGAGGGCGGGGGCCGGCTCGTGGAGCAGGTGCTGTTGCGCATCGCGCACGGCGTCTTCAGCTAAGGCGTTTTCGGAAGCTCGCAGGCTTATGCTCGTTTGGCGTCTGGCGCGCGCGGCCTATCCGGTCCTGGACGGCGAGGGCGCGCACCGGGCCGGCGGCCGTTGGAATGCGCCGGGCACGCCGGTCGTCTACACGGCGGCGCATCTGTCGCTGGCTGCGCTCGAGCTGCTCGTCCACGTGAACCCGGATCGGCTCCCGGACGACCTCATGACCTACGGCATCGAGATCCCGCAGCGCATCGCGACAGAGCACGTCTCGGCCGGCGAGCTGCCCGACGGATGGGACCGCCGCACCGAGGCGCCCGCCCTCCGACGCCTGGGTGAGGCCTGGGCGCAAGACCAGGAGGCCGCCGTGCTGAGCGCACCTTCCGCCGTGATCCCGGAAGAGCGGAACTACCTCATCAACCCGCGCCACCCCGGCGCCGTCGAGGTGCAGGTGGTGCGCCAGCGGCCGTTCGCGTTCGATCCGCGTCTTTTCAGCTAAGGGGCGTACGCCTCAGCGTAGACTTTCGCCAAGAAAGCTCACCCGCCGATCCTCTCATAGCTCCGCACGATGAGCGGCTTGGCGCGCTCCAATTCTTCCTCCGTGCTGATGACGAGTTCGAGGTCTCCTGTACCTAAATGCCCGATCTCTGACACATCGCGGGCGTTCGCCGGCATCGGATTCAACTCGGCGGGGTCGAGCTTCAGCCACAGCTTGAGGCGTTGATGCTGCACCCTGAAGCAGGCGATGTTCTGCGAAATCTTGTAGGCGATGTAGCCTTTTCTTGGCGCCTCCTCCATTGCCGAATCGAGATCCATGATGAACTCCTGAATAGCAAAGGCTAGGTTCTGCACGCACTCAGGCTTGCCGCTCAAGTGCTCGTCGAACGTGTATGTAGCAGTGGTACGCGTGACGGCAGCCTTCTTCCCGGCTGCCACCATCACAGGGTCCTTGCCGTCGGCTTGCGGCGCGGCGGCGTGGGAGCGCTGAAGCACTTCCTCGAAATAAATCGTCTTGTTGTCGAAGAGCCGGTAGCGCCACAGCTCAATGTTCGCGCCCATCACCTGTACAGCGTGGATGTCGTACTTCTTGTAATCGGGCGCGATGCAGATCACGCGAATGTCCGACCAGTCTACTTCGACCTCTGTGCCGAGCGCCTGCTGCGCGGCAATCTCGAAGTCGCCCCGGTGGTCAGTGAGCCAGTGCAGATAAAAGAGACTCTGATTGACAAGCTGCGAGGACTCGGTCTTCTTGTACTCGATGATGGCGGGGTTGCCATCCTCTGAAAGCGCCAGCGTATCGATGCGTCCTGCGTGCGAGGCGCCTGTTGCGAACTCCGAGTCCACCAAGCGGCAATTGAACACCGGCCCCAGATTATTTTCTACCAGCGCTTGCAGTTCTTTCTCAGCATCGAAGTTGTGCTGCCTCACCGGACGCAAGCGCTCTCCATCAATCTCGAAGATAGGCATAGGCTCTACCGCTACTCGCCCCTTACAGGCTGATGACCGAGACGGCCAGGACGTCCTCCTGCGCGGCGATGCGCGCCAGAGCGTCCTCGCCCGGCTCGCCGTCGATGCGGATGTTGGCGCAGGCGGCCTTGGCCCCCTCGAAGATGAGGTTGTCCATCTCCTGGATGTTCCAGTTCGCCTTACGGATCTCGTCCAAGACGCCGGCCAAGACGCCCACCTTGTCGCGGTGCCGCACGGTGAGCTGGTGCGTGGCGGGCGTCTGCCGGGCGAGGTTGACGCAGTTGGGCACGCTCCCCTCCTCGTCGTAGGTGAGAACGACGCGCGCGGCCTCCTCGGCCGTCGCGTCCTGCGCTTGCTGCGTCGAGGCGCCGATGTGGTGCGTCATGTAGCAGTTCGGGTGGCCCATGAGCGGGTGCTCGAAGCTGTCCGTCTGCTTCTCGGACGGCTCGCCTGCCATTACATCGAGGGCGGCACGGACCCCTTTCTCGTCCATCGCCCACCGCAGCGCCTCTTCGTCCACGACGGGGGCGCGCGTGGTGTTGATGAAGTAGGCGCCCTCTTTCATCGCCTCGAAAAAGGCGCGACCCGCCAGGTGCTTCGTCTCGGGTGTGGAGGCGACGTGGAGCGTGACGACGTCGGCCTCTTGGGCTACGGCCTCGATGCTCTCGCGCCGCTCGACGCCGTAGGCGAACGCCTTCTCATCCGTTAAGGAGCGGCTCCAGGCCACCACGCGCATCTCGAACGCCTCCGCGCGCTCGGCCACGGCCTGCCCGATGTTCCCCATGCCGATGATGCCGAGCGTCTTGCCCTTGAGGCCGTCGCCCTGCGCGTAGGCTTTCTTGTTCCAGCGCCCTTCGCGCGCGTCGATGACGTTGTCCGGGATGCGGCGGTCGAGGGCCAGGACGAGGCCCATCACCAGCTCGGCCACGGCCACGGAGTTCTTGCCGGGGCAGTTCGCTACGAAGACGCCGCGCGCCGAGGCGCCTTCGACGTCGATGGTGTCGTACCCGGCCCCGGCGCGGACGATGAGTTCGAGCCGCGCATTGGCGTCGAGCGCCTCGGGCGTCACCTTTGTCGAGCGTACGATGAGCACCTGCGGCTCCTCCTCGCGCAAGGCCTCCACGAGCGCTTCGCCGCCGAGCTTCGCCTTTTCCACGACGGTGTGGCCGGCCTCTTCGAGCGCCCGCACGCCCACTTCTGCGATGTTGTCGGCGACAAGGATTTTCATTGAGGGGTGGAGGTCAAAGGTATGGAAAGGGACGCACGGTCGTCGGTCGTCCGTCGTCTATTGTCCGTCACCGAAAAGATGAACCAAGAGGCCGCTGCGCAGCTTCGGCTCGAACCAGGTGCTCTTAGGCGGCATGAGTTCGCCCGCGTCGGAGACGGCCAGGAGTTCTTCGATGCTCGTCGGGAAGAGGCTGATGGCGAGGTCGGCGCGGCCGCTGTCCACGCGCCGCTCCAGCTCCTCGGTGCCGCGGATGCCGCCCACGAAGTCGATGTTCTCGTCGCGGCGCGGGTCGGTGATGCGGAGCATGGGTTCGAGGACGTACTCGGAGAGGCGGGCGATGTCGAGCGTGGCGGCCGTGGCCTCGCGCGCGGTGGGCGGGAGCTTGGCGCGGTGCCACCGCCCGCGCAGGTAGAAGCACACGGTGCCCTTCTCTTGCGGGACGGGGTCGCCCACGCCTGACTCGATGGGCATGACCTCGCGCAGCCCGTCGAGGAAGTCCTCCTCCGTCATCGGCAGGCTGTAGACGATGCGGTTGTAGGCCAGGATGCGCATCTGGCCCATGGGGAAGAGGACGGCGGGGAAGAACTCGTACTCGGCCGATCCGGCGCCCCCTTGCTCGCTAAGTTCTTCGGCGGCGCGGCTGGCGGCCTTGCAGCGGTGGTGCCCGTCGGCGATGTACAGCTGCGGCACGGCGCCAAAGGCGTCCACGAGCGCCTCGGTATTTTCAACTTTCCAGATCGTGTGCTGTACGCCGTCTTCGGCGGTGAAGTCGTAGAGCGGGTCGGCCGCCTGCGCCTCTTCGACGAGCCGGTCCACGTCTTGGTCGTCGCGGTAGGTGAGCATAACGGGTTCGGCGTGGGCGCGCTGCGTGAGGATGTGGTGCGTGCGGTCGTCCTCTTTGGTGGGGCGCGTTTCCTCGTGGCGCAGGATCGTGCCCTCGTCGTACTCCGCCACGGCCACGCAGCCGAAGAGGCCCGTCTGCGCGCGCCCGTCCATGACGAGGCGGTAGACGTAGACGGACGGCTCGCTTTCTTGGAGCGTGTCGTCGCTCGCAGCAAGACGGCGCAGGTTCTCGGCGCCTTTTTCGTAGACCTCGGGCGCGTGCTCGTCGGTCCCCTCGGGCAGGTCGATCTCCGGGCGGATGACGTGCAGAAAGCTCCGCGGATTGCCTTCGGCCAGGCGCCGCGCCTCCGCCACGCTGATGACGTCGTACGGCACCGAGGCGATCTGCTCAGCGTGCTTAGGACGAGGGCGGAGGGCGCGAAACGGATGAAGGGTTGCCATAACGGATGGGTAATGGAAGCCGAAGACGAAGGCGGCCCGCGCAAACGCAGCGAGCGGCGGCACGGCTCAGTATTCTGAACGCGCGCGCAAATGTCAACCGTGCGGACGTTACCGCTTTGTGCCTGCCGCTTCGTGCCCGCTGCCTAACGAGCACTGGCGCCTTCGCGCCGCCCATCCATTGGAAAAACAGACAGAACGGATGCCGCCCAGCACTCTCAAACGATTTTCACAATAAGGCGTTTGACATCGCTACGTGGGCAGCGTATCATGGTCAGTCCAACATCGCGGGGTGGAGCAGCTGGTAGCTCATCGGGCTCATAACCCGAAGGTCGCAGGTTCGAATCCTGCCCCCGCTACCGCTCAAGATGCCGACTCTCTTTCCAAGGGTCGGCATCTTTTTTTGTGATGAGCTTCTTGTGCGATGACTTTCTCAGCACCCTCACTTCTGCGGAAGTGACGCCAGACCCTTCTGCGGGCGGACCTCCGGCCCCGTCCGGCGCCCCCGCAACCTCCTCAACGAGGCCGCACTTGCAGACGAGCAGCCCGCGAGCTGCCGCCCGTCCCTCCGTCATCCTGGCAAGGGAATACGTTCGTTGCTATGCCCCCGCAGCTTGCTTTCTCTCGGCCTGATGTCGTAAGTTTGGTTTAGAAGCACAGGCGCGCTCCGGCGACCGGCTCACCACGACCCGCTCAAAGGCAATGGACAATGCCCCCCCCCCCCCGAGTACCCGCGTGAAGAACCGGAGAAGCGCCTCGCGCAGGTCCCTTCCTATGACGCCTCCGTTAAGGACTACACCGGCATCTCTTCTACCGGCCTCGAAGACATCGAGGACATCCGCACCGCCAGGGAATTCGCCGAGATGATCGTGGACACGGTGCGCGAGGGGCTGCTCGTCCTCGACTTCGACCTCCGCGTCAAGGCCGCCAATGAGTCGTTCTACCAGACCTTCCGGGTGCAGCCCGAGAAAACGGTGGGGCGCCTTGTTTATGAGCTGGGCAACGACCAGTGGGACATCCCGAAGCTGCGTCGGCTCCTTGAAGAAGTGCTGCCCGAAAACAAGGTCCTCAACGACTTCGAGGTCGAACACGGCTTTGAGGACATCGGCCGGCACGTGATGCTGCTCAACGCGCGGCAGATGAACCGTCACAAGCTGATCCTGCTCGCCATCGAGGACGTTACGGAGCGCCGGAAGGCGGAGCAGGCGTTGCACGAGTTCATTGAGAAGCAGGAGGAGCGCATCGAAGAGCGCATCGAAGAGCGCACGCGGCAGGTGCGCGAACTGGCCACGCGGCTGACGATGGCCGAGCAGGAGGAGCGCCGCCGCATCAGCCAGGTCCTCCACGACGACCTCCAGCAGTGGCTCTACGGCATCCAGCTCAAGATGAAGTCCGCGCAGCGGAACGCGGAGGCCGGCCGCCGGGACAGCCTCCTGAAAGACTTCGCCGAGGCCGACGACTGGCTCATGCAGGCCGTTGACCTCACGCGCCGCCTGACGGTGGACCTCAGCCCGCCCATCCTCAAGACCGAGGGTGTGGCCGATACGCTGCGCTGGCTCGTCGGGCATATGGAGGAGCTGCACGGCCTGAAGGTGGACCTCCGGGCCGAGGACCCCCTCCGCACGCCGGAGCACGACATGCGCCTCTTGCTCTTCCAGATCGTGCGCGAGCTGCTCTTCAACGTGGTCAAGCACGCCGGCACCCGCCGCGCCATCGTTGAAGCGCGCGACGTTAACCATCACCTCCAGATCTGCGTTACAGACGACGGCGAGGGGTTCGACGTGGAGACGGCCGAGGCGACCGAGGCGGCAGACCAGGACGGGTTCGGCCTCTTCAGCGTGCGCGAGCGTTTGAACCTTTTCGGCGGCAACATGCAGATCGAGTCGGCGCCGGGGGCCGGCACGCGCGTGACCGTTGACGCACCGCTGCGCCTGGAGCCGTCTGCCAGAGCGTGAGGCGCCGCCGGGCGCTACGGCAGCCGCAGCCGGAGCATCGGCGGCGCGCGCTCGGCGGCGTCGTCTTGTAGAAAAGCGGGCGTAATATGCGGGCCAAGTTCGTGCACGAGCACAGCAAGGGCAGCGCCCAGCACGGCGCCCGCCAGGACGTCACTCGGGTGATGCACGCCCAGCCACACGCGGCTCGTTGCCACCGAGGCGGCCCAGGCCACGCCCGGCGCGATGACGTACCACCGCGGGTGCGACAGACTCCACGACGTGACCTGCGCAAACGAGAGCGCCGCGTGCCCGGACGGGAACGACTCGAAGGTTCCCTTCGCCCCCGGCACGTAGCGCTCTGAGCGCGAGGCGATGCCCGGCAGTCGCGCGTACGGCCTCGGCCGGCCCACGGCAATCTTCAGCGCCTTGACGCCGGCGTAGGTCGCCGCGCTCGTGAGCGTGAGGCGGTACGCATCGGCGAAGTCGTTCTTCTCACGCAGGAGCCAGACGCCGCCCCACGCGGCCACCGGCGCGCCGTAGAAGACGGGCAGCGACGAGGCGTCCGCCGCGCGCATGAGGCCGCGGAAAGCCGGCGCCTCGACGCCGTAAACGGCGTACACGCCGCGCGCGTCGAGCGAGAGCGTGTCGCGCCCGAGCGTGACACTGCTCCCCTGCCCCGCCGACGGCCCGGCCAGGGGCAGCGCCGCAAGGAGCAGCAGAAAAAGCAGGCGGAGGTGTTGGAGGCGGAGCATAACGCCAAGGTAGCCCGCTTTCACCACAACGGAAAGCCCCGCCGGCTGTGCGCTGGCGGGGCTTCTTCGTTTTGAGATGCAGCGGCGGGCGCGCTACGCCTCGCCATCCGTGGCGGCGGCGACTTCGGCCTCGGCGCTTTCCTCTTCCACCGGCTCTTCCTCGATCATGCCCAGCTCGACGCGGATCTGGTGCTTGACCCGTTCGCGGATCTCGGGGTTCTCCTTGAGCCACTCCTTCGTGGCCTCGCGGCCCTGCGCGATGGTCTCGTCGCCGTACGAGTACCACGAGCCGCTCTTGGTGATGAGGCCCGCCTCGGTGCCCAGGTCGATCAGCTCGCCCAAGGAGGAGATCCCCTCACCGTAGATGATGTCGAATTCGGCCTCTTTGAACGGCGGCGCCACCTTGTTCTTCTTGATCTTCACGCGCGTGCGGTTGCCGACGACGTCCGAGCCGTCCTTGACCGCGCCGATGCGCCGGATGTCCATCCGCACGGACGAGTAGAACTTCAAGGCGCGCCCGCCCGAGGTCGTCTCGGGGCTGCCGAACATCACGCCGATCTTCATGCGGATCTGGTTAATGAAGATCAGGCACGTCTTCGTGCGGTTGATCGTGCCGGCCAACTTGCGCAGGGCCTGGCTCATCAGCCGCGCCTGGAGGCCGACGTGCGTGTCGCCCATGTCGCCTTCGAGTTCGGCCTGCGGCACCAAAGCGGCCACGGAGTCGATCACGATGACGTCGAGCGCGCCGCTGCGCACGAGCTTGTCGCAGATGTTGAGCGCCTGCTCGCCCGTGTCCGGCTGCGAGATCAGGAGGTTGTCGATGTCCACGCCGAGGGCCTTACCGTACTTGGGGTCGAAGGCGTGCTCGGCGTCGATGAAGGCGCACGTGCCGCCCAGCCGCTGCGCCTCGGCGATGATGTGCGTCGAGAGCGTGGTCTTGCCGGAGGATTCCGGGCCGTAGATCTCGATGATGCGCCCGCGCGGCACCCCGCCGATGCCGAGCGCGGCGTCGAGCGTGAGCGAGCCGGTGGGGATGGACGCGATGTCCTCTACCGGCTCGTCGCCCATGCGCATGATCGAGCCTTTGCCGAACTCGCGCTGGATCTGCTTCATCGCCAGGTCGAGCGCCTTCTGCTTGCCGCTGCCGTTCTCGTTAGCCATAGCTTTTTTCCTTTTCGCTTGAATGCCTCGGATTGAAAATGCCGTACGCGGATGGGATGCTCTCGCGTGCCGCCGCTTGCCTTCCGCTTCTATCCTCTCAAACATAACACCTTGGCCTGACACCCCTGCGTCACAGGCAGAGCAGTTCATCCAGGCCGCTGTCTCAAACGAGGAGAGGCCGCCGCGCAGTTCCGCCCGGACCGGAGTTTAACGCCAAAGGGCAGGTCAGGCGCCCTCAGCGCGCGTCGCGGCGCAGAAGCTGGCGGCGGAGCATCTCCAGCGCGGCGGTGCTGAAAAGCTCGATGTTGATCTGCCGGTCTTTGGTGAAGCGGAAGCGCCGCGCGTGCGTCCCCGCCGCATCCGCGAAGCCGATCCAGACGGTGCCGACGGGCTTGCGCGCCGTGCCGCCCGTAGGCCCGGCGACGCCCGTGGTAGAAACGCCGAGGTCGGCGCCGAGGCGCTCGCGCGCACCTTTTGCCATCTGCCGGGCCGCTTCCTCGCTCACGGCGCCCTCGTTCTCGAACACGAGCGCTTCTACGTCCAGCGCGCTTTCTTTGACGGCGTTGCCGTAAGCCACCACGCCGCCCAGGAAGTAGGCCGAGGCGCCGCTCACTTTGGTGAGCCGGTGCATGAGGTAACCCGCCGTGGCGCTCTCGGCGGCGGCCACGGTGAGGCCGCGCTCGGTGAGCATCCGCCCCACGGCGGCTTCGAGCGTGTCCTTCCCCATGCCGAAGATGTACTTCTCGACGCGCGCGCGCAGCGCGGCGTCGAGGTGGTCGAGCTGCGCCTCGGCGGCTTCGCGCGTGTCGGCGCGGGCGGTCAAGCGCAGGCGCACGCCGCTTGTCGAGGGCAGGTACGCCAGCTTGAGCGCGCCGCCGTCCATCGCCTGCACCACGCCGCCGATCTTTTCTTGCAGGCTCGACTCCACGATGCCGGTGGTGAGGAGCGTGCGGTGCGCCACCGTCTGCAAGTCGGCCCGCTCCTGCAGGCGCGGCAGGCCGGCCGCTTCCATGATCTGCTGCATCTCCTGCGGCACGCCGGGCAGGACGATGAGGACGCGCGGCGCCGTGCCGTTCGCCGGCGCCTCGGCGCGCCAGAGGCCGGGGGCCGTGCCGGCGGGGTTCTCTAAGATGTCGAACCCCTCGGGCACCTCGGCGAGCGCGCGCACGGCGGCCGGGACGCTGCGGTCCGTCTCGGCGTAGTAGCTTTCGATGCGACGAGCGATTTCCGCGTCCTCGCGCAGCGACACGCCGAAAAAGTCGGCCACCACCTTTTTGGTGACGTCGTCATGCGTGGGGCCGAGGCCGCCGGTGGTGACGACGAGATCGGCCCGCTCGAAGGCGCGCCGCAGCTCATCGCGGATCGTTTCCGTCTCGTCCCCCACCACGGAGGAGCCGACGACCTCGGCGCCGAGGAGGCTGAGCTGCTCGCCAAGCCAGGCCGCGTTCGTGTTGACCGTCTGCCCGATGAGCAGCTCGTCGCCGATGGTGAGGAGGTGCGCTTTCATTTAGAGGGTCTTGCGATGGAATTGCGGAGTGAAGCGATAAGCTTGTCCCCATCCGGACCACCAAAATCTGCAAAAGTGCAGTTCATGAAAGGGATCCGGCTGTACAACTCTTCTACGATCTCTACGATGCTGTCAACTGCCTTCCATAGATCCGCGTCTTCGACCTCTAAAAGAGGAGACTCCCCGAATACGATATCGTGAACGGTTGCTTCATCTCGGTGGGCGTACACCTTGTTGCGCAGCAGTCTCATAAGACCGTATTCGCCACGAAAACGATTCAAGCGCTCCAAAATGTCTGAATTGTCCCCAGGCGTGTTTATGACCAGAGCTTCCAGACACAAGTTTTTGAACCCTCCCCTATCCGCAGGATCTACCAACAGTCTGGTTATGCCCAGAAGAGCAGCCTCCCGTATGGCTTTCTGCACCAAGCTAAAAGTTGTAGGGGCTGTCGAGTTTAGCACTTCGACGTCGGCCTCTTCATTGAACAGCTGCTTGTGGGTTTCACGTAGCGCTAAAAGGTAGAGGACATCCTGGTGAATGAAACTAAGCGAAGAGAAACCCAACACCGTAGGCTGCTTCCCCGTCACCTTGTCAATAGTTCGCTGGCCATGTTATTGCCCCCTTAGGTTTCCCCCGGTCTTAAGTCGCCTCTGCCACGCCTCCGGGTCGCGGCGCCACGCGCGGAGCGTCTCGACGGCATTGGCGGGCAGGCGCTCTTCGGCCTCGGCCACGGCAAGGAGCGCCTCGAAGTCTGTGAGCGTGCGGAGCTTGACGCCGGCCTCGGTAAAGCGGCGCTCGGCCTCGCCCAAGCCGTAGGAGAAGATGGCCACGACGGCGGCCACCTCGGCGCCGGCGGTGCGCAGGGCTTCTACGGCGCCGAGCGCGGAGCCGCCGGTGGAAACGAGGTCTTCGACCAAGACGGCGCGCTGCCCTTTTTCCACGCGGCCCTCGATGCGGTTTTCGCGGCCGTGGCCTTTGGCCTTGGAGCGGACGTAGGCCATCGGCAGATCCAAGCGCTCGGCCAGCCACGCGGCGTGCGGGATGCCGGCCGTGGCCGTGCCCGCGATCACGCCGGGCCGCAGCGCGTGCGCGCGGATGACCTCCGCAAACCCCTCGGCGATGCGGCGGCGCACGGGCGGGTGCGCCAGCGTGAGCCGGTTGTCGCAATAGACGGGCGACTTCAAGCCAGAGGACCACGTGAAGGGCGTCTCGGGCCGCAAGAGGATCGCCTCGATGGCGAGGAGATCGGCGGCAAGGCGGCGGGCCGGGGCGTCCGCTTCGGCCGTGGGGCGCTCAGCCATGGGGCGGGACGGGTTCGCTGTTGGCAGGCTCGCGCTCGGCCATGCGCGGCTCGGCGGCGGTGTAGTCCTGGTGGTAGGCGTAGAGCGCGCCGGTGAAGAGCGTTAAGAGCACCACGCCCATGAGCAAGGCCATGGGGATGAGCCGCTGCTCCAGCACCCACGCCGCCGTGCTCTCGAACGGATCGGGCAGCTCGTTCGCTGTGAGAACGACGAGCATCCAGATCAAAAAGCCAAGCTGCGCGGCCGTCTTCGTCTTAGCCAGGGCGTGCGTCTGGAGGCTCAGCCCGCGCGCCTCGGTCCAGAGGCGCAGGCCCGTCACGGCGGCGTCGCGCCCGGCGATGAGCGCCACGGCCCACCACGGGATGATCCGCGGGTAGAGATAGGCGAGCATGGCAAAGGTGCCCAGGACGAGCACCTTATCGGCCAGCGGGTCCAGGAACCGGCCCAGGCGCGAGCGCGCGTCCATCTGCCGCGCAATCTGCCCGTCGAGGTAGTCCGACGAGGCGGCCACCAGGAAGAGCACGAGCGCACCGGCCTGCCCCCAAAGCGTCTGCGTCGCCAGCGCGAAGAGGATAAGCGGGGTGAGCACGATGCGCCCGACCGTCAAAACGTTGGGGACGTAATGCATGGCGTTCGCTTAGGGCAGGTGGACCTCTCAAATATAAGCAGATGCATGACCGGGCGAAAGCGGCGCCATGTAAAGATCCGCGATGCAAGATCCGCCGCGCACGGACGGGCTGCTTCTGCCGCCCCGTCCGCCGGGCTGCAAAGTTTGCAGAAGCTCCTGGCGGCGCCTGTCGCTTTGCAACGCGCCGGAGTGCGGGCGGTTGCCCGGCAGCGGCGCTTTGTCTGCCAATGTGTCGGGGCTGCGTGCGGCGGTATCGTTCTTGTAATTCAACTGGGCAGATTTCGAGCCGGACAGATGGGTGCACGGCGCCTCATCCGCTTTCACGCAGTCTCACGACTAACCAGCGACCCTGAGATTATGAGCAAGATTATTGGCATCGACCTCGGCACGACGAACTCCGTGGTGGCCGTCATGGAAGGCGGCGAGCCGAAGGTGATCGAGAACGCCGAGGGCACGCGCACGACGCCCTCCGTCGTCGCCTACAAGAAAGACGGCGAGCGCCTCATCGGCGCGCCGGCGCGGCGGCAGGCCATCACGAACCCACAGAACACCATCGCCTCGATCAAGCGGTTCATGGGCCGCAAGCACGGCGAGGTCTCCGAGGAGATCAAGGAGGTGCCCTACAAGGTCGTCAAAGGCGACGGCGGTACGGCGCGCGTGGAGGTGGGCGACCGCGTCTACACGCCGCAGGAGATCTCGGCGATGATCCTCCAGAAGCTCAAGCAGACGGCCGAGGAGTACCTGGGCGAGAAGGTGACCGAAGCCGTCATCACCGTCCCGGCCTACTTCAACGACGCGCAGCGCAAGGCCACCAAAGAGGCCGGCGAGATCGCGGGCCTGACTGTGCGCCGCATCATCAACGAGCCGACGGCGGCGGCCCTGGCCTACGGCCTCGACGACGACAAGGAGCAGACCGTGGCCGTGTACGACCTCGGCGGCGGCACGTACGACATCTCCATCCTCGAACTCGGCGACGGCGTCTTCGAGGTCAAGTCCACCAACGGCGACACGCACCTCGGCGGCGATAACTTCGACCAGCGCTTGATCGACTACATCGCCGACGAGTTCAAGAAAGAGCAGGGGATCGACCTGCGCAACGACGCGATGGCCTTGCAGCGCCTCAAGGAGGCCGCCGAGAAGGCCAAGATCGAGCTGTCCTCAGCGCAGCAGACGACGATCAACCTCCCCTTCATCACCGCCACGGACGAGGGGCCGAAGCACCTCAACCTCGACCTCACGCGCGCGAAGTTCGAGCAGCTCGTGGACGACCTCGTGGGGCGCACCACCGGCCCGATGGAGAAGGCGCTCAACGACGCCGGCCTCCAGAAGGGCGAGATCGACGAGGTCATCCTCGTCGGCGGCTCGACGCGCATCCCGAAGGTGCAGGAGACGGTCGAAAACTTCTTCGGCAAGAAGCCGAACAGGAGCGTCAACCCGGACGAGGTCGTCGCTTTGGGCGCGGCCGTGCAGGGCGGCGTCCTCTCCGGCGACGTCGAAGACATCCTGCTCTTGGACGTGACGCCGCTCTCTTTGGGCATCGAGACGCTCGGCGGCGTGATGACGAAGCTCATCGAGTCGAACACGACCATCCCCACGCGCAAGAGCGAGACGTTCTCCACCGCCTCGGACAACCAGCCGAGCGTGGAGGTGCACGTCCTGCAGGGCGAGCGCGAGATGGCGATGGACAACCGCACCATCGGCCGCTTCCACCTCGATGGCATCCCGCCGGCTCCGCGCGGTACGCCGCAGATCGAAGTCACCTTCGACCTCGACGCCGACGGCATCTTGAACGTCAGCGCCAAAGATAAGGCCACCGGCAAGGAGCAGTCCATCCGGATCGAGGGCGCGAGCGGACTTTCGGAAGCGGAGATCGAGAAGATGCGCTCCGACGCCAAGGCCAACGCCGCCGAGGACAAGAAAAAGCGCGAGCGCATCGAGAAGAAGAACCAGGCCGACTCGCTCGTCTACTCCACCGAGAAGAACCTCAAGGAGTACGGCGACAAGATCCCGGCGGAAAAACGCGCCAAGATCGAGGCCGCCCTCGAGCGCATCAAGGAGGTCAAGGACAAGGACGACCTCCAGGAGATCGAGTCAGCCACGGAGCAGCTCAACCGGGCCTGGAACGACGCCAGCCAGGACATCTACCAGGCGCAGCAGGCCGAAGGCGCCGAGGCCGGTGCCGGCGGCGCTACGGCAGGCGACGGCGCCCCCGGCCCCGAAGCTACCACCAACGGCAAAGACGAAGGCGTCCAGGACGCCGACTACGAAGTGGTGGACGAGGGCGAGGAGAAGTAAGCCTTCTTCCCTCCTCTCCAAACGAGAAGCCCCGACCGCTTAGAAGCGGGACGGGGCTTTTTTCTTTGGCGCCGCGTTAGTCTAGGTCCAGCTCGCGCCGGTACGGCTTGGACAGCGCGCGGGTCGTCTCAGCGGTCGCCGTCTGCCTTGGCGGACGGGGCTGCGCCTTCCGCTGCGCGCGCGGGCGGCTTGCCGAAGCTCTTGAGCGTGAGCACCGGGCACGCGGCCAGCCGCACCACCTTCTCCGCTACGCTGCCCATCGTGAGGTGGGCCAGGCCCGTGCGTCCGTGCGTGGGCATGACGATGAGGCCGATGCCTTCCCCTTCAGCGTAGGCGGCAATCTCATGCGCGGCGCGACCCGGCCGGGCCTCGAAGCGGACCTCGCCGCCCGGCCCCTCCGTTTCCTGGTAGAGCTTTTTCATCTCCTCGACGGCGCGCGCCTCGATGTTCGGGTCCACGTCGTAGATGGAAGAGATGCCGGCGCCGAAGTAAAAGGCCGGATGCAGCGGCTCCTCGACCACGTGCAGGAGCGTGAGCCGCGCCTCGAAAAGCGACGCCAGCTCTTTGGCATAGCGGAGCGCCGACTGCACGTGCTCAGAGAAATCCACCGGCATCAAAAGGGTGCGGATGCGTTCTCGCTCAACCGGCGGCGTATCCTGCTTGCGCACGGTGAGCACCGGGCACGACGCCAGCCGCACCACCTCCTCGGCCACGCTGCCCAGAAGAAGATGCCGCGCCCCGCGCCGCCCATGTGTGCCCATCACGATCACGTCGATGTCGTTCTCGCCGGCGTAGCCGAGGAGGGCCGGCGCTGCGGCGATGCCGCGCACCACCGCATGACGGAAACGCACGCTCTCTGGATCGTAGCCTTCTCGCTTGAGCGCCTCCTTGCCGGCAAACGCCTTTAGGCGCGCGCGGATCTTGTCTTTGGACGTGGCCGGCTCTGCGGGCGGGTTGAACGGGTCGCCGTGCAAGACCTCGGCGTAGAGCGTGTGCAACGTGGCCCCTGTGCGGACGGCCAGGTCGAGCGCGTAGGGAATCGCCTGGTCGGAGCATGGCGAGAAGTCGCGCGCGAACAGGATGTTCTTTATTTGAAGCATGGTCTCCCGCGTTGTTGGTGGCCCGCGTTCTCGGTGCTTTGCCTCCCGGAAGCGCTGAGAGAAAAGCATCCGCCCCGTCGCGTGACCACGGTACGGGTCTGCAGCCCTGCGCCGCACCCGGCTGTCCCCCGACTCAGAGGCAGGGAAGCCGCGCGCCGGCCTGTGGGGCATTCGCCTACGCCGGCCGCGCGTCTCGGCAGCACCCGTCCGCTGGCTGGCTCGGGAGCGCACGCTCGCTGGCGGGCCGCTCTGCTCACCCTTCAAAATGAGCCGCGCGGCGCAGACGACGCCTTACTGTGCCGTGTAGCCGCCGTCTACAGACAGCGCCTGCCCAGTGACGAACGAGGCGGCGTCCGAGGCCAGCCAGAGGATCGCCTGGGCCACTTCATCGGGCCGCCCTAAGCGCTCCATCGGGTAGGCGCGCGTGGCCTCGTCAAACGCGCTCGGGTGAAAGACGCGCCCTAGGCGTTCCTGCATGGGCGTGTCGATGAACGAGGGGCACACGGCGTTGACGCGGATGCCCGCCTTGGCGTACTCGAGGGCCGCCGCTTTGGTGAGGCCCACCACACCGTGCTTGGCCGCCACGTATGCCGGGCGCTTCCGGAAGCCGACCTTGCCAAAAGCGGACGCCACGTTGACGATGGCCCCGCCCCCTCCCTCTTGCCGAAGCATGAGGCGCAACTCGTGCTTCATGCAAAGCCAGACGCCCTTGAGATCCACACGCAGCACGCGGTCCCAGTCGGCCTCGTCCAGCTCGGCCGTGAGCGCGCGCGGGCTTTCGATGCCAGCGATGTTGCAGGCGCCGTCGAGCCGGCCGAGGGCGTCCTCCACCTCTCCGACCATCGCGGCCACCGACGCCGCCTCGGACACGTCCACTTGCACGGCAAGCGCCTCGCCCCCCGCGTCATCGATTTCCTGCGCGGTCGCCTCGGCACGTTCGGCATCGAGATCGGCGACGGCCACGCGCGCACCCGCCTGCGCAAACGCGAGCGCCGTGGCCCGCCCGATCCCGGAGCCGGCTCCGGTTACCACCACGGCTTTTCCGTCAAAGATCAAAGGCATGTCTTTAAAGAAGAGCACGTGTTTGTGGCGGCGTGTGCGATGTCGCTGCTCGGCGGCGCGGCGCGCGATGCTGTCCGACGCAATGGCAGCCGGCAGGATGAGACTTGGTTTCGTGCCGTACGTCTGAAATGCCAATCGCGTTCACCGCTCTGCCAGCGCGCCCATTCGCCACCCGCTCCATTTCCACAATTGCGTAACGCGCGCGGCCCAGCGAAAACTTTGCCGCGCGCGCCTTCTTTCCACTACTCCCGCTGCGCGCGAAGCCGGGCACGGCACCTCTCCCACGACGCAATCCGCACAGAGAAAAACATGGCCGAGACCACCACCGACACCGTCCGCCTCCAGGTCGCCAGCGCGCAGAAGCAGGACGTGGGCAAGGGCGTGGCGCGCATCAGCAAGGACGCACTCGAAGCGCTGGGCGTGCGGGCGGGGCAGATCGTCGAGATCACCGGGCAGCGCACCACGGCCTCTATCGTCGTGCCGCCGTACGCCGAGGACCAGGGCCTCTCCATCATCCGCCTCGACGGGCTGCAGCGCGCGAACGCGGGCATCGGCATTGGCGATCACGTGGAGATCAGCCGGGCCGAGGTGCAGGCCGCGCAGAAGGTCGTCATCGCGCCGGCGCAGAAGAACGTGCAGCTGAGCGGGCCGGGGCAGGCGCTCTTGCGCACGCTCTACCAGCGCCCGCTCGTGGCCGGCGACCTCATCTCGACCGCCGTCTACCAGCGCACGCCGGGGATGGACGGGAATCAGTTCCCCGAGGAGATCTTCCGCGCGCTTTTCCAGCAGCGCGCCTTCGGCCTGCAGGAGATCCGCCTGCGTGTGATCTCGACCACGCCGCGCGGCATCGTACAGGTGACCGAGGACACCGAGATCGAACTCGAAGCGCGCTACGCCGAGCCGGAGGAAGCGCGCCGGCCCATGGACGTGACGTACGACGACGTGGGCGGCCTCGGGCCGATGATCCCCAAGATCCGCGAGATGGTCGAGCTGCCCCTGAAGCACCCCGAGCTGTTCGGCCGGCTGGGGATCGACCCGCCCAAGGGCGTTCTGCTCTACGGCCCGCCGGGCACGGGGAAGACGCTCCTGGCGCGCGCCGTGGCCGCCGAGTCCGGCACGCGGTTTTTCAACATCAACGGCCCGGAGATCATGGGCAGCCGCTACGGCGAGAGCGAGGAGCGCCTGCGCGGGGTCTTCGAGGAGGCGCAGGAGAACGCGCCCGCCATCATCTTCATTGACGAGATCGACTCCATCGCGCCCAAGCGCAGCGAGGTCAACGGCGAGGTCGAGCGCCGCGTCGTGGCGCAGCTCTTGACGCTCATGGACGGGCTGGAGCCGCGCCAGAACGTCATCGTCATCGGGGCGACGAATCGCGTGGACGCCGTGGACGAGGCGCTGCGCCGGCCCGGACGCTTCGACCGCGAACTCGTCATCGGCGTGCCGGACCTCGACGGGCGCCGCGAGATCTTGGGCATCCACACGCGCGGGATGCCGCTCGCCTCGGACGTGGATCTGCAAGAACTCGCGCGGACGACGTACGGCTTCGTCGGCGCCGACCTCGCTTCGCTTGCGCGCGAGGCGGCCATCGAGGCGTTGCGCCGGCATCTGCCCGACATCGACCTTGAAGAGAAAGAGATCTCGGCGGAAGTGCTGGAAAACCTCGTCGTCACGCGCGAGGATTTCCAGAACGCCTTGAAGAACGCGCAGCCCTCGGCCCTGCGCGAGATCATGATCCAGGTGCCCAACGTGGGCTGGGACGACATCGGCGGTGTGGAGCAGACGAAGGAGGCGCTGCGCGAGGGCATTGAGCTTCCGCTCAAGAACCCGGAGGCGTTCCGGCGCGTGGGCATCCGGCCGGCCAAAGGTTTTTTGCTGTACGGGCCGCCGGGTACAGGAAAGACACTCCTCGCCAAAGCCGTCGCCCGCGAGGCCGAGGCGAATTTCATCGCCACGAAGTCGAGCGACCTGTTGAGCAAGTGGTACGGCGAGAGCGAGCAGCAGATCGCCCGGCTGTTCCAGCGCGCGCGGCAGGTGGCCCCCACGGTCGTCTTCATCGACGAACTCGACTCCCTGGCGCCGCAGCGCGGCGGAGGCCTCGGCGAGCCGCAGGTGACCGAGCGCGTGGTGAACACGCTCCTGGCCGAGATGGACGGCCTCGAAGAGCTGCAGGGCGTCGTCGTCATCGGCGCCACGAACCGGCCCACGCTCCTCGACCCGGCACTGCTCAGGCCCGGCCGCTTCGACGAGATCGTCTACGTCCCCGTCCCCGGCGAGAAGGGGCGTCGGAAGATTTTGCAGATCCACACCAAAAACATGACGCTCGCCAACGATGTGAACCTCGACGCCATCGCCCGCCGCACCGAAGGCTACTCGGGCGCGGACCTGGAAAACCTCGTCCGCCGCGCCGGCCTGCACGCCCTGCGCGAGGACGTGAACGCCTCGGAGGTGCCCATGCGCTTTTTCGAGAAGGCGCTCGGGGAGACGGCCGCCTCCGTGACCGAGGAGATGGCACGCGAGTACGAGCGCATGGCCGAGCAGCTCAAGCAGGAGAACCCGCACGGCGGCCGCCCCTTCGGCTTCAGCGTGCGGCAAGAGAACGGCGTTTGAGCGTGGGGGTGCGGGCGTTTGGGAGTACGGGAGAGCGCCCGATCAACGCTTTTTCCCTCCCACACCCCCACCCTCCCATCCACCCATACCCGAGAAGCCATGAACACCGAGCGCCCCGAACCCGATGACCGCGCCGCGCCGAAGCCAGAACCGCCGCGCGCCGAGGAGCCGGAGAGCAAGAAGGACCAAATCCTCTCGCTCTACTTCGCCGGCGTGGACGACGTCGAGGACCTCGCTCTCTTGACGGACGCGCGCCCAAGCTACGTCGGCGGCGTGCTCGAAGAAAAAGACCTCGCGCCGGGATACTTCGACCTCTACACGTCCACGTCAAAGCCGATGAACGTGTACTCGAAGTATTTCGCCGGGCGCCTCGGCTTTAAAGACGTGGCAACAGCCGAGGAGAGCGTGGCGCTCATCGACCGGCTCTACCGGCAGTTCGCACGCATCGGCGACCGGGCCGGGCAGCACCACGCCTCGATGATGGCGCTCGTGATGTTCAACCGCGCCCGCTGGACCGGCAAGGCCGAAGAGGCCGACGTCTTCCGCCGCTGGCTCGCGCAGACGCTCGAAGACGCGGCACCCGACGGGGCGGCGTAGTAGTAGTAGTAGTGTCCCTACGTTGACGAAGGCGGTTCCCCCGACGTCGCGCACGTCAGCCGTACGGCGCGGCGCGTCTCAGGGCGAAGGCGCACGGCGTCGGCGAGGCGGTGGCCGGCTACCCATACGATCTCGCCTTCCGAAAGGACCACGAGGACGCCGGCGCGCCGGTGCGGGGGTACCTTCGCCTCGGTCAAGAGGTCGCTCACGGCCTTGTGGCCGTCCAAGCCGAGGGGCCGGAGGCGGTCGCCCGCCTGCCAGGGGCGCACTAGGAGTGGGAAGGCGAGCCGGTCGGCGTCGAGCACGGCGGCGTCCGGCGCGCCGGCCTCGGGACGCTTGGGCACGGCGTCGAGCGCCTCGGCGCGGAGCGTGTAGCCGCCCACCTCGACGCGCCTGCCCAGCCGCAGCAGCTGCGACGCGGCCTCGGCGGCAGACGCGGCGGCAGGCGGGACGAAGCGCAGTGCCTCGCGCTCGCACCAGACGGCCCCTGCCCGGCCCCACTCCACGCGGCGGCCCACCTGCGCCTCCATCAGCGCGCAGACCTCGGCGGCGGCGGCGGCCGTTTGCGGCGCCCTCGGGAGCCACCGCCCCAGCGCCTCGAGGGCGAGGCGCTGCTGCCACACCGCCGGCGCCGCTTCGAGCGGCTTCAGCAGCAGGCGACCGCCTTTCCTCTTGCCCTCGGCACGGGCGCAGGCGGCGAAGCGCTCGCGCAGCTCCGGCTCGATAGTCGCGCGGACGTACCCGCGCACGAGATCGGCCGTGCGCGCCATCACCTCGGTGCTGCCCGCGAAGTGCTGTTCGATGAGCGGCAGGATCTCCATGCGAAGCGCGCTGCGGCGGTAGGCCGGGTCGGCGTTCGTGACGTCCTCGCGCCAGGGCAGGTTTTCCTCGCGCGCGAAGGCCTCGATCTCGCGGCGGCGCACGCCGAGGAGCGGGCGCACGAGGCGCGGCTTTTTGCCCTCGCGCAGGCGGCGCTTCGGCGGCATCCCGGCCAGCCCCTCGATCCCACTCCCGCGGAAGAGGTTCAAGAGCAGCGTCTCGGCCTGGTCGTCCAGGTGGTGCGCCACGGCCACACGGCGCAGCCCCTCACTTTCGGCCACGCGCGCGAAGTAGTCGTACCGCAGCGCGCGCCCGGCTTCTTGCACAGACAAGCTTTCCTTCTCAGCGTACGCTTCGGCGTCAGCGCGCAGAAGATGAAGACGGATGCCGAGCCGCTCGCCGTGAGCGCGGACGAGGGCGAGGTCCGCCTCGGCGGCGTCGGCGCGGAGGCCGTGGTGCACGTGCGCGGCCTCAACGGCGTAGCCGAGCCGGTGCAAGAGATGGAGGAGCACGACGGAATCCGCCCCGCCGCTCACGCCCACGAGGACACGCTCGCCCGCGCGCAAGAGCTTGTGCTCCGCAATAAACCGACCCACGCGCTCGGCCAGCATTTTTTCTCTTTTCTCTTCTGATGGAAAAACGGCGACCGACGGCGGCAGGGCACAAACGTCGTCCATCGTCATCTGTCGGTCGTCCCCGGATTCATTCCGAAGAGCGCACGCGGCGGTACCACGCCAGCACGAAGCAGTGCATCCCGTAGACGACAAAGCCGAGAGCGACGGTGCCCAGAAGCAGCGCGCCGAACGGCCCGTCGCCCACCGCATCGAGCGCGCCGGCGATGCCCACGGCGCGGTCCGGGTCCGAGCGCACGGCGGCCAGGATCACGAAGGCGCCGATGATGCACAGCGTCAGCCCCAGCGCCGAGAGGCCGATCTGCCCGACGCGCCTGGCGACCCACTTTTTCACGCGCGCTGGCTCGTCGGGCGGGTAGAGCTTCATAAACGTCATCGCGTTGCCGCGGTAAAAGGCGTGCACCCCGGCCCCAACAAGCACCGCGCCGACGAAGCCCACGATCCACGAGCCGTAGGGCATGGCCAGCGCCCAGGCCACCCACTCGCGCCGCGTCGCAGCCACGGCACCGCCGAGGTTGAAGGTAAGCTGCACGGCGAAAAAGGCCAGCACGGCGTAGAACAGCCCGCTCCCGAAGAAGCCGAGCCGCCGCACCACCGCGCCCGAGCCTTGGGCCTGCGCGCCTTCAGAGACGGGGTCGAAGAGGGCCTGCACGAAGCGCCAGAAGGTGTAGCTCACCAGCCCCACGGCCGTCATCCCCACGAGCACGCGCCCGAAGGGCTGCTTGGCGATGGCGCGGATGACGCCGCGCGTCCCTTCCGTCGCGCCCAGCCCGACGGCCGCGCGCGCCGCCACCAGCCCAACGAGTATGAACACGACCCCGCGCGTGGCATAGCCGAAGCGCGTGAGCCGTTCAAGCCAGCGGCCCGTGCTGCCCCCGAGCGCGGCCCGGCGGATGCGTGCTCTCACGCCCTTTTCCTCTTCGGGCGGAGCTACGTCGTGCCGCGCGTTCTCTGCCTTTTGCATTCGGTTCAGGGCCGGGTGTTCGGGCAAGGAGAAGCTACGCCTCGAACCGCTCGGCCAGTTCCTCGGGCGTGAGCGTGGCCGTGGTGGGGCGGCCCTGCGGATCGGCGTACGGCATCTCGCAGCGGAAGAGGTCGCGCGCGAGCGCCTGCCGCTCGGCCGGGCTGAGGCGCTGCCCGGCGGGGATGGCGCCGCGCCCGGCCAGCGCGCGCGCCAGGCTCTCGGCGCGGCCGAGGCGGAGCGTGCGGGCGCTCTCGCGGTACTGCTCCAAAAGGCCTTCCAGGAGCGCGCGCACCTCGCCCTCGCGCACGCCGGTGGGGACGCCGCGCACGGCCACGGTGCGCCCGCTAAACGCTTCGAGGTCGAACCCGAGCGTGCACAAATCCGGCAGCAGCTCCTCGAAGAGATCCGCCTCGGCGGCGGGCACGTCGAACGTGTGCGGAAAGAGCAGCTGCTGCGTAGCCCCCTCACCTGCTTCGAGGCGGCTGAGGGCGCGCTCGTAGAGCACCCGCTTGTGCGCCGCGTGCTGGTCGATGACAAGCAGGCCCGCCTCGGTGGTCGTCACCAAGTAGCGGCCCGCAAGCTGCCACACATCCGCCCCTTCAGGCAGCGCCGCCCCGGCGTCGGCGGCGGCTTCGCGCTCCCCTTCTGCTCCGTCGCCCGAGGCGTCGTCCTCTGTGGCCTCGGCGTCAGGCGCGAACGGCGCGTACAGGTCCTCCGCCCAGTTACCCGAGACGGAGCGGCGGGCCGAGGACGCATGGCGGTCAGCCGATGACCTGCGGGAGGCCGCGCGCCCCTCGGCGCCGCTGCCGAAGGCTTGCCGGCTCGGCGCCTCACCCGGCGACGCCGGCAAGGACGAGGGGGCGGCTTGGAACGCCACGGGCATCGGCCGCTCGTCGTCTCCAGAAGCGCCGTCGTCTTCGTCTTCCAAAACGAAGCGCGGGGCGAGGTCGCGCGTGCCCAGGGCGTGGCGCACGGCGCGCTGCACAAAGGCGTAGACGCCGCTCTGGTCATCGAACTTGACCTCGGCCTTAGTCGGGTGCACGTTTACGTCCACGCGGCGCGGGTCCAGATGCAGAAAGAGCGCGAAAAACGGAAAGGCGCCGTCGGGCAGGAGGTTGCCGTACGCCGTCTTGACCGCGTGGGCGAGGTAGCGGTTCTCGACGTAGCGCCCGTTGACGAAGAGAAACTGCTCGCCGCGCGTGCGCCGGTGCGCCTCGGCCGCGCCGACGACGCCTTCTATGGAAAGGTAGCTCGACGCCTCCTCGACGCGGAGGAGGTGCTGCGCGCGGTCCTCGCCAAAGAGGCCGGCCACGCGGCGGCTGAGCGCCTCGAAAAAGCCGGCGCCGCGCCGCGCAGGCTTCGCCCTGGGCAGCCGGTAGACCTCGCTGCCGTTGTGCTCCATCCCGAAGGCGACCTCCGGGTTCGAGAGCGCCAGAAACTGGAACGTCTCGGCCAGGTGCTTGAACTCGGTGGCGGGCGTCTTGAGGAAGTTGCGCCGGACGGGCACGTTGTAAAAGAGGTTGCGCACGGCCATGGACGTACCGCCCGGCGCGGCGCACGGCGCCACCTCGACGGTCTCGCCCCCCTCGATGCGCAGGCGCGTGCCGGCGGCGTCCTCGGCGCGCTTCGTCTTAAGCTCGACCTGCGCCACGGCGGCGATGGAGGCGAGCGCCTCGCCGCGGAAGCCCAGCGTGGCGAGGCGCTCGAGGTCAGCAATCGACTGGATCTTGCTCGTAGCGTGGCGGCCGAAGCACGCCTCGGCGTCGGCGCGGCTCATGCCGCAGCCGTCGTCGATCACCTGCACCAGCTCGCGGCCGGACTTTTTCAGGACGAGCCGCACCTCCTCGGCGCCGGCGTCCAGGGCGTTCTCGATCAGCTCTTTGGCGACGGAGGCCGGACGCTGCACCACCTCGCCGGCGGCGATCTTGTTCGCCAGCGCCTCGGGCATGGTGCGGATGAGGCGCTCGCCCGCCCCCTCCCGCGCCTGCGCTTTTTCCGTCGTTGAGTCAGCCACGCGCGGCCTGCTGGGTTGGTGCTCGAGGAAACGCGGGGGACGGGCAAGCGCCTCAAAGGGAGCAGCCTTCGGCCGGGCCAGGGCGCCTCTGCGCCTTTAAAGCGCCATGTAAAGCCAGAGCGCGAAGGCCAGCAGGACGACGAGGTAGATCAGGCTGGCCGGGTCGCGGCGGCGGCGCTTGCTTTGAATGCGCATCCGGCGCTTGATGCTCTCGCGGCGCTTGGCTTCGTCGTCCTCTTCGGGCTTGTAGAAGCGCGGCTCGTAGTCAAAGCGCCGGGGCTTCCTTCCGGCTCTGAACATGCGCATGGGCGGGGGTCCTCTGTCAAGAAGTCGTCAGCGATAAATCGTTGAAACGTACCGACATGGCCGCCGCTTCGTTCCTGCCGTGGCGGCGCGCTACACGTCGAAAATCCGCGCCACGTAGGCCAGATAAAGATACACCACCGGCGCGGCAAAGATCATCGTGTCGAAGCGGTCCAAGAGGCCGCCGTGCCCCGGCAGAATGGTGCCCGAGTCCTTGACGTTGACCGAGCGCTTAAGCTGGCTCTCGGCCAGGTCGCCCACCTGGCTCAGGGCGCCGCAGATGAGGCCGAGCGCCGCCACGTGCGGCCACGCCAAAAATCCGAGCGCGGCGTGTGGCCAGCCCAGCGCGCCGAAGGACACCACCTTCAAGAGCGCCGCGAGGACGAGCGCCCCGGCCACGCCGCCGAGGGCGCCCTCCCACGTCTTGTTCGGCGAGACGCGCGGGGCCAGCTTGCGCCGCCCAAACGTGCGGCCGACGTAGTACGCAAAGATGTCCGTCGCCCAAATGAGGAGAAGGACAGAGAGCACCAGGAGAAAGGCCTCGCGGTCGCCCACGTCCGGCCCGCGCGCCACGCGCAGCTCCAGCATGAAGGCCAGGAGCGCCGTGGGGTAGACGGCGCCGAAAACCGTATCGGCCAGGCTCACGAGCGGGTCCTCCTTCTCGTGCTCGAACGGGATCAGCCCGATGAGCAGCACGACGACGACGACGACGAGCGGCCACGCCGCCGGCACGAGGATGCGCACCACCAGCAAAGCGCCCAGGAGCAGGCCCAGCGTGCGGCGCGGCAGGCCGCCGCCGTGCGTCATCATCTCGTAGATCTCCCACTGGATCAGCAAAGCGCCCACGAGCACGAGCGCGCCAAAGGGCCAGTCGCCCAGGTACGCCAGCGTTACCACCACCGGCGCCGCCAGCGACGCGGTGATGACCCGGAGCATAGAGTTTTTCAAACCACCTGAGCCGGAGCAGTCCGGAGAAGTGCGCAGGAACCCGAAAGCACGCCTGCGCAGCAATGCGCGGGGCGCGGCAGGCATCAGGAAGAAGCCGGGCGCTCGTCGTCAACCCGCCCGTCGTCGATGTCGTCGCGGGGCGAGGACTTCTCCTCGGCGGAGAGGTTGACGCCGGAGTCGAGCATGGACTCCTCGCGGCCGGTGTGGGCGGGCGGCGCATCGGGGTCGGCGTTCATGGCGGCCTCGTCCAGCTCCTCGTCGGTGAACGGGGGGCTGTCGAGGAGTTCGGCGGCTTCTTCGACGCGGGCGGGCGGGACCATGACGTGCACAGAGGAGAGGTCGCCCACGTTGAGGTTAAAGGCGTGATCGCGCTGCGTGAGCACCACGGCGTCGATGCCGGCGTCGTCGAGGCGGTCGCGCACGAGGTCGGCCTCGTAGTCGGTCCCGGTTTTGAAAACGGAGACCCATTCTTCGTAGGTGCGCTCGTCGCTCATGGCTTTTTCTTTCTGGCAGATAAAAAGGGGGGTGGTCCGACGGGAGCGCTCTGGAGCACACGCGCCCATCGCTTTCTGAAGATCGTTTCTGAAAAAGGGCACGGGACTGCGATGCTCGCGTTTCACCGCTGCGTAAGGCATCGCTCTGCAACGAGAGCGAATCGTAAGGCGCCCTTACATTTCCCGCGAGCGGCTCCGCTCCCGTAGCTCGGCGCGGTCTTGGAGCACTGCGGCGCGCCCGTGCAGCGCGTAGCACACGGCTGCGAAGCCGATCAGCCCGATCACCACAATATACCAGGGCAGACCCATAGTTTCGAGTTCGGCCATGGTGGGCGCCTCCTCCGCGTCCTTGCCCATCACGCGGGCGAGCACGGCGTAGAAGCCGTTGTTGGCCAGGTGCACGAGCACGGCGGGCCAGAGGCTGCCCGTGCGCCACGTCAGGTAGGCCAGGTACAGCCCCAGCGCCGAGAGCGGCAAAAGCTGCGAGGCGCTAAAGTGGTACGCCCCGAAGACCACCCCCGACGCAACGATGCCGCCCGCAGCGCCGAGCACGCTGCGCTCGAACTGCCGCTGAAGATACCCACGGAAGTACACTTCTTCACAGATGGCCGGCGTGAGCGCGATGACGAGGAGCGTAAACGCGAGGCTCAAGTCGTTGCCCACCAGGATACCCTCGATCAGCCTCATGCGCTCGGCGTCCATGGCGCGCAGCACCTCGGGGATGGGCAGCTGCTGGTTCACCACCGTGAGCCACTGCACCACCGGCGTGAAAAACACGAAGCCCAGCAGGGCCAGCCCGAGCAGCCCGCCGTCTGCCTTGCGCAGGCGCAGGTACGCCGCCGTCTGCGCCGAATGCAGCCGCGCGATGCCCAGCGTCAACAGCCCCAGCCCGACGAACTGCCCCACCGAGTTGGCGATGATGATCTCGCGCAGGTTGGCGCTCATGCCGGCGCTCAGGTCCTCCGCCGTCATGCCTCCGCTGATGACGCCCTCCCCCGCCAGGAGCATCAGGGTAACTACCAGCCCGATGCCCTGAAATGCGATGAGGCCGCCCACGAGCCAGGCGAACCCCATCAAGAGCGGCGGAAACCCGTTCCGCTCCAGCGCGCCGTTGAGCGGAATCGCACGTCGGGCGGCCCAGGAATCGGGCAGCGCGAGCGCGTCGGTGCGGGGTGAAGGGGCGTCGGCCATGGATCGGTGAGGGTTCGCGTCGTGCGACGTGGCAAGAGGGTGGCCGAGATGGGCAGTGCAACGTACGAAGCCCGTCGAGGAATCCCCGCGCCACCGTCCCACCTTCGCGCTGCTGCTGTCTCATTTTGCAGGTTCTTCGTGGGAACTCCGCGCCGCCCGCAGCCTACCACTTGGCGTTGCCGCACCGCCATCTGTATCCTCTGCCGAGCGGCACGGCAGCACAGACGATGCGCTCGTAGCTCAGTTGGATAGAGCGTTGGTTTCCGGTACCAAAGGCCGGGGGTTCGAATCCTCCCGAGCGCACCTCAGGGAAAGCCCGCTTCTGGCTCATGGCCGGAGCGGGCTTTTTTGTGGCAACGATTGCGAGAGGTAGAGCTTAGGCCGCCGCCTTTTTAACCCTGATCTCAACAGACAAGCCTGCCGTCGCTAGCATATTCACCAAGGCGTCAATCGAGAAGCGGCTGATCTTGCCGCGCATGAGGTCTGAGACGCGCGGCTGTGTCGTCCCGAAGAACGCGGCGGCGGCCTCCTGCGTCATGCCCTTCTCGGTGATGTAATCTTCGAGCCGCATCATCAGCCGGGAACGCACCTTGAGGTTGGCGGCCTCCTCCGGGCCGAAACCCAGGTCAGCAAAGACGTTGCCGCCGGCTTTCGTGACGTGCGTAACCGGAGATGCTTCCGGCGCTGCGTTTTCCTGCGTTCCCATAGAACTTCTCCGGTTGGTTATTGGCCTCTGGCGATGTGCCCGTAGCGGGTGCGCGCAAGTTCGATGTCTTGCCGTGCCGTCTTGCGGCTCTTCTTCTCGAAAGCGTGCAACACGTAAACGGCCTCCTCAAAGGTGGCGACGTAGATCACGCGGTGCGCCCGCCCCTCTTCGCTGATGCGGATCTCTCGCACGCCGCGCCCGACGGCCTGCATGGGCTTCCAGTCGGTCGGCTCCTGGCCGTTCTGCACACGGCCGAGTTCGTGACCGGCTGTGCGGCGGGCCTCTTCCGGAAAGTCGAGCATGTCCTTGTAGGAAGAGGCAACCCAGCGCAGCTCTTTGTCGTCCATACCGGGAACATACAAAGTCCGGTATAAAAGGTTTGCCTCTGACGCAATGGTCCATTTTCTGCGCCGTCTCCCGAGCGCACCTCACGGAGAAAGCCCGCTTCTGGCTCATAACCGGAGCGGGCTTCTCTCGTTCTGGTTCGGCTCACGATCCGCCGTTTTCGACCCGTTCAAGCCCCACTTTGGCCGCCTGCTCCAGCGATTGGTGGTAGTCGAAGGGCGCCTCGGCGTCGAGCGCGCGGCGGTACGCCTGCGCCGCCGCCTGCGCCTGGCCGCGCGCCGCGTGGATCTCGCCGATGTAGAAGTGGCTCCACGGCCCCCACTTCGCCTGCGGGTCGCCGGGGTGGGCGGCGGCACGGGCGTAGGCATCGAGGGCAGCGTCGAGGCGGCCGGTGGCGTGGTAGACGCGCCCGAGGCGGTAGGACGCTTCGGCCTGCTCGGCGGTCGAGGCCTCGGCGTCGGCGCGCACGGTGGTGAGCAGGCTCTCGGCGCGGGCGTAGCGGCCGGCGTCGTACGCGCCCCGGCCTCGGAGCAGCGTGCGCTCGCGCGGGGCGAGCGGGCGTTCCAGCCGCTTCTGCGCGGCGCGGTAGGCCGCCGCGTCGCTGTCGAAGTCGCGCTTCTCTTCCACCAAGCTGTAGAAGACGCGCGCCGCCTCGCGGTTGCCTTGCATCTCCAGCGCCAAACCCAGGTGCAGGTTAGCCTGCGCCCGGAGCGCCGCGCCGCGATGGCGGGCCAGGTAGCGGCGGTAGTAGCGCTCGGCATCGGCGTACGCCTCCTGCGCAAAAAGCGCCTCGGCCAGGTAGAACTCGGCGTAGTCGATGAAGAAGAAGTCGGGGTCGTCGTGGCGGCTTACGGCCTGGCGCAAGACGGCCTCGGAGTCCTCGGCGCGGCGGTTCATCAGGAGGGCGAAGCCGTAGAGGTAGCCGAAGAGCAGGCTCTCGGGCCGCTCGGCGTGCAGGGCGCGCAGGCGCTCCAAGCCCGCCTCCGGCTTCTGGTAGATGGCGATGTCGATGAGGCCGAGCAGCACGCGGGCGGGCACCTGGCTAAAGCGGCTCTCGGTGGCGGCGCGCTCGATCTCGCGCAGCCCCTCCTCGGCCGTGCCCCCGAAGCCGAGGAAGCTGAGCAGTTGCCGCCACCCGCCCGGCAGCGAGCCGACGGTGAAGTGCAACAGGCCCAGCCCCAGCTGCGGCTCGGCAAAGCTCGGCGGCGCCCGTTCGGCCACGTCCTCGAATCCGTTGAAGGCGGAGCGCGCCGACCACGCCGCCTGGACGTAGCTCTCGGACTTCGCCGCCGCCAGCGCGCGCTGGAGATCCGCCTCGGCCAGCAGCTGCGCGCGCCACAGGCTCTCCTCCCGCTCGTCGAGAAGGTCTTCGAGCCTGTCGGCGTGCTCGTAAAAGGCGTCGAGGTGCGCCTCGTCGTCGGAGACGATGCCTTTGAAGAGGGCGATGGTGGCGAGGTGGTGCCGCGCGGCAGGGCCGCCGTCCGGGCGCTCGGCCAGCTGGCGGAAGATGCGCTCGGCCGCCGGAAGGCGGAAGTCCCAGAGCGCGCGGCTGCCCTCTTCGAGCAGCTCGGCCGACGCCTCGGTTTCGAGCAGCATCGGATGCGCCGGCTGCGCCTGTGCAGAAGAGGCCGCCAGCAGGCCGAGCAGCAGCGCCGCACCACCCGCCTGCCACGCGCGGCAAGTCGTTAGCCGTCGGTCGTCCATCGTTCAAACAAAAATAGGGCTACTGCGCGGGCTGCCGGGTGCTGAGCGGCTCGTCGAGGTCGATGGCGGCGCGGCCGTCGCCGGCGCTTTCGCTGGCGGCGACTTCGGCGTCGAGTTCGTCCTCGGAGGCGGCCACGGCGGAGGCCACCACGGCGTCGCCGGTGATGTTGTTGACCGTGCGGAGCATGTCGAGCGGCCGGTCCACGCCGATGATGAGGGCGATCCCCGCCGCCGGCACGCCGAAGTTCTCCAGGATCACGATGAGCATCACGATGCCGGCCGAGGGCACCGCCGCCGTCCCAATCGACGCCAAAACGGCCAGCAGAATAAGCTCAAGCTGATTCCCGAGCGTGAACTCGAACCCCAAGACCTGCGCGATGAAGACGGCGGCCACGGCCTGGTAGAGCGCCGTCCCGTCCATGTTGATCGTGGCGCCCAAGGGGAGGACGAAGGAGGAGATTTCTTCTGAGACGCCCAGGTTCTTCTCCACGCACTCCATCGTCACGGGCAGCGTGGCGCCGCTCGACGAGGTCGAAAAGGCGACGAGCTGCGCGGGCGCGATGCCGGCAAAAAACGCGCTCAGCGGCGTGGCCGTGAAGGTTTTCAGGATGAGCGGGTAGACCAAGAACACCATCGTCGCCAGGCCCAGCACCACGGCCAGGCAGTAGTACCCGAGCGCGCCCAGGAGGTCGAAAAGCTGCGCCGGGTCGTCCCCCGCGATGGAGACGATGGCGTCGGCCAGGAGCGCGAAGACGCCGATGGGCGCAAAGAGCATGATGATCTCCACGAGCTTGATCACGAGCGCGAAGAGGGCATCGAAAAACGTGATGAGCGGCCCGGCCTTCTCCTTCGGGATCAGGAGGAGACCGATGCCCAAGAGGAGCGAGACGAAGACGATCTGGAGCATGTTGCCGTTGTCGGCGGCGGCGCTGAAGAAGTTGTCCGGCACCATGTCCTGGAGCGGCTGGAGCGGGCCGCGGCCGGCGGCGTCCTCGGCGTTCATCTCGCTCGCCTCGATGTCGCCTTGGTAGCGCGCGGCCAGGCTTTCCTGCATCGCGTCCGGCACGGCGTGGCCGGGGTCGAGCACGTTCACGATCACGAGGCCCACCGTAAGCGCGATCACGGTGGTCATGACGTAGAGGCCGAGCGTCTTCCCGCCGATGCGCGAGAGCTTCTTCAGATCGGAGAGCGAGGCCACGCCCGTGATCAAGGAGGCGATCACCAGCGGCACGGCGATGAGCTTCAAGAGGTTCAGGAAGACGGTGCCGAAGGGCGCGATCCAATCGGTCGTGAACCCGACCCAGCCTTGCGTGGCGGCGATCATCCCGTAGATGAGGCCCAGCACGAGGCCGATGATGATCTGCCAGTGGAGCTTGCGGTACCAGGGCATAAACGGGCGGGGCGGTTGGCGTGAAGGAAACCTCGGCGCAGCAAACGGCCGTCCGGCGCGCAGAAGGGCGGAAGCGCTGCCAGCGGAACAGTAAGGTAACACACCGCCTGATCAAATTCAGACGCATCTTCTCTTCCTCGACGCGGCAGGCGCGCTGCCCTAGCCGCGCGCTACAGCAGGCTGACGCCCAGCATCGCCAGGAGCGCGCCGGCCAGCGTGCAGAGCGCGTTGACGCGGTCGTTCGTCACGCCGCGCCGGCCGCGCACGAGCCGATGCGCGCCGCCTGCTCCGCGCGGGCGCTCCGTCTTCGCGCCGGCCGCTGCGTCGTAGTAACGCGCCTGGAGCCAGGCCCCCAGCAGGCTGTCCACGAACGCCGCCGCCACGCCGCTCGCCATTACCAAACCGAACACGAAGGCGCCTTCGATGACAGGCAGATCGGCCACGGCCCAGGCCGCGAGCGCGACGGAGAGCGCCCCGCCCACGGCGCCGAGCGTCCCCACGAGCGAGACGGCGCCCGAAGAGCCGCGCGGCACGCGCCGCCCCGTGCGCAGGCTGATGGGCCGCCCCCTGGCGAGCGTCCCGATCTCCGTGGCCCACGTGTCCGCCGCCGCCGCCGCGAAGGCGCCCAGGAAACCGGCGTACCAGAGGAGATCCAGCGGATACACGGCCTGGAGCACGAGGCAGCCCCACGCCACGCCGCCGTTGGCGTAGACCTGCGCGGCGCTGCGCACGGCGCCCCCTTCGCTCCGCGCGGCGGCTTCTTTTTTCCGCGCGGCGCCCAGCTTCGACAAGAGGCTCGACAAAACGAAAAACGCCAGCGCCGGCACGACCCACGCCCAGCCGCCCATCCCCACGATGCTGGCCGCCAGCAGTCCGCCCGCCACAGCGCCGTCCGTCGCCAGGAACCGCGCCCGGTGCGCCCCCCAACCGAACGCGACGCCGGCCGCCACGGCGCCCATCAGCCGCCCGCGCGCGTCCGGCGCCTCGTCAAAGACCACCAGCACGACGACGGCGGCCACGGCGATGAAGAGGTTGTCCCAGCCACGCCGCCCGAGCGCCTCCACAGCCCCCGTCACCCCGGCCACCGCCGCCGCCGCCGCCGCGCCGACTACCGCGAAACCCGACCACGCGATCTCCCCCGCCACCCAGAAGCCGAGGAGCGCCCCGCCCGCCAGCACGAACGCGCTGACGACGAACGCCGCCGTCCCCCGCACCGTCTTCGCGCCGCCCTCGAAAAGCAGCCGTGGCGCGCGCCGAGGCCGCTGCCCCGCCCACGCCGCCGCCGGATCGGCGAGGGCGAGGACGAGGTAGGCCGTCTGAAACGCGAAGACGCGGCCCGGATCGAGCGACCACGTCACGGCCAACGCGGGAAGCACCGAGAGCGGGAACGCCACCGTCCCGAACGACCGCCGGCGCGCGCCGTGAATACTCAGGAGCCAACCGCGCGTCCAGGCCGCGAGGTTGATCCCCGCGAACAGAAGCGCGAGCAGATAGACGCCCCCCGGCCCGTCGAAAAACCAGGGCGTAGCCGCTACGAAAAGACCCACGCCGACGTGCACGAGCCGGCGCGAGGCCGTGGCGGAGACGCCCGCGAACACCCGCAGCCCCTCGGCGGCGCCGACTAAGCCGCCCAGCCCTGCTGCTGATGCCAGCAGCGCGTACCAGTCCAAAAACGCTAACAGCACAGACACGGGGCGGGCGGCTGAAGGGCTACAGAGAAGCTCTTAGGAAGCGAGGCGGGTTTCTGGTCCGTCTACCTGCTCGCTACAGAGCGATTCAATGGATGCCACTGCCGCCCGGAGGGCGTGCGCGCCTCGGCACGCGTGCTGGCTGCGCCTTGAGGAACGGGAGCGGCGCTTCAACCGCCGCAGCGCTGGCGCTTTTGCCGGACTCGGCTGAAGCTGCTTCGCAGCCGTCCGCTTCGGTCGTTCCTGCTTCCTAGGAAGCCTCTAAGCAAAGGGCCGAGGCGGCGCGGCAGCCGCTCAGTCGTCCGTCGCCGTTGGTCCGCCGCTGCCGAGGGCAAGCGCCTCGAAGCGCTGGAGTTCCTTTTCGAGGCTTGCGCGCAGCGGGGCGAGGCGCTCGTCGTCGTGCCGGCGGGAAGCATCCAGCACGGCGCGGTAGAACCAGCGCTGCTCCTCGGGGCCGGCGCTCAGACCCGTGCGGTCCTCGGCGCTGGAGAAGATGTCCGTGCCACTGCCGAGGCCCTCGTTCATCGTCCACAGGTTGTGGAGCTTGTCGGCCAGGCTCACGGCCACGGCCTCGGGGCGCCCCGCGCGCAGCTTGCGGATGTACTCCTCCTTGCGCGCGCGCCAGGGGCGGAAGGCGCCGCTCTCCGGGTCACGCTTCGTCTCCGTCACCGTTTCGACGAGCGCCGCAACCTCCTCGCCGATGGCCGCACGGAGTTCGGTGCGGCGGAGCTGCGTGCCGTAGGCGCTTGTGTCTTCAAGCGCGTCGTGGAGGAACGCCGCAGCCACGGTCGCCTCGCCCCATCCGGCGCGCTGCGCGATCATCGCCACGGCGGTGACGTGCGCCATCACGGGCACGGCCAGCGGCTCGTCCGGCGGCGTCTTGAACGCGGCGTCGCGCCAGCGGCCTTTGCGGTACGTGCGGTCGTGCCACTGCGCCGCCAGCTCGGTGGCGTGCTCGATGAGCGGGCTGAGGAGCGGTTGATCGGTCAAGATGAGGCTTGCTGCTGATGTGTGGCGTGTTCTCGTGGTAGCGTCGTTTGGCCGAACGACGCTACCGCCGCCGTTTGTAGAAGCCCGACCGCCTTGCGTGCTGCAATGTCAAGGCGGATCGGCCGTCGCCTGTTCATTAAAGCTCCACCACCTGGTGCGCCGTGGTGTCGAGGGCGAGCGCCTCCTGCAAGCGCGCCAACAGGTCCGGGCCGTACTTGTTCAGGAAGTAAGTTGCGTTCACAGTCCGCTCCTGCAACGCGCCGTCCGGGAAAAGATTGACCCGCGCCTTGCCGAGCTGCGCGCGCACGTCGTCCTGACCGCGCTTCTCGGCCTTTATCACGCGGCCTTTGAGCGCGTCCAGCTCCCCTACGAGCGCCGCCCGCGTCGCCTCGGCGGATTGGGCGAGGGTGGCGTCCACGGCCTCGACCTTTTCCTTGAGCGCGTTCATGGCTTCGTGAACCGGCCGCGCGGCGTCCTTAAACACAGCGTCCACGTCTACCGTCATGTTCGCCTTGACGAGGCGCTGGAAGAGCCGCTCCGGCGCCTCGCCCACGTCGGCCATCTCCAAATCGTACTTGTCCAGCACGCGCTGCACCTTGCCCTCGATGAGCGTCGCGCTCGCGCGCGGATAGACCACCGGCATCGGCACGCCGAAGTGCTCGTAGACGCCCCGGTACTGCGCGAAGTACGAGACCTCGCCCGGCCCGGCCACGTACGCCGCCGTCGGCACGAGGCGGTCCTGCACGAGCGGGCGCAAGACGACGTTCGGGCTGAAACGCTCCGGCTCGTCGCCCAAGAGCGCGAGCAGTTCGCCTTCGGAAAAGGAGCGCTCCGTCCCGCGCAGCGCGAACGCCTCGCCGCCCGAGTAGTCGAGCGGGCGGCGCCCGTCGTCCGTCAAGAGGAAGAGATTCGACGGCCGCGCGTTTACCTGCTGATGGTAGCTCTCGGCCAGCTTTCCGCCCGCCTCCTCGACGCGCGCCGACGACGCCTCGGGCGCCTCGATCTCTTTCCGAAAAAGCGGCGCGGCCAGCTTTTTCAGCCGCCGGTCGTCCGGGCTGAGGAAGACGAGGCCGGCCTCGGGGAAGAAATGGCGCAGAAGCTGCGCGAAGGCGCCGAGGAGCGTCGTGCCGGGCCGGTACGCCGCGCGCAGGTTTTCCATGAGCGCCGGCTTGAAGTCCGAGTCCGGCAGCGCGGCGTCCACCTCGCCGATGACGCCTTCGATGCCCTCGCCAAGCTCGATCCGCCCGACGGGGCCGCCACCGCCTCCGTTCTTAGGACCGGGATAGCGTACGCGGACGACCTCGTTGCGCCGCAGAAGATGCGCCGAGGCCACCTCGTCGAAGTCGTGGTCCTCGCCTTCGAGCCAGAAGACGGGCACGACGCGGCGGCCCGCTTCCTCGGCCATCTGCCGGGCCAGCTGGAGCGCGGTGATGGTCTTGTAGGGCGTGTAGAGCGGCCCGGTAAAAAGGCCCACCTGCTGCCCGGTGACGACCGCCACGCTCTCCCCTTCGCGCAAGGCTTCGATGTTTTGGCGCGTTTTTTCGTCGAGCGCGCCGTCGGCCGTCCAGCGGGCGTTCTGGTCGAGAAGGGCGTCGGCCAGGGCGTCGCGGCCGGGGCGGTCGTAGGCAGCGGCGCGCTCGGCGGCGGCGCGGCGGTCTTCGGCCTTGCGGAAGTCGCCGGCGAAGAAATCGGCGAGCTTGGCGTAGTCCGCGCAGTACGTGGCGAAGAGCTTAGGGAAGGCGCTAAGCTGAGCAAAAGGAACGCGGCGGACGTGCTCGGCGGCGGGCGTGTCGGCAGGCATGAAGGCTTGGGGTGCGGGCGGGCGGAAAAAAGCGAAGCTCCGCCGGGGGCCGGGGAGCTTCGTCAAAGGGGCGGGCGCGGTGAGGCTGAACGTTTCTCCTTCGGAGGGGGACTCTCCTTAGCTAACGAGGGATTCAAATCCGCAGTGGCTGCTTAGTTGAGGGTCGGTCATGATTCGTTCAGGACACCCGGAGGCTGTTTTCAAGTCGTCATTGCGAGGAGCCGCAGGCGACGCGGAGGCCGAAGGTCATGCCTGTGGTGCAATCTTGGTGGGCCGGCAAACCTCGCGGGATTGCTTCACTAAAGTTCGCAATGACAGCCTTTTTCTGATTTATGACCAAGTCCTCGCTTAGTTGATCTCGCTCTTGAGCTTGTCGATCTCGTCACGCAGCTTGGCGGCTTTCTCGTAGTCCTCGGTCTCGATGGCCTTTTCCAGCTTTTTCTCCATGCGGCGCAGGCGCGCGCCGGGGGAGTTGCTCATCTCCTCCTCTTCCTCGAAGGCGGCCTCGCCGGAGCCGCCCGTCATCGGAGCCAGGCTCTCCTCCTCGGCGGGGATGCCGGCCTCTTCGAGCACCAAGGCCTCGACGTAGATGGGCGCGTCCACGCGCACGGCCAGCGCCACGGCATCGGAAGGGCGCGCGTCGAGCTGCCCTTCGTCGCCGCTGTGGAGGTAGCGGATCTTGGCGAAGAACGTCCCCTCGCGCAACTCGTCAATGACCACGTCCACGACCTCGACCTCGACGGACTCGAACGTGTCGCGCAGCAGGTCGTGCGTCATCGGGCGCGGCGGCTGGATCTTCTCCAGCTCCAGGGCGATGGCCTGCGCCTCGAACGCGCCGATGATGATGGGCAGGCGGCGGTTGCCATCGACCTCGCCGAGGACGAGCGCGTAGGCGCCGCCGCTCGACGGGCTGGTCGAGAGGCCGATGATATCAACTCGAATGGGGTCCATCGTGGTGCGTGAAAGAGGCGGTCTGAAAAAAAGCGAGCGCGGGCGCCGGGGAGATGTGCGCGGGCTGGGCCGATCCGCTACGCCGCCCCGGACGAAAAGAGCGATTTTTCCAACGCGGCCAAAAACGCCTTGTTCTCGTCCGGCGTCCCGGCCCCCACGCGCAGCCAGCCTTGAAGCTCCGGGTAGCCGCCCATGTTGCGCACCAGGACGCCCTCTTCGGCCAGGCGCGCCATGAGCGCCTCGGCCGAAAGCGCCGGTGCTCTGAAGAGGACGAAGTTGGCTTGGGACGGCACCACCTCGACGCCGTCCATCCTTTGGAGCGCAGCGGTGATCTCGCGGATGGATGCCTGCATCTGTTCGACGCGCTGTTTCAAGAAGTCGGGCCGGCCCAGGAGCGTCAGCGCGGTGTGCTCGGCGAAGCGGTCCACCATGAACGGCACGCGCGCCTTGAGCATCTCCTGCATGACGGCCGGGCGCCCCATCACGAAGCCGAGGCGCAGGCCCGCCAGCCCGAACGCTTTGGAGAACGTGCGCATGACGAGCACGTTCGGGTGGCGCTCCAGAAGCGTGAGCGCGCTCGGCTCCGGGTTGAACTCGACGTACGCCTCGTCCACAACCACGAAGCCGGGCGCGGCCTCCACCACCGCCTCGACGTCTTCAATCGGCATGGCCAGCCCCGTTGGGTTGTTCGGCGAGGTGAGGACCGTGAGCGCCGGCTTCTCCCGGCGGACGGCCTCCAGGATCGCCTCGGTGTCGAAGTGGAGGTCCGCGCGCGGCGCCACGCCGATGAGCCGCCCGCCAAAGAGGCGCACCACCGATTCGTAGAGCGCGAACATGGGCCGCGGCAGGACCACCGGCGTGCCGCCTGAGATGAGCGTGAGGCCGAGCGTGTGCGTCAGCTCGTTCGAGCCGTTGCCGATGAGGATGCCGGCGGGGTCGTGCCCAGTGCGCTCAGCCAGCGCGCGGGTGAGGGCGGCGGGCTGGTCGTCCGGGTAGCGGTTGAAGGGGATCGTGCGCAGGCGCTCGGCGAGTTCGGCCTTGAGGCTTTCGGGGAGGTCGTACGGGTTCTCGTTCTGGTTGAGCTTGACCTGCGTGTCGGGCGGGACGGCCACGCGGTAGGCTTTCTGCGCGCGCACCTCCGGGCGGATGTAGGCGAGGAGCCGGCTCAGGTCTTCGGCGGTTTGCGTTGTCTCGGCGAGGCTCATCGTGGCGTGCTCAGGCTGTGTACGTGTCGGTCTTGGTTGAAGCCGTAGCGTCGCAGCGCGCTGCGACGCTACCGATGCGCTGGTGCTCACCTGCTGCCGCCGTCCGTCGTCGTTCGTCCATCGTCACGCCCCTCGGCGAAGCGCTCCAGGCGGATTTCGACGGCGCGGGCGTGGGCCTCCAAAGCCTCGGCGCGGGCGAAGCGGGCGATCTTCGGCCCCGCTGCTTCGAGCCGCGCGCGCGTGTAGGAGATGAGGGACTGCCGCCTGACGAAGCTCTCCACGCCGAGCGCCGAGGCGTAGCGCGCCGTCCCGCCGGTAGGCAAGACGTGGTTCGGCCCGGCGAAGTAATCGCCCACCGGCTCCGGCGAATGCGGCCCAAGAAAAACAGCGCCCGCGTGGCGGATGCGCGTCATCAGCGCCCACGGGTCTTTCACCAAAAGCTCGAGGTGCTCGGGCGCCAGCTCGTTCGTCATTGCCACGGCCTCGTCCATCGTGGCGGTGACGATGCACGCGCCGTACGCCGGCAGCGACTGCTTCATCACGCCACGGCGCTCAAGCCGGGGCACCATCTGCTCGACGTGCTGCTGCACGGCCTCGGCCAGCTTGTGCGAGGGGGTGACGAGGATCGCCGAGGCGCGCGCGTCGTGCTCGGCCTGCGAGAGGAGATCGGCGGCGGCGAACTCCGGGTCGGCCTCCGCGTCGGCCAGGACGACGATCTCGCTCGGGCCGGCCACCGCGTCGATGTCCACGGGGCCGAAGACCTGCTTTTTG
This sequence comes from Salinibacteraceae bacterium, assembly GCA_965215025.1. Lineage (GTDB taxonomy): Bacteria > Bacteroidota > Rhodothermia > Rhodothermales > Salinibacteraceae > CBDCCV01. The sequence continues at coordinate 1,266,574 of CBDCCV010000002.1, forward strand.
GCTGCGGCCACGTAGGCGTTGCCGGGGCCGACGATCTTGTCCACCTTCGGCACCGTCTCCGTCCCAAAGGCGAGCGCGCCGACGGCCTGCGCGCCGCCGAGGGCGTAGACCTCCGTGAGGCCCAGGAGGTGCGCCACGGCCAGGACGAGGGCGTGCGGAAGGCCGTCGGCGCTGGGGGGGCTGACGAGGGCGATCTCCTCCACGCCGGCCACCTGCGCGGGGATGGCGTTCATCAAAAGGCTCGACGGGTAGAAGGCCGAGGAGCCGGGCACATAGAGGCCCACGCGCTCCATCGGGACGACGCGCTGGCCTAAGAGGACGCCATCGCCGTCATCTGTGAACCAGGACTGCGGGAGCTGACGCTCGTGGAAGCGGCGGATGTTGGCGGCGGCCTCTTCGATGATGGCGCGGAGGTCCGCGTCGAGCGCGGCGGAGGCTTTTTCAAGCGCCTCAGCAGGGACGCGCAGCCTTTCGGGGCGCACGCCGTCGAAGCGCTCGGTGAAGTCCAAGACGGCGGCGTCGCCCCGTTCGCGCACGGCGGCGAGGATCGCGCGCACGCTTTGATCAACCTCATCGCTGAAGGAGGCGCTGCGGCTGAGGACGGCGCTGAGCTTCTCGGCGCGGTCCGCGTAGGCGACGATGGGGAGCAGCGTATCCGTAGTGGCAGGGGCGGGCATGACGGGCGGCGCGGATGGCGGGGCGTGTCGGCTTCTGTACCGCATCCGGCGCGCGGCGGTCCCGCCTTGCCGTAATTTTAACGGCTCGGCCGAGGGCGCGTCCGCCCCGGTGCCCGTCTCTTCTGAACGACGCCCATGGACAGAAGAACGGCCGCGCACCTGCGCTTCGTTCCAACGAGGGCGCAGCGGCGCTGCGCCCCTACGGCCTTGATCTGTGCAAGGTGCTTGTCACCCGCAGGCGGGTGCTCAGCCGTCCGCCGTCATCCGCCCGTCGTCATCCTCAGGGATGCCGGTGAGTTCGGGGAGGCGCTCGAACTCGTGTTCGGGCAGGCGCTCTTCTTTGACGTGATGGATAACGTCGTGCAGGGCGCGCACGAAGTTGCCGAAATCCTCTTTGTAGAGGAAGATGCGGTGCTTCTCCTGGCCGCCGCTTTCGAGCCGCTTGCGCTCGGTGACGGTGACGAAGTAGTCCTCGCCGGAGCGCGTGGACTTCACATCGAAGAAGTAGGTGCGCTTGCCGGCCTCGACGCGGCGCGAGTACACCTCGTCGCGGTAGCGGCCGTTGGCATCGTGGTCCTGCGGGTCCTCTTGCTGGTAACTCATAACGGATGGTTTGATGATCTAAGCAAGCCGCTTGGGGCTGCGACGCGGGCGTAACGGTGCGTTAATATGCAAAGGCCGCGTTACAACATCAACGCTCATCAGGCGCCGCGCGCTCACGCTGTGCCGAGCGTTTCGCGCAGAATGCCGCGCACGAGATGGCTGAGCGATGCGCGCACGCGCTCGCCCACGCGCAACACGTCGTCGTGGCGGAGCGGCTCGGCGCCGATGCCGGCGGCGGGGTTCGTGATGGTGGAGAGGCCGAGCACGCTCATGCCCAGGTGCCGCGCTTGCAGGACCTCCGGCACCGTGCTCATCCCCACGGCGTCGGCGCCGAGGCGGGCAAAGGCTTGGACCTCGGCCTTTGTTTCGTAGCTCGGCCCGCCCGTCCACAGGTACACCCCGCGCCGCGTGGCGATGCGTTCTCGGAGCGCCACGGCCTCGGCGCGGTTTGTCCACGCCGCGTCGTACGCCTCCGCCGGGCGGGGCACGGCGCGCGGGTTGGCGTTGGCCGCTACTGGAAAAGCGTCGGGGCCGGAGAGCGGGCTGGCAAAGGCGGCGCTGAGGTGGTCGGTGATGAACATGAGCGTACCGGGCTTAAAGCGCGGGTTGATGCCGCCGGCGGCGTTCGTCACCAAAAGCCGCCGCGCGCCCAGCGCGTGGGCGAGCCGCACGGGGAAGCCGAGCGCGGAGGGCGCGTGCCCCTCGTAGAGATGCGCGCGCCCCTGCACGAAGAGCACCTGCCGCCCTTCGAGCGTGCCAAGGACGAGCCGCCCGGCGTGCCCCTGAACCGTCGAGCGCGGGTAGCCCGGCACCTCGGCGGTGGAGAGCGCCACGGCTTCTTCCACCTCCTCGGCCAGCGCGCCGAGGCCGGAGCCTAAGACGAGCGCGATCTCTGGGACGACCTCCGTGCGGCGGCGGACGGCGCGGAGGGCGGCTTCTACGTCCGGTGGCGGGGCGGTGGGCACGGCGGTCATGCAGGTAGAGCGGTGGATCGTAGGCGTAGGGGCGTATCGCAATACGCCCCTACCGGCCGGTTGGTCGAGACGTTCACGCGGTGGATCGCTGCTCCTTGCGGACGGCGGCGGGCGGCGAGGCCGCCGGCGGCTTCGCGCCGCCGTTGCGCTTGACCACCACCATCGTCATGTCGTCGTGGCGGCCGGCGGCCTCGACGTAGAGGTGCACCTCGCCGGAGACGGCGCGCAGGATCTCGCCGGCGGTGCGCCCGGCGGCGTCGCCCACGCAGCGCGCCAGGCGCTCGTCGCCGAACTGCTCGCCCGCCGTGTTCATCGCCTCGGAGAACCCGTCCGTGTAGAAGACGAGCGCGTCGCCGGGCTGGAGCGTGACGCTCACCTCGGCGATCTGCGCGTCGAAGCGCTCGCCGTTCGTCAATCCGATGGCCATGCCTTTGGGGCGGATGAACTCGGGCGCCTTCTCGGGCGAGCGCTTGTAGATGAGCGGGTTGTGCCCGGCGCGCGCGAACGTGAACGTGCCCTTCTCCACATCCACCACGCCGTAGATCATGGAGATGAACGTGCCGCGCGGCGCGTTCTGGCAGAAAAGCACGTTGAGGCGCCGCAAGACCTCGGCGGGCGGAAGCCCCTCGCGCGCGAGCGTCTGCAGAAAGCCTTTGGCGAGCGTCATGTAGAAAGCGGCCTGAATCCCCTTCCCCGAGACGTCGCCGATGGCGATGGCGAGGCGGCCCGGCCCCGTCTCGACGAAGTCGTAGTAATCGCCGCCCACGTCCTGCGCCGGGAGGCACATCGCGGCGATGTCGAGGCCCTCGACCTGCGGCATCTTCCGGGGCAGGAACGAGCGCTGCACCTCCTGGGCGATCTCGATGTCGCGCTTGAGCCGCTCCTCCTCGGCCAGCTCGGTGATGTAGGAGGGGACGTAGGCCGGCACCTCCGTCGAGGTGCGTCCGCTGAGGAGGCCCGCCGCGCCGGCGAGGCCCACGAAGAGCGCCGAGCCACCGGTGAGCGCGGCGTCGAGCGCCATGGGCGAGCCGGCCACCATCCACCCCTCGGACAAGGCCCAGGCCACGCCCGCGAGGAGGTACGCGGCAAAGGCGGCCACGAAGTCGTACCGCCAGAACACCGCCGCGATCACCAGCGCATTGAAGCCGATGAAGCCAACGTTGAAGCCCAGCGGCGTCACCTTCGTCAGGTCCGCTTGGGCGAGCGTGAGGGCGAGCGCCAGCCCTGCGATCACAAAAAAGGCCGAGGGCCGGCGCCGGTACAGCCATGTGCCGATGCCCAAGAGCACCGTCAGGCACAAGAAGAGCGTCACCCAGGCGTTCCACCCGAACGTAAAGCCAAAGAGGCTGAGCACGTCGTCCTCGCTCGGCCCGTCGCCCAGGCTGCCGTACTCGAGGAGGGCCTCGGGGAAGAGCCACAGGAGCAGCGTCGTCCCGCCGAGGAGGAGGCAGGCGCCCGCGAGGCCGGCCAGGAGCGCCCGGCCGGTGGGCACGTTGCGCAGGGCGCCGTGGCGCACGAGGCTGAGCACGTGCAGCTTTTCCGGCCACGCCGCGCGCGCCACGGAGTCCATCGCGCCGGAGGCCAGGAAGATGAGGAACGCCCCGCCCGCCGCCGTAAAGAGCGTGCCCGCCATGAGGCCGACGAGGAGGCCCCAGAAGTCCTCCCCCTGCGCCTCGGCCAACTCGGCGCCGATAAGCATGGCCACGAAGCCGCCGGCAAAGAACCCGCCCCAGAGCGCGTCGCGCAGGGCCGAGCGCGTGTCCACCACGCGCGCCGTGACCCGCCGGAAGAAGATGAACATGGATGCCCCGGCCAGAAGCACGTAGAAGACGCCCGTAACGATGCCGAAAACCGTGCCGCCCTCGATGCTGATGCTGAAACCGTCTTCGTCGCTTTCTTCCTCGGCCGCTTCGGCCGCCTCGGCTTCGGCCGTTGCCGGAGCGGCGGTGTCGGCGGCCGGCGGCGCGCCGTCTTCCGGATCGAAGTCGGTTTCGAGGCCGAGCAGCGTGCCGGTGGCCGCTACGCGCACGTCTACGCGGGGGCGCTGGCCGTGGAAGGCGTCGCCCCAGAGGCGCACGGTGGCCGTCCGCGGCTCGCCCACCTCGGCCTCCGTCCATGCCGAATCGACGCGGAAGGCGTACGCGCGCAGCGCCGTGCGCCGCAGGTGATGCCGCGCCAGCCGCACGGCCTCGCCTCGGCTCAGCGGGTCGATGGCCTCTACCAGGTCCACGGGCGACGCCTCTGCGGGTGGGGCATCGGGCGCAGGCGGCCCGCCAGGCGCGCCATCCCCCGTGGCGCTGTCGGCGGGTGCGAAGCGGAAGGAGAGCCGCCGCGCGAGGCGGGGCAAGAGCGAGTCGGGGACGGCGGCGAGGCGACCGCCAGCGGGGCCATCCGCCGGTGGCGCATCCAGCGTCTCGCCCAGGGCGTAGGCCAGCGCCTCGCGGTCGAGGGCGACGCGGGCCTCGCCCAGCAGGGCCTCGCCCTCGACCTCGTAGGCGTAGACGGCGCCGCCCTCGGTTAGGCGCACGTCCACGTCGTAATCGGCCTCATCCTCGTCGCCCGGCTCTTGCCACTCCACCCTCCAGTAGTAGGCCGGCAGGCGCTCGCGAGCGTCGGTCTTGAGCAGCGCCGTGGCGGCGGGGCGCGTAAGGGCGCGCTGGAGCGAGTCCACGAGCATGTCGTGGCGGTCCAGCCTCACCTCCTGTTGGGTGTCGTCAGGCAGGCGCACGCCGTTCGCCTCGGCAAAGGCGCGGGCGATCTCGGCGGCGCGCGCCTCGCCAAGGCCGTAATCCGCGGCGCTGTCGGGGTGCTGGCTCGGGAGCAGCCAGAAGTAGAGCGCCAGCCCCAGCAGCCCGGCGGCGCAAAGCACAGCGTCGAACGCCGTGAGGCGCCCGCGCGCGATCCGCCATCGTTGCTTCGTCTTCCCCCTCAAAACGGCTCTCTTGGCATCGTGCAAGCGTTTCACAGAGCGCGCGGCGGCATCACGTGCGTGCGCGCAGAATGCGGTAGTTGCGCAGGCTCCACCACACCTGCCCGGCCACCACGCGCAGCGTCGTCGCCACGGGGATGGCCACGAGCATCCCCACCAGCCCGCCCAGCTGCGCCCCGATCAGCACCACGAAAAGGATGACGAGCGGGTGCGCCTGCGCGGCCTTCGAGAAGATGAGCGGCTGGAAGAGGATGTTGTCGGCCAGCTGCGTAAGCGCCATGGCTACGAGGATGGAGGGCACCATCGAGAAATCGCCCGTCTGCGCGATGCCCACGAGCGAGCCGGCCACGAAGCCGACGAAGGGGCCGAAGTACGGGATCGAGTTCGCCAGCCCGGCAAAGATCCCCACGGCCAGGGCGTAGTTCAGCCCGGCCAGGTACAGGAGCACGAACGCCACGACGGCCACGGCTGAGCACTGGATCACCAGCGCGCGCAGGTAGCGCCCCAGGCTCGCCTCCACCTTGGCGATGATGGCGAGGGTAATCTCGAAATACCGATTCGGCACGAGGGCAAGGGCGCGGTGCCGAAGCTGCGTGCCGTCTTTCAGGAGAAAAAAGGAGACGAACGGGATGGCGATGGTGGCGTAGAGGATGCCTGTAAAAAGCCCCATCACCGATCCCATGGTGCTCGTCAGGCCCTCGTCGCGGAAGAGCGTCTCGGAGACCTCGCGCAGGCTCGCCACGAGCGCGCCTTCCTGGTAGAACGGCAGCGCCTCGACGAGACGCCGTTCGAGCGCGCGGACGGTGTCGGAGAGCGCTTCGAGCGAGACCTGGCGCGACAGCTCCGTCACCTGCTCCACCACCGAGGGCGCCAAGGAAACGATCACGAAGATCAGCGCGCCGAAGACGAGCACGAACGTGGCGAGGATGGCCGGGACGTGGCCGAGGCCCATCCCGCGCAGGCGGTCCACCACGGGCTTCAAGAGATACGCCAGCACGCCGCCCGCCACGAGGTAGAGCACCAGCCCCGAGAAGTACCACAGCCCGAAGCCCGCCGCCGCCATGAGGCCCGTCCACACGAAGAAGCGCACCACGCCGTCGAGCGTGAACGCGCCGCGCCCGCCCGGCCCAGGGGGCAGCGCACGCGGCGGCGCCTCGCCGCGCCGCGCCTCGGGAGCGGCCTCTAGGCGCAGCGGCGCAGCGCGCTCCTCAGACGTTTTCTCTTCAACCTGCATGGCGCGCGTAAGCGGCTCTGGAAGGTAAGAAGACCAGTTCCAGTTCATGGGGCCAGGGACCGGGGTTTCAGCGAGGCGCTTCTGCTTTGAGTCTTCTTCGGGTAATCCAGATGGCGACCTATCCAACGGTCATCCTGAGCGTGGGCGAAGGATCAAGGAAATGAGACCTCAGCTGCTGCACCTCGCGTCGTCGTTTCTGAGCCTGCGCAAACGGCGCGCCACGAGAGCGGAAAGGCCGGTGCCGCGCAGGCGTTCTTCTGCCAACCTACGCGGCGGCGCGCCAAAAAGATGCTGCCGGCGCCATTACGACGCCTCGCGTTCGAGCGTCTCCGTCACGCGGCGGATGGTGTCCGAGGTGAAGCCGCGGCGGCGCAGGTAGCCGTAGAGCTTCTGCCGGCGGCGGCGCGGGTCCTCGTCCGGGTCCAGGCGCTTCCACTTTTTGCGGGCGTGCGCGCGGGCGGCCTCGAGCGTCTCCTCCTCGTCAAGCTCGTGGTAGAAGGCGTCTTCGATGTGGCGCTGGTCCACGCCGCGCTTCTGAAGCTCGCGGCGCAGGCGCACGGGGCCGTACCCCTTGTTCGCCATCCGGCCGCGGACGTACTCGCGCGCGTACTTCGCGTCGTCAAGATACCCGAGGCGGCGCAGGCGGTCAACTGCCTGCTCGGCCGCGTCGTCCGCAATTTCCTTCTCGCTGAGCTTCTGGCGCACCTCGCCTTCGGTGCGCGGCTTGTGGGCGACGTAGTGCAGCGCGGCGGCGTAGGCTTTTTCTGCCGCGTCTTCAAGGGTGATCTGCTGCTCTTCCTCGGGGCTGAGCGTGCGCCCGGCGTGCAGGCCATGCTTGAGGATGAGCCGCTGGTGCACACCGAACGCGAATTCGCCATCTAAAAAGACGTTGGCGCGCTCTGGGTCGTTCTTCTGCACACCCAGCTTGGTGATCGTGCGCGGCCGGGCTGGGCTTTCGTAGGCGGAGGACGCGTCGTCTTCAGGCATGGATGAGCGTTTCTGATTTACAGATGCCGCTCCAGGCCGCCCGCCAGCGGAGCGCGCCGGGGGACGGGCGGAGGCCATGAGCATTCAAAACGGCGGGGCAACATGGACCCGCCGTCCGGCGGCGCTTGTTACTCCGGCGGCCCCAACGTGCCGAACTGCTGCGAGGAGTGAAAGATCGTGAGCACCTCGACTTCTTCGTCGTCCGCGTCCACGACGTAGACGATGCGGTACTGGCGGTAGATCACCTCGCGGATGGCGTCGTCCTTGATCTCCGGCACCACGCGGCCCATGCGCGGGAAGCGTTCGAGCGGCCGGATCTTCTCGATCACCCGCTCCTCAAAAACCTCGGCGAACTCCGCGGCCCCGACGCGCTCGTAGTACGCGACGATGGCGTCGAGTTCGCTCTGCGCCTGCTCGGTGAGTCGGACCTGTGCCACGGCGCGTTACTCCGCCTGCCTTGACGCGCGGCGGCGCTTCAGGCGGGCTTCCACCTCGTTGAGTGGCACCGTCTTCCCCTCTCGGGACTGCCGCAAGCCCACCTCGATCTTGTGGAGGAAGAGGAGACGCTCGATGGCATCCTCGATAGTGGCGTCCTCCGGGAGGTCCTCCACGGCGCGGACGATCTTTGCTTTCGTGGTGGCTTGCGGCATCGGAGGCTTTGCTTAGGTTCGGTTCTTTCGCCTCAGCGGGTACGCTGGAAAATGCATCGGTGTTCAGCAGTCGGCTCCGCGCTATTCGGCCCGCCGGATGGACAGAACGTCTACTCCACGCGCACGCTCAGGCTGTCGAGCGCGATGCCGGCGGCGATGCCGAGGGCGCCTTCGACATTGGAGACGGGTTCGCGGCGATCCGGGTCGCCCGCCGTGGCGGCGAAGCGGGCGTAGTCCTCGCCGCCGCGCACGAGCGCCACGCCCAGGCGGTGCGCCGGGAGCGGATCGGCGCGGCGCTCGACGGGGACGGCGTAGACGCCGCGCCAGCGCCGCCGCCTGTCCGCTAGGCGGGGCCGCGCGCGCTCGCGGAAGATCTCCTCCGGGCGCAGGAAGAAGTCGAGCACCTCGGAGGAGAACGGCGCCACGGGCCGGAGCCGCGCGCGAATCCAGTAGAGGCTGTCCGCGCCCGTCTCGGCGAAGTCCGTTTCCCACCACACCGAGACCTCGATGGGGTAGACGAACCCCTCCTCCGCCCCAATGCCGAGCGAATCGAGCCGGAGCGAGTCGAGCAGCACAGCTTCGACGGGTCTTTCCGGCACGTCCACCTGAACGCGCGCAATGGCGATCTCAGGCGGCACGCGGCTCCGGGCCGTGGCGCGCTGCCCCTGCCACGCGGCCTCGAGCGTGAGCACCGCCCGCTCCGGCACGATGAGCGTGTCGTCCACAGCGGGCACGTAGCGCCCGGCTGAATCGGCACGGTAGGGGATGCGCTCTTCGCCAAGCGTGAGCGTGACGGTGGCGCCCTCGGCCGGGTTGCCCGCACCGGGCGCATCGAGCGGCGTCGTCCGCCGCAGCGTGACGGCGCCGAGTGGCCGGCCCGCCTCGACGAAGGCTTCGACGACGAGCTGCTCGCCCTCCGGCTCCACCGCGTCGCAGCCAACCACGACGAGCAGCGCGGCAGCGAGCAGACGGGGAAGGCAGCGTTCCAAGTTCAGCATGGCGTTTCAGAAAAGGAGATGTCGGGGAAGAGGTAAAAAGGGAAGCGGATGAACCGTCTCTCCCCTTCTCCCACTCGCCCGTTCTCAGAGCCGCATCTCCAGCTCGAAGAGCGGCAGGAGCGGCAGGCCCAGGCGGCTATTGACGGCCACGCCCTCGGGCGCGGGCACGTACTGCCGGCTGATGACGTTGCGCCGCCCGATGAGGTTGTACACGTGCACGCGCGCCGTCCACCGGGCGTCGAGCAGGCCGAAGCGGTAGCCGAGCGAGCCGTCCACGCGGAAGTACGCCGGCAGCCGCCCGTTGCCGATGGCCGGGCGGCTCAGGTAAGACGCCGGCTCTTGGTCGAGCGGGTCGCCCACGGCGTAGCGCGCCACGGGGACGGTGACGGGGTAGCCGCTGCGCAGCTCGCCCGCGACGGAGGCCAGGACGCGGCGGCCCGTGTACGTGGCCGAGGTGCGCAGCGTGCGCGGCACGTCGAAGCGGTCGGGGCGGAAGCTCGTTTCGCCAAGGGCGGGGGCCTTGACGAGGCTGCGGCCGCCGGCGTAGGAGAGGAGGAAAAGCCAGGGGCCGCTCTCGGCCTGGGCCTCGGCCTCGAAGCCGTAGGCGCGCGTGCGCGCGGGGGTGTACTGCCCCATCAAAGCGCCCACGTCGATGCCGGGGCCTTGCAGGCGGTCTTTGGTGCGGTAGGCGTCCTCGGGCACGAGCACGTGACGGGCGTGGCGGGCGTAACCGCTCAGCCGCAAGGTGACGCCGGGCGCCGGGCGCCCCTCGGCCTCCAGGCTCATCTGCCGGCTTGTGGCCGGCTGCACGGTTTCGTTGGCGGGGACCCACCGGCTCGAGGTGAGGTCGTAGGCCACGGCGTAGCGGTCGCGCAGGCGCTGGAGGTACTGCACGTGCCCTTCCGCCGCGCCGCGCAGCACGAGGCGCTTGGGCCAAAGGGAGTACTGCGCGCTCAGCCGTGGCCGCACGCGCAGGTAACGCCCGTTCGAGAAGAAGCTCGCCCGCAGCCCCGGCTGCACCTGGAGCCGCGCCGAGGGCTTCCACGTGTCCTGCACGTAGCCGACGACCTCGACGGAGCGCTGCCGGCTGGCCTGGCGCTCCTCTTCGGCAGTGCCGGGGGCGCGCTCGACGTCGGCGGCGAGGGTGCTGGAAAAACGGTGGCGCATCACCTGCACGCCCATCCGCATCTGATGCGCGAGGGTGAGGTAGTAATCCGCATCAATTTTGAGGCCGAGGTCCTGCAGGCGCACGCGGTAGTTTGTGTCGAGCGAGGCGGAGGCGGCCGGGCGCACGAAGGCGCCCTCCTGCGCCTCGTAGCCCGAGGCGTACGCCGTCGTCGTCACGAAAAAGCGCTCACCCACGAGGTACTGGTGCCGCGCGCTCACGAGGCGGTTCTCCCAGCTCTGGCCGATCTCGAAAAAGAGATCCGCCGGGCGCAGCCACGACGCGAAGTCGAGCGAGAGGTCGAAGGGCAGGCGCAGGTCCAGCGCATCGCGCCCGTGGTAGTAGCTCAAGGAGAGGCGGTGGCCGGAGGCGAGGTGCGCGGAGAGCTTCGCGCTTGTGTCGTAGAAGTGGTACCCGGTGCGGAGCGTGTCGCGCCGTCCGGCGGCGTCCTCCACCGGATGCTCGCGCCCGATAATCTTGTCGAGGTACGAGCGCCGGCCGGCGATCATGAACGAGACGCGCGGCGTGATGGGGCTTTCGACGAGGAAGCGCCCGCTGAGCGCGCTCAGGGCAAAGGCGGCCTTTGGCTCGTTGCGCGTGCCGTCCTTCATCCTGGCGTCGAGGACGGAGGCGAGGCGCCCGCCGTGCTCGGCGGGGAAGGCGCTGCGGTAGAGCTTGGCGTCTTTGAACGTCTCGGCCTGGAACGTGGAAAGGAGGCTAAAGGCGTGCCACGGGTGGTACACCGGCGCGCCGTCTAAGAGGTAGAGGTTCTGGTCCGTCTGCCCGCCGCGCACGCTCAGGCCCCCGCCGAGCGCGCCGGAGCGGCGCACGCCGGGCATCCGTTGGAGCGACTGGAAGAGGTCGCGCTCGCCGAGCGGGGCGGGCAGCGCCTCGGGGCGGCCCAGCGGCACGGCGCGCCGGCCCGGCAGGCTCGCCTCGGCGCGCTCCTGCTCGTCCGTCCCGGCCTCGACGGTGACGACGCCCGCCGGCAGCGCCTCGGGGCGCAGGCTCAGGCGCAGCGGCTCGGGCGACGCCGCCTTGTCGTCGGCAGCGCTACGAGCGGTGAGCGTGGTGTCCACGGCGCGGTAGCCGAGGTAGGAGACGCGCGCGGCGTACACTCCGTGCGGCAGGTTCGGCAGGGCGAAGTAGCCCGCGCCGTTCGTGGCCGTGCCCAGGCCCAGGCGGCGGAGGTAGACGTGCGCGCCGGGGAGCACCTCGCCCGTCTCCGCGTCGGTGACGAAGCCGGAGAGCGTGGCGCGCGTGGCGGCCAAAGTGTCCCGAGGCGCGGCCACCAGGACGAACTGCCGGCCACGGACGCGCTCGGCGCGCAGGCCCGTCCCCTCCAGCAGGCACGCCAGCGCTTCTTCGGGCGCCTCGCCCGCGTAGCGGCACCGCGCCGTGCGGCCCTCCACGAGCCGCCGCGCGAACACCACGTCCACGCCCGCCTGCGCGCGCAGGCTCGCCAGCGCCTCGCGCAACGGCACCGCCTCCTCCGCCGCGTCCAGGCGGATGGACTGCGCCGCCGCCGGACGACCCGCCGCCCCTCCGGCGCACAGCACAGCGATGATGAGGAGCATCCATCCGCGCACGACGTTTCCCCCTTCCCTGGTTCCAGAAGCCGTCAGCAGGACCCTTCTTCTCAGCCTGTTGGAGCGCTCGCCTTAAGGTCGAAGCGTCGTCTGCAGGAGATCTCTGCCTTTTTCCTTGGATTCGTTTGTGCAAGAAGATAGCCAGCCGATGCGCGGCGTTCAATTAGCTTTTGGCGCAAACGATAGCGAGGCGGAGCACGTCGCGGCGGCCTCGCACGCTTATTGCTCGGTGAGCCGCATGGGCGGGCGCCCGGCGAATTCGTGCTGGGCGGATTCGCTCTCCTTTCCTACCTTCTTGTCCCCTCCTCCCCGATCCGCACGGCCCTGCCGACGCCTCGCATGTCTCGCGCTGCTGCCTTTTCCTTTCTTGCCGCGCTGCTCGTCCTGGCGAGCGCGTGCCGCCCGCCCGTGACGGAGAAGACGCCGGAGGTGCTGGAGAAGATCGCCCGCTCGAGCGATGAGGCGCTGGCCGAGAGCTACGAGAACTTCCTGACGCGGCGCGGGCGGCTCGGGGAGGCGAGCCGCGTCGAGTCGCTCCTCGTGGCCACGCGCTACCCCGGCGGCACGCCCCCCACCTACCGCGAGCGGATCGACGCGCGGCTGAGCGCGCTGGAGCTGGCCGTGGACGGCCTCTCGGCGGCGGACGTGGAGCGCCTGCGCGACGCCGGCATCCCGATCTTCAAGCTCGACTGGCGCACGCAGCGCATCGGTCAGGCGGCCACCTCCGACGCCGTCGTCGTGGCCGAGGTGCTGCAGACGTTCAACTCGCTCCAGCCGCCGGACGGCTACCGCTCGAGCGTCCGCCTCATCGTCGAGGAGGTGCTCAAAGGCGCCGTGCTGGACGACACCATCGTCGTGCGCCGCCTCTCCGGCGTCGGCGAGCGCGGGCGCGTGGTGGACGTGCGCGGCGATTTCGATCCCGTGATCGGGAAAGAGTACCTGCTCTTCCTCTCCAACCCGTTCTACGACTACCACCTCCAGTACCCGGACGAGCGCGCCGACGCAGTGCGCGTCGGCGCCGCTGCTGAGGCCGAGCCGTCTGACCCCGGCGAGGAGGCCAACGTGCTGGAGCGCGCCACGGCGGTGACGACGATGGGGCGCGCCGCGCTCGACTCGCTCGACCGCCAGTTCGACACGTACTACCTGGAGCGCTACCCCGGCCTGCGCCTCGAATGGCTCACCCGCAGCGCGCGCGAGCAGGTGTACACCGACGTCCGCCGCGTGGCGCGCGCCCTGCGCCCAGAGGAGCCGGAAGCGCCCAGCCCGCCCCCCACCGAACCCGCCGCCGATAGCAGCCGCTGAACGGCGCGGGCGTTAGGGCGACCCAAGCTGCGACCTATGCCGTTAGGTCATCCTGAGCGCCTCGTAGGAAGTGCTCCTGGGGTGCAACGAGGTCTTCCCCGTCGAGGCATTCTCCAGCGTAGGGGATCCTTCACGGCGTTCAGGATGACGATGAGTAGGCGTTTTTGCTCTACCTCACAACTTTGGGGTACTACTCAGCCGGGACGAGGCGGTAGGCGCCGGCCTCGGGGCGGTCTACGCGCGCGCCGAGCGTGGCGGCCAGGACGGAGAGCACCTCTTCGAGCGGCTGCTCCCTCTCGAACGTCCCCGTCACCCGTTCACCGGCGAGGGCGGGCGCGACGGTGACGTCCGCGTCGTAGCTCCGGCCCAGGCGCGCGGCGATGACTTCGGCGGGCGTGTCGCGGAAGACGAGGAGGCCCGTCCACGCCAGCGCCTCGGTCAGGTCCACGGCCTCGGGCGTGGTGGGCAGCGCGTTTTGGGCCACGCGGCTGGCCTGGCCCGGCTGGAGGACGACGGCGTGCGCGGGCGCATCTTTGGGAGCGAGCGAGAGCGCGCCCGAGGCCAGAACCACGCGCGTGGCCTCCGCATCGGCCCGCACGCCGAAGCTCGTGCCCAGCACAGTGGCCTGCGCCGTGGGCGTCTCCACCACGAAGCCCTCCTCTGCGGCGGCGATGTCGAAAAACGCCTCGCCCTCAAGACGCGCGCGCCGGGCGAAGACAGCGCTGGCCTCGGGATCGGAGTACGTCAGCTGCGAGCCGCCTAGGAGCCGCACCGTGGAGCCGTCCGCCAGCGTCAGGCGGCGCACCTCGCCCGGCGCGGTGGCGACGGTGACCTCGTGCTGCTCGCGCCAGAAGAGCAGGAGCGCCACCACGGCAAAGGCCACGAGCGCCGTGCCTACGGCTACGCGCCACGCCCAGCGCCGCATCGGACGGCGCCGTGGCACCGCAGCGCGGTCGGGCGCGCGCGCCTTGGCGGGCTGCTTTTCGGAGTGCGCTGCCGCTCCCCCTCTCTCCTTTTCTCCCTCTCTGCCCCCGGAAGGGGCGAAGCGCGCGGCCCAGGCGTCGTCAAAGGCGTCGCGCTCGCGGCGGATCTGCCGGACGACGTCTTCGAGGGCCGGATGCGCGGCCAGCGCCCGCTCCATCTCAGCGCGGGCGGCGCGGAGGCGGGCGCGCTCGGCAGCGGTGAGGAGCGGATCGGCGCCGCCTTTTTCTTCACCATCGAGCGCGTAGAGGACGAGCAGGCTGCGCTGAGGCACGGCCTCGTCAAGCAGGCGCTGCGCCTCGGCGCGCAGCGCCTGCCAGCGGCGGAAGGCGTCGGCGAGGGCGGCGTCCTCGGCCAGGGCGCGGCTGAGGGCGCGCTGCTCCTCCGGCGGGAGGTCTTCGTAAAAGAGGAGCGCGTCGGGGACTCCGTTCATGGTCCGTATAAGATCAGTTTCTTCGGTTAAGAATTTTTCGGCAGGCCGGCGCTTTTTACGAAGCCGCTTGGCGAGAGCCTGTCCGCCGGCGCGCGTTGCGCCGCCGTCCGACACCTGCGCAGGGGCTTGACGTGCCAAGCCCTCGTTCCGGTTTAGCTGCCCCCTCGGGAGCGGATTCGCCAAACCCCTTAAGGTTGAGAATCACGAAGGTGGAACCGCGTCCGCCCCCTCAAGCCGCGCGGCGCAACGCCGAAGTAACACGCGGCGGCTTCCGATCTCAGAAACCCAACCGCGCAGCCGGGCGCCGTCACAGCCCCGCGTACCCGCCGCCGAGGAGCGCGGCTAAAAAGGCGCCGAGCGCGTCGCGCATGGCCTCGAAGGCGCGCTTGACCTGCATCTTGATGGCCGCCTCCGTCGAGCCGATCATTTGCGCGATCTCCTTGTAGCGGTAGCCGTAGGCGCGCAGCTCGATGATGCGGCGGGCGTGCGGCGAGAGGGCCGCCAGCGCCTTTTCGGCGTCGAGGCGGTGCCCGGCGCCGGCGTTCTCGGCGGAGCCGCCGTCCGGAGGCGGAGGCGCTTCGGGGTCGTAGAGCCTCTCCTTCATGGCGTAGCGGCCCCGGTAGAAGTCGTGCAGCTCGAAGAGGGCCGCTTTGAGCGCGAAGGCCTTGAGGCTGCCGGGCTTCTCCACGTCGTCGAGGCTCGTGTGGAGGCGCACGAGCGTGTTCTGCACGAGGTCGTCCACGTCCGGCCGCCGGCCGATGCGGCCGGTGAAGTAGCTGCGCAGGACCGGCTCGAGCGCGGCCAGGAGCCGGGCGCGGGCGCGCTCGTCGCCGGCCTGCGCCTTTTGCACGGCGGCGCGGCTGAGCGGATCAAGAGGGTCGGCCATGAGGGGCGAGATGCGGCGTCGGTAGGTGCAGCGTTTGGGCGGCAGAGAGCGCGCGGCGGGGGCGCCGAACCTCAAGCCGGTGCAGTTCATACAAGAGGTTGGTATTTTGCTCACGCCGCGCCGCCTCCCGCCTTGCGAAGAGCGGCAGCGGCAGCTGCAGCGTGCTCGCATCCTTTTTCTACAACCAGCCGCCCGCGCTTTTCGCCATGAGCCTTTACGACTTACACGACGCAGAGTTGGATGGCAACGAAGGTCAAGGCTTCGCCTACTCCGAGAAAACCGTCTACGGCAAAGCCTATAAAGGCGTCTTCTTCTTCGGCGAGCCGGTCGAGAGCATCGAAGCCATCGAGGAGGCCGACGAGGTCACCTTCTCGGGCGTGCTCTACGACCGCAGCCGCGAGAAGGAGAAGACCTTCACCGTGGACGTGACCAAGGTGATCTCCACCCCCTCGGGCGACCGCGCCGACTTCATCGCCACGGAGAAGCCGTAGAGCGGCCTAAACGCCTCTTCGAGAAAAAGCTGGAGCCGGCCCGCGCGGCGCTCCGGCTTTTTCTGCGCGCGCTCAGGCCGATTCCTCCTCGGCAGCCGGGGCGGCCTCGAAGCGGTTGGCCTCGCGGTTTTTGCGCACGCGCTCCGGGTCAAAAATCTGCCCGTTCATGGCGATGTAGACGCCCGCCGGAAGCGCCTGCGCCGCCGCCATCGCAAAGCCGATGTTGAACGCGGCGTCGCTTTCCTTAAACCGCGCCGGGCTGAGCGAACCGACGAGCACGATGGTTTTTCCCTCGACGCCTTGCAGCGCGCGCGCCGTCTCCACCATCGTGTCGGTGCCGTGCGTGAGAAGGAGGCGGCGCGCACCGCTCTTCGAGACGCGGCGGACGATGAGCGCGCGGTCCTCGTCCGTGAGGTCGAGGCTGTCTTTGCGGAAGAGCGTCTCGACGTCGTACGCGGCGGTGACGTTGGCCTCGCGCAGGATCTCCACGATCTGCGGCTCGCCCACCTCGTAGGCGCTCCTAGCGTCGTAGTACGTCTTGTCGATGGTGCCGCCAGTGGTGAAAACCTGAATGCGCGCGGGGCTGCTCATGCGGTTTGATGTTTGAGAAAGGAGACCGCAGACGACCGACCGCCGCAGTGTGGTCAAGAACGCGCGGCCATCGCCTCCACGTCGGCGACGGTTTTGGGGATGGCGGGGCCGAGGACGCGCGCACCTTCTTCTGTGACGAGCACGTCGTCTTCGATGCGGATGCCGCCGAAGCTTTTGTAGCGCTCCACCTCGTCGTAGTTGATGAAATCGGCGTGGCGCTTTTCGGCGCGCCAGGCGTCGATGAGCGCGGGGATGAAGTAGCAGCCCGGCTCCACGGTGACGACGAAGCCCTCTTCGAGGCGTCGCCCGAGGCGCAGCGCCGAAAGGCCGAACTGCTCGCTGCGCCGCGTCTCCTCGTCGTAGCCGACGCGGTCCTCGCCGAGGCCTTCCATGTCGTGTACGTCCAGGCCCATCATGTGGCCGAGGCCGTGCGGGAAAAAGAGCGCGTGCGCGCCGGCGGCCACGGCCTCGTCCACGTCGCCGCGCATGAGGCCGAGGGCGTTGAGCGCTTCGGTGAGGCGGCGCGCAGCCAGGAGGTGGATCGTCTTGAACGCGATGCCCGGCTCCACGGCGGCGATGGCGGCCTCCTGCGCATCGAGGACGGCCTCGTAGACGGCCTTCTGCTGCTCAGAGAAGCGCCCGCTGACGGGGGTGACGCGCGTGACGTCGGCGGCGTAGTGCGTCTCGGGGGCGGTGGCGCCGGCGTCGCAGAGGGCCAGCTCGCCCTCTTGCATGGCGTAGGCGCGCGCGTGGTCGTGCAGGATCTCGCCGCGCACGCTAAAGATGATGGGGAACGACACGCGGCTGCCGCGCGCCAGGGCCACGCCTTCGAGCGCGCCGGCCATCTCCTCCTCCATCACGCCCGGCTTGGTGCGGCGCATCGCTAAGGTGTGCATGGCGTGAGCGATGCCGACGGCCTTCTCGATCTCGGCCACCTCGTCTTCCGATTTTACCGAGCGCTGCGCCACCACGGCGCCGATGAGCGCTTCCGAAGCCCCCTCGCCGATCTCCTCGGGCGCGCGGCCCAGCCACTCGGCCAACTTCAGCGTGTGGCGTGCGCGGTAAGGCGGCAGGTAGTGCACGTCTTGGCCGTTCTGCGCGGCGGCGCGGAGCGCATCGGCCAGGTCGTCCAGCGTGCCCGTGTGTTCGACGCCGGCGCGCTCGGCCTTTTCTTGGAGCGAGGGCTGCGCGCCCGTCCATACGATCTCGTCGAGCGAGGGGTCATGGCCGTAGAGCGTGGCCGTGCCCTCGTCCGCGTCGAGAGCGGCAGTCAGGCCCGGCGCGTCCAGCCCGAAGTAGTAAAGGAAGCTGCCGTCCTGGCGGAAGGGGTAGACGTTGCCCGCGTAGTTCATCGGGCTTTCGTCGTTGCCCAGGAAGAGGGCCAGGGCGCCGGCAGGGAGATCTTCGAGCAGGCGCCGCCGCCGCGCAGCGTAGACTTCGGGGTCGAACATGGGCAGAGCGGAATGGGTGAAAGCGCTTTCGTCTCGCGGGGACCGTCTTTCCGGAGGGAAGCGGAGCTTTGAAAAAAGCGCCGTGCCTTTCGACTTGGCAGAAACGCTGCGGTAGCGACGCAAGGCCTTGCGTCGCTACGGCTACGTGGGCGTCAACTACGCGGTGAAGGCCAACTGCAACGGATCGAAAGATCTGACCTTGCCTCTATCCTCCGTTCCCCCAGAAAATGCTCAATCTGCCCGACGAAAGAAAGCGCCACCGTACGCCTTCTGCATCAGCTACCGCTCCGGGCGGTGCCGGAAGTTGACGACGAGGCCGAACTCCGCCGCGCCGCGCAGCACATCGTACCCGCCCAGCAGCACTACGCGCCCAAAGTTGCCCGCCGCGCCGAGGCTCAGCGCCGGCTCGATCTCCACCTCGTCGCGTCCCACAGCCTGCGCGCCCAGGCCCAGGGCTGGCTGCACGGGCAGGCGCCCCACGCCGAGGAAGCCGACGGCCTTAACGGTGAGGCGGTGCGGGTCCTCAGCGCTGCTGTCCAAGAGTTCCGGGTTGACGCTCGCGTGCAGGAGCGCGCCGCCCTGCGGGCGCACCCAGCCGGCGGAGAGGCCCAGGGGCGTCTCGGTGGTGCCGTAGTAGCCGACCGTGCCGCCGCCTACGGCCAGAACGCCCACCGCCGCCGCCGCGACCACCGCCGCCGGCACGAGCGATTCGTCATCGTCGTCGCTGTCGTCGTCATCGTCGTCTTTGCGGCCTTTTTTCTCGCCCCGCTTGCCGTTTGAAGAGCGCCCTCCGGAGGCCGCCTCTGCGCCACGGCCCGTGCGGGCGCCGCCGTCCGTCTCGGCGGTTTCGCCGCCTGCCTCGGCGGTGCCGGAATTGTCGTCTGCGGTGCGGCGGCCGGTGCGGCCGTCCTCGCCTGGAGAAGCCGTGCGTCCGCCGCGCCCGGTGGTGCGGGCGGTGCGCTCTTCGGCGGTGCGGCCTACGGCCTCGCCGCGTGGCTCTCCGCTGCGGCGCCCGCCGCGCCCCACGCGGTACGGGTCCGGCCCGATCCGCCACCCGATGATCACGTCAATGGCAGGTCGGGGGACGTAGACCGTCTGCCGACGCGCGCGCGGACGCCTCGGCGGGCGCCGGGCGGCCTCTTGTGCGGACGGCTCCTCTTCGGCGAAGGAGACGCTCAGGATCTCCGGATCGCGCAGTGTGAAGCCTTTTGCGAAGTAGGCGCGGGCGCTGTCGGCGGGCGTCTCGGCAAAGACGGTGGCGTAGGAGAGGCCGGCGCCCTCGAAGCGGTAGAGGTCCGGGAACGGCCCGAGGCGCATCGAGTCCACGGCGATCAGCGCCTCGGCCACGGCCCGCCCGCCGGAGTAGACCTCGGCGCGGAGTTCGAGGCCGGTCATGCGCAGCCCGTCGGGCAGCTCGGCGTAGGGCACCTCTTGGCCGTCGAACCAGCCGGTTTCGCCCGGCTTCCATTCGAGCGCGAAGGTCATGCGCGGCGCCTCTTGACCGGCGGCGTAGCGGTAGCGCAACGTGAGCGTGTCGAGGGACGGCAAAAGCTCCGGCGCGTCCTGCGGCGCCTCGCCCGGCCAATCAGCGAGGCGGACGGTGCCGGCGCCTGTGGCCTCCTGTGCGGCGGCGGGCGGGGCAAGCGCGGCGGCGAGAAGCAACGCGGCGATCAACGGAGCGAGAGCGCGTGCGGGATCCATGACGGGAGACTGCCTGAAGGAGGAAGGTGAAGACGGGCTGTCTACGCTGATGCCATACTGGAAGATGCGGAAGAGACCCTGCAAAAGGCGTGCGCAGAAAACACCCAACGGCCCGGCCATCACCGGCCGAGGGCAACGCAGACGGTAACACGAAGCACAAGAAACGGCGGACGTCTGACCGACGCAACAACCGTCGCGCCCTTGGTCTGGTGCAGCGGCGGGTTATGCAGTGCTCGCGATAGTGCGCTCGCCAGCAAGTCGTTCCGTCGCCCGCCCGTCGAGGTAGAACCGCACCTTATCCTTTCGTGTCGCCCCAAGCCGCTCGTAGAATCGCATCGCCCGCGTATTGAAGGTAGGCGTCTGCCACTGCACGAGCCGACAACCCGCCGCGAGCGCGGCGCGTGCTACCTGTACCACGAGCCGGCGGCCCGCCCCACTCCCCCGCGCCTCGGGGTCGAGACACAGGCCGTCCATGTGCGCGTAGAGCCAAGCGTCCCACGTCGAGACCTCTCCGACCACGTCGCGTACCCGACCAGCGCACCGGCCCGCTCGGCGACGAGGCAGAACAGCCGCGGCGACGGTCCGAACAGGAGAGGGCCGAGCCGCTTCCGTTTCCCGGCGGGGTCGTAGTCGGCCTGCTCGTACTCCGCATGCGCGGCGCAGAGCCGGATGATCTCGTCCAGATCGCTCGGGCGGGCGAGGCGGATGATAATCGTATCGAGAGCCATGTCAGACATCGGCAGAGAGGCGGCGGGCGAGATAGGCGTTGAGGTCCGGCCCTTGTGGGTTGGAGGGCGAAATCCACCTCCCAGAGAGGCGTGGCGCCTGAAGATTGCACCGAAGCTACGGGAGCACTCACGTTATTCGATTTCCCGAGTCCCTGCACGAGCGCGCGCTCGCGCGCTCGTGCAGGAAGGCATCTCCACAAACCAGCTCACGGTCTTGGCCGTGGCGGAGGTGGTCTCGCGGCTAAACGTCATGGCGCCTTACGCGTACCTCGCGCGCTCGGGCGGCTAGGGCGAGGGCCTCGCCTCCGCTCGCGGGCAGTCGTTCGCCGAGGCGGCCCGATCGGTGCTGGACCGCAAGCCCGGATTCGCCGTGTGGGCCGCAAAGACGGTGACCTGATGGCCGCGCCGGCGCAAGTTCGTCGCCAAGGCGCAGGTGTGCATCTCCATGCCGCCAGCGAACGGCTCCTGAATCGCGTACCGCATCGAGGCAATGACCCCGACGTTCATAGAAGTATTCAGAATGTCATACGAGGCGTGTGCACCGCCGGTCTATCCGTCCCAGCGCACGTTGCGGATGACGAACCGGCTCCTGGGGATGGCCGGCATCCTCGACAGGCTGATGCTGAGGTCCTGCGTCGGCACCTCGTACGCCATCTTTTTTGTAAGAAAATGGATGGCCTCCTTCATCAGCCGAATGGTGACCCACTCGCCGGCGCAGCGGTGCCCGGCAAAGTGGTCGCCGCCGCCCTGCGGGATGAAGTCGAAAGCGTCCCCGTCCCAGTCTCGGAAGCGTTCCGGGCGAAACGCCTCCGGCTCGTCCCAGAGGCGCGCGTCGTGGTTCGTGCCGTAGAGGTCCAAAAGCACCCTCGTGTTCTCAGAGAAGCGGCAGCCGTTCCAGTCGAAGGGCCGGCGCACGCGCGCGGCGACGAAGGGGAAGAACGGGTAGAACCGCCGGACCTCCTGGGCGAAAAGCTCCGCGTAGTCGCCCGTCTCATCCGCGCGCAGCTTAGTCCGGCATTCGGGGTGCCGATGAAGCGCGAGGGCCGCGAAGACGACGTACCGCGCGATGGCGACCGTCGGGCGCAGGATGTTGAGCAGCTCCACGGCGGCGGTGTGCCGGTCGAGCAAAGGGCCGCCGGGCGTCCGATGCCACGCGATACGGAAGAGCGCGCGCGCCTCCTCGTGCTGCCCGATCCCACGGCGCCGCACCGCCCTGACGAGGCCGCCGATCCACGCCTCCGGCCGACGGCGCGCCCATCGGCCCCGCCCGTACCGCGGGCCGACGCCGCCCGGAGCGTCAATCATGGCGGCGAGGTCGCGCGTCCGCTGCCGGGCCTCGGCCTCGCTGCGCAGCGGGACGCCGGCCCAGGCGCATACGGCCCGGCACAGCAGCTCCATCGCCTCGTGAAACAGCACGACCTCCTCAGCGCGCCCCCACCGGCCGATGTATGCCTGCCACTCGCTGGCCGTCCGGCGTGCCAGCGCTTCGAGGTGCTCCGGCGTCATCAGCCCCATGAGCATCTGCTTGCGGTGCCGGTGCTTGTCGCCATCCAGGCCCTGCACGCCGCCCTGCCCGAAGAGCGTTTTCTTGAGCCGGCCCGGCGCAGCGCCCTCCCGTCGAAACTGCTTGCCGTCGTAGAAGAGCCGGGCGGCCTCTGCGCCGCGCATACAGATCGTCTTCTGGAAGAGGAGCCGCGTCTGGAATACGTCGGTACGCAGGCGCCGGCAGCGCTTGGGGATGAAGGCGTAGCCGTCGCGCATCAAGGCCAGCGTGCTGTCCAGGCTGCCGTTGTGGAGGATGGGCATGGCGAATGGGCGGGGGGCACGTGGCGTTAGCGGCGGCGGGTCATCAGCGCTCGTAGGTGCCGATGGTCTCGCCGCCGGTCAGCACGTGGCCTCTGAGAGCGTCAAGGAGGGTGGCGCGGGCGCCGCCGTGCGGCGGCAGGTCGAGCGTAGCGTCGAACGCGAAGTCCTGGACGTGGTAGAGCGGCGCGCAGGGTCGCCCTTCGGCGGGCGCAGGCCGAACTTCTTGCTGGGTAAGCGAAGCGCTAAAGGCATGACCGAGCACCCTGGGGAGCGCCCGACGGGATGGGAGTGGCTGCCGGCGCTCGTAAACAATCTACGGCCGGCCGCAATGGGAGCCGCAACGGGAAAGGGGTCCCGCAGCCGGGCGTGCCCCGCGCTTTTTTATGCTCTCCCATCCCTTCGTTTCGGAAGTGCCGTTTCGGGGTTAGGAACCTCGTTGCTGCCTGTTCAGGTGGCGATGCCGATGCCAAGCACGAAGAGCACGAACAGGAGCAAGGCCAGAAGCAGGAAGATTCCGAAGATCACTTTGGCGACCTTCGCGGCCCCGCGGGCGATGCCTGTAAACCCTAAGGCCCCGGCAATAAGCGAGACCACGAGGGCGACGAGGGCGAGTTCTAACATGTTGACCTCTTTATGTTATTGCGTGCAGGCGTTTGCTCTATCGACGAGCCGGGCTAACGAAGACCAGGGCATCGCGGTTTGCAGCCGCGTGCCTTCGCTCGGCTGCGGACATGTAAAACATACGTGCCGCAGCAAAACGGACCGGCTGAAGGGATAAGGAGGATCCCAGGGCTGCCGGCTGTGGTCGAGACGTGCGACGTGAGAAAGCCCTTGCTCAGCCATCGGACCGGAGCAGGCGTCTTCTGCTTGCCCGTCGTTCGGCGCGGCCCTCCGGCTCGGGAAGGCCGCTGTTCCAGCCGCTTCGTGAGTCGTCCGCGCGGTGCCGGCCAAGGGCTTAGTGCACCTGATCGACGAGGCGGAGTGCGCGGTCTCGGCCGGTCCGCAAGGACGGTGTCGGTCTGCCAAAGCCTCGTGTCAGAGGGGGATCGTCCTTGAAAGAGCTTACCGTAGCTCCGCAGTGCTCTTGGCGGCGTCTTCAGCCTTCTTTCTGCACCCATTCGTCGCCTTGCTTCTCGTAGTTTTGTTGATGAGTCTGTGGTGCTGAGGGCGCGTCGCTAAGCAGCGGGGCGGCCCTGCTCGGCCGCGCGCCGAGCACCCTGGATTTGCGCGAGGCTACGTCTTTACGATGAAGACGGGACCGGGCACGGCCCTCGCAATGCCCTCCGCGTCCCCTCCGCCGAGGAAGCGCGCCACCTTCCTTTTTTGAGACGCCCCCACGACAACCAGGCCGATGTCGTTTGCAGCGGCGTAGTCCGCAACAGCATCACGGACGGATCGGTTTTCCTTCGACCGGCACGACGTCTACGCCTGTCGCGCCGTGCTTTCTTACGAGCGCATCCGTTCGCTTACGCGCCTTCGTGTCACGCTCGACAGCCGCTTCTTGCTGCTGATGCTTCATGAGATCGCCGGGCACGGGCACGGGGCTGCGCACGTGCACGGTATGCAGACGGGCCTCGAACGCCCGCGCCAACGGCAGGGCGTGCGCTATAAGCGGACCGGCCTGGTCCGAGAGGTCGGTGGCAAGGAGAATGCGCCGGGGCTTGTTCATGGCCGCTCACACGCCGAAGGGGAACGTCTCGGGTACGCCTTCGAGGTCTTCATCTCTGAGCGGCGTGACGGCCTCCGTCTCGTCAAACCAGACGTACTCGTCGAACTGCCGCGGCAAGGAGGCCTGGAAGTAGTGGCTCTGCAGCTCGGTCTCGGGCCGGTAGATCACGCCGATGGCGCGCTCTAAGCGTTCCTCCACAAGCGCCTCGCGCAGCGCCGGGCGGGCCGCGCGCAGCGGCAGCAGGAAGGCGTCTGGTCCCTCGGCGCCGGCTTCGTGCATGAGGCGCTCGTAGCTCTCCTCGTGCGCCGGGCGCACCGTTTTGACCTCCATTGCCCCGCCCCACGTGGAGGCGGCGGCAACGGTGCCGTGGTCCGTCCCGAAGCCGACAAGGTAAGCTGCCTCGCCGAACGCTTCGCGGCAGAGCTGCCCGACGTTGTGCTGCCGCGCGTCGCACCCATCTCCGTGGCCGAGGCGTCGCCGAGGTGCGAGTTGTGCGCCCACACGACGGCCCTGGCCTCCGCGCCGCGAAAGTCGAGCAGGTCTTGGAGCGTGTCGAACATGTGCTCGTCGCGCAGATTCCAGGAGGCGGCCGAGCCGTAGTACATCGCCCGGTAGTAGCGCTCGGCGTTGGCGACGAGGCGCGCGTTCTGCACGGCGTCGAGGAAGCGCTGGCCGTCTTGCCGGGCGTAGTCCATGCGCTTATCCATGAGGTCTTTGAGCATGGCGACGACCTCCGGCTCGCACTCGCGGTAGCGGCCCGTGAGCGCGGCGCGGCCGTACGTGGCCGGGTCCTGCTCGTAGAGCGAGAGGCAGCCGTAGCGCTCGCGCGCGACGCGGGCGGCCTCCGGGTCCACGTCGTCAAGGTAAGCCAGCACGGAGGCGATGGAGATGCGAAGGCTGTAGAGGTCCAGCCCGTGGAAGCTGACGGCCCCTTCGGCGGTCCCGGCATCCTCGTTGCGGCGCCGCATCCACTCGACGAACGATGAGAACTCGGCGTTGGCCCACATCCATGTGGGGAAGCGGCGGAACGGCTCGTGGTCGGCGTTGGTGACCGGCGCGCCGCGCACGTAGGCGTCCACGCGGGCGGCGTCGGGCCAGTCCGCCTCGGCGGCGACGATGCGGAAGCCTTTCTCCCGGACGAGCGCCTGCGTAATCTGAGCGCGCATCCGGTAGAACTCGGACGTGCCGTGCGTGGCCTCGCCCAAGAGCACCACCCGCGCGTCGCCGATCCGGTCGAGCAGCGCACCGAGGTCGGCCTCTGCGATGGACGGGATCGGCTCGGCCGCACGCGCGATCTGATCGGGAAGTGTCGCGGGTGCCTCCGCCGGCGCAAGGGCCTCCTTGCCGGAAACCGCTTCTTCGGCGGAGGTGCCGTCCCAGCCTTCCTCACCGATGAGCGGGACGAAGCGGACGCCGCCGAGGTCTTCCTGCTCGAAGCGCCCGTCGGTCCGTTCGAGGCGGATGAGGCGTTGCAGGCGCGGCTCGGGGCCGGCGGGCATCACGAGCCGGCCGCCGGAGGCGAGCTGATCTTTGAGCGCGCGCGGCACCTCCGGCCCGGCCGCCGCCACGGCGATGGCGTCGAAGGGCGCCTCCTCGGCCCATCCGCGCGTCCCGTCGCCCACGCGCACGTGGACGTTGTCGTAGCCGAGCCGCTCGAACCGCGCCCGCGCCGCCTTGGCCAGCGCGGCGTGGCGCTCTACCGTGTACACGGCCGCGGCGATGCGGCTCATCACGGCGGCGGCGTAGCCCGAGCCGGTGCCCACATCCAGGACGCGGTCCTCGGCGGAGAGCGCCAGCGCCTCGACCATGCGGGCGACGACGTAGGGCTGCGAGATCGTCTGCTCCTCGCCGATGGGCAGCGGCGTGTCGAGGTAGGCGAACTCCCGCATGTCCTCGGGCACAAACGCCTCGCGCGGCACCTCACGCATGGCCTCCAGGACGGCCTCGTCGGTGATCCCGCGTGCGGCGATCTGCCGGTCCACCATCTCCTCGCGCCGAGCGGCCAGGTCTGCTTTTTCCGAGCTGTTCGTCATCGCTCTCCTTGCTTCTTCGGTTGCTGTCTACGAATGCCTCGACCCGCTTCAGCGCGCGGCGGCGTCGGTCCAGGACCAGTTTTCGACGTCGGGCAGCTCCTGGCCGTGCTCGCGGATGTAGGCGGCGTGGCGCTCGAGCTGGCGCTCGTAGGTCTCGGCCGCCCCCGCCATGCGTTCTTCCAAGCCTTCCACGTGGGCGCCGCCGCGCTCGGAGGCGCGCCGCAGGGCTTCTTGAGCAAGATGGTAGCGGCTCAGCTTGTTCGCAACCACCATATCGAAGGGCGTCGTCGTTGAGCCTTCCTCGACGTAGCCGCGCACGTGGAAGCGCGCCGGGCGCGGGCGGCGGTAGAGGAGTTCGTGCACCGTCTGCGGGTACCCGTGGAAGGCGAAGACGACGTGCACTTCTTCGGTGAAGAGCCGGGCGAAGGCGCCGGCGCCGAGGCCGTGGCTTTGCTCGCGGCTGGAATCGAGGCGCAGGAGGTCCACCACGTTGACGACGCGCACGCGCAGGCCCGGCACGTCGCGGCGCAGAAGCCAGGCGGCGGCGAGCGTCTCTTTCGTCGGCACGTCGCCCGCGCAAGCGAGAACGACGTCGGGCGCCTCGCCTTTTTCTTCCGTGCCGGCCCAGTCCCACGTGCTCGCGCCGCGCTCCACGTGCGCCCGCGCGGCCTCGGCGTCGAGCCACTGCGGCATGGGCTGCTTCGAGGCGATGATGAGGTTGATGAGGTCGCGGCTCTTCAGGCACCCGTCGGCTACGCAGAGGAGCGTGTTGGCGTCCGGCGGGAGGAAGACGCGCACGCTCTCGCGCTTTTTCGTCAGCAGCGTGTTGATGAAGCCCGGTCCTTGGTGGCTGTAGCCGTTGTGGTCCTGGCGCCACGAGTGCGAGGTGAGCAGGTAGTTGAGCGAGGCGATGGGCCTGCGCCACTCGACCTCGCGCGACCACTTGAGCCACCTCGGCAGCGCTCGGGGCCTATCTCGGCTTGGCCGACGCCAAGAACCTCACGCGCCTGGTCGCTGCGCTCCGTGAGGGATGCACGCATCTCTTGACCTACAACACCGGCGACTACGAGCCGGGCCACCCCGACATTGAGGGGCTCACGCCGGGAACCTTCGTCCGAAGCGTAAGAGACCGCCTTAGCAGGCTGTAGCCGGCGGCGCGCCTCCGCCCCGTTCTCCTCTCCTAAGTTCTTGGCAAAGCGCTGACGCGGTCAGCCGGTCCGAAATCACACTGCTCGCGGGCGCGGTTGCAGGAGCCGCCGGCGCGCTCGTTCACGGCGCAGCTCAAGGGGGAGGTCCAAGCCTACGAGCGGATGCGTCGCGGCGGCGGCCTCGGCCCCTACACGACCTGACGCACATCAGGCGCTGGCTCGTAGGCGCGCGCAACACATCCTCGAAGCGCTCGGGCGTCAGGTTTCGCTGGCTGCCCTATCGGTTATACGCGTGAATGGCCTTGCGCAGTTTGCGCGGTCGCATCATCTGAGGGATTCAGGCCGCCGCGATGGCGACGCCGACCACCGCCAGGGTGGGGACGTCGCGCTCAGAAGGCCACGCCGGTCTCCTCCGCGATATGGCGCAGGTCCTCAACGACGGGCCTGAGCAAAGGGATGCCCTCCGTGCGGCGCACCCGTTCCGCTTCGCGCTCCGGGTCGCCGGGGATGAGCGGGCCGTCCGTGCCGGGCGCCGGTTTTGTGGCGCGGAACGTGCGCACCCAGTCGTCAATCTGCCGCTTGAATTCGTCGGGGTCAATGAAGCCGTCAATGCGCAGCGCACCGAAGAAGTGGCCGATGCCCTTGCCGACGCTGCGTTCCGGCATCTGTTGCCGCAGCGTGAAGGGCGGGGCGAACGGCCCCCAGTTCGCCCCGCTGAGGACGCAGCAGAGCACGTCCACCATCGAGGCGAGGCAGTACCCTTTGTGGCCGCTCTGCTCGATGCTGGAGCCGAGCGGAAGCTGTGCCCCGCCGTCAATCATGGCGTTCGGGTCGTTGGTCATATGTCCATCCGAGCCGATGGCCCAGCCGTCGGGCATCGCAGCCTCTTCGCGGCGCTTGATCTCAACCTTGCCGTACGCGACCGCGCTCGTGGCCATGTCGATCACGATGGGGGGTTCTTCTGCGCCGGGGAAGGCCGTGGCGATGGGGTTGGTGCCCAGCATCCGCTCGGCCCCCCAGTGCGGCGCGACGAGCTTTGTCGAGTTCGTCATGGCGAACCCGATCAGGTCGCGCTTCAGCGCCTGCAACGGGTAGTAACCGGCAATGCCAAAGTGGTTCGTGTTGCAGACGCTGACCCACCCGGAGCCAATCTCCGCGGCTTTGTCCATGGCAATCTCGTTCGCCTTTGGTCCTACGACGAGGCCCAGGCCGTTGTCGCCGTCTACGGTTGCCGTGCTGGGCGTCTCTCGCATGATATGCACGTCAGGCGTGGGATTGATGCGCCCGGCAGAGAGCATCTCGAAGTAGGTGTGGAGCCGGGCGACGCCGTGCGAGTCAATGCCGCGCAGGTCGGCCGTTGCCAGCACGTCGGCGGCCTGGCGCGCGTCCGGCTCCGGCACGCCGAAGTGCTCGAAGACGCGCTCCGAGAAGCTGCGCAGGTGAGCGATGGGAAAGGTCTGCATGGCGACTTCGCTCATGGGAGGATCTCCGTTGTCTAAGCGGCAGAGGGTGAAATCGAAGGGGGAGCCTGAAGAAGCTGCCCGCGCTTCTGGCGCTCAATCGAACTGCGCAGCCAGCTTGTCTACGATGGTGGCACCGATGTTGAGCGAGGCTGTTGCCGCCGGGGAGGGCGCATTGCAAACGTTAATCACGCGGTCGGCCTCCAGGAAGAGGAAGTCGTCCAAGAGCTTTCCATCCGGCGTGATAGCTTGGGCGCGCACGCCCGCCGGCGCTGCCGTCAGATCGTCTGCTCGAATATCCGGCACGAGGACTTGGAGGGCGCGCACGAACGCTTTTTTGCTGAACGAGCGCCACATCTCTTTCAGCCCGGTTGACCAGTACGTGGCCGCGAGTTTCAGAAAGCCGGGGTACGTCAGCGTCTCGACGAGGTCGCTCCAATCCACCGTCGTGTTGTTGTAGCCTTCGCGGGCGAACGCCAGTACGGCATTTGGACCGCATTCCACGCGCCCGTCAATCATCTTAGTGAAGTGCACGCCCAAAAACGGAAAGCCGGGATCAGGCACGGGGTAGATGAGCGTCCGGCACAGCCGGCGCGCTTCGGGGGCAAGCTCGTAGTATTCTCCGCGGAACGGCACGATCTTTACTTCGGGGACATCACCGCTCAGTGAGGCCACGCGGTCGGACTGCAGGCCGGCGCAGTTGATCACGTAGGAGGCTTCTACGTCGCCGGCTGTGCTTTCCAGGACCACAGAGCCGTTGTAGCGGTGCAGCGCGTCTACACGAGCCTCGGTGCGGATCTCGCCTCCGCACGCTCGCACGCACGCGGCGAGGCGCTCGCACACCTCCCCGTAGTCTACGATACCCGTCTCCGGCACGTGAATGGCCGCGACGCCCGCCGCGTGCGGCTCCAGCTCGGCCAGCCGCTCACGGCCGATCATCTCGCACTGCACGCCGTTGGCGCGCCCGTTCTCCAGGATCTCGTTCAGCACGGGGACCTCCTTGGGCTTTGTCGCAACGATGACTTTGCCGCAGATCTCGTAGTTGATCCCTTCTTCGTCGCAGAACGCTTCCAGCGCCTTCTTGCCCTTGCGGCAGTTCTCTGCCTTGAGCGAGCCGGGCGTGTAGTAGACTCCGGAGTGGATCACGCCGGAGTTGCGCCCGGTCTGGTGCTGGCCCAGGTCGGCCTCCTTCTCCAGCACGACGACGCGCTTTTCAGGAAACTTCTGCGTGAGCTGATAAGCCGTCGCTAACCCGACGATGCCTCCGCCGATTACGACAACGTCTGTTTGCTCTGCCATAGCGTACCGCTGGTTTTTATCTGAGAAAGGCCCCCTTTCAGTCCCCCATCCACGGCGATGACTTGGCCGGTGGTCTGGCGGAAGCGTGCGTCGCTGAGGAGGAGGTAGATCGCTCGGCCTGGTCATCCGGGGTGATGGGCGTCTTCGTGAGCGTGCGCTCGGCGTAAAAGTCGGCCAACCGTGCGCGGAGCGCCTCTGTGTCCTCGGCCTCGTCGTAGTCGAGGCCGTACTTCGAGAGCGAGGCGATGACGCGCTCGCGCGGAAACATCGAACTGCCCTCCACCACTGTCGCCGGTGCCACGCCGTTGACGCGCACGTGCGGCGCCAGCGCCACGGCCAGCTCGCGGACGAGGTGATTCGCGGCGGACTTGCTCACGTCGTAGGCGAAGCTGCCCGCCTTGGGCACGACGGCGTTGGCGCTCGTGGTGACGACGAGGCTGCCGCTGAGGCCCTGCGCCTCCCACACGGCTTTCGCCTCGTCCGCCACGAAAAAGGGACCCGTGGTGTTGACCTCGAAGGTTTTGGCCCACGCTTCGTCAGAAATATGGCCGTCGGTATCGGGGCTGACGTAGAGGCTGGCCGTCAAGGCGATGCGGTCAAGGCCGCCGTACGCGAGAACCACCTCGCCGAGCGCCGCCCGGATCGAGGCGCGGTCCGTGATGTCGCAGCCCGTGCCGATGACGGTGCCGCTACCGGAGATGCCCGTCCCAGCCACGCCGATGCCCATGCCGATCTCGCCGCGGATCTTCTCCGCCGTCGTTTCCGCCGCCTCGGCGTCGAGGTCGAGCGCGGCCACGGTCGCCCCTTCTTCTTCGATGAGGCGCGGCACGAGCGCTTTGCCGATCCCGCTCCCCGCACCAATTACAGCGACGATCTGCTGCGACAGCTCGGCCTCCGGCGGCATACGCTTCAGCTTGGCGATCTCCAGGATCTCGTTCAGCACGTCGTTGCGCTCTTCCGAAAGTGCTTCGTACTTCGCGCCGCCAAAGGCGTAATCGCCCTTACCGTGCTCGTGGAGGTAGGCCTCCGCCTTTTCGATGAGGCGCAACGTGAGGTGGTAGCATTCCTCGTCATCATCGGCCCAGTTGATGAGGCCGTGCCCGCCCATCATGATCCTCTTCGCTTCGGGATGCGCCTCGCAGACGCGCTGCATTTCGAGTCCCAGCTCGAACCCCGGTCGCTGCCAGTCTATCCAGACGACCTCCTCGCCGTAGATCTCGCGCGTGAGGGCCTTGCCGTCCTCCGCCGTGGCGATGGCAATGCAAGCCACCGGGTGCGTGTGGTCCACGTATTTGTAGGGGATGAAGCTGTGCAGCGGCGTGTCAATCGAGGGCGCGCGCGGGTTGAGGTTGAACAGGCAGTGCGGCAGCATGTCCGGCATTTTGTCCTCGGCCAGCGTCTTCGGGCCGCGCTCGTCGAAGCGGGCGTAGACGTCTTGCAGAGCCAGGAGCTTCTCCTGGTAGAGCGAGGCGAAGTTCTTGCGCTCAGCCGTGCGCAGGTCGCCGCTGGAGCCTTTCACCCAGAGGACCTCGACCTCGTCTTCGGTGAGCGGGTCGGCTTGGATGATCTTCGACGAGGTGTTGCCGCCGCCGGTGTTGGTGATGCGCCAGTCCGCGCCCAGGAGGTTCGAGCGGTAGACGAGCCGGCCCACCGGATCGAGACCTTCGGCCTCAGCGTCGTCCCAGCGGTCTTCGAGATACTCGAATGAAGGCATGTTAGGCGTGTGCTGGTTGAGGGTGATACGTGGTGAGACGGGCAGAGGCGCGCGCGAGGGTTCGCACGGTCTTGTCCGTCTGGCAAGTCGCCCATGGTGCGCATCTGCACGAGGAGGTTACCCAGCGCCGCGGCCTCGGCCGTCAGGTCGTCGCATGACACCGCCGCGCCATTTTCCTTCCACACGCGCACGCACTCTTGGCAGGGGCCAGAGGCCGGCGAGGTTTTTTAGAAAGCGGATGGCGCCGTCGAGGTCAACCTCGTTCGTGAAGCCTGCCGAAGCAGCCACGAAAGCCAGGACAAGAGCACGCTTGCGAGCACAGAAAGGCGCTTCATGATAAGGCTGTACACGGCACTCTCCCTGAATCTTCCGACTGCGGTTGAACGTGGCTAATGTTAATTGTATTATAATACAACAGTGGGCATTAATCAATCTACGGGCCAGCCCTGACGCGCGAGCCGTGCGACATCTTCGGACACCGCCCTCTCAATCCGCCCGTCTTATGAAACGCTTCTTTCTCCTGTTGGCTTGTCTGACTCTGTGCCAGGTCGTGCCGTTGCACGCGCAGGATCGCGACGTGCCGCTTTCCCTTCGCCCGGCGTCCGCCCACGACCTGCAGATAGCGGAGACCGCGCCCGGCACCTACGAGATCGAGACCACCGGGCAGGATCCCTACCTCTTCACGCACGCGCTGGAGCAGCTGGCGGACTCCGTGCAGCACGTGCTGGCGTTCGAGTATTTCTCGGCGACGGGCGTCGGGGACCTGCAGCTTTTCTTCGCGCCGCCCGTCGATGAGCGCCGAAGCCTTACAGTCCCGCTCAGCGTGAGCGAAGGATGGACGGCCTTCTCCGTGGACTTCTCCAACGACGTCGAGAACTGGGGCCGGGCGGGCGATTCGCTGCGGCTCGACTTCGGAAGCGCGCCAGGACAAACCCTCCAGCTCCGCAACCTGCGCCTGCGCGCGCCCACGGCCCGCGAGCGAGAGCTGGCGGCCAACCGGGCCGAGCGGAAGCGGCGCGAGGCGCGCCTGGAGCGCAACCTTCGAGCCTACCTCGGCGCGACGTACGCCGACACGATCCGCCACGTATCCGTCCAGGATAGCACCATCACGATCAGAGGAACCACCGCGGGCGGCACCGAGGGCCTCATCCTGGGGGAAGTGCCGCTCCATCAGCACGTCACGGAAACCGCCTCGTTCGAGCGCGCCGTCAGCGTGGGAGGCGATGGGCCGGACTTCGAGGTATCCGTCGCCCGCTACGTCGAGACGGACGGGCGGCGCTACGACCGGCTCCTCTCGAAGTGGGTGCTCGCCGAAGAGACGGCGGACGGGATGGCGCTCCGCTCGCACGCGCGCTTTCCCGACGAGGTCGACGCCCGGCGCGATCTGCCGGAGGCAAAGCCGGCCTCGAAGAAAGGGCTGGGCGGCTACTCCGCCGGGCGCGACGCCCCCATCAGCGACCTCGATTCGCTCGGCATCACGAGCGCGACCGTGAACATCTGGATCACGCAGCTCATGCGCGCGGAGGCCTCCGACGCGACGATGCCGTTCACGTTCAACGGGAAGACGTACCACGTAGACCGCGGCGAAGTCCAGAAGCTGGACGAGACGCTGCGCACGACGGCCGAGCGCGACATCGTCGTCTCCGCCATCATCCTCATCGGCCAGGCCGTGGACGTGCCGGACTCGACCATCGGCGCGATCTTCGAGCACCCGGACTCCGACCCGGCCGGCATCTACAGCATGGCGAACGTCACCTCGCCGCGGGGCGTGGAGCACTACGCGGCGATGATGGACTTCCTGGCCGAGCGCTACACCCGGCCTGACGCGCGCTACGGACGCATCCACCACTGGATCGTCCACAACGAGGTGGACGCCGGATGGGTCTGGACCAACGCCGGCGAGAAGACCCCTCTCGTGTTCATGGACCTCTACCACAAGTCCATGCGCACCATCTACTACATCGCCCGGAAGTACGACCCCCATGCGAAAGCTTTCATTTCGCTGACGCACTACTGGGACTGGACCTCCGACGAGCACTTCTACCACGCGCGCGACTTGCTCGACATCCTGCTCGACTTCTCACGGGCAGAGGGCGACTTCGAGTGGGCCATCGCGCACCACCCGTATCCCGAGTCGCTCTTCGAGCCGAAGGCGTGGGAAGACGAGAAGGTGGACTTCACTTTCGGCACGCCGCTCATCACGTACAAGAACATCGAGGTGCTAAACGCCTGGGTACAGCAGCCCCGCACCTTCTACGACGGCGCGCGGCGCACCGTCTACCTTTCCGAGCAGGGGCTGAACTCGCGCGACTACTCCGAGGAGCACCTCTTGGAGCAGGCCGCCGGCATGTGCTACGCCTGGAAGAAGTTTGCCCCGCTCGGCGGCATTGACGCCTTCCAGTACCACAACTGGCAGGACAACCGCGGCGAGGGCGGCCTGCGCATCGGCCTGCGCCGCTTCCCCGACGCCGAGGAAGACCCCGGCGGGACGAAGCCTATCTGGGACGTCTACGCCGCGCTGGGCACCGCCCGCGAGGACGAGGCTTGCGCCTTCGCCAAAGAGATCATCGGCATCGAGGACTGGGATGAGGTGCGCCACACCGAACCGGTTGCCCCCGCCCCGGCGGACTCGGCAGACCGGGCAGGCGTAGTGTGGGATGTCAAGAGCGACACCTGGGCCGCCACCGACGCGCTGGGCCGCGCTCTGCCGGACTACGACGAGGCAGGACCACCGAAGGAGGGCCGGACGGTCGGCATCTTCTACTTCCTCACGCACAACGACTCCACCGGCAGCGGGCCGCCCAACGTCACCGAAATTCTCGCCGACAATCCCGATGATCCGAACTGGAGCGACGGGTCGCACTACTGGGGAGAGCCGGAGTCGGGCTACTACCTCTCCACCGACCCGTGGATGATCCGTCAGCACGCGCGCCTCCTCTCTGACGCCGGGGTGGACGTGATCGTCTTCGACGTGACCAACAACGTGACCTATCCCGGCACCTACACGGCCATCGCGGAGGTATTCGAGACGATGCGCGCCGAGGGCGAGGCCACCCCGCAGTTCACATTCTTAGCCAGCGAGGCGTCCATCTATCAGCTCTGGGACCAGCTCTACGCCGAGGGGCGCTACGCTGACCTCTGGTTCCGCTGGAACGGCAAGCCACTCCTGATCTTCGGCCAGTGGGAGGAGCGAGGGGCAATGAGCGAGGTGACGTTCCCGCAGGAGATCACGGACTTCTTCACCCTCCGCGAAAGCTGGGCGTGGACCTCGCTGCCGTGGTACGATGACGGCCACCACGAGTGGCCCTGGATCGACCACTTTCCGCAGAGCATCGGCTGGAACACCTCGCCCGACAGCGCCGAGTACGTCCCCGTGGGCGTCGCCCAGCACCCGCTCTCCAACATCGGCCGGAGTTTTCACAACTTCCACCAGCCGCCCACCGACGCGTACGACCGCACGCCCTACACGGGCGAGGGGTTGTTCTTCGAGGAGCAGTGGTCGCGCGCGCTCGACGTGGACCCGGCGTTCGTGTTCGTCACCGGGTGGAACGAGTGGACGGCCGGCAAGCAGGTGATGGGCGAGGACGTCGAGGAATCCCTCCTTTTCTGGGACTTCTATCCCGGCGCGCATCTGGGAAAGGCCGGCGCCGTCCTCGAACCCGGCGACACGTACTTCATCGACCAGTACAACCAGGAGTACAGCCGCGACATCGAGCCGATGAAGGGCGGCCACGCGGACAACTATTACTACCAGCTCATGTCGAACATCCGGCGCTACAAAGGCGTCCGCCGGCCTGAGCCGCCCAGCCCGCCAAAGACGATCCGCCTCCAAGATAGCTTTGCGCAGTGGGATAGCGTCAACCCGGAGTACCGCGACCATCGGTTCGACACGGCGCACCGCGACAGCCCCGGCGAGAAGGGCGCCGGGCCGTACGTGAACACGACGGGCCGCAACGACCTCACGCTCATGAAGGCCGCGCATGATGCGCAGCGCGTGTACTTCTACGCCGAGACGCGCGAAGCCTTGACGTCAAGTCAAGATTCCCTCTGGATGCAGCTCCTCATCGACGCGGACCAGGACGCCTCGACGGGGCCGTACGGCTACGACTACCGCGTCAACCACCGCGTGCAGAGCGACTCCACGACTACGCTCGAATCGTTCACCGGCGAAGGGTGGGCGCCTGCCGCGACAGTCCCGTACCGGGTGGAGAACAACCGGCTCATGCTGGCCCTTCCTCGCACCGCTCTCGGAGAAGCAGAAGCCGTCGCGCTCGACTTCCATTGGACCGACAACGCCGCGCTCTCCGGCAATCCGGGAGTATTTTTCCTGAACGGCGACCACGCCCCGGAGCGGCGGGCCAACTATCGCTACGAAGCGGAACGTGGAATCTGACGGAAATGAAGACCTGCGTGCTGTGCAGATCTCCTGGTTTTGAGAAGCAGTCCCGGTTTTGAAGTGCGTTCTTGCCAAGGGTGAACAGAACCGACTCCCGCCCCATGAAGCATCTGCTCGCTGCGGTTGCGCTGTGCGCCGCCATCTTCCTTTTCGCAGCCACGTCGCCTCCTGAGGCCTACGCACAGACTCGACGGGCAGACTCGAACAACTCGCCTACGCTGTCGGCTGGCAGCACGTTAACAGCGCTCTGGGACCGATTTACCGATCCCGTTCCCGCCGCGCGGCCGGGCGTCTACTGGTACTTCCTCGACGGCAACCAGGACCGCGAGGCCATGACGGACGACCTCGAGGCGATGGCCGAGGCCGGGATCGGCCACGTGCTCTTCCTCGAAGTGGATTTAGGCGTCCCCCGCGGCCCCATAGAGTTCATGAGCGACGAATGGCAGGCGAACTTCGCGCACGCCGTCGCGGAAGCCGAACGGCTGGGAATCCAGCTGACGCTGGGGGCAGGGCCAGGCTGGGCCGGGAGCGGCGGCCCGTGGGTGCGCCCCGAGGAATCGATGAAGCACCTTATGGCTTCGCAGACGCCCGTGACCGGGCCAACGTCTTTCCGTGACACGCTCGCGGTGCCGCCGCCGCGGCCTCCCAGTCCGTTCGCCGGCCTCTCGCCCGAGCTGGCCGCGCTGCGCGCCGCGTGGTGGCGCGACGTAGCCGTACTCGCCGTGCCTCACGCCGACGCCGACACATCAGGGTGCGCCCTCGGAAACCTCAACGTCAAGGCCCTTTTCGAAACCAAGCCTTACTCAATCTGGAAGTACGTCCCGCGCTACGTTCCGGCGCCCGACGCGGCAGCCCCCTCGTGCGCAGCGGCCGTTGACCCTGATGAGATTATTGACCTCACCGGACGCATGGACCGCGCGGGGCGTCTGATGTGGGACGTGCCTGCGGGCAAGTGGACGATCTTCCGGCTTGCCGCCCGGAGCACGGGCGTCACGACACGGCCGGCGCCGCGCCCTGGCCACGGCTTCGAGGTGGACAAGCTGGCGCCTGGCGCGTTCGCGGCTCATTTCCGCTCGTTCCACGAGCCGCTTTTGGAGCGAACCGGCCCGCCCACTGGCGAGGCCGGATGGACACGGCTTCACCTCGACAGCTGGGAGATGAGTTCGCAGAACTGGACGGCCGGTTTTCGCGAGGCCTTTCGCGACCGGCGCGGGTACGATCCCCTCCCCTACCTCCCGGCGTACTACGGCACGGTGGTCGGCTCGCGCGAGACGACCGAGCGGTTCCTGTGGGATGTGAGGAAGACAGCGCAGGAACTCCTCCTGGAGAACTACGCAGCGTCCATCCGGGACCTCGCGCACGAGCATGGGCTGCTCTACTCAAACCAGCCTTACGACATGAACCCGGCCGGCGACATCGATCTTGGTGCCGTGGCCGACATTCCGTCCTGCGAGTCTTGGGCAGCCGGCATTGGGACCGACACGGTGTACGGCTGCCTCGAGGCCGTCTCGATTGCCAACGTGATGGGGCGCCCGGTGGTGCAGGCTGAGGCGTTCACCTCGATGCCGAGCGGGCTGGTCTACTCGCCGCGCCGGATGAAAAGCCAGACCGACTGGGCCTTCGCACTGGGCATAAACGCGCTCTTCTTCCACACTTTTACGCACCAGCCCCTCGGCGCCGACGCCCAGCCCGGCATCACGCTGGGGCCGCACGGGATCCACTGGCACCGCCATCAAGCGTGGTGGCCTTGGGTGCAGCCCTACCACGACTACGTTCACCGGCTTTCCTCGCTCCTGCGTACTGGGACGTCGGTCAACGACATCCTCTACCTTACCCCCGAAGGTGCCCCGCACATTTTCCTCCCGCCCGAGGATGCGATGGTGGGCGAGGGCGTGCTCCGATACAAACGGGGCTACCGATTCGACGCCATCTCGCCGCGCCTCCTCGCCCAGCACGCAACGGTCCGGAACGGCCAGATTACGTTCGAGGACGGCTCATCTTACACGGTCCTCGTGCTGCCCGACCAGCCCACCATGACGCCCAAGGCAATCGCTGTCGTG
The DNA here is from genome assembly GCA_965215025.1 of Salinibacteraceae bacterium. Classification (GTDB taxonomy): domain Bacteria; phylum Bacteroidota; class Rhodothermia; order Rhodothermales; family Salinibacteraceae; genus CBDCCV01. Next base: position 1,304,529 of record CBDCCV010000002.1, read on the forward strand.
GAGCGGCTCGTCGCCGAGGGCGCAACGGTTGTTGGCAACCCGCCAAGCCGGTCGCCCAGCCTCTCCGGCGGGCTTGCCGCCGATGACACGGTCCGCCAACGAGCCGCTCGGCTCTGGGGGGATGAAGACCAGCCGCCTAAGACCGTCACGCAACGACGCCATGGAGACGGGCGCGTCGTCTGGGGCGCCCCGCTCGCTGCACCACCTGGCGACCGCCTGTATTCCTCCTACGCCCAGACCGCCCGCCTCCTGAGCGACATGGGCGTGCCCGAGGACCTCTCCTCAAACGTCCCCCTCCGGTTCCTTCACCGGCGCGTGGGCACCTTTGACATCTACTTCGTGAGCAACCCGGCAGATTCGCTTGTCAACGCCGCAGTAACGGTGCGCGTCCAGCAGCAGGACCAGGCTGAGGTGTGGGACCCGCTCTCCGGCACGCGCCGCCGGGTCGAGGTCGTCCCGACGAACCACAACCGGCGGCAGGTCAACCTCACGCTCGCACCATTCGGTTCGGCCGTCGTCGTATTTCATTCAGAGGCCTCCAGCAGGACACCGCGTGCCGCGGCAGCATCTTCCGAGCAGGCCGTCCCGATCTCAGGGCCGTGGACCGTCGCGTTTGACCCGGCGCGCGGAGGGCCGCAGGAGAGCGTCCGTTGGGACCGGCTCACGCCGTGGGACGAAAGCCCCGCCGAGGGCATCCGGTACTATTCGGGCGTTGCTCGCTACACGACGACGTTCGACGCTCCCGCGGCTGCGCTGGCGGGAGCCGCCGTTGACCTCGGTGACGTCTACGAGGTCGCCCGGGTATCGGTCAACGGAGTCGCACTCGACACGATCTGGACTCATCCCCTTCGGGCTACCATCCCGCCCGACCTCCTCCAACGCGAGGGGAACACGCTCACAGTCGAGGTGGCGAACAACTGGAACAACCGCCTCGTCGGGGATAGCCGCCCTGGCGCTGCCCACCGCACGCTGACCTTTCCGTCTGGCCTTCTTGGCGGCGGTCCCATTGAGGCGGGACGCCATTCGTTCATGACATCGCAGTGGTACGATCAAGAGCCGCGTCCTCTTCAGCAGTCGGGCCTGATTGGCCCGGTGACGCTGGTGGTGCCGCAAGCGCAGTAGGCCTCTCGCCCTGCAAGCGAGCCAGCTGTCAAGACCGCGCTGCAAACACGATCCGACACGGGTAGCGGCGCTTCAATATTTTGCATCTCATAAAGAGATTTTCCATGGAAACAGATCCCCCACGACGCCCAAGAAGCAGTGCGATCACGCGGCGCGACTTTCTGCAACGCTCCGCCGCAGCGACCGGGCTGGTGCTGACGCCGCCCCCCCTCAGGCGGTGGGCCTTGGGCAGCCCCCAAGCGGTGAATATAGACGAGTTGAAAAAAGGCTTTGCTACGCCCCCGGAAGCGACGAAGCCGTGGGTATACTGGTACTGGATCAACGACAACGTCTCCCGCGAAGGGATCACGCGCGACCTCGAGGCGATGGCCCAGGTGGGCATCGGCGAAGCGCTCATCGGCAACATCTTTAGAGACGAGTCGGTGCCCGGACAGCCTGATCAGGTAGTTGGGTCCGTAAGGCTCCTCAGCGAGGAATGGTGGGGCCTGGTGGAGCACGCCGTGCAGGAGGGCGCGCGGCTGGGCGTTCACATCGGGTTTTTCAACAGCCCCGGCTGGAGCCAGTCGGGCGGTCCGTGGGTCGAGCCGGAGCAGTCCATGCGTCACCTTGTGACGTCTGAAACGCGGCTGACCGGACCGCAGCCATTCGAAGGCCGCCTGCCTGTTCCGGACGTCCCGGAAGCGGCTCTGGAAGCGATAGAGCAGCATACCGCAGCATCAGCCGCGTTCCCCTTCGAGGACGTCGCCGTGCTTGCCTTTCCCGCTCCCGCGCACGATGCGGACGTCCTCTCAGCCCGTGCACCCCGCGTACGCACAACCCCCACGGCGGAGGGAGTCGAGCGCATGGTGGACGGCGACCCTGACACGAGCTTCATGTTTCCGGAAGGGGCGGCGGTAGAGGAGCCGTTCGTCGTGGAGCTGGAACTGGATGAGCCGTTTACGGCGCGAAGCCTGACGCTGTACCCGGCCCAGGTGCCGTTCGCCGTCGAGGTGGAGTTGCTGGCCGCCGGCGACGAGGGGCCGTTCCGCACAGTGCGCGTCTTCACGCTTGACCGCAGCAATCCCCGGCTGCCGGTCGGCGCAACGCCCTACGGGCCGGTAGCGGTGGCTTTTCCGGCGGTGGAAGCGCGGCGCTTCCGCCTCGCGTTTACTGGACTGAAGGGCGAGAGCGGCGGGGGTCTCGCCGAGATCGGCCTCTCGGGCGCGGCCCGGCTGGAGCGCTACGTCGAGAAGCGCCTCGACAAGATGCACCCAACGCCGCTGCCTCTCTGGGACGCCTACCTCTGGCCGGATCCCCCCGAGTTCGACGCGGCAGATCTCGCTGTCGCACCCAGCCAGGTGCGCGACATCAGCGAGCACCTCGCGCCCGATGGGACGCTGCGGTGGAGCGTCCCCGACGGCGAGTGGATCGTTCTGCGCACCGGCATGGCGCCTACCGGCGTCACGAACGCCCCGGCCTCGCCTGAGGGCACCGGCCTGGAGGTGAGCAAGCTCGACCGCGCGGCCGTCGAAGTCCACTTCGACGCGTACGTTGGCCAGCTCCTGGAGCGCCTCTCAGAAGACGAGAAAGAGACCTTTCGCCACGTCGTGGCCGACAGCTACGAAACCGGCGCGGAAAACTGGACGGACGGCTTTGCCGAGACGTTCCGTGAGCGCTACAGCTACGACCCGACCCCGTGGCTCCCCGTCCTCACCGGGCGGATCGTCGGCAGCGCGGATCAGTCGGAGCGCTTTCTCTGGGACCTGCGCCGCCTCGTGGCCGACCTCGTCGCCTACAACTACGTGGGCGGCTTGCGCGAGGAGGCGCACGCGCACGGCCTCAAGCTGTGGCTGGAGAACTACGGCCACTGGGGCTTTCCCGCCGAGTTCCTCCAGTACGGCGGGCAGGCCGACCATGTCAGCGGCGAGTTCTGGGCGACGGGCGAGCTGGGCAGCATCGAGCTGCGCGCGGCGGCCTCCTGCTCCCACATCTACGGCAAGCCGGTCACGTCTGCCGAGGCCTTCACCGGCGGGCCGGCCTGGACGGGCCACCCCTACGCGCTTAAGAAACGCGGCGACTGGGCCTACACCGAGGGCATCAACCACTTCGTCCTCCACGTCTACATCCACCAGCCCTGGGAGGAGCGCCGCCCGGGCATGAGCGAGTGGTTCGGCACGGAGTTTAACCGCCACAACACCTGGTTCGACCAGAGCCGCGCCTGGATCGACTACCTGCGTCGCTGCCACTTCCTCTTGCAGCAGGGACGGTACGTCGCCGACGTGGCCTACTTCATCGGCGAGGACGTGCCGAAGATGACCGGCACCACCGAGCCGCCGCTCCCGCCGGGCTACGCGTTCGACTACATCAACGCGGAGGTCATCCTAAACCGGCTGGAGGTAAAAGACGGACGCTTCACGTTGCCTGGCGGCCCCTCGTACCGCCTGCTCGTGCTGCCCCCCTTGAAGACGATGCGCCCCGAGTTGCTGCGCAAGCTCCGCGACCTCGTGGCGGCAGGCGGCGCCGTCCTGGGACCGCCCCCCGAGCGCTCGCCCAGCCTCGAAAATTACCCGGCGGCCGACGAGGAAGTCCGCGCTCTGGCCGCCGAGCTTTGGACCGGCTGCGACGAAGAAGGCACGCCCCATGCACGCTTCGGCAACGGACAGGCCTTCTGTGACACGGACATGGAGGCGGCGCTCGACGCCTTGAGCACGCCGCCGGACGTCGTTGCTCCAGAGCACATCTTGTGGACGCACCGCTCCACGCCCGACGCGGAGATCTACTTTCTCTCCAACCAGAACGATCAGGCCACCTCGGTGGCGCCGGTGTTTCGCGTCACGGGCAGCGTCCCGGCGTTGTGGCATCCGGACGATGGGCGCATTGTGGAAACCGCCCGCTACGCTTCTGCCCCGCACGGCCTCCGGGTGCCCCTGGAGCTGGCTCCGCGAGGCTCCGTCTTCGTAGTGTTCCGGAAGCCATCTGACGAGGCGCCCGCCGTGGTGCAGATGAGCCGGAACGGGCAGCCGCTCAGAGAAGAGGAGGAGGTGCCGCCGGACCGGGGCAGCCTGCTTCGCCTTCCGGAGGTCACGCGCCGGCCGGAGGGTGGGCTTGCCGCCGAGGTCGGCGCAGACGGCTCTTACCGCCTGCAGCTGGCGAGCGGAGCCACGCGCTCGTTCGAGGTCGAGGCCCTTCCCGCTCCTCTGGAGATCGAAGGCCCCTGGGAGGTTCGCTTTCCCAAGAACATGGACGTCCCGGAGCGCCTCACCCTCGACGCGCTAAAGTCGTGGACCGAGCACGGCGATGCCGCCGTCAAGCACTTCTCCGGAACGGCCACCTACGTGGAGACCTTCGATCTCCCTGGCAACCGCCTGAGTGAGGACCGCGCGCTTTACCTGGACCTTGGGGAGGTGCACGTGCTGGCCGAGGTGATCCTAAACGGGCAGAACCTGGGCGTGCTCTGGAAGCCCCCCTTCGTGCTGGACATCACCGACGCAGCAAAGGCGGGCACGAACACGCTGGAGGTGCGCGTGACGAACACGTGGCTCAACCGGATGGTCGGCGACCTGAAGTATCCGGACGACTTTCCCGAACTCCCCGGCCAGCCTCGGCAAGCGAAGGGCTTCGAGACGTGGGCCAGCGTCCCGCGCGTGAGCAAGGACGATGCGCTCCAGCCGTCTGGGCTGGTCGGCCCCGTGACGCTACGGAGCGCAGCACGCGTTCGCGTCGCTTAACCGAACAAGAAGCCGAAGACGCTATGGATCAGAGAAAAATTGCATAGGAGGAAACGCCTGTCTTCCTTTGTCAATTTGGCTTTGCACCATGTCCCAAAGCAGTTCGTGATGAAGTTCACCGCCTGTCCTCGCTCGGCGCGGGTTGCTTGCTGCGCCGCTCAATCTGCGCGGGGTCGAAGGGATCATCGGTCCGGGTTATCCACTGCTGCAAGGCGGTCTTCAGCCGCTGCTGCTCTTCGGCGTAAGCCGGATCGTCTGCGAGGTTGTTCAACTCGTACGGGTCCTGCTCGATGTTGTACAGCTCCTCCTTCGGGCGATGGATCGTGTTCTGCAAGGCCTCATACGGCTCCGGCGCTTCCCCTCTGGCCTCGACGACGGCGTCGTAGATGAGCGTTCCCCACCCTTCCTCTTCGGTCAAATCGGCGGGGAAGCGATAGGTCTTGTCCGGCCACAGGTTCAGGATGTAGTGGTACCGGCCGTCGAGCGCGGAGCGGCTGGGATACCAGTCGCGCTCCGGCGGGCCATGCGAGTTGTGCTCGGTAAAGAGCACGTCGCGCCACGACGACGGCGTCTCACCAGTCAGCCACGCACGCAGCGAGCGCCCCTGCACCGTCTCTGGCGCCTCCAAGTCAAGGGCGTCGAGCATCGTGGGCATCAGGTCAACGAGGCTGGTGAGCGCGTCGGTGCGGCGGTTGCGCACCACCCCCGGCCCGCTGACGATGAGCGGCACGTGGGTGCCCATGTAGTACGCCGTTGCCTTTCCGCGCGGGTACGCCCAGCCGTGGTCGCTCGTGAAGATGACGAGGGTTTCGTCGCTCCGGCCGCTCGCCTTTAGGGCGTCGAGCGTGGCGCCCACGGCGGCGTCGAGGGCGTTTATGCTACTGAAGTACGCGGCCAGATCCTGCCGCGCCTTAGGCGTGTCGGGGAAGAGCGGCGGCATATCCACGTCCTCTGGTGCGACGCGGGGAACGCCCTCGAAGGAGGCATCGAACCGCCGGTGCGTGTTGCCGATGTTCATCTGAAGAAAAAACGGCCGGTCGCCCGCCTCCTGAAGGAACGTGTTGACGTCGCGGCGAATGTTTTCCAGCGATCCCTTTGCGGGAAGGCGCCGCTGGAAGGGGAATTTCCAGGGCGGACTCAGGTGCCACTTCTGGGTGATGCCTGTGTAAAACCCGGCCTGCTTCAGGATCTCAGGGAGCGTGGCGATGTCCTCGTGCACCCCGACGCGGTCCGCCGTGCTGGATTGCCTGCCGAACTCGGACGCCGGATCCGTGATCTTCGGAGTGATGGTGTTGCGCCAGTGGCCGTTGCTGTGCGGGTACATGCCCGTCAGGATCGAGCCGCGCGAAGGCGAGCAAGAAGCGCTGGCCGCGTGGGCCTTCGTGAAGAGCACGCCCTGAGCAGCCAGGCTGTCGAGCACGGGCGTCGTCACGGCCTCTGTGCCGAGCGCGCCGAGGTGCGCGCTCATGTCGTCGGCCAGGATGAGGAGGACGTTTTTCGCGCCGTATTGCCCGGCGGCGGACGAGCGCGCGAGGCGCTGCTCGCTCCCCTGTGCCGCTGCCCGCTGCGCCCCACCACCGGCGACGCTCGCCAGCGCGCAGACGAGAAGCAGCGCGCCGCCCCACCAGCGCCGGCTCTGAAGCCATCGCCGAGCGAGGCGTCCGTCCTTCGAAGCGCTGATCGTTTCTCGCATCGGGTTCGCTATGTCTGGTGTTCGGAGTCGCTCAACAACGTCTCAGCGCGCCTCGAATCAGCGCGCCTCGAAGACGTACCGGCCGCCCCCCTCAACCTCGAAAGTCCGAGCGTCGGCTTCGCGCGCAGTTCCAGCCTGCTCGCGGATCGCGACCTGCTTGCCTTCGAAGGCCGGCGGCAGAACCACGGTCGCAATCACGCCTTCAGGAATCACCACCTCCACTTGCCAGCGCTGCGGCTTGTAAGAAACCCACACGCGCCCCTTCGGCGTGGCGGTGTAGCCCTGCACGAACGGCAGCCCGCCCGTCTGCGGAGAGATGCGAAGCGTACCGCCCCCTGGTTCTGCGATCTGCACGCCGAGGAGCGTGTCGTGCAGCCACGCCAGTGGGACGGCTGCCCATCCGTGCGAGCCGGTAGGATCAACAGGCTGCGCCGTGTTCGTGTCGCCCGGCGCCAGGTCGCGGTCTTGCCGGCTGATCCAGTACTCGGGAAGCGGCCCGCCGTACGGCCCTTGAAGCTCCAGCGGCACCGGGTTGGCAGGGTGACCCGGCAGGTACTGGCTGTACCGCTCGATCATGTGCTGTACGGCCCGCTCGGTCAGTCCCCCGTGGGACAGGGCACGGAGTACCCGGTAGCTGAACGTCGGGTTGTTCCAGCGTGTGACGCCTTCCGGCGGCGCGCCGAAGGGTTTGGGAAAGGCGTAGCGGAGCACCTCGCGTGCCTGCTCATCCGTGAGTAGGCCGGTGTACACGGCCATCGTCTGCCCAGCCTGGCTGAAGCCGCGAGCGATGGTGGAGTCCTGCGGGTCGTACCGATCCGCCACGTGCGCTGGCAGTTGGTCGGTAGCCGCTACGACGTGGTGCTGGCGGAACGCCTCGGCCATGCGCTGCGCCGTTGCGTGCCAATCGAGCGCCTGCTCTTCCTCTTCGATGGCCTCGGCCATCTCGGCCGACCAGTGCAGCCGCTCGATGAGGCCCGCTGTCACAATCCCGCTGGACTGCCCCTCTTCCGGAGGCTGCCCCACGCGGATGTCGCCCCGCACCTCGCTGGTGCGCCAGACGCCGTTTTCGTCGAGGTGCGAGAGCGCATCGTCCCAGAAGCGTGTGAGGTTGTCCCAGTACGTGCGGATTACGCCCGTATCGCCCGACCACCGGTACTGGTCGTACAGCATGGCTACCCACTGCATGTTCCAGTCGTACGTGGAGACGAAGGCCGGGTAGTTGGTGGGTGGGAAGTCGTGGAAGCGGCCGTCGTCCGGGCGCTGGCTCTCAGCCACGGAGCGCAGGAAAAACTCGCGCAGCCGCGTATCGCCAAACCAGCGCGCGCCGATCACCGCGCGCAGGCGTGAATCGTCGAGCCACTGCTCGTCTTCGCGCCCCGGCGTATCAATGTAGGCGTCGGTCATGTTCAGCTCGGCGTGGATCAGCGCCAGCTTGATGATTTGATCAATGTGCTCGTCGCCTGTCGCAAAGGTGCCGACCCAGTCTACCGGGTACTGACTCTTGACGATGCCGAGGTCTTCGATGACGACGCGCCCGGCTTCGGGAAAGCGGATGAGCACCGTCATCCAGCGGGCAGTGCGCTCGTCGGGAATCTCAACGGACTGCGATCCCGCTCTGGTAATGTACCGATCTGCGTAGCGGTCCCCCACGACGCCCGTAGGGTCAACCCACCCGGTTTCCGGGTTGACCTGCATACGGCCCGAGTACGCAGAGCGCGGGATCTCCGCGTAGCCGAAATCGAAGGCCGTGCCGGCCGGTGCCTCGGCCAGCTTGAGGTACGGATAGCCGTGCAGAGGGCGAAAAAAGTCGAAGGTGACGTAGCGCGTCTCACCTGCTGCCCCCTCGATCACGGCCGGCTGCCCCGCCACGAACGCGATGGCCTTATCGGTCGTCAGGCTGTCGGGCCGGTACTGCGCGTCGCGGATATTTTTTGCTATGGCGGCGGGGTCGTCCGAGAAGTCGCGGTCGGCGGTTCCGGCGGCCAGTACGGCCATGGGCCGGACCGGATGCTCGCGCTGCCCCGGCGTCTCCACGGGCGGCGGCGTGGCGGGCCACGGGCCGTCGTCTATTTCGGTGGCGTGCCTCCAGCCGCTCACGTCGAAGGACGAGTCGTGGAGGTCGCCCTGGAGGTCTTCGCGCGCGTCCACAATCTGCGGATAGCGCACGCGCCCCGTGCCCGGCACGCCGATGATCTGCTTCTCGTGCTGCACGAACTGCGGCGCGCGCGTCATGCGCCACGTGGAATCGGTGGCGATCCAGGAGCCGCTGAGGTAGAGACCCAGGCGCTCGTTGCCCGTGCGCTGGAAGGTGACGATGTCGCCCCAGTTGTGATGCAGCGCGACAACCACGTTCTGGCCCTCCCGCAGGTACGGCGCGGCGTTCACCACCTCGGCCGTGGCATGCTCTTCCGCGTAGCGCGCCACTTTGCGCCGGACGAGGTGGCCGTTGATCCAGAGCCGCGCATTGCTGTCGGCGGCGAAGCGGACGGCGGCGGTGTCCGGCACTTCGTCCAGCGTTACGACCTTGCGGAAGTACGTGAAGCGGTTGCGTGGCCCGCTGCCCGTCGGCCCCTCCGATGCGGGCAGTCCGATCCAAGGCGCGTCGGTCGCCGCGTCGGATTGCGCCGCTGCGTCGGTGGCGAGGGCACCCCACCCGCTCAGGATGCCGATGACCAGAAAACCAACGAGTAAACGTGACCGGTGCATGAGGGTGGTTTCAAAGGAGAATGTTGGCGTTTGCTCGTACGTGCCGGAATCAGGAGCCTGTGGGCTGCGGCGCCAAGAGGTCAGCGCGGGCGCCTTCGGAGGCGAAGACGTAGTGCCCCGATCCGACGCGGTACACCGCGCGGCCGGCGTCCATCCGCTCGAACCGGACGCCCTCGGCCTGGCTGGCGGGGGTGCGGTTTTCCGTGACGCGCTCGGCGCTCTCGGCCGGGACGTAGACGGTTGCTACGGTGTTGGCCGGGATGCGCACCTCAAGCTCCAGGCCGGCATCGGTGAAGCGCCAATGTGAGGCGATCTCACCGCGGCGCGAGCCGTAGGTGGCCCTCGCATACGTCATGTCGCCTCCGATCTCCGGCTTGACGATGATCTCTTTGTAGCCGGGGCCTTCCGTGTTGATGCCGGCCATGGACGCGAACATCCACTCGGCGACGGCCCCAAAGGCGTAGTGGTTGAAGGAGTTCATCGCCGGGCTTTTGAAGCCGCTCTCCTTCGTGTAGCTGTCCCACCGCTCCCACATCGTGGTGGCCCCGTTGACGACCTCGTAGCCCCATGACGGATACTCGGTGCTGGTGAGGAGGTGGTACGCCAGGTCGTTGTAGCCGTGGGCCGTCAGGGCGGGGAGCACTTGGCTGGTGCCGAGGAAACCCACCGACAGACGCCCCCCACTCTCCTCGATGAGGGTAGCCAGCCGTCCGGCCGCCTTTTTTTCCAATGAATCAGGCAGCATGTCCATCACGACGGCCATCGCGTAGGCCGTTTGCGTGTTGCTCTCGATCCGGCCGTTCGCCTCAACGAATCGCTCCACGAAAGCCTCCTGGATGTTGCCGTGCAGCGTCTGGAAGGCCTCCGCGTCTTCGGCCTCTCCGAGCGCCTCAGCGATCTCGGCCATAAGCCGGGCATCGTAGCCGTAGTAGAGGGTGGCAATGAGGCTGTCGGAAGGCTGGGCGTCGAGGGCGAGCCAGTCGCCGTAGTTGCTGCCGTAGCCGCCCATCAAGAAGTCCGTGCCGCGGCGCTCGTAGAAGTCCATGAAGCGCTTCATCCCCGCGTAATGCTTTCGCAATACGAGCGTGTCGCCGTAGGCGCGGTAGACGGTGTAGGGCACGATGATGCCGGCGTCCGACCACCCCGGCGAGCCGCCCGTCCCATTGGCGTACGGGTGCGGAGCGTATTCGGGGTAGAGTCCGTCCGGCATCTCCTCCGGCTCCAGGTACGCCTTCTCGTAGCCGCGCGACTGGATACGGTGTGACCGCGGGTACTGGGCATCTTCGAGATCAACGAGCCATTTGGTGAAGAACGCGCCCACGTCGGCGTTGTAGGTCGCCGAGCGGGCGAAGATCTGCGTGTCGCCCGTCCAGCCGAGACGCTCGTCGCGCTGCGGGCAGTCGGTGGGCACCTCGACGAAGTTAGAACGCTGCGTCCAGGTGATGTTCTCGAAGAGCTGGTTCACCATCGCATTAGAGGTTTCGAGCGTGCTCACCATAGGCGTGGCCGAGTGCAGAACCAGCCCGGTGAGGTCGTCTGGCGCCAGCGTGCCGGGGTAGCCGCTCACCTCGACGTAGCGGAAGCCGTGGTAGGTAAAGGGCGGCTCCCAGGTCTCGACGCCATCCCCGTTCAAAATATACGTGTCGGTGGCGCGTGCCCGGCGCAGGTTTTCCGTCATCAAGGAACCGTCCTCGTGCAACATCTCGCCGTAGCGGAGCACGACCTGCGTGCCGGCCGGCCCTTCCATGCGCAGCCGGACGATGCCGGCGAAGTTTTGTCCCAAGTCAATGATGTGTTTTCCCTCGCCGCGCTGCGTGATTTCCACCGGCTTCAGTTCCTGCGTCTTCCGCACAGGCATGCCCGGATAGGCCTGGAGCACGCCGTGCTCCGGCTGCATCACGGCCGCCTGTTGCCAGGCTGCGTCCTCGAAGCCCGGACGATCCCAGCCCGGCATCTCATCGCGTGCGTCGTATGTCGTGCCCATGAGAAGGTCAGCCTCCTTGATGGGGCCGAACGTGGCCGCCCAGCTTCCGTCTGTGGCGATGGTTTCGCGCTCGCCGTCTGCGTAGGTAATCTCCAGCTGTGCGTGCAACGCGGGCGTCGAGCCGTACATCTCGCGCGGCTCCGGCAGGCCCACCAGGAGGCCGTACCCGACGTATCCGGCGTACCATCCGTCCGCCAAGAGGGCGCCGAGGGCGTTTTCACCGCCCTGGACGTGGTCCGTCACGTCATATGTCTGGTAGTGGACGCGCTTGAGGTAGTCCGTCCAGCCCGGCGTGAAATAGTCCTCGCCGATGCGCTCACCGTTGAGGCGCATCTCGTAGAGGCCGAGGGCGGTGACGTAGAGCGTAGCGCGCTCCACCTCGCCCGCCACGTCGAAGCCTCTCCGCAGGTACGGACTCGGCGGGAGCTTGAGCGAGTCGTCCTGGGCAATGGGCGCCTCCTCATCCGTGGGCAGGCCGATCCACTGCGCCTGCCAATCAGACGGCGCCAGTAGGCCTATTGACCAAATAGACGGCGCGCTCCAGTCTGAAGGCTGTCCCTTCTCGTCCCAGACGCGCACTTTCCAGTGGCACCGCTGGCGCGAGGACAGCTCCCGGCCGGCGTAGGCGACGTTCATCGTCTGGTCGGAGCGCACCTTGCCGGAGTCCCACAGGTCGCCTTCGCCCCGCCGGAGTTTCTCCCGAGTGCTGGCAACGAGGATGCGATAGGCTTGCTGCTTTTTCGCGCGCGCCTCCGAAGCCACCTGCCAGCTCAAGCGGGGGTGCAGCATGTCAAGGCCCAGCGGTTCCGTGCGGTACTCCGTCTGTAGCTTCTTCACGGTGAGATCCTGTGCCGGCGACGGCAGCGCCAGCAGGAGGCTCAGCAGCCAGAGGCTCACGAACAGCACGGCGTGCTCTCTGTATCTCATAGAACCCTCGAACGTTTGCGCAATAGTGGCTCGGATGGCAGGTGCGGTCTACTCAGGCTCGGCATCGAAGTCGTACGCAGGATTACACGTGGGCACGAGCGCCTGCGTCTCTTGCAACCAGCCGCCCACCCGATCACGCAACTCCGCTGTCTTCTGCGGCTCTTGATTCGAGACGTCTCGGAGTTCACCCACGTCGGTGCGCAGGTCGTAGAGTTCGTAGCGGTCCTCCTGGTCAGGCCCCTGGCAGTAGCGGCGGATGAGCTTCCAATCGCCCTGCCGCACCGAGGTGGCCGGCCAGTTCCCGGTAGCGGGCACGAGGTGCGGAAAATGCACGTACATCGCCTCCTGATCGAACGGCTCGTTCTTCAGCGCCGGCACGAGGCTGACGCCGTCGAGCACCTGGCCGGAGGGCGCCGGCAGGTCAAGGATGTCGAGCAGCGTAGGGAAGTAATCAACGCTGGAGACGACCTCCTGGCTAACCGAGCCGGGGTACGTCACGCCCGGCCAGCGCACGATGAGCGGCACGCGAACGCCACCCTCGTAGATGTTGCCTTTACCGCTGCGCAGCGGCGCGTTGTTCGTTGGCGTCGTGCCTCCGTCCACCTCGTTGTACATGTTGCCGCCGTTATCTGAGGTGAAGATGACGATGGTGTTCTCCGCCAGTCCAAGTTCAGAGAGCGTGTCCATGACGCGACCGATGTTGCGGTCCATCACCTCGATCATGGCGCCCATCGTCTGAGAATCCTGCAAGCGCTGTGGGTCTTCCAGGCTTGCGTACTTCGCTTTCAAGTCTTCCCTTGCTTGAAAGGGCGCGTGCACGTCGTAGAACCACAGGTTGAGCAGAAACGGCTCATCGCGGTGGTCTTTCACAAAGCGGATCGCTTCGTCGGTGATGGCGTCACTGATGTGCGTGCCTTCCGGCACGTCGGGAAGCGTTTCGACAGGCCAGGGCGCAAAGTAGCCGCCCGGCGGTCCAGGATGCCCGCGCCCGCCGACGACCACGTCGAAGCCCTGCTTTTCGGGGATGTAGGGGGCGCTGCCCAAGTGCCACTTGCCCACGAAGGCCGTCGCGTAGCTGGCTTCCTTAAGCACCTCGGCGTAGGTGACGTACTCGTTGGGCAGGCGAGTGCGGCTCTGCGGAATGGTCACCTTCTTGTCGGGGGCCGCCGTGTCGGGGACCACCGGGTCGAGGATGGCCTCGGGCAGATGTCCGTGTGGGGCAGTAAATCGCAGGCGGCCGGGGTTCTGGCCTGTGAGAATGCTGGCGCGGGTGGGCGAGCAGAGCGGGCTGGCGGCGTAGGCGTTCGTGAAAAGACGGCCCTGCGCGGCGAGGGCGTCAATGCTGGGCGTCTCGTAGTACGTGCTGCCGTAGATGCCCGTGTCCCGCCATCCGAGGTCGTCAGCCAAGATGAACACGATGTTCGGCGGGCCGCTTCCCCTGCCGGGCTGCGCCGAGGCGGGGGCGTTGCCCCATCCGATCACAGCCAAGAAACCAAAGAACCAAGCGAGGCGAACCCTGCGCACGCGAGCGAGCGCCGGTGCGTCGTCGAAGAGCATGTGCTTCATTGTGCCGCTCACGTCGTAGAGTAGGATAACAGGCAACCTCATCTTTTCCTTCGAGCAACATCGGACGCGATCAAGAAGGATTACTTCTCGAAGCGGTAGGTGCCCGGCGCCTTCAAGGCAAACGTCGGTCCCCTTCCCTCAACAGCGCCATCTGCCCCCTCAGCCGTTTCTTCCACCAGCCGCCACCCCTCTGCCAGGCGAATGCGGAAGGCCGTTGCGGGCGTCTCTTTCAGTTTGAGGACGATGGACTGCGGCGTCGCCTGCACGTCAAAGCGCACGCCGCGATAGAGCGCATTGCGGATGCCCATGTCGGAAGCCTGCGTGGGCAGTTCAGGGGCGACGCCCAGCGCGTCGGGGTGCGGGTCGAGGCCGAGGAAGCCGTACGTCACGATTGACGGCACCAGGCTGCTCTCGTAAAACTCGCAGTCCACCCCCAGCCCGCCGGGCGTGCCGCACCCCTGAAGCTTGGTGCCGCGCTTCCCGCCCTCGTAGTAAGCGCGGTAGCCGCCGGCCTCGTCCACGTCCGCCAGCCAGCCGGTGATCTCGCTCAGGCGTTGCCAAGCGTTGTCGGGACCTCGCAGGTGGAGGCGCGCCCAGAGGTCGTAGAAGGTGAAGCCCAGCACCGCCCCGCCGTCCTGCACCTGCCCGCCCCATGGAATCTCTTCCGGCTGGTTCCAAACCCATCCGTACCACTCGATATTGCGGCGCGTGGTGGCGCGCGGCCCAAAGCGCCAGTGGTAGATGTCTTCGCCCGTAGAGGTGTCCCCCGCGATGGTGCGCTCGCCGGTGATCCAGTCCATAATCGCCTCGGCGTGCTCCTCGCTGGCGATGCCGTACCAGATGGCTTCGAGGTTGAGAAAGGTGAAGCCGTAATCATGCGCGTTGCCTTCCTCGTCAATGCTGGCGACGAAGCGGCCTGTCTCCTCATTCCAGAATAGCTCGTTCGCCGTAGCCTTCACCTCTGCGGCGTGCCGGCGCAACACGTCAGGGTCGAACGCGAGCGGGCCGCCGGGTATGCCCCAGCCGGGGTGCACACGGATGGCCTCTTCGAGGTCGGCCATGACCTGCGTAGCTGCGTAGTACTGTGCCGTGGCGTACATGTCGTCCCACCCGAAGGGCAAGAGGTCCCAGTAGTTACTCCCGAGGCCCCGACCAGGATGGATCACCTTCGTGCTGTCGTCCTGCCAGGTGAAGCCGGGGCGTCCGCCGTGGCCTGGCCACGTGTTGCGGATGCGGTTGTGCTTGAGGCCTCCCATCACGGTCTGCTGGTAGCGAAGCGCCCTCCGCATACGGTTGATGTTCTCGCGCAAGAAACTCAAGTCGCGCGTCCAGCCAAAGTAGTAGTCGCTGGCGAGGATGAAGATGGGGTTGTTAATCGTGTGGCGCGTGTCGTAGACCGTAAAGAAGGAGCCGATGCTAACATCCACATCGTGCTCGCCAGGAGCCAGCGCGATGCGGATGCGCTTGATGGTGCCCTCCCACCCTGGGTGCACATGCATCTCGATGATTGAGTGGTAGACCCCTTCCTCGGAGAGCGGCGTGTCCTGCGGGTAGAAGTAGACACGGCGCTCCTCAGAGAACGCCGCATCGCCATCTCGCATCCACTCCACGTACGGAGTCCCATACAGGCCGGCTTCGCCGGAGCGGCTCCATCGAAGTTGCAGGTAGGGGGCGTTAAAGGCATTGATGATGGTGCCTTCTGGTGTCGTCAGCGCGGGCGAAGGGCCTGTCGCGGTAAGCTGCCACGCCCCCTCCGCGAAGCCCTGAGAGCGTAGATGGTGCAATTCCCATCCCTCGGTGGCCGCCTGGCCGGCGAATGTGTCCAGGCCTTTGGCCTGCATGATGTCGCCCGTCCACCCTTTGACGGAGTCTATCTCCTGGAAGTGCCAGCCCGCCGTCACGCCGCGCACCGCCTCGCCCGTTCGCCCGGCCTGCGGCCAAACTGGAAAGGGCCAGCCCAGATCGTGCGCGTGCGAAAAGTGCTGGTGCGTGTAAACGTAGCCCTCCGGGCTGATGCCGAGGCCAAGCAGGATGGATCGGTACGCCGCCTGCAAATTCGCACTGGGTGGCGAGACGGGCGCGCCCGCCAGCCACAGGTCCGAGAGCGCCAGGTATTCCTTGTTGAAGAGCACCTTGCCTGGACCGGGGCGCTCGGCGAAGTGATACCACAGAAAGGCGCTCAGCAGGTCGGCCTGCTCCTCATGGCCGGGTATGGAGAAGCGCGGGAAGGCCGCCGGCCGCCCCCGGTCGGGGGCTTCGAGGAGAAAGCTGTTCTGCGCCACAGCCTCGCGCGGCAAGGCTGCTATTAGCGAAGCCGCCAGCAACCCAAGAAGCGCGAAGAAGCAGGACTTGTCAGGCATCTGGCAGGGCGTGCTCGAGGAGAAGACGCTAATTAGAGGCTCGCTGCATCGCGGCTGTCATGCATCGCGGCTGTCATTAGGTCGAGCGTCGTGGCACGTCGCCTACTGAACGGCAGTATACGTAGCCCTAACGCTACCGGAGGCTATCCCCTCGACCTTGTCGGATCCGTCTCCGCGAACGATGCCGCCGGTGTAGGGATCAACGTCGTTCCACATTGTCCAGACCAGGTAGTCCACGTAGGGCTTGTTCGCCCCACCCGACCCGTAAGCTGTCTGCAGAAAGCTGTTGAGGTTTTGCTCCGAGGTTGACGCGCAAAAATAATTCGGGCAGGGTATCTCGGGCTTGCGGTCCCACCCTAACGAAGTGTTGCCGTAGTGGGAATGGAGGTGGTACTCTGTGAGCGCGAGGTGCCACTTGCTCTCATCGTTGGGCCATAGATCTCGCAGTTTTGTCAGCAGGACAGAGAGGTTTCCGAGACTGACACCCCCATCGGGCGGCTGAGCCAGAGGATCGTCGTAGATCCGCGGTGAGTACGGGTGCAGAGCAATAGCGTCGAACTGCACGTCGTAGCTTTTCATCGCATCAACGAAGTCCAAGGGGCTGATCCAGGCATGGTTCTGCTCTCCATCCTGTAGCGCCTGCGTCTGGTTATTCCAGTCTTGGTAGCTCGTCGAGATGCGCAACCCAGCGTTTCCCTGGTAGTCCTCATGGTGGTAGGACGTAAACCCGCCAGCTAAAACCCGAACGCCGGAGCTTGCAGGTAGATGGTGCACCTCTGAATACGACTCGTTGAGAACGGCACCGTAGTAGTAAACCGGATCGTTCTGCTGAGTATTGCACGCGGTGTTGTGCCACCAGTCTGGGGTGTTCACCTCGTTGTAGATCACCCAGTCACGAACGGATCCCAGATCCAGCCCATCGTTGGAGGTGTGGGTACCGCTGTAGCGCTCCGACATGGCGTACATGAAGTCACCGAAGTCGGAAGCATCTTGCGGCGGATAGAACCGCGTATCATAGCTTGCGTCTCCCGGACACGCTGCCCAACCCGGCGTGCCGAATACGATAACCATCAGGAAGGCGCCATTGCCGTTTTTCTCGACGTAGTCCGAAACCTCATCAAGATCTCGTACCGCTGAGCTGGAAGCGTACGTCGGGTCATTCCAGTCTCGAGGATCGGCAGGTCGCTCCGCAGCACATCCTTCACAGGGCTGGGTAGCCGCGTACCAGGGCAAGTTGACACCTATGACGCCTGCCCCGCTATCGAGCACCCTCTGCAGGTTGGCGAAGTTGTTGGACGTGAAATAACTTAGGTCTCCCGCCAAAGTCACGCCTTTACGGGAAACGGGCGTGGCAGTCGCTTCTTCGCTGACTCCAGCGCGTCTTCCTCTTCCCGCGCCTCCGGTTGAGTTGGTGCTATCCGCTCTGCACAGCTAATCATCAGTAGCGCGAAGAGCAGTGTGAAGGGCAAACCTCTACGGGCTGTGTGAATCAGCGCCTCGGTGGCGTTCAGACCGCCACGCTTGGCGTGATTGAAACGCATAGCTGACCTCTGCTCCTGATTTCTTCGAGTAACGCGATCTTGTACGTGATGTGAGAAACTGACAATCCAGATTCGCCGCCTTGCCCCCGTAAAGCTGTTCACGTGGATGTGCTTAACGCGGCAGTTTTACCTTCGCCAGATAAATAGACGCCTTGCCCTCATGGGAGGAGTAGTAGCTGACCCAGAGCAGCCCGTCGTGCCAGACGAGGCCGGGATAGCTCGTGTCGCCGCCGCTGGGCAGCGTCAGCACAGGCTCGTAGGTGTCTAGGCCGAAGCGGGCGAGAACGGTTTTTGTTGGCCCGCCGACGTGGCTGCGGCCGGCTGCCCACATCTGGCCGTTCGGCAAAATGATGAAGTTCGGACCGCCGACGATGTACTTGGTCTCGTTCCACGACCAGTCGGTGTAAGGCGCTCTGCTGGTCCCGATCCAGGCCTGCTGGTTACCCGCCTCTCTCCGGGCCAGGGCGATCATCTTGCCGTCCGACAGGAAGCTTAAGGCCGTCTCGTTAGGCTTATCCGGTACCTGCAGTTGCGTGAGCGGCTGGAAGTCCAGGCCGTCCTTGCTGGTGTAGAGCTTGAGGGTCCAACCCTCATCGAAGACGTCGTAGGCACTGCCATAAGCCAGGCTGTCGTGCCATACTACGTCCCAAAGCCACTCGCCCTTCGCCAGCACGGGGTGCAGTGGCGTCCAGCTCTGCCCGTCCTCTGAGAAGGTGACATAAGACTGGCGCGAGGTGTTCGTCTCCCCCTCGTATACCGACCCGCCGAAGGCGATCATCAGGCGGCCGTCCGGCGTGACCGCGAGCTTCGGGTCGCGTAGATCCTTGCCCTCCTCCGCCAACAGCGCGGCCGATTCCCAACTCCGGCCGTCGTCGCTGACGATGACTCTGATCTTCCCGTCCTCGCCGTAAACGTGTTTTTCTCCTTCGCGGAAAACGCAGTACCACTTACCGCCGAAGCGTATCAGATCAGTGAATGAGTTGTAGGGGGCGCGGTCCCATATTTTCGTGACTTCGACGAGAACCGGCTCCTCCCGAGGATTCTGTGACGCCGGGTCCTGCTCTTCAATCTGGGCCGTGGCCGGGACGCACCCAAGAACCCACAACAGGAGGGCCTGGCAAACGAGTAACCACTTGATCGGTGCCTTCAACATGAGCGCTGCCCCCGGATCTGCTTTATGAAACCCACCTGTGCCTTTAGTACCCTGGGTTCTGTTCCAGCTCCGGGTTCGTCTGGATCTCGCGCAGCGGGATGGGCAGCAGCGTGAAGTGTTCATCCACAGGATTCCCTTCCAGGATCGCGTTCATCACCTCGATAAGCTTGCCCGTCCGCACGAGGTCGAACCGCCGGTGCCCCTCCATGCCCAGCTCCCAGCTCCGCTCCTGGATGACGGCATCGCGAAAGACCTCTTGGCTCAGTCCCGACAGAGATGGGAGTTCAGCACGCTCTCGCACCTGGTTGATGTACGGGTAAGCTTCGCTGGTGCGCCCTAACTCGTTAAGCGCCTCGGCGTAGATGAGCAAGACGTCCGCATAGCGAATCACCGGGAAGTTGTGGCCCGAGTTGAACGTCGTGGCGTCGCGGTCGAAGTACTTGAAGATGTGCGGCTCAAAGTATGCCGTATCCTGCGGGTTGTTGTACTTCGCATACTGCGTTTCAAAGAGGGCTGTCCGGGCGTCGTCGTCCCGGAACGAGGCGGCCCAGATGGGCCTTGGCGCATTCTCTCCGAACGTGGTACCCAGCGAAATGCCCGCGATGCGGGGCGCGTAGTAGCTGCTGTGAGGCGAGGGCACCTCGTCTATCATGAACTGCACGGAAAAGATATGCTCCATGCTGTTCTCGTTCTCGTACGTCCAGAGATCGGTGTAGTCGTCGAGGAGGCCGTACTCGCCCGAATCAATCACCTCTTTCGCCTTCTCGGCAGCCTGCTGCCAGTTCTCGCGCGTGAGGTATACCTTTGCCAGGAGTGCCTTCGCTGCGCCGGAGGTGGCGCGCCCGACGTTGGCCGGACCGTACGAGACTGGCAGTGCGGCCTCGGCGGCCTGCAAGTCATCCAGAACGAGCTGGTAGACCTCCTCGGCTGAGCTTCGCGGCACGTTGACCTCGTCCAGGCTCTGCGTAGGCTCAGTCACCAGCGGGACGCCTCCCCAGAGGCGAACTAAGTTGAAGTAGAAAAGCGCGCGCAGGAACTTGGCTTCTCCAATGAGCCGGGCCTTGAGTTCCTCGTCCATCTCCACATCCGGGATGCGGGTGATGGCCGTGTTCGCCCGGTTGACGCCCTGATAGAGAAACGTCCACGAGATCTGAAAAAACCGATTCTGCGCGGTGAACTGGTACGCTTGCAGGTTGAACTTGTCAGTAGGCGGGGGGAAGCCGTGGTGGGCTTCGTCCGAGGTGAGATCCGATAACCTCGGAACCCCATTAGGGTCGTAGACGCCTGTAAGCGCGTTGTACACGTCGTTGACGCCACCGATGGCGTCGGCCTCCGATTGGTAGAAGTTGCTGGAGGCGATCTGCGACTTCGGGTTGGCCTCCAGGAAGCTGTCGCATCCGGTCATGAGGAATGAGAGGCCAAACAGAAGCGCCGGAACGAGAAGGAGCGCGAGGGTGCGCTTGAGGGTTCGAGAAGCACGCGTCATATGGAATACCGGCTGTAGTCGAGTGATCTTTTCTGAGAGCGGGGTTTGCACAGGCTAAAAGGTCAGGTTCACCCCAGCGCTAAAGGTCCGAGACGCCGGGTAGCGCTCGAAGTAGTCGTAGCCGACGCGCCCCGTCTCTCCCCCGAAGATGTTGATTTCGGGGTCGAGGCCGCTGTAGCCGGTGAGGGTGAGCAGGTTTCGCGCCTGCACGTACAGCCGCGCCTCGCGCACGCCGCTTACGCTCAGCACGCCGGTGGGGAGGCTGTATCCCAGCGTGACGTTTTTCACGCGCAGGTACGACCCGTCTTCAAGGTCGCGCGTCGAGACGCTTCCCGTGTAGTTGAGGCGGGGGCGCGGGATGGTGGCGTCCGGGTTGTCCGGCGTCCAGTAGTTAGCCGCCTCTTTCAAGATGTTGTTGTTCCCGCTGGGGTTTCTCAGGTTTACGTTCCCGAGGTTCATGATCTCGTTTCCGTAGTTGCCCTGGATGAAAACGGAGAGGTCCACGCCTTTGTACGAGAACGAGTTCGTCAGGCCATAGGTGAAGTCCGGGTAGCCTGTAGGGATGATCTTGAGGTCTTGACCGTTGAAGACGCCGTCGCCGTTGACGTCTTGGAACCGGGCAAACCCTGGCTCTGCATCAGGCATCGTGCCTACGCGGTCAATCTCCTCCTGGCTCTGCCAGATGCCTTCGTAGACGAAGGTGTAGAAGGCCCCCAGGGGGTAGCCCTCCCTGATGATGCTGGCGCCGCCGCGCCCTCGCGCAAGGATGGCGTCCAGGATAATCTCCTCCGTACCCGGCCCGAGGTCGAGCACCTCGTTGCGGTTTGTGGTGAAGTTCGCACTGGCGTTCCAGTTGAGATCGCCCCACGCATTGTTGACGCCCAGGGCCAACTCCAACCCGCTGTTCAGCACGCTGCCAATGTTCTTCGTGGCCGAACCAAACCCGGTGGTGAGGGGCAGGTTGACGCCGAGTAGCAGGTCGTTCGTCTTCTTGTAGTAGTAGTCTGCGGTGAGCGTGAGGCGGTCTTCAAAGATGCCCGCATCCACGCCCACGTCCACCTGCTCAGAGCGCTCCCATTTCAGGTCAGGATTGGCAAGGCCGCGCGGGCCGATGCCCTTGACCAACTGCCCCCCGAAGTCGTAGTTGGAGGGGCCGTAGCTGGCGAGCGCGAGGTAGTTCCCAATCTCCTGATTGCCCGTGACGCCGTAGCTGACCCGCAGCTTCAGATTGCTGAAAACGCCCAGATCCTGGACAAACGGCTCCTCGGACAAGCGCCAGCCGATGGCCCCCGAAGGGAAGAATCCGTATTTGTTGCCTTCGCCGAACCGGGACGACCCATCAATACGCCCAGTAAGCGTAAAGAGGTATTTGTCGTCAAGCGTGTAGTTGACACGCCCGAGGTAGGACTCCAACGAGTAGTCAGCCGTGGCCGACCCAGGCGGCCGGGGGTCGGCAGCTACGCCGAGATTGTTGTACCTGAAGTAGTCGCTCAGGAACTCCCGGGCGGAGGCGCTAAGCGCTTCGGCCGTCACCTTCTGTACCGTGTAGCCGGCTACGGCATCTAAGCGGTGCCGCTCGGCGAACGTGCCCTGGTAGCTCAGCGTGTTCTCGACAAGCCATGAGACGTTCTGGTCGTCCTCGATGCCGGCCGAGTTGACCGCGTTCGTCAGCCCGCTGCTCAGCGGCGTGTAGTTCTCGTCGCGGGTTTCGCGGTAGTCAACACCCAGGCTGGTCTTGAGGCTTAGATTCTCGATCAGCTCGAGTTCGGCAAAGACGTTCCCCAATCCGCGCGTGGTCTCGGTTCTCCTCGTCGGCTCTATAAGGAGTGCGAGCGGATTGTTGCTCGGGTTCTGAAAGCTCAGGACGTCTATGTCCGAGTTGATAACATACTCCCCCTCTTCGTTGCGCACGGGAACCAAGGGGGTGTAGGTGGCTGCGCTACCGATGGTCGTCGCGCCTTTCTGAAGTGCGCGGCTGATCGTCAGGTTCGTGCCGAGCGTGAGGCGGTCGGAGAGGTCGCCGTTGAGATTAACACGGAAGGAGCCGCGGTCAAAGCTGCTTCCTCTCACCACGCCGTCCTCGCTGAGGTAGCTGCCGCTGACGGAATAGGTGGTGCTCTCTGTGCCGCCCCTGAAGGAGAGTTGATAGTTTTGCAGGGGAGCGGACTGGTAGATCTCATCCTGCCAATTTGTGCCTTCTCCGTACTGCTCCGGGTTCTCGAAGGGCGCTTCCTGTCCATTCAGCGTGAACACATCATTGATGTAGCGCGCGTACCCTTCTCCACCCAACACGTCGTACGACTTGCGTACGTTCTGTACTCCATAGGAGGCGTTGAACTCTACGGATGTGGTGCCGACCTCGCCCCCCTTCGTGGTGATAAGGACAACGCCGTTCGAGCCGCGCGCGCCGTAGATCGCTGTGGCCGAGGCGTCCTTGAGCACCTCTATGGACTCGATGTTGTTGGGGCTGATCGTGTTGAGGCCACCAGTGACCGGCACGCCGTCAATAACATAGAGAGGGCTGTTGCCAGCGCCGATGGAGCCGTTGCCACGGATGCGCACGACGAGTCCGGCACCGGGGACCGCGCGGTTTGCGCTTGTGACCTGTACGCCCGATACGCGCCCTTGCAGCGCCTCCTCCACTTGCACAGGATTGCTGCGCTCCAGCTCTTCTTCGCTGATCGAAGACACGGAGCCGGTTAGGTCCTGTCGCCTCTGCGTACCGTATCCGATGGCGACGATCTCATCCAGCCCGACCGCCGCGGCCTCTAATCGAAAATCAACCGTGGTTGTAGTCCCACTCTGTACCTCGACGGCGTCGAACTCCTGTGTGGAAAAACCCACAAAGGAAGCTTGCAGGCTGTACGTCCCCGGCTCGACAGCGATGGAATAGCGCCCCTCAGCGTCGGTCGAAGCGCCGATCTGCGTCCCCTCAACCACGACGTTGGCGCCTGGGATAGGCGCGTCGGTGCCCGCGTCGAGGACCGTGCCTTCTATCGTACCCGTTTGAGCGTGAACGGTGGCGACTGGAAGAAGGACGGCCAGGAGCAGTAGCGTTGCGGCTTTCATGGTTCTCATCAGCATTTTTGAGTGAAGCTTTGAGGTGGCTGGGCTAAAAAGCGCTTCCGAAGAGCAGAAGGACTGGCTATAGTTGCGTCAACGTCGGCCGGCCCTGCAGGCAGCCGCTGATCGGTCAGGTATTACAATACTACATTATAATTTTATTAACCCTATTCTCGAATGTCAAGGCCACAAATTTTTACCCTACGGCCTGCTCCTCTCCCACACACAGGCTATGCGCTAAGCCGGTAGATCGCGTTGCCCCCGGGGCCACCAGGGCAAACGTCATCGGACGATCACCATACGTTGGGCTTCGACGAAGTCGCCGGCACGCATCCGGTAGACGTACATGCCGCTGGGCAAACCGCTTGCGCTCCATTTGATCTGGTATGTGCTCGGTGCTAATTCTTTGTCCACGAGCGTGGCGACCTTGCGGCCCAGCACGTCGTACACCTCGATGCTCACCTGCATCGGCTCAGCGACATCGAAGGCAACCGTGGTCTGATTGCGGAAGGGGTTCGGGTAGTTGCCCTTCAGTCCGAATGCCTCCGGCACGGCCGCGGAGAGCCGCGAGATCACCGGGTCGCATGTCGCAGAAAGGCCTGCGCCGTTAGTCACCGTGACTTCGAGCGCGGCGCGGCGCTGGTTAACGTCCATGCGCTCGCCACCGATTTCGAGCGAGGGTGTCTCCGCGGGCGCAAAACGCAGGGTGTCGCCCTGCTCAAACCCGCCCTCACGCCCGTCACCGGTATCGTAGAAACCCGTCAGGTTTTCCAGGCGGGTGAACGTGATCTCGGCAATGCCGCTTTCTGCATCTGCTGCTGAAGAGACGACGGCCGTGCCGGTGCCCTCGCCGTTGCGCTCGATCTCGATGGCGCCGCATACCGGCGGCGTGGCGTCGGCGGCGGCCTGCGTGCCACCCCATCCGATCTGGTCTACGAACAGGCGGCTTCCCCACGGCGTGTTCGTCGTCGCTGCGCTGAACCACACCTTAACCTTCGTGACCTGGTCTTTGTGCGTCCAGTCGCTCACGTCCATGGAAAGGGTGTTCCACACGTTCGGCATCACGGTGGCCGTCCCCTGCGCGATGCGGAAGTCGCCACTGTACACGCGCAACGTAACCTCGTACCGCTCTGCCTCGGGAAGTCCGCCTGGCGGGTTGACGCCCAATTGGAACCGAGGCGTGGCGCTCACGTCCAGCGGCGTCTCGTAGGTTTTCGTGATGCCGTTTTCCGCCATCGCGCCTCCCTCCGCCTCTCCTTTCTGAAAGGCCACGCGCAGCATTTGGTCGCCCTCGTACGGAGCGACGCCTTCGCTTGCAGGGACGACCCCAGCATCCGTAGAATACTCGCTGATCGTCCACCCATTGACACCCTCCTCGAAGGTGCTTACCGCCACCACGGGTTGAACAGGATCACCCGCCTCGACAGGTTGCCGTTGCGGGCGCTCGCGTTGGTCCAACGCAGCAGAATTGAAGCCGGGGATCACCGCCGCCCAGTCGCTGATGCCGATGATGGGCTTGGCAAACTCCGTCACGGCCAGCGACGAGTCCGTGTCAATCAACCGGAAAACGTCGTAGACGTACTTCTTGTCCAGCGGCGAGGCGGGGAAGTTGGCGGCAGGGTCTTGCGTCCAGAGGCCCAGGTTCAACCCACCCTCGTTCCTGTTGTCTACGTGCCGGTGCAGCGTGAAGTAGTCAATGCCGTCGAGGAAGCGGACTTTGTAGTAGGCGTATGCATACGCCGCTGCCTGCACCTTCTGCGCCTGCAGGCTCTCGTCCGGCGTATGGAAGCCTTGCTCCGTAAGCGCGATGCTGCGGGGCTGCCCCTCGTACAGGAAGGCAGGCTGCGCCATGTAGTCGGGCAGCACGTGCAGGTTTTTGAACGTGATGTAAGGCGTCTCGAAATTGTCAAAGGCCTGCGTATCTTCCCAGAACGTCGGATCAAAGAGGTTTTGCGGATACGGATGGTGCGCGATGTTCCAGGGGATATCTCCCGCCCTCCCGATTTCGTAGTTCATCTGGTCCACTATATCCTTGCTGGGATAGGACCGCCGGGGATCAGCGCTGGCCGCAAGGGTCCAGAAGTGAGTCAGGCTGTTGCGGATCCGAACTTCGCTGTACTTCATCCGCGCTGCTGTGTAGGCGATGCGCAGCGTGCGGCTGTACTGCTCGACGTATTCCGCCTGCTCCTTTTCTCCCATGTCATTCCATTGAAACTGCGCATCGACTTCGTTGCCGATGATGTAGTCCACGGCGCGGCCGTACTGCTCGTCTTCGCGCGTATAGCGCTCCACCAAGAACTCCATAGCGGCCTTCCAATAGTCGGTGCCCACCTCGTCCGTCGTGTTGACGGCTGCGATGGTACCGCTCTGGTAGTCCGGGTGCTGAAGCGCCGCGTAGGGCGTCCCCGCGGGCTGCTCGCCTCCGATGAAAAGAACAACCAGCGCTACGTTCATCCCGGCGTCGGAGAGGTCCTTGAGCTGCTTGTCGAAGTTCTCTATGTAGCTCCGGCGAAAGAGATACGTCTCGCCGCCTGTTTCGTAGGCGATGGATGGCTCCCCGTCGGTGGCGAACATGGCGCTCACCACGAAGTTGAGCGCAGCCCAAGCATTGCCCAGTTTCTGCGCATCGTCCACCATCTGCACCTGAAGTCCCTTCTTCGTCGGGACAGACGGATAGGGATAGGTGTGCTCGGCGGCAGGAAAGACCGTCACGTACTGCGCGGGAGCCAGCTTGGTCTTCTGCGCGGGGTCATCGACCACGACCACATACTTGGAGTAGATGCGGTCCTCACCCCCAACAAAGCGATCCACCGAAAACGAAAAGCTGGCCGTACCGCCCGCCGGCTCGATTCGCGTCGTTGCCAGCGGCTCATAGTCTTGGCCGAACTCATACGTCTCGTAAGGGGCCAGCGCGATGAGGCCCACATCCACGGGAGTAGCGCGCTCGACGTTGCCGCTCACTTCAATGGCCGAGGCGGTGGCCTGAATGGCGTCCACCGTGCCGGGATGGTACACCTCCTGTGGATAGGGACTGAACCGGATCGTGTTGATGCTGATCTGCCCGGACTGAACCGTCGCCGCATCGGGCACGTCAAGCCGTATCTCTGTGATCGTGCCGCTCCATTCCGCGACGCCGCTCAGATCAACGCCGTATTGGCGATACACGTTGTCGTTGGGCCGTAGCTCGAACCCGACCGACCGGGCCTGACTGAACCCGGCCTGCCCTTCGGCTCGCCAGTATAGCCGTCCCTGCTCCCCCGCTGTTTTGTTTTTGACGTGCAGGTCCAAGTACTGGATCATCGCCGCGTCAATAGCTACGAGATCATTGACGAGCTGCGGGTCTCCTCCGGTGACGCTCGCGTTTAGATGCCCGCCACGCACAGAGACGTCGTCGAGGTTTCCAGCAGCCTGCCAGCCTTCGGGGTCGAAGTCCTCGTTGAACGTCCACTCCTGCTTGACGAGTGTACTGGCATCCTTCGCGCTCACGAGGTCAATCTGGTGGCGTCCGCCCCAGGGATCAGAGAACGTGGTCGAGCGGAATGAGATGGCAATACGGTCAATGGCGCTACGCTGCGGCCAGTCCCGCAGGTTGACAGGTACGACCTGCCACCCATTCGGCTGGATGGCTACGGTCTCGGTTCTACGCTCTGACCCGCTGAAGAACTCGATGCGCGCTTCGAACTCGTTCCCCGGCCCGACGCCATACGAGTTCAGCGCAACGGTGAAGAGGGGCGTCGCCTCTAAATCTAGCGGCGTTGCATAATCTTTGTACGCCGTCCGCCACAACGTGCCGGGCACGCCATCGGCGATGAGTTCCAGCATGAACTCGCCCTCGTAGGCTTGGCCGGGCGGATTGAGGCTGGTAGACACCTGCGCCACGCTGCTGACGTTTTCTCCCGCCACCCAACCACTCACCCCATCTTCGAAGTCATCCAGCACCTGCTCCACTGCGGCTGACGACGCCGCCCTCGGAGCCTGCGTCTTGACTTCGGCGTGAGCGATGTCGGCGTGAGCAGCAGGGACGCTGCCGACTGACATGCTTACAGACAAGCTGACGAGGAAAGCCAGAGCGGCGGGCAGCATTTTCGGAAGCTGGGACTGGCCTGACGTCTTCATTGCATTCGCCTCATCTGGCTTGTATACGGAGTCATCTTCGTCTTTCACGCGTCTCCATGCATTCGGTATTGCGTAATATAATCATACAATTAATGAAAATACAAGGAGGTTTAACATAAAGATGTTGTTTTAGAGGATCCGGGGCTACCTGGAGCATCGAAGGCGCACGGCACAGCCTACCCTTCCTGCGTAGTGGCCTTCTATTAACGATCCGTTCCTACGAGGAATAATGGCGTGTGGGGTGCCCTAGTTTAGTAGAAGTCTTCCCACATGTGGATCAACTGGGGACCTCCATGTCCCAGGTACCTCTCGCGTAGTTGTAGATAAAGATGGAGACTGCGCCAGAGGCGCGCTTCAGGAGCCTACATTTCTGAGCGCCTCGTCAACCGCCTGCAAGGTCTCTTCTGAAATATCAACGGGAATCGCGTGAGGAGCACGCTCAAGCGGAAAGCCCATCGTCTGGCTCAGCCACGGAGAATTGTACAGTGCTGGCAGGCGCTCTTCGATGATGGCCCGCGCCGCGGCGTTCGCCAGCAGATCGCCCAGCCTGGTCTCGATGCTGAACAGCGCGCCAGACGGCTCTTCACCGGCAAGCAAGCTGTCGGCGCTATAGGCGAACGCATAGCGGCCTGCGCCCACCTCGAGGATTACGTCCTCTCCGTCCGGCCCCACGCGCTCGACGCCGTCGGCCTCGGCGAGGGATTGGCCGCTTTCGGTGACGCCTTCCGCGCTGACGGCCTTCGGCAGGCGCACCGTCGCGCGGGTGTTGGCCGGCACCTCGATGCTCAGGCGAAATGTGCCGTCCTCCACCGCCCACGACGATTCGACAAGGCCGTGGACGGAGACGAACCGAGCGCGTGCGTGCGTCAGCCCGCCGCCGGGCTGCGGTGCGATCAGGGTCTCCTTGTAGCCCGGCGCTTTCGCTTGGACGCCCGCCACCGTGCGGTAGAGCCAATCGCCGACGGCGCCGTAGGCGTAGTGGTTGAAGGAGTTCATGCCCACGTCCTGAAACGTCGAGTCCGGCTTGATGCCGTCCCAACGCTCCCACATCGTCGTCGCCCCGCGCGTGACCGGGTAGAGCCAGGAGGGGTACTCGGTGCGGAGCAGGAGGTCGTACGCCTCTTTCAGGTAGCCGTACCGGCTGAGGACGTGCGTCAGGTCGGGCGTGCCCAGAAAGCCCGTCGTGAGGTGGCCGCGCGTGCGCACATCCTCCGCCAGGCGCTCGGCGGCCTGCGCCCGCTGGTCTTCCGGCAGCAGGTCGAAGGCCAGCGCCAGCACGTACGCCGTCTGCGTGCTGGAGGTGACGCGCCCGCGCGGGGTGACGAACTCCTCGCGGAAGGCCTCTTTGACATTCTCGGAGAGCTGCCGATACTGCTGTGCGTCGTCCTCCCGGCCCAGCACTTCGGCGATGCGTGCCAGAAGCCCCGACGAGTAGGCGAAGTACGCCGTAGCCACCAAGTCCTTGCTCGTCGTGGCGCCGGGGTAGTCGGCCTGAGAGGCCGTGCTGTAAGCCAGCCAGTCGCCGTAGTGGCTTCCGGTGTCCCAGACGTACGTGTCCTCGTCCGTCTGCGCCTCCTCGTGCATGTAATCGACCCAGGCGGTCATGCTCTCGTACTGGCGTTCGAGGATGCGCGTGTCGCCGTAGCTCCGGTAGAGCGCCCAGGGCACGATGATGCCGGCGTCGGCCCACCCGGTGGAAGCAGCGAAATTTTCTGGAGAAGAACTCAGGATGTCAGGCACGACGTCGGGGATGCTGCCGTTCTCGTACTGGTCGGCGGCCAGATCGCGCAGCCACTTCGTGAAAAAAGCGGCCACGTCCATGTTGAAGGTAGCCGTCTGCGCGAAGACCTGCGCGTCGCCCGTCCAGCCGAGGCGCTCGTCGCGGGCGGGTGTGTCGGTGGGCACGTCCAGGAAGTTGCCCTTCTGCCCCCAGACGATGTTGTGCTGGAGCTGGTTGACGAGTGGCTCGGAGCTTTCGAAGTGCCCCGTCGGGGCCATGTCCGAGTGGATCACGACGCCTTCGAGGTCGCCCAGCGTCGGGGTGCCGGGGTAGCCGGCGACGGCCACGTAGCGAAACCCGTGAAACGTGAAGTGCGGCTCGTAGACTTCTTCGCCACCACCCTTGAGTGTGTAGCGGACCGTGGCGTCGGCCGAGCGCAGGTTCGCCGTGTAGAAGTTGCCGGCCTTGTCGAGCACTTCGGCGTGGCGCAGCGTGACCTCGGTGCCGGCCTCGCCCTCGACGCGCAGCCGCACCCAGCCGACCATGTTCTGGCCCATGTCGAAGACCGTGTCGCCTTCGGGCGTTTCGAAGACGCGCACAGGCTTGAGCGTCTGGATCCGGCGCACGGGCGGCGCGGCGGGCGCGATGAGGATCGCCTTGCTGTGGTCGGCCGTGCGCACGCCTTGCCAGTCCGTGGCGTCGTAGTCCGCCGTGCTCCACCCCGGCTTCTCTTGCTGTGCGTCGTAGGTCTCGCCCATGTAGATGTCGGACGCACGGATCGGCCCGGTGGTGGCGCGCCAGCCCTCGTCCGTCTGCACGGCTATCTGCGTCCGGCCGTCTGCGTAGGTGACCTCGAGCTGTGCCAGGAGCGCCAGGGTCGTGCCGTACTCGTTGCGTGCCCCTCGAAAGCCGAAGTAGCCGCGGTACCAGCCGTCGCCGAGAATGGCGCCCAGCGCATTTTCGCCCTGTCGGAGCAGATCGCCGACGTCGAAGGTCTGGTACTGCAAGCGCTCGTGATAGCTCGTCCAGCCTGGCGTGAAGAGTTGGTTGCCCACGCGCTTGCCGTTGAGGTGCATCTCGTAGAGGCCGTGCGCCGTCACGTAGAGGCGCGCGGACGCGACCTCGCCGTTGACCGTGAATCCGGTGCGCAACATGGGACTGGGCTGCGAGATGGTGGTGTCCTCGTCGAAGGCCGGCTCGATCCACTGCGCCTCCCAGTCCGACGGCGCCAGAAGGCCCATCTCCCACCAGGCTGTCTCGCTCCAGTCGGTCGCCTCGCCGTTTTCGTCCCAGGTACGCACGCGCCAGTAATACCGCTGCCGCGCTTCGAGGGCCGGGCCGTCGTAGGCGTGGTGCGTCGAGCGGTCGGAGTTCACCTTGCCCGTGTCCCAGAGCGGGTCCCCCCCGCGCTGAAGCGCCTCTTCGCTCGCAGCCATCTGAATGCGGTAGGCCGACTGCATGGCGCCGCGCGCCTCGGAGGTGAACCTCCAACTCAGGCGCGGCCGCGCCGCGTCAATGCCGAGCGGGTTGACCTTATACTCGCAGCGCAGATCGGCCACGGCAGGCGCCATGCGCGCTTCGCTCTCGAGCGCGGCCCCGTTGTCCTGAGCAATAGCCCAAGCCGCCGAGGCAAGATGGAGCATCCACAGAAAGGTGAGTATACCGACGAAGGCAGAGAAGCGCCGCGTGGTCCTGCTTTCAATCATTCCTGCGCTGTGCGTCATCGCTGGAGTCTCGAATTTATTCGTATGAAAGGATGCAAACACGGCGCACCCCGTCGGGCAAGGTCAGCCTTCTGTCTTCCATCGAGAGGCGGTTCATCAGTGCTTTCGTGTTCAGGACTGGTCTTTAGCAGATAATCCATCAGCGGTGCGTTGAAGAGGCCAATTCGGCACCCTGCTTTCTCTTCAAAATGCAGGATGAGGGCAGAATCGGCCTCGCCGGCTTCTGTGGATAGGCAGCCCCCGCGACGTCGCGGTAGAAGCCGTCGTCGCGCGCCTTGGGTGGAGATGGCTGGAGGTCGGTTATCCGCCCGTCGCTCATCGCGGTCGTGTCGCTCCCAGTCAGCGTCTTGGCGGCGTACTCCGGCGTGACGTCCGGGCCGCCGAGGTTCCATCCGCCCTGGATCATCAGTCCCATCTCAAGGTCGAGGCGATTCGCGTCGTTTAGCGTGTAGCGAAGCGTCCCTCGGAATGGGATGGAGCAGTCTGTATCTCCGAACGCCAGATGCATGGGGCTACCCGCACAACTCGATCATAATATAATACTACTTATGTATCTTCTCAAGAGCAAGAAATAACCGTGGAGTGCCATTGGGTGGGCCGAGTCAAACAGGCGCGTTGCTTATTTTTGCACACCTTGTTCGTGCACAAGGTGGTGGTTGCCTGACTGCTTCAAGTGCTGCCCGATCACACCCATCACCCAGTCCAAAATGGCACGCATACCCTGAAAGGCGGCTACGCCGTCGCGCTGCATGATGGCCTCGAACGGTACGCGGTGTAGCTCCAGGGCCTCTTTGGTCGCGGCTATGTAAGGGTCAGGGGTATCCTCGGTATTCGCTTGTTCCATGAGAAGTATGGTTGCCTCTCGGCTTTTGAGCAGGACGTTGCGCAACGTTCCTACCAGATGCTCGACGAGATCGTTGTGGCACGCCATCAGGATGCTTTGGTGCAATCGCACGTCAGCTTCTATCCAAGCGTTGCGGTCACCAACGGACTTTTCCAAGTCACGAAAGCAAGCCTCAATGTGAGCCATTTCCTCTTCAGTGGCGCGCTGAGCGGCCCATCGTGCGGCGGCAGGCTCTAGGATGTAACGAACTTCCGTCAGGTGCAGGAGGGATTCGGCCTGATGGTTTGAATCGAGAGACCAACGCAACACGTCGGGGTCGAGCAACTTCCACTTTCGCCTCGGTAAAACCGTGGTGCCGACTCGAGCCTTGGACTCGACTAAACCACGGGCCTGAAGTCCTTTAATGGACTCCCGAATGATGGTACGGCTGACGCCGTACTCGTCGCTTAGATCGGCCTCTTTGGGAAGGGTCTCATTGGGCTGAAGTCCACCCTTGACGATCAGTTGCCCCAGCTCGTCAAGAAGTTGCTCTCTTAAATTCATGCGCCTCGCCATACTCGCCTCCCATGTTCTACAAGTCGTGTAGTATTATACTTCAATATGATCTTGAAGTGCCAACCGGATCTTCCTTAGGGCACTCATCACGGTGTTAGGCAATCTCTACACACCGAGTCGTGACGGAGCTTCTCACTGAAACCTCTACTTCCCTGAGTTTGGCGGCGCTTTGCGGATGCCGTCCTCGGTAGCATTTTGCGCACGAGGGGTGGAGGTAGTAGGAGAACACCAAAAGCTGAGGGCACTATGCCGCCATCCGTCGTTCATCTTACCCTTCGACGTTGAATCCCCGTAGAGCGTAGTCCAGAAGCCGCAGCGGCCCGTGCAGGGTTGACTTGTCACTTTCAGCGTCCTCTGGCACCGATTCTTCGGCGGTAGTTGGCATCGCTTGGATGTTTCTCCAGGCGTTCTGCCACCGCCGTTCCCCTTCGTCGGCGTTCTCCTTCCGGCGAGACGTAGCGGTAGAGCGTAGCCGAGGAGATGCCGAGCATCTCACAGATGGGCGCCACCGGCACGTCGGGTCCTGGATGAGCTTCTGCGCCACGGCGATGTCGTCTTCGCTCATCGCGCGTGGCCGCCCGCCGATGCGTCCACACGCACAGGCAACGCGCAGGCCCGCCACCGTGCGCTCGTGAATGATGTCGCGCTCGAACTCCGCCAGCGCACCGAAGATGTGAAGGTGAGCTTCCCGGCCGAGGTCGTCGTGTCGATGCCTCCCTGCAAAGACTTGAACTCGCGCCCACGCTCGCCGAGGGCCTCGACCTTCGCAATGAGGTCCTTCAGTGAGCGGCCGAGCCAGTCGAGCTTCCAGACGGCGAGCACGTCCCCCTCACGAAGATAGTCCATCGCTTTCCGCAGGCCGGGCCGCTCCGACTTCGCACCCAGAGCTAACGCATGGGATTGGTGTCAAGGCTAACACATGAGATTGGCGTGAACGGAACTGGGCGCTCAGTTCAGGATAGGGGCGGCTCTCCAAAGCGCCAATCGGCTGCCACCTTCATACTCGACCTGACCAGTATCCTGGGCGGCGACGCTCGTGCGCCACAGCCAGAATGTAGAGTTGCTCCCCCTGCTCGCGGTAGATCACGTAGTACGGGAAACGACGCAACCGCCATCGGCGCAACCCCGGCTGTCCTGTCACTGGCGCCCCCAAACCGGGCGATTCGACGAGCAGATCCATCACGCGGTGTGCCTCATCGATGAACTGCCCGCCGAGTTGGTCGGCTCGCTCCTCGTAGTAGGTTGCCACATCGAGCAGTTCTGCACGCGCGTTGGGGTGAAACAGAGCCTCCATTTGCGAACACTCGCCTACGAGAGCGCCTGACGAGCCTCGGCGAACACGTCTGCCGCTGGAATCGCTTCGACCTTGCCCGCCTCCAAATCGGCCAGCCGACGAGCAGACTCCTCGGCCCAGGCTCGCTCGAACTCGTCAACTTCCTCTAAGCTTGCAAGCAGTTGCCGCACGAGGGCGGCTCGCTGCTCTGGCGGCAGTTGGAGCGCTTTGGTCTCGATCTCTTGGATGTTCATAGAGGATGGATGGAGGGTTGAGTGGGGAAAACAGAGGTTTCTACGGGATGGTTCCTGCCACATAACAGTTGGCCGCTCACCCGCACAGGGCGACGCGGCGCTCGCGGTAATTTACGGAGACGCCGACATTGCGGCAACGCGCCGGACCGCCCAACCCTTCGCCGGCTACAGCGCGTGGTTATGCCCCGCTAATGCCGGACTGTTCTTCCCAATGCGCGCTCACTTCCCCACCACATACCGCTTCGATAATTGGGAAGCCGGTAACCATGATATAATGTACGGGCGGATGTATCTCTGGAATTATGTTTACCATGCGTTCTGCCCACTCCGACTCACGCTCTATCATGCAGGGGAAGGTCTTCCCGTTTACCTTCGGCCTCGCACCAGAGTAGGGCGGCAAAAACTGGTCTTCGTGTATGGTGAGGCCAAACACATTTGACATGCCCCCCGTTTCCGGACAACTTGGTGCGTTAAAAATGCGCTGCCTCTGAGGCCTCGGTGAGTGTCCAGGTGGACAGGTATTCCGCCGGGGATTGGTACCCCAGCGAGCTGTGTGGGCGGCTCTGGTTGTAGGCCTGTCGCCACCGTTCGATTGTTTGCTTCGCGTCGTCGAGGTTGGTAAACCAGTGCTGGTTCAGGCATTCCTCGCGCAGTCTTCCATTGAAGGATTCGATATGGGCGTTATCGGTTGGTTTTCCAGGCCGGCTGAAGTCCAGCCCCAGCTCCGTTCTCGTAAGCCCACCGATCTACTGCCTTTGAGGTGAACTCGGTTCCGTTGTCTACGAAGATCACTTCTGGCAGCCTGTGCGAGGCCGCCAGACGATCCAGCATCGCCACGACGCGGTGCCCGGTCAGCGACTGGTCGACCTCGATGGCGGGACTCACACGGCTAAAGTGATCCACTAACGTCAAACAGCGGAAGCGGCGGCCGTCGGCGAGCTGATCGTGCACAAAGTCCATAGACCAGTAGTGATTCGGATGGTCTGCTTTGGGCCGAACCACGCGAGGACGGCTGACCTGTTTCTTTCGGCTTTTGGTACGTACCTGAAGGCCTTCCTCGTGGTACAGGCGTTGCACAAGCTTGTGGTTGACCTGCCAGCCCTCGCGGCGCAAGAGCACGTGCAGACGGCGGTAGCCGTAGCGCACGTGAACGCTGGCAAGGTCGCGCAGGCGAATGCGCAGCGCATCTCGGCTCCGAGCCTGACTCTCGTAGTAGTAGGTGGACCGGCTCAGGCCGATGAGCTTACATGCCCGGTGGCGACCGACTTCAAAACCAACATGCAGAAAGCCCACCAAATCGCGCTTCTGCGTCGGCTTCAGAGCTTTTTTGCGACCACCTCCTGCAGCATATGCTTGTCCAGCGAGAGGTCGGCTACGAGCTGCTTCAGCCGTTTATTCTCGCGCTCCAGTTCCTTCAAGCGGCTAAGCTCGGCCACGCTCATACCGGCGAACTTGCGCCGCCACCGGTAGAAGGTTTGCTGACTGATTCCCAGCTCGCGGCAGATCTCGGCCACGGTCTTACCAGCCTCAGCCTGGCGCAGAGCATATCCGATTTGTTCGTTAGTGAAGTTCTTCTTTTTCATGGGTCCCTCGTAGGTGTTTGGGGACCTCAAAGGAGCAAATCTTAACGCAAGCGGCGTGTCCAGCTTTCGGGGGTCAGGTCATGCCGATCACGCGAGCATGTTCTTCAGTGAACAGTTCTCTCTCGCATAGTTCGAGGGTTTTGATAGCGTCATCGAATGAGAAGCCTTGCATGAAGTGCGCGTCGCGCAGGTCGTTGGCATCGGCGTAGCTCCTGAGTTCTTCCAGCAGCTCAGCATTTCTATTCCTTGCTGATTCGTAAACCTGTGACAGGTACCGCCTCGTGTCTTCTGGCTCGCGGACGTACTTCTGCCAGTAGGTGAGGAGGCCTGCCAAACTTGCCAAGACGGCAATTACGGTAACGATAGCTTCCATGAGCGACTCGGACAGAGCTAGAGCTTCGAGAGGCACATAACGGACCAAGCTCAGCCGCGCAGGTTGCGGCTGAGAGAATGGGATTAGCAACTAACACACGCGGTAGGAAAACGATGAGTGAACCGGAAGGCCCTGCGTCGGCTACAGCGAGTGGTTATGTGGCATTGAAACCTATGCTCGCAGTGGCGCTCATCTCTATCCCGATGTGGACATTTATCCCTCTGCTGCTGATTGATGCGGGGTGGATCAAGACCGCAATCACGAGCGCCACGCTTGCCGCTGCCGTTTCGCTTTTCGTCGGGTGGGTTGGCGCGAGCAAGAGCGCCACATAACGACTTGCTGCTCACCCGCGCAGGGCGGCGCAGCGGTGGAACGAGGTAAGTAGTCGCTGCTGCACGCACGAAGCAAGACCGTCAAGCCCTGCGTCGGCGTGCAGCAGCGGGTTATGCAGCCTATACAGCAAATAATTCTACTAACAAACAGGAGATTAGCTAGGACTTAAATACATCATATTTGTACTTTCTGCCGAATCGATCAATCACTTCAAGAGCTAAGCTCGCTCTGACGTTATCATTAGATAGAACAGGAACTCGAATTCCATTATACGTAAATGGCACAGATTTCAAATTAGTTTCGGTTTCCAATATAGTTATGGATGTATTTAGAGCTTGAATCTTAATGTCAGTATCTAATGTTTTTGTGGATCTTACATTGTTATTCATGATTGGAGTGATATCATTGCTTCGCGCTCCATTAACGAGCCAATATGCTAAGTCCCCGGCTTCCCAGTCGAAAATAATTTGTCCAGAAACATCAACTGAATAATATGTACCTCCATCAGACGATCTTTTCAACCCCGTAGTGTAACGGTCAATAAGAATTCGTGGCAATTGAGGCAACTCAGGCCAATTAATATCTTTCGAGGGCATCAAATCCACGATGTTTGGGCAATCCTGTTCATCTAAGCGACAAGCTAAGGCGCTCTGTTGTATACTCCTTAATCGATTATAATATTCATTCAAAACTTCTCTGTAATAATTTCTTTGCTCGGCAGTGATCAGCTTACCTAGTGGTGAGTCGGGTGATGATGAGGTGAGATATTGAAGCCGATCTTTAACTGCTTGAATATCTTTGTATAGTATGTAAAGATCTGAAAGTACCTGGTCCCGATATGTGATATCTATTGGATTGCCCCTCCACCCAAATCTACTCATAGAACCACTTAGATATTGAATTGGTGCTGAGCTGTCAAAATTAAAATTTGAAGTGTATTGTTGTAGAGAATCAGTGATAACATCTATATCAGTCTGATTTTGAATAATATCAGCGAGGTTGCTGATCCCACCTCCACCTAAGGCGTAGACCGAAACATTTAGAGAACTGACCTTTGCAGCTTCGCTGACGAACTTTGAGTAATTCGCAGCTACATCAGCTCCAAATGATCTCAATGAAATACCTCCCCGAAACGATCTTTGCAATATGTCCTTCTGGCGTTCGGCCATGTTGCTGAGCGAAAAAATTGCGACTATTTGCACTGCACGTCGCTCTTGCAATATAACTTCTGTCCCATATCTTCGTGAGAATTCATCTGGATCACTAGTCACTAGGGCCTGCGCTTCAGGAAGTAGTTCTGGATGCCTTGCTTCTTTACGCCCAAAGTCCGTATAAGCCTTGAGTATCCACACTATTGTATCTGACTCAAAGGAGTAGTCACGGTCAATTGATAGGCTTCCATCTGCTGAAAAGAATAGGTAATGCGCAGACATACTTGCAGATATGTTTAGCTTTTCATATAAATCACGACGAGTTCTCAGCAGCGAAAGAGAAAATTCTGTGGTTACAGCCGTCTTCTCAATCCGGTGTTCATCATATGATATGCACGATGGAATTACATTGAGTGGATCTTTAGGATCTACTCCAGCCCCTAACAGAAGGGGAGTCGATGGATGGTAGTTATAGACAGCCATTTTCTTCGTTGTTCAAGAGTTTTTCGTTGTTCAAGCGCCTCAAAGCTAGTTGCTTCAAATACGCGTAGGAGGATTATCTGTAACATCCTCCTGGATGGAGTAGGTCAGCATCGCCCAACCGTTGCCTCCTTTGCCTCCTGAAGTTAAAGCTCCCTTAGCATTAGGCGCATCCATACTTGCTTGTCCATCCTCAAAGCCACCGCCCCCACCGCCGCCAGTAGCCGTGCCGAATATGCCAGCTCCCCCGCAGCCACCTGAGTTACCACCATTGCCCTTCCCTCCACCGCCGCCGCCGCCGCCAGCGGCAGCCGCAGAATAATCGCCACCGTAAAGAAGACTGCTGCCTACTGTGCCGCCTCTACCGCCGGAGGGTATATCACCGCCCGGAGTAGAATCTCTTGTTTTAACCCTTCCGCTGAAATTTCTCGCGTTACCGCCTGACCCGTAACCCCCGACTCCTCCTTGCTTTCCTCTCACACCTATGGTTGCGCCAACTAGTTCAAAATAATTACCACCGTCCCCGCCCTTAGCAGGCTGGAACTCATCGTAACCTTCCGGAACACGAACATATCTGCCATAAACTGACCCACCCTCTCCTCCCGACCCACCCTCTGCTATAAGGTAATGTTCTCCATCAAGTGAGAAACTTGTTCTACCTCCCTGGCCTCCAGGCTTATGGCTATTTATTGCTGTTTGATAGGCATCATGGATGTCTGGCGCACCTCCCTCGCCTCCAGATCCGACCTCGATAGCATATGACCTGCCCGGTTCAATCACGAATACCTCTCCTTCGACATAGCCACCTCCACCTCCACCCCCTCCACCTATACAAGCTACCTGCCCTACTCTCTGAGGGCCGCCGCCCCCGCCGCCTGCCCCAAATCCTATGAAGCGTACAGTGCGCACCCCTTGGGGGGCTGTCCAAAGATATGTGCCTGGCTCAGGCAACCTGTGGTATATTTCTAAGCTCATTTCCCGAATTGCTTCCGCATGGTCAAGCTAATGAAGTACAGCATCTTGGGCAGGTTGAGCTTACAGCCCACCCTTTCAGCGGTTGGAGTTAAGCAAGATAAGCATCAAAAGTGCGAGGCTGCATAACGGCTCGGCCATCACCGGCCGAGGGCACGCCGACGGTCAGCCGAAGCAGAATGTGTTCAAGTTAGCGAGGCGGCAGCCTGCGCGCACCAGCCCTCGGTCCGCGTGCATGGCCTGGTTATGTCTCGTCTCCTGCGTATCGCTGCAAGAACTCGTCGGCTGTCAAAATTGGGATGCCGCGAATCGATTCGAGCACCAGCAGATCTTTGTCGCCACTCACGATGCATTCCGCTTTCGCTTCAACCGCGAGTTCCAGAAACTTGTCGTCGTCGGGATCTCTGCTTTCTTGGATCTGCTCCTCGACCTCCACGAACTCCGCTTCCTCCAAAAGCGCAAACAGAAGCTCGCGGCGTGTTTCTCTGTCTACGTAGTCATCGAACCTTTCGTACTCAAGCACCTCGCTCAACTCCTGCGCCGTCTCGGTAGAGAGAAGCAGATACCCGCGCTCTTCTACGAGATCAGGCGCACGTCCCGGCTTTCCGCTCTCGAAAAGAAAAGCGCTGACGATGGTGTTCGTGTCGAAGACGAAACGCTCGCTACTCATTCAGAATGTCGCTCAAGATTTCAGGAGTCAACCCGTTTCTTCGGGCCTGCTCGCTTGCGTCGTGCCGGACCTCTTTGAGCGAACGGGTAGGCTTCCCTGCATTGCTCAGCCATGCGCTCATGAGCGCGTCGAGCTTACGCTTCTTCTCCTTCGAAGATGACTGGTATACGTTTGCTGCTTCAGGAGCAACGCGAATGGTGATTTCTTGCGTTCTCATGGGAGTTCACAGCGGCTGTTCTTCTTCTGTCCATTTCTTTTACCTATCCCAATGTAGCGAGGTTCGCCGACGAGGCATAACAGGTATTCTACGGAAAGCACGGATTTCCATATGTAGGAAGAACGTTCCATACGTACAAAACTCTTTCTACATCTATAAAGCGCGTCGTGCGGCGAGGGCATCGCCTGGAACTACTCCACGATGCGCCCACTCAGGCCTAGCGCTCGCGCCCGGCCGTAAGGCAACGACCAGAGCCGCCGGTCGCTGTGCCACCAGCCGCCGCTTGCCTTGATGCGCTCACGCAACGCGCGCTCGTGGTAGCGCACCCGCACGAACACGGTCTTGCTCGGCTTCGGCTCCCAAGAGGCTTCGTCTACGATCAGCTCAACGGTCTTGTAGCGCCGCCCTGAGCGCACGTCGTAGCGATAGCGTACGCATACGAGCGCCTCGCCGTAACGCTCCGTCAGCCGCTTTGTCCCTGGCTTTCCCGGAGCAAGCACCGAACCTACGCGCATGGATTCCTCCGGTCCAGTTGTGAGGCAAGGCGGTGAGCTTCTATGATACGTTCTTTAACGCCCTTTCGCAACGATGCCTGTTGAGACGTCTCTCCTGAGGCGGCGGCGCTTTAGCGCGCTCGTCATCGGCGCGCGCTGTGGGGGCGTCCCGCCTAAATCCCTGACGCAATCAAAAGCTCGATGTCGCGGTGGGGCATCCCGAACATCGTCGCCAGGCTCTTCTTCGTGAGGTGGCGGCGGTAGACGTAGGTGCCGTTCCTCAGGCCCACGTCCTGCCACAGGGCGTCGTTGACCGAGCCGCACTCGCCGATGCGCATGAGGTAGGGCACGAGCACGTTCGTCAGGGCGTAGGTGGCCGTGCGTGCGGCGTTCGAGGGCATGTTCGGCACGCAGTAGTGGATCACGTCGAAGGTGCGGAACGTGGGCTTCGAGTGCGTGGTGGGGCGGCTCGTTTCGATGCAGCCGCCCTGGTCGATCACCGCGTCCACGACGACGGCGCCGGGGCGCATGGCGGCGACCATCTCCTCGGTCACGAGCATGGGCGAGCGCTTGCCGTCGGACATCATCGCGCCGATGACGACGTCGGCACTGAGGACGGCCCGGCGGATGTACTGCTCCGTGGCCATGGCCGTGGTGACGCGCCGGTCGAGCGAGTGCTCCACCGAGCGCAGGGCGCCCAGCTCGGTGTCGAGGACGATGACGTGGGCGCCGTAGCCCAGCGCCGTGCGCGCGGCCCACTCGCCCACCACACCCGCGCCCAGGATCGCCACCGTCGAGGGGGGCACGCCGGAGATGCCGCCGAGCATGACGCCCTTGCCGCCGTCTCCGCTCTCCAAATAGCGCGCGGCGATCTGCACGGCCATCGACCCCATGATCTCGTGCATCATCCGGACGATGGGCAGCGTGCCGTCCGGGTCGCGGATGAACTCGAAGCCGATGCCGGTGATCTTCAGGTTCATCAGCCGGCGGAAAAACGCCGGCCCGACTGAGCCGAGGTGCAGCGCCGAGATCAGAAGCTGCTTTTCCTGCAGGAGGTCGAGTTCGTCCTCGCCGGGCGGCCCCACCTTGGCGATGAGGTCGGCCG
Organism: Salinibacteraceae bacterium; assembly: GCA_965215025.1. Classification (GTDB taxonomy): domain Bacteria; phylum Bacteroidota; class Rhodothermia; order Rhodothermales; family Salinibacteraceae; genus CBDCCV01. Next base: position 1,345,701 of record CBDCCV010000002.1, read on the forward strand.
CGCCGTAGACCTCGGCGGGGTCGGCCACGACGTCGGCCCCGGCCTCGGTGTACTCCTCGTCGCCGAAGTGGGCCTCCTCGCCGGCGCCTTTCTCGACGAAGACCTGGTGCCCCGAGGCCACGAGCGCGCCCACGCCGCTCGGCGCCAGGGCCACGCGGCGCTCCTCGCCCATGCGCTCGCGCGGCACGCCGATCCGGAGCGCCTGATGCTTCTCGCCGAGGGGCTGGCGCTTCTCCATCGTCATCAAACCGCGCTCGGCGGCCAGGCCCTGAAGGGCGGGAATCTCCATGCGTGTCTGCTCTCCCCGTGCGCGGATGGGGCAAAAGTGAAACGGGCCAATCGGCAGGAATATACGAGTTCCAGCGAACTTTTCACCCCTTTGTGGACGAAAGACGACGGATGACTGATGATGGAAGAAGTATGCCGCGTCGTCCGTTGTCTTTCGTCGGTCGTCATCCGTCTGTCGTCGTCCCGCCTCGGCCGAGCCATTCGTAGATGAGGATGCCGGCGGAGACGGCCACGTTGAGCGACTCGGTGCCTGCCGTGGCGCCCTGCCGCTTGGCCGCGCCGGGGATCATCACGCGCGCGTCGAGCGCGGAGCGGACGCCGCCGGAGAGGCCGTGCGCCTCGCTGCCGAGGACGAGCGCCGAGGGCCGCTGCGCCGGCACGGGCGGATGCCACGCGGCCGCCGGCACGCCGTTGAGGTCGGCGCCGTAGAGGGCGAAGCCGCCTCGGCGGAGCGCTCCGAGGAGCGCGGCCACGTCGGGCGTGCGGGCAAGGCGGAGGTCCCAGTGCCCGCCCATGGCAGCGCGGGCCACCTTCGGGTTGAAGAAGCCCGCCGTGCCGGGGCCGCCGACTACGGCCTCGGCGCCGAACCACGCCGCCGTGCGCAAGAGCGTGCCCACGTTGCCGGGGTCCTGCACGCCATCGAGGATGAGCACGGAGCGGCAGCGCAGGAGGTCAGCTTCCTCGGCCAGCGCGGTGCGGGCGACGGCGAGGACGCCCTGGCTCGTCTCCACGTCGGAGAGGGCGGCGAGGTCGCTTTCGGAGACGGTGTAGACGGGCGCCTCGGCTTTTTCGAGCACGGCGCTAAGGGCGGGATCGGCCTGCGCGGCCTCGGTGGCGAGGACGTCCACGAGCGGCGCACCGGCCTCGACGGCGGACGTCACGGCGCGGCGGCCTTCGACGAGCATCTGCCCGAGACGTTGGCGGTGCTTCCGCTGCGTGAGCGAGGCGATCTCTTTACGGCGGCGGTTGGTGAGCCGGTCGGGCATCTGCGGAGGAAGCGGGTGGGAGAACGGGGGCGGAGCATCTGCGGAAGCTACTCGTTGGCGTGGAGAAACCGAAGCGACCCGCTGGCATCCTGCATCTCTGTGCTCAGGCTTTTTTCTGCGCTCTTTTCGGCGCTGCTTCTCAGCGCGTGCGCTAACCCCGTGCAGCCGAGCGGCGGCCCGCGCGACGAAACGCCGCCCGCTATCGCCGAGTCCGATCCGGAGCCGGGCGCTACGAGCGTCCGCCCGGAGGCCGTGCGGCTCGTCTTCTCCGAGTACGTCGCGCCCGAGTCGCTCCCGCAGGCGCTCTCGGTGGCGCCCGCGTTTGACCAGCCGCTCGAGTACGACTGGGACGGGCGCGCCGTCGAGATCGAGTTCCCCGAGCCGCTGCGCGAGAACACGACCTACCTCCTCACCCTCGGCACGGAGCTGCGTGACACGCGCGGTGTGGCGCTCCAGGAGCCGATCACCTTCGCTTTTTCCACTGGGCCGACCATCAACCGAGGCCGCATCGAAGGGCGCGTGGTAGAGGCCGGGACGGGCGGCGGCCTCGGCGGCCTGGACGTGTACGCCTACGCCGCGCCCGACTCCACCGCGCCGAACTCTTTGCCCGAGCGCCCGGCTTACCGCACGCAAACCGGCCCGGACGGCGCCTTCGCCTTCGACTACCTGGCCGAGGAGCCGTTCTACGTCGTCGCCCTGCGCGACCAAAACCGCAACCGCCAGCCCGATCCGCTCGAAGCCTTTGCCGTGCCGCCGCGCCCGGTGATCCGCGCCGACTCGTCCGCACCGGCGGTGGCGGAGCCGTGGATCGCCGCCGTGCGGGACACGCTCGCGCCGGAGCTTTTGCGCGTGCAGCCGCTCTCCGAAAACCGCCTTACCGCCCGCTTCGATGAGCCGGTGCGCCTAGCCCGACGGCAGGCCGGCGCGTGGGCGGTGGACGACTCGCTGGCTGACGAAGCGCGCGCCGTCCGCGCCGTCTACCAGCGCGCAGGCGCACCGCAGCAGGTCTTCCTCGAAACCGATGCGCTCGCGCCCACCCTGCACCGCCTGCGCGTGGCCGCCGGCGCCGTGGTGGACACCACCGGCACGCCGCTCCCGGCCACCACGGCCCGCTTCACTCCGCCCGCCGCCGCCGACACCGCCCGCGCGCGCTTTGCCGGCTTCGTCCCGCCCGCGCGCCGCGCCGACAGCCTCGGCACGCTGCTTTTGCCCGGCGCCGCGCCCGGCGTGGCGCTGAGCCAGCCCGTGGACTCGGCACGCCTAGCCGGCCTCGTCAGCGCGCAGGACACGGCGGGCCGCGCGCGGTCTTTCAGCCTCGAAACCTCCGACGGCACGACGTACCGCCTGGCGCTGGACCCGCCGCTCGCGCCGGGCGAGGCCGTGCGCATCGGCTTTGACGCGCGCCGGCCCCAGGCGCCGTCGGACACGCTCTACCGGCAGCTTTTCCGACGCATTTCCGCGCGCGAGCTGGGCGAGATCAGCGGCTTCGTGACCGGAGCGGACACCGCCGGCGCCGTCGTCGTAGAACTCTACCCAACGGGCGGCGCCCTGCGCGTGGAGCGCCGCACCGCGCAGGCCGGCCCGGACGGGCGCTTCCTCTTCGGCGATCTGCCGGAAGGCGCCTTCCGCTTCCGCGCCTTCGTGGACCGCGACGGCGACGGCCGCTGGAGTCCCGGCCACATCGCCCCGTACCGCCCCGCCGAACCCCTCCTCTGGACCGCCGAGCCGACCGAGAGCCGCCCCCGCTGGGAAACCGTCCTGCCCGACACGCTCCGATTTTAGATTTCTGATTCTGGATTTTCGACTGCCCTTCCGCGCAGCACGCCGATAGCATGAACGCCCCCTCTCCCTCTTCCCCGTTCCCCCTTCCCCAAACGCAGCCCGTCCTCACCGCCGAGGCCATGCGCGCGGCGGACCGCTTCACCATCGAGGACTACGGGCTGCCCGGCTTCACGCTCATGGAATCGGCCGGGCGGGCGGCGGCGGACGCCATCGCGCAGCGCTTCGGGCCGATGGGCGGGCGGGCGGTGGCCGTCTTCTGCGGCGCGGGCAACAACGGCGGCGACGGCCTCGTGGTCGCGCGCCAGCTTTTCGCCCGAGGCGCGCACGTCCGCGTCGTGCTCATGGACACGGAAAACCTCGGCGAGGACCCAGCGCGCAACCTCCGGCTCCTGGAGCATCTGGTCGAGGAAGATCCCGAGGGCGGCGCGCGCCTGCGCCTCGTCCGCTTCGAGAACCTGCGCCAGCTTTCGGCGCAGCGCCCGGCCCATCTGCACATCGACGCGCTCCTGGGCACCGGCCTCACGAGCGAGCTGCGCGATCCCATCCGCAGCGTCGTGCGCTGGCTGAACGAGCAGGCGGTGCCCGTGGCCGCGCTCGACCTCCCCACCGGCCTCCACAGCGACACGGGACAGGTCCTGGGCGAGGCCGTCCGCGCCCGCCTCACGGTGACGATGGCTGCGCGCAAGGCCGGGCTGCTTTTGGGCGAGGGGCCGCAGCGGGCGGGCCGCGTCGAGGTGGCCGAGATCGGCATTCCTCGGATGGCGCTCCGCCGTGTCATCGAAGAACACGACGGCTGCGCCCGCCGCCTCACCAACGACGCCGTGCGCGCCTGGCTGCCCCGCCGCGCCCCGGACGCGCACAAGTACAGCGTGGGCCTGGCGCTCGTGGTGGCCGGGACGCCGGGGATGACGGGCGCGCCGATCATGGCCGCCTCGGCCGCCGCGCGCGCGGGGGCCGGCTACGTGGCCTGCGCCTGCCACGAAAGCACGCAGGCCACGCTCGCGGGCCGCTTTACCGCCATCACCACGATCCCGCTCCCCGCCTCCTCCGGCGCCTCCGCCCAAGGCCACGGCCTCGACCCCGAAGGCGCGATGGCCGCGCTCGAAGAACGCCTCGGCAAGGCGCGCGCGCTGCTCGTCGGCCCCGGCCTCGGGCGGCATCCGCAGACGCAAGCCTTCGTCCGCCGTCTGCTCGTGCGCGCCAACCTCCCCGCCGTCATCGACGCCGATGGGCTGAACGCCATCAGCGGCGACTGGCTGGCCGAGCACGCCCCGCGCGAAGACGCGCCCCGGTGGATCTTGACGCCGCACGCGGGCGAGTTCATGCGCCTCGTCGGCGAGGACGAGGTGGACCTCACGGACCGCATCCGTGTGGCGCAGCGGTACGCGCAGCGGTGGCGGAGCGTGCTGCTGCTCAAGGGGATGCCCAGCGTGGTGGCCGCCCCCGAGGGCCGCGCCTTCGTGGCGGCGGTGGCGGAGCCGGCCCTCGCCACCGCCGGCACGGGCGACGTCCTGGCCGGCCTCTGCACGGGCCTCCTCGCGCAGGGCCTCACGCCCTTGCGCGCCGCCCTCTGCGGCCTCCACCTCGGCGGGGCCGCCGCCGAGCACTACATCCGCCACCGCGGCGACAGGCGCTCGATGACCGCTGAGGACCTCATCGCCGAGATCCCGCGCGCCCTCCGTGACCGCTTCCGCCCCGACGGCAGGGACGACGGACGATAGACAACCGACGACGCCTTCCGCGCGCCCGATCTGCTATGATCCCCCCTTCGCAATCTACCACCCGGCGCGCGACGCGCCTTCTTCCCCGCCTGCTCGCCATCGCATGGACGCTTGGCATCGTGGCCGCGTGCACGGTGCCGGGGAGCAGTCTGCCGTCGTCGAGCCTCTTTACCTTCGACAAGCTCGCGCACTTCGTCCTTTTTGCCGGGTTTGGAGTGCTGTGGATGCGCGCGCTCAGCCGCCCGCTCCTCCGACGCGCGCTGTGGGTGGGCGCTGCGGGCCTCGCCTTCGCCGTCTGCACCGAGGTGTACCAGGGCCTCCTCCCCTTCGAGCGCGCGCCCGATGTGTACGATGCCCTCGCCGACGCCCTCGGCGTGCTCACAGCCGTGGCGCTCTACAGCTTATGGCACGCGCGCCGGCAGGCGTGAACCGCATCCGCATCTTTTTTGGACTTCATCGAAACCCAACGGAAACGGCCTGTGTTACAGCCCTCCGAACCCTTCTTGCAGGTCCGGCGGCTTTCCGCCCGGCCCCATCTTCCGCCCGTTGACCCTGAACCGCCATGGCTTTACGAAAAACGGACAGCGCCGACATGCGCAAGCGCTACCCGATCTACGTCGAGATCGGGATGATCGTGACGCTTCTCCTCCTCATCGCCGCCTTCCGGATCAACTTCCAGACCGAGTCGGACTTCCAGGCCGTCATGACGGAGCAGGAGACCGTGCAGATCGAGGAGGTGCAGCAGACGCAGCAGCAGCAGAAGCCGCCGCCGCCGCCCAAGCCTCCGGTCCCCGTTGAGGTGCCCAACGACCAGGTGCTCGAGGAAGAGCAGGTGGACTTCGACGCCACGCTCGACTTTGATGAAGCGCTTGAGGAACCCGAGGCGCCCCCGCCCGCTCCTGAAGAGGAAGAGGAGCAGGAGCCGGAAGTCTTCATGGTTGTAGAGGAAGATCCCGAACTCATCGGCGGCCTCAAAGGGCTTCAAGAAGAGGTCGAGTACCCCGAGTTCGCCCGCAAGGCCGGCATCGAAGGCCGCGTCTTCGTCCAGTTCATCGTGGACGAGAACGGCAACGTCACGCAGCCGACGGTCCTGCGCAGCCCGCACAAGCTCTTGAGCGAGGAGGCCCTGCGCGTGATCCGCGAGGCGAAGTTCAAGCCCGGCAAGCAGCGCGGCAAATCCGTGAAGGTGAAGATGAGCCTCCCGGTCACCTTCGCCCTGCGCTAAGCGCCGCAGCATTCTTTTTCCAGCAAACAAAAGCCCCTCCGCCGTTTTAGGCAGAGGGGCTTTCTTTGTGGCGCACCATCTTCGTTCGCAGCGATGCCGCCACCCCGAGCGTAGGGGTACGGCGCTGCCGTGCCCAGCGAACCGCGACGCGGCCCCCTACCGCCGCCGGTGTTCCACCGAGCCATCGGATTGGCCGATGAGCACGTCCGTTGCCATCCCCAGAAACAGCCCGTGGCCCAGGACGCCGGGCAGCGCCTGAATGGCCTCGGCCAGCGTCGCCGCGTCCTCGATGCCGCCCGCAAACCGCGCGTCGATCACAAAGAGGCCCTGATCCGTGACGACGGGGCCATCCTTCTTCTCGGCCATGCGCAGCGCCGGTTCCGCGCCGAGGCCGGCGAGCGCGCGCCGCACCGGCGCCACGGCCATCGGCATCACCTCGACGGGGACGGGCGCCGTCAGGCCCAGCCGGGCGACTTCCTTCGACGGATCGGCCAGAACGACAAAGCGCTCGGCCTGCGCGGCAACGACCTTCTCGCGCGTGTGCGCCGCCCCGCCGCCTTTGATGAGATCGAGCGCCGCATCGAACTCGTCCGCCCCGTCGAGGTCGAGGTCGAGCCTTTCGACGTCGTCAAGCGTGACGAGTGGGATGTCCGCTTCGCGCGCAAGCTGCTCGGCGGCGTACGATGTGGGCACGCCGCGGATGGAGAGGTTTTCTTCGCGCACGCGCCGCCCGAGCGCCCGGATGGCAAACGCCGTCGTCGAGCCGGTGCCGAGGCCGAGGCGCATTCCGCTTTCAACGAGCGCGGCTCCGGCCTCGCCGGCGGCTTGCTTGGCTTCGTCTTGGCTCATGCACTCGCTGGTTTGACGCTGAATGTTGGAACGTTAAACGTACGAACGCGCGTTGCCAAACTCACTCATACCTAAGCGACTCGATGGGGTCGAGGCGAGCGGCTTTCCAGGCCGGGTAGCCGCCGAAGACGAGGGCGATGCCCGTCACGGCCACGACGCCGCCGATGGCCCATGCCCACGGGAAGGCTGCGCTGAGTTGGCATTCTTCGTCGCGTGCCGTACCCTGTTGGCATGGGTACGCCGGAGCCGCAGGTTGTCATCGACACCAACGTCATGCACTCGGGTCTGCGCTCGCGGCGCGGGTATGCCTTTCGGCTCTTGCAACTCGTGGGTACGGGACGCTTCGAGATCAACCTGTCGGTCCCGCTCGTCCTGGAGTATGAGGAGGTGCTCCTTCGGGAAGAGCCAGACCTCTACGTCGGCCCGGATGTCATTGGAAACGTGATCGACTTCCACTGCCGCGTGGCCCGCCGCCACCGCATCTTCTATCTGTGGCGCCCTTTCCTGGCCGACGCCGATGACGAGATGGTGCTGGAGCTTGCCGTCGCTGCCGGCTGCTCACGCATCATCACCTACAACAAAAACGACTTCGAGGGGGTAGAAGTGTTCGGCATCCGCGCCATCGAGCCGGGCGCGTTCCTGGAAGAAATTGGAGAAGCCTCATGAGCACGCTCAACGTCAATTTGCCGAACTCGCTGCTGCGCAAACTCAAGGAGCTTTCCGAGCAGGAAGGCATCGCGCCGGACCAGTTCATTGCCACGGCGGTGGCCGAGAAGATGTCAGCGCTTCTGACGGAGGACTACCTAAACGAGCGCGCCCGGCGGGGCAGCCGGGAAAGGTATGAGCAAGCGCTCTCTGAGGTGCCGGACATCGAACCGGAGGAGGAACGCGACCGCATCGAATAGCGCCCTCACTCATACCTGAGCGACTCGATGGGGTCGAGGCGGGCGGCTTTCCAGGCCGGGTAGCCGCCGAAGACGAGGGCGATGCCCGTCACGGCCACGACGCCCCCGATGGCCCACGCCCACGGGAAGGCCGCCGAGATATCAAAATACACCGCCACGAGGTTGCCGAACAACGCGCCGAGCGCAATCCCCAGAAGCCCGCCGATCTGGCACAGGAAGAACGCCTCCAGCAAGAACTGCCGCATGATGTCGCGCTGCTTCGCGCCCACGGCCTTGCGGATGCCGATCTCGCGCGTCCGCTCCGTCACGGAGACGAGCATGATGTTCATGATCCCGATGCCGGCGGCCAAGAGGGCGATGAGGCCGATGCCCGCGCCGCCGGCCGTCAAGGCGCCCGTAAAGGCGTCGAACTGCCGCTGAATCGAGTCGTTCGACTCCAGCTCGAAGTCGTTGGGCTGGCCCGGCCCCACCTTGCGGATGACGCGCATGTGGCTGATGACCTCCTGCTTCGCCGGCGCCACCTGCTGCAAGCTCGCCGTGCGGATGCTCACGTCGGCGATGTTGCGCCCGCCGTCGCCGTACGCGCTCATCAGATAGGTGATGGGCGCCATGACGCGGTTGTCCGGGTTGTAGCCCAGGAAGCTCCCCTTCTCCTCCAGGACGCCCACCACGCGCAGCCGCACGCGCCCGATGGTGATGTCCTTGCCCAGCGGCGTCTCGTTGGGAAAGAGCACGTCGGCCACCTCGGAGCCTAAGAGCGCCACGGGGCGGGCGTACTGGAGGTCCTCGGCGGTGAAGGCGCGGCCGGCGGCCAGCTCGAAGCCGTAGTTCCCCAGGAAGTGCTCGTCGGCGCCGAAGAGCATCACGCTCGGCTCGGTCTCGCGGCCGGCGTAGCGCGTTTTCTGGATCCAGTCGAAGTCCTCGAAGAGGCTCACGGTGAGGCCGTCGCCGGCCATGCGCTTGAGCCGCTCGGCCTGCTCGTAGGTGATGGCCGGCGCAGCGGCCTCGGAGCGCCGCCCGCCCTCGCCGCCCTGCTGCCTTTCGATGGAGAACGTCGAGGAGCCGTAGATCTGCAAGGACTCCTCGAAGTAGACGTCGATCACCTCCACGGCCGTCACGGCCGAGATCACGGCAAAGACGCCGATCACCATCCCTAAGAGCGTGAGCGCCGAGCGCAGCTTGCTCGCCCTCAGCGCGCCGAGCGCCATCCGAAAAGCTTCGAGAATGTTCATTTCGGTGAAAGGATGAATGGAGGAAAGGATGAGGGGACGCAGGCTGGAATGGAGAGAGACAGGCAGGGGCAGGCCATCCGCTCTTCCCTTCCTCTCATCCACTCAAAAGCTCACTCGTACCGCAAGGCTTCAATCGGCTCGGCCTTGGCGGCCTGCCGCGCCGGCGCGAGGCCGAAGATGAGGCCCACCAGGACGCAGATGCCGAACGCCAGCCCCACGGTGCTCCACGGCAAAACGGCCTCGACGCCGAGCGCGTTGATCAGCGATGCCAGCGCGAAGGACAGCCCCACGCCGATCACGCCGCCGATGAGGCACACGATCACGGCCTCGATCAAAAACTGCAAGAGGATCGTCCGCCGCTTCGCGCCCACGGCCTTGCGGATGCCGATCTCGCGCGTGCGCTCCTTGACCGAGACGTACATGATGTTCATCACGCCGATGCCGCCCACCAGCAGAGCCAGCGAGGTCAGGAAGATCCCCACGCCGTAGATGGCGAACTTCACCGGCTCGAACGACTCGCGGATCTGGCTCTGGTCGTTGATCTCGAAGTCGCGCTCTTCCGTCGGCCCGATCTGGCGCGCGGCGCGGAGGATGCCGGTAAGCTCGTCCTTGGCGCGCTCCATCTCCTCCGGCGAGCCGACCTGCACCATGAGCGTGATCGAGCGCCAGCGGCTGATGCCGTAGAACTTCTTAAAGGTCGAGAACGGCATGATCACGCTCGTGTCCACGTTGTTCTCGCCGAAGAGGCCGGCCCCGTGGCGCTTCTGCACGCCGATGACGCGGCACGGCTTCCCCCCCACGCGGATCTCCTTGCCCAAAGGCGTCCCTACGAGGAAAAGCTCCTCGGCCACCTCGGCGCCGATGACGCACACGCCGCGCGCGGCGCGCTCGTCGGACTCGGTGAAGAAGCGCCCCTGCGCAAGCTCCACGTTCTGGATGCGCCCGTACTCCGGCGTCGAGCCGGTGACGTTGGCCCCCTCGATGTCGTTCTCGCGGTAGGTGGCGCGGCGCCCGGTCTCGGCCTGCGGCGCCACGGCCTCGGCGTAGCGCGAGCGCGTGCGCACGGCCTCGGCCAGCTCCTCTTGGATGGGCGGGCGGTTGACGTACTCCCACCACTTGAAGTTCGGCCCGCCGCCCCAGAGCCACTTGTCGATGTACAAGACGTCGGTGCCAAGCTGCGAGAGCGTCGTCTCGAACTGCCGGTCGATCCCGTTGAGGACCGTCGCCATGGCCGTCACCGAGGCGATGCCGATGATGATGCCGAGCGTGGTCAACACCGCGCGCAGCTTGTTGACCCAGATGGCCCGCAGCGCAATCCGCAGGCCTTCCCAAACTTCGAGTAGAAACGTGCGCACAGGGGCAGAGTTTTGCTTTCGGATGGGCGTCGGTGGCCTCCTACGGCGGCGGCGCTGCGAGGTTACGTTTTGCTGACGACGGCAGACGGCCGACGGCGGACCGCCGCTCGTTCGCTGGCAGAGAAGCGGCGGTCTGCCGTCAGCGGTCCGCCGTCCTCAGAGCGCCTTCTCGAAGCGCAGGCGGTAGTCCTCGTGTTGGGCGTTGTAGCCGGCGCGCGTGACGCGGAAGCCCTCCGCGAGGCCCAGCACCGTCATGCCGGGGTGCTTGTTCGGGAAGGTGTCGTAGGCGAAGCGCGCGTAGCCCTTCTCGCGGGCGGCGTCCATGAGCGCGTAGAGGAGCGCCCGCGCGATCCCGCGCTGCCGGAAGCGTTCGAGCACGCCGCCCTTCGCGCTGTAGTACGTCCGAGGCCCGCCCCGGTAGCCGATCTTGAAGCCGGCCGGCGCGTCGTCCCAGTACGCGGCGAGCATCACCAGGTCCTCGCGCTCGAACGTGTTGATGATGTGCTTCGACTGGAACACGGCCTCGTTGAGCCGCCCGATGAGGCCAAGCTCGTTCATCGTCAGCCGCTCGATGCGCAGCGGGCCATCGGCGGCGTGCTCTTCGTGCGTGGGGGGCGCGTGCAGTTCGGCCATGTGGTTTTCGGATGAGCGCGCGGCGGGGTGCCTTCGAGGTCTGGCTACGCTCTATGCTAAAGAAATTCCTCCTTTGAAAGCCTGTCCCGGCTGAGTTCACCGGAGTTCATCCCGCTCAGCGGGGGCGCCGGGGGGAAGGGAGAAAGGGGGATGTTAGGAAGGCGCCACTCCTTTTACATCTCCCCGGCCCCCTTCAAAGGGGGAGGTCTTGAATCCGAACAGCGGCTCAAAACGGCAGCCCATCATCGCCGATCTCAGCGGCGTCGGTTTCTTCGGGCGCAGCGTCCTCGGCGGCACCGTTGCCGGAGGCGTGTTCGGGAAGCTGCGGTTTGGCGCTTTCTTCCAGCGCGGGCGGCGGGGCGTGCGATTCGACGAGTTCGACCGGCTCCAAAACGCTTTCGGGCACGCCGGCGAGGAAGCGGCTCGGCTCGGTGAGGTACTCGCCGCGGCTGCGCCGGTAGCGCAGCATCGGGTAGGAGATGAAGAGGTTTTCCTCCGCGCGAGTGACGGCCACGTACAAGAGGCGCAGCTCCTCGTCCACGGCGTCGGGGTCTTCGAGGGCGTAGCGCGAGGGGAGCGTGCCTTCAAGCGCCTGGATCACGAACACGGTGTCGAACTCCAGCCCCTTGGCCGAGTGGATGGTCGAGAGCACGAGCGGCGGCTCCTCGTCGTCGGCCGCCTCTTCAGCGCCGAGGGCCGTCAGCTCGATGGGGTCGAGGGCGAGCGAGGAGAGGAACTCGGTCCGGTCGGCGAAGCGCTCCGTCAGGCCGGCGAAGTGCTCCAGGTCCTGCTCGCGCTTGGGGTAGTCCTCGAAGTATTGCTCTTCCAGGATGGGCTGGTAGTAGCGCAGGACGGCCTCAACCTGCTCGCCCAAGGGCGCCTCCGGATCGCGGATCGTGCGCAAAAGCTGGAAGAGCTTGCGCAGCGCCTCGATGTAGCGCGGCGAGTAGCGGCTCTCCTCAAAGGCAAAGGGATCGCTCTCGCCCTCGGTGGCCCACGCGATGAGGTCCTGCGCCGTCTTCGGGCCGACGCCGTGGAGCAGCTGCAGGATGCGGTTCCAGGCGGCGGCGTCCTGCGGGTTCTCGGCCACCTTCAGATGCGCCAAAACGTCCTTGATGTGCGCCGCCTCGCTGAGCTTCATCCCGCCGTACTTGACAAAGGGGATGCCGCGCCGGCCAAGCTCGACCTCCACATCGTACGCGCTGTAACTCGAGCGGAAGAGGACGGCCTGGTTTTCGAGCGGGACGCCCTGCTCGCGCAAGGTGAGCACCATCTGCGCCACGAAGCGCGCCTCCATCCGGTCGTCGGCGGCGGGGACGACGGCGGGGAGGTCGCCCGTCTTCTTCTCTTTGGTGAAAAGCTTTTTGTCGTACTTCCGCCGCGCCTTTTGGATGAGCCGGTTGGCGAGGTCGAGGATCGGCTGCGTGGAGCGGTAGTTCTCTTCGAGCTTGAGAACTTGGGTGCCGGAGAACTGCTTCGGAAAATGAAAAATATTGCGGAAGTCGGCCCCGCGGAAGCGGTAGATGCTCTGCGCGTCGTCGCCCACGACGGTGACGTTCCCGTGCACGGACGAGAGCGCGCGCACGAGATCGGCTTGCAGCGCGTTGGTGTCCTGGTACTCGTCTACGAGGACGTGGCGGCAGCGCGCGCTTACCTCCCGGCGCACTTTTAGCTCCTTCTCGAACAGCTCGAGCGTGCGCGCGAGGAGGTCGTCGAAGTCCATGAGGCCGTGCTTTTTCTTGTAGCCGGCGTAGGCGCGCTGCAGCTCGCGCAGCTCATCGAGAAAGCCAAGGAACTGCGGGTATTTCTCTTCGAGGACGTCTTCGAGCGCGAGCGTGCGGTTCGTGCAGGCGGAGAAGAGGTTGTAGAGCGTCTTCTTGCGGGGGAAGCGCTCCTTGGACTTGTGGTAGCCCGAGGCCGTGCGGACGGCGCCGCAGACGTCGGCCGCGTCCGAGGCGTCGAGGACGGTGAAGCGGTTGGGGAAGCCGAGCTGGGGCGCGTGCCGGCGCAAAACGCCGAGGCAAAAGGCGTGGAACGTGCCGCCCTCGACGCGCTGGCAGCGCCCGTCGAGGAGCCGGCTCGCGCGCGCGAGCATCTCCTGCGCCGCCCTCCGCGTGAAGGTGAGCAAAGCTATGTTCTCCGGCGGCGTGCCCGTCTCCACGAGGTAGGCCACGCGGTAAACGAGCGTGCGCGTCTTCCCCGTCCCCGCGCCGGCGACGATGAGCGTCGGCCCGCCGGGCGCCGTGGCGGCGGCGTGCTGCTGTGGGTTAAGCTGGCCCGCGTAGTCGATAGAGAGCGCTGGCGCGGCTTCTTCGTCGGTGCGGGCGGGTGTGAGCGTGATGCGGCGGGCCATGCGGGGCGGGAATTTCTGGCGCGGTCGTGCGGAAAGAGGTGGGCGTGTGCAGGCGGCGTCCTGATTCTGAGGCAGCCTCAAAGTATCCTTTTTGCACACCACTTTCCTCTTCGCTTTCTCCGGTCGAGGGAGCGGGAACGCCTGACCAACCCGTTTGCCGAAGGGCTTGTGCAGGATTTGTCAGACGAAATCCAGCAGGCGCGCGGTGAGCGTCTCCCAGCGGTCGAAGCAGAAGACGCCAGGGGGCGCCTCTCTGGCGTCGCCGCCATACCAGGCCACCTGCCAGCCCGCCCGGAGGCCGCCCTCGACGTCGGAGCGGTACGAGTCGCCCACGTAGAGGATGGCCTCGGTGGGCACGCCAGCCTTTTCGGTCGCGTGCGCAAAAATTTCCGGATGCGGCTTGAGGCGGCCCACCTCTTCGCTGATGACGACGGCCTCGGCGCGCCTGCGCAGCTCGGGGAAGCGCTTCAGCTTGGCGTGCTGCGTCTCGGCGAAGCCGTTCGTGAGAAGGCCTACGCGGAAGCGCTCGGCGAGGGCGCGGAAGGCGCGCTGCGCGGCGTCGGGGAAGGCCCAGTGCGCGGCGTAGCGCTCCAGGTAGTGCGCGCCGGCGGTGGCGGGGTCGAGCGTTTCGATGGTGAGAGCGCTCAGAAGACGCTCGAAGCGCAGCTTTTTGAGTTCGTCCTTCTCGATCTCGCCATCGGCGTACTGCGCCCAGAGGGGGGCGTTGTGCGTGTGGTACGTGCGCTGGAGGTCTTCCTCGGAGCAGCGCTCAAAGGCCTCGGGGAAGGCGCGGCGCACGTCGGCCAGGGCGCGGCGCTCGGCCTGGCGGTGGTCCAGGAGCGTGTCGTCTACGTCGAAGTAGATGAACTGCGGGGGCATACGGGCTGAGAAACGAGGAGAGGAATGGAAGAAACGAAGAGTGGAAGAGGCGAAGAAACGAGGAAAGAAAGAACATGGGGCCGATAGCTGCGCCGGACGGCTGCATGACGCGTCGTCGGTTTCTCGTTTCTTCGGCTCGATGCCTCACCCGCCGTCCGCTACTCGCCCAGCGGCTTTTCAAACAGGGCGTACTCCTTGTCCACGACGCCGCCCATCTGCGTGAGAGCGTTTTTGAGGACGGTGTTGGAGTCGAGGACCCAGCTCATCTCGCAGGCGTCGTAGCCGAGCTTCGGGCCTTCCTCGACGGTTTTGAGGACGAGCGGCGCGTAGAAGCCCCGCCCGTGGTATTCGGGCAGGACGCCCATGAGCGGCATCCGCGTCTCGTAGATGCCGCCGAGCTTAGCGCGCGCCAGGATCTTGAGCAGGCCAAAGGGGAGGAGCCGCCCGTCTTTGACGTGGCGCAACGCCTGGTTCATGTTCGGCAGCGTAACGGAAAAGGCGACGGGGCGGCCCTCCATCTCCAAAAAGAAGAAAAGCTCCGGCTCGATGATCTGCTTGAGGTCGCGCGCCAGGTGCTCGGCCTCGCGTTGCGTGTAGGGGACGTGGCCCCAGTTCTCGGCCCAGGCAGCGTTGTAGATCCGGGCAGCGGCGTCCACCTCCTCGTCGAAGCGGGCGGGCCTGAGCGTGCGCAGGCGCAGCTCCGGGTGGCGGCGGTAGACGATCTCGGCGCCGCGCCGCAGCCGGTCCGTGTTGACGTACTTCTTGTGGAGGTAGTACGCCCACATCGTCGTGGCGCGCTCGAAGCCGTAGCGCAGGAGGAAGCCCTCGTAGTACGGCGGGTTGTACGCCATCAGAAGCGACGGCTCGCGGTCGAAGCCGTCCACGAGGAGCGCGGCGTAGCCGTCGTTCTGCGTGGGGCTGACGGGGCCGCGCATGCGCGTCATCCCCTGCTGGCGGAGCCACGCGGCGGCGGCGCCTAAGAGCGCCTCGGCTACGGCGTAGTCGCCCGCGCACTCGAAGAAGCCAAAAAAGCCCGTGGCGTCGTCGTACTTCTGGAGGTGCATCCCGTTGACGATGCCGGCGATGCGGCCCACGACCGTGCCCGTGGCGTCGTAGGCCAGAAAAAGCTGCATCCGCCCGTGCTCGAAAAACGGGTTCTTCTCGTCAAGCGTCTTCTTGGCCTCCATCCTCAGCGGCGGCACCCAGTACCGATGGCCCTGGTAGAGGTCGTACTGGAAGTCGATAAACGCCTGGCGCTCTTTCGCGGAATGGACCGGGCGGACGGTGACGGAGGCGCGGGACGTGTTCACGTGCGGAACGCGCTCGGGTGTTGAAGTGCTCATGGGCTAAGGCTCTCCACAAACACGTGAATACAGAAGCACATGAGCACCTCTACCGCGCTCCGTTCGTGCCGATGACGCCGTGCTTTTTGCCCACGCGGCGGAAGGCGTCAAGGATCGTGTCCAGCTCCTCGTCGGTGTGGGTGGCCATGTAGGAGGTGCGCATGAGGGCCTGGCCGGCGGGCACGGCCGGCGGCACCACGGCGTTGACGAAGACGCCCTCTTTCAAGAGGTCGCGCCAGAACCGGAAGCACGTCCCCATGTCGCCTACGACGACGGGGATGATGGGCGACTGACTCGTCCACACGTCGAAGCCGGCCTCGCGGAAGCCACTGCGCATGTAGTCGGAGATCTGCCAGAGGCGCTCCAAGCGCTCCGACTCCTCCTGCAGGATGTCGAGGCACTTGAGCACGGTGGCAACGTTGGCCGGCGGCATCGAGGCGCTGAAGATGTGCGTGGAGGCCTCGTGGCGGATGTACTCGATCACGTCGCGGTCGCCCACGCAGAAGCCGCCGAGCGAGGAGAAGCTCTTCGAGAACGTGCCCGTGATGAGGTGCACCTCCTCGGAGAGGCCGTACGTGGCCGCCGAGCCGCGCCCGCCGGGGCCGATCACGCCGATGGCGTGCGCGTCGTCAAGCATGAGCGCGGCGTCGAACTCGTGCGCCAGCGCCAGCAGCTTGGGCACCTGCGCAATGACGCCGCTCATCGAGAAGACGCCGTCGGTGGTGATGAGCTTGCCGGCGGAGGGGTGCTCCTCGGCCGCGCGCTCGAGCATCAGGCGCAGGTGGTCGAGGTCGTCGTGGCGGTAGCGGCGCGTCTCGGCCAGGGAGGCCTTCGTGCCGGCCACGATGCAGGCGTGGTTGTCCTTGTCGCTGAAGATGAGGTCGCCCTTGCCGGCCATGGCCTGGATGACGCCCTCGTTAGTCATGTAGCCGGTGGAGAAGAGCACGCAGGCGTCGCGGCCCATGAACTCGGCCAGGCGTTCTTCCAGGCGGATGTGGAGGTCGAGCGTGCCGTTGAGAAAGCGGCTCCCGGTGCAGCCCGTGCCGTAGCGGCGGATGGCATCGGCGGCGGCCTCTTTTACGCGCGGGTCCGAGGTGAGGCCGAGGTAGTTGTTCGACCCGGCCATGATGATCTCCTGCCCGTTCATAATCGCGCGCGTGCCTTCGTTGCGCTCGATGGGGCGGAAGTAGGGGTAGAGGTCGGCGCCTTTGACCTGCGCATAATCGCCCTCGTCGCCAAAAAAGGCGTGGCACTTGTCGAAGAGCGACGGCTCCGGCGCGCCGGCGGTGGAGACGGAAGCCTCGGAGCCGGAGGCGCCCTGGGAACGGCGGCGCTGCCGGTGGAAGTCGGGCGTAGTCATAAGCGGAGCGGGAGCGGTAAAGGCGGAGCGTGCGGGGAAAAGCCAGAGGCCAATCTCCAGAGTGCGAGCGCAAGGAGCGGGCGCTACGGGACGGAAGGCGCTACGGAGGTGTGCAGGAACGGTTGCGCGTGCAAAGAGGCGAGCGAGGCCGCCAGCGGCGCGGCGGCGGGCGCTGCAAACCGCCCCGCCGCCGGCTTGCGCACGGGCCGGCGGGCCAGCAGCCGCTCGATGCAGTCGGCGGCGGCGGCGTTGCCGCAGGCGTCGAAGCGGCGGAGGCGCTCGGCGTACATCTCGGCGCGGCCGAGGAGCGCCTCAACGTCGCGCGCGGCAAGCGGGCGGCCGGTGACGGCCTCGCCCAGCCCGTCGCGCACGAGGAAGCGCGCGTTGATGATCTGCTCAAAGATACCGCCGTTGGGCACCACCAAGAGCGGCTTGCCCAGGTAGAGCGCCTCGCTGATCAGCGTAAAGCCCGCCGTGCAGATCACAGCGCGGCTTACCGCCAGGTCACGCAAGAAGCCTTCCAACGACGGTTTTTTAAACGTGAGATTCGGATGCGAAGCCGCCGCGTTGGGCGGCGCCTCGAAGTTGTAGAGGACGAACGGCGCGTCCACCTGGCGCAGCGCGCGGAGCACCTCGGCCTCGGCGCCGGTGGTTTGGTTGTAGTACACGAGCGCCGGCCCGGTGCGGCGCGGGCGCAGGCGCTGCACCGCCGGGCGGATAATGGGCGGCACGAGCGTGGTGCGCTCCGGATGCTTGAGCGCGGGGTAGAAAAACGAGGTCAGCAGCACGTGCTCAGCGGCGTGGCGCGGCGCGATGGCGCGCACGGCCAGCGAGGTGAGCGCCGCCGCCGGCCAGTCCTGCACAGGCGGGCGGTGGTGCGTCTCGGTGACCACCTGCTGATGGTTGAACGAGAGCACCGGCAGGCCGATGCGCCGCGCCGCCCGAGGCGCAAACGCCTCGAAGTCACTGATCAAGAGGTCGGCGCGCTCGGCCGAGAACGCGCCCGCGAGGTCCGCCACGATGGCGCGCGTGCTGAGCACGGTCCGCCAGTTGGCCCCCACGGTCCGGCCCAGGCGCACCTTGTTCGCGCGCATCACCTGCCGGAGCGCCGGCACGGGGATCACCCGCTCGCCGCGTTCCTCAAGAATCGCGCGCGCCGTGCCGCCGCAGCAGAAGACGACCTCGTGGCCGCGTTGCCGGAGCACTTCGGAAACGGCCATCACCCTGGAGGTGTGCCCGCGTCCCTGGCCGCTAAGTGCGTAGATGATCCGAGCCATGCTCGTGCGTTGCTGCTCCGTGCCGGCGAAGGCGGTGCTTTGCATCCCAAGCGCCCCAGCAAAAGACCTTCAGTCCGTTGTTTGAGAGAGGCGCAGCCCTTACGAATGCCGTAATACAATGTTCATGTAAACCCTCCCCCTTAAAGCATTCTAAACCTTTGTCAGAAAACGTACCTGAGCGCCACCTCCGGGCCTTCCGGGCCAGGGCGCAGGCGGGCCGAAAGATCCTCGCCTACGTCGAATCCCAAGAGGTGCGCGCTCACGTAAGCGTCCACCATCGTCAGCCCATAGACTACGCCGAGGCCAACGATGGAAAGGTCACGGTTGCGCCTGAACTTTTCACGCTCCCTTCGCAGAGCGTCTGCTCGGTTAGCGTCAATGATGCTGCGGAAGCGCTCGCCCTCGTCTCGGTACCGTTCGGGGTCGCAGTCGAACGAGGCGCACTTTGCCCGCTCGGCCTCGGTGAGTTCTCCATCGGCGAGGAACGCCTCGACCTGCGCGAAGCGGAAGGCGTTGCGGTAGAGCAGGTAACGGTCGTTCGTGTAGACAATGGCGGCCACGACCCCGCCCAGCCCCAGGTAGACGACAGGGATTTTGTAGTACTGCCGGTTGTAGAACTGCCCCCAGCCCGGCACGGCTGCCGCGCGCCAGAGCGCCCCGTTCGGATGATGCCCTGGAAAAGGCTGCTGCGTTTGGAGGACCGGCGTGGCCGCTGCAACGGGCGCTGCGGCCGAGGTGTCTGCCAGGATGGACGGCGCCGCGACCGAGTCCGGCTGCTGCGCAAAGGCGGCAGGCGCAGCCAAAAGCACCGGCAGAACAACAACGAGCCAAGCGGTCTTGAGACTTCTGATCCGGGAGGAGCGGCGCGGCGTTCGCATGGCGTGCGTCAGGCTCTCGGGTGGGCGGAGCGGGGGCAAGGAAAAACGCCGAGGCCGCAGCAGAGCGGCCCCGGCGGGGCAGAAGACGGCCGCCAGCTCCACGGTTCCGGCGGCGGAAAGGAAAAGAGAAGCCTACCGGCGGCGCTCCGTCAACAGCTCCACGAGGCGTTCGAGGTCGTCCTGCGAGTAAAAGGCGATCTCGATCCTGCCCTCGCCGTCCGTGCGTTGCTTGATGTGCACCTGCGTGGAGAAGAGCGAGCGCAGCCGAGCGCGGTAGTCCTCCAGCTGAAGCGCGTTGCGGTCCGGCCCCGGCGCGGCGGCGGGCGGCGCAGGCGCAGAAGCCGGCGCGGCTTCACGTTCGGGGGGCGCCCCGGCCTCGGCCTGATCCTGGCGGTGGGCGCGCACGCGGGCCTCGACCTCGCGCACGGTCAGGCCGTCGTCCTTGGCGGCGCTCAGGATGTCCATCTGCGTTCCCTCGTCGCCCACGTTGATGAGCGCGCGTGCGTGGCCGATGGTCACCGAGCCGTCTTTCAAGGACGCCTGGACGCGCGGCGGCAGCTTCAAAAGGCGCAGCATGTTCGCCACCGTCGCGCGGCCCTTGCTCACCTTCTGGGCCACCTCCTCCTGCGTCAGCCCCACCTCTTCGATCAGGCGCTGGTAGCCCATGGCCACCTCGATGGGGTTCAGCTCCTCGCGTTGCACGTTCTCCACGAGCGCCATTTCGAGCATCTCCTCCGTATCGGCCTCGCGGACGTAGGCGGGGATGCGCCTCAGGCTCGCCCGGCGCGCCGCGCGCAGGCGCCGCTCGCCCGAGATCACCTCGAACTGCCCCTCGCCCAGCGCCCGCACCGTGATGGGCTGGATGATGCCGAGCTGCTCGATGGAAGCGGCCAGCTCGTCCAAGGCCTTGTCTTTGAACTCCTGGCGCGGCTGGTACGGGTTCGGGCGGATCTTCGAGAGGTCGATCTCGGCCACGCGGCCCAGGAGCCGGTGCCGGTCCTCGAAGCGGTAGAGCTGGCTTTTGGAGAGGTCGGCGCCGCCCTCCTGCTGCCGGCCCAGCGCCGCCTCGCGCTCCTCCTGCGAGGGAAGGAGCGCCGAGAGGCCTTTGCCCAAAACGCCTTTTTTCTTAGAGGAAGCCATAATCGAGGTCGGGGGTCGGGAGAAAGAGAAGAACGCACGCAAAGCGCGCGCCATGCCGAGAATGCTACGCTGAGAAGCCGTTGGCCTCGGCCGGCGAGCCGCGCGAGGAACCGGCGGCGTGGCCGGCGGAGTGCCCGTTCGAGGACGAGGCCTCTTCCTGCGTCGGCTGCGGCTGGAGGTAGCGCTGGTTGGCGCGGATGATCTCGCGCGCGAGGGCCATGTAGTTTTTGGCGCCCTTCGAGGTGGCGTCGTACAAGAGCGCCGGCTTGCCAAACGAAGGCGCCTCCGAAAGCCGCACGTTCCGCTGCACAATCGCGTCGAAGACCTTGTCGCCAAAGTAGCGGCGCACTTCGTCCGAGATCTGGTTCGAGAGCCTCAGGCGCGTGTCGAACATCGTCAAGAGGACGCCCTCGATCTCCAGATCCGGGTTGAGGTGCTGGCGGACGATCTTGATCGTGTTCAAAAGCTGGCCCAGGCCTTCGAGCGCGAAATACTCGGCCTGCACGGGGATAAGGACAGAAGAGGCCGCCGTGAGCGAGTTGAGCGTCAAGAGGCCCAAGGACGGCGGGCAGTCGATCACGACGAAGTCGTACTTCCGGCGCGCGCTACGGAGGGCGTTCTTCAAGATGCGCTCGCGCTCCATCACGTCGATCATCTCGATCTCGGCGCCGACGAGGTTGATGTGGCTCGGCACCACGTCAAGGAAGGGCATCTCGGTCGAGCGCACGGCGTCCTCCATGGGCACGTCGCCGATGAGGACCTCGTAGATGGAAGAGGAAACCGTGCGCGGCTCGATGCCCACGCCCGAGGAGCAGTTCGCCTGCGGGTCGATGTCGATGAGGAGCGTGGGGTGCTCGGCGGCGGCCAGGGAGGCGGCCAGGTTGATCGAGGTCGTCGTCTTCCCCACCCCGCCCTTCTGGTTGGCGACCGCGATGACTTTTCCCATGAGAGTTGTTCTTTTGGACGAGGCACGCGTCCGGCCACAGGCCCGGCGTCTGGCGAAAGGCAAGGTATGAAGAAACGCGCCGCCCTGCCAGTTCCACCGCCGCACGCGGGATGCGGCCCTGCGCGCGTGCCGGAAGCGGAATCGCACGCGCGGCCGAGCGTTTTCGTCCATCAAAGCCGCAGAAGAGAGACTGCGACGGCAGAGGCGCCTCCTGCGAAGCCCACCGGGCCACCCGCGCGTGCGCTGCGACTCGAACGGGGCCGAGCCGGGCGGCCCCCAGCCCAGTCGTGAGGGACAGGCACCGGAGTTACGCAGTTGAGAAAACGGCAGCACCGAAGTCTCCCCTTGGAAGGGGGCCAGGGGGATGCAGAGTGGGATGGCGCCGCCCGCCACGTCCTCCTTCCTCTCTCTTCAAAGGGGGAAACAGAGGCAACTGCACAACTCCTATCGCATTTCCGCCAACGCAAAAAGGCCGCCTGCGGGGCAGCCTCTGCAGCACAAAAAACTCCTCGACACGCTGAGCCTTTGCCTGTTCAGACGCTCTGCCGGGAAGCAGGTCATCTGCCTCAGGCAAGAGGCTCGGTCTCCTCCAGCCGCGGTGCGCAGAGGCACCTCGGCTCGGTGGCATCGGCGTCGCACCCGATTGCTCAGGTGGAAGCTCCTCCCTGCCGCATGGGCTACGGTATGGGGGCCACGGGTTGGGCGTGGTTCCGGCTACGCGGCAGAGGGCAGCTTTTGCGGACGCTCGCGCTTCCGGCTCCCCGTGCGGTGGAGCCAGACGTACGGGCGTCTCTGCTGCGTGCTGATGCGTCTTGAGCGGACGGCAGCGGCTGCACAAGCGCAAAGCGCTGCGCAGGGTGCCGCCTCGTGCTCACGCCGCCGTGCCTGTGCACCGCCGCGCGGGTTCAGGGCGTGTGCCCTGTGATGCGCGGTCGTGCTGCACGGAGGCTTCCGAAAGGTGAACGCCTCGGCGCAGAAACCCAAAGGCGCTGCGCGAAGCCATTCGCTTTTGGCGTGACGACATCGTCTTGGCCATCCCGCCAGAGCGGGACCACGGCGAAGCCGACCTCATGCAACCCAGAGACTCAGTCGTGTCAAGGAACCGTGCTGTTGGGCGGTGAAGCCCTTAAGCACTGATGGCAGTATACGCGGGGACGGCGCATCTGTCAAGAACTTCTATCCACGACTTATTCACATAGATATCCACATCGCGGACGACAAGGACCAAAAAGCCCGTCCCCTCCCGAGGCCGAGCTTTTTGGTGCCCATGATGACATGCGACTGAGCCGCCTCCGAAGGCGCTCCGAGTTGCATGAGGTTGGCGCAAAGGTACGCTTCCCGATTCATCCATGCAAGCTTCAATAACGGCGCTGCGCCCGCCTCCACGTTATCGCATGTTAAATGAAGCCGCTTGCATAACGGACATCGACGCACGCAGCGATGCTCACAGTCCGATCTGATTCAAAAAGATCGGCAGCGCGCGCGGCTCCAGCACCGCCGTCAAAACCAGCCCCGCGACGGCGCCGCCGAGGTGCGCCTCGTGCGCGATGCCGCCGCGCTCGCCCTCGCCCCCGCGCATGGCGTACACCGAGATCACGACGTAGAGCACGGCAAACACGATGGCCGGCATCGGGATCACGAAAAAGACGCCAAGCATGGCCAACGGCTGAAAAAGACAGAACCCAAAGAGCACTCCACTGATCGCGCCCGAGGCGCCCACGGCGGCGTAACGCGGGTCGTGGCGGTGCATCACGAGGGAGAGCACGTGCGCCCCTAGCTCCGCGCCGAAGTAGACGAGCAGGAACTTCGCCGGACCTAATATCCCCTCCAGGATCGGCCCGAAGAAAAAGAGCGTAATCATGTTAAAGGCCAGGTGCGCCAGGCCCGCGTGCACGAACCCGCCTGTGATGAGGCGCTGGTACTCGCCGTTCTCGATCACGCGGCGCGGCACGAGTGCGAGCTTCCCGATAAGCGACGGATCGCCAAAGAGCGCGTACCCGCTCACGAGCACGTTGACGATGAGGAGGAGTAGCGTAACGGGTGCCTGCGAGAGGTCCATGCGTGAGCGGTTTCAGATGTGCGTGGTGCAGAAGTAGTTGAACGACTGATTCTTACGCTTCGCCGTTTCCGCATCGAAGCGCTTGAGGATCTCCTGCATGAAGTCGATGCGCGACGCGCCGAAGCGCTCCGGCATCCAGTCGTCGAATTGTCGCTTTAGCAAGTCGTCCGTGCTTGGCAACTCGTCCGCTCCCAGTTCGGCGGCGTTCTCGGCGTTCAGCCCGGCGGCGTACCACCCTTCGATAAGCTGCACCACGAGCACGATGCGTTCCGGGCGGATCTGCTCGCCGTACTTGCTTCGCACCTCCTCCTTTCTTCGTGCGATGGAAGCGCCCCGGTCGAAGTCGCGCAGGAAAAAGTAGTCGGCACTCAGGTTCGGCTTGCTGTCGATGTCGTAGACGCTACGGATGAATTTGCGAACCTCCTTCGGCTGTTTCTGTGCGTACTGGTAGAAGGTGATAGCGTCGTAGCGCTCTTGCAGCTTCGGCCTGAGCACGCGCTTGAAGAAGCGCTCGTCATCGTCCCCTTCACACAGGACAAACAGCCGCCGATAGCTCATGCGTCGAAAGGTGCTCAGATGCCAAGCAGGTCCTGCACGAAGAGGTCCTCGATGCCCATCTCGTTCTCCAGGAAGATGCGCACCTCCTCTTTCTCCGCCGGCTTTGTGACCTGCGAGAAGCCGTTTTCATCGCGCGAGACGAGGTAGACGTTTTCCAGCCCGGCGTATTTGATGACCTCCGGGCTGTGCGTGGTCACGAAGATCTGCTTCGCGCCGGCCTGCTCCTTCATCATCTCGACCACGCGCGAGACGAGGCGCGGGTGCAGGCTGCTCGCCGGTTCCTCAAAGGCGATGACGGGCTTGTCCTCGAAGTAAAGCGCGATGAGAAGCGCGATGACCTTGATCGTCCCTTCCGACAGCAGCGACGCCGGCAGATGCGTGCCCGGCGCGTGTGTCTCCTCCAGCGTGGCGATGAGCGAGCGGCCTGCGAAGCGCTCCACCTCCACGCCCTTTACGAAGGGCAAGACGTACTGGACGAGGTTTGTAAACCGACGGCGCCCCTCTTCGTCTTCAACGATGTTCTTAAGCACGAGGGCGACGTTGCTGCCGTCTTCTTCGAGGTCCGCTTTGCTCGTGACGGGTGCCGCCTTGCGTATCAATCGCGTATCGAAGTCGTAAATGACGACGTCCTCGAACCCGCGCTCTCCAGAATGCTGATAGAACACCTTGAACTGGGACTTCGATAGCAATGCTTCTTTGGAAGAAAGCGAAGATGGCAGATAGTAGTCTGGCGGAGCATAATCAGGTCCCGCTTCAGGCATAGACACAATTTCCACTCTGCCGCCCTGGTGCGCTATCTCAAGCCCCCCGCCCTTAACTTTCTGATACTCTCCTTCTGAGACGAAGTATTTCTCTTTAACCTTCAGCGAGTCTTTGGAAAGGGCAAAGTCATCCTGACGGCCTTGATAGTCGAGGGCGAGTGCGTAGCGCATCTCTGACTCCTCATGCAAGTCAAGATCCAGCCTTTGCGATACGGACTTCGTTGCGCTAAAGTCCACGCTGACCTCCGTCGGCACAGCTTCCTGTTTCCTCACATTCCGCAAGAACTCCACCTCCCCTTGCAACGACACGGCGTTGCGCAGCCCACTCGCGGCGATGTCGCGCAGGAAGCGCAGCACGTTCAGGACGTTGGACTTCCCCGAGGCGTTGGCGCCGATGAAGACGTTGAAGTCGCCCAGCTCCAGATCAAGCTGGTCGAAGCTTTTGAAGTTCTGCGCCTTGAGCCGCTGGATTTTCATGGCTCTTCCCGTTTGGTTTCGAGCGCCTACGCCACCGCCTCGGATGATCGGCTTTCCACGTGCGCGATGACCGAGCGGAAAAGGTGCGCCCCGTCGCCCGAACCGACGAGCGCCTCGACGCAGCGCTCCGGGTGCGGCATCAGCCCTAAGACGTTGCCCGCTTCGTTGACGAGGCCGGCGATGCCCCGCGCCGAGCCGTTCGGGTTGGCCTCGGAGGTCACCTCGCCGGCGGCGTCGCAGTAGCGCAGGACGACTTGGCCTTTTTCTTCGAGCGCGTCGAGCGTGGCCTCGTCGGCGTAGTAGTTGCCCTCGCCGTGCGCTACGGGGAGCGTGAGGACCTGCCCCTTTTCGAGCGTGCGGGTGAACGGCGTCCCGGCTTTTTCTACGCGCACGCGGGCGTCTCTGCACACGAACCGGAGCGAGGCGTTGCGCATCAGCGCGCCGGGCAGGAGGCCCGCCTCGCAGAGGACCTGGAAGCCGTTGCACACGCCCATCACCAGGCCGCCCTCGCTCGCAAAGCGGATCACGTCCTGCATGATGGGCGAGAACCGCGCCACGGCGCCCGAGCGCAGGTAATCGCCGTACGAGAACCCGCCGGGCACGACGACGACGTCCACCGCGCCGAGGCGTTCTTCTTTGTGCCAGATGAAGCGCGCGTCCTGCCCCAGGACGTGCTTGGCGGCGTGGTAGGCGTCGTGGTCGCAGTTCGAGCCGGGGAAGACGAGGATGCCAAACGCTACGGCCATGGTGCTGTTTTTCCGAAAGATGAGAAGGCGAGCGGTCCGCGCCTGGAGATGCCGCTCAAGGGCGCCGCGCGGTGGTGCTTAAAAACGCCGCGCGGGAGAGCGCGAAGCCGACCTCGACCGGGTCGGCGGAGGGGGACCGGTACGTGGCGGCGCCTTCGATGCGCCCGGTCGCCTCCAGGGCCTGGCCTCGGTAGGAGAAGATGGGCGCCTCGGCCCCTCTCTCGGTCACGTCGAAGATCACCGTGCGCTGGCCGTCGATCTCGCCCTCGACGATGCCGGAAACCGAGGCGGGGCCAGAGCCGCCGCCAAGCGTGGACACGGTAGCCGTGCCGCCGAGGTCGCGCTCGTCCTGCTCGAACGTGACGCTGAGTTCGAGGCGGAAGCTGGACGAATCGGTGTTCACGCTGGCGCTGCCCTGCCACGGCCCATCGATGCCTACGATGGTCTCGGTCCCGCCAAGGCCGCATCCGGCCACGACGAGCGCGGCAAAGAGAAAAGCGCCCAGCCAGAGCCACTGGCGGCGCGGCGAAGCGGGCGGGCGCCGGGGAGCGTGCTCCTCGCTGAAGGACCGTCTGTTGGAAAGCGTGTTGCTGCTCTGCACGTCGGCGGGCAGGGTTGGGAAGAAGAGAGCGCCATCGGCTGAATATACGAAACTTCCGGGCGGCGCACAGCCTCTCGTTTCTGCGGCGCGGCCTCGGCGGGAAGAGATGTAGGCGTTCGGAAGAAGAACGTTTCAACCTGCGGCTACCCTTTTTCGGGCGCCGCGCGTTATCCTTCGTAAGTGCAGCAAACGCCCGCGTCTGCGGCTGGTTTTCGAGCGCCTTGTCGGGCGCTTCTCCGGCCGCCTTTTTCGCCCCGCTCTGATGGCTCAGGTTTTCCGCCCGCGCGCCAACGCCTTTGTCAAGCTCGGCTTCCTGGCCTTGGCCACGGTCCTGGTGCTGGGCACGACGGTCCTCGCCCAGATCAACACGGGCCGCTGGGAAACGGGCGAGCACGACTACGTGGAGCAGCCCGTGGCGTTCAGCCACGAGCACCACGTGAGCGGCCTGGGCATCGACTGCCGCTACTGCCACACCTCGGTCGAGGAGACGGCCTTTGCCGGGATGCCGCCCACGCACACGTGCATGTCGTGCCACTCGCAGATCTGGACGGAGAGCGAGATGCTCCAGCCCGTGCGCGAGAGCTACCGCACCGGCACGCCCATCAAGTGGAACCGCGTGCACAACCTGCCGGGCTACGTCTACTTCAACCACTCCGTGCACGTGACGCAGGGCGTGGGCTGCGAGTCGTGCCACGGGCGCATCGACCAGATGCCGCTCGTCTACCAGGCCGAGTCGCTCCACATGCAGTGGTGCCTGGACTGCCACCGCGCCCCGGAGGAGCACCTGCGCCCGAACGAGCTGATCTACGCCTTTGGCTACAGCCCGCCGCGCGAGGAGCAGCTCCGGATCGGCCGGGCGCTCGTCGAGGCGTATGACATCGACGTGGGCCGCCTTACCACGTGCTCGACGTGCCATCGGTAGCGCCGGGCGCCGCGAGTGGAGGAATGGAAGAGAGGATGAGACGAAGAAACGAGGGACCGACGCACCCGAAGCCGCTCTTCGTCTTCTCGTTTCTTCCGCCCCTCCACTCACCCTCTCTCCCACTCACCCTCTTCCATGAGCTGCACGCCTGACAGGAGAGCTTTGCGCGCGCGCCTCGCCAGCAAGGAGGGGCCGGCGTACTGGCGCAGCCTCGACGAGGCGGCCGGGACGGAGGTCTTTCAAGAGGCGCTGCGCCGCGAGTTTCCCGAGGGCGCTGAGGCGTGGGACGATCCCGAAGGCCGCCGCCGCTTTTTGAAGATCATGGGCGCCTCGCTCGCCTTCGCGGGCTTGAGCGGATGCCTCTCCGAGCCGGAGCAGCCCATCGTCCCGTACGTGGAGCAGCCCGAGCAGGTCGTGCCGGGGAAGCCGCTCTTTTTTGCCACGGCGTTTGAGCGCGCGGGCTACGCGCAGGGCGTCCTGGTGGAGAGTCACATGGGCCGCCCAACAAAAATTGAGGGCAACCCCGGCCACCCGGCCAGCCTCGGCGCCACGGACGTGTTTGCGCAAGCCTCCATCCTGGACCTCTACGACCCGGACCGCTCGCAGACCGTCCTCGAGCGCGGCCAGGTGAGCACGTGGCAGGACGCCACCCAAGCCCTCGCCGCCATCCGCCGCCGCGCCCAAGCGACGAACGGCGAGGGCCTGCGCCTCCTCACCGAGACGGTCACCTCGCCCACGCTCGGCGCCCAGATCGAAGCGCTCCTGGAGCAGCTTCCCGGCGCGCGGTGGCACCAGCACGACCCCGTAGCGCGCGACGGGATGCGCGCGGGCCTGCGCCGAGCAACGGGCCGCGACGCCGACCCCGTGTACCGCTTCGACCGCGCCGACGTGGTCGTTGCGTTGGACGCAGATTTCCTTCTGGCGATGCCGGGCAGCGTCCGCTACGGGCACGACTTCGCCCGGCGGCGGCGCGTGCGCGCGGGCGCGGCCACGATGAACCGCTTGTACGCCGTAGAGAGCAACCCCACCATCACCGGCGCGATGGCCGACCACCGCCTCCCCCTCCCGCCGAGCCGCATCTGGCGCCTGGCGCAGGCCGCAGCTTCTCGCCTCAGCGCGGACGGCGCGGGCGGCTCGGAGGCGCCGCCGGGGCTTTCTGAGCGCGAGCAAACCTTCCTCGACGCGCTCGTGGATGACCTGCAAGCGCACCGGGGCAGCGGCCTCGTCGTGGCCGGCCTCTCTGCACCGGCAGAGCTGCACCGCCTCGCCCACGCGATGAACGAAGCACTGGGCAACGTGGGCCGGACGGTCGAGTACATCCCGCCCGTCGAGGCCGCTTCGACGGTGCAACGCGAATCGCTCAGGCGGCTTGTGGACGACATCGCGGCGGGCGAGGTGGAGGCGCTTGTCATCTTGGGCGGCAACCCCGTCTACACCGCCCCGGCGGACGTCGCGTTTAAAGCCGCGCTCGACGCCGTGCCGCTCTCCGTCCACCTCAGCCCGCACGTGGACGAGACCTCGGCGCGCAGCATCTGGCACCTCCCCCAGACGCATTTTCTGGAGACGTGGAGCGACGCGCGCGCCTTTGACGGCACGGCCACGATCATGCAGCCGCTCATCGCCCCGCTCTACGACGGCTGCCACTCCGCCCACGAGGTCGTCTCCGTGCTGATGGGCGGCGCAGCCGAGACGAGCTACGACGCCGTGCGCGCGTACTGGCAGGACCGCCACGGCGGCGGCGCGGCGGCGTTCGAGCGGTTCTGGCACGGGGCGCTTTACGCCGGCTTCGTCCCTGGCACGGGCCGCCTCGCCGGCCTGCCCTTCGGCGCCGTGGATGGTAGATCGTCGATGGCAGACCGTGACTCACTCCGAGCCGGCGGCGCGCTCGCTGCCGACACGCTATCCACGATCAACAATCCACCATCTACGGAAACGGACACGCCCAACACAGCGCGCGCACTTCCCCCCCCACCGCCCGCGCCAGATCAAGAAACCAACGGCCTCGAACTCGTCTTCCGCCCGGACCCGACGCTCTGGGACGGGCGCTTTGCGAACAACGGCTGGCTCCAGGAGCTGCCCAAGCCGATCACGAAGCTCGTCTGGGACAACGCCGCCATGCTGAGTCCGGCCACGGCACTTAGCTACGACCTCGAAAACGAGGAGGTGGTTGAGTTGATCTACGAGGGCCGCCGCCTGGAGGCGCCCGTATGGGTCGTGCCCGGCCACGCCGACGGCTGCGTGAGCGTCTTCTTGGGCCACGGGCGAGGAAAAGCCGGGCGCGTGGGCAGCGGCGTCGGCTTCAGCGCGTACCGGCTGCGCACGGCGGATAGGCCCTGGTACGGCGGCGGGCTGCGCCTGCGCAAGACGGGTAAGACCTACGCACTCGCCACCACGCAGCACGAGCAGACGATGGAAGGGCGCCACCTCGTCAAGGCGGCTCCGCTGGCGCGCTTCCGCGAGAACCCGGAGTTTGTGCACGAGGGGGAACCCATCGAACTCCCCTCGCTCCTCCCGGAGTACGAATATCCGGACTACAAGTGGGGCATGGTCATCGACCAGAACGTGTGCACGGGCTGCAACGCCTGCATCGTGGCGTGCCAGAGCGAGAACAACATCCCTGTCGTGGGCAAGGACGAGATCACGCGCGGGCGGCGGATGCACTGGCTGCGCGTGGACCGCTACTACGAGGGGCCGCCGGAGAACCCAGCCACGTACTTTCAGCCGGTGCCGTGTATGCACTGCGAGAAGGCGCCCTGCGAGCTGGTGTGCCCCGTCTACGCCACCGTGCACGACGAGGACGGCCTCAACGTCATGGTCTACAACCGCTGCATCGGCACGCGCTACTGCTCGAACAACTGCCCGTACAAGGTGCGCCGCTTCAACTTCCTCCTGTGGCAGGACTGGGAGACGGAGAGCCTCAAAAACCGGCGCAACCCGGACGTGACCGTGCGCAGCCGCGGCGTGATGGAGAAGTGCACGTACTGCACGCAGCGCATCAACTACGCCAAGATCGAGGCCAAAAAAGAAGGCCGCACCGTGCGCGACGGTGAGGTCCTCACGGCCTGCCAGCAGGCGTGCCCGACGCAGGCCATCGTCTTCGGCGACCTTAACGACGAGTCAGCGAAAGTGAAGGAGTTAGAAGAGCAGCCGCACAACTACGCGCTCCTGGCCGAGCTGGGCACGCGCCCGCGCACGACGTACCTCGCCCACCTGCGCAACCCGAACGCGGCGCTGGCCCTCGAACCCGAATCGCCGGGTGCGTAGGGGCATGGCGCGCCATGCCCCTACCACCTGCCCGACCATCCATGCCCCCCAAACCCCAGACGCCCACGCCTGAAACCGACGTCCCGCCCGCCGAGCGGGATGGGCGCGGGAACGGCCGTGCCGCTGAGACACAAAACGGCTACGGGCCGGCCGGCATTCAGGTGCCGGTGGTGGCGCCGGGGCAGACGTACGACTCTGTCACGCACACGATCAGCAGCATCGTCGTCGCGCAGAAGCAGCCGCGCGTGTGGTGGCCCATCTTTGGCGTCGGGTTTCTCCTGACGATGCTGCTCTTGCTCTCGATCACCTACCTCTTCGTGAAGGGGGTGGGGATCTGGGGCCTCAACATCCCAGTGGCGTGGGGGTTCGCCATCATCAACTTCGTGTGGTGGATTGGGATCGGGCACGCGGGGACCTTGATCTCGGCCATCCTCCTCCTCGTGCGGCAGGACTGGCGGACTTCGATCAATCGCTTTGCCGAGGCGATGACGCTTTTTGCCGTGGCCAACGCGGGGATGTACCCCATCCTCCACCTCGGAAGGCCGTGGCTCTTTTACTACATCCTGCCCTACCCGAACACGCTGGGGATGTGGCCGCAATTCCGCAGCCCGCTCGCCTGGGACGTCTTTGCCGTGACGACGTACGGCCTCGTCTCGCTCCTCTTCTGGTACGTCGGCCTCATCCCTGATCTGGCGACGATCCGCGACCGGACCTCAGGCGTCAGGCAGAAGGTGTATGGCTTCTTCGCGCTCGGCTGGCGCGGCTCGGCCAAGCACTGGCATCGGTATCAGACGGCCTACCTGCTCATGGCCGGCCTCGCTACGCCGCTCGTGGTGAGCGTGCACTCCATCGTCGGGCTGGACTTCTCCGTCGCCATCCTGCCGGGGTGGCACTCGACGATCTTCCCGCCCTACTTCGTGGCCGGCGCTATTTTTTCCGGCTTTGCCATGGTGCTCACGCTGGTGATCCCCATCCGCTGGCTCTACGGCCTCGAAGGGATGGTGACGATGCGGCACATCGACTTCGCGGCGAAGATCATGCTCGCCACCGGCCTCTTAACGAGCTACGGCTACCTCAACGAGACGTTTTTCGCGTGGTACAGCGGGAGCGAGTTCGAGCTGTACATGATCCTGAACCGCATGTTTGGGCCGTACGCCTTCTTCTACTGGCTGCTGATTTTCTGCAACGTCGTCTCCATTCAGGTGCTCTGGTTTACGAAAGTGCGCTCGACGCTTTGGGCGCTGTGGCTGCTCTCGCTCGTCGTCAACGTGGGGATGTGGCTTGAGCGCTTCATCATCGTCGTCACGAGCCTGCACCGCGACAACCTGCCGTCGTCGTGGGATATGTACTACCCCACGTTCTGGGACTGGTCCACCTTTTTAGGCACGTTCGGGCTTTTCATCGCGCTGCTCTTCCTCTTCATGCGCTTCGTGCCGATGATCTCGATGGCCGAGATGCGCGAACTCATCCACGCCGAGGCGCACGAGCGCGCGGGCGACGTGCCCACCCACGCCAACCCGGACGCCCCCACGGCCTCGCCCTACACCGAGCAGAAGACGCGCTCTTGAACGCGAAACGATGAACGGACGAGAGGAGGAGCCGAAGAGGAGCTTCGTTTCGTCGTCTCTTCCTCTCCTCGGTTCCCAAACGATGGCAACCGTCATGCAGCAGCACGAAACGAACGGCCAGACGCTCCACGGCCTCATGGCCGAGTTTGCCACGCCCGAAGCGCTCGTCGAGGCGGCCGAGCGCGCGCGGGAGGCCGGCTACCGGCAGATGGACGCCTACGCGCCCTTCCCCGTCGAGGGGCTGGCCGAGGCCATGGGCTTTGAGAAGAACCGCGTGCCGCTCGTCGTGCTCCTCTGCGGACTCTTCGGCGGGGGGCTGGCGTACTTCATGCAGTGGTACGCCAACGTCGTGGACTACCCGCTCAACGTCGGCGGGCGGCCCTTGCACTCGTGGCCGTCGTTCGTCCCCATCACGTTCGAGCTGACGATCCTCTTCGCCGCCTTTGGCGCGCTGATCGGGATGCTGTGGCTCAACGGCCTGCCCAAGCCGTACCATGCCGCCTTCAACGCGCCCGGCTTCGAGCGCGCCTCGCAGGACCGCTTTTTTCTTTGCCTCGAGACCGGGGACGAGCGCTTCGACCACGCCTGCACGCGGCGGTTTTTGGAGGAGATGCGGCCGCTCTCGGTGCAGGAGGTGGCGCCGTGATGTTTGGTGACAACGGAAAAATGCTCTTGAATACGGAAGATCGACGCACATCCCCCTTTCAAGGGGGATCAAGGGGGATATCGGGGTTGGCAGATGGCCTCTTTACATCCCCCTGTCCCCCTTCAAAGGGGGGACTTCTGTGCCTGCGCGCCGTTAGTATCGCGGCCCTGCTCCTCGCCGCTCTGCTGGCACCCGGCTGCCGGCAGAAGATGGCCGATCAGCCGCGCTACGAGCCGTACGACCTCAGCACGTTTTACGAGGACAGCCTGGCGATGCGCCCGCTGGAGCCGGGCGTCGTCCCGCGCACGGTCGAGGGCGCCGACCCGGCCTACTACGCCGCCGCCGATCCGTTTGCCGAAGAGGGTTTCGTTGAGGGCGAAGCCGGCTACGAGACGCGGCTCACGGACGAGATGCCGTTCCCGGCTACGCTCGAAGTCCTGGAGCGCGGGCAGCAGCAGTTCAACGTCTTCTGCTCGCCGTGCCACGGGCGCGTGGGCAACGGCCAGGGCATGATCGTGATGCGCGGCCTCAGGATGCCGAACTCGTTCCACACCGAGCGCCTGCGCGCGGCGCCGCTGGGCCACTTCTACCACGTCATCACGCACGGCTACGGCGCCATGTACAGCTACGCCGCCCGCGTCGAACCCGCCGACCGCTGGGCCATCGCCGCCTACATCCGCGCGCTGCAACTGAGCCAACACGCCGCCCTCGAAGACGTGCCCGCCGACCGGCGCGAGGAGATGGGCGTGTTGCAGCCGTAGATTTTCCATTTGTGCCGCAACTTGCAAAATGAATCGCTTGATCGAACAAGAGTCTCACCTGAGAGAGGCGGCGAGTTATTTCCTATACAGGTCTTACCGTGAGTTAGAAGAGGCTTTAGTGTATGAGCGGGCAGGACTCATTTTCGGAGAGGCGATCATGAAAATCGATCTACCCCCAGATTGGGAAGTGCCTCAAGATGATGAGGAAGACGAGACAATTCGCCGGATAGCAGAGGCTTGGCGCGATGCACAAGCCCGTGCGATCATAGAAGGGCCAATGCTGAACAAAAACCACACAGTCCAAGCGGTCTCATTGGCCGGTCACGTGACCGATCTCCACACGTGCGTTGAAGTTGTCATAAATCGCCGGCTTCTACTCTCCAAGAAGATGGGCGAGATCAGAGGCAGCGTGCATCAGGCTCTGGACTCAGCGAATTTGCTCCCGAAGCTGCTCTACCTGCTTAAGGAGGATTTCTCAGCCGGACGGCTACACTTTGGCAATCTTAAGTGCTTGAGCAGGCTTCGGAACAAGGCAGTTCACTACAAAGCGGATAGCCGCTCCAGCTTGAGTGCTAAGATTAAAACGCTTCTTGATGTCAACCGTGAGATCGGCAAGCTGCTTGACGCAATTGAGGGTGAGCCGACCGGGGACTACCTGCGTTCGTGGCTGAGCGAACTCGAAACTCGGTACATAGGTTGAGGCGCGATCCACCATCGTTAGCCGGCCGCCTTCGACTCGCGTAGTTGCTGGCGGTTGAGGACCAGCAGTTCCGCATCTGCTGAATCAACTTTCGTTTAGAATGGCAGCACAGACAAACACGAAAGCGCAATGGGCCGGCCTCGCCGTGGGTGGTGTGGGGCTGGTCCTGGCCGTGCTGTGCCTCGTGGCGGATGCGGAGGCGTTTTTCCAGGGCTACCTCGCGGCGTTCATCTTCTGGCTGGGGCTGCCGCTGGGGAGCCTCGCCCTGCTCATGCTTCATCACCTGAGCGCGGGCGGGTGGGGCTTTGTGGCGCAGCGGCACTTCGAGGCGGCGGCGCAGACGGTGGCGCTCCTCGCCGTCTTTTTCGTGCCGATGCTCTTCGGCCTGCACTACCTCTACGAGTGGACGCACGCGGAGGCCGTGGCCGAGAGCGAGGTGCTCCGCCACAAGGAGCCGTACCTGAACGTGCCGTTTTTCATCATTCGCGCCGCGGTGTATTTCGTCTTCTGGACTGCAGCGGCGTTCCTCTTAGCACGTTGGTCCGGGCGGCTCGATGATACGGGCGATGCGAAGTACGTGGCGCGGCTGCGCGCGCTCGCGGCGGCGGGGCTGATCGGGCACGTCTTGCTCCTGACCTTCGCCTCGGTGGACTGGGTGATGTCGCTCGAGCCGGAGTGGTTCTCGTCTATCTTCGGGTGGATGCTCTTGGTGAGCGAGGTCTTGGCGGCGCTGGCAGTCGCCGTGCTTGTTTTGGGACGGCTTCGCGCTGCCGAACCCATCGCAAGCGTGATCCGCACGAAGCATTTTCACGACTACGGCAACCTCTTGCTCGCCTTCGTCATCTTGTGGACGTACATGATGTTCGCGCAGTACCTCATCATCTGGTCGGGCAACCTGCCGGAGGAGGTGCGCTGGTTCGTGCACCGGCGCGAGGGCGGCTGGCTGGCCGTCGCCACGGTGCTTGTTCTCTTTCACTTTGCCGTGCCGTTTTTCGTTTTGCTCTCGCGGCGGGCCAAGCGGAGCGCGCGGGCGCTTTCGGCGCTGGCGGCGTTTCTCCTTTTGATGCATGTCCTCTTCGTCGCCTGGCTGGTGATCCCGTCGTTTAGAGAAGCTGGGCTGCTCACCTACGCCTCGGCCGCCGCCGCGTTTGTGGGGATGGGCGGCTTCTGGCTGGCGGCGTACCTCTTCTTCTTGGCGCGCCGTCCCCTCCTGCCCAAGGGCGATCCGCGCATCCAGGACGCCCTCTACACGCGCGACCTCGCTCCGTAACCGCGCTCCACAAGCGCTTCCAATCCGACGCGATGAACCGTCCCGAAAAGCGTAACTTTCCGACGAAGCGCTGGGCGCTGGGCAGCTTCCTGGCGTACTGGCTTTGGCGGCGCTGGCACGGCGGCGAGGACCGCCGCCCTTTTAGTGAGAGCGAGCGTCAGAAGCGGCACGCCATCCGCAGCGAGAGCCTCGAGCGCGGCCACGAGCCGGAAGAAGGAACGACGAGCACGACCGGCATCCTCGTCGCCGGCGCGGCGCTGCTCTTGATGGTGCTCGCCGTGCTCGGGGCGCTTGTGTGGCTCTTCGGCAGTTGGGCGGAGAGCAAAGAGGCCGCCGAGGTCTCCGACGCGCCCTTTGCCGACTACGCGCCCGTGCCTGAGGGGCCGCGCCTGCAAGTTGATCCCGCCGTGGACCTCCAGGAGATGCATCAGCGCGAAGACGAGCTGCTCCACGAATACGCCTGGGCCGACCGCAGCCGCGGCGCCGTGCGCATCCCCATCGAGCGGGCCATGGCGCTCATTGCCGAGCGCGGGCTGCCCACGCGCTCTGGCGCCTCGGCCTTTGCCGATTCGCTCCTCGTCCCCACCGAGAGCGGCTTCGGCTGGGCGCGCCGCCTGCCGCCGCTGCCCACCGCGCCGCCCTACCTTGGCCGCAGCCCCGAGCCGTACACGCCCATGCCCGAGCTGCGCCGCATCCTGAACGAGACGCGCGACTGAGTGTGGGCGTTTGGGAGTATGGGCGTCCGGGAGATCTTCTTCCGTCCGCGCCCCGCGTCCTTCTCCCACACCCCCACCCTCCCATACTCCCGAACTCAAATGTGGGATTTTCCGCTTTTTCCTGAGCAGGCCTCAACGATTGCCGGCGAGGTGGACACGCTCTTCTTCGCGCTTCTGGCTTTGAGCGCGCTCATCGGGCTGGGCGTGGTGTTCTTTATCCTCTACTTCGCCGTCAAGTACCGGCGCGGCTCGGACGCGGACCGCTCCCGGCCCATCACCGAGAACGCCTGGCTGGAGACGACCTGGATGGTGATCCCGCTTTTCCTGAGCGTGGGGATGTTCGTGTGGGCGGCGGCGGCGTACTTCGAGATCAAGGCCGAGCCGCCGGGCGAGCCGCTCGAAGTCTACGCCATCGCCAAGCAGTGGATGTGGAAGTTCAAGCACCCCAACGGCGCGCGCGAGATCAACACGCTGCACGTGCCCGTGGGCCGCCCCGTGCGGATGCTGATGACCTCGCAGGACGTGATCCACAGCTTCTACGTCCCCGCCTTCCGCGTGAAGCAGGACGTCTTGCCGGGCCGTTACACCAACACGTGGTTCGAGGCCACGAAGCCCGGAAGATACCATCTCTTCTGCACCGAATACTGCGGCACCGACCACGCCGGCATGGGCGGATGGGTCTACGCCATGGAGCCGGCCGACTACGAGAAGTGGCTGGCCCGGGGCGCCACGCGCGGGTCGAACACGGAGCCGGGCACGGGCCGCTACGAGCGCACGCCGGGGCGTGCCGCCGACGCCATCGTGGGCCTGAACGAGAGTGACACCGCGCCGGAGACCGTCCCACCGCGCGCCGCCTCGGCGATGGCAGCGGCGGGCGAGCAGCTTTTCGAGGCGCTGCGTTGCGTGGCGTGTCACCGCGTGGACTCGACGGCGCTCTATCCCGCGCACGGCCCGGTCCTGTACAACCTCTATGGCTCCGAGGCCGAGCTGCAGAACAACCGCACCGTCATCGCCGATGCGCAGTACTTGCGCGAGTCCATCCTTTACCCGCAGGCGAAGCTCGTGGCCGGCTACCCCGCCCTCATGCCCACGTACCAGGGCCAGATCTCCGAGGAGGAGCTGATGCAGCTCGTGGCCTACATCAAATCTCTCGGCCCACGGGCGATCCCAGAACAGGCCCCGCCCCCACGCCCCGGCCTCCGCCGCCCCGCCGAAGGCACGGGCGACGCGCCGTAAAAATGTGAGATACCTCATTTGGCAGCCCGCCTCGGCCCAAGCGTCCCCTCTCCCACCGAGGGAGAGGGGACTTCGCCTGAACCGCCGCGCTGATTCCGGAGCGCCGAGCCGAGCATCTGCACCGTCGCCTGTCGTCGTTCGCCCATCGTCCAATCTTCTCCATCATGGCCCCTGCAACGCTCGCCCCGCCGCGCACGACGTACCTCAACAACGGGTACGGGTTGAAGTCGTGGCTCCTGACGCAGGACCACAAGCGCATCGGCATTCTGTATCTGATTTCGATCACGCTCTTCTTTGCCGTGGGCGGGCTGGCGGCCACGCTCATCCGCCTCGAACTGCTCACGCCGCTGGGCGACCTCGTCTCCTCGGACACGTACAACCGCCTCTTTACCATCCACGGGATCGTGATGGTGTGGTTCTTCCTCATCCCCTCGATCCCGACGACGCTGGGCAACTTCCTCCTCCCAATGATGCTCGGCGCGAAGGACCTCGCTTTCCCGAAGCTCAACCTCTTGAGCTGGTACCTTTTTATGATCGGCGGCCTCTTTACGCTGGCGGCCATCGTCCTGGGCGGGGTGGATACGGGGTGGACGTTCTACACGCCCTTTTCGACGAGCTTCTCGCAGTCGCGCGTGATCCTGGTGATCCTGGGCATCTTCGTGATGGGGTTCTCGTCCATCCTCACGGGGCTGAACTTCATCGTCACCACGCACACGATGCGGGCGCCGGGGCTGACGTGGTTCCGGCTGCCGCTTTTCGTGTGGTCCAACTACGCCACCTCGATCATTCAGCTTCTGGCAACGCCGGTGCTGGCCGTGGCGCTCGTCTTGGTGGGGATCGAGCGGGTCTTCCGCGTGGGGATCTTCGATCCGGCGCTCGGCGGCGATCCGCTCCTCTTCCAGCACTTCTTCTGGTTCTACTCGCACCCGGCCGTGTACATCATGATCTTGCCGGGGATGGGCGTCGTCAGCGAGGTGATTACGTGCTTCGCGCGCAAGCGGGTCTTCGGGTACGTGTTCATCGCGTTCTCGAGCCTGGCGATTGCGATCTTCGGCTTCCTCGTGTGGGGGCACCACATGTTCGTGAGCGGGCAGAGCGTCTTTGCGGGGATGGTTTTCTCCGTCCTGAGCTTCCTGGTGGCAATCCCCTCGGCGGTGAAGGTGTTCAACTGGACGGCCACGCTGCATAAGGGGACGGTCTACTTCAAGACGCCGATGCTCTACGCCCTCGGCTTTATCGGCCTTTTCATGGGCGGCGGGTTCACGGGGCTGATCCTGGCGTCGCTGGCCGTGGACGTGCATCTGCACGACACGTACTTCGTCACGGCGCACTTCCACTACATCATGGTGGGCGGGATGCTCACGGCCTACCTCGGCGGGCTGCACTTCTGGTGGCCGAAGATGACCGGCAAGCTCTACCCCGAAGGGTGGGGCATCGCCGCCGCCGTCTTGATCTTCCTCGGCTTCAACCTGACGTTCTTCCCGCAGTACGTGCTGGGCTACCTGGGCAACCCGCGCCGCTACCACACCTACCCGGATGAGTTCCAGGTCCTGCACGTGGCCTCGACCCTAGGCGCCTCGATCCTGGCTGTGGCCTACGTCCTGCCCATCCTCTACCTCTTGTGGTCCTTGAAGTACGGGCGCGACGCCGGGCCGAACCCGTGGAACGCCTCGGGGCTGGAGTGGGAAGCTGCCGCCTCGCCGCCCGTGCCGGAGAACTTTGACCAGAAGCCGGTGGTCGAGTGGGAGGCGTACCACTACGACGAACTCGGCCCCGAGCTAGGCGACCGCGTCTGGCCCCACCGCGAAGGGACCAAGGCCGAGTCCGCGTACGAGTGATGATCGTAGATGGTGGATCGTAAATGGCAGATAGAAGAGCACGATCTACGACCTACCATCAACCATCCCCAAAACGCCGCCCGCCGCGCAACGCGCTCCCGCTGACCCAACCGCCCCACGATGGCCAAAGCAACCGCCCTGGCCCACCACTTTGACGACCTCGAGCAGCAGGAGACCTCCGCCCGGCTGGGGATGTGGCTCTTCCTCTGCACCGAGGTGCTGCTCTTCGGCGGCATCTTCATGGGGTACGCCGTTTACCGTGCCATCTATCCCGAGGCCTGGGTCGAGGGCAGCCACCACAACGACGTCGTTTGGGGCACGATCAACACCGCCGTCCTTCTGGTGAGCAGCCTGACGATGGCGCTAGCCGTCCACGCCGCCGAGGAGGAAAAGTGGAAGCTGACGACGTACTTCCTCTTGGGCACCATTGCCCTGGGCGCGCTTTTTTTAGGCATCAAGTTCTACGAATACTACGTCCACTACGCCGAGGGCTACGCGCCGGGCGTGCGCTTTACGGTGAGCGGGCCGGACGCGCCGCAGGTGGAGCTGTTCTTCATCTTCTACTTTGCGATGACGGGCCTGCACGCGCTCCATATGATCATCGGCCTCGGCCTCGTGGCCGTGATGGCGGCGCTGGCCTGGCGCGGGCGGCTGGCCTACCACGTGCCCGTGGAGATGACGGGCCTCTACTGGCACCTCGTGGACGTCGTGTGGGTGTTTCTTTTTCCGCTGCTGTATCTGATCGGGTGAGCGTGGGCGCGTGCCCTGGGCGAGGGCGAGGCGCGCCTCGCCCCTACGACCTCGAACCTTTGACGTGATCCATCATGGCCGAAGCGAGCGTTTCCAAGACGACGTACTACAAAGCTGCCGGGGCGCTGATGGTGCTCCTCGTGGCCACCGTGGCCGTCTCCTTCGTGCCGCTTGGGCGCTTTGGCGTCGTGGCGGCGCTGACGATTGCGTTTTCCAAAGCGCTTCTGATCGTGCTCTTCTTCATGCACGTGCGCTACGCCGACCGCCTGACGATGATTATCGCCGCGTCGGGCTTCTTCTGGCTCGTCATCCTCTTCCTCTTCACCTTCAGCGACTACCTCACGCGCGGCTGGATTCCTTGATCGTCAGGCGTCCAGCGCTCACCGCACGCTGCGGTAGCCGCCGGGGACGCCCTCGGGGGAGAGGACGAGCTGCCAGAGGAAGTTCTTGCGCGCGCGGAAGCCGCCGGCGCAGGCCAGCAAAAAGTACGTCCACATCCGGCGGAAGCGCTCGTCGTACGTGGCGCTGAGTTCGTCCCAGTGCCGGGTGAAGTTCGCGTGCCAGGCCATGAGTGTGCGGTCGTAGTCCGCGCCGAAGGCGTGCCAGTCCTCAAGCACGAATCGCTTGCCGAGCGCCTTGATGATCTGCCCGGCTGACGGGGCCGAGCCGTTCGGGAAGATGTACTTGTTGAGCCAGGGGTCGGCCGTGGGCGTGTCGCCGGCGCCGCCGATGGTGTGCAAAAGAAAAAGACCGCCCGGCCTCAAGGCGCGCTGCACCACGCCGAAGTACGCCGCGTAGTTCTTCACGCCCACGTGCTCGAAC
This sequence comes from Salinibacteraceae bacterium, assembly GCA_965215025.1. GTDB lineage: Bacteria > Bacteroidota > Rhodothermia > Rhodothermales > Salinibacteraceae > CBDCCV01. The sequence goes on from CBDCCV010000002.1 coordinate 1,386,548, forward strand.
ATGCCCACCGAGGCCACGTGGTCGAACGTCTCCCGGAGGTCGCGGTAGTCCTGCAGGCGGATCTCGATAGGCAGCCCCGCGCACCGCTCGCGCCCGAGCGCCGCCTGCTCCTTCGAGATGGTGATGCCCACGACCTCGGCGCCGTACTCCTCGGCGGCGAAGCGCGCCAGCCCGCCCCACCCGCAGCCGATGTCCAGGAGGCGGTCGCCTTCTTTCAGGCCGAGTTTGCGGCAGATGAGGTCGAGCTTGGCTTCTTGGGCTTCGCCGAGCGTCTGGGCCTCGCGCCAGTAGCCGCAGGAGTAGATCATGCGCTCATCGAGCATCTTCTCGAAGAGGTCGTTGCCCAGGTCGTAGTGCCACTCGCCCACCTCGAAGGCGCGCTCGCGGCTCTGGAGGTTGAGCGCTTTGGCTTTGACGAGCATCCAGGCCATCTGCCAGGGGCGGACGGCGTTTTCGAGGTCGGCCGTGCGCAGACGGCAGATAGCCTCGTCAAGCGCCTCGCAGTCCCACCACCCGTCCATGTACGACTCGCCAAAGGCCAGCGCGCCGCCGTTCAACACGCGCTGGTAGAGCCGCTCGTCATGCACGTGGATGTCCCACGGGCGCCCGCCGCCCAGGTAGATGTCGGCGTGGCTGAGGATGCGCTGCACGTCTTGCTTCATGGCGTCGGGGCGGCTGGCTCGCGGCCTGAGGCGGAAGGGCGGTTCCGGAAAGGTATCCCGGCCAGTGCGCGCGTGCAAGCGCCGCCCGGCCGGCCGCTTCGGAACAACGGCCCGGCAAGACCATGCGCTCTGCCCCGGCAACCCTCTCCACCTTCCCGCCATCCGCCCGTGCATTCCAAGCGCCTCGACTCCGAAAACGGCTCGCGCACCTTTGCCCTCGTCTTCGACACGGGCGAAGAGGCAACAGACGGCCTCCTCCGCTTCGCCCGCGACGAGGGGCTGAGCGCGGCGCGCTTTACGGCCATCGGCGCGTTTGAGAACGCCACGCTCGGCTTTTTCGACAGGGAGAAGAAGGCGTACGAGGAGATCCCCGTCGAGGAGCAGACGGAGGTGCTCTCCTGCACGGGCAACGTCGCGCATTACGAGGGCGAGCCGCGGCTGCACGCGCACGTTGTCCTGGGCCGGCGCGACGGATCGGCGCTGGGCGGGCACTTGCTCCAAGCCGCCGTCCGCCCCACGCTTGAGGTCATGCTCGTCGAGACGCCGGCCACGCTCCAGCGCGAGATGGACGACGCCACCGGGCTGCCGCTGTTGCGGCTCTGAGGCCGCGCTATTCTGCAACGAGGGCACGGCACGCCGTGCCCCTACGAAGCCATCTGCGCGCATCGCCTCCTGCGCCCCGCCCCCCCTTTACCCATTCCCTGATCCCCCATGAAAATAGGACGCACCCGCTGGGCCATCGCCGAAGGGCACATCCCCGAGGGCGGCACTGGCCCGGCGCCCGACCTCGTCTGCCACGAAACGGCCTGCCTGCTCAACGCCTCTGACGAGGACGCCGAGGTGGAGATCACGCTCTACTTCTCTGACCGCGAGCCAGTGGGGCCGTACCGCCTCACCGTGCCCGCGCGCCGCACGCGCCACGTCCGCTTCGACCACCTCGACGATCCCGAGCCGGTGCCCACGGCCACCGACTACGCCTGCGTCATCACGTCGAGCGTGCCCATCGTGGCGCAGCACACGCGCCTGGACTCGCGCCAGAGCGAGAACGCACTGATGACGACCGTTGCTTTTGCCGACTGAGGCGCGGCACTGGTTTTGCTCCGCGTGACGGACGGCGGCGCAACCCTCGCCCTCTCGTGCCGATGGCGCATGGGGTCTTGCGCCAGTGGCGTCTTCTATCGATCACGGTTAGCGCATCACGCCTTTGCACGCGGCGCTCGATCTTTGGCACCGGCGTTCGTACGCTCAAGCGTCACCGCTTGCATTCTCCGTTCTCTCATCCGCACCTACTCAGCCTCAGCATGGAAACCGCGTTACAGCAGGAAGTCCGACAGCACCCGCTTACCGGGCGATGGATTGCGTACGCCCCGGGGCGTGCCCGCCGCCCCAACGAGACGGCGCTGCCGGACCCGCCCGCGAACGGCACTCCGGCCAAAGGCTGCCCTTTTTGCGCCGGGCACGAAGCCATGCTGCCGCCGATGATTTCTGAAACGGCCGCGCCGGGGGCGCCGGGCTGGTCCGTGCGCGTGGTGCCCAACAAGTACCCCGCCCTCACGCCCGAGCAGGACGCCGAGCGCTTCGAGCGCGGGCCGTACCGCGCGGCCTCGGCCTACGGGCGGCAGGAGGTCATCATCGAGACGCCCAACCACCACGCGCCGCTGGCGTGCCTTTCTTCGGAGGGCGTCGAGGCCGTCGTGGACGCGTACCTTCAGCGCTACCATGCCATCCGCCAGGACGACGAGCGGCTCATCCCCTTCCTCTTCCGCAACCACGGGGCCGATGCGGGCGCCTCACTCTCGCACCCGCACAGCCAGCTCATCGCCACGATGCAGACGCCGCCCGATGTGCAGCACGAGGAGGCGCAGGCGTTGCGCCACCACGAGGAGACGGGCGAATGCTTCTTCTGCGCCACGCTCGACCACGAAACCGCCGAGCGCGAGCGCATCGTGCTGGAGACGGACGCCTTCGTCGCCTTCGTCCCCTACGCCGCCGAGGTGCCGTGTGAGATCTGGCTCGTCCCGCGCCGCCACCGCGCCGACTTCGGCGATCTTTCGGACGAGGAGCGCCCCGCCTTTGCCGGGGCCTTGCGCGCCACGCTCGCCCGGCTGCGCCAGCAGATGAACGACCCTGACTACAACTTCTTCATCCGCTCATCGCTCGCGTACGGCTCCGAGGCTGAGCATCTGCACTGGTACGTGCGCATCGTCCCGCGCACGACGAAGCGCGCCGGCTTCGAGCTGGGCACGGGCATGAACATCTGCCCCTCGCTGCCGGAAGAGGACGCGGCGTTCCTGCGCGGGTGAGCACGGGCAAACGGTAAAGAATACGGGGGCGGGGGTGCGGCGGCGCCTCGGCGGTGCCGCATCGAAACGGAGAAGCCGAGGCCGTCAGCGCCAGAGGCGGACGCCGAAGACGAAGGCGCCGCCGCTTGGATCTTCGCCGGCCGCGCGCGCGAAGTCGGCCGTCTCGCCGAAGGACCAGTTCCACTGGTAGCCGGCGTACGGGGCGAACTTGCGCCGGATCTCGTAGCGCAGCCGCAGCCCCAGGCTCAGATCATTGACGCCCGACCCGACGCCCCATTCGGGCACGTCCTGCAAGGCCACGTCCATCTCCAGCTCCGGCTCGAAGACTAGCCGCTGCGTGAAGAGCAGCCCGTACGCCGCCTCGAACCGCGCCGAGACGTCGCCCTCATGGCTGACGTAGAGCGTCGGCTCGACCTCGACCATGTACGGCGCCACGCCCTGGAGACCCACTGCCAGAAAACCGCGCGTGGCCGGGTCCTCGCCCCAGCGCGTGTCCAGGCGCGCGCCGCCCACCGCGTCGAAGAAGGGCGTGACGAGCCGGCCGTAGAGCGCTTCGACCTCCGCCTCGCCCCCCGATTCGAGGGTGGACTGCTCGCCCTCGGCGCGGAGCCAAAGCCGGTTGAGGTCCCCGCCGATCCAGCTCGTGGCCTCCAGGCTGACCGGCCGCTCGGACGCCCCCGGCACGTATTCGAGTTGGTCGAAGAGGATGAAGGTGCGGATCTCGTCGTCGAAAATCTGCGCCCGCGTCTTCTGCGGCACGGTGGCCGCCGCGAAGAGCAGCGTCACGGCAAGGATGCCAGCGGCGCGCTTGAGGTACTTCATCAAGCTATTCATGGTGACGGTCGTAGCTGATAGATGCTTGAGGAGCCGGGCGGGGGGCGTGTTCCCCTTCACGCCAGAAGCTACGTCTTCTCAGCTATCACACGGTCGTAGTAGAACTCCTCGCCGGAGCCTGGCTCCGGGCTGGCATAGAAGACGCGAGCCATGCCGGTGTCCATGTGGTAGAGGATGTGGCAGTGGAAGAACCACGGCCCCGGCTCGTAGACGGTGACCAGCCCGGAGATGCGCTCGGCCGGCTTCACCGTGACGGTGTCGATGAGCGGGCTGCGCGCGCCGTGCCCGTTCTCCAGCTCCATGAACATCCCGTGCAGGTGCATGGGGTGGTTCATCATCGTGTCGTTGACGATGGTGAGGCGGATGCGCTCGCCGTACTCCGTGCGGATCGGCTCGGCGTTGGAGAACTCCACGCCGTTGATCCCCCACATGAAACGCTCCATGTTGCCGGTGAGGTGCAGCTCGATCTCGCGGTCGGGCGCGCGGAACTCCTCCTTTTCGTCGAGCGCCTTGAGCTGCGTGTAGGTCAAGACGCGCCAGCCGTCGTCGCCCAAGCCGATGCCCGGCTCGTGGAGGCGCGGGCGCGTCATCATCGGCAGGCCGGCCTCGCCGGGGCCGTGGCCCTCGCTCTGGTCGTGCATGACCGGCTCGGGGAGCGTCCCCGGCGGCCGAAGACCGTTTTCAGACGCCCCGGCCATGCCACCGGCCATCGCGCCCTGAGCCATCCGGCCGTGGTCCATCTTATCATGGGCCATGCCGGCCATTGAGGAATCGGCAGCCGCGCCTGCTGCGGCTCCCGGCGCAGCGCTGCCCATGTCCATGCCGCCGTGGTCCATGCCTTCCATAGCGCCGTGCATCATGCCCATGTCAGCCATGGTGAGCACGGGGCGCTTGCGCCGCTCAGGGACGGGCGCCTCCATGCCTTCGCGCGGCGCAAGCGTGCCGCGGGCGTAGCCGCTGCGGTCAATGGCCTCGGCAAAAACCGTGTGGGCTTGGTCCTCAATCGGCTCGACGATCACGTCGTAGCGCTCGGCGATCCCGATGCGGAACTCGTCGGTGGGCACCGGCTCGACGTTCTGGCCGCTCGCCTGCACCACGCTCATCTCCAGGCCCGGAATGCGCACGTCGAAGATCGTCGCCGCGCTTGCGTTGATGAAGCGCAGGCGCACGCGCTCGCCCGGATTGAAGAGCGCGGTCCAGTTCGCATCGGGCGCCTGGCCGTTCATCAAGAAGGTGTACGCTTGGCCGGTGACGTCGGAGATGTCGGTGGCCTCCATGCGCATCCGCTTCCACGAGAGGCGGCTCTTAAGCGTGCCCCAGAAGCCCTCTTCGCCCGCGTCCTCCCAGAAATCGCCTACGGTGCGCTTCTGGAAGTTGTAGTAGCCCTCGCCCTTTTTCAGGTTGGCCATGATGTCGTGCGGGTCCTCGAACGTCCAGTCCGAGAGGACGACGACGTGCTCGCGGTCGTAGGGCTGCGGCTCAGGGCCGGCGGGGTCAATCACGAGCGGGCCATAGTGGCCGAGCTGCTCCTGGAGGCCGGAGTGGCTGTGGTACCAGTAGGTCCCGTACTGGCGGACGGTGAAAGGCCCCGCCTCGAACGTCTCGCCGGGCGCCACGCCGGGGAAGTTGATCCCCGGCACGCCGTCGAACGGGTTGGGGATGAGGAGGCCGTGCCAATGGATGGAGGTGTCCTCGTCCAGCCCGTTGTGGTAGCGAAGCACGACCTCTTCGCCTTCTTGGAGGCGGATGAGCGGCCCCGGCACGGTGCCGTTGAGCGTGATGGCGCTCGTACGCCGGTCGCCGACCTCGAAGGGCGTCCGGGCGATCTCGAGGTCGTACTCGACGCGGTTGCCGACGCGGCGCGTCGGCTCCAGACCGGGGGCGCGGGCCGGCCCCGCCGCAGGGCCGCCGAGGGGGAGCGCACGCGCCCAGGCGGGCAGGAGCGCGTACGTCCCCGCCAGCGCGCTCATCGCGCCGGCGCGGCGCAGGAAGTCGCGCCGCGTGACGTCGCGCGGGGAGACCCGTCTGTTCGTGAGGGGCGTCGTCTGCTTTTCGGTGGGCATGGCTGCCGTTCGGTCCGTCTGATCAGAGCGGTTCATTGGGGTATCCACAGTAGATGGAGGTGTTGAGCAGACCCAGAGGCGCCCGCTCAGACGAGCGACGCCCAGGGGAAAAAGAGGGAGGTTGAGGAACCGCGGCTCTGCCGAACTTTGCGAAGTGAGCCTCAGGCGCGCAGCGATAGCCAAGCAGCGGGCCGTCCCGACGGATGACACGGGTGCCGGGCAGCGGATGGCGCGAGACGATGGCCTGCACACGGCCATGACAGCCACCGCGCAGGATGCGCCGAAGAGATCGCCGTCAGTTCAGAAAGACGGCGTAGAGGAGATGAAGGGGCACGGGTGACGCGCGGCCGACCCCAGGCGATACGCTTACCGCGATCTGCGCGCCGGAAGACGCCCGCGCAAGCCAGACCGATACCGGCAGCGTACCGAACTGCGACTGCGGCAAAGCAGCGGAACGAGCATCCGCCGAGTCATCATCAAGCGCCGCTACCGCGCAGTCCTCGTGGCGCTCGCAGGCATCCGCCATAGCCTCGCCGTGCTGCGCCGCATGGCAGCATGTGGCAACCGTATCGCCGCGATGCTCGGCTATGCAAGCGTGGCCCGCTACCGGCAGCACGACACCAAGGACGACGAGCAAAGCCGTCAGTGCAGCGAGGACGCGATGGGATTGAGAGGTAAGCACGGATGCCCTTAGCAATCGTGGAGAGAGACACCTCGGTCGCGCCGAGCGGAGCGTTGCCTAACTGCATACCCCCCTACCCTAAACAAGCGAGGTTGTTTCAGCCCGGCCCCAATGGCTGCCCCCATGCATTTTGTAAAAGCGTTGCAACAGGTCCGACCTGTAGTAGGGTACGGGCCGAATCGCCGCAAGGAGAAGCCGGTAGCACCTTTTCCACCAGGCCGGGACGCGCTCCGGCTCTATCTTCCGCACGCGATTTTCCTCTTGATCCGCATGGCGCTGCGCACCGGCGAAATAGCCGAAGCGGCCGGCGTAAACGTCGAGACCGTCCGCTACTACGAGCGGCGCGGGCTGATCCCCGAGCCGCCGCGTGACGCGCGCGGGCACCGCCGCTACGGCGGCAACGACGTCCGCCGCCTCCACTTCATCAAGCGGGCGCAGAAGCTGGGCTTCAGCCTCGACGAGGTAGAAGTGTTGCTCTCGCTGCGCGCGCGGCCCGACGCGCCCAACGCCGAGGTTAAGGCCAAGACGGAGGCCAAAATCGAAGCGACGGCCGCCAAGATCCGCGATCTGCAAGGGATCAAAGCCACACTTGAGGAGCTGTCCGCCGCCTGCGATGGCGAAGGCACCACGAGCGAGTGCCCCATCCTCGACGCGCTCGAACTGCCGCCTAAGGACGAGTAGGCGGTGCCCCTGCCCGGTGGTTCTCACACCTTCTCTTTCACTCAACCCCGACTTCTGCCATGAACACCCAGCAGATGCTGAGCACCCACCCGAACCCGCTGGACCTCGACATGAGCGCGCTTTCCGAGTGCATCGATGCGTGCTTCGCGTGCGCGCAGGCGTGCACGGCCTGCGCCGACGCCTGCCTCGGCGGCGACATGGTCGAAGAGATGCGCTACTGCATCCGCACCGACCTCGACTGCGCCGACGTGTGCACGGCCACCGGCCGCGTCCTCTCCCGCCAGACGACGCCGAGCCGCGACCTCATCCTGGCGCAGGTGGGCGCGTGCCTCAAGGCGTGCCAAATCTGCGGCGAGGAGTGCCGCCGCCACGCCGATAAGCACGAGCACTGCCGCATCTGCGGCAAGGCGTGCCGGCGCTGCGAGGAGGCGTGCGATGCGCTCCTGAACGCGCTCGAAAACGCCACGCTGGCGCAGGCGTAGAGCCGTTACAACGGCCGACCGCCGACGGCGAACCGTCGCTTCCTCTTCGAGGCTGGAAGTGCGGCGGTCCGCCCCCGACGCCGGGCAGGCGGTCAGCCGTCTTCCCGCTTCCGCTCTTCGGCAAAGTCACGACGCAAGCAGGCTATGGAAAACGGATTCTTTGCCACGTGGGGCGAGGCGGCCCTCACGGCGCTCGGCTTTTTCTGGATGGCGCTCTGGGCCTTCGTCTTAGGCTACGTCATCTCCTCGATGATCCAGGTCTTCGTCACGCGCGAGCGGATGAAGCAGGCTATGGGCGAGGCCGGCGCTAAGAGCGTCGGGCTGGGGACGTTCTTCGGATTCATCTCCTCGTCGTGCTCTTTTGCCGCGCTGGCCACCACGAAGTCGCTCTTCAAGAAAGGTGCAGGGTTCGTCCCGGCGCTCGCTTTTCTTTTGGCCTCGACGAACCTCGTGATCGAGCTGGGCATCGTGATTGCCGTGTTCTTGACGTGGCAGTTCGTCGTGGGCGAGTACCTCGGCGGGCTGCTCCTGATCGGGTTTACGTGGCTTTTTGTGCGCCTCACCAAGCCGGAGGGGCTGATCCAGAGCGCGCGCGAACGCCTCGAAGAGGCAGGCGGCGAGGACGAGGGCGACGTGCCCGATTGGAAGAAACTCATCCGCACGAAAAAGGGCTGGCGGCGCGTGGCCGAGCGCTACTTCATGGAGTGGCAGATGGTGTGGAAAGACGTCACGTTCGGCTTTACTGTGGCGGGGATCATCGCCGCCTTTGTGCCGCGCGCGTTTTTCGAGACGCTCTTCATCGGCTCTGGCGCCGAGGGCGATCCGGGCTTCGGCGCCGTGGTGGCGCAAACGCTCATCGGCCCCGTGGCGGCGTTTTTCACTTTTATCGGCTCGATGGGCAACATCCCCTTGGCGGCGGTGCTGTACTCGAACGGCGTCGCCTTTGCCGGCATCATGGCGTTCATCTTTTCCGACCTCGTCGTCTTCCCCGTCCTGCGCATCAACGCGAAGTATTACGGCTGGAAGATGGCGCTTTACATCCTGGGCGTGCTCTTGGCCGCGCTCGTCGTCACGGCACTGCTCCTGCACTACGGCTTCTCGCTGGCCGGGCTGCTCCCCGAGGGCGCCGGGCCGGGCATCGCCGAGCAGGACTTCTTTCAGATCGACTACACCTTCTTCTTCAACCTCGCCTTTTTGGCCGTGAGCGCGGTGCTGACCTGGCTCGCCTTCTTCTCGGGAGATGGGGAAGAAGACCGGGCGGGAGCCTCGTCCGGCGACGGCGCCGCCCAGGACGAGGAAAAGCAGCACGCGGCGCGGCGGCAGAAAAAAGCGGAGCCAGCCCTGGCCGGGGGCGCCTCTTCAGAAGGAGGGCATGGCGCGAGCGGGCACGGCGGCTCCCACGGCAACCACGGCGACGGCGAATCCGGCGGCGAGTCCGACGGCGGCCATGACCACAGCAGCGGCGGCACGGACGTCATCGAGCGCGCCCTGTTCTGGCTCGCGCTGGCCTCGTACGTCTGGCTCGCGGGCGGCCTCGTCGCCTACTTCGTTACGGGTGGCGGCGCGTAAGCTGCGCAGCCGGGACGCGGCGTTTCTGCGGGCTTCGCCTTTACCGTTTTTCGGCTTTGCGCGCTGTGAAGAGGCCGTAGCGCATGGCGCCCGTCCGGTACGCGAGCCAGATGCGCAGCACTGTGCCGGCAAAGGCGCGGTTAGTCTTCTGCGGATCGAGCACGTAGCGGCGGTAGCGCGCATCGGTGAGGAGGCGGAGGGCGAGGCGCCGCGCGCACACGCCCCACGTCCGCCGCACCTGGCGGCTGAGGTCCTGCGCGGCCTCAACGGCGAACCCGGCCTCGGCCAGCCACGCGCGGTGCGCCGAGGCCGGTTCCAGCGCGGCCAGGTGCCCCTCGCGCACGATGGGTGCAAGCAGATGGCGCCGCTGCCAACCCGCCGGGCGCTCTCCCGCGAGCCACACGCAGGCCACGAGCCGCCCGCCCGGTTTCAACACGCGCGCGGCCTCGGCGTAGAAGCGCCGCCGGCAGGCCATGTGGCTCACGCACTCGATGGCGAAGACGGCGTCGAAGGCGTTTTCTGGCAGGTCGTTCGCCAGCCAGTCCATCTGCCGGTAGATGACGCGGTCGCCGGCGCGCGCCTCGGCGCGGGCGAAGGCAAGCTGCTTGGCCGAGAGCGTGAGCGCCGTGACGCGGGCCTTCTCCTCGCGCGCCAGCAGCCGCGCCGTGCCCCCGTAGCCGCAGCCGACGTCGCACACGGCATCGCCGGGACGCAGGCGCGCCTTCCGGATGGCGTGCTCGGCGAGTTGGCGGGCGGCCTCGGCGGGCGTTTCGTAGCCGGTGAGCCAGAGGCCGTGGTGGAGGTGCTCGCCCCAGAGGTCGCGGTAAAACACGTCCAGCTCGTCGTAGTGGGCGCGCACCCGCTCGCTCAGAGGGATCGTTTCAGGTTTGGTCATGACGCGCGGGGCCTCAGGGTGCGGCATGGATCTCTTTAGGCGGCTCCGTCTTTTTACTACGCCGCCGCTCGGTCCATCTGATGGTACCACCGGCTCGCAGGAGATGCAACGCACCTGTGAACGCCTCCTTCCCCCAACTCGCCGACTGCCGCGTGATCCCTGAGGAACTGTTTCGCAGAATTCGCCATCTGGAGATCCGCACGAAGGGGCTGGTCGAGGGCGCCTTCGGGGGCGAGTACCACTCGGCGTTCAAGGGGCGCGGGATCGAGTTTGCCGAGGTGCGCCCCTACCAGATCGGCGACGACATCCGCACGATTGACTGGAACGTCTCCGCGCGCACGGGCGAGACCTACGTGAAAACCTTCGAGGAGGAGCGCGAGCAGACGCTGCTCCTTCTGGTGGACGTCTCGGCCTCGGGCGACTTCGGCTCCGGCCAGAAGCGCAAGCGCGAGATCGCCGCCGAGGTCTCCGCCCTCGTCGCCTTTAGCGCGATTCAGAACGGCGACAAGGTGGGGCTGCTCTTGTTTTCGGACCGCGTCGAGCTTTTCGTCCCGCCGCGCAAGGGGCGCCGCCACGTGCTCCGGCTCATCCGCGACCTCTTCGCCGCCGAACCCCAGTCGCCCGGCACCGACGTCGCGGAGGCGCTGCGCTACGCCCTCGGCGTGCTGCACCGCCGCGCCATCGTGCTCCTGATCAGCGACTTTTTCGACAGCGGTTATGAGAAGATGCTCGGCGCCTTGGCGCGCCGCCACGACGCCGTGGCCGTGCACCTGCAAGACCCGCGCGAGGAGGAGTTGCCCGACGTGGGCCTGCTCGAACTCACCGACGCCGAGACGGGTCGCGCGCGCCTCGTGGACACGAGCAGCGCGCGCGTGCGTCGCGCCTTTGCCGAGCGCGCCTACGCCCGCCGCGAAGCCGCCGCTCAGGCCGTCGTTGGCGCCGGCTGTGCCCACGTCCCCGTCCGCACCGACGCCGATGCGGTCGAGCCGCTCATCCGCTTTTTCCGCGAACGCAACCGGGTGCAGCGGTAGCGCGCGGCACGCCGGCACCGCCAAATCTGAACGAAGCCACTTCGTTATGCAGCGTAGACGTTCGGGAGAGAGGGAGAATGGGCGAGTGGGGGACTTTCTCTTGCACAGCCTGCTGCCTTCTCTCTTCCGTTCCTCCATTCCTCCATTCACCCTCCCGCTCCTCGCTCTCCTTCTCACCGCCGGGCCGGCCCAGGCGCAGCGCGTGCGCGTCCACGTCCCGGCCGACAGCGTCTCCATCGGCGAGCGGTTTGAGGTGGCGCTCGTGGTCGAGCATGGGATCATGAGCGAGGCCGTCTTCCCCGACTCGGCCGATGGCGTGTTCGGCGACCTCGAGGTCCTCCGGCGCACAGTGCACGAGCGGCGCTTCGGCGGCTCCGCACGGCCCGGCGTGCGCATCGACAGCGCGACGTACGAGGTGACGACGTTCGCGCTTGACACGGCGCGCGTCCCGCCCGTCCCCGTGCGGCTCGTCGCTGGCGGCGATACGGCGGTGGCACGCGCGCCGGCGGAGATGGTCTTCGTCCGCCGCATGGTGCCCGAAGATGCGCCGGGGCTGCGCGCGCTCGCACCGCTGGCCGAGTTTCCGCGCCCGCTGTGGCCGCGGGTGCTGGCCGGCGCGGCGCTGCTGGTTTTGCTGGCGCTCCTCGGCTATTTCCTGTGGAAGAAGTACCGCGCGCGTGAGCAGACGGCGCAACCTGCTCCAGCGCCTCCCGTTTCAGCCTACGACGAGGCGCTGGGCGTCCTGCGCCGCCTCGAAGCCGAAGCGGACCGAGAGGGCGCCGCCGCCAAGCCGTTCTACGTGACCCTCACCGACGCGCTGCGCCGCTACTTGGCCCGCCGCCTCGGCCTCCCAGCCCGCGAGCAGACCACAACCGAACTCCTCAGTACGCTCGACGCCCGCGCCGGCTTCCCACCGGAGGCCGCCGCCCATCTGCGCGTCGTGCTCCGCCGCGCCGACCTCGCCAAGTTCGCCGACCGCCGCCCCTCTGCCGACGAGAACCGCGACGCGCTCGCCCGCGCCCGCTCAGCCCTGGACGCCATCGAGCGCGCCGCTCAAGAAGCCGAGCGCCCTGACCCGGAACCGGAGCCAGCGTCAGCGGCGCCGTAGGGGCAAACCGGAGGTTCACGTCAGTAAATGGCGATTCGCCCCCACAATGGCCCAAACGTGAGAACCAGCTGCTCCTTTCCCCCATGCCCGATCAGCCGTTCAGCCCTGTGCTCGTGAAACGCCTCGCGCGCGCCGAAAGCATTGCCGTGCTCACCGGCGCCGGGATCTCGGCCGAGAGCGGCGTGCCCACCTTCCGCGATCCGGGCGGAATCTGGGAGAAGTTCAGCCCGCAGGAGCTTGCCAACGTCGAGGCGTTTCTGCAAAACCCGGAGCTGGTGCAGGGGTGGTACGCGCACCGCCGCCGCCTCGTCGAGGGCGTCGAGCCGAACGCCGCGCACCGCGCCCTCGCCGACCTCGAAGCGACGGCGGGCGACTTCACCCTCATCACGCAGAACGTGGACAATCTCCACCACCGCGCCGGGAGCCAGAACGTTCTCGAACTCCACGGCAACCTCACGCGCAGCTACTGCATCGAATGCGAGCGCCCGGCCACCGACGCCGACCTCGCCCCCCTCGCCGAAAAGCGCCAGGCCCTCTGCCCCGGCTGCGAGGGCCTTCTGCGGCCCGACGTCGTCTGGTTCGGCGAGATGCTGCCCGAGGGCGCCGTCGAGAAAGCGCACGCCGCCGCCGAGCGCGCCGACGTCTTCCTTTCGATTGGGACGAGCGCGGTGGTGTACCCGGCCGCGCAGGTCCCGCTCGTCGCCCGCGAGGCCGGCGCCTACGTCGCCGAGGTGAACCCAGAGCCGAGCGCCATCGCCGCGTACCTGGACGAGACGGTCGTGGGCAAGGCGGGCGCCGTGCTTCCGGCGCTCGTCGAGGCCGTGCGCGCGGTGCGACGACGGACGGTCGACGGCTGACCTTTCAATCTGGCAACGCGGCGGCGTTTCACGTCCCCCTCACCCCGGCCCTCTCCCACCAGGGGAGAGGGAGCTTTTTTGGGCCACCGCAACTTCTGATCTTCTGAGCAAGAAAAGAAACAATGCACTTCGCCAGTCCGGAATGGCTGTGGCTGCTCCTCCTCGTGCCGGCTTTAGGCGCGTGGGAGTGGTGGCGCGCGAGGAAGAACCCGCGCCCCGGCCTGCGCTTCAGCGACGTGGCCCCCGCCGAGGCCGCGCCTCGGACGCTGTGGACGCGCCTCAGATGGCTGCCGGCGGCGCTCTCGCTTCTCGCCCTCGCGCTCGGCATCGTGGCGCTCGCCCGCCCGCAGGACCGCGACGTGGTGCGCGAGCGCTCTGCCGAGGGGATCGACATCGTGCTCGTTTTGGACACCTCGACCTCCATGCGCGCCGAGGACTTCCGGCCCAACCGCTTCGAGGCCGCACGCGACGTGGCCGCCGAGTTCATCCGCAGCCGCGTCTCGGACCGCGTCGGGCTGGTCGTCTTTGCCGGGAAGGCGTACACGCAGGCGCCGCTCACGCTCGACTACTCCTTTTTGCAGCAGATGCTCGCCGAGGTCGAGGTGGGCATCATCCAGGACGGCACGGCCATCGGCACGGCCCTGGCGATGGCCGTGACGCGCCTCAAGGACACGCCCGCCGAGAGCAAGGTCGCCATCGTCCTGACCGACGGGCAGAACAACCGCGGCGAGATCGACCCCTTGACCGCCGCCGAGGTGGCCGAGGCGATGGACGTGCGCGTCTACACCATCGGCGTAGGAACGCGTGGGCGCGCGCCGATTACCACGAGCGGACCCTTTGGGAGCCGCCGGCAGGTGCTCTCCGCCGAGATCGACGAGGAGATGCTCACGGCCGTGGCCGAGCGCACGGGCGGGCGCTACTTCCGCGCCACGAGTAAGGAGGCGCTACGGACGATATACGACGAGATCGGCGCGCTCGAAACCACCGAGGTCGAGGAGCGCGTCTACACCGACCGCGAGGAGCGCTACGCCGTTTTTCTGTGGCCCGCCTTCGCCTGCGTCCTCCTCGCCGCCCTGCTCTCGACCACGCGCCTGCGCCGCTTTCCCTGACGGGGCGAGTAGCGAGTAGCGAACGGGGATTTCCGCGCTACCGTCTTCGCCCGCTCTCGCCATTCGCCGTTCACTACTCACCATTCGCCAAACCGAATGAACTGGCTCTATCCCGCGTTTTGGTGGGCGCTCTGGGCCGTGCCGCTCGTGGCGCTCCTCTTCTGGTACGCGGCACGACAGCGGCGCAGGGCGCTGGACAGGCTCGGCGAGCGGTCGCTCATGGGCGAGCTGGCCGGCGCGGCGCGCCCGTGGCGGCGGCGGGCGAAGGCCGCGCTCGTGGTCGGCGCCGTGCTCTTTCTGGCCGTGGCGCTGGTGGGGCCGCGCTACGGCACCTCGGTCCGTGAGGTCGAGCAGCGGGGGATCGACCTCGTCATCGCCCTCGACGTGTCGCAGTCGATGCTGGCCGAGGACGTGGCGCCGAGCCGCCTCGAACGCGCCAAGAGCGAGATCAGCAACCTCCTCGGCGAGCTGCGCGGCGACCGCGTGGGCCTCGTCGTCTTCGCCGGCGACGCCTTCATCCAATGCCCCTTGACGACGGATTACGGCGCCGTCCGCCTCTTTTTGGACGTGGCCGGGCCGGACCTCCTCTCCACGCCCGGCACCGACTTCGGCGCGGCGCTCCAGACGGCCCGGCGCGCGTTTAAAGGCACCTCTGGCGACGCGCCTCAGGCCGAGGCCCGCTCGCAAGCGCTCCTCATCGTCTCCGACGGCGAGGACCACGCCGGCCGCTTCGAGGGCGTGATCGAGGAGGCGCGCGCAGCAGGCATCACCATCTTTGCCGCGGGCGTGGGCGAGCGCACGGGCGCGCGCATCCCCATCTACCGCGCCGGGCGCCGCGTGGGCTTCAAGGAGAATCGCCGGGGGGAGACGGTCCGCACGCGCCTCGAAGAGGATGTGCTGCAACAACTGGCGCAGGATGGCGCGTACTTCCGCATCGCCCGCACGTCGAGCGCGCTCGGCGGGCTGCCCGCCGCGCTCGGCCGCCTGGAGCAGACCCGCTTCGGCACGGAGGCGTTTGAATCGTACGACGAGAAGTTCCAGTGGCCGCTCGGCCTGGCGCTTCTCCTCCTCGCCGCCGAACGCCTCGTGCGCGACCGGCGTTAGGTTTGGAAGAGCGCAGGAGAGGACGAGCCGAGGAGACGAGGCGCGCTTCTTCTCATCGTCTCCTCGATTCCTCCACTCATCCACTCATCGTTTCTGATCCCACAATCAGATGCTTCTCCTCATCGCAGCGACGGCGTGGACGCTCGCCTTCGGCGACGGCGCCGAGGAAGGCCGGCGCGGGAACGCGCTCTTCCGCGAGGGCGAGTACGCGGCGGCGGCCGAGGCGTACCGCGCCGGCCTCGATGCGCTCGAAGACGACGAGGCGGCGCTGGCTTCCGATCTGTGGAGCAACCTCGGCGCGGCGCTCTTCCGGCAGGAGAAGTATGCCGAGGCGCTGGCCGCGTTCAAGGAGGCGGCTTCTGCCGCTGCGACCTCCGAGGACCGCCTCCGCGCCTTGTACAACGCCGGCCTCGGGGCCGCCGCCACGGGCGAGCGCGAGGCGGCCCTGGGCTACTTCCGGCAGACGCTTCTCCTCGACCCGGAGCACGAGAACGCCCGCTTCAACTACGAGTTCGTCAAGCGCCAGATGCAGAGCCGCCCGCAGCAAAGCCAGCCTCCAGAGGAGCCGGTCCAGCCCTCCGATTACGCCCGCCGCCTCAAGGAGCAGGCCGACGCGCTTGTGGCCGAGGACGAGTACCTCGCCGCCGCGCGCCTGATGGCGCGGGGGTTGCAACGCGACTCCACCGTGCGCGCGTACGGGGACTTCATCGGCCGCGTCACGGGCGTGGCGCAGATCGACACGGCCACCTTCGCGCCCGCGCCGTAACTCTTCTCAGCAACGCCTCCGCCATGCGCACCGTCTTTTCCCTTTTGCTGATGGGCCTCGCCCTCACCGCCGCGCCGGCGGCAGCGCAGTCCTCCGGCGCCGCCCATCTCCCGCTCACGAGCGAGGCGTACTTCCACCGCGCGGCGCAGGCGTACATCGGCGGGGCGGTGGATGAGGCGAAGGCTACCGTGCAGCGCGGCCTCGGAGCGCATCCGGGCGACGCGAAGCTCGAGGCGCTCCAAGAAAAGCTCGAGCAGGAGCAGCAGCAGGGCGGCGCCTCCGGGAGCCAGAACGAGCCGCAGGATCAGGGCCAGGGCCAGAGCGACGCGCCCGGCCAGCAGCAGTCCGACCTCGAGGAGCAGAACGCCCAGAACCAACAGTCCGGCCAGCAGGGCGAGCAGGACCCGCAGGAAGAAAACGATCCGCAGAACCAGCCGGCGCCCTCGGACAGCGGCGGGGAACGTCCCGACAAGGAAGACGCCGGCGCCGAAGGCCAGGCCGGCACGCCCGGCGAGCCGGAGGCCAACGAGCTGAGCCGCGCGCAGGCCGCCCGCATCCTCGAAGCGCTTCAGAGCCAGGAGGAGCAGCTTCTGCGCCAGGTGCGGAAGCGCGCCGAACGTCCGCGCCGCGTCGAGAAAGACTGGTGAACGCGCTGTCGGCTTCCTCTCTTCCACTCTCCGATTCTCCCACGCGCCGCATCTTCATGGCTCCGCTCCGCACCCTTTTTCTAACGACGCTCCTCCTGGCGATGGCGCTCCGCCCGGCCGTGGCGCAGCAGGACCGCAGCGTCAGCGCCTCGGTGGACGCCACCACCGTCGGGAGCGACGAGGTGGTGACGTACTCGATCACCGTCGAGGGCGCGCCGGCGGCGGAGGTGCGCACGCCCAAGCCGCCGCCCACCACGGGCCTGGCGCTCTTGCAGTACACGCCCAGCACGCAGCGCAGCAGCCTGTACACGAACGGCACGCTCCGCCAGGAGATGACCTTCCGCTGGCAGTTCCGCCCGTTGCGCCAGGGCACGGCGCGCATCGGCGAGGCCGAGGTGCGCGTGGGCGGCGAGACCTTCCGGACGGCGCCCATCGAGATCAGCGTCGTGCCGCAGTCGCAGCGCCCGAGCCGCCGCGCCCCGGCCCGCCCGCCCGCGCTTTCCGGCCGCTCGGCACCGCCGCCAAGCGGAAGCAGCGAAAGCGGCGCGCGCCTCGACGAGACGGACCTCTTCATCCGCGTCGAGGCCGACACCGCGCGCGCGCTCTACCGCGGCGAGCCGATCACGCTCACGTACCGGCTCTTCTTCCGCGAGGGCGTCCAGGTCCACCACAGCCGCCTGGCCGGGGCGTGGGATGCGCCCGGCTTCTGGCGCGAGGACCTCGACGTCTCCGCCCGCCCCGTCCCCGAGCCGGCCACCATCGACGGCGCGCGCTACCGCAGCATCGTCCTCAAGCGCGTGGCCTTTTTCCCCACGCGCACGGGCACGCTCCGCGTAGACCCACTGGTGATCGAGACGGAGGCCGAGGCCAGCCGGCGCCGCCGCAACCCCTTTGACCGGCTCTTCTCGCTCGGGCGCAGCGAGCGCGTCGAGGTCGCCTCCGACCCCGTCACGGTAGAAGTCGAGCCGCTGCCCGAGGGCGCGCCGGACGGCTTCAACGGCGCCGTCGGCTCGTTCGAGATGGCGACGGAGCTGGAGGAAACGCGCGTCGAGGCCGGCGCACCCGTGCGCCTCGTTGCGCGCCTGACGGGGCATGGCAACCTCGCCACCTTGGGCGCACCCGAACTGACAGCGCCCGATACCTTCGCCGTCTACGGCCCCGAGGCCGAGGCGGACCTCGACCGCGGCGGCACCGAGGTGCGCGGCACGAAGACGTTCACCTACACGCTCGTCCCGCAGGCGAGCGGCACGTTCCGCCTGCGCCCCCTCACCTTTTCCTACTTCGACCCGGAGGCCGGGCGCTACAAGACGCTCCGCGCCGAGCCGCGCACGATCCGCGTCACCGGCGCGGATGAGGCGCCGCTGGCCACGAGCCTCACCGGCGCCGGCTTCCCCGCCGACGACCTCGCCCCGCCCCTGGCCGATGCCGCGTGGACGCGCCCGCTCCAGCGCCCCCTTTACCTGAACCCGTGGGCCTACGCGGCGCTCATCGTGCCGGCGCTCCTGGTGGCCGGGCTGGCCGCCTGGCGCCGCCGCGCGGACCACTTGGCCGCCCACCCCGCCCTCGCCCGCCGACGGAAGGCGCACCCCGCTGCCGAGAAGCGCCTCCGCGAGGCCCGCGACCTGCTCGATGCGGACAGGCTGCGCGAGGCTTACGCCGCCGCCGAGCGCGCCGTCCTCGGCTTCGCGCACGACCGCCTCGGCGTCTCGGCGCAGGGCCTCTCGCGCGGCGCGCTCGACCACCGCCTGCGCGCCCTCGGTTTTTCCGAAGAGACGCGCCGCGCGCTCGGCGCCTTTCTGGACGAATGCGACCGCGCGCGCTTCGCCCCGTCGGCGCCGGGCCGCTCGGCGGCGGCCTCGGCGATGGATCGCGCGCACGACCTTATCGCGGCGCTCGACGCCGCCCCCGAACCCCAACGCTCGGCTGCGTAAATATGGCTCTGCGGACTCTGGTGCTTTCCCTTGTGCTGATGAGCGCGGCGGGCGTAGTGATGGCGCAGCCGGCTTCGGTGGTGCGCGCGTTTGAGGAAGGGAACCGGCTCTACGCGCAAGGCCGCCACGCGCAGGCGCTCGCGGCGTACGAGCAGGCCGAGGCCAGCGGCTACGCCAGCGGCGCGCTCTTCTACAACATGGGCAGCACCTACTACCGCGCGGGCGCGCTCGGCCAAGCCCTCCGCTACTACGAAAAAGCCGAAGCGCTGGGCCTGCCCGAAACCGCCGACCGCTTGGAGCACAACCTATCGGTCCTCCGAGGCCGCCTGAGCGAGCGGGCGCGCGCCTCGGCTACAGAGCGCCCGCCTTTTTGGCTGATGGCGGCGCAGCGCCTCACCGCCTGGGTGCGCCCCGGATGGTTCTTTGCGATTGGGCTGGCGCTTTACCTCGGCGCGCTCGGTGTGGCGGCGTGGCGGCTGTGGACGGGCCGCCGGCTGCCGCAGCCGCCCTGGCTGCGCCGCACGGCGGTTTTCGGAGGGGCGGGCGGACTCGTGCTCATCGGGCTGGCGTTTGCGGCGCCGGCGCTCGATGCACAGGCGGGCCGCCGCGCCGTCGTCATCGCCGAGGCCGCTACGGTGCGCGCGGCCCCGGCGGACACGTCGGCGGCAGAGGGGTCGCTGCCAGAGGGCTTCGTCGTGCGCGTGCGGGCGCGGCGCGGCGGATGGGTCCGCGTCGCAGCGTCCAGCAGCGACAGCCTCTCCGGCTGGCTGCCGGCACGGGCCGTGGGCGAGATTTAACGCGGTGCTTAGAGACTCTTTGGCGAGGTGCACCCGACGGCGCGTACCACGCTTTTGTTCGGGAAACGGGTGCAGGGGCTTGACGTGTCAAGCCCTCGCTTCGGTCTGGCTTCTCTCCCAGCGCTTGAACGCCGCCACAGGATTTCGGCGGGTGATTTCCTGAAAGCATATCCCCATCCGCCCGTACTCCCACACGCAACCGGCGTGCATCGCGGAGCGCGTTTTGCTACCTTTGAGCGACGCCTCGTTTCCCCTCTCCATCTACCTGTTCCCCCGTATGGAACCGCTCGTCCTGGGCAGGAGCACCGGCGCCGGCTGGATCGAGGTGATCTGCGGGTCCATGTTCAGCGGGAAGACGGAGGAGCTGCTCAGGCGGCTCCGGCGCGCGGAGATCGCCCGGCAGCGCGTGGAGCGCTTTAAGCCTGCCCTCGACACGCGCTACGACGCCGAGGCCGTCGTCTCCCACGACGCCACCTCGGCGCCCTCGACGTCCGTGCACGCCGCCTCGCAGATCCTCCTCCTGGCCGCCGAGGCCGACGTGGTGGGCATTGACGAGGCGCAGTTCTTCGACCTCGACCTCGTAGGCGTGTGCGAGAAGCTGGCGCGCTCGGGCACGCGCGTCGTCGTGGCCGGGCTGGACCAGGACTTCCGCGGGCGCCCCTTCGAGCCGGTCCCGCAGCTGATGGCCGTGGCCGAGCACGTGACGAAGCTCCACGCCATCTGCATGGTGTGCGGCGCGCCGGCGAACCACTCGCAGCGGCTCAAGCCCTCGGGCGAGCGCCTGCTCGTCGGCGCCGAGGAGGCGTACGAGCCGCGCTGCCGCCGCCACTTCGACCCGCCCACCGATGCGCCTTCTGCCACCGCCTCGGCCGCGCCTGCGGAAAGGGCGCGGTCGCAAGCGCAGCACCGTCCCTCATCCTCTGAACTGATGGCGGAAGACGAAGGCGCGTAGCGTGCAGAGGGTGGGCGCAGGTGTTTTCTCGGACGACCTCAACAATGCGGCAGGCCGGCGGTAACAGAAGACGACCACGCTTTCCTGCCTGAACGACCACTTTACTGCCATGCAGACCACGCCTTCTCCGACGCCCACGCAGCCCTCGCCCTCGCAGCCGCAGCCCGAGGTCCCCTCCCAGCCGCAGCGCGAGCCGCAGCCCAGCCGCCAGCCGAGCCAGCCGCCGCGCGTGCCCGATCCGGGCCGCGAGGAGCCGCCCACCAAGCCGCAGCCCGAGCGCCGCGAGCCGGCGCAGCCCTCCGAGCCGCCCACCCGGCCTACCACGCCGGGCCGCTGACATCTTTTCTTTCTTGCAGCAGGAGCGTCATCTGCCTCTTCCAGGCGGAGGGCGCTTCTTTTCTGCCTCACGCTTTGCGTCCCGTAGAGACGCCTCGGCGAGGCGTCTCTACGTGTTTTTGGGCGCCGGAGCCGGGGCCGGGAAAATCGTTGCGCGGGCGGGGCGGGGCTGTTATTTTGAGGGCGTCCGTCGCCCCTTTTGCACGCCCCGCCCCGCCGGCTTTATGCCCGACCCCCAGCCGTCCGCCCAGCGCTACCTCGTGGCCGCGCGCAAGTACCGCCCGGCTACGTTTGAGGAGTTGGTGGCGCAGGAGCACGTCACCGAGACGCTCCAGAACGCGCTGCGCCTGGGCCGCCTCGCCCACGCCTACCTCTTCAGCGGCCCGCGCGGCGTGGGGAAGACGACGGCGGCGCGCATCCTCGCCAAGGCCATCAACTGCACCACGCCCCTGGAGGAGCGCAAAGCCGGCGCCGAGCCGTGCCGCGTGTGCGACTCCTGCCGCTCGTTCGAGGAGGGACGCTCCTTGAACATCATCGAGATCGACGCCGCCTCGAACAACAAGGTCGATGACATCCGCGACCTGCGCGAGACCGTGCGCATCCCGCCGCAGGGGAGCCGGAAGAAGGTGTACATCATCGACGAGGTGCACATGCTCTCGAACGCGGCCTTCAACGCGCTCCTCAAGACGCTCGAAGAGCCGCCGCCGCACGCCCTCTTCATCTTCGCCACCACCGAGCCGCACAAGGTCCTCCCCACCATCCTCTCGCGCTGCCAGCGCTTCGACTTCCGCCGCATCCCCGTGCCGGACACCGTCGAGAAGCTGCGCGAGATCTGCCAAGAAGAAGGGATCACGGCCGACGAGGAGAGCCTCATGCTCGTCGCGCGCAAGGGCGACGGCGCCCTGCGCGACGCGCTCTCCGCCTTCGACCAGGCCGTCTCCCTCTGCGGCACGGACCTCGAGTACGCCGGCCTCGCCCAAGCCCTTGGCGTGGTGGACGTGGACCTCTTTTTCCGCCTTACCGAGCACGCCGCCGAGGGGCAGAGCGCCGGGATGCTCCGCCTCGTCGAGGAGGTCGTCCGCACCGGGTACGACCTCCAGGAGTTCTTGAGCGGGTTGGCCGAGCACCTGCGCAACCTCATCGTCGCGCGCACCACCGGCGGCACGGACCTCATCGAGGCCGCCGAGGCCACGCGCGCCCGTTACGCCGAAGCCGCCCGCGCCCTGGCCGAGGCCGACCTCCTGCGCCTTTTGATGATCGCCTCCGAGGCCGAGGACGCCGTTAAGCAGAGCGCGCAGCCGCGCCTCAAGCTGGAGATGGCTTTGCTGAAGATGGCGCACCTCCCCCGCGCCGCCGACCTCCACGCCGCGCTCCAGAAGCTCGACCGCCTCGAAAAGCTCGCCCGCGAGGGCCGACTCCCCGACCCCTCCTCCACCGGCACGCCGCCCGCCGCCGGCGCGGCCCCCGCCGCCGAGACCTCCACCGCCGAGGACGCCTCTCCAACGTCGTCCAAGCACGAGCAGCAGCAGGCAGAAGCTCAGTCTGCCGCCCCGGCACGTTCTTCCAGCACCGCCTCGAACAAGGCCTCCGCGGCGCCTGAGACCGCCCCGCCACCTGTTGAAGACGAGGAAGCGCCTACCGGAAACGAGGAAGAAGACGCGCCCGCCGCCGCCGCTCCAAGCGCCGCCGCCGCGCCTCCGGAAGCCGACGCGCCGCCGCCGGAGATGAGCGTCTCGCCAAGCCCCTCGCCCGCAGCCGAAACTGCCGAGGAAGCCGCCCGCGCCGAGGCTGCCGAGGACGATGCCGACGAGGACACCGGCAGCGAGCGCAGCCCCGGCGGCGAGGACGACAACGGCGTCAAAAACGCAGCAACCGGCCCTGCTCCAGAGAACCCGGCCGCGCCCGCCGCGCCGCAGCCGTACGGCTACCGCGACCTCTTCGGCGCGCCCGCGCTCCAGCGCCGCCCGCCCTCCAGCGCCGACGCAGGCGAGGGCGAGGCGCCGCCCGAAGACGCCTCCGCGCCGGACGCCTCGGCAAGCAGCTCAGGCGCGGCGGAGGCCTCTTCTGCCCAGGCGCCTGCTCCTCCCCCCGATGACGGCGAGGCAGGCGATGGGGCGGACGACGTCGTGGAACGGCTCACGGCGCACTGGGACGCCTTCGTGCGGTCCGTGCGGAAGGCCTCGGGGATCCGGCTGGCGTCGTGCCTGCAGCACGCCACGCCCGTGTCTGCGCGGGCGGGGACGGTGACGGTGGCCGTGCCGGACGCCTACCACATGGACACGCTCGGCAGCGAGGTGCCGCTGCTGGCCGCGCACCTCCCGGCGGCCGTCTGCGAGCCGGCGGCGCAGTTCCGCTTCGTCGTGGAAAATAGTCTTGAAGCGCCTGGCGCCGCGGAAACCGCCTCCAAAACCAGCCCGTACGAGCTGTTGGCCACGATGCGCAAAGAGCACCCCGTCGTCAAGGCGCTTTTCGACAGCTTCGGCGGCGAGCCGGTGCACTGATGACGACCGGCTCGGGCGCGCGTCCTCGTTATCTACTTCTACTCAAGCTTCTACTTTTCTTATGGCAAACGGCAAAGGCGGTCCCAACATGTCCGACATGTTCGGGAAGATGATGGAGATGCAAAGCAAGATGTCCGAGATCCAGGAGGGCCTGGCGAAAAAGACCGTCACGGCCGAGGCCGGCGGCGGCATGGTCAAGGTCACCGCCAACGGCGCGCAGCAGATCACCGCTTTGGAGATCGAGCCGGACGCCGTGGACCCGGACGACCTCGAACTCCTGGAGGACCTCATCATCGCCGGCGTGAACAAGGCGCTCGAAGAGGCCTCGCAGATGGCGCAGAAGGAAATGCGCGGCGCCGCCGGCGGGATGCTCCCGCCCGGCATGGACCTGAGCGGCCTCGGCCTCTGATTTTGGGGCAGCCTCGCCTCTCGAAAGCTGGAGAACTGCCAACGGACGAGGGTTGTGTTCTCCTCCCGGTGCCCCCGGAGTCGGGGCAGGCTCGACAGGCTCTGTCCAAAGGGGAAGACTCCCCGGCCTGTCGGACGTTTTCCTGCTCCTTCTGCGCCGAGCGCGCGCGAGGAGAGAAGCCCTGACGCAGGGCTGTCGCTCGCCGCCGTTATCTTACCCTCTCCCCGCGATTCTCCCCAGCCTGCCGCGCGCCTCTTCTGCCATGCAATACACCTCCGAATCCGTCGAAGCGCTCGTGGAGCAGTTTTCTAAGCTGCCCACCATCGGACGGAAGACGGCGCAGCGCCTGGCCTCGTTCGTGTTGAAGATGCCGCGCGAGGAGGTCGTCCAGATCGCCGAGGCGCTCGTGGCGGTAAAGGACCGCGTGCTCTTCTGCTCCGTCTGCTACAACGTGGCCGATCACGATCCGTGCGCCATCTGCCAGTCGCCGAGGCGCGACCACTCGACGATCTGCGTGGTCGAGGAATCGAGCGACGTGCAGGCCATCGAGCGCACGGGCGAGTTCCGGGGCGTGTACCACGTCCTGGGCGGCGCCATCTCGCCGCTCGACGGCATCGGCCCGGACGACCTGCGCGTGCGCGAGCTAGCCGCCCGCATCGATCCTGCCTTTAACCAAACGTCCGCCGGCGGCGATGGGCAGGCCGCCGCGAACGGCACCACCGGCGAACCGCGCGTGGCCGAGCAAGAGGCCGAGTATGACGGCGCCTCGGCTCCGCGCGCGCCGGCTTCGCGCGCCGAAAAGAAAGCCGAGGTCGAGGAGATCATTCTGGCCGTGAATCCGAACGTCGAGGGCGACACGACGGCGTACTACATCGCGCAGCTTTTAAAGCCCCTGAGCGTAAAAATCACCCGCATCGCGCGCGGGCTGCCCATCGGCGGCGACCTCGAGTACGCGGACGAGGCCACGCTCTCGCGCGCGCTTGAAGGGCGCGGCAGCGTGTGAGTGCTTTTTTTGCCGGCCGTTGAACTTCTACCGAGTCCTGCCACAAGATGAGAATTACCGTGATCGGCGCGGGGGCCATCGGGTCGGCCATCGCGCAGGAGTTGGCCGCGCGTCAGGACATCACCCGCTTGCAGGTGTGCGACGTGCGCGCGCGCCTCTTGCAAGACCTGCACGAGCGCGTGGACAGCCGCGTCTTGCGCTCGTTTCAGATCGACGCGCGGGACACGAGCGTCTTGGAGTCCATCATCGCCGGGAGCGCGTGCGTGGTGGCGTGCGTGCCGCCGGCGCAGAACCTGGCCCTCACGAAGCTGTGCCTGGACCAAGGCATCCACTTCTGCGACCTCGGCGGCAACGACGAGGTGGTGAAAAAGCAGCTAGACATGGCCGAAGAGGCGCGCAAGAAATCCACCTGGATCGTGCCGAACTGCGGCCTCGCGCCCGGCCTCATCAACATCCTGTGCCTGCACGGGCTGGAGCAGTTCGACGCCGTCACGGCGGCGCACCTGCGCGTGGGCGACGTGCCGCTCCACCCCGAGCCGCCCTTCAACTTCCGCATCTCGTGGTCGGCCGAGAAGATCATCGAGGACTACACGAACCCCGTGCAGTGCATCGAAAACGGGCGCGTGCGCGAGATGAAGCCGCTCACGTGCGAGGAGCGCATCCGCTTTGGGGCGCCGTTTGAGGAGATGGAGGCGTTCTGCACGCAGGGCGGCCTCTCGACGCTGGCCTCCGCGCTTGAAGGGCGCCTCGACACGCTCGACCACAAGACGATCCGCTGGCCCGGCCACGCCAACCAGATGCGCTTTCTCTTAGGCCTGGGCTTTGGTGAGGACCGCACCATCGATGTGCGCACGCACCTGACGTACCGCGACGTCCTGACGCGCCGGATGCGCCAGCGCCTCGGCGGCGCCTACGAGGACGCCGTCTTGATGCGCGTCCTGATCCAGGGCCAGAAGGAGGGCCGGGCGCAGACGCTCACCTACGAGATGGCCGAGCGCTACGACGCCGAGCGCGGCCTCACGGCCATGAAGAAGTGCACGAGCGTGCCCACGGCCGTCATCGCCGGCCTGTTGGCGAGCGGCGAGATCCACGGCGGCGGCGCGGCCCCGCCTGAGGACGTGGTGCCCAAAGACGCCTACCTCGCCATGATCCGCGAGCGCGGCCTCACCATCGCCGAGCACTGGCGCGAGGACCACGCTCACGTCACGACGCCCTCCGATGGCGTTGCGCAAACAGCCGAGGCGCCGTAACTCCGTGAGCTTGTGTGCTCCGTTTCTCAGCGTGCGGTGCCGTAGGCGCGCAGCGTGGCGCCGCTCAAGGCATCGCCCGCTGGAGAGAGCAGGTAGGCGCACAAGGCGGCGATGCGCTCCGGGCGCACGCCCTCCTCCGCTTCCACGCCGTCGAAGAGGATGGTCGAGGGAGCGATGGCGTGGGCGGTCAGGCCCGTGCCGGCGTACTCGGCCGCCACGGCTTCTACGAGGCGCACGACGCCCGCCTTCGACGCCGAGTAGGCGCCTTGCTCCGCCGCGCCTCGGTCGGCGCCCTGCCCCGAGGCGATGCCAATGAGGCGCGCGGGCGCGTTTTCCGGGCGCTTCTGCATTAGGCGCACCGCCGCACGGAAGCACAGAAACGCCGAGGTCAGGTTCAGCCGCACGAGGCGCTCCCAGTCTTTGAGCGGCGTCTCGGCCAGCGGCGATCCGCCCCACGCGCCCACGGTGTGCACGAGCGCGTCGGGCACGCCCAGCTCCGCCTCGATCTCCTCGAAAGCCGCCTGCACGCCGTCCTCGCTCGTGGCGTCGGCGACGAAGGGGTGCGCATCGCCGGGCAGGCTGCGGAGCGCTTCGTCGTTAAGGTCGAGGGCGGCCAGCGTGGCGCCGCTGTCGGCGAGGTGGGCGGCGATGTGGCGACCCAGCCGCCCCGCCGCGCCGGTGACGACGACGAGTTGGCCTTCAAGATCGTGCGTAGCCATGAGAAGCAGGAGAGGCAGAGCAGGCAGGTTATTCGCTGCGCGCGGCGGAGGTGTGGTCGTGGACGACGCGCCAGGCAAGGCCGCCCTCCGTCTCCCGCTTCTTCATCAGGAGCGTGAAGAGGCCGCCGGGCGCATCCGAAGCGCGGTCAAGGCGCCAGCGGCCAAAGACGAGCGCATCGGTGGGCGAGAGCACGCGGATGTCGAGGTCGGAGAACGTGAGCGTGCCCATGGCCGCACGGTCGGGGTAGCTGCGGCGGTAGTTGTCGAGCGTCGTCTGCCAGCCGTAGCGGACGCTGCCCCCGGAGGCGAAGCGGAGCGAGTCCGTGCGGGCGTAGCCCTGCATGAAGCCTTCGAGGTCGCCCGCATTCCACGCCTCGGCCTGCGCCTCCAAGACCTCGCGGATGGCGGACTTGACCTCGGCCGTGTCTACATCGGCCACGGGGCGGAAGTTGGCAGGCGGGCGGCCCGCCCCGCTGGAGAAGCAGCCGGCAGCCAAAAGCGTCATGCTAAGCAGCGCGCCCCAAAGCACGGCGCGCGGTCCGCTGGCGCGGCGTGGCGGCGCATTGTTCTTCATGCGGCGGTGGTGAGATGGCGCAGGAGGCTCGCTCAAAACTCGACGATGACGTCTATAGTGTCGTCCGGCGTGCGGGGAAGGTCGGCGGCGCTGTCGAGGCAGAGGAGGACCACGCCGGGGAAGGCCTCCACGCGCTGGAAGAAGTAGTCGGCGGGGGTGAGGGCGTCTTCGCTGGCGTTCTCCTCGGCGGGGAGGGTGAAGAGCGCCTCGGCGTCGTCGAAGCAGAGAAGCGCGGGGTCATAGCCGGCCTTGTCGAAGACCTCGCGCAGGTTGCCTTGCGTCTCGATGTAGCGCGGACGCACGAGCGGGGGCACCTTGAAGCGGTGCACGTTGAGGGCGGCGCGGTCCATGAGGTCGGCCACGCCCTCTTTCTTGCGCGTGCCGTTGGAGCCGGCAAAGACGACGCAGTACCCGCGCCCTTCCTGCACGGCGGCGGGGAGGGCGGCCACGGCGTCTTCGTAGCCCTCGCTCTCGTAGGCGACGGTGGGGACGGGGCGCTGGCTTTCGCGGGGTGGGGCGGCGGGGGTGGTCATAGCCATATGCGGCGCGTGGAGGGGTGGGTGAAGCAACCGCGCAGGCGGCGCGCGGCGCGGCCTGGGGATGCTCAACCGGCGTACCTGCCTTCTAGATCCGTCTGTGCCGCGTTATCTGTCGGCGCCGTCTCGCCGCGCGTGCAACAAAACGCGCCTTAGTCAGAATAACTACCTGACTCAAGTTGTGACCTATCGAGTTGTCATTCTGAGCGAAGTGAAGAATCTCGCCCATCCAGGTCTTCTCCAACATAGGAGATCCTTCGCGTTGCTCAGGATGACGAAGGCTGAGCGTTTCAGTCCTACCTCGCAACTCGGGTTACCTACCGCTCTTCCAGCACAGGCGCCTCGGCCGCGCCCGCCGCAGCAGGCATCTGCCGAGGCGCGTTCGGTCAGGCCATCCTCTTCCGTTCAAGCCTCTTCTTTTCTCCTATGAAGCGATCCAACGCTTTCTACGTCTTTCCCGCCTTGGCGCTGCTCCTCATCGGCACGGTGCTGGGCATGAAGATCGACTCAGTGCTCTCCGACGGCGACGCCTTCCAGCAGCTCAAGAAGCTCGAAAAAGCCTTCGTCGTGATCGACCAGCGCTACGTGGACGACGCCGAGCCGGAGCAGGTCGTCGAGGACGCCATCGAGGGGATGCTCAAGGGCCTCGACCCGCACTCGACCTACATCAGCGCCGAGCAGATCCGCGAGGTGCGCGAGGGCTACAAAGGCTCCTTTGGCGGCATCGGCATCTGGTTCGAGATCGTGGACGACACCGCGCAGGTGATCTCCCCCATCGCCGACGGGCCGAGCGAGAAGGCCGGCCTTATGGGCGGCGACCGCATCGTAGGCATCAGCGACTCGACGGCCGTGGGGATCACCTCGGGCGAGATCCAGCGCCGGCTCAAAGGCCCCGTCGGCTCCGACGTGGAGATGGAGGTCCTGCGCCCCGGCATGAAGCGGCGCCTGGACTTCACCGTCACGCGCGACGAGATCCCGCTCTACTCCGTAGGCGCGGCGCAGATGGTGGACGAGACGACGGGCTACATCGAGATCGACCGCTTTGCCATGACCACCTACGACGAGTTCATGGAGGCCATGCGGCAGCTCCAGGAGCAGGGCATGGAGCGCCTGGTGCTGGACCTGCGCTTTAACCCCGGCGGCGTGATGGAGGCCGCCGTCAAGATCGCCGACGAGTTCCTGAGCGGCGGGCAGACCATCGTGGAGACGCGCGGGCGCACGAAGCAGCTCAACCAGAAGATCACCGCTTCGAGCGGCGGCGCGTTTGAGGAGCAGCCCGTCATCGTCTTGGTGAACCAGCTCTCGGCCTCGGCCTCGGAGATTTTGGCCGGCGCCTTGCAGGATCACGACCGCGCGCTCATCGTGGGGAACCGCACCTTTGGCAAGGGCCTCGTGCAGAACCAGTTCTCGCTCCCGGACGAGAGCGTGATGCAGCTTACCGTGGCGCGCTACTACACGCCCTCGGGCCGCCTCATCCAGACGCCCTACGAAAGCGGCGACCAGGAGGACTACTACGAGCAGAAGTTCGCCGGCTACGAGAACGGCATCCTCGACCTGAGCAAGTACAAGGAGCAGATCCCCGACTCGCTCGCGTACGAGACCGAGCACGGGCGCACCGTCTTCGGCGGCGGCGGCATCCTGCCGGACTACGTCATCAACCCGGACACGACCTCGCTCGTGCGCGCCGTGCGCGGCGGCGGGTTCGACCTCACCTTCGTCAGGCAGTGGTTCCGCGATCACGAGGCCGCGCTGCGCCAGGAGTGGGGCGAGCGGCCCGAAGCCTTCATCGAAAGCTACGAGGTGCCCGAGGCGATGTGGACGGCGTTCTGGGACTACGCCGCCGAGGACGGCCTCACGCTCAAGGCCGACGCCGGCGCCTCGCCCGAGGACGGCGTCTACCCCGAGGCCGAGGCCGTCAAAAACCGCGCGCGCCTGGAGACGTACCTCAAGGTGCGCCTGGCGCAGCAGCTCTACGGCTCGCGCACGGCGCAGCCCTTGGCCCTCTCGGCCGACGTCGAGTTCGAGGAAGCGCTCGGCCTCTGGGACCGCGCCCGCGAGCTGGCCGCCTACCGCGCCGGCACGGTTGAGGACCTGGGCGACTCGTCGAACTGATTGGGTTGAGTTGAAGAAGAAAGGACGAGCCGAAGAGACGATGCGGAGCCGCCGGCTTTCCGCCCTGCCGTTTCCTCGACTCGTCCCTTCTTCGTTTCCCCGGTTCTTCGTCTCTCTGCGCCACGCTTTTCAACGCACCAATCCTGACGCTTTCCATGCCGTACCGCTCTGCTCTGACGGCCTCCGCCGTGGCCGTTCTCCTCTTCCTCATCGGCTGCGCCGGGCCGTCGCAGATGCCCGTCGAGGCGCCTTCCTCGTCGCGCGCGGCGCAGGCGTCTTCCGCGCGGATGGAACAGCCGCAACGCGAGCTGCCTGGCGAGGTGACCACGCCGGAGGATTTTCGCCAGGCCATCGAAAACGGCACGCGCACCACGCGCGGCGTCCCCGGCCCGGACTACTGGCAGAACACGGCCGCCTACACGCTCACCGCGCGCCTCTTCCCCGAGGAGAAGCGCCTCGAAGGCACCGGGCGGATCGTCTACCAGAACAACTCGCCCGACACGCTCGACCGGCTCCACCTCGAACTCGCGCAGAACCTGCACAAAGAGGGCGCCATCCGCAACGAGTTGGCCGAGGTCACGGGCGGCGTCGAACTGCAGCGCGTGATGCTGGGCGGCCAGGTGCTGGAAACGGACCGGACGCAGCGCCCGCTCTACCAGGAGTACGGCACGCAGCTTATCCTGGCGCTGGAGGAGCCGGTCTTGCCCGGCGAGCAGGTCGAGATCGAGATCGACTGGCGGTTCACCATCCCGCAGCAGGGCGCGAGCGGGCGCATGGGCTACAACGGCGAGGACTTGCTTTACATCGCCTACTGGTACCCCATCATGGCCGTCTACGACGACGTGGAAGGGTGGTTCACGGATCAGTTCACGGGCAACGCCGAGTTCTACGCCGGCTTCGGCAACTACGACGTCGTGGTCGAAGCCCCGGAGGGCTGGATCGTTCAGTCCACGGGCGCGCTCCAGAACGCGGATGAAGTCCTCGCCCCCGATGTGGCCCAAACGATGCGCCGCGCGCACGAGAGCGATACGCCGGTGATGATCACCACGCCGGACACCGAGACCGTGACCGCCGCCGGCCAGGAGCGCCTGCGCTGGCGCTTCACGGCGCAGCGGGTGCGCGATGTGGCCTTCAGCCTCACCCGCGACGGTTTCTGGGAAGGCGCCCGCACCCCTGTGGGCGACCGCGACGGCGACGGGCAGACGGACTACGCCGCCATCAACACCTTCTGGCGCCCCCAGGCCCCGCTCTGGGACAACGTCACGGAATACCAGCAGCACTCGATCCGCTTTCTTTCGGACTACACGGGCATCCCGTACCCGTATCCGCACATGAGCGCGGTCGAGGGCGGCGGCATCATCGGCGGCGGGATGGAGTTCCCGATGATGACCTTGATGGGCGATTACAACGCGCGCGGCGACTCGGCGCTGTACTTCGTCACCGCGCACGAGCTGGCGCACATGTGGGTGCCGATGATCGTAGGCACGAACGAGCGCCGCTACTCGTGGATGGACGAGGGCACGACCACTTTTGCTGAAGGGCAGGCCCGCCGCGACTTCTACCCCGACGCGCCCCGCCCCGAGGTGCAAGACCAGGAAAGCTATCTGGGCGCGGCGCGGCAGAACCTCGAAGGCCCCATCATGCGCCGCTCGGACTACCAGTACAGCGGCGTCGCTTTTGGCGTGGCCTCCTACCCGAAGCCGGCCTCGATGCTCGTGGCCCTGCGCGGCCTCCTCGGCCAGGACACCTTCCTCCGCGCCTACCGCGGATACTTAAGCGCGTGGGCCTACAAGCATCCGTACCCGCAGGACTTCTTCAACGCCTTTGAGGATGCAGCGGGTGAAGACCTCGACTGGTTCTGGGACAGCTTCTACTACGAGACGTGGACGCTCGACCAGGCCCTCGCCCGCGTCGAGCCGGTGCGCGGCGGCGTGCGCATCACCGTCGAGGACCAGGACGAGGCCTTCCTCCCGACGGACCTCACGCTCACCCTCGAAAACGGGGAGACGCTTGAGCGCCGCATCCCCGTAGAGACGTGGCTCGAAGGCCGCACCGAGGCGACGGTGACCATCGAGACGCCCGCGCCCGTTGAGCGCGTCGAGATCGACGCCGCGCGCCACTTCCCCGACACCGACCGCTCCGACAACGTCTGGACGCGCTCTGGCGGCATCGGCGACGGGACGGCCTCGCGTTGACGGCTCGCCGTCTTGCTGGCGAAGGACCCGTCTGGCTGCCGGCCGGGCGGGTTTTCTTCGTGCGAAGTCAGCGCCAAACTGTGCGCTTCCGCACAGCGGCTGTGCGGAAGCGCACACCGGAGCCGTGGCGCATCCGGCCTGAGCGCCGCAGGGAAGGGGCCGGAACGGGTGGCACATGGCTTGCGCGCCTGTCGAACGTGCCCTCTCTCCGAAGCTGCGCCATCGTTATGTGGAAGAATTATCTCAAGATCGCCTTTCGAAATCTGCGCCGGCACAGAGGCTACACGCTTCTTAACATGGGCGGCCTTGCCGTGGGGCTGGCCGCCGCGCTCTTGGCGTTGCTTTACCTGCGGCACGCGACGAGCTACGACGACTTCCACAGCCGCGCCGATCAGGTATATCGCCTCGGCAGCACTGTGACTCGGGCCGGCGAGGTCGAGTATGAGGACGAGACGCCCTCTCCGCTGGCGAGCGCGTTGAAGCGTGCGTTGCCGTCCATTGATTCGGCTGTGCGGGTGGACTACGCGCGCCCGGTCGTCGGCACGGGCGACAAGGCGGTCAAGCAAGACCGCTTCTTCCGGGCCGATCCCTCGTTTTTCGAGGTGTTCGATGGGTTTTCCCTCGTTAAAGGCGACCCGGCCACGGCGCTCCAAGCGCCGCGCTCTCTGGTGCTGACGGAGCGGATGGCTTGCCGTTATTTCGGCGACGACGACCCGGTGGGCAAGACGCTCACGCTCCGCCGCCGGTATGACTACACCGTGACGGGCGTGGCCGAGAATCCGCCTGCGAACACGCATCTGCGGTTCGACTTTCTCGCCTCGCTCGACGCCGAGGCTGAGGAGGACTGGGCTGACCTCGACGCCCTCACCTACGTGGCGCTCCGCGCAGACGCCGCGCCCGAAGACCTGAACGCCGCGCTCGGCCCGCTGTCGGCCCGCACCTCGGCCGCGGCGGCCGAGGCGGAGGTTTCGTTCAGCGCGCAGCCGCTCGCCTCGCTTCACCTCTACGACGAACAGGGCGCGCTGAACGCCGCTGGCCGGCGGCTAGTGCTTTTCTCTATGATCGCGCTTTTCGTCCTACTGATAGTCGGGGTCAACTACGTCAATCTCTCGACCGCCCGCTCGGCCCGGCGCGCCAGAGAGATCGGGGTGCGCAAGGCCGCCGGCGCGCGGCGCGGGCAGCTTGTGGGGCAGTTCTTGGCGGAGTCGGTGCTCTTGAGCCTCGTGGCGCTCGCAGTGGCGCTGCTGGTCGTCCGCGCGGCGCTGCCGGGTTTCAACACGCTGGCGGGGGCCGCGCTCACGTCTGCCGCGCTGTCGCGCCCGTTCGTTCTGGCCGGGTTTGTAGCTGTTGCGCTTATCGTGGGGCTGGCGGCGGGCCTCTATCCGGCCTTTGTGCTGAGCGGCTTTTCGCCAGCGCGTGTGCTTTCGGGAGGGGTGGTTTCGGGCCGGGGCGGGGCGCGGCTCCGCAGGGGGCTGGTTGTTTTTCAGTTCGCGCTCACCATCGCGCTTCTTGCCGGCGCACTCGTCATTGACCGGCAGCTTTCGTTTGTGCATGGCAAGGACCTCGGCTTCGAGGCGCTGCAGCGGGTCGCTCTGCGCGCCTACGACCTGGGCGCGCGGCACGAAGACATCAAGCAACAGATGCTCCGGCACGCGGGCATAGAGCGTGTGGCAGCCACCTCGTGCACGCCCGGAACGGGCGGCTTTGAGGAAACGGCGGTCCGTCCCACCGGCGCTGCCGAAGCCACCGCTATGCGCCACTGCTCCGCCGACGCTGACTTCCTCTCGGCGCTCGGCATCGCATTGAAGGAAGGGCGCGGCTTTTCCGGCCGTCGCTTCTCGGACCGGGGCGGGGCTGTGCTCATCAACGAGACGGCGGCACGGCAGATGGGCGGCGGCGCGCTGGGCCGGCAGCTTACGTGGACGCAGGAGGTGTGGACAAAAGAAAACAGCGAGTGGACCAACTCCACCGAGGTGCGTTCCGGGCGCGTGGTCGGCGTTGTGGAGGACTTCCATATCGCCTCGCTTCATGAGCGCGTCGAGCCGCTTGTCATCCAGTTCGACCCCAACCACTTCGACGAGTTCATCGCCACCATCCGCACTGATGACCTGTCGGCAGCGCGCGCCTTTCTCGAAAGCCTGTGGGCCGAGCAGGCGCCGTCGCGCAACTTCGAGTTCGCGTTCTTGAGCAGCGCCTTCGCCAATGCCTATCAGCAGGCCGAGCGCGAGCGGCGGCTCCTGGGCGTGTTCGCCGGTCTCGCCATCCTCATTGCCTGCCTCGGCCTCTTCGGGCTGGCCGCCTTTGCTGCCGAGCAACGCACCAAAGAAATCGGCATCCGCAAGGTCTTGGGCGCCTCGGTCGGGAGCATCGTCGCGCTACTCTCGAAGGATTTTCTCAAGCTCGTGCTCGTCGCCTTTGTCATTGCCGCGCCGCTGGCGTACTTCGTCATGCAGCGCTGGCTCGAAGGCTTCGCCTACCGCATTGACCTCGGGGCCGGCATCTTCCTCCTGGCCGGGGCGGCGGCACTTTTCGTGGCGCTCCTCACCGTAAGCTATCAGGCCGTACGCGCCGCCCTCGCCGATCCAGCCCGGAGTTTGAGGCACGAGTAAGGATAACCTTATGGCGCGGCCTCCGTAGCGCGCGAGAAGTCCTGCGTTTCTTTCGTCACAACAGCCCTCCCTCCCATGCGCCTCGCTCGCCTGTTCATCCTCTTTCTCGCCACGGCTCTTTTTTCAAACGTCTTGCAGGCGCAGCCGGACGGCAGCGGCGGCCTCGACCTCACGGTGCGCGGCTACGGCCTCGCCATCGGCGACGTGCCGCGCGTGAACGGGCTGCGGCTCAACTTCCGCGACGACCAACTGGAGCGCGTGAACGGGGCGAACGTCACGATCTGGGGACCGCACGGCGAGCGGGCGTCGGGCGTGGTGAACGGGATGGCGCTGGGCCTGCCGCTTACGGGGGCCGAGCGGATCAGCGGCATCGCCGTGGGCCTCTTCGGCATCGCGGCGGAGGAGTCGGTGCGCGGCGTGGCGCTCGGCGCGCTGGGCGTGGGCAGCGGGGAGCGCCTGCGCGGCATCGCCATCGGCGGGCTGGGCGCGGGGACGGGCGGCTCGGCGCGCGGGCTGATGATCGGAGGGCTGGGCGCGGGCGCCGGGCAAGATATGACGGGGATCGTTCTGAGTGGGCTTGGAGCAGGGAGTGGGGGCGACGTGCGCGGCCTCATCGTAGGCGGCCTCGGCACGGGTGCAGGGGGGAGCCTGCGCGGAATCGCGCTGGGGGGGATCGGCGCCGGGGCGGGCGCGGATGTGACCGGCCTGGTTGCCGGCGGCTTGGGCGCGGGCGCCGGCGGAAGCGTGCGCGGGGTTCTGCTGAGCGGGATCGGCGCGGGGGCTGGCGGGGACGTGGCGGGCCTCATCATCAGCGGCGTGGGGGCGGGGGCGGGCGGCTCCGTCACTGGCATCACCGTGGCCGGCGTCGCGGCCGGCGCGGGCGAGCGGCTGCGCGGGATTGCCGTGGCGGGGATTGCGGCGGGGGCGCCCACCGTGCGCGGCATCGTCATCACGGGCGCGGCGGCGGGTGGCGTGGACGCGAAGGGCTTTTTCGTGGCGCCGGCCTATTTCCGCATCGAGGACGGCGGGCGGCTCGTGGGCTTTTCGGCGAGCGCGTACAACCACGTCCAGGGCACGCAGCGCGGCCTCACCATCGGCCTTTTGAACTACGCGCGGCGCTTGCAGGGCGTGCAGCTCGGCCTCCTCAACTACGCGCGCAACAACCCGCGCGGGCTGCGCCTCCTGCCGCTCGTCAACGTGCACTTCGACTGACGCTACGCGGCCTGCTGCTCAAACCACTCGGCGGGCGTGGCGGTGGAGACGACGGCGCTTCCACGTTCGTACATCTGGGCGTCCCACGTGACGAGCGTGGCCTGCATCGCCTCGGCGGTGGCGACGTAGCAGGCATCCGCGCCGCGCAGGCGACATTCAGCGGCAATCTCAGCCGTACAGATCG
This sequence comes from Salinibacteraceae bacterium, assembly GCA_965215025.1. GTDB lineage: Bacteria > Bacteroidota > Rhodothermia > Rhodothermales > Salinibacteraceae > CBDCCV01. The sequence goes on from CBDCCV010000002.1 coordinate 1,422,661, forward strand.
CCGCCGGGAGGGTGAGCGGGATCAGTTGCTCGCCGACGAACCGTTGCACGAAGCGTGTAAGCCGTCTGCCCTTGGCCGTATCCCCCGTGGGCCGCGCCAGTGCCGACGCGCATTCCGGCAGGACAAGCACGGGAGCGCACACCAGGAGACCCCGCCACTCCACTTCCTTGATGAAAAGCTGGCTGTCGGCGTAGTTGACCTCGACCGTCCGCATCCGGGCAACGAACACGCTGGCGTCGATGCAGATCACAGCTCCCTCTCAAATGCCCGAGCGTTTCGCTGATCCTGAAGCTCCTCCAACGCGCTCTTGTCGCCCTGCCATGACGCGCTCACGTCTTCGGCCAAGCGGTCCCAGGCGTCTTGGAGGCTTTCTTCGACTTCACCTCGGTCTTTACCGGCGGCGGAGAGGCGGCCTACCGAGGCGCCGGCCTCGTCCACGAGCGTGACGGTCTCGCCGGGGCGGAGCGCCCGGAGCGCGCCGCGCAGGTCGCGCTCGGCTTCTTTGAGGGGGATCGTTCGCGGCATCGCTCTCGGCCTTTAGCGTTGGACATCTGCGCGCTCTACGTCTTTTACGTCCAGCGCCTCCCAAAGGATCTCGGCGGGGTGACGGGCGGCGCGGGCGGTGGTGTCCTTGATCTGCGAGCGGCACGAGAAGCCGGCGGCGGCGATAATGCTTGCTGTCAGTAGGGCACTGCTGCCCGGTCGAGCATCGGAAAGTGACGGATGTTATGCGTAGCGAGCGCGACCCCGTGAGCGGCAGCGGTCGCAGCGATCATGGCGTCGGTGAGCGAGGTGCCGTGGCTCGGCCCGTAGTCGCGTCGCCAGTAGCCCGCTTGCTCAGCTACGGCAGCGTCCACGGGCAGCACTCGGAAGATGGCGACGAACCGGCCCAGGTCTTCCTCTTCGTCTGGCCGGACGCCGGCGTAGAGTTCCGCAACGGTGACGGACGAGATGGCCGGTTGTTCAGGAAGCGCACCGATGTACCGGAGCGCTTCGGATCGGCCGCGTAAGGCGTCAACGAGCACGGTCGTGTCGAGGAGCGTCATCCGTCCTTCTCGGGCGTCGCCTCCATCCGCCGGTCGGACTCTGCACGCAGCGCCTTCCAGTCCGGCAGGTCGCCGCGGTCTTTCCACAAGCCGCCCACGTCGCGGAGCACGGCGGAGCGTGCCTCACGCTCCTGCACAGGCGCGAGCCGGTCAATGGCCTCTCGGACGAGTTCGCTCTGCGACCGGCCGACCTGCTTCGAACGGCGCGCAAGCAGCCGATCCTGCGCCTCAGTGATGTAGATCTGTTTGCGGATCATCGCTTCGTTCTGCCTTGACGGGGACATCGCACAGTGATGTATACCGTTCGGGCGTGGCCTCGTTTCCTCATGCTGCGCCGCTCGCGTCGAGTACGACAACGCCCCTTACGCCAGCGCCTCCCAAAGGATCTCGGCGGGGTGACGGGCGGCGCGGGCGGTGGTGTCCTTGATCTGCGAGCGGCACGAGAAGCCGGCGGCGGCGATGATCGCCCTCGGCGAGGCGGCGCGCACGGCGGGGGCGAGGCGGCGCTCGGCCATCTTTTTGGAGATCTCCAGGTGCTCGGTCTCGTAGCCGAAGGCGCCGGCCATGCCGCAGCAACCCGAGTCCACCGTCTCGACGCGGTAGCCGGGCGGGAGCGCCAAGGCGCGCTCGGCTGCGCCCGTGCCGCCGAGGGCCTTCTCGTGGCAGTGCCCGTGCAGCAGCACGGTGCGTTCATCGAGCGTCCAGCGCACGTCCCCCAGCAAGCCGGCCTCGTCGAGGCGGGCGACGAACCCTTCAAACGTGAGCGCATTTTTTGCCACCTGCTCCACGCGCGGATCGCCGGGGAGGAGCGCGCGGAACTCATCGGTGAGCGCGGAGACGCAGCTGGGTTCGAGGCCTACGATGGGGACGTTCTGCGCGGCGTAGGGGTAGAGCGCGGCCACGGTGCCCAGCGCCTCGACCTGCGCCTCGCTCACCAAGCCTTTCGACAAGAGCGTGCGCCCGCAGCAGACCGTCTGCTGCGGAAGCTGCACCTGCATCCCGATCCCGTCCAGGAACGCGGCGGCGGCTTTGACGGCCTCGGGCGCGTGGAAGTTGCTGAACGTGTCGGCAAAGAGGACGACCTCCGGCCCCGCCTGCTTCCACTCGTGTTTTTTGAACCACTGCTCGAACGACTCGCGCGCGAAGGGCGGCAGCGCGCGCTCGCGGCTGATGCCGAGCGTGCGGTCCATGAGCCGGCGCACGGGGCCGGTGCCGCTCAGCCAGTTGGCGGGCCTGGCAAAAAATCCGCCCGCCACACGCCGGCTGATCTTCGGAAGATGCGCGAAGAGCTTCGTGCGCCAAGGCATCCGGTGCTCCTGCCAGTACTTGTCCAGCCACTCCGTTTTGATCTTGCCCATGTCCACGCTCGACGGGCACTCCGTCTTGCACGCCTTGCATTGGATGCACAGGTCCATCACCTCGAACATCCGTTTGGAGGTGAGCGCCTCGGGCGGGAGCGCGCCGGAGAGGGCCGTGCGCAAGGCGTTGGCGCGCCCGCGCGTGGAGTGCTCCTCGTCGCGCGTGACCATGTACGAGGGGCACATCGTCCCGCTGCCGAGCTTGCGGCAGGCGCCGTTGCCGTTGCACATCTCGATGGCCGCGTGGAAGCCGCCGTCTTCGGAGAAGTCCATCTTGGCGGTGACGGGAAGCGTCTCGTAGGCCGGCCCCATGCGCAGGTTCTCCTCCATCGGCGGGGCGCTTGTGATTTTGCCGGGGTTGAGGAGGTTCTCCGGATCGAAAATCTCCTTGACGCGCGCGTAGACGGCCACGAGGTCGGGGCCGAGGAAGGGGCCGCTCAGCCAAGAGCGCGCCGTGCCGTCGCCGTGCTCGCTTGAGAGCGAGCCGCCGTAGCGCCGCACCAGCTCCATCGAGCCGCGCGCGATGCGCTTCATCTTCTCGACGCCCTCTTTTTCCTTCGTGTTGATGAAGGGCCTAACGTGCAGGCAGCCGCCCGAGGCATGCGCGTAAAAGACGGCGCGCGTGCCCGTCTCCTGGATGAGATCGTCGAGCGCATCGACGTAGTCGGCCAGGTGCTCCACGGGCACGGAGGCGTCTTCGATAAAGGCCCAGGGCTTGAACTCGCTCTTGACGCCCATGATGAGGCCGAGGCTTTCCTTGCGCACCGTCCACACGTCCTGGATGGGCCGCGGCTTCGTGGCGCGGACGACGGCGTAGCCCGCACGCGCGCGCTCGAGCGTTTCTTCGAGATGGGCAATCTTCTCGGCCACCTCGGCCTCAGTCTCACCGTAGTATTCGGTGAGGAGGACGCCGCCGGGCGCCTCGCCGGAGGGCGCTTCTTCGATGAAGGTGAGGCGCTCGGCAAAACCCGGCGTGCGGCGGCAGCGGTCGATGGCCACGCCGTCAAACAGCTCGACGGCCGAGGGGCCGGTCTTTAGAACCGTCGTCACGGCGCGCAGGGCCTCCGCGCGCGTGCGGAAGTGCGCCATGCCGAGGCCCGTGTGCTTGGGCAGCGGCACGAGGCCGACGGTCATCTCGGTGACGACGGCGAGCGTGCCCTCGCTGCCGCACAGGAGCCGGGCGAGGTTGCGGCGCTCCTGGCCCGCCGGCGCCCCGTCGTCGCCGTGTGGCGCGTCAAAGAGAGAAAAATCCTGCACGTCGGAGGCGTTTCCGGGCGGGCCGCCGGGCAGGAGGTGTTCGAGGCGGTAGCCGCTGTTGCGGCGCCAGTGCCGAGGCGTGTCGCGCGCGACGACGTAGCCCTGCGCTTCGAGCAGGTCGTGCAGATCGGCGTAGAGGCGGCCCGTGCGATCCGTTTGGAGGCGCTGGTGGTCCCACTCAAACGGCGTGAGCGGGCGGAAGTGGAACGGCGTCCCATCCGCGAGGAAGCCTCTCGCCTCGCGGACGTGGTGGATCGTGTTGCCGTAGAGGATCGAGTGCGTACCCGTGGCGTTGTTGGCGAGCATCCCGCCGAGCGTGGCGCGGTTGGACGAGGCCGGGTCCGGGCCGAACTGAAGCCCGTGCCGCGCGGCGGCCTCGTTGAGGTTGTCGAGGACGAGGCCCGGCTCGACGCGCGCCCAGCCTTCGTCCGGGTTCAGCTCCAGGAGGCCGTTCATGTGGCGCGAGAAGTCGATCACCAAGGCCTCGGCCACGGTCTGCCCCGCGAGCGAGGAGCCGCCGCCGCGCGCCAGGACGGGCACCGAGAAGCGCGCGGCCAGGCGCAGCGCCTCCTGCACGTCCTCGGCGTGGCGCGGGAAGAGGACGCCGTGCGGCATGATCTGGTACATGCTCGCGTCGGTGGCGTAGAGCGCGCGCGTCATGGCCTCCGAGCGCAGCTCGCCCTGGATGCGCGGGCGCAGCGCGGCGAAGAAGTCGCTCAGAAGCTCAGGCGTGGGGGTGGCGGCGGGGACGGCCATTCAGTTTTTCTCGTCCGTAGAAGCAGAAGGGTGCGGCTCTGCTTTTTACTGCCGCCGCCGGGGCGCGTTTCGGCGCTTAGGTGAGGCCGAGCGGGTCATCGCCGGCGCCTTCGAGGAGGTCGTCCGGGTCGGGGCGGACGAGGGCTAAGATGGCGGCGTGCGGGAGGATGAGGTAGTCCTCGCCCTGGTAGCTGAGGCGGAAGGCTTCCTTTTTGAGGAAGAAGGCCACGTCGCCGGGGCGCGCTTGCAGAGGGAGGTAGCGCACCTCGTTGCTCCCTTTCCACGCCTCGCCCTCGGTGTACTCCGGGTTGGGCATGACGTAGCCGGGGCCGGTGCGCACGACGCGCCCGCTGCGTACCTTCTCCTGCTCGGTGACGGAGGCCGGGAGCAAGAGGCCGGCCTCGGTTTCGCGCTCACCCGTCTGCGGCTTGACGAGCACGCGGTCGCCCACGACGATGAGTTCGCTCATGCGGTGCGTTTTTCTTCTGCCGTTGTGCAAATCCAGAAAGGCGCGCGCGTTTACTCGCGCGCGTTTACTGACGACGGACGAACGACGATGGACGACACTCGAGGAGCAGCGGTGGTCGTCCTCCGTCCATCATCGGTCGTCCCGCCGCAGAATGCGCGGCTACACGTCCACCGGCTCGCCGGTCTGGAGGCGCTGCACGTCCACCTCGGGGTAGGCTTCGCGGATGCGCGCTTCCATCCATTCCTGCGCCTCGGCGTCGCCGTGCACCAAAAGTACCTTTTGGGGCTGCATCCGGCCTACGAGGTCTACGAGCTGGCGGCGATGGCTGTGGCCGCTAAAGCGGAAGCGCTCCACCTGGCACTGCACCGTCTGCTGCGCGGATTCTTCGCTGAGCATCACCATCGCGCCGTTCCCCTCGGCGGCGGCGTCCCGGAGGCGCTTCGCGGGCGAGTCCTCCTTGGCGTAGCCGACGAAGAGGACGGCGTTTCTCTCGTCCTCGATCAGGCGCTGCGCCAGGCGGTTCGAGAGCGTGCGCTCGAACATCATGCCGCTGGAGACGACGTGGATGCTCGGCCCCTTCAGGGCCTCGTCGGTGGCGCGGCGGCTGCGCGGGAGGCGCTCCTGCTCGACGCCGTAGACGCGGAAGCCAGGGTCGAGGCGCGGCGTCTCGTGGCGCGTCTTGTCGTAGAGGTCGGCGATGGCGCGCATCGAGCCGGCAGTGTAGACGGGCACGTCCTCCGGGATGCGGCCCGCTTGCTTGAAGCCGTCAATGAGGGCGAGGACTTCCTGTGAGCGACCCATCGCAAAGACAGGGATGAGCGCCGTGCCGCCGCGCGCCAAGACGTCGCTCAGCGCCTGGCCGAACTTCTCTTCCTCTTTCTTGCGCGTCGTCTTCTCGGCATCCTCGTCGCTCCCGGCGGTGGACTCGAGGACGAGCACGTCGAGGGGCGGCTCCGGGTACTCGGCGCCGGGGATGATCGTCTGCGCCTCGGTGTTCGTGTCGCTCGTGTAGAAAAGTCGGCGCTTGTGCCCGTCTTCTTCAAACTCTAAGAGGACGCCCGCCGAGCCTAAGATGTGGCCGGCGTCGTAGAACGTGGCCGTCACGGGCGCTTCGCCGCGCAGGCCTGTCACGTCGAACGGCTCTTCGAGTTCGTGGTCGAGGTAAAGCTGGCTGTAGAGGTCCAGCTCCTCCTCGTCGAAGAGCGGGTCGAAGTCGGCAGAGCCTTCCTCAATCTTGCGGCGCTGGAGCCGCGCGGAAGCGGGCAAGAGGAACTCGGCCAGGCGGCGCGTGGCCGGCGTCATGTGCGCCTGCGCGTGCGGGAAGTGCTGCAAAAGCACGGGCAGGTTGCCGAGGTGGTCGTGATGCGCGTGGGTGATGAGCGCGTGGTCCACGTACCAGTCCGCCTCGCGGTGGATCACGTCGAAGCGGGGGACGGAGGCGGGGCCGTCAGCCTCGGGGTCGGAGCCGGCGTCTAGGACGAGGCCGGTGCCGCCGGTGAAAAGAAAGTGGCAGCTTGCGCCGATGGCGTCGGTGGCGCCCAGGGCAACGAACTTCATGCAGTGCATCGTACGCGCCTTAGCGTACGTGTCTTCTAGCGAGGTCTACGAAGGGCGAACGGGGCGCGATGGAAGCGGGCCGCCGGAGCGCTACGGAAAACATGCGGTGCCGTAGAATGTTTCTATCCCGCAACGCGCGCAGCCTTGAGCCGGTCTGCCTCGACCTCACCTCCCACTCCCCCTCTCCCAGATGCCCTCCGCCCCCGGCCCCGTCCAAACGCATCCGTGGCATCACCGCCGGCACCACGGCACTCCAGGCGGCTTCCGCAACCCGGAAGAAGACGGCGCCGGCGCCGGCCATGCCGCGCCGCTCAAGGTGGCCCGCTGGCTTACGACCTATCTCCTGCAGAAAAAGCAAAACGTGCCGCCGCCCGTCCATCGCACCAACCTCGCCGCGCTGCATGACGCGCCTCGGAGCGGCCTGCGCATCACATGGATCGGCCACTCGGCAACGCTCATCCAGACGCCCACGCTCACGCTGCTGACCGACCCCGTCTTTAGCCGGCGGGCCAGCCCAGTGCCGTTTGCCGGTCCGGCGCGCCGGCCTGCGCTCCCGTTTGGGGTCGCGGACCTCCCGCCCGTGGACGTCGTCCTCCTCTCGCACGACCACTACGACCACCTCGACCGGGCGAGCGCGCTGAAGCTACGCGAGCGGTTCGACCCGGCGTTCGTCGTGCCGCTGGGCGTGGCCGCCGTGCTGCGCAGGTGGGGCCTCGATGCCGCCGCCGAGATGGACTGGTGGCAGTACGTGGACTTGGAGGCTGCCGAGGCGAGGCATCTGCGCATCCACTGCACGCCGGCGCGGCACTTTTCCGGACGCACACTCCTCGGGCGTGATGGCACGCTCTGGGCCAGCTACTTTCTCGAACTCCCCGACGCGCCGCTGCTCTTCTACGCGGGCGACTCGGCCTACGGCGCCCACTTCGCCGAGGTGCAACGGTGGCTGGGCGCACCCGAGGTGGCGCTTCTCCCCATCGGCGCGTACCGCCCGCGCTGGTTTATGCGGCCCGTTCACATGGACCCGCCTGAGGCCCTGCAAGCCTTTGCCGACCTCGGCGCGCGGCACTTCGTCCCCATCCATTGGGGCACGTTCGACCTCTCCGAGGAGCCGATCCAGGAGCCGCCCCGGATGCTTTTGCAGGAGGCCCGGCGGCGCGTGCCAGACGCCCAGCGGCGCCTCCACGTTCTTGACATCGGCCAGTCGCTGGAGCTGCCGGCACAGGACGCCCGTCGGCAATGAGACGCCGTGCGCTCAGAGGCCGCCGTCCTGATCCATCACGGGGTCCTCGACGAGCGGGTCTTCACGCTGCGTGACGCGCACGGCGCTGGCGATCAGGGCCGGCGCCTCCTCCTCGTAGTCGATCTCCGCGCCGGCGCCCAGGTCCAGGCCGAAGTCCCGCTCAATCTCGGCGATGACGTACGCGCGCACGGTGCCGTCCACCTGCACGATGTCGTCTTCCTGGTACGCCATCGGGCCGGTGCGCCCGCCTGGCGTCTGCGCCGTCGAGGGCACGATGACGAGCAGCTCATCCCCGAAGCCCTCCCCGCCGATGGTGAAGGCGCCAGGGTATACCTCGTCCACCTCGCCGCTTACCGTCACGTTCTGACCCATGTATTCGCTGGCATTACCCGTCACGTCATCCACGGTGACGCCTACGTTCGGCCCCTCGGACGCGCAGCCGACGGCAAAACCGAGCATGAGGAGAAGAGCTGCAAATAGAAGGATGTAGTGTCGTGCAGAAACGCTCATAGATAATGGGACTCGTTTGCGATCAAGAAGCCGAAAGCGCCTGTCGGTTCTAACGCCGGGATGTTCAGCGCCGAGGGCCGGATCAAGCTATGAAACAGAAACGCCGCCGAAAAGCGTGAAGCTTTCGGCGGCGTTTCAGGAGCATGATTTCGGTATTAGGACGAGACGCCGGCTTCGGCTTTCTGCGCGTCTTCGTACTCCTCCCAGTCGGCCAAGAACTTCTCGATGCCCTTGTCGGTCAAGGGGTGCTCGGTGAGCTTCTTGATCACCTCGAACGGCATCGTCCCTACGTCGGCGCCGGCCAGGGCGGCCTCGACCACGTGCATGGGGTGGCGGATGGAGGCGGCCAAGATCTCGGACTCGTAGCCGTAGTTGTCCATGATCTGCACGGACTGCCGGATCAGCTCCATGCCGTTACCCGAGATGTCGTCAATGCGGCCGATGAACGGGCTGATGTAGCGCGCGCCGACCTTGGCCGCGATCAAGACCTGCGGCGCCGAGAAGCACAGCGTGCAGTTGGTGGGGATGCCCTCCTCGGTGAGCGTGCTCATGGCCTTGACGCCCTCGACGGTCATCGGCACCTTGACGACGACGTTGTCGTGGATCTTGGCGAGCGTGTGCGCCTCGTCCATGATCCCGTCGTAGTCGGCGGCGGTGACCTCAGCGGAGACGTCGCCATCGACCATCTCGCAGATTTTGTAGATGTGCTCGTGGAAGTCCACGTCGCCCTCTACCTTGTTCATGAGCGAAGGGTTGGTGGTGACGCCGTCAAGGACGCCCATATCGTTGGCTTCGCGGATCTCGTCGAGATCGGCGGTATCGACAAAAAATTTCATGGCAGGGGCGGTTCGTTTTGAGGGGCGGGTGCAGGGGCTTGGATCGACAGCCGGGGGCGCGCGTTCCGCCGTGACCGCCAAATTTTTGCAATCTGCTCCGCGCTACCCGCCTACGCCGCCATGCATCTGTGCCTGTTTGAAGACGATCACGTCGCGCCTCTATTCCCGCTCACCCGCACGCGCGCCGCGTACGCGCTTCGGCTGGGCGTGCGCACGGTGCTGGAGACGACCCGCGAGGCGTTCGGCGCGCCGCCCACACTCCTGCACGCGCGCCCGCTCGTGGCGCCCGTGATGGCCGAGGCGTTCGACCTTTTGGCGAACCGCCTGCCGGAGGGCCTCGGCGTTCTCTTCGTCAACGGGCGCTACGTGGCCGAAGCGGGGCCGCTCTTAGAGCGCCTGCGCGGCGCGGCGCAAAAAGGCGAGCCGGCGCGCGCGTTCGTGCAACCCGGCGGCGCGCTCGTGGCCGCCTGGGTGCCGGAAACCGATGCCCGCCTCGCCCAGGCCGTAGCCGACGGCGACCCGCTCACCCCCGCCTCTTTCGCTGATCTCCCCGAAGAAACGGTCGAAAACGCCACGCTCCTGAGGCGCCCGACAGATCTCCTCGACGCGCTCCGCCCCGCCCTACTTGCTGGCTACGCCGCCCGCGTGGACTACAACGTCTACGAGCGCCCCGGCGCCGACGTGCAGGAAGGCGCGCGCCTCGTTGGCGGAGAGGACATCTTCATCGCGCCCGGCGCGGTGGTGCGCCCTGGCGCCGTCGTCTCCGCCGAGGACGGGCCGATCTACATCGGCGAGGACGCTGTGGTGATGGAGAACGCCGTCGTGAAAGGCCCGCTCTACCTCGGCCCGAAGGCGCAGGTCAAGCCAGCCGCCGTAGTCTCGGCGAGCGCCGTCGGCTACTACTCGAAGGTAGGCGGCGAGGTGCAGGGGAGCATCTTCCAAGCGCTCTCGAACAAGGGCCACGACGGCTACCTCGGCGACTCGTACCTGGGCCGGTGGTGCAACCTGGGCGCCGGCACGAACACGTCGAACCTCAAAAACGACTACGGCGAGGTCACCCTCTACAACGCCTCTACCGAAGCCTTCGAGCCGACGGGCCGCCAGTTTGCTGGCCTCTTCATGGGCGACCACTCGAAGTGCGGCATCGGCACGATCTTCAACACGGGCACGGCCATAGAGCCGGTGTGCAACCTCTACGGCGCGGGGTTCCCGCCGCGCTACGTGCCGCCCTTCTCGTGGGGATCGCCGCAGGACGGTTTTTCCGAGTACCGCTTAGACAAAGCCCTGCGCGTGGCCGAGGCGGTGATGGCCCGCCGCAGCCGCCCGCTCACTGACGCTGAGCGCGAGTTGCTTGCCGCTGTTGCCGCCCCGCAAAGCGGGGAAGTAGTATAACAGAGCAGCGCCGCGCTCGCACCTTCGCTGAGGAGTCGGGCCGAATAACAGCGACAAGGGGGGCGAAGTTGAGGTTTCTAAAACCGGAGGTTTAGGGTGCGCCACCAACCTTACTGCTGTCTGTGGCAGCCTGCGGATTGCTAACCATCACTTTCTCCTCGAGCATTTCAATGCGAGACATCACTGAGTCCATCGCCACTGCTGAGCTGGCGCTGAACGCCTCTTCGCCTTGGACAACCCTTCCCCAAGCGGGACCCATCAGGCTTGCCGCACCCATGACCACGCATAGCGCGGTGCAGAGGCCGGCCAATCTAAGCGTCGCGAATTTGAGGTTGACCCAGTGGGCTTTGCTTTTCACGTAACACAGAAGTTGATGATCAGCCTCTTTCTCTTCCAGGCAAGAAAACTGCTCGTAGAACTCGTGGTTGGTCACTCTGGCAATGTGCTTGAAATAGTACAGGCTGCGGTCTCTTTCAAAGTTAAACCAGGGCAAGAACGACAGAGGGAACACCGCGAGAAGCGAGAACGACAACGCGGCGAAGAGGAGGATCAGGGAAAGCACAATCGGCCACCCGCTCAACTCGAAGTCTTTGATGGCGGAGAGGATGACCCCCGCAAGAATAGCGTTGGCGGCAACTAGAAGGGCAGCTTTCGTATCCGCCAGCCCAACTTGACCTTCGATGTGGTCCATCAGCCTGAGCGCGTGGCTGCGCTTGTCTCCTCTCAAAACCGGAAAAGAGGCCTCGGCTTTAGGTTGAGCGCACTCCCCTGCAGGACTGCCGGCGGATGTCGTTGAGCTTCTGTCGTGGGCTGAGCGATCATCTGAGTATGCCATAGGGTCAACCTGTGCTATTAGGTCATACAAATCAGAGAGGCGATGCTTTTTGCTGCGTAGCAGAAGACCACTTGCCACCGCTAAGCTGCTACTCGCTCGCAGCTTTCGCCACCATGAGCGTGAGGTCGTCGCTGAGCAGGTCGGGGCTTTGGGTGAAGGCGAAGACGTCGGCGTGGATGGCTTCGAGGAGGGCGCCGGCGCTTTCGGCGCGGTGCGCTTGGAGGCATTCGAGAAGGCGTGCCTCGCCGTACTCCTCCTCAGCGGCGCTCATGGCCTCGGTGACGCCGTCGGTGAAGAGGGCGAGCACGTCGCCTTGTTCGAGATGAACGCTGCCGCGCTCGTAGGACATCCCCTTCATCACGCCCAGGAGCAATCCGCCCGTTGAAAGCTCTTCGACGGCCCCACCCGTGCGGACGACGTACGGCGGGTTGTGGCCGGCGTTGACGTAGTCGAAGCTCCGCTTTTCGGGATCGTACAGGCCGTGGAAGAAGGTGATGAACTTGTCCGCGCCCGTGTTGCCGCAGATGACCTCGTTGATGCGCGCGGTGACGTCTTCGAGCGGGAGATCGGTCGAGAGGAGGGCGTGCACGCAGGCCTGCACGTTGGCCATGAGGAGTGCGGCCGGGACGCCCTTCCCCGTCACGTCGGCGATGACGAGGTAGAGGCGCCCGCCCGGCAAGGCGATCACGTCGAAGTAGTCGCCGCCGACGGCGTGGCTCGGCGTGGCGCGCGCGGCGACTTCGAGGCCTTCCGCCGAGGGGATCTGGCGCGGGAGGAGCCGCTCCTGGATGTCGCGCGCCAGGCGCATCTCCTCCTCCATCCGCTCCTTCTCGATCTGCTCCTCGACCAAAAACGAGTTCTGGATAGAAGTGAAGGCGAGGTTGCCCAGGGCGTACAAGAACTCGACGTCGCCGGCGGCGTAGGGCGCGCCCGTCATCTTCGGGCCAAGGCAGAGCATAGCGCACGCCTTCCCCCGATGGCGGATGGGGACGACGAGCGCGAGGCCCCGCTCGATGAGCGCCTGCTGCCCCGGCGTGGGCGCGTCGAGCGTGCCCAGGCGCGTGAGGTCGTTGTGGCTGCACAGGTCGGCGATCTCGTCCGTGGTGAGCGCGGGGCCGGCCAAGCCCTTTTGGGCGACGACGCGGAAGGGCGGCGCGTCCTCGCCCGAGCCGCCTGTGCGGCGCAGGAGGAAGGCGTGCTTCTGCACGAGCATCTGCCCCATGAGCGCAAACGAGAGCAGCTTGACCAGGCGCTGGCGCTCGACGGTGGCGTTGAACTCCTGCGAGAGGTCGAAGAGCGTGTTCAGCTCCTGCACCTTGGCGTCGAGGTCGCGGTTGGCCGTTTGCAGCTCGTCCACGAGGAGGGCGTTGTGCACCGCCGCCGAGGACATGTTCACGAGCGAGCGCATGAACTCCATCTCGGCCGGCGCGAACGCCTCGCCCGTGGCCTTTTTCCCAAGCGCGAGCCAGCCGATCTCCCGCTCACCAAAGGCGATGGGCAGCGCCAGCGCCATGCCGCGCTCTTTCAGCGGCACGGGCACACTGTCGCCTTCGAGGACATCGCTGCCGGGGCGCTCCTTCACGTGCACCGTTTCATCTTTGGCGAAGCCGCCGCGCCCTTTGGCGACGGCCACGCGGCAGCCGCCTCCATCTTCACACACGAGCGCCGCTGCCTTGGGCACCAAGAGCTTGCTCATGGCCGTGAGCAGGAGGTTGCGCAGGACGAAGCCGAGGTCAAGCGACGCGCTCAGGAGGCGGCTCGTCTCGTAAAGCGCGCGCAGGTCGAAGCGCTCCGTGCGGGCGGCTTGCTGCGTTTCGGAGGGCGGGGGGGCAGCCATTACGCGCGGGCCGGGGGCGTTGTGGTGATAGATAGTAGATGGTAGATAGCGGATCGTTTCGTCCGGAGCGCTCATGATCTACGACCCACGAAGCTCGCTCTTCGCCAAAAAGATACGACGCCGGCTATGCCTCGTCCAGGTGCACGACCTCGGCCTCGCGCAGGCGGCCGCTTGCAAGATGCAGCCGCACGCACGTTTTCTGCCGATGAAAGCCCTGCCGCCCCGCTGCGCCGGGGTTCAAGAAGAGCATCCCGTCCAGGCTTTTCACCCGCTCGATGCGCAGGATGTGGCTGTGCCCGCAGATGAACACATTGGGCGGATTGGCGCGGAGTTTTTCTCCCATCCCTTGCTGCCAGTGCCCCGGCCGGCCGGCGATGTGCGTCATCCAAAAGCGCAGCCCTTCCGCCTCGAAGTGCTCGTGCTCGCCGGTGCGCTGCCGCACGTCGCGTCCGTCGATGTTGCCCCACACCGCGCACACGGGCGCGATCTGTTCGAGGCGGTCCAGGATCTCGGCGCGGCCCACGTCGCCCGCGTGAAGAATCAGATCGGCGCCGGCGAGGACTTCTTCGAGCGCGGGATGAAAGAAGCCGTGCGTGTCCGAAAGGATGCCGATGGTCACAGGGCCGGGGCGGAGCTGCGCAGAGGAGGCGTCCGAAAGAAACGCCCTCTTCCCCACGCCCCGTTCCCCCTTCCCTCAGCGGATCATCAGACTGAGGCCGGCAGAGAGGCGCGTGCGCAGGGCGTCGCCGTCCTCGGAGGTCCACTGCTGGAGCGGCAGGCCCACGAAGGGGTTGACCTGAAAGCTCGGCCGGTTGTACTCGACGCCGGAGCGCAGCCAGACGACGCCCGACTGGTACGTGGTGGTGAGCGGCGGCGCGGCCGGCGCCTCGTCGGCGTTGGGGGCAGGGCTGGCCTCGGAGGCGGAGGCCTCGAAGAGGTCGTACTCGCCGCCCTCGGCCAGGAGCGTGAGGGAGACGTTGCTCCCGGCCGGGTCGAAGCGGAGGTCATAGCTGAACATGGCGTGCAGCTCCCAGCCCATCACGCGCGTGCGCACCACGTCGAAGTTGGCCGGCGGGTCCCCGGCGTTCATAGCGCCATCGGCCTCGTGGCGGGTGCGGACCCAGCGGTCGTAGCCCATACGCACGCGGCGCACGCCCAGGGCCAAGTCGTTCGACACCCAAGGCCTCAAAGGCGTGGTGAAGAGGAAGGCGGCGTCCATCTGCGGGAAGCCTACCAGCCCGTCGGAGGCCGGGTCCACGGCCAGGCGGAAGGCGTAGTCGGTCTCCTCGGCGAACTCGTAGTATTTCAGGACGATCCAGCTTACCGAGAGCGTGCGGCCGGTGCGCCCGCCGGAGGCGTCCACCACGGCGCCGAGGTCAAGCTGCTGCGCCAGCTGGTAGTCGAACCGGAAGCTAAAGCCGAGCGGGTCAACCGACGGCGCGCCCTCGTCCTGCAAGGCGCCGGAGGAAGGCCGGTAAGCCACCTCGCCGCTGAAGGCGTAGCCGTCAAAGAATACGCGCCGCGCCGTCTCGCCTCGGTAAAAGGCGTCGTGCGCCAGGAACGGCTGCTGGGCGGCGGCCGGCTGCGGCAGGACCGCCGCCGCCGTGCAGGCTGCCAGAGCCGCAAGCAGCCCAAGACCGATCCATCTCGGCGTGTGGCGTGCCAGGCGTGATGAACGCATACGCCGCTCCGGTGAGTGGCTGATAGCGTGAGACCTCCTCCCCTCCCGAACCTTCCCCTAAGAAATTAAGAGCGCGACGCAGACGCTTCCACGTCACCCTTCTAAACATACGCCTCGTTGCCGTCAAAGTAAACTAACGGTTAAGACGCCGCGCCGGAAGCGCATAGCACTCTGCGCCGAAGGCGCAAGCCTGCTTACAGCTGCAGTGCCGTGTCCGGTTCCACGACCTCGGTTTGGTAGCCGGCCTCGGAGCAGCGGCTCTTCCACTCGTCGAGGTCCGTCTCGATGGGCGGGAACGTGTTGTAGTGGACGGGGAGGATCTGCGCGGGCTTCACCATCTCCGCCGCGCGCAGCGCGCCGTCGAAGCCCATCGTAAAGCAGTCGCCGATGGGGAAGACGGCCAGGTCCACGTCAAAGTCGCCCCCGATCCACTCCATCTCCGCAAAGGGCGCCGTGTCGCCGGCGTTGTAGATGGTTGTGTTCTCGATCTCGAGCAGGTGGCCGGTAGGAACGCCGCCGTAAGAGCCGTCCGGGAAGGAGGAGGAGTGCCGCGCGTGCGTGGCCGTGACGCGCCCCCAGTCGAACGCCGCCGTGCCGCCCTCGTTGAGCGGCTGCACGTTCTCGTGGCCGTGCTCCTGCCCCAGGCGCTGCACGATCTCGAAGCCGGCAATCACCAGCGGATCGGCCTCCTCGACAAAGGCGGGCGTGTCGCCCCAGTGGTCGAAGTGCGCGTGCGTGAGGAGGATCACGTCCGGGTCGAGGTCCTCGGGCGCCGTCTCGGTGTGGGGGTTGTCGGTGAGGAAGGGATCAACGAGGATCGTCGTGCCCTGCGTCTCGATCTGAAAGGCGGAGTGGCCGAAGTAGGTGAGCTTCATGTGGAGGCCTCTCTATGGCGGTGTCTGTGCGGGCGATGCGTGCGTCCTCCTTAACGCGGCGCCGGGCGGGGGTGGTTTCAGAGAGGCGCGGCGCGTTGGAACGTGTTCACGTTTGCATCAGGCGCTTAGCGCTCAACACTCAGCACGCGGAACCCGTGCGGCTCCAACTCCAGCGCCTCGCCGGCGTCCATTTCGCCGCCGCCGTTCAAGACATCCGTGAGCACGGCGCCTTGGCGCGCATCGGGGAGCGACACGGTGGCGGCCTCGTCGCGCACGTTCACGGCTACGAGGACGCTTTCGCCATCGGCCACCCGCTCGAACAGGGCGGCGCCGTCTTCGACGCTCAAAGCCTCCAGTTCGCCGTCGCGCAGGGCGGCGCTCCGGTCGTAGAGGTTGAGGAGGTTTTTGTAGAACGTGCGCAGCTCCGGGTTCTGCGTCCAGTCGATGGGCGACTTGTCGAAAAAGCCGTCGTCCTCGCTCACGCCCACCTCCTGGCCGTTGTAGAGGAGCGGCACGCCGGGGACGGTGAGCATCAAGACGGCGGCGGCCTTCGAGCCTTGGAGGCCGTCGAAGAGGACGGGCGGCGGCGCGTCCCAGGCCGTCTCGTCGTGGTTGGTGATGAAGCGCAGGCGCAGGGCCTCTTCGGGAAACGCCTCGTCCTGTTCTTCGATCAGGTCGAAGAACGCTCCAAGAGGGGCGCCCTCCCACACGTCTTTGAGCGTCCCGTACAGCTCCCACGAGTACGTCAGGTCGAAGCCGTGGCGGTGCAGGGCCGGGTCCTCGCCCTCGGCCAGCATCATCACGGGCTTAACGGCGCGCACCTCCTCGATGGCCGCCTCCCAGAAGTCGAGCGGCACTTCTTCGGCCACGTCGCAGCGGTAGCCGTCGATGCCGAACTCCTCAACCCAGTACACCATCGCGCGCGTCATCTCGGCGCGGAGGGCATCGCTGTCGTAGTTCAGGTCGGCCACGTCGGTCCAGTCCGTGCCTTCGGGGTGGACGATCTCGCCGTCGGCGCCGGTGGTGTACCACTCCGGGTGCTCTTCGACCCAGGCGTTGTCCCAGGCCGTGTGGTTAGCCACGAGGTCGATGATGAGGTGCATCCCGCGCGCGTGCACCGAGTCCACGAGCGCGCGGAAGTCCTCTTCCGTCCCAAAGCGCGGGTTCACGCCGAAGTAGTCCTGCACGGCGTAGGGCGAGCCGAGTTCGCCTTTTCTGCGCTCTTCGCCGACGGGGTGGATGGGCATGAGCCAGAGCGTGGTCACGCCCAGCTCCTGGAGTTCGCCCAGGCGCGGGATCATGGCCTGGAAGGTGCCCTCGGGCGTAAAGTCGCGCACGAAGACTTCGTAGACGACGGCGTCGTCTACCCAATCGGGCCGCACGGCGTTTTCCGATGGCGGCTCCGCTACGGCGGCGTCGCCCTCGGCGGCTTCGGACGCGCACCCCGACCACAGCATCAGGGACGCGAGGAGAAGAGCAAAGGCGGGCTGCGCGAGTCGCATAAACGTGTCCGGTCTGATGAGAAGAGAGAGTGGCTTTCAGGTGGAGATCCGGGCGAAAGAAGAGCGCTACTCGGGGATCACCACCTCGGCCAGGACGGGGAGGTGATCCGAGGGGAAGCGCCCCTCTTTGAACGTGTCGGTGAGGATGCCGTGCCGGAGCACGCGCACGCCGCCGGCGGTGAAGACGAAGTCGATGCGGCGGCCCGGCTCGATCTCCTCGAAGCCGTTCCACGTCGAGCGCGGGCCGTGATGGCCGTGTTCAGAAGTTTCGATGGCGTCCCGCAGCGCCGGCCCCTCGCCGGTTTCGGAGACGAGCGCGCGGTACGGCGCCTCGTCCGGCGTGGCGTTGAAGTCGCCCGTGACGACGGCGGGCGCGCCCTCGGCGATCTCCATGATGCGGCGGCGCAAGAGGTGGGCGCTCTCCTCGCGGGCCGTTTCGCCCCGGTGGTCGAAGTGCGTGTTGAAGTGAAAAAACGTGCGGCCCGTGGCGCGGTCCTCGAAGCGCCCCCAGGTGACGATGCGCGGGAGCGCCGCGTCCCAGCCCACGCTTGCCTTTTCGTCGGGCGTCTCCGAAAGCCAGAACGTGCCGTGATCCAGCAGCCGGAGCCGCTCGGTGCGGTAGAAGATGGCGCTGTACTCGTCCGCCGCGTCGCCTGAGGCGCGCGGCTCGCCGAACCACTCGAAGCCCGGAAGCCGCTCCGTGAGGTCCTCGATCATCCCTTGCTGCGCCTCCTGCACGCCCACGAGGTCGGCCCCGTGAAAGCCAATGACGCTCGCCGCCATGTCCTTGCGATGGGGCCAAGCGTCGGCGCTGTCGGCGGGCGTGTTGAGGCGGAGGTTGAAGGCCATCACGCGCAAGGACGCCGCCGCAGTCGTGTCGCCGGAGGCTCCGTGCTGCGCTGAGGCGGTGGAGGCTGTGCCCAAAACCATGAGCGAGAGAAGAGCGAGAAACGGCATGACGGCAGATTCTTCTGTGCAATCCGGTAGGGGCGCTCTCCCAAAGATATTCGCCCGCCCATACGGATGCCAGCGGACGTCAGGCCTTGGCCTGCGGCTCGTTCTTCCGGTGCGGAAGCGCTTTCGATTAAGTTTATGTTTTAAAAGCGCTTCCATTTTCTACCGGGCCGACCCGGTGGATTTTTTGCTCGTAAGGGAGGGCGAACGCAGATGAGTTTCTTCACCAGCAACCGGACCAAACCGCATGAGACACACCGCAAAGAAATGGCTCAACCGCCTGGGCCGCTTTTCGCAGACGATCAACGGCGGCGGCTACGTCATCCACCGCGAGTGCCCGCACTGCCGCCAGCACACGCCCTGGATCACGCGCGCGCTGCGCGGCTTCTACCGCTGCACGCGCTGCGGCCAGAACCCCCTCGACGGCTGATCTTTTTTCCCTCTTTGGCAGCAAAGATCAACCCTCCCGCCCCCCGCTCTGAAAGAAGACGGGGGGTTCGCTATTTCGGTCTCTCGGTTTTGCTCAACGTCGGCGCGAACCTCCCCTATACGTGACTCGTTCACGGGGCGTCATCGCGTGAATCCTTAGCCGATCCTGCTATGGACGCCCCCTACGAAGTCACGACGGACCAGGACAGCATCGTCATCCGCCTGCCGCGCGACTTCGCCGATGCGGAGGCGCTGGCTCAGTTCCTCGACCTGCTCGATATGCAGGCCATCCGGCAGAAGAGCCAGCTTTCAGACGCCGAGGCTGCACAGCTTGCCACCGAGGTCAAGCAAGATGCCTGGGCGCGCGTGCGCCACCTCTTTGAGATCCCCGCCGAGGAGTAAGCTGTGGCCGACCGCGTCGTCGTGGACGCCAACATCCCCTTCTCGGCCCTGCTGCGCCAGAACTCGTCGTTCACGCGCCACATCGTCCAGGGCGAGAACGCGTTCCACGTGTGCGAATCGGCTATCGTGTCACTCTTCAAGCACAAGGAGCGCATCGTAGCGCTCAGCCGCCTCTCTGACGAAGAGGTGGTGCGGCTATTCTACCTGCTCCTCCGTCACGTCACCGTCTCGAAAGAGGAGCTGATCAGCATAGAAGCACGCCGCGAGGCCGTCGCCCTGTGCCGCGACGTGGACCCCGACGACACGCCGCACGTCGGCCTGACGCTCTCGCTCGGCGGGCGGCTCTGGACGGGCGACGAGGCGCTGAAGCGCGGCCTGCGCGCGAAGGGCTTCGATCAGTTCTACACGCCCGACGGCTGAGGGCGGTCGTGAGCGCGGACCGGCGGATTACATCCACACGAGCCAGAGCATGAAAAGCGCGACGGCCATGACGATGAGGTTGAGCGGGACGCCGGCGCGCACGAAGTCGGTGAAGCGGTAGCCGCCCGGCCCCATCACCATGAGGTTGGTCTGGTAGCCGAAGGGGGTGGCAAAGCCGGCCGACGCCGCCACGGCCACGGCCAGCGCGAAGGGCAGCGGGTCGAGGCCCAGGCGCGCGGCGGCCTCCAGCGCCACGGGAAGGACGAGCGCCGCCGCCGCCGCGTTGGTCAGAAGCTCGGTCATGACCGTGGTGACGAGGTAGACGCCGCCAAGCACGGCCATCGGCCCGAGCGCTTCGAGCGGGCTGAGCGCGGCGGCGGCGATGGCCGCAGCCAGCCCCGTCTCCTCGACGGTCTTGCCAATGCCAAAGGCCGCCCCGATCATCAGGAGCACGGGCACGTCCACCCCCCGGCGCGCCTCGTCGAGGCGGAGGCAGCCCGTGGCGATCATCGCCAGCGCGGCGGCGAACGCGGCCGTGACGAGCGGCAGCAGCCCCAGGGCCGCCGCCCCGATCATGCCCAGGAAGAGCGCCAACGCCACCGGCGCTTTCTGCGCGCGGCGCGCCGGCACGGCGACGAGGTACGGCGCCACGAGGCTGAAGTCGGCGCGGTCGAGGCTGTGCTGCCGGTGGAAGTCATTGGGCGCCTCCAGGAGCAGGAGGTCGCCCGCGCGGAGGGGCCGCTCGCGCAACGGACGCCGCAAGGGCGCGTCGCGGCGCTGGACGGCCAGCACGCTGGCCTGGTAGTGCCGCTCGAAGTCCGCCGCGCTGAGCGAGCGGCCCACGAGCGGCGAGGTCCCGGCGAGGACCGCTTCGAAAAGCATGGTGCGCGGCGGCTGCGCGCCGCCGTCCGGCGCGGTTCCCGTGCGCTCCAGCCCGTCCGTCGCCAAGAGGTGCGCCAGCGCCGCCGGCGTGGCCGAGAAGCGGAGCACGTCGCCCGCCGCCAGTCGCCCGGTCGGCGGACCGTTCGGCGAAAGCGCATCCGGCGCAGCGGCTGCCACGGCCGGATGCACCTCTTCGAGGTGCGCTCCCGCCGGGACGGCCTGCTGCGCCTCGGCAGGCGAGCGGCCCACGAGCGGCGATCCTTCTCCCAGGCGGAGTTCGATGTGGTACGGCCTCCCATCGCCGAACGGGCCGCGCGCGGCTCCGGACGGGGCGGCCTCGTGCCCTTTCTCTTCTTCTGAAGAGCTGCGGCGGGCGGGAGTCGCGCGTCCAGGCAGCAGCCGGTGGCCGACGAGAGCGAAGTACGCGATCCCGACGACGGCCGCCGGCAAGCCGATCCACGTCAGGTCGAAAAAGCCGATGGACAGCCCCGCGCTCTCCTTGAGAAGGCCCGAGACGACGAGGTTCGTGGACGTGCCGATGAGCGTGGCCGTGCCGCCGAGGACCGCCGCGTAGGAGAGCGGGATCATCACCTTCGAGGGGCTGATGCCCCGCGCCTCCGCCCAGCGCTGCAAGCGCGGGATGAGGATGGCTACGAGTGGCGTGTTGTTCACGAAGGCGGAGAGCACCGCCGCCGTCCCCATCAGGCGGAAGAGCGCCCAGCCGAAGGGACCTCGGCGCGCGAGCAGGAGGCGGTCGGCACGGGCGAGTGCCTCGGTGCGCTGCACGCCGGCGGCCACGACGTAGAGCGCCGCGATGGAGAGGACGGCGCTGCTGGAGAACCCGGCAAAGGCCATCTCCGGTGGGACGACCCCGAAGAAGAGGAGCGCGACGAGGCTGCCGAGCAGCACCATGTCAGGCCGCCCGACCTCGCGCGCCAGGAGCACCGTCATCGCCAGGACTACGCCAGCGGTGAGCCAGGCGTCCCAGCCCAATTCGCCTATCATTTCCGGGGGTGCTCCGAGGCGGCTCGCTTCAGATGAGGGGGTCGGCGCAGGACGCGCGTGCGGAGCGCCGGCCCCAGACGCACGCGGCGGCCAAGCAACGAAAGGCCCGGCCCGAAGATCCGCCCGCCGCCGCCCACACGGACAAGCTAGGCATCGCCGGCGCTGCGCGGCGGGACGCCGTTTGCCATCGACCGCTTCACGGTTGTGAAACTTCTCAAGAGCACGGCAGGGCACGAACCTTCCGCGGCTCCCCCTGCTCTAAGCGCCCGATGTCTATTCGCTTGCCCCATCTCAGACGCTTGGGTACGCCGGTCCGGTCCTCCGGCCTGCCAACCTGGCCTCGTCCCGAGGTCTCGACCATGAACGCTTCGCTCCCCAATGCGCCGCGCCGCCTCAACGTGCGCGCTCTTAAAGCCAAGGCGCCGGTGCGGGCGCCTGAAAAAGCGCCCGTCGCCCTCACCCCCGGCTCACGCCGCCGCGCTGCCGTGCCTAAGCGCGCCCTGCACCCCCCTGCCGAGCACATGCTCCAGGGAAGCGGCCGCGTTCCTGACCTGCCGGCCGATCCGGCAACGCGTGTAGCGTTTTACTTCTTTGCCGCCGCGCTCGCTGCGGCCCTGCTCTACCTCCTGCTCCTGCCGCTCCTCATCTGACGGCGACGCCGCTGCCCTTCCCTCATGACATGATAAGGCAGGGTTCAAACGCGGAGGCTCTACGGCAGCCTTAAAGGGCGCAGGCGGCCTCAGCGATTACTCAGATGCTTAACCCGAGTGCGGGTCTGTGCTTGTTAATTTGCTCCTTATCGCGGCCGGCCTCGCCTTGCTGTACGCGGGGGCCGAAGGCCTTGTACGCGGAAGCGCCGCCCTGGCGCTGCGCCTCGGCCTCACGCCGCTCGCCGTCGGGCTGACGGTGGTGGCCTTCGGGACGAGCAGCCCCGAACTCGTCGTGAGCTTGCAAACGGCCTTGGCTGGGCAAGGCGACCTTGCCGTAGGCAACGTCGTCGGGTCGAACATCGCCAACGTCGCGCTCATCTTAGGGCTGTCCGTCGTCATCCGCACCGTGGCCGTGCAGGTGCAGCTCGTGCGCTACGACGTGCCGGTCCTGATCGGCGTTTCGGCGGTGCTTGTCCTCATGCTCATGGACGGCCGGCTCGGCCGCCTGGAGGGCGCGCTCTTGATGGGAGGGATCGTTCTCTACACGCTCGCGGCCTTCCGCCTGGCGCGGAAGGAGAAGGGCACCCCCGCCGGGCCTGACGCCGCGCCGCCGGACTTGGCGCGGCCCGCTTGGCATGACGCGCTCTTCGTGCTGGCGGGCCTGGGGCTGCTCGTCCTCGGCGCCCAGCTCCTGGTGGAAGGCGCCGTAGCCATCGCGCGCGACGCCGGCCTCAGCGAGGCCCTCATCGGCCTGACGATCCTGGCCGTGGGCACGAGCCTGCCGGAGCTGGCCACCTCGCTGGTAGCGGCCGCGAAAGGGGAAGGCGACATCGCCGTGGGCAACGTGGTGGGGTCGAACATCTTCAACGTGCTGGCGATCCTGGGCTGCGCGGCGACGGCGCGTCCGCTGGACGCGCCCGGCATCAGTTTAGTGGACTTGGGCGTGATGGTCGGCCTTGCCGTGGCGCTCCTGCCGCTCACGCGCAGCAGCTTCCGCCTCGTGCGCTGGGAGGGCGCCTTGCTCATCGGCAGCTACGCCGCGTACGTGGCCTACCTCACGGCCTGAAGGCACAGGCGCGGCCCGCCCCACCTACCGCGCCCGGCTCGCCACGCGGTAGAGCCAGAGCGTAAACAGCGCGAACGCCGCCGGCCCCGGCCTCTCCGTCAGCGCGGCGAACGTCGCCGGCGCGAGGCCGAGCGCGCCGCCACCTCGTCAAACGCCTGCCCAAGCTGTTCCTTCTGCCGCGCCAGGACGCGCCCGGCGCCCCACGCCACCAAGCCGCCCACGAAGATCGGCGTCGAAAGCTCGACGGGCAGGTAGATCCCCACGGCCAAGAGCGCCACGCCCAGTTCGCTCCCGAAGCCGAAGAGCGAGCGGCCCACCTGCACGGTTCGAGGCCGAGACCGTGAGGCCCACTTTCGGCCCGAGGTAAGCGTTCGCCCTGGCCAGGATCGCCGAGAGCAAAAAGCCCAGGACGATGGCTGTTACCGTGATCTCTGGCAGCGCCGTGCTGGCTGCGATGTACGGCTCGACGAGCGGCTCGGAACGCTTCGTGCCGGCCAAACGGTTTCTTTCCTATTCTTCGGGCGGCGGTCCGTGCATGGCGGTTGCGGGAGAACGGGCGGATGAGAAGCGCGCTCAGGCGACGCAAACGTCGCCTAAAATAAACGTCCCTCGCACAGCTGTCAACTTCGCCAGTTTTGACGACGGACGATAGACGACCGACGACCAGCCTTCCAGCAACGGTTTGCAACTCCCCTCTTGAGCCGGAGGGGAACGCGAGTGGTGAAGCATTTCTGATAGGCGTAAAGAACGTCGTCCTCGTCATTCGTCCGTCGTCCCGCGCGCGGCGCGAAGCGTTACAGGTTGGTTAGACGCCGCCTCGTATCCTTGCCAGCGGCTCAGCGTTAGCGCTCTTTCCCGTTATCACCCCCAACCCAGCGGCCTTGACCATGAGCACCCCCCCGTACGACGACATCCCCACCGGCGGCGGCGACCACCGCGGCAGCGAAGAACGCGGCGGCGAAGAAGAGTATGAGCAGCACTCCAGCGTCCGCGCCCAGGACCCGCCCGAACTCCCCGGCAAGGAGGCCGAGCAGGCAAAAGAAGGCGACGGCAACGGCCACACCTTCCAAGTGATGGAGTCGGACACGATGGGCACCTACCGCGTGCGCCGCTGGAAGCCGGGCCAAGAAGTCGGCGCGGCGGCCGAGGGCTACGAGGAGACGAGCCGCGCCACGACGGACGAGGACCTCGACTCAGCCATCCGCGAGGAGACCACCGAGCGCCGCTACGCCGTCCTCGAAAACACCGAGACCGGCCAGGTCTTCATGGACCAGCAGGAGAACCTCTCCGACAACTGGTTCGCCGGCGGGCGCTTCGACCAGATCACCTTCTTCGCCGACGAGGACGAGGCCGCCACCTACGCCGACGAGCAGCGCCAGAACGCGGAGTAAGCGCGCTGCGGTAAACGAGGAAGTGAGAGGACGAAGAACCGAGAAACCAACGACGAACGGAATCTCTCCGCCCCGTTCGTTCTTCGCCTCTTCGTTTCTTAAACTGAAACCGCTGTTTCTGGAGCAAGTCCCCCCTCGGCTAATCCCCCTCCGGCATGAACGTTTTCCTCACCGGCGCCACGGGTTTCGTGGGCGGCCACGTGCTCAGCGCGCTCGTCCGCCACGGCCATCGGGTGCGCTGCCTCGTGCGCGACCCCGGCGAAAGGCTCAGCGAGGCGGGCGAGGCCGTCGAGAAGACCCGCGGCGACATCACCGAGCCGGCCTCGCTCAGCGGAGCAATGGACGGCTGCGAGGCCGTGGTGCACCTCGTGGGCATCATCGAGGAGAAGCCGTCAAAGGGGGTGACGTTCGAGCGCGTCCATCATGAGGGCACCGTGCACGTGGTCGAAGAGGCGCAGCGCGCCGGCATCGAGCGCTTCGTGCAGATGAGCGCCAACGGCGCGGCGCCCGACGGCATCACCAAGTACCAAACCTCGAAGTGGCGCGCCGAGGAGGCCGTCAAACGGGCCGGCTTCCAGCACTGGACCCTCTTCCGCCCGTCCATCATCTTCGGCGATCCGGGCGAGGAGAACATCGAGTTCGCCACGCGCATCGCCCGCACGCTCGTGAGCCGGTTCCCGCTCTTGCCCACCTTTGGCGACGGCTCGTACCAGATGCAGCCCATCTTCGTCGAAGAAGTGGCCGAGGCTTTTGCGCAGGCGCTCGAAAACGAGGCCGCTTCGGGGCAGACGTACTGCGCCGCCGGCAAAGAGGCCATCCGCTACACCGAGGTGCTGGACCGCATCACGCTCGGCCTCGGCGAGCGCCCTAAGCCGAAGGTGCCCACGCCCATCTTCCTGGCGCGGCCCGTGATCAAGCTCCTCGGCCCGCTCGGCCTCATCCCCATCTCCTCGGCGCAGTTCGAGATGCTCATCAGCGGCAACACGTGCGACGAGTCCGACTTCTACCGCGACTTCGACCTCGAGCCGCACGCCTTCACGGCCGAGCACCTGGCCTACCTGAAAGCGCGCGTGTGACGCCCGGCGGTTCTTCGCACAAACGCTACATGCCCGGAACGCGCGGTGCGTATGTTGACCGGCGAGCTGTACCGACCCGCCCGACGTCTTTTTCTGCATGAGCACGCTTTTCGATCAGGACGCGGCGCCCCCCGCCGAAGAGCGCGCGCCCGCACAGCCCGACGCCGCCGAGACGCGCGCGAAGAAGTACGTCGCCATCGCGGGCAACATCGGCGCGGGGAAAAGCTCCTTGACGAAGGTGGTCTCCTCGTACTTCGGGTGGGAGGCGTTTTACGAGCAGGTCGAGGGCAACCCGTACCTCTCGGACTTCTACAACGACATGCGGCGGTGGTCGTTTAACCTGCAAGTCTACTTCCTGTCGAGCCGGTTCCGGCATCAGCAGCGGATCGAGGCGGCGGGGCAGTCCGTCGTGCAGGACCGATCCATCTACGAGGACGCCGAGATCTTTGCCAAGAACCTCTATGAGATGGGCCTGATGTCGGCGCGCGACTTTCAGAACTACGCCGAGCTGTTCGCCATCATGACCTCGTACCTCAAGCCGCCGAGCCTGCTGGTGTACCTGCGTGCCTCGGTGCCCACGCTCGTCGAGCACATCCGCACGCGCGGGCGCGCCTACGAAACCACCATCCGCATCGACTACCTGGAGCGCCTTCAGGACCACTACGAGACGTGGATCGACGGCTACGACCTCGGCCCGAAGATGATCATCGACGTGGACGAGCTGGACTTCGTAAACGACAAGGGGGACCGCATGGACGTGGTGGCGCGCATCGAGAGCCGCCTCTTCGGCCTCTTCCCGGAGGCGTAGCGTTCTTTTCTGCAGATGGACGCGGCGCCTGGACGAACCGTTTTCCCTGAATGATGAACGGTTTCTGGACGATGGACGGCTCGGGGACGACGGACGGACGACGACCGACGACTCTCGCCCTCCCCCATCGTCGGCCGTCTTTCGTCGCTCGTCTCGCGTGCGCGGTGCTTCTCGCGCTGATCCTGGCCGCGCTCGCGCCGGCGCTCCACGCGCAGGTGCCGGACACCACGCGCGCGCTGCCCGCCGACACGCTTCGCCCCCCCGCCGATTCGCTCGCGCCGGATTCGCTAGCCGCCTTCGGCGCGGACACGCTGGCGCAGAGGCGCCGCCCGCCTCGTCCGCTCCTGGCCTTTGACGACGCGCTGCCGGGCGCGCCCACCGACGCGGTGCTGCCCGTGCGCCGTGCCGTGACGGACGCCGCCGAGCTTTTGGCGCGCGTGCCGGGGGCGTTTGCGTACAGCTTCGGGGCCATCGGCTGGCCGGACGGGTGGAGCCTGCACGGGCTGAGTCCGCAGCGGGCGGCGCTCTTCCTGGACGGGCTGCCCTTTGACGATCCGCTTACCGGAAGGCCGCGCTACGACCTCTTGCCGCTCGACCTCCTGCGCCCGCTCGGCGTGGGGCCGGGGCGCCACGGCGCGGCGGCGGGCGTCTACGCCCGGACGCGGCCCTACGTCTTCGCTCGCCCGCTCAGCGAGCTGCGCTACCGCTCCGCCGGCAGCTTCCAGGGCATCACGGCGCTCCACGTGCAGCGGCGGCGCCTTACCCTGCGCGGCGTGCCGGGCGCGGTGACGCTCCTGGGCGCCTACGGCGGCCGCGCGGCGGACAACACTTACGCCGGGAGCGACCTCCGCCGCGAGCGCCGCCTCTACGGACGCCTGCGCTACCAGCGGCCCGGCCTCGCGCTCGAACTCAGCAACCTGCACAACCGCCGCTCGCTCGGCGCACAGGGCGGCGTCGTGCCCAGCGGTGCTTCTTTCGAGACGGTCTACAACCCCGCCTCCTCGGTGCGCAACGCGCAGGCGCGGCGGCGCCTTATCCGCAACGACCTCGCTCTTTCGGCGCGGATGCCGCTCGTGCCCGGCCTGCCCGCTCCGCTCACGGCCGCCGTTTACTGGACAGCGCAGACGTTCCGCTACCATCCGGGCGGCGGCGGCGCGGTCGGCGCCGAGACGGACCGCTACGGTTTGCGCCTGGAGCAAGACGCAGCCCGCGGCGTGCACCGCCTTCGGCTTCGCGTCGGCGCCTACCTTGACCGCACGCGCCAGAGCACGGCGCTGCCGGAGCGGATTGGCGCACGGGCGGCCACGCGCACGCGCCTGCACGCGGCGGTGCGCGACTCGCTCCTCTTCCTCGGCGGAGAGGCGCGGCTGGCGGCCGGCCTGCACACCGGCTCGGAGCAGACGTACGCCACGGCATCGGCCGCTTGGGCGCGCCCGCTCGGCGAGGCGCTGCGTTTTACGGCGGGCGCTTCGCTCGGCGGGCAGCCCGTTTCCTGGGTCGAGCGGTACGGGTTCGACGCGCTGGCCGTGCCGGTGGAAAGCGTGCCGAGCGGGCGCGTGGTGCAGGGGCAGATCGGCCTCGAAGCGCGCGCCGGAGCCTTCCGCGCGGCGCTCTCTGCCTTTGCGCACGAGATCAGCCGCCCGCTCGACCTCTTCGTGGCAACGGCAGGCGAGGGCGCCGACACGGTAGCCGCGCGCGTATCAGCCGCGCCCTTCCGCCGCGCGGGGCTGACGGGCACCGTCGGCTGGCGCGAGGGGGCGCGACGCGGCCTCTACGCCCACGCGCAGGCCACGGCGCTGCGCTTTCTGAATGCCAGCGCCGCACCCGAGAACGCGCGCGTCGCTCAAACGCTGCCGGACATCTTTGGGCGCGGGCGCCTCGGCGCGCGGTTCATCCTTTTCAAAGACCTCGACGTGGACGCCTACGCCGAGGGCCGCTTCTGGACCACGATGAAGAGCCGCACGCTCCATCCCGCCACCGGCCTCCTGGCCGTCCCCGAGGCCGATGCGCGCACGTTCGGCCCGGCGGGCACGGTGAGCTTGTTTGCCGAGGCGGGCCTGCGCACGGCCACGCTCTTCTTTGCGTACGAGAACGCCTTGGCCGGCACGGAGCTTCAGCCGGGCGTCCTCATCGTGCCCGTGTACCCGCTCCCGGAGCAGCGCTTCCGCTTCGGCGTCTACTGGCCGATTTTTAACTAACCGGCCGTCAGGGCACACCGATGAGCCACTCGGCCAGCCGGCTTCTGATGCGCCGCAGCCGCTCCGGGCTGATCCTGCCTGTTGAACCCCGCAGGATGTTCCCCTCAACCACAGCCAGCCGTCCGACTCGGATAACGCTCGCCGCCTTCAGTCCTGACCCCGCGAAATCGCCGTCATCTTCCGCCACGACCTCATCGAACCCTTCGATGCGCTGCCGCGTCTGCGATGAGATCATGCAGATCAGCCAATCGTCATACGGCCCCGGCACCTCTCTGAGCAGCAGCGCGGGACGAAGCTTGCCCTCAGCCCCAGATCGGCCTGCGGAAACCTGAAAAGCACGACCTGACCGGCCTCTTTCATGAGAAGCGCTCCACGAGATCGCCTTCAGTGTACTCCGGCGCCTCATCCTCCATTCCGCGCATTGCGAGCGAGAGGGACAGCCCGGACCACCCTTGCCTGTCCCGATGGGTCTGCTCTCGCTCGGCCTTCATAAGAAGACGCTCCACGAAGCTGAGCACCTCCGCCTGCACGCTCTCGGGAAGCTGCCGGACGCGCTGGTTTATCTTTTCTGCGACAGCCATAGCCGGAGGGAAGATTAGAAGTAAGCTGATGAGCGGATCTCTACGATCTACTCTGGCATTCGGTTCAAGGGAGCCACGGGACGTGAAAATATGGCACAGCGGACACCATGCGCATTCTCCTCCTCGGCGGGACGGGGTTTATCGGGCGGCACGTCGCGCGTTTTCTGGCAGAAGACGGGCACGCCGTCGCTGTTTTTCATCGCGGCCTGGCGGAGACCGAAGGGCCGGCAAGCGTTGAGCGCATCCGGGGCGAGCGCGATGCGCTGGCGGAGAGCCGCGAAGACTTCGCGCACTTCGGGGCCGAGGTGGTGATCGACGCCATCTGCTACACCGAGGCACAGGCGCGCGAGGCCGTCACGGTCTTCGGCGGCGCGGGCGTGCGCGCTGTTGTGCTTTCGAGCAGCGACGTGTATCGGAATTACGACGGCCTCCGGAGCCGCTCGACGCATCCGCCCGATCCGGCGCCGCTTTCTGAAGAAGCGCCGCTGCGGGAGCATCTCTATCCGTACCGCGACTACGAAGGGCTGGACTTCGCCCACGCGCGCGACTACGACAAAATCCTGGTCGAACGCGCGTACCGGGGCGCCCCGTCGCTGCGGGCGGCGGTGCTGCGCCTGCCGGCCGTCTACGGTCCGGGCGACGGGCAGCGGCGCCTCTGGTCCTACCTCCGCCGCATGGACGACGGGCGCCGCGCGGTCCTCTTAGAAGAGGCGCAGGCTGGCTGGCGGTGGACGCGCGGCTACGTGGAGAACGTGGCCGCCGCCGTCGCCCACGCCGCCACGGACGAGCGCGCCGCCGGGCGCATCTACAACGTCGGCGAGGCGCGCGCCGCCACGGAAATGGAGTGGGTGCGGCGCATCGGGCGCGCAGCCCGCTGGCACGGCGAGGTCGTGGCGCTCCCCCACGCCGAGATGCCTGAAACGCTGCGGACGTCCTTCGACTACCGCTACGGCTTGGCGACGGACACGCGCCGCCTCCGCCGCGAACTCGGCTTCGCCGATCCGGTGACGCCGGAGGAGGCTATGCAGCGGGCGCTGGCCTGGACGCGCGCCCATCCGCTCAAGGAGGACGCCCCGCCCGATTACGCCGCCGAGGACGCCGCGCTGCGCCGGCAAGCCGAAGGCGGCTGAGCACGCGATGTAGATTCACCCAAGTTGCGACCTATCCAGTTGTCATCCTGAGTCCCGGCGCCGGGACTCAGGATGACGATGAGGAGGCATTTTCGCTCTATCCCGCAACTTGGGTTAGATTCACAAAACTACATGAACCTACTGACGATGGACGAATGACGATGGACGACGCTCGATTCTCTGAACGTCGTCCGTGGTTCATCGTCTATCGTCGGCCAGCTAACGCATTTCTGCTGGCCCACGTAGCCGCTCGTGCAGCCCGTTACTGGCCGGCCGCCTGGAGGGGCGGCGCGGTTGCAGGTCTACCCGGCGCTGTGTACTATACGAGCAAGGGCGCGCCTCCGTCAGGGCGCGCCGCCCCGCCTGTAGCGTGCGGCCCTTGCTTCCCGCGGCCCGGCTCTTCTACGCGCTTGCCTCCCGCCCCCCATGAGCACCCGACGCGGCGACGACCCCATCTGCTGCTCATTCTGCGAACGCCTCGCCAGCGACGTGGCCGCCATGGTCGCCGGCCCCGACGTCTACATCTGCGACCGCTGCATCGACGACGCGGCGGGCATCGTGCGGAGCGACATGGCCGCCTACCGCCACGACGAGGACTACCGCGAGCGCGGCGCGGGGCACCCGGCGCGCCGCCCGCGTACGGCGCGGCGCCCGCACCACCTCCTCCCGCATGAGATCAAGGCGCGCCTGGACGAGTACGTCGTCGGCCAGGAGCGGGCGAAGAAGACGCTGGCCGTGGCCGTCTACAACCACTACAAGCGCATCGGCGGCGAGGCCTACGTCCACGGCTTCGACGACGTGGAGCTGGAGAAGTCGAACATCCTGCTCATCGGGCCGACGGGGACGGGGAAGACGCTCCTGGCGCGCACGCTCGCGCGCATCCTCGACGTGCCCTTCTCCATCTCCGACGCCACGGCGCTCACCGAGGCCGGCTACGTGGGCGAGGACGTCGAGAGCATCCTCGCGCACCTCTTGCAGGCGGCCGACTACAACATCGAGCGCGCCGAGCGCGGCATCATCTACATCGACGAGGTGGACAAGGTGGCGCGCAAGGCGGACAGCGCCTCGATCACGCGCGACGTCTCGGGCGAGGGCGTGCAGCAGGCGCTCTTGAAAATCCTCGAGGGCACCGTGGCCGGCGTGCCGCCCAAGGGCGGGCGCAAGCATCCGGAGCAGAGCCTGGTCAACGTGGACACCACGCGCATCCTCTTCATCTGCGGCGGGGCGTTCGATGGGCTGGGGAGCTTCGTGGCGCAGCGGCTTGCCTGGAGCGACCTCGGCTTCGTGACGGGCGCCGCCAAGGAGGACGCAGGCGCTGCCGGGCCGCGCCTGCGCCCGAGCGACCCGCGCCTCTTCGAGCACGTGGAGCCGGACGACCTTTTGCACTTCGGGCTGATCCCGGAGTTCGTGGGCCGCCTGCCGGTGGTGACGGCGCTCGAAGCGCT
The DNA here is from genome assembly GCA_965215025.1 of Salinibacteraceae bacterium. Lineage (GTDB taxonomy): Bacteria > Bacteroidota > Rhodothermia > Rhodothermales > Salinibacteraceae > CBDCCV01. The sequence continues at coordinate 1,454,249 of CBDCCV010000002.1, forward strand.
CTCGCCCGAGGCCATGAAGCGCATCCTCACCGAGCCGCGCAACGCGCTCGTGAAGCAGTACCAGAAGCTGTTTGCGATGGACGGCTTCGACCTCGCCTTTGACGAGGCGGCCCTCGACGCCGTGGTGGAGCAGGCCGGCCGCCTGGGCACGGGCGCGCGCGGGCTGCGCTCGGTGCTCGAGGACGCCATGCTCGACATCATGTTCGACCTGCACCGGCGCCAGGAGCCGGGCCGCTGCCGCATCACCGCCGCCGCCATCCGCGAGGGCACGCCGCCCATCTACGAGCCGCGCAAGGCCAGCGCCTGAGCAACGGCGCTGCAGAGGCCGCCAGCACGGGGTGAACCTTCTGCGCGGGCGGCGGCGTTTGTGGCGGATGCGCGCGCCTGCCAGGGCGCCGCCCCCGCGCATTTGTGGAGCTTTCCCCCGCCCCGCTACGATGAGCAGCAGCAACCTCTCCTACATCGCCCGTCTGAAGTCGGCCCCGCGCTACTACGCCATGGGCCTCTACGAAGAGATCAGCACGAAGAACGTGTTCCTCTTCGCGCAGGCCATTGCGTTCAAGGTGCTCGTAACCATCGTGCCAATTATCGTGCTCGCCACAGGCATGATGGCGCGCGTCCTCCTGGGCAGCGACAACGCCTTCGACGCCGTAGCCGGCTTTGTGCGCGAGTTCCTGCCGGCGTACCAGAGCGGCCAGCTTATCGAGTTCCTTAAAGAGCTTCAGCTGGCCAGCGGCACCCTGACGGCCATCGGCGCGGTAGGCCTCATCGTGACGGCCATGACGCTGGCTACGACCGTGCGCATCGCCATTGCGGGGGCGTTCGAGCAGGAGTGGCACAAGCAGCGCTCCATCCTAGGCGGCTACGTCTTCGACCTGCGGATGGTCGGCCAGGTGGGGCTGCTCTTCCTGCTCTCGGTGGCGCTGACGATAGCCGTGCAGGCGCTGCTTTCGAGCGGCTCGGCGTTTATCGGAGCGTACCTGGGCTTCGACTTTTTGCAGCGCGGCTGGAAGATGGCGCTCGGCACGGTGGGCCTGCTCGTGCCGTTCATGGTCACCACGGCCATGTTCTTTCAGCTCTTCTACTTCATCCCGCGCCCGCACCCGCCCAAGCGCAGCGCGCTCATCGGCGCGCTGGTGACGGCGCTCTTCTGGGAGGTGGCCAAGTACGGCTTCACGCTCTACGCCGAGTACGTGGGCCAGTTTGACCGCTACGGCCGCTCAAGCGTCGGGGACGGCCTCGGCGGCGAGAGCGGCATGGCGGCGCTCGGGAGCGGCTTCGGCCTTATCATCGCCTTCGTGTTCTGGGTGTACTACTCCGGCATCGTGCTCATGCTTGGGGCCATCGTCGCCTCGCTGCACGAGCGCCACCGCCGCATCCGCCAGCGCGAGCGCGCCGAAGAGGCGTTGGCCACTGCCGCCGCCCCCGGCGAGAAGCTCGACGTTGCCGCGCGCGAGAGGCCCGCCACGCACGGCAACGGCGCCCCTGCGGAAGAGGATGAGGAAAAAAAGCCGGACGCCACGGCGGAAAAAGAGCGCTCCGCCTCGCCCGAAAGTCCGCTGGCCCGCTGACCCGGCTGTGACCCGACGGCGCGCCGTGCCGGCGAGGAGGCGAGGCCGCCAGTGCGGCGCTGGTACGCGATTTGCGATGTACTGCGATTTATAGCTCTCGGCAGCGCGAAGCCGCCCTTGGCTTGCACACGCTGCCCTCACCCTTGTACGTTGGCGCTTCCCATCTGCGCCCTTTTCCCTCCCCCGCTGACGTGCTGCGCGTGTCTCCCCTTTCGTTTCAACGTTTTCCCCATCCGGCGCGCTCCGCCCGTGCGGATTGGCGGCGCGGCGGCGCGGCGGTGCTTCTCCTAGCACTCGCCGCGGTGCTGGCCGCGTGGACGGCGGGCGCGCCCCGGCCGGCGGCGGCGCAGGCCCCGCTCTTCCTCGTCAACGAGAACACGACCGTAGACGGGATCCGCTTCCGCTTTACCGGCTCGGAGACGTTCGAGACCGACCGGCTCAAAGAGCAGATCGCCCTGCAGGAGCCGTCCTTCTTCGACGCCGTCAAGGGGCCGCTCCCGTTCCTGGAACCGAACCGCTACCCTTTCGACCCCGTCGTTTTGCAGAAGGACGTGGCGCGGCTGAAGAGCTTCTACGGGCGCAACGGCTTCCTCCAGGCCCGCATCGACTACGTGCAGGACGAGGGGCCGACGACGCGCCTCGACACCACCGACAACGAGATCCGCGTCGTGTTCATCATCGACGAGGGGCCGCCGCTGATCATCCAGGACGTGAGCTTCCTCTCCGCCGCCGACTCGTCGAGCTACGCCGTGAGCCTCTTCGAGGGCGAGCTGCGCGAGGAGTGGATCCGCTTCCGCGACCGGACCTCGTTCAAGACGGGCGAGCGCTACAACGACTTCAACCGGCTGCGCATCGAGGACGAGGTCTTGAACTGGCTGCAGAACCGCGGCTTCGCCTTTGCCCAGATCGGCACCGGCGGCGAGGTGGATTCGACGTACAACACGGCGGACATCCGCTTTTTCATAGATCCGGGGCCGCGCGCGCGCATCGGCGAGATCGACGTCGAGGGGAACGAGTCCGTGGCCGCCTCGGTGGTGCGGCGCGAGCTGCCCTTCCGCGTGGGCGAGCGCTTCTCGCAGAACGAGCTGGCGCAGGGACAGCGCTCGGTCTTCGGGCTGAACCTCTTCCGTTTGGCGCTTGTGGACGTGCCGCCGCAGGAGCGCGACTCGACGGTGGCCGTGCGCGTGCGCGTGCGCGAGGCGGCCCTGCGCTACGTCTCGGCGCAGACGGGGTACGCCCGCACGCTCGGCCTCACCACCGAGGGCGGGTGGACGCACCGCAACTTCCTTGGCGCGGCGCGCACGTTCTCGGTCAACGCCCTGGCCAACACGGGCTTCTTCGCGGCCGAGGGGGACCGCTTTGCGGCGTCGCGCCTCTTCCGCGGCTCGCTCTCCTTGAGGCAGCCGTACCTGTTCCGGCGCAGCCTCTCGGGCGTGGTCTCGCCCTTTATCCAGTACGAGCAGAACCCGCTCCTGCCGCCCAGCCCTGGCGAGCCGCTGGGCATCAACGCGCGCGAGTTCGGCCTGAACACGACGCTCATCTACGAGCTGCTCCCCTTCCGCACGCTCGTCCTGCAGCACACGTTTACGCGCGCGCTCACCTTCGGCACCGGCACCGCCGACATCGACCCGGACATGGGCGGGTTCATAGGCGGGAGCAACCCGCGCGACGTGTACTCGAGGAGCGTGATCTCGGCCAACGCCACCATAGGCAACGTGGACGACTTTTTGAACCCCTCCGCCGGCTTCTTGGTACGCCCGCTGGCGGAGGTGGGTGGCGGCTTTTTAGGCTCGGGCGTCGAGTACGCCAAGGTCTCGAACGAGGTGGTGGGCTACCTGCCGCTGGGCGAGCGCGTGGGGCTGGCCGGACGGCTCTTCGCCGGGCGGCTCTGGCCCTTTGGGAGGAGCGAGGCGAGCCTCGACGGCCTGCGCACGCCCGACGACAGCCTCCGGTTCGAGAACCGCTTCGACCCCATCGTCTTCTACAACGGCGGATCGAGCGACCTGCGCGGCTGGCGCGACCGTCTCGCCGGCGCGAAGGTGGCGCAGCGCTTCCTCTTCGACAACGACTTCACCGACGACGTCCCGCCCGACACCACCATCGAGTACGAGGCCGTGGGCGGGCGCGCCAAGCTGGCCTTCAACGCCGAGGCGCGCCTGCCCTTCCCCGGCCTCGGCCCAAGCTGGGCCACGGCCGTCTTCCTCGACGCCGGGCAGTCCACGGACCGCCTCGGCGTGGGCGATATGCGCTTCGGCACGGGCGCGGGCCTGCGCTACCGCACGCCGGTGGGCTTTTTGCGCGTGGACCTCGGCTACAAGCTCAACCCCACCTTCGAGGACCTGCGCGACCCCGAGGACGTGTTCCGCTTTAGAAACGGCCTTACCGACGAGCCGCCCGAGGCCAACCCCTGGCGCCGCTTCCACATCCACCTGAGCATCGGGCAGACGTTCTAACAATGACAATGGACGATAGACGGGGGACGACGCTCCTGTTTTTCGGTCGTCCTTCGTCCACCGTCCGTCGTCAACCCACAAACACCGCATGAGCGAACGCGAACACATCGACAGGCCGGACGACGCCGCTGCAGACGACGCCGTCGCCGATGAGGAGCGCCCGGAAGCGGAGCGCTCCACGGCGCAGCGCGTGCTGCGCGTTGCGCTCTGGGCCGTGGGCGGCCTCGTGGCGCTCGTCCTCGTCCTCGTCGTGGTGCTCCTTTTGCTCTTGCAGACGGACTGGGGCGCGTCCAAAGCTGGCGGCCTCATCGCCGGGCTGGCCAACCCGTACGACGCGGCCGAGCTTTCCATCGGCGGCATCGACGGGAACTGGCTTTCCGGCCTCGAACTGCGCGACGTGAACCTCGTCCGCACCGACTCGCTCACCGGGGATGCCGTGCGGATGGCGCACGTGGACTCGCTCCTCCTCAGCTACGACCTCGGCGCCCTTTTCAGCAAGAAGATCCACGTCGAAAGCGTGGGCCTCTACGGCGCCCAGATCAGCGCGCGCCAGAACGCGGACTCGACGTGGGACCTCACCGAGCCGTTCGGCGAATCGACGGATACCACGCAGAGCAGCTTCTCGGTTCAGGTGGACGAGATCGTCGTCCAGGACGCCGGCCTCACGGCGGCGTTTTACGCGCCGGGGCGCGACTCGACCCTGCGCGTTTCCGACCTCGACACGCGCATCGGCGGCCTCTTCCTCGGGCCGGACCAGACGGCGGTGGACGTGGAAGACTTCGCCATGCAGTTCACTCCGCCGGGGCAGGACGTCGAGCGCGAGCTGGCCGCCCGCGCCGCGCTGGCCGACGGGCGCCTCACCGTGGACACGCTCCGCCTGGACTCGCCCTTTAGCGACCTCACCGCCCAGGGCACGCTCGGCCTCCCCCAGGAAGGCGAGCCGGCCGAGAACATCGACTTCCGCCTGAGCGCCCAGCCGCTCGACTTCCGCGACCTGGCCGGCTTCGTCCCGGCGCTCAACCCGGAGCGCTCGCTCACGCTCGACGCGCGCGTCACCGGCACGGGCGATCTTCTGAATGCCGATGTGGACGCCACCTTTTCCGACGGCGCCACACTCAATCTCCAGGCCGAGGCCACGCCCAACCTCGAAGGCCCGGTGCGCTTCACGGCGGAAGGCAACATCGACGGCCTCAACCCCGCCTTTTTCACCGCCGACACCTCCGCCGGCACGATCAACGCCGCCTTCGCCGCCGACCTCCAGGGCGAGGCGCTCGAACGGATCAGCGGCACGGCCTCGGCCACCCTCACCGATTCGCGCTACGGCGCGTACCAGATCAACCGCGCGCGTCTCCAAACCGACTTCACCGACGGCGTGGCCGAACTCGACTTCCGCAGCGATCTGCGCGGCGGCGCCCTCACCGCCGACGGCACCCTCCGCCCCTTTGCCGATCCGCTCGCGTACGACCTCCGCGCGCGCTTCGCCAACCTCGACCTCGGCGCGCTCACGGGCGACACGACGCAGGCGAGCGACCTCACCGGCACGCTCTATCTCGACGGCACGGGCGCGGACCTCGCCTCAGCAAACGTGACGGCGCGGCTCGACCTCGCCCCCTCGACGCTCAACCGCTACCGGCTCGAAGACGGCCAGCTTACGGCCCAGGTCGCGGACGGCAACGTCGATTTCAGCGCGCGGCTCGATTCGCCGCAGGGAAGCGTCACGGCGCGGGGCAACGCCAGTGACCTCGCCTCCGGCACGCCGCGCTACCGCATCAGCCAGGGCCGCCTCGACAGCGTGGACGTGGCCGCGCTCACGGGCGACACGACGCGCTCGCAGATCAGCGGCACGTTCAGCCTTCAGGGCGAGGGCGCCTCGCCGGAAGCCCTGCGCATTGACGAGGCGCGCCTCGACCTCGCGGACTCGTACTACGGCGCCTATGAGATCGACGCGGCCAACCTCTCGGCCACGCTGCGCGACGAGCGCCTGGACGCCACCGGCGCCGTGCGCCTCCAAGAAGGCGGCCGGTTCGACCTCGACGCCACGGCGTACCCGTTTGCCGTGGTGCCGCGCTTCTCGGCGCGCGGCTCGTTTGCGGAGGTGGACGTCGGCACGCTCGCGCAGAACCCGAACCAGGCGAGCAATCTGGCGGGCAACTTCCGCATCGAGGGGCGCGGGACGAGCCTGGAGACGCTCGACCTCGACGCCAACGTCACGCTCGACGAATCGCAGCTGAACCAGCAGGAGATCCAGAGCGCGGCGGTGGACGTGCAGCTTCAGAGCGGCACCCTGAACTTTGACGTGCGCCTGGACACGCCCGAGGGCGCCACGCGCCTGGCCGGCACCGCGCAGCCCTTTGGCGACGCGCCGTCGTACACCCTGCGCGAGGGCACGCTGCGCGGCCTCAACCTCGGCGCGCTCGCCGGCATCCCCGCTTTGCAGACGGACCTCAACGCCACCGTGCAGATGAACGCCGGCACGCTCCCGCCCGCCCTGGCCGGCAGCGCGCAGGACACGGCCTCCGTCAGCGCCTCGGCCCTGCAGCGGATGCGCCTCGACGCGCAGATCGACGTCGAGCGTTCCACGATCAACGACGCCACCATCACCGGCGGGCAGCTCGTGGCCCGCGCCGACAGCGGGCAGGCGCGCCTCGACGGGACGCTTGCCTTTGCCGAAGGCAGCGCCGCCGTTGAAGCTCAGGCCGATCTCTCCGGCGAGGTGCCCACCTACCGCGCCAATCTCAACCTCGACAACCTCGACCTGGCCGCCCTGGCCGGCAACGACACGCTCTCCTCGCGCCTTTCCCTCACAGCCGACGTCGAGGGCCGCGGCACGGACCCAGAGACGATGACGCTCGACGCCGAGATCGCCTCCAACCGCATCACCTTCGACGACGTGGTCGTGCGCGAGATGGCCGTGGACCTGGCCCTCGCCGACGGCTTCCTCCGCGTCGATACGCTGCTCGTGGACGCCAACGTCGGGCGGATCACCGGCGGCGGCCCCATCGCGCTCTTCAACACGGCGGGGCCGGCGTCCGACTTCTCCTTCACGGCCACGCTGGACGACCTCTCGGCGGCGGAGTCGCTGGCCGGCGTGGACATCCTCTCGGTAGACGATGGGCAGATCACGGGCCGCGTCACCGGGCGGGATACGCTGCGCTTCGGCGCCGAGGCGGAGCTGACGAGCCTGATCTACGGCGACGTCCGCCTGGCCGGCCTCGAAGCCCGCACCGAGGGCGCCCTCGGCCCGGACCGCGCGCTCGAAGGCGCCACCGCGCGCGGCAGCCTCGCCTACCTCTCCAACCCCAGCATCACCGTCGAGGACATCGGCTTCGACGCGCGCTACGCCGACGAGGCGGTCAGCTTCGAGACGAGCCTCCTCGTGGACGAGGACCGCGAGGCGACCCTGAGCGGGCGCGTGGACCTGCGCCCGGACAACCAGCGCGTGGAGCTGGACCGCTTCGACCTGCGCCTGGGCCAGGACGAGTGGGAGCTGCTCCAGCCCGCCACCATCGCCTACGGCGAGCAGTACCGCGTCTCCAACCTCCTCCTCTTCACCGGCGACCAGCAGATCGCCGTGGACGGCGTGGTGGACCTCGACGGGCGCCAGAGCCTGGTCATGACGATTGAGAACTTCCAGATCGGCGGCGTGGCGGACCTGGCCGACTTCCAGGGCCTCGGCGGCACGCTCAACGGCACGCTCGACCTCACCGGCCCGGCCGAGGCGCCCAACCTGGCCGGCACGCTTGGCCTCGACATCGTCTCCTACGACGAGGCCGTGGGCACGCTCCGCCTCGGCATCGAGTACGACAGCCTGCGCCTGGGCTTCGACGCGCAGCTCCAGCACGAGGACGGCTCCGCGCTCACGGCCGAGGGCGCCTTCCCGCTCGACCTGCGCCTGACGAGCACGGCCGAGGACTCCGCCACCGTCACCGTCGCGCCCGACCTCCTTCAGCAGCAGCCGCTCCAGATGAAGCTCCAGGCCGAGGCGTTCGACATCGGCTGGGTGCGGCCTTTCCTCGACCCGGCCACCGTGAACCGCATCGAAGGCAAGCTCACGGCCGACATGACGCTCTCCGGCACGCCCGCCGCCCCGGACCTCAGCGGGCAGGCCGGCCTCGCAGGCGGCACGCTCGGCCTGCCCGACCTCGGCGTCACCTACAACGACATCCGCGCCGAGATAGAAACGGACGGCGACCGGCTCCTCTTGCAGAACGCGCGCCTGGAGAGCGGCGACGGGCGCCTCACAGCCGAGGGCAGCCTCAACCTCGCCAACCTCACCCTGGGCGAGTACGACCTCACGCTCCAGGCCGACGACTTCCTCGCCATCGACTCGCGCGAGTACCGCGCCGCCGTGGACGCCAACCTCTCGGTAAGCGGCACCACCGAGAAGCCGCGCATCGAGGGCGGCGTCGAGGTGCTCTCCGCCGACATCTACCTCTTCAGCGGCGAGGGCGAGACGCCGGACCTGGCCGAGGTCTCGCTCGACGCGGAGGCGCGCCAGATGCTCGAAGAGCGCTTCGGCGTGCGGCTCACCGAGGCGGACACGGCCACGACGGAGACGTACGAGGCCCTGGCGCTGGACCTCGACGTGGAGATCCAGCGCGACACCTGGCTGCGCGCGCGTGCCAACCCGGAGATGGCCATCCAGCTCACCGGCGACCTCGACGTGCAGAAGCCCTCCGGCGGCGAGCCGCAGCTTTTCGGCACCATCGAGACCATCGCCGAGCGGAGCTACGTCTTGCAGTTCGGCCGCCGCTTTAACGTGACCGAGGGCGTGGTCACCTTCAACGGCCCGGCCACCCAGCCCATCCTCGACTTCCGCGCCGAGCTGCCCATCAAGTCGCCCTCGAACCCTGGGCAGAACCAGGTGCTCATCACGCTCGACATCGAGGGCACGCCCGACGACCTCTCGCTCACGCCCGGCTCGGAACCGCAGATGGAGACGGCCGACATCGTCTCCTACATCGCCACGGGCCGCCCGGCGGACGAGGCGTTTCAGCTTGGCGGCAGCGGCGGCGGCGGCGCGCTCGGCGCGGGGACGGAGCTGGCGCTCGGCCAAGTGGCGAACATCTTGGAAGGGGCCGCCGGCCAGGAGTTCGGCCTCGATGTGGTGGAGATCGACGTGGACGGCCTCCAGGGCGCCACGCTCACGGCCGGGAAGTACGTCACGCAGCGCTTCTACGTGGCTACGGAGCTGCCCATCTCGCGCTCGAGCGCGAACCGCCCCGGCGCCGCGCGCGGCTCCGACACCGCCCTCACACAGGTCACCCTCGAGTACGAGCTGACGGACTGGCTCCTGGCCCGCCTCATCGGCAACGCCGAGAACCTGCGCGTGAACCTCTTCTGGGAATACGCCTATTAGCCGGGGAACAGGCGGCGGGGGCGGGGTAAGAGGGGGCGCTCCGCAACGTTCTCCGCCGCCCGCTCACGTCCAAAAGAAAAAAGAAAAGAATGCAGCTCGGCAACCCGCTTAGTCAGAAGGGCATCCTGCACGACACGTTTGCGCGCACGGGCGAGCTGGCCTCCTTTATCGGCCAGTTCTTCAAACGGTTCTGGCGCCCCCCGTTCGAGGTGAGGGAGACGCTCTCGCAGATGGACGAGGCCGGCTCGCGCAGCTTCCTCCTGGTGGCCGTGACGGGGTTCGCCATCGGCATCGTGATGTCGATGCAGAGCCGCGGCACGCTGGCCACCTTCGGCGCCGAGGCGCTCCTGCCTAACATGCTCGCCCTGACGGTGATCAAGGAGATCGGCCCCGTGTTCACCTCCCTGGTCCTGGCCGGGCGCCTCGGCGCCGGCATCGGGGCCGAGATCGGGTCCATGCGCGTGACCGAGCAGATCGACGCCCTGGAGGTGGCCGCCTTGAAGCCGTTTCACTACCTCGTCGTCACGCGCGTGGTGGCCTGCGTCTTCGTCTTCCCCGTGATGACGGTCTTCGCCGACACGCTCGCGCTCCTGGGCGGCTACCTCGAGTCCGTCCTCGCCAGCGACATGGACTACCGCATCTACATCTCCACGGCGTTCTCCTCCATCCGCTTTGCCGACCTCTTCGTGGACACGATGAAGACGAGCGTCTTCGGCTTCATCGTGGCGATTGTGAGCTGCTTCCTGGGCTACAACGTGCGCGGCGGCACGCGCGCGGTGGGGCAGGCGGCCATGCGCTCGGTGGTGATCTCCTCGCTGCTCATCATCCTGACCGACGTGATCATCGTCCGCCTCTCGATCATGATCTTCGGCCCCCTCTCCGGCTGATCTTCGCCGCTACGACGCACAACGACAGACGCACGCCAACCGACGACGCCCATGGCCGAGACGACGACGCAGGAACAGCAGGACCAGGAAGAGCAGGCGCGCCGCCCCCGCGAGGGCGCCGAGCGGGCTGGCGACGAACGGGCGCGAAGCAAGCGCACCGAAGCCGCCGCGCCCGAGGCCGATGGCGCCCCGCCCGAGGACGTGCTCATCGCCTTGCGCGACGTCCACAAGTCCTTCGGCGACCTCAAGGTGCTCAAGGGCGCCTCGCTCGAGGTCGAGAAGGGGACCTCGGCCGTGGTGATGGGCGGCTCGGGCGCGGGCAAGAGCGTGCTCCTCAAGCACGTCGTCAAGCTCATCACGCCGGACGAGGGCGAGGTCTGGGTCAAGGGCCAGCGCGTGGACCAGGCCACGGGCGAGGCGCTCGACCGCATCCGCCTCTCCACCGGCTACCTCTTCCAGGGCGGCGCGCTTTTCGACTCGATGAGCGTGTTCGACAACCTCAGCTTCTTCCTCGAGCGCAACGCCGACCTCGACGAGGGCGAGCGCAAGGACCGCATCGAGGAAACGCTCGAGTGGGTCAACCTCGCCGACACGGCCAAGAAGTGGCCGGCCGAGCTTTCCGGCGGGCAGAAAAAGCGCATCAGCCTGGCGCGCGCCATGATCCTCGAACCCGAGATCCTGCTCTACGACGAGCCGACCACCGGCCTCGACCCCGTTTCTGTGCGCACGGTCTCCAACCTCATCGTCCGCCTGCGCGACGAGCGCGGCATCACCTCCATGACCATCACGCACGACCTCCTCTGCGCCGAGATCATCACCGACCGCGCCCACTTCATCTACGAGGGCGAGATCGTCGAGAGCGGCTCCCTGGACGACCTCCGCGCCTCGGACCACGAGACGCTGCGCGAGTTCTTCGGCGAATAACCTTCTCTGACGAACTTCTTCGGCACGTAGAGGGTTGGCTTTGCCGTAGAAACGGCGGACGCCCAGCAGCCACGCAGCAAACTGCGCCTGCCGTCTTTCAGCGCTCGTCCACGCCGTTTCTCTAAAACGGCCCCCTCTTTGCCGACTCTTCCTCTCCGCCCTTTTTAACCGCCTCCGCCTTGCCATGTCGCGTCAAGTTCGCGTCGGACTTCTCGTTTTCGCCGGGTTGGCGCTCTTTTTCGTGGCGCTCTTCGCCATCGCCAACCGCTCCTTCCTCTTCAGCAACACGTTCTACCTCAAGTCCGAGTTCGAGAACGTGGCGGGGCTGCAGCCGGGGGCGGCCGTGCAGTACCAGGGCGTGAGCGTGGGCCGCGTCGAGACCGTGGAGCTGCCCGAGGAGGCCGGCGGGCAGATCACCGTGACGATGGCCGTGCGCGAGAACGCGCAGGGCCTCATCCACACGAACACGCGGGCCTTGATCAAGACGGACGGCCTCGTGGGGAACCAGATCATCGTCCTGGAGAACCCGGCGGGCCGCCTCGCCGGCGAGGTCGAGAGCGGGGACACGATCCCCGGCGTCGAGCCGTTCGACGTGTTCGCCATCACGGACCAGGCGCTCGCCGCCGTGGACACCTTCGCCACGGTGGCCGTCGAGGCGCAGCAGATCATGCAGGACGTGCAGCGCGGCGAAGGCTCGCTCGGCCGGCTCATCTACGACGACGCGCTCTACAACAGCGCCGTGGCCACGGCCGAGGAGACGCAGCGCTTGATGCAGGGCCTGCGCGACGACGCCGAGGCCATCACGCAGCTCGCGCGCGGCGCCACCGAGGAGTTCGACGCCATCCTGGCAAAGGTGAACACGGGCGAGGGCACGCTCGCGCGCATCCTCAATGACGACGACATGTACGAGCGCCTCCTGGCCACCACGGACACGCTCCAGGGCGTCGTGGCCGACGTGCGCGCCGTCACTTCCAGCGCCGAGAACGCGGCCAACTGGGGCGCGCTGGGCGCCTACCGCTTCTCCGAGCTGATGGAGGCGGCCAAGCACAACTTCATCTTCAAGCGCTACTTCGAGGAGCGCGGCTACATGGACAAGGCTCCGTTCGAGATCCGCGAGGCCGCCCTCGAAGAAACGTACGAGGACCTCCAGGCCAAGCAGCGCGAGCTGTACGAGTGGGAGCAGCGCCTCGAAGCGCGCGAAGCCGAACTCGGCCTCGACGGCGCCACGAGCACGCGCCCGGACTCCCTGGCCGACCGGCCCGCCGCGCTGCCCGTCCCGCAGGACACGGAGAAGATCGGCGCCCTGCCCGCCGATACGGTCCGCGCTCCGGGGACGGACAACTGAGCGCAGCGTTGAGTGTGGGGGGATGGGAGCGTGTGACACCAAATCTGACAGCATCGCTGAGCTAGACCTCGGCCTTTCAGCGGGCAAAAACGCCGAGGTAGCGACGCAAGGCTTTGCGTCGCTACGGCAACGATGGAGCTAAACCACAACCGATCAAACGGATCTGGCACGAGAGGAAGAACAGGAGAAAGGAAGTGGCGTCGCTGCGATCTTCCTTCCTTCCCCCCAAACGCCCGCACACCCACCCTAAGCGCCCCGCGTGGTTTTACATTCCGTGATGATTAGGCGGCTCTTTTCCCGTACGTTGTCGGGTAGACTTTTCGGCAGATCGCTGCTTTGTTTGGCCCCTCGCTTTTCGTGCTGAAGCCTCTTCGGTTTCACATACCGCGCTGTTTTCATCCGGCGTACTCGCTCCTGGGACGCCTCATGCGCCGCCTCGTGCGGGACCGTCGGCAGGCCGAGGCGTACTTCGTCCTCGCGCTCACGGCGCTCGTGCTCGTCTGGCTCGTGGTGCAGTACGGCGCCTGGGCGCTCGTGCAGCCCGCCCCCACCGAGGAGCCGGGCGGCGGCCTCGCGCTCACGTTCTGGGCCGTGCAGATCGGCAGCCTCGCAGGGCTGCTTCTGGTAGGCGCGTGCGGCCTCAAGCCTGCCGCCACGATAACGTGCGCCTCCGACGGCCTCCACATCGAGCAGGGCCGCCGCGCGCTTCGCCTTCCGTACGACGCCATCACCTCGGTCGAGCGGATTACGGCGCTGCGCTTCCACCGGCACGAGCGGCGCTACGCCGCCACGCAGCTTTTCGCCGCGCGGGTCGGGCGGGGGGATCTGCTGCTTCTGCGCACGGCGCGCGGCCCGGTCGTCTTGGGGTTGGCGCCGGACGATCAGGACGCTCTCTGCGCACATCTGGAGCGGCAGGCCCGCGCCCCGGCCAGCAGCGCCTCGCCACGCCTCGCCGAAACGCATCTCCCGTAACGTCTGCCGCCGCGCTGCATGGCCTTTACGCTGGAGCACCTCGATGCCGCGACGCGCGCGCGAGCCGGCCGCCTCGACACCGCGCACGGCCCTGTCGAGACGCCCACGTTCATGCCCGTGGGCACCGTCGGCAGCGTCAAGGCCGTCGAGCCGCGCGAGCTGAAGGCGGACATCGGCGCGCAGATGATCCTGGGCAACACGTACCACCTCTACCTCCGCCCCGGCGCCGCGCTCTTGCAGGAGGCCGGTGGCCTGCACCGCTTCATGCGCTGGGACGGCCCGCTCCTCACCGACTCGGGCGGCTACCAGGTCTTCTCCCTCGCCCACCGCCGCCGGCTTACCGAAGAGGGCGTCACCTTCCAAAGCCACATCGACGGCTCCGAGCACCTCTTCACGCCCGAAAACGTCATCGACACGCAGCGCGCCATCGGCGCCGACGTGATGATGGTGCTCGACGAGTGCCCCGCCGGCGACGTAAGCGAAGGCTACGCGCGCGAATCGAACGAGCTGACGCTCCGCTGGGCCGCCCGCTGCCGCGAAAGGTTCGAGAAGACCAAGCCGCGCTACGGCTACGAGCAGATGCTCTTCGCCATCGTGCAGGGCGTGGTTTTTCCGGAAGTGCGGCGCGAATCGGCGCGGCGGCTCGTTCAGATGGACTTCCCCGGCTACGCCATCGGCGGCCTCTCCGTCGGCGAGCCGGCCGAGCAGATGTACGCCATGACCGAAGTGGTGACGGAGATCCTGCCTGAGAAGAAGCCGCGCTACCTCATGGGCGTGGGGACGCCGGCGAACCTCTTGGAGAGCGTGGCGCGCGGCGTGGACCTCTTCGACTGCGTCATGCCCACGCGCAACGGCCGCAACGGGATGGTCTTCACCACCGAGGGCGAGATGAACATCTACAACGCCCGCTGGACCGAAAGCCTCGCCCCGCTCGACCCCGGCCTCGGCACCTACGCCTCCGGTTTCTCCAAAGGCTACCTGCGCCACCTCCTCAAAGCGAACGAGATCCTAGGCTTGCAGATCGCCTCGATGCAGAACCTCGCCTTCTACGTCTGGCTCCTGCGGGAGGCCCGCCGCGCCATCTGCGAAGACCGCTTCGCCGCATGGAAAAGGGAGACGCTCCCGCGCGTGAGCCGGCGGTTGTGAGAGAGGATGAGTGTGGGAGCGAGCGGCGGAACGAATTGACCTAAAAGCCAACTCTACTACTGTCCGTAGGCAAGTTTGCTCGGAGGCATGGCCTCCCCCATCCTCTCCGCGAGACGGTGCATCTCAGCCCATCCGCGACGCATCAACGAGCCAGTCTGCCCTTTCTTTTGGATGGCCGACTCTCCAATGGGCGCTGCCGACGCATGGCCGGTAAGCTGGATCTGCGTTGGCTTCTCGTTTACCACACTGGCAGAGTAGCGCACTTCCCACGATCCGCGGATGGGCTTCGTTTCTGTCCGCAACGTACCGAGATCACCGTCACTGCTGGCAATGGTGTAGCCCTCCCGCTGCAAAAGCCGGGCAGTGTTGCGGAAAGCGTCGTCAGCTGGCGCGTCCATCTGCACGGTGATGCGCGTGGCACCAATGGGGGCGCCTCCGTCATCGACGCCGGCAGTATTCTGCGGACCAGCACAGCCGGTGAAAAGAATGGCGAGGAGTACGAGTGCAGCAGTTCGCATATTTATTTGAGGAAACACCCCGGTTGTTTGTTTGAAAACGCCGGCTCAGTCCTCATAGTAACCGACCGTTGCCCTCAGCCGGTCAGCGTAGGCATAAATCTCATCAAGAGAGCCAATCGGCACACGCTCTTCACTCTTTTGAGCATCGAAGAGGCCGAGGTAGTTCTGCGAGGCGTTGAAATGAAGGCGACAGATCGGTTTTCTGTTATTATCGTCGAGGAGCACGCCGCAGTATGTCTTTACATCGCGCATGACGACGCGGGAGACATCAACGATCTCGCGCATGATAGCACGCACGATGCGGAAGCCCTCTCGCTCCTCTTCCGTCGTGACGATGTCGCTCGGAGAAGCCTGTTCGGGTGTGGCCCCCGGCTTCGTAGTAGCCTCTTCGTGCGATCCAACCTGACTCGCCTCCTCCTCCATCAGAGCCGACTTTAGCCGGCCGCTCACCTTGCTACTGACGAACTGGTGCAGCGCACGGCGGACGATAGGCGCAAATTGCTCCCTTACGTTCTGAGTAATCCGCCCGTCGTAGACCTGGCACGTCATGAACCGCACGAAGTCGTCTTCGGGTTCTGACCACTGACGAGCCAGATAATGCCGCATCGCCTTCAAGTACTTCAGGTCGTGTGCGGCAGAAAGCAGCGCGTCGAGATCGAACGACGGTTTGGTGAGCCGCTTCAACTCGTCGATGATGGGTTCGGAAAAGTCGAAGAGATCGAATTCCAGAAAGGGCCGGTCGTCCATCTTGTTCTCGTTCTCCAAGTCGGAGAAGAAGCGGTACGTAGCCCCGTTTGTGATGACGCCGATTCGGGTGTCGGTGACGGAGAAGTAGCGGTAGAGTTGTGAGGCGTGCTTCGCAGAAAAGTCCCCGCCAACAGGTTTGCACTCGAAGAGCATGATGGGCTGGCCGTCCATCATGATGGCGTAATCAACCTTCTCGCCTCGCTTGATGCCGTGGTCCGCTGTGAACTCGGGCACCACTTCTGTCGGGTCGAAGACGTTGTAGCCAAGAGCGTTGATAAAGGGCAGAACGAGTGCGTTCTTCGTCGCCTCCTCGGTCTGGATTTATTCGATTTGTCCATTGATGCGCGTAGCCAGCGCGCTAACCTGATCGATGAAATCCATACCTTCTTCTGCGCAGTGCTCAATGTTTGGTGAGTGGATGCGGAAGTTGAACTTCAACCGCCGTGCCAGTACTCAAAAGCGCGCATACATCACTTGCAGTCAGCAGGCGACGTATTTTTTACAGCGTTGCGCGGTCGTTTTTACCCACTATTATAATTTATCCTCCACGCGGACGATGCACCCAATAACTATCCACTCGCTCTATCGTCCCGGAGATCTTGTCAGCGTAAGTGATTCGCATCCCCCACACTCGGCCCGAACCCCCCGCCCTCCCGGACGTAAAGCACCGCGCATCCGACACGGCACAACCCGCCCTAAGCGCATGGCTCGCCAGTTCGACGTCCCCACGTTCTACAAAAGCGCCATCATCGCCCAAGTCAAGGCGGCGCGTGCGGCGCAGGACCCGCGCAAGAAAGACCTTTCGCCATCGGTCGTGGACTTCGGGCCGGTGCGGTTCAAGATCGCGCGGCACTTCGGGTTCTGCTACGGCGTCGAGAACGCCATCGAGATCGCCTACAAGGCGCTCGAGGAGAACCCCGAAAAGGCGGCCGCCGAGCGGATCTTCCTCCTCTCGGAGATGATCCACAACCCGCACGTGAACGACGACCTGCGCGCGCGCGGCATCCGTTTCCTGCGCACCACGCGCGGCGAGCAGCTCATCCCCTTCGACGCGCTCGAAGCCGACGACGTGGTGCTCATCCCGGCGTTCGGCGCCTCGGTCGAGGTCGAAGAAGAACTTCGCCGGCGCGGCGTGGACGTCGAGGCGTACGATACGACGTGCCCCTTCGTGGAAAAGGTGTGGCGCAAGAGCGAGCAGATCGGCGGGAAGGGGTTTTCCATCGTCGTCCACGGCAAGCGCTACCATGAGGAGACGCGCGCCACGATCTCGCGCGCGAAGCACGACGGCCCCGTCGTCGTCGTGCGCGATCTTGAAGAAGCCGAAAGCCTGGCGAAAGTGATCCGCGGCGAAGAAGGGGCCGACTTTTTCTTCGAGCGCTTCGCCGACAAGCACTCCAAAAACTTCGACCCCACGCGCGACCTTCAAAAGCTCGGCGTCGTCAACCAAACGACCATGCTGGCAACGGAGACGCAAGCCATCGCCGATCTCCTGCGCCGCGCCATGCTTGAGCGCTACGGCGAGGACCGCGTCACCGATCACTTTGCCGACACCTCGGACACGCTCTGCTACGCCACGAACGAGAACCAGAACGCCACGCTCGCCCTCATCGAAAGCGGCGCGGACGCGGCCCTCGTCGTCGGCGGCTACAACTCGTCGAACACGAGCCACCTCGTCGAGCTGTGCGAAGAGCGGATGCCGACGTTCTTCGTGGAGGACGCCGGCCACATCCACTCGCCCGCGCACATCGAGCATTTCGACATCCACACGCAGACGGAGCGCGAGACGACGGGCTGGTTCCCCGAAAACCGCCCGGCCGACCTCATCCTTACCGCCGGCGCCTCGTGCCCGGATGCGCTCCTGGACGAGGTCCTGCGCAAGATCGTCGCCTGGTTCCCCGACGCGCGCGACCTGGACGACGCGCTCGCGCCGTTCGACGCCAGCGGCGCTGGACGTTGAACGCCTCTTCGCCGCCGCCCCCTTCTTCCTGCACGCACCCCCGCCCCGACATGCCCTCCCCCGCTGGCGCGTGGTACGAGGAATGGTTCGACCGCGACGAGTACGAACTCGTCTACAACGAGCGCGACCTGGCCGAGGCCGCGCGCGTGGTGAACCTCCTGGAGCGCGCCGTTAAGCCGGAAACCGGCGCGGCCATCCTGGACGTGGGCTGCGGACGCGGGCGTCACGCGCGCACGCTCGCCCGGCGCGGCTACCGCGTGGCGGGCATCGACCTCTCCGCGCGCGCCATCGAGACGGCCCGTCGCCGCGCCGCCGAGGAAGGGTTGGAGGCCATCTTCGCGCAGCAGGACATGCGCGAGCCGTTCTGCACCGGCTGCGTGGGCGGCGCCGTGAACCTCTTCTCCTCGTTCGGCTACTTCGAGGACGAGAGGGATCACGCCCGCGCGCTCGGCGCCGTCGTCACCGCGCTCCGGCCCGGCGGGTGGTTCTTCCAGGACTTCATGAACGCGCCGCACGTCCGCGCCACGCTCGTGCCTGAAGACGAGCGCCGCGCCGACGGCCACACCATCCGCCAGCGCCGCTGGATCGCCGACGGGCGCATCAACAAAGAGATCACGCTTCGCCCCGACCGCACGGGAGGAAGTGCCCCTGGGGTGCAGCAAAACGGCGGCCCGCAGAACGGCGACGCGAAAACCTTCCGCGAGTCCGTGCGCCTCCTCACGCTGGAGGATTTTCAACGCCTCTACGCCGAGGCCGGCCTGGAACTCGTGCAGACGTTCGGCGGCTACGACGGCCGCCCGCACACCGACAGCGCGCCCCGCCTCATCCTCCACGCCCGCACGCCATGAGCGCCCCGCCCTTTTCGCTTGAGGCCGTTGTCGAGGCCGTCCGCGAGGCCGTGCCCGATGCGGTGGCGGCCTACCTCTTCGGCTCGCACGCCGCCGGCGCGGCTCGCTCAGAGAGCGACGTGGACCTGGCCGTGCTCCTCCCCGGCGGGCGCACGCTTTCTTCGGAGGCGCTCTGGGACGCGCGCGAAAGCATCAGCAAAGCGCTCGGCGCCGAGAAGGTGGACCTCGTAGACCTGCGCGCCGCCTCGACGGTGATGCGGGTGCAGGTGGTGAGCACGGGCCGCGTCCTCTTCGAGGCGGACCGCACCGCGCGCGAGCGCTTCGAGATGCACACGTACTCGGCCTACGCCTTGCTCAACGAGGAGCGCAGCGCGATCTTAGACGGCATCCGCCGGCGGGGGCGCGTCTATGGCGGATGACGTCGCGCTCGGCAAGGCGGCCATCATCGAGCGGTGCCTCGGGCGCATCCGCGAGGAGTACGCCGGCGAGCCGAAGAACCTCTTCGACGACCTCACGCGCCAGGACGCCATCGTGCTCAACCTGCAACGCGCCTGCCAGGCCGCCATTGACCTTGCGATGCACCTCGTCAGCCGGCAGCGCCTCGGCCCGCCGCAGCGCAGCCGCGACGCCTTCACGCTTCTGGCTGAGGCTGGCTTCCTGGACGACGACCTCGCGAGCCGGCTCGAACGAATGGTCGGCTTCCGAAACATCGCCATCCACAACTACCAGGCGCTCGACCTCCACATTGTCGAAGCCATTATCACGCGGCACCTCGCGGATTTCGAGCGCTTCGCCGCCCACACCCTCCGTACGAGCGGCTGACGCCCGAATCCGAAATCCCCAATCCCCAATCCCCAATCCCCAATCCCCAATCCCCAATCCCCAATCCAAAATGGAAAACGCCCTCGCCTTCGCCGATGAGCACTTCGACGCCTTCGTGGGCGACCTCGAAGACCTCCTGCGCATCCCCTCGATCTCGACCGACTCGCAGTATGCCGAAGAGGTGCGCCGCTGCGCCGAGTGGCTCGCCGCGCACCTTTCGGAGATCGGCATCGAAAAGGCCGAGGTGGTCGAGACGGACGGGCACCCCATCGTCTACGCCGAGCACCTTGTGGGCGAGGACCGGCCCACCGTGCTCGTCTACGGCCACTACGACGTGCAGCCGCCCGACCCGCTCGACCTCTGGACCGACCCGCCGTTTGAGCCGACGCGCAAGAACGGCACGATCTACGCGCGCGGCGCCTGCGATGACAAGGGGCAGATGCTCATGCACGTCAAGGCGGCGCAGGCGTACTTGCAGGACGAGGGCGAGGTGCCGGTGAACCTCAAGTTCGTCATCGAGGGCGAGGAGGAGACCGGCTCGACGCACCTGGCGCCCTTTATCGAGGCGAACAAAGAGAAGCTGGCGGCCGACGTCGTCCTCGTCTCAGACACGGCCATGTTCGAGGAGGGCGTGCCGAGTATCACCTACGGGCTGCGCGGGCTGGCCTACGTCGAGGTCACCTTGACGGGGCCGGACCGCGACCTGCACTCGGGCATCTACGGCGGCGCCATCGAGAACCCGATCAATGCGCTGAGCGACCTCATTAGCGGCCTCCACGACGACGAGCACCGCGTGGCCGTGCCCGGCTTCTACGACAAGGTGCACGATTTGACGGAAAGCGAGCGCCAAGCCTACCGCGACCTCCCGTTCGACGCCGAGGCGTGGAAAAAGTCCGTCGGCGTCGAGGCCGTGCGCACGGAGGAGGGCTATTCGATCCCGGAGGCGACGACGGCGCGACCGACGCTGGACGTGAACGGCATCTGGGGCGGCTACACGGGCGAGGGCGCCAAGACCGTGCTCCCTTCGGAGGCGCACGCGAAGATCTCCATGCGCCTCGTCCCGGATCAGCGCACGGAGGACGTGACCGAGAAGCTGCGCGCCTACTTCGAGGGGCACACGCCGCCCACGATGAAACTCCGTTTCCGCCCGCTCCACGGCGGCAAGCCGGTGCTCGTGGACTGCGAGAGCGACGCCATGCAGGCCGCCGCCGAGGCGATGGAAGGCGTCTTCGGGGAGCGCCCTCACTTCGCGCGCGGCGGCGGCTCGATCCCCGTCGTGGCCGACTTCAAGGAGATCCTTGGCCTGGACACCGTCTTGATGGGCTTCGGCCTGGACTCCGACGCCATCCACTCGCCGAATGAGCACTTCGGGCTGGACCGCTACGCGCAAGGCATCGCCTCCATCATCCGCTTCCATCACCACTTCGCCGAGCGCGCCGGGTCTTGATGTGAGACGAGGAAAGGAAGAGCCGAAGAAACGACGAGAAAGCTTTAGTTCCTCGATTCATCGTTTCCTCCCCTCATCCACTCCTCGTTTCCCCACCCCGCTCACACCGCCTTGACTTTCTTCTCTTCCCCTTCGGCGGGGGTGTGCTGGTAGGAGGGGACGATCTCGCGGAAGGCCGTGCGGATGGCGGCGGCGTCGCGCGTGGCGGCGGCGGCGAAGAGGCCGTCGAGCATCTGCGCGAGGCGCTCCTCGGCGAAGCCGTTCATGCGCGCCATGAACACCTTCTCGTGCTGCGAGGTCTCGGTGCCTTCCTCGGCCGTGAGTAGCTCCTCGTAGAGCTTCTCGCCGGGGCGCATCCCCACGACCTGGATGTCCACGTCGCGGCCCGGTTTGAGGCCGGAGAGCGAGATGAGGTCGCGCGCAAGGTCCATGATCTTGACGGCCTCGCCCATGTCCAGGACGCACACGGCGCCGTTATCGGCCATGGAGGCGGCCTGCAGGACAAGCTGCGACGCCTCGGGGATCGTCATGAAGTAGCGGCGCATGTCCGGGTGCGTGACGGTGACGGGGCCGCCCTGCTGGATCTGCCGCTTGAAGAGCGGGATCACGCTGCCGCGGCTGCCCAAGACGTTCCCGAAGCGCACGGAGACGAACGCCTGCCGAGACCCGGCCTGTTGCGCGGCCCAGTGCACGAGGTGCTCGGCCACGCGCTTCGAGACGCCCATCACCGAGGTCGGGTTCACGGCCTTGTCCGTGGAGATGTTCACGAAGCGCTCCACGCCGTACTCCAGGGCCACGTTGACGAGGTTGCGCGTCCCGCCCACGTTGTTGAACACGGCCTGGTCGGGGCTGGCCTCCATAAGCGGCACGTGCTTGTGCGCGGCGGCGTGGAAGACCACCTCCGGCCCGTAGCGCGCAAAAACGTGCTCCAAGGTGTCGCGGTCGCGTACGTCGGCGATGACGGGCTGGTGGTCGAGGCCGGGGTGCGTCTCGAGCATCTCGCGGTCGATGGCGTAGACGCTCCCCTCGTCATGGCCGAGGAGGAGCACCTGGCGCGGCTTAAAGCGCACGACCTGCCGCACGATCTCCGAGCCGATGGAGCCGCCCGCGCCGGTGACGAGCACCACTTTCCCCTCGATGAAGTCGGCGATGCGGTTCATCTCGAGCTGGATCGGCTCGCGGCGCAGGAGGTCCTCGACGTCCACCTCGCGGATGTGAGAGATGGAGACCTGGCCGCTGAGGAGTTCGTAGATGCCGGGGATGATGCGGTGCTCGACCTCGGCCCCTTGCGCCAGCTCGACGATGCGGCGCACGAGGTCGCCCGGCGCCGAGGGGATGGCGATCAAGACCTCGTCCACGTCGTGGCGCTCGACAACGTGCGGGAGGTCGCCGATGGCGCCGAGCGTTTTGAGGCCCAGGAAGCGCTGGCGGCGCTTGAGCGGGTCGTCGTCCAAGAAGCCCATGGGAAGGCGGCCGGCGCCGGGATGGCGCTGCATCTCGCGGGCGATCATCGTGCCCGCCTCGCCGGCGCCCACGATGAGGACGCGCTTCGTCTCCTCGCGCTCGACGGCGGCGTACTGCTCGCGGCGCTCGTGGAAGAGGCGCGCGGCCAGGCGCATCCCGGCCAGGACCAGGACGGCCAGCATCCCCTCGATGAGCGGGATGCCGCGCGGGACGAAGTAGTCGAGCGGCAGGAAGAACGACACGGCGGCGAGGTAGACCGTCACCACGGCCACGCCGGCCAGGATCGCCACGAGGTCGCGCACGCCCACCTTCCGCCACGTCCGCCGGAAGTACCCCAGCCCATAGATCACGCCGATCTTGACGGGCAGGCCGGCGGCCATGAGGATGAGCATCTCCGGGAAATAGTCGAGCCAGTCGCCCGCCAGGCGGAGGCGGAAGGCCAAGGGCGTGACGGCCACCCAGAGCGCCAAGTCAACGAGATACTTCGTAACGAGTCGTTGCATGTGAACTAAATAGAAGCAGGAAAAGCAGACCGGCCGCCGGACGAGAAGCGCAGCGCCAGCCTAAACTGAAGTGCGCGTTGGATATAAGTTTAGACGCGACACTAAAAGTACAACAGCGACCCCTATCTAAGAAAACACGCAGCAGGGCTTCGTCACAATAATACCGGAGTTTTTACATTCAGCAGGCGCAGGAGGTTATTTCTTAACACTGCGTTAAAGCAAGACAATTTTTTGTCCACCTACGCCGCCCGCGCCACGTGCTCAACGATGCGGGCGACGCGGCTTAGGTCGGCTTCCGCGAGTGCTGAGCCGGAGGGCAGGCACAGCCCGCGCTCGAAGAGGCCTTCCGCCACGGCGCCGCCCACGGCCTCGTAACCGGCGTAGACGGGCTGCAGGTGCATCGGCTTCCAGAGCGGGCGCGCCTCGATGTTCTCGGCTTCGAGCGCTTGGCGGACGGCCTCGCGGTCCGCCCCGAAGGCGTCGGGGTCGATGGTGAGGCAGGTGAGCCAGCGGTTGGCGCGGCCCCACGGCGCCTCCGGCATGAACGCCACGCCCGGCAGCGCGCCGAGGCGCTTCTGGTAAAAGTCGAAATTGCGCCGCCGCGCTGTAACGCGCTCCTCAAGCTTCTGAAGCTGCCCGCGTCCGATGCCGGCCAAGACGTTCGAGAGCCGGTAGTTGTAGCCGATCTCGGTGTGCTCGTAGTGCGGCACGTCCTCGCGCGCCTGCGTGGCGAGCTTCTTGGCGTGCCGGGCCATCTCCGCCTCCGGCGTGACGAGCATCCCGCCGCCCGAGGTGGTGATGATCTTGTTGCCGTTAAAGGAGAACACGCCCGCGCGCCCGAAGCTGCCCGCCGCGCCGCCCTTGTACGTGGCGCCGAGCGCCTCGGCGGCGTCCTCGATGAGCGCCACGCCGTACTCCTCGCACAGCTCGGCGATGGGGTCGAGGTCGGCGCACTGCCCGTAGAGGTGGACGAGGACGACGGCCTTGGGCCGCTTCCCTGCCTCGGCGCGGCGTTCGAGCACGTCCTCCAACAGATTCGGGTCCATGTTCCACGAGGCACGCTCGCTGTCGATGAACGTGGGGCGTGCGTTCTCGTAGAGGACCGGGTTCACGCTCGCGCAGAACGTGAAGGTGGAGACGAGCACCTCATCCCCTTTTTCGAGACCGAGATGACGGAGCGCCAGGTGCAGCGCCGCCGTCCCGGAGGAGACGGCCACGGCGTGCTCAGCGCCCACGGCCTCGGCGAACTCGCGCTCGAAGGCGTCCACGTGCGGCCCCACGGGCGCGATCCAGTTCGTCTCGAACGCCTCTTCGACAAAGGCGCGCTCGGCCTCGCCGATGTGCGGGGGCGAGAGGTAGATGCGCTCGGCGGTGGCGGTAGCGGCGTCTCTCAAAAGTGGCCTCGTGCTTAGCTGTAGAGATGTGCGGATGCGGTTGCCTGCACGTACGCGCGAAGCGGACGAGAAGGCGAACGCCGCCAACAACCCGTCGTCGGGAAAAGCGGCGGTCTGCGGTCTGTCGTCAGCCGTCCAGAGGCGCGCGCGTTATTCTTCGCGCCCTCCCGCCCGGTGTTCCGGCAGCGGCTTTGCCGGGACGCCCACGGCCGTTACGCGCGCCGGTACGTCGCGCACGACCACGCCGCCGGCCCCGACGGTGGCCCACGCGCCCACTGCCGCGCCCGGCACCGCCGCTGCGCCGATGCCCAGAAAAGCGCCCTCGTCCAGGCGCACGTTCCCAGCCAGGTGCGCGCCCGGCGCCACGTGCACGTAGTCGGCCAGGGTGCAGTCGTGGTCCACTGTGGCGCCCGTGTTGACGATGGCGTGCGCGCCGACGTGCGCGCCGGGCTGGATGACCGCTCCGGCAAACACCACCGCCCCCGGTCGGAGCGTCACGGAATCGTGCACCCACGCGCGCGGATGCACTACCGGCGTCCACTCGGCCACGCGCCCGCTCAGCTTCTCGGCCACGGCCTTGCGCGCGGCGTTGCTGCCGATGGCGACGACAGCACGCGCGCCGTCCAGCCGCGCGTCCTCGTCGCTGCCAAGGACGGGGACGCCGAGCACCTTGCGCCCGTGCAGCGCGGGGTCACCGTCGAAGAGGCCAGCCACAGCGCAGCCGCCCGCGCGCAGCATGGCAATGACCACCTTCGCGTGCCCTCCCGCGCCAACAACGCACACGCCGCGCCTCGACGCTGACGATTGGTCGCTTGTCGTTGTCATCAGGCTTCGGAGGCAGGGGGCGTGGCGGCGGTGCGTCCGTTTGTCCTCAAAGCATCAGACTCCTCAGCGGCGCGGCCCATGAACTCGGGCATCGTGGCGTGCCCCTCGGCGCTGATGCCGCGGCGGCCCGTGACGCTGAAGAGCGTGCGCGCCAGGATCTTGAGGTCGAGCCATAAGCTCTGGTGATCCACGTACCACACGTCCTGCGCCAGGCGCTCCTCCCACGTGGTGGCGTTGCGGCCGTTGACCTGCGCCCAGCCGGTGAGGCCGGGGCGCACGTCGTGCCGGCGGGCCTGCTCCGGCGTGTAGCGGTCCAGGTACGCCATGAGAAGTGGGCGCGGGCCGACGAGGCTCATCTCGCCGCAGACGACGTTCCACAGCTCGGGCAGCTCGTCCAGGCTCGTCGCGCGCAAAAAGCGGCCCAGCGGCGTCAGCCGCTCGGCGTCGGAGAGGGGCCGGCCTTGGGCGTCGCGCGCGTCCGTCATCGTGCGGAACTTGTAGATGGTGAACGGCGCGCCATGCCGGCCGGGGCGCCGCTGCCGGAAAAGGACGGGCGCCCCGTGCGCCACGCGGACGGCCAGCCCAATGCCTACGAGCACGGGCGAGAGCGCCGCCAGCCCCACAGCCGAGGCGGCCACGTCGAAAAAGCGCTTGCCGAAACGCCGGTACATCATGCTCAAGCGGGGTTCTGCGCCGCTTTCTGATTTGCTGAAAGGGACGGGTTTGCGGAAGCGGACGCCGTCCCACGCGCGCGGCGCGGCGGACGCCCAGCGCCGCCCGGCCCGCCGGAAAACGGGAGCGCCCCGCCCTCCGGCAGCGTCGTGCGGCTGAGGTAGTCGCGGAACGAGGTGAAGGGGAACGCCCTCAGCAGCCGCTCCACTTTGCCGAGGAGCGAGCGCCGGCCCACGTTCTGAAGCGCGTTCAACCTCAGGGCGCGCAGGCGTTGCGCCACGCTTTCTGGCGCGAGGGTTTCAAAAGCGTCGAGGCGTTGCGGGTCGAACTCGTACGGGTGGAAGTACGTCACCAGCGGGCGTCCCTGCGCGCCCAGGCGGCGCGTGGCCGCTTCGAGCGCCGCGCCGGGCAGGTAGCGGAAGTAGCCCCCGCCCGCCACCGGCACGCGCACGCCCCAAACGCTTACCGCCGAGAGCGGCACCTCGGTAATGCTTTTCTCATTGGGGAGCGCGTACCGCTTCGCGTCCGGGTCGAACTCGGGGATGCCGTAGCGCCGATGGCGGATGGGGAAGATGCTCGAATCGTACGTGAAGCCGAGGTCGGCCAGGATGCCAAGCGCCCAGGGCGCCTGCGCGCGCCGCACGGAGAACTCCGCCGCACGGAAGCCGCGCACGGGCCGGCCGGTGAGGTCCTCCAAGAGCGTTTTTGAGCGGCGCACGTCTTCTCTAAACGCCTCGGGCGTGAGGTCGTACACGCGCCAGTGATCGTAGCCGTGGCAGGCGATCTCGTGACCCGCCTCCGCCACGCGCCGCACGATCTCGGGCCGGTGCTCGGCCAGCGCGCCGAGGACGAAGAACGTGGCCTCTACGCCGTGCTCATCTAAGAGGCGCAGGAGCACGTCCATCTGCCGGTCCACGTGCGCGGACGGGGCGGCCAGCGGCTCGCCGGTGAGGACGCGCCGCACGAGCTGGTGCCAGTCTTCAAGATCGACGGAAAAGATGTTCAGCACAGAAGTCCTCGGATCGCAGTCTGAAAGTCGGTAGCACGCGCGCTCAGGCGGAGTGAAGCGGGAGCGGCCGGCCGGCGGCGCGGAGGAGGCGTGCGTACTCGCCGTGCAGGGCTTTCCAAACGCGCTCCGGGCGAAAGCGCTCCGCCACATGCTCTTCGGCGGCCTGCCCGTGGGCTTGGCGTAGCGCCTCGTCGCTCAGGTAACGGCCCAGGGCGGCGGCGAGGCCGCGAGCGTCGTGCTGCGCCACGAGCGCGCCCGTCACGCCGTCCTCTACGGCATCGACGGTGCCCGTGGCGCGCGCGCCGACGACGGGGACGCGCGCGGCGGCCGCTTCGAGCGGGACGTTGGGAAACCCCTCGCGCCGCGACGGGAACGCCAGCACGTCCATGAGCGCGTAGTACGGCGCCACGTCGTCCACGAAGCCCGGACGCACCACGCGCGGGTGCGCCACGATCTTCCGTACGCACGCCGCCGGCACCGGATCGCCCTCTTCGAAGTCGCCCACCAGGAGCAGCCGCGCCTCGGGGAAGCGCTCTTCCAACTCCTCAAAAGCGCCCATGAGATCGACGATGCCTTTGTCCCGCGTAAAGCGCCCCACAAAGCCGATGACGGGCGCTTCGTCCGGAATCCCCAGCTGCGCCCGCAGGGCTGCCGCCTCTTCGGCCCGGCCGTTGGCTGACGGGGCGAAGTGCTCTACATCGACGCCGTTGGACGAGCCGCCGGCCAGCACGGTAACCTTGCCGGCCGGCGCGTAGCCGCGCGCCACGTACTTCTCTTCCAGGCTGTGGCTCACCGCTACGATGCGCGTGGCGCAACGGGCCGAGGCGTGCTCGGCCAGGCTCAGGAGCGCGCGCTGCGGCCCGGCGGACGTCTCCAGGCGCAGCCCGCGCAAGAGGTACACGCGCACGGGTACGCCCACGAGCCGCGCCGCCATCATGCCCAAGAGGCCGGCCTTCGTCGTGCCGGCGTTGACCACGTCGGGCTTGAGCGCACGCAGCGCGCCGGCAAGCTGCGCAAAGGCCTTGGCGTCCTGGAGCGGCCGGATTTCACGCGGCATCAGCACGGGGCGCACGGTCACGCCCTCGCGTTTTTCTACCAAGCGCAGCTCCTCGCCCGGCGACGTGATGAGCGTCACGTCGAACCCGCTCGCCTGCATGAAGGCGAGCTGCCCCCGCAGGAGATGCTGCGCGCTCGTCGGGTGCGTGATGACGTACGCCAGCCGGGGCCGCCGCGTGGGCGAGCCGGCCTGTCCGTCCGCGCGCTGCGTGCGCTCGGGTTGGAGATGGGTGGCGAGAGAAGTCACGGTAGAAGCAGAAGCCAAATCAAAAAACGTCCCAATCGGCGAGGGTAGCGCGCCAGGCCGAGGGGGCGAACGGGGCGGCCAGCCGCTCGGCGCCCGCGTTTTTGACGAGCAGGTGGAGCGGGCGCGGGTTCAGCCGCTCGGGGATGGGCACGAAGCCGATGGCCGGCAGCCGCCGCAAAAGCGGATCGACGCCGGCGGCGAACATCACGCCCACGGCCTCGCCCGCGTACTCGCGCGCCCGGCGGCGGACCGCGCTCAGGATCTGGAGCACGTCCGCCTCCTGCCCCGGCCGGCACGCGAAGTCCATGAGCACGAGCGCCGGGATGCCGAACATCTCATCGAGCTTGAAGATCGCCACCGCTGCGGCCTCGCCCCCCTTCTCCAGCGCGAAGACGAGGTGCCGGCTGTTGGGCCGTTCCAGGAAGCGCCACCGCAGGTAGCGCGCGTCGCGCCGCAGGTGCACGCCGAAGGGCCTCTGATGCGCCGCAAACACCTCCGCCACGTCCTCGCCGATGCCGTCGCGCAGGCGGAGCGTGGCGCTGGGCGCCAGCTTTTTCCCAAGCGCGTCGAGCGCCTTGTCCAGCGCCGCGCCGGCCACGCGCTCCAGGCCAAAAAGGTTTACACGGCTCCCCAAAAGCAGCGCGCCATCCACAGGCAGCGCGTAGGCGCCGTACGTCGCCACGTGCTCGTAGCCGTTGTACTTGACGAAGGTGTGGATGCTCTTGTCGTTGGGGAAGGTGTAGAGGAGGTCGATGTCGGCGTCGAGGAGGCGGGCGGTGGCGTACTCGGCCAGCCGGCGGAAGACGCCGCGCCCGCGCAGCTTTCGGCTCACGGCCACGCCCTGCACCACGGCAAAGGTCTTGTCCGCGCCGCGCACGACGCCCCGGTAGACGGGCACGTGGTAGTAGGCCAGCACCTTCCCGTCTTCGAGCGCGGCATAGACGTGCGCCCGGCCCGTGGGCAGCGCCTCGTACTGCCATCGCCACCAGCCCTCGTCAAAGCCCGCAGTGCCGCGCGCGCTCGTCTCGGCCAGGATGGCGCGGATCTGCTCCAGGAGCGCGCCGCGCTCCCCCTCGCCGATCTCTGCGAAGGTCAGGTCCGAGGAGGTTTCCGTCGCCATCGTCAAAGGCAGGATCTTGTTGATAGGGTCTTCGGAGGGCGTGGCGTTACCCGCGGCGGCGGCGGACCTGGTTGGCGATCCACTCTTCGAGCCACACGCGGCTTTCCAGAATGGGCATGAGGTCGCGCGGCGTCATCCGCGTCAAGGGGACGCGGCGGATCCGCAGCGGGTTGGTGCGGCCGGGGCGCGCCGCCACGCCCCCGCCGATGACGGCCGACTCGTAGTGGCGCGCTACGGCTTCTTCGACGCTTTTCGTCCACAGGCCGCGCGGGTAACAGAAGCTCGTGACGCGCGTTCCGATTTTTTCTTCAATCACGCTTTTGGACGCCTCGACCTCCCAGGCGGCGCGCGTGCGGCTCACCTTGTCGAGGTCGGGGTGCGTGCACGTGTGCGACCCCAGGGCGACGAGGCCGCCGGCGTGCATCTCGCGGAGCTGCGCCCAGGAGCACGGCCGCAGCCCGTCGGTGCCGCGGATGGGCGCGCGCGCCGTGCCTTCGACGAAGCCGGTGGGCACGTAGAGCGTGGCGGGCATCCGGTGCGCCTCCAGGAGCGGGTACGCCTCTGCGAAGAAGTTCTCGTAAGCGTCGTCGAAGGTGAGCGCCACGCGGGGCCGCTCCGGCTTGCCCGAAGAGGCGCCTGCGGGCCGGTACGCCGCCTCCAGCGGGACCACCTCGGCGCTCCGGCTCAGCCTTTCGACGTGCGCGCGGAAAGTCTCTTTGGAGATGTCCACGGGCGAGGCCGTCCCGGCGCCTATGAGGTGGTACGCCAGCACGGTAACGCCGGCGCACCGTTGCGGGATAAGCACCTGTCCGGCGCGGAGGAAACGGCGTGCCCGCTTTGCGAAGGGGTGTACCAGAGCAGAGAGACCTGGAGAAGGTTGAACGATGACTCAAAAGCACTCGCCTGAGCGAAAAACGGACTTCCTGTCCTGAAGTGTCTAAAGCGTTACCATCCCGATGAACTTCCTCCCAACGAACGGCCCTTCAAGCTCGAAGGCGCTCCACGAGCACTCCGTTTCCTGCACGTAATCGTGAAAAAACAGATCGTCGTCGATGTCGTCCATGATCGTGATCGTGCCGTCGTGGAAGAGGGGGGTCATCGTGTCCATCGCAAACTGCCGGCCGGACCGCCGCTTATCGGAGTCGTAGTGGAAAAGGTCTACCTTCCCAACTTTAGAAGCAATGCGAGGCAGGTTTCGTCGGTCGCCGTCCAGGTAAGTCTCCCATCTATCCTTCAAGTGCTCTTCGACCATGGCTCCGATGTGCTGCTCAGAGCGCCTGAGCCGCGGGTTGGGAAACTCACTGCTGTAGAGCGTCCCCTTTCCGTTCCGGTGCATGGCTGCGAGGATGGCCTGCGAGCTGAAGCCTGCGGCGACCCCCGTTTCCACAGCCGTTTCCGGCTTATGGTAACGGGTCATGAAATACAGCATGGCGTAATGGCCTCCGCCCCCAATGAGTTGACCCAGCTCGTCTGACTTCTTCTGGGCGCGCTCTTCCAGATCGGCGGCGAAGGCCAAACTTTCGTCCCAAAGGGGGGCGTCGAGCTGCTTCGCGGTAGACTCGAAATCGCCTCCTACCTTCTTCAACCACGACGAGTTATACGTCCGATCCTCGTCGCTCATGCGCTCGAAGAGCTTAGCGCGCAGCTTTCCGAGTAGGACGGAGAACTGACGAGGCTTCACCGCGTTTTTCACGACGTGAAACACTTCCGTTGCTTTTTTGCGCATGGCAGCTGACGTTTTTTCTGTGACTCTGATTTCGTTTAAGCAGTAGCGGTCCGTTGTCTGGGCGGAGCCTCCTGCGCGGAAGGCTGCGCGGCGGCGCCCCACGCGATCAACACGAAGAGGAAGGGGAAGAGGAAGACGCGCTGGCGCACAAGGATGCCCAGGTTGGCTGTGATCATCCCGAAGGGGATGGCGTAGAGGAAGATAAAGGGGAAGGCGAAGCACAGGAGCCGGTTGGAGCGCCAGTTGCGCAGCGCCACGGCCACGTCGCTGCGGTAGTACCAGACCAGCCCCCACAGCCCGACGGTCTCGAGCGCGGAGATGAGCGCCATGATGTTGTGCGTCTCCCACAAAAACGGGCGGAAGAACACGGTGATGAGCGCCACCGGGATGTTCGTCCAGCCTACACCGATGGCCTCCACCGTGCTCCCGCCGCTCTGGAATCCGGCCTGCGCCTTCCCTGAGAGGTAGTCCACCACGCCGTCCTCCCCGTAGCTCTCGATGCCGACGGCCTGCACGGACACCAGGCACAGCGCCACGCCCAGGATGGCGATAAAGCTGCCCTGGAGGATGCGCGCCGGCGTCCACTCCCCGCCCCAGGAGAGCCACTGCGCCAGGGCAAGCGAGGCGATCACCACGGCGGCCACCTGCGGGCGGATGCAGTAGACCAGCCCCACGCCCGCCGCCATCAAGAGCCACTGCGGCCGCTTCCCCGTGCCCAGGTACCCGGCCACGGCCAGGCAGATGCCCAAAAGCACCAGCGACTCCTTGCCGATGCTCGACGGCCAGAACCAGAGCGAGGGCCAGCACCACAACAGGAACAGGTACCGCTGGGCGTGCACCTGCGGGAAGCGTCGCATGATCTTAAACCCGAGCACCACCGGCCCGATGAACGAGACGAGCGCGAAGAACAGAAACACCCCCCGCTGCGTCGGGCCGACGAGAAGCACGGCCCACCCCGTGACCCAGTTGATGAACTCGCCCCCGTACCACTGCCCGATCCACCACTCCGTCGGGTCGAAGAACATGTTGAAGTCGAAGTTGGCGTAGCGCTCGGCGTAGCCTATGCCCGTGTTGAAGTAGACAGCCGCGTCCCCGCTGCCGTTGTAGAAATTGTAGAGCAGGTAGTGCCGCAGGAACGCCCCGAGGGCGTGCAAGACGATCCCAGCGATCAGCGCCGTCTTGACCTTTTTAGAGAGGCGTTCGGAGACGAGGACGAAGCTCGCCAGAAAAAAGACGACCGTCCACCCCAACAAGTACCCGATCCACTCGTAGCCCATGCGATCTCTTCTTTCAGCTCGTTAAAACGCTCTCGTTCTTGACGGCGGCGCAGAACCGCTCAAAACAGCTCTACGTCGCCCACGCTCAGGTGCCAGCTGGCACGCGCGCGGGGGTCCGGCAGCGGCGGCTCCTCTTCGTCGTACGCGAGCCGGCGCGTGGTGAGGCGCGGCCCCAGGCGCGGCGCGGGCACGAAGCCAGAGAAGAGCAGCGCGTGGCGGGCGGGCGTGTCCCACGGCGCCATCGCCACGAGGTAGTCGGCCTCGGCGGTGCGGGCGAGGTGGCGCAGGAGCGCGCGGCCCCGGTGCATCCCCTCCGGCGAGGGGTGGACGAGCACCTCGCCCAGGTCCATCTCGTGCAGGCCGCCCCGCGTGCGCTTGCGGAAGGCGAGGAGCGCCCCCCGGCCACCGCCTAAGTCCCAGAGCGCGCGGTAGTCAAGCTCCGGGATGGCGGCATAGCGCCAACGCAGGTAGTCAACCGTGCGCGGCGTGGCGTAGCGCCCGTCGCGTGGCGCGCACGCGGCCAGGAGATGTTCGAGGCCCGGCTCGCCCAGCGCGGCCTCCACGCCCTCATAAGCGCCGGGGCGGAGGTTGGTTTCTTCCTCCGGCCGCCCGCGACCCGAGGCCAGGGTCTGCACAAAACGCCCCGGCCGCAGCACGCGCACCCAGAGCGAGACGCTCCCGACGTCCTCCCACCCCATCTTGAGGTAGCCCGGACGGCTCTTCGCGTTGGGCGTGTTGAAGACGAAGGCCACGCCTTCCTCGCGCATCTCCTCTACGAGCTGGAGCGTTAGCCGCGTGAAGATGCCGCGCCCGCGCCAGTCCGGGTGCGTGGCCGTGTCCACGGCGCGCACGGCCTCCACGGCCCGGCTGCCGCTCATGAACCGCCAGCGCATGAACGCGCGCAGGCCCACGAGCTGACCCGCGTTCTCACCACCGGCGGCCTCGGCCAAGAGCACGGG
Source organism: Salinibacteraceae bacterium (assembly GCA_965215025.1). Classification (GTDB taxonomy): domain Bacteria; phylum Bacteroidota; class Rhodothermia; order Rhodothermales; family Salinibacteraceae; genus CBDCCV01. Next base: position 1,487,497 of record CBDCCV010000002.1, read on the forward strand.
CGAGGCGCCGAAGGGGTTCTCCACGTGCTTCCACTGCCAGTACCCTTCCGTGCGCGGGATCGTCCCCTCGCCCAGCACGAGCCGCAGGAAATCCACGATGCGCGCCGTGTCCTCGGGCGTGCCGCGCCGGATGCTGATGTCGTTTGCGGCTGTTTTAGGCATGGACGGAAGCCCTCGTGAGCACGTCGGTGTACAGGGCTTCGAGTTGGCGCGCCATGCGCTCCATGCTGAAGTTTTCCTGGATCTGCCGGCGGGCGGAGCGGCCCATCTCCTGGCGCCGGCCCGCGTCCTTTACCAGCTTGAGCGCCGCTTGGGCGAGCGCCTCCGCGTCGCCCATCTCGACCAAGAAGCCGTCCTCCCCTTCGCGGACGACGCCGGGGATGCCGCCCACGGCCGTGGACGTCACCGGGCAGCCCATCGACATGGCTTCGAGGAGGGCGATGGGCAGCCCCTCGCGCTCGGACGACATCAGGTACACGTCCAGCGCCGCCAGGTACGGCTTCACGTCTTCCTGAAAGCCGGCGAACGTCACCGCCTCGTCCAGGCCCAGCGCGCCCTTCTTCGCCTCCAGTTCCTCGCGCAGCGGCCCCTCGCCCACGATGAGGAAGCGCGCCTCAGGCACGGCGCGGCGGATGCGCGCGGCGGCCTCGAGCCAGTCGTGCAGCCGCTTCTGCGGTCGGAAGACGGCGATGGTGCCCACAAGCGGCGCCTCGGACGGGATGCCCCACTCCGCGCGCACGGCCTGCCCGCTCTGCTCGGCGGGGTCGAAAACCTCGGTGTCCACGCCGTTGAGGACGACCTCGACGGGCACGCGCTCGCCCGCATGACGCCGCGCCGAGGCGGCGGCCTCTTCCGAGACGGCGACGACGCGCTCCTGCAAGGGCCACGTGGCGAGGTTGGCCCAGCGCGTAGGCAGGCTGTACTGCTCCATGTCGATGTGCTCGGTGTAGACGACGGGCACGCCCGCCATCCGCCCGGCCAGGCGCCCCGTCACGCCGGAGATGGGCAGGTGGCAGTGCATGAGGTCGGCGTTCCAGGTCTTGAGGAAGCGCGCCACTTTCCAGGCCGAGAGGAGGACGGCCGGGCTGCTGCGCGCGCCGAAGCAGACCACCTCGGCGCCCTCTTTTTCGAGCGCGGGCACGACGGCGTCTTTCCAGGGCAGGAAATAGCCGTAGCCGTAGGTGAAGCGCTCGCGGTCGGCGTGGCGCAGGCCCTCGGCCAGGAGCACCTCGGCGCCGCCGCGGCCCAGGCTTTTGATGAGGTGGAAGATGCGGGCAGGCTCCTGCTGTTTCATTTGTGCTCTGATGCGGTATACTTTCGGTGAGGATCGGGCGGCCACCGTCGCGGCTGCAAACCCTTCTCCCCTAACATGTTTCTTCTGACGATGTACGACGCTGCCATCCGTACCGTGCGCCGGTACGCGGCCATCATTGGCAAGCAGGACCACCCTGTTCGTTTTCTGGTATCGAGGCTCTTGATGAAAACGGGGCTGTGCACGCGCTTCATCATTCCGCAACGGGGCTTCGTGCTTCGGTTTTATCCGTCCATGTTCGCCGCGCAGCTTTGGGTTGATCCGGCGTGCCGCAACAAAGACCTCATGTTCATCCAGGACTGCCTGCGCCCTGGCGATGTCATGGTGGACGTAGGCGCAAACGTAGGCAACACGGCGCTGGCGGCTTCCGTAACCGTGGGGCCTGGCGGGCGCGTGTTCGCGTACGAGCCGCATCCGAGGACGTGTCGCTTTCTCAGGGGCAACGTCGCCCTCAACCACGCGCACAACGTGGAAACGCACAACCTGGCGCTTGGCGCAGAAGAAGGCACCGTGACCTTTTCTGACGTGACCTCCGACGACCGCAACCGCGTAACCGCGAGCGCAGAGGGGATGCAGGTGCCTATCCAGCGCCTGGACCGCGCGCTGAACTGCGAGCGCATCTCTTTGCTCAAAATCGATGTAGAGGGCTACGAGAAGTTCGTGATGGAAGGCGCCGAGCGGCTCATGGCGAACACGGCGTGCATCTACTTCGAGGCGTCCGGCGAGCTTTTCAAGCAGTACGGCTACACAACGAATGACGTGCTTTCCTTTTTGCGCGAGCGCGGCTTCCGCATCATACGGTGCGTGCCGGGGCGCCGCCATCTCGTACGTCTTTCCGATGACTGTGCGATGGGCCGGCTCGAAAACTTGATCGCTGTCCGATCTCCCGAACAGCTTGCGCAGCGGATGGGCTACCAGCTTTCCTGAGCGAGCGCCGTAGCGGAAACGTCAGGCGGCCTCCGTTTGGAGATCCGGTTGCCACTGCTGGCGCCATTTCTCAAAAACAAGAATATTCCACAGCTCGCGGTAGCGGTCCTTCTTGCGGCTCAGGTGCTCATCAAAGAGCCGCTGCACGGCGGCGGGGTCCCAGATGCCGGACTGCGCCAAGCGCTCCGGCGCGAGCACCTCCTCAAAGAGCGGGCGCAGCTCTCCGCGCGCCCACTCGCCGATGGGGAAGCCGAAGCCTTGCTTCGAGCGGTGCACCACGGAGGCGGGCAGGTAGCGCTCGGAGACCTTCTTCAAGATGTGTTTGCGCTCGTTGCCGCGCAGCTTCCACTCCGGCGGGAACCCGAACGCCAGGCGCGCCACCTCCGGGTCGATGAACGGCTCGCGCACTTCGAGGCTGTAGCGCATACTCGCCACGTCCACCTTGTGGAGCATGTCGTAGGCCAGGCCGAACTGCGCATCGGCGTAGAGCCAGAGGTCAGCTTCCCGGAAGCCGCGCGCCTGGCCGCGCTGCCACACCTGGCGCAGCTGCGCCTCGACGCGCGCCTGGCTGGCGCCCTCGGCGAGGTGCCGAGCCGTGCCGCGGTGCCCGTTGACGGCGCCCACGACGGGATCGCCCACCAGCTCGGTGGCGCGGAGGTAGCGCTCAAAGGCCGTGGGCGCCATCACGCGCGCGAGCTTGCGCACCTGCCGCCACCGCTTGCCGAAGAGGCTGCCGTGGTGCTCCGGCAGCGGCAGCCGGGCGACGGCCTGCAAAAGCGGCCGCAGCGCGCCGAAGCGCTCGGCCAGGCGCAGGCCCTGGTACTTGTTGTAGCCGGCAAAGAGTTCGTCGCCGCCGTCGCCGGCCAGGGCCACCTTCATGCGCCGGCTCGTGGCCTTGCTCACGATGGCCGCCGGCACGAGCGAGGAGTCGGCAAACGGCTCGTCGAGGTGGTCAAGCATCTCGAAGAGGGCCGCGCGCGCGTCCGTGCCGGAGACGGGGATGGCCTCGTGGTTCGAGCCGATGTGCTCGGCCACCTGCCGCGCAAAGCCCGACTCGTCAAAGACGTGCAGGTCGGGGAACGTCACCGTGAACGTGTTGAGCTTCGTGTCCAGCTCGCGCTGCGCCATCGCGGCGACGATGGACGAGTCCAGCCCGCCAGAGAGGAACGCGCCCACGGGCACGTCGGATAGGAGGTGCGCCCGGACGGACTGGCGCAGCGTGCGGTCGAGCGCGTCCACGCCGTCGTCAAAGCCGCCCGCGAAGCCGCCGTTCTTCTCCAACGTGAAGTAGCGCTCCTTGCGGGCGACGCGGCCTTCGCGCACGAGCAGCCAGTGGCCCGGCTCCAGGCGGCGGGCGTGCGCCCACATCGTCCGCGGCGCGGGGACGTAGTTGAGCCGCGCGTAGAGTCCGAACGCCTCCCAGTCCATCACGCGCGGAAAATCCGGCAGCGCCAGGAGCGCGCGCAGTTCTGAAGCAAAGCCGAAGCGCCCCCCATGCTCCTTGTAGAAGAACGGCTTGATGCCAAAGGGGTCGCGTGCGGCGAAGGCCTCGTCTTTTTCCACGTCGTAGAGGACGAAGGCGAACATGCCGCGCAGCTTCTCCACCATCGCCGGCCCCTCTTCCTCGTAGAGGTGGAGGAGCACCTCGCTGTCGGTCGTGCTGCGGAAGGTGTGGCCTTGCTTGAGGAGCCGCTCGCGCAGCGCGGGCGCGTTGTAGATCTCGCCGTTGAAGACGAGCCAGAGCGTCTCATCCTCGTTCGGCATGGGCTGGCGGCCGGCCTCGGAGAGGTCGATGATGGAGAGGCGCGTGTGGACGAGGCAGGCGTTGCCCGCGCGGCGCACATCGGCCGCGTCCGGGCCGCGGTGGCCGAGGCTCTTTTGCAACGCCTCGACGGCCGCCTCAGAAAGGCCGCCTTCGCCAATGAGTCCGCAGATTCCGCACATGATGCCCGGCGCTTTATCGTTGGGAAACAGAGCTACCAAGGTAAGCGCCCGCCGCCCCCGCAACCGCCCCAGCCTGTTGACAATCGTGCGAAATCGGCACGTTCCACCGCCGCGTGGTCAGACGGTACGCACCTGAGCGCGCGTACGAGGCCTTGAAGCACCATTTTTTTCAACCCCCGCACCCGCCCGCCTGCGAAGACGGCAACTGCGCTGGTGACCAGCGCAGATTTTAGGGGGCGCGTGAGACTCACGTGCGAGAAACGCTCGGAGTCAGCTCCGCAAGGCGCGCCCTTCTTACTTGTCACCAGCTTCGCCACGGGCTACCCGGTGTTTGTGACTAAGCGGCGCACCTTCTGTCCTGCGAGCGCCAACCGTATCTTAGCGAAGTAAATGTTTTCGTTGATGCTCTGCGGCCGGAGTTGCGGCGCTATTGCCTTAACCGAGGCGCCGAGGCAAATGGCGTACACGGAGCCGCCGAGCTTGAGTCCCTCATAGACGATGCCCCGCTGGCGCAGCCATTTCTTTACCGTTTTAATGCCCTTGGCTACGAGTCCAGAGTCGTGAAACGCAATCACGGCATCGGGCGCGCTGATTTTGTAGCAGAACGCGAAGTCAGCGACGACGGCCCTGTTGGTGTGCTCTCCATCAATAAAGCACAAGTGCGGCGCGGGATCGATGCGCTGCGGGTCGATGTGGCGGGCGTCATGGTCGAAGCACACGATCTTGCTGAGACCTTTTTCGCTAATCTGGCCAAGCCGGTCAAGCATCCGTTGCGTGGAGTTCCCCCGGTAGACGCGGTTCTCCCCGCGCTCATCCGGCATCTCCTCGGGGCGTTTGTCAATGGAATAGATCTTCTTGCAACGGGGGTCGAGCAGGTGCGGCTGAATGCTCCCGCCCAGGTGCGATCCGATCTCCAAGTACACGTATCCTTCAGAACGGTCTCGTACGGCGCGCTGGAGCGCTAAGAACGCTTCCCGGTCTGCCGTTGACGACTGGCTGGAGATGTGGTCAAACAAGCTCACGTCGAGCCGGTCAATGCGAGAAGCAGTGGTGTTCGCTGTAGACATGGTAACGATTCTTCGTGGTGGGAAATAAAAATAGTCCGCTGGACCCTCCTTCTTCAGTGAGAAGGTGAGCGAGGTACGGCGCTGAACACCAAGGAGCGCCCCGATCCGTTGAAGAACTTGCAAAGTCGGCCCGTCCCGCGCAAGGTCTCGCGCCCGGCAGTTGCTGCGGTTTTCTGAGAACCTTGAGCGCACTACTTTAACTGGCGCACGGCCTCTTTCACGATCTGCTTGGGGACGCGCTTCATCATCTGACCGAGGAAATGCAGGAAGGGGCGCAGGTCCTCGCGCGCGTAGTAGCGGAAGGCGTTGGGCCGGCGGTAGGAGCGCGCCATCGCCTGGAGGTCGAGGCCGCCTCTGAAGAGGTGGCGGATGAGGTTGTTAAGCTCGGCCTCCTCGTCGCAGTAGACGGTGGCGGGCGTTTGGCCCATCGGCTCCGGCAGGACGTGCCCGGTGAGCGACGTGTACGCGGCGCGCGGCAGGTTCACGCCGTTGGCCGTGGCGACGAACGACTGCTGGTTTACCCGCCCCACCGTCGGCTCAGTGATGTAGAACGCCCCCGTGCGCGCGTGCCGCTTAAACTCCACCGACCCGAACCCAGCGTAGGAAACGGCGTCGAAAAGCCGCAGCGTTTCTTCTTCCACCGCCGGCGCGTGGACCGGCTCCGTCGCCGAGGTCGTGCCCGTGCTCGGCGGCCACTGCCGCAGCTTGCGCGCGGTGAAGGCGCCCAGGCACTGCGCCTCGGCGTTGTAGTAGACGAGGCAGAAGTGGATGGCGTCGTCCCCGCCGGGGATCCACTCCTGAACGATGAGGTGCTCCTCGATCTCGATGAGCCGATTCAGCGCCCGCTCCAGCTCGGCCCGCTCTTCAAAGTGCAGCACCTTCGGCTCCCCGGCGCGGAGCCAGCTTTCGGAGCGCTTGTGCGGCTTGAGGATGCACGGCAGCTTCACCTCGCCAAGCCGCTCCTCGAAGCCCTTGCGCCCCTCGAAGATCACCGTGCGCGGAACGCTAAAGCCGTGCGCCTCGGCAAAACGGGCGAAGGCGTCCTTGTGCAAGAGCGTCTCGACCACGTCCGGCGCCGGGAAGTCGATGCGGTAGTGCTCCCGGAGGACGCCGAGGTGCCGCGCGCAGAACTCCACGTGGTCGTCGCGGGTGAGGTAGAGCACGGGCTTGGACGCCTCGGCGCGGCTCAGGGCGACGAGGCGCCGCAGGAGGTCGTCTTCATCTTCGTACGCGCGCACCTCGCACAGCCGCGTGTGCACCTCCGGATGAGTGAAGTGCGTCTCGAACCCGATGATGCGCACGCCGTACCCGCTCAAGGACCGGACGATCCCGTACCCGCCGTAGCTGACGCCGATCACCACCGCGCAAGGCGCGCCCGATCTGTTCATGCAGTTGGGGTTCTCGATTCGCTTCTGGAGCGAGGCTGCTCTATCGTGATTTGCGGTTCGCCTCTTCGTTGTTCTGAGCGCAGCGAAAGCTTGTCCCGCTCTGCGGGCAATCTCCTACTTCTCAGAACGCCCCGACGGAGAAGATCCCCGCATCAAGCGCGGGGCAGGCTCTTCACTTCGTTCAGGATGACCACAGAAGGGAATTCCATCTGTTCTGCAGCTTAGACTACTTCAGCTGCAGCTGGCGGTAGCGCGCGCCGCCGGGCGTGATCAGCTGCGTGTAGCGCGGGTGCTCGAAGTCGTGGAAGACGTACATCTGCTCGTTCCACGCGGCCGGGTGGCGCCGCAGCCACGAGAGGTTCGGGATCTTGGCGATCTTCTTCGTCTGGCTCGCCTCGTTGAACTCGTTGATGGCCAGAAGCTCGCCCGTGTAGTCGTTGTAGTAGGCGCGCTCGGGGTGTATCACGTCGTCGAAGTAGCAGAACGTGCGCGGGAGCCGCGTCTCGGCCTCGCCCTCGAAGATCTGGAGCGCGTCGCGCGTGGAGGTGTAGTAGTCGAGGTCCAAGGAGACGAAGCCGATGGGCGGCACGTCCTCGCGCGTGAGGAAGTCGGGGATCGTGTCTTTCACGTTGCCGAGGACGAGTTCGGCGCTGGTGAGCTTGGCGCGCAGCGCGTCCACGTCCATCTCGTAGAAGCCACCCTCCCACACGTGCGGGAGGTCGCGGTAGTCCTCCGGCGCGGGCAAGCCGGCGCCCGTGTCGAACCCGTAGACGGCGATCTCCACGCCAAAGAACTCGGCCACCTCGCGGGCGATGCGCTCCATACTCAAAAGACCGTTCCCGCCCGCCACGCCGAACTCGATCACGCTCACGCGCCCGAGGCCGAGGTTGCGCGCCAGCCGCGCGGCCGAGTAGATGCCGTAGGCGTAAGCGGGCCGCGGCCAGATGTCGAACTCCGTGCGCAGGGCCACTGAGCCTACGGGGAACTGCGACCAAAGCCGTCGCACGCCGGGGATCTGCGTGAGCTTCCCCAGCGCGATGGAGAGGTAGCGGTCCAGTGGCGTCTCGCCTGGAAAATGTGTGCTCATGGAGAGGTTGCTTTTTGCTTGGAGAAAAATCGTTGGGCGAAGAAATTTTTCGATGAGAGAACGCGCGCGCTGATGCTCAAACTCTAAAGTCTCCGGCGAACCCCCTGAACTTTGTCGTTCCGAGCGTAGCCGAGGAGTCCGGATGGGCAAGACGGAGGGGAGCAATTCCAGATCTCGCCGCTCCGCTTTCGCTCCGACCGGGATGACAGAGGGATTTCATTGAGCGTTTCTGGCTCAAGCCCCGGCGGTGGCGTGGAAAACGGCGGAGTGCAGCCCGCTCGTGATCACGCGCAGGCGGTCGAGCGGCGCGTCGGCGTCGATACGGACGCGCGAGATGCGCAGCGGATGCGGCGGCGGCACGGGGCTGAGGCGGTGGTCGAAGAGGAACGCCGCCTCGTAGCCGCAGTCGGCCACGGCCCGGACCACGCGCGCGTCCTCGTCGCCGTTGGGGTAGGCGAAGGAGCGGGGCGCGTGCCCGAGCGCATCGGTGAGGAGGCGGTGCGACTCGGCGATCTCGTGGCGGACTTTGCTTTCGGGGCAGCGGTTTAGGCACGGGTGCGTGAGCGTGTGGTTGCCTACGGCGATGCCGTCAGCCTCCAGCATGGGAAGCTCCGAGCGGCAAAGCTGCGGCTCGGCCGGGGCCGGCCCGCGCGCCGTGCGGCGGAGGTCGGCCAGCGCTTGTTGGCGCGCCGCGTCCGGCACGCGCTTGAGGGCGCGCACGAGCGCCGCCGGCGTTGCCGCCGGGACGCCGCGCGCCGTGCCGCCGCGCTCGGCCAGCCGCTCCGCCTCGGTGAACCACGGCGGCGCGTCGGTGCCGAGGAGGCCGGCGATCACGTAGACGGCGGCCGGCATCCCGCGCGCGCGCAGGAGCGGACGCGCCGTCTCGAAGACGCTGCGGTGCCCGTCGTCAAAGGTGATCAAAACGGCGTGCCGCGGCAGCCCACCCCGCCCGGCGATGGCGCCGAGCACCTCGCCCACGCTCACGGGGTGGAGCGCGCGGCCGATGTAGTCGAGGTGTTGCTCAAAGCGGGCGGGCGCCTCGACGCGGTGGTACGCCAAGACGACGAGCCGCCGCGCCGCCCGCCAGCGGAAGTACGGCTGCGCCGGCGACCACCGCAGCGCCGCGCTGACCTTCTGTTTAAGCTGCTCGTTCACAGGCCGCCCCGTGCCTTGCACAATCGTATTGCTGAGCGTTGCTAAAAAGAAGAAACGCCGCTCACAAACCAAACCGTCCGAAAAGTACCCATCGGGCGGCGCGCACTCCACCGCTGCGCGTGAATCTTTCCCCATCTCTACCCCACGTCTTTGCCCCACCCGCCGCCGCAGAGCAGGCGCTCAGCGGGCGGAGGCCAGCGGCTGCCAGTGCGAGAGGTCGCGCCCAAGGAGGTCTTCGAGCGCGCGGCAGTCCTCCCGGAAGAAGTCGCACAGATGCGCGCGCACTTCAGGCGGCATGGACGGCTTCTCGTCGTAGTCGTAGTTGAGGTTTTTGAGGGTGCGGTACACCCTTTCGCGGAGGGCGGGTGGCACGAGCGTGCGGCCGATCTGCTTAATCGCGCCGGAGGAGCGCAGGAGACGGTCCAGCCAGGCCTGCCGCGGCGTGCCGCTCCGGTAGCGCGCCCCGACCTCGAAGCCATCCGCGTAGAACGCCGGGTCAATCTCCAGGAAGGTGCTCAGCGTGCGCATGAGCTTGGCCGCGTCCTCTTTCAGCTCGCCGAAGAGGAAGACGCGCACTTGCTCTGGGCCAAAGGCGTCGTAGTAGCGCTTCACCTGCTCGCAGTACAAGCCCTGCCCGGCGTACTGGTAGAACCACCGCCAATGCCGGCGGGCGTTTTCTTTCTTTAGCGCCTCCGCAAAACCGAGCGGCTCCTTGCCGACCATCTTGTGGTGGCGCCAGTGCGAGAACGCCCGCTCGACGGGGTCGCGCAGGATGATGATGATTTTGCAGCCGGGGATGCGCCGCTTGATGTTCGCCGCCGCCTCGGGGACGTAGAGGTAAGAGACGGAGGCCTCGCCCACGGCCTTCGCGCCGGCCGCCCCCTCGAAGAGCGCCTCGTACTCGCTAAGCTGTGTGACGACGTGCGCGTTAAAGTCCTCGTCGTACGGCCCCTGGAAGCGCGGCACCTCGCCCTCGCAGGCAAAGAAGTGCGGCTCCTTGAGCGTGGAGAGGTACGCCTCCGGGTGCTTGTCCAGGTGGCTGTAGAGCGAGGTGGTGCCGGAGCGCGCGGCCCCGGCAATCAGGAAGTTGGGTAACATGCGGCCTCGCTTCTGTTCGTCTTCTTCAAGCCTATCGTTTCAAGAGGGCGACGTAGTTCGTCGGGCCGTGAAACGACTCCAGGTCCTTGGTATAGTGAGGGATCGGGAGCAGCCACGCGCCAGGCATGATGCGGTAGAACGCGAAGCCGTGGCCGCTTAAAAGCTCCCAGTAATCCCACAGGAACGTGTGCGTGTAGATGTTCCACCCGCTTACCTCGAAGGAAAGCGCACGTATTCGTTCTTCGCGCAGCAGCCGCTCCGCCCCTTCCAGCACGGCCATCTCGTGACCCTCGACGTCCATCTTGAGGAAGTGGATGGCCTCGATGGCGTGCTCGGCGGCGAACTCGTCCAGCGCCACCACGTCCACCTGCTCCCGCATGTGCTGCGGCACGTCGGTCCGGATCTTCAGCGACGCCATGTCGGACCCCGAGTGGCCGCTGTAGAGCGTGGCGCGCGCGCCCCCGCTCCCGACCGCCGCCTCCACGACCTCTACGGGTCCGCGCTGGAAGGCGTCCCGGAGGCGCCTCACGTTCGCCGGCGAAGGCTCAAAGGCGTACAGCCTCGCCACGCGCTCGCCCGCGCATTCGAGGAGCGCCTGCGTCCACTTCCCTCGGTGCGCGCCCAGGTCGAAGACGACGCCGCCCTCTTGCGGAAGCAACGGGGCCACGGCGCGCGCCTCGCTCCTGGCCGTCCTGCCGCCGCCGCCCTTCCCCTGCACCAGCTTGAAGAAGCGCTCGGCGCCGGCGGCAACGTCCGCTCCCCGCTTGCTCTGGAACAAGCGCGCGCCCAAGCGGACCACAACCCTCTTAGGCATCACAAGGGACATCGTCTAACCGAAAGCGTTAGTGATTAAGGTGTGGAGGTCTTACCCAGCCGCCCGATGGCACCGCGGCAAATCTCTCGTCCAACGTACGCGACCTTACTTACGCCGCCCCGAAGACGAGAGGTCCGCTTCTGCACTTGAGGATACTCCCGCTGAGGAAAGAGGCAAGAACTGAAGCGCCTAACGCGCTTTTCTCGCGATATACATTCTCATGTGTCCTGCATTCTTCGAGACTCCAGGCACGTACCTCATAATCCGGTATATCAAACCTCTAACTACGTAGGGAAGCTGGGCGATTGTGGATATCTCGTCGCGTAGATTTTTCTGGTAATCGTAGTCATGTTCATCGACGATCGAGAAACCGAAGCTGCCAAGAGTTTGCCTGAACTCGCCCGGCGTGAACGCCCACTGGTAGAATTCGCTTTGGCCACTCACGCCTCCATACATGCCAAGTTTTGCCTTCGCACGCCTCAGTACGTTGAAATGCGGGACCGCAACCAATAAGATGCCTCCCTGCTTGAGCACCCGGTGCATTTCAAGTAAGTAATCTCCAGGCCCATCATACTCATGCTCGACTACCCCGAGTGAGATCACACTATCGAAGTGTTCTTCCTGAAAGTCCATATTCTTTACATTGCCTTTCGTGATCGGCACGTTAGGCAACAAAGTCTTGATTTTTTCTACAGTTCTCTCTGCGTAGTCGATGCCTACACAGTCGTAACCACGTTGGCGCAATGCTACTACATACTTCCCGGTCCCACACCCCGCTTCAAGCACCTTGCTGCCTTTGTCGATATATTTCGTTATAAACGGTTCTATAAAGTCTAACTGCCCCTCCTTGTAAGGTTCAAAATAGTTCTCCTTCATACTGTGTGCCGTCCAGAGGGAGTCCCAGTACGCCTTGTCCGCACTGGATCTGTAAAAAGCCAGCCGGCCTTTCTCTATTTGTTTCTCGTACATGCCGGGTTCGCGAAGCTTTTTAGCGGTAACTACGTGCTGAGCATGAGCCGCCCTACGGCCAGACTGTAGCTGGAATCAGGCCGCCGGATCGACCCTCTTGCCCAGCCTCCCGAGAGCGCCGTCGTAGACGCCTTGGCCGATGTACGCCATCTTCTTCCCCCGCTCCGAGGACGAAAGCCCCGCCCTGGCGAGCGCACGCAAAACCCGAAGCGGCAGCTTCAGGTACTTGCGGCGGATGACGTAGAGCGCGTAGTACACCGTGTTGCGCACCTCGTAGTAATACTTCCACGCCGGGACATCGCTGGCGCGCGCGTGCCCGAGGTGCTCCACGCGCGCCGGCTCCACGAGGCGGTGCCCGACGCCGTGCTGAAAACTAAGCCGGGCGAAGAGGTACTCCGTGTCCTCGATCCACCAGAAGAGGTCGCCGCGCGGCAGGCCCACCCGCTCAACAACGGTGCGAGGGATCAGAAAGCCGTGCCACCCCGGATAATCGGTGTAGCGGCCGAAGGAATGGTCGAAGATGCGCGGCCACAGCGCGGCCTCTTCCCCGACCGTAGCCACTCCGGCGAGCATGTGCTCTGGGCAGTCCTTGCTGTAGGCGGCGCCGGCCAGGAGGTGCTCCAAGCAGTCCTCGTCGGCGAGGATGTCGTCGTCCATGACCCAAAGGTAGTCGCAGCCGTGCTGCACGGCCTCCCTCATGCCGGCCTCGAAGCCGCCTGCCGGCCCCATGTTTTCCGGCAGGCGCAGAAGGCTGATCGCGGGGTGGCGCTCGGCCTCTCCGCTCAGGTAGCCGCGCGTCTCGTCGGTGCTGCCGTTATCGACGACGAGGATGCGCTCGGGCGGGCGCGTCTGCCCAAGCACGGCCTCCAGGCACCGCGCAAGCACGTCTTTCCGGTTAAAGGTGACGATGACGGCGCACACGCTGGGCATAGGGCTGGTTTCGCTCGAAGAAAAAGGGACACGTCTAACGCGCTATAAGAGTCCGTTTGGCGAAGCGGTTCTCCGCTTCGCCTTCGGCCGAGATGACCCGTTCAAAGGTCATTACTTGCTTTGCAAAGACGGAGGATAACACGGCGGGGGGAGAAGAGCCAAGCCACACGGTGCTCACTTCATGGTGCTTACCTCAGGCGACGGGGGCTGCCGAAGAGAGCGGCGGGACTGCCGCAGGGGAGGCTTCTGCTTCCTCGCCGCGGGCGACGTCGTAGTAGAGCGCCACCATCCGCTCGGCCACCTGCTCGAGCCGGAACCGGCGCTCGAAGATCTCGCGCCCGCGCCCCCCGAGCGCGAGCGCCCCCGCCCGGTCCCCCAAGAGCCGCTCGACCCCCTCGGCCAGCGCCCCCGCCGAGCGCGGCTCCACCAAGAGCGCCCCCGAACCCCCCTCGCTCACCTCCCGCAAGGGCGCGATGTCCGAGGCCACCACCGGCACCCCCATCGCCATCGCCTCGATCATCGCCCCGCCGATCCCTTCGAAGAGCGAGGGGAAGGCGAAGACGTCGGCGGCGCAGAGCAGGTCCGGCACGTCCTCGCGGTAGCCGAGGAAGCGCACGCGCCCGCCCCTTAGCGGCGCCTCCTCGGCCAGCGCCTCCAGCTCGGGCGTCATCGGCCCCTCGATCCCGGCCAGGAGCAGGCGCAGGCGCGGGCGCCGCCGCGCCACGAGCCGCCCCGCTTCGAGGAGGTAGCGCTGCCCCTTCTGGAAGTAGTGCCGCCCGACGCTGAGCACGACCTCGTCCTCGTCGGCAAGGCCGAGCGCTTGGCGCGCGCGCTGGCGCCGCTCCGGGGTCGGCTCGCCGAAGCGCGCGCGGCTGCGCCCGCGCTCGACGACGGTGACGCGCTCGGGCGCGATCCCGAGCTGCTCCACCGCGTGGTCTTTTACCGACTCAGAGACGGCGTGGAAGTGCGCCGTGAAGCGGGCCAAGACCGCATCAACCGCTTGCAGCACGTGCGCCTTCCAAGGCGTGACGTTCGGATCCCAATGCACGCGGCTGGCATCGTACGGCATACTCACGAGGCTGCTCATGACGGGGACGCCGGTGCCGAGGGCGGCCAGCCGGCCCAGCTGGTCGGCCATGTAGAGCGAGGTGTGCACGAGGTCGGGCGCCTCGCGCCGGATCACGCGCCGGAGCGCGAGCGCGCGCCCGGCGAAGCCCGCCGCCGGGAGCACCTCCACGCCCACGCCGTGCGCCTCGACGGCCTTGTGGACGCCGTGCGCGCTCTCCTTCGGGTGGCGCAGGCACGCCACCGTGACGCCTATCCCCGCCTGGCGGAAGTACGGGAACAGCTCGGCCAGCGAGCGCTCCGACCCGCCCGTGCCCAGTGAGTTGATGACGACTAAGACGTTGAGTGACATGACGGGCAATTACGCCTGGTATGGAAGCAAATGGGTCCTGACAAGGCCGGCTCTATTTTTGATCCGCTTTCGGGACTATTAACTCGTGACGGAGCGGGGGACGTCTTTAGAAGGGAGCTGGGCGAAGGCCGCGTCCGAAGACACCGAGCGCGAAGCCGTCTCTCCGCCGCGGGCGACGTCGTAGTAGAGCGCCACCATCCGCTCGGCCACCTGCTCGAGCCGGAACCGGCGCTCGAAGATCTCGCGCCCGCGCCCCCCGAGCGCGAGCGCCCCCGCCCGGTCCCCCAAGAGCCGCTCGACCCCCTCGGCCAGCGCCCCCGCCGAGCGCGGCTCCACCAAGAGCGCCCCCGAACCCCCCTCGCTCACCTCCCGCAAGGGCGCGATGTCCGAGGCCACCACCGGCACCCCCATCGCCATCGCCTCGATCATCGCCCCGCCGAGTCCCTCGAAGAGCGAGGGGAAGGCGAAGACGTCGGCGGCGCAGAGCAGGTCCGGCACGTCCTCGCGGTAGCCGAGGAAGCGCACGCGCCCGCCCCTTAGCGGCGCCTCCTCGGCCAGCGCCTCCAGCTCGGGCGTCATCGGCCCCTCGATCCCGGCCAGGAGCAGGCGCAGGCGCGGGCGCCGCCGCGCCACGAGCCGCCCCGCTTCGAGGAGGTAGCGCTGCCCCTTCTGGAAGTAGTGCCGCCCGACGCTGAGCACGACCTCGTCCTCGTCGGCAAGGCCGAGCGCTTGGCGCGCGCGCTGGCGCCGCTCCGGGGTCGGCTCGCCGAAGCGCGCGCGGCTGCGCCCGCGCTCGACGACGGTGACGCGCTCGGGCGCGATCCCGAGCTGCTCCACCGCGTGCGCCTTCGCCGTCTTAGTGATGGCGTGGAAGCGCGCCGTGAGCAGACGCGCGGTAACGGCATCCGCCGCTTGCACCAAGCCCATCTTCCACGGCGAGAGGTTCGGGTCCAGCCGTGAGCGGGTAGATCCGTAGGAGACGTTGACCAGGCTGCTCATGACGGGGACGCCGGTGCCGAGGGCGGCCAGCCGGCCCAGCTGGTCGGCCATGTAGAGCGAGGTGTGCACGAGGTCGGGCGCCTCGCGCCGGATCACGCGCCGGAGCGCGAGCGCGCGCCCGGCGAAGCCCGCCGCCGGGAGCACCTCCACGCCCACGCCGTGCGCCTCGACGGCCTTGTGGACGCCGTGCGCGCTCTCCTTCGGGTGGCGCAGGCACGCCACCGTGACGCCTATCCCCGCCTGGCGCAGATAAGGCAGAAGCTCGGCCAGCGAGCGCTCCGCCCCGCCCGTGCCCAGCGAATTAATAACAAGCAGTACTTTAAGCGGCATAACAGCGGGCTGTGCCTAATGCGGAAGGTACTCGACGTGAAGGGGCGCGAACCGGCCTGAGCGCGAAACAACCCCTTCCCTAATCTACTATGTGACTTGCCGCCTCGCTCTTCGCCTCTGCCGATGGCGGCGGGGCGGCATTGGCCTGCTCGGCGGCCTTCGCGTTTGCGCTTCGGGAGGGCGCGGGCCGCAGCTTTTCTTGCACCAACGCGCGCGCCTCCTCGTAGGCGGGCACGTTCAGGAAGTGGGCCGCGGCGAGGTAGAACGCGCTGCCCACGGCCACTTGTACGAGCAGAAGCGCCCACGCCGGCCACGCGGCAGGAACGGCTGCCCCTACGACCAGCACAAAGGCGCCCATAGCCAGCGTTAAGAAAAACACCTTGCTCAAGCCGCCGAACACCTCGCGGAAGCGGATGTTGATGATGCTTCTCAAGAAGTACAGGCTGGGAAACACGTTGATCAGCGCGGCGACGCCGTACCCCACCGCCACGCCCACCACGCCCCATTGCAGCCCGATGACGATGCCCAGAATGGCGCTCACTTTAGTGAAGATCCCAACCTTGAACCACAAGCCCGCGCGTCCTTGGGAGAGATAGACCGCCTCAATCGTCTTCGAGACCGACTCGATCATGGCCACGAGCGAAAGCACACGCACGATGGGAACCATGCCGATCCACTGCGGGCCGAAGACGGTAAGGACGAACGGATAGGCCGTCACGCAGAGGCCGACCGTCATCGGGAAGGTGAAGAGCGCCACGACGCGGAGCACGCGCAGGTAGATGCGCTTAACGCGCCCAGGGTCGTCCTGGATCATGGTGAACGAGGGGAACATCACCTCCATGACCACGCGCGTCACGTTCGCTAAGGGAAAAAGGAGGAGCGCGTACGCTCGGCTGTAGAGGCCCAAAGGCTCCGAACCCAGCTTCCAACCGATGAGCAGGTTGTCCAACCGGCGCGTCCAGTAGTTGAGCGTACGGTCGCCCAGCACGCTGAGGCTGAAGCGCATCAGCTCCTTCATGGCGCCCCAGTCGAAGAGGAACCTCGGGCGCCAGTCGCTCATGATCCACAAGAGCGCCGTGGCCGTGGTGCGCTCCACGACGTACTGCGCCACCAAGCACCACACGCCCCACCCCGTAAGCGCCATGCTGATGGCCACCACGCCCGAAAGCGCCGTGGCCGCGATGTGCATGATGGCCAGCGCGCGGTAGTCCAGCGCCTTGCGCATGAGCATGTACTGGACGATGTTGAGCGCATTGATCGTGAAGTTGAAGGCGAGGACGATGGTGAGCAGGCGCAGCAACGGCTCGTCGTAGAAATCAGCGATCAGCGGGGCCGCCAGGATAAACGCCCCCGTGAGGGCCAGCCCCGCCGCCAGGTTCGTCCAGAACACGGAGGAGCGGTGCACCTCCTTAATCCCCTGCTTCTGGATCAGCGCCGCCCCGAACCCGAGTTCGGCGAAGAGCGAGGCAAAGCCGGTAACGACGGTTACCATCGCCACCAGGCCGAACTCCTCAGGCGTGAGCAGACGCGCCAGCACCACCGTCAGCACGAGGCTGAGCACCTGCTGGCCGCCCTTGCTAACCACGCTCCAGGCGATGCCGTTGATCGTTTTCTCGCGGAAGCCCGTCATGCCGACACCTGCGCCATGGCCCTGAACTGCGCGCTGCGGCTTATCAGCTCGTCGTAGGTGCCGCCGTCCACGAGGCGCCCTCTGTCGAGCAGGAAAATTTGGTCGCAGGCCCGCACGGTGCTGAGGCGGTGGGCGATCATGAGCACCGTCTTCGTCTGCGCGATCTCGCCGATGGCCTCAAACACGCTCTCCTCCGTGACGCCGTCGAGGGCGCTCGTGGCCTCGTCAAGCACCAGGATCTCGGGGTCGTGGTAGAGCGCGCGCGCGATGCCGAGGCGCTGCCGCTGCCCGCCCGAGAGGCGCACGCCCTGCTCGCCCACGGCGGTCTCGTACCCGCGCGGCAACGCGGCCATGATGAACTCGTGCACGCGGGCAATCTTGGCCGCACGGCGGACGGCGGCCGGGTCGATCCGCTCCTCTGGAACGCCAAAGGCGATGTTGCGCGTCACGCTGGTATCGGAGAGGTAGATGTGCTGCGGGACGTAACCCAACTTCTTCTGCCAGCACGCGAGGTTCTCGCCGCTGATGGCGACCCCGTCCACCGTCACGGCCCCCTCTTGCGGGCGCAGCAGGCCAAGGACGAGGTCGATGAGCGTCGTCTTCCCGGAGCCGGTGGGTCCCACAAACGCGACCGACGTGTTGGGACGGATGGTCAGGCTCAGGTTCTCGAAGACGGGCGCCTCGGCGCCGGGGTAGCGGAAGGTGACGCCGCGCAGCTCGAGCGCGCGCTCGAACGGGAGCGGCACGGCATCGCGCTGCGCCGGCCGGTCCTCCGCGCCGGAAACGTCGCTGAGGTCGCGGTAGAGTTCGTCCAGCGCGGCGGCGTTAAAGCGGATGCGCGTGATAGCCAGGAAGATCTGTTGAAGCGAGGGCAGCAGGCGGTACCCGGCAAAGGCGTAGAGGCCCAAAAGCGGGAGGATCTGCGACGTGGTGCGCCCGGCGTTGAGCAGGTAGAGCACGATCAGGAGGATGCCGCCAAAGGCCACCGTCTCCAGCGCGTACCGCGGGATCTGTCCGATGATGTTGTTCGTGGCCTGGTGGCTGGCGTAGCGCCTCGATTGGACGGCGTACTCCTGAATAAACGCCTCCTCGCGGCCGGAGAGCTTCAGGGCCTTGACGCCCCCGAACGCCTCGCCGGCGATCTGGAAACGCCGGCGCTGCGCGTGCACGCGCTCGTCGCCCAGGCGCCTCAGCCGCCGGCGCACCACGCCGTAGATGGCCCCGTACGCCCCTCCGAGCACGACGACGACCGATAAGGCCAGCACCGGGTCCACCGCGATGAGGAGCGCGATGATCAGCACCGCTACGGCCGCGCGGGCGAGCATCTGCATCCCCGGAGCCAGCACGCCGTTGATGACCTCCTGCACTTCGGTCAGGATGTTTTTGGCCAGGCCCGCCGTATTCCGGTTGAGGAAGAAAACGTAGGGGCGGTGCAGGTAATGGCGCAGCAGGCGCTTCGAGAGGCTGTGGTTGCGCATCCACGAGAACCGCGCCAGCGCCCACGTCACAAACACGGAGAAGGCGTTGCTCAGGACCATGACGCCTAGCACCAAGAAGCCGAGGAAGAGCAAGAACTCGTTCACGCTGGTAAACGCGAACGTCTCGTAGAGCCAACGCAGGATGCGGTTCTCATGCAGCGCATCCGGGTCGGAGACCAGGGATAGAAACGGCACGATGGAGACGATGCCGACGACCTCCATGACCGCCATGGCCATGATGGCGGGCGTCAGCAGGTACACCTGGCGCCGCTCCCGCTCGGAGAGGAGGCTGAATACTTTTCGTACGGTGCTAAGCACGGTCTACTCTACTTTCATTCATACAGGCGGGGGAAAAGAAGCGCTCAGTGCCGCGCCCCAACGCCGGG
Organism: Salinibacteraceae bacterium; assembly: GCA_965215025.1. Lineage (GTDB taxonomy): Bacteria > Bacteroidota > Rhodothermia > Rhodothermales > Salinibacteraceae > CBDCCV01. The sequence continues at coordinate 1,506,428 of CBDCCV010000002.1, forward strand.
ATCTCTTCACTCGGCAAGGATCGTCCCCATTCGTTCATTTGTCAGGACGCTTGACGGCTTTTGCCACTTTTTCCCGTCCCGTCAAGGACTTCCTGGTAAAACGCGGCGTAGCGCCGCGCGATCTGCTCTATCGTGAAGCGGTCCTGCACCCACCGCTTTGCCGCTGCCCCCATCTCCGCACGGCGGGTCGGGTGGCGCAGCAGGCGAAGCACGTGACGGGCCATCTCGTCTTCCTCCCTGGGGCCGACGAGCACGCCGGTCTCGCCGTCGCGCACGCACTCGGCGAGGCCGCCCACGCGCGTGGCTACCACGGGGAGCTTCATGAACCCGGCCTCTAAGACGACGGCCGGGACCCCCTCCGTGTCACTCGTGAGCAAAAACAGGTCCGCCGCTTTGAGGAAGGGGGCTACGCTTTTCTGCACGCCAAAGAAGCGCACTTGTCCAGCTAGCGGCGACGCCCGCGCCTGCCGCTCCAACTCCGCGCGGAGCGGGCCGCCGCCCACGATCCACACGTGCACGCCGGGCTGCTGCCGGTGCACCTGCGCCGCCACGCGCAGGAGGCGGTCCACCCGCTTCTCGGCGGAGAGGCTGCCGACGAACACGAGAACGGGTGCGTCTGCGGGCGTGTCGGCTTCGGCGCGCACGTCCTCTCTGGCCTGCGCTTGTTGGCCAAGCTGCGCGGGGTCGATGCCGTTGGGGATGCACGCCTCGAACGCGAAGGGCGGGTAGAAGGCTTTGACGTTCTCCAAGATCCCCCGGCTGATGCTCACGACGCCGTCCACGGGCGGCATCACGAGCCGCCGGTAGAACAGCTCGTGGTACCACGTGCGCACCCAGCCTGCCGGATCGCCGATGTTGCGGTAGATCAGCGCGCCGCGCGGGGCGAAGCGCTGCGCGAAGGCGCCGTACTTGACCGTCCGCCCTCCGTTGGCCTGGATGACGTCCGGCCGGAACGCCGCGATGCGCTGCATAAGGCGGTAGAGCACGACCGGGTGAGCGCCGGGGATCTTCTCAAAAATGTGATCCTCCCGCGCGTTGAGCAGATGATCATCCGGGCGAAGCGGCAGCGCGTTGCCGCCCTGGTGCGGATAGAGGTACACGGTGCCCACGCGGTGCCCCTGGCGGCGCAGCGCGTCACTCAGTTGAAAGGCGAACACCTCCGCCCCGCGCCGCTGCGGCTTGCTCACGATCTGGAGTACGTTCATCGCGGCTCACCCCCACCGTGCCTGCGGGCGGCTCGGTCTGCCTGGGCCTCCGCGCCGCGCCCGTAGAGGTTCAGGCGCCCCGCCGGTGCGGAGCGGTCGGCCTCTTCTTCCGGCGTCAGCGCCGAGAGCGAGCCGTCCGGCTGCACGGCGCGGAGCATGTACCCCTGTTCGCGGAGCAGATCCGGCAGGTCGTTCGGGGCGTAGCCTGCTCTTTCGAGCGTGCCGGGGTTCCACTCGACGAGCACCTGCGGGCGGGTGGCGAGCAGCCGCTTCATCCCGCGCAGCGCCTCGACCTCGCCGCCTTCCACGTCCATCTTCACGAAGTCGATTTTCTTCTCGATCACGTCGTCGAGCGGTTTCTCCTCCACCTCTACGGTCCGGACCGTGTCGCCGAGCGGGTGGGCGTAGAAGCCGTGCAGCGAGCCTCGGCTGCGCAAGTGGAACGTGCGGGTTTGATCGGCGGCGCCGGCGGCACAAGCTAAAACGGTCACGTTGGCAAACCCATTCGCCTCGACGTTCTTCCGCAGAAACTCGAGGTTCCCCTCCGCCGGCTCCACGGCGTAGACGTGCCCGCGCGGCCCCACGCGCTCGGCCATCGTCAGCGTGTGCCACCCGACGTTGGCGCCCACGTCCACGGCCACCATGCCGGGCCGGAGGCATCGCTGGAGCAGGGCTGTCGTCCCCGGCTCGAAGCCGCCCGCCGCGTAGTTCGAGGCCAAGCTATACGGAATGTAGAAGGAGAGGCCGGGCCGGTGAACCACGCGGTGCCGCACCGACAGCCCTTCCGACGTTCGCAGCAACACCCGCTTCAGCGAGGCGGCCGCATACCGAACCGGAGGCGCCTTGGCCAGCCCGCTCCGGTGCAGCACGCGCCCGCCCTGGAGCGCGATCCGTAGCAGCTTGTTTTTGAGCGCGTCTATGGCTTTCACGTCGTCGGTTTTGCTGAGCGATGATGGGGGCGGCTTCTCGGCGCGTCAGCCAGCGCGCGCTTTGGAGAGCCAGAGGTGAAGCGCCTCGGCGCGGCGGCCCAACAGCTCGAAGGAGAAGAGCATCAGCCACGCCTTAGGGCTGAGCGGCGCGCGCCGAAGCACGCGCAGAAGGTGGGCGCGGCCTTCCCGGCGCCGCCCGGCGTGGTAGTTGAGCCAGCCGGCCTTGTAGTGCAGGCTCTGGTGCACGTCGTCGTGCTGCGCTAAGGCGTCAGCGTGCTGCTCGATGACGAGGTCGTACGTGTCGGCCAGCGACGCGGCGCGCCGGTGCATACGCGACACCTCGTGGCTCCGGAGCTTTACGAGCACTTCGGGCACGACCCGGAAGTCGTACCGCCGCACGAGCCGGATGAGGAACTCGGTGTCCACGGCCGCGCGCAGGCGCTCGTTGAAAAGCCCGACGTCGTCGAAGCAGCGCCGCCGGATCGTCACGCCGTGCCCCAGCCCGATCTTCCGCGTGCGCAGGAACCCCAGGTAAGCCTCTTCCCGGCTCTCGAACGCGGGCGCCCACAGCTCTACCTGCCCCTCGCCGGCGGCCTCGCCCGCTCCCTCGCGTACCCAGCGCACGCCGCACCACGTCAGCCCCACGGACGCTGGGGCGCCGGCGTAGGCCGCGTGCGTCTTCTCCAGAAAGTGCGGCAGGTACACGTCATCGTCGTCAAGGAAGGCGACGAACCGGCCGCGCGCGCGGCGGATGCCCGCGTTGCGCGCGGCGGCATTGCCCCCGTTCTCGTCCTTACGGACGTAGACGATGTGCGGGTCATCAAAGGCGGCCACCGCCTGCGGCGTCGCGTCCGGCGAGGCGTCGTCCACGATGATGAGTTCGAAGTCCTGGAAGCGCTGGCGCAGCACGCTCTCCACCGCACGCGGGAGCAGGCGCGCGCGGTTGTACGTCGGGATCACGACGCTAAAGGTAGGCGTGGACATGCGCTTTGGAGAGCAGTCGTCGGGAGCGTGGGTCAGGCGGATCGTCAGCGGAGCACCGCCGCCGCCTCGCGGACGGGCACCGCCTGGATGTGCGGCTGCGCGTCGTAGTGCGCGTAGATCTCTTGCGCGTGCTCGGCGCGGTACCCGGCGTTGAGCTGCTCGGGGCCGAAGCGGAACGCCACCAGCTCCATCCGGTCGCGGAAGATCGTCTGGCAGTTGACCAGCGCCGAGGTGTAGAACCCCGCCACGGCGCTCGGCAGCGGGCCTCGCGCGCACAGCTCGTACTCGATGGGCAGGTCAAAGCTTTGGAGCGCCCACCCCAGCGCGGCGATCTGCGCGCGGGCGGGCGCCTCGCGGCTTTCGTTGCGGTGCGGGATGTACGTCACCGGCCGGCCGGCGAAGTAGGCGTCGGCCGCGCGCAGGCCGGCGGCGTAGACGTCTTCGCTTACAATGCCGAACTCCACGAGCGGCTGCCCCAGGAAATAGACAGCCTCGCTTAGCGGCTTCTCCTGCGCTTGAGCGCGGAGGCGGGCGTAGTCGTGCCGCACTTGGCGGTCGCGCGCGTCCACATCGATGTCGAATGAGGTGAAAAAGGTGACGTGCTCGACCTCGCCGAGGTCCACGCCGTAGAGCGCAGCCCGGAGACGGCCCACCAGGCGCTTTTGCCAGGGCTGGTGCGCCAGGCTGAACGCGCGTTCCTTACGCCATCGGTTGTTGCCGAGCGTGCCGGCGCCGTCATCTAAAAGGACCACCTCATCCGCCGCAGTCACGTTGGCGAAGTGGCGCATCAGCTTCTGGTAGTAGAGGCCCAGGAAGACGCGCTCGACCCGCCCGAGGCGCTGCGCGAGCGCGCGAAGCTGCGCCGCCCGCCGCCGCCGCCGCGCCCGGCTGCGCCACGCCCGCCGCGCGCGGCCCATCCCGCCCGGTGCATCGTCGCCCTCCACGTCGAAGAGCGGCCAGAGGTGCGTCGCGCCCCAAGCCCCCTGCTCGCCGGCAATGGCCTGAAGCTGCCGCAGGCTCACCGGCGTCTTCGGCAGCGCGACGAGGACGCACGCCTCCGGCGCCAGGCCGAAGTGGTGTCGCGCCTCCAGTGCGTTGATAAGCTGCATCGGGGACGTGAGCAAGAAGACGTTCATAGAGGCGGGTCCTCCGAGTAAGCCTCTCGTTGAAGGGGCGGCCCGCCTAGAGCAGGCGCTGGCGCAGCGCCGCCGGCATCCTGCCCGCAACAGATGCGGGAAGCTGCCGGGCAAGCGCCCTGGGCAGGAAGTACGCTGCCTTTTTCGCACGGTCGATCCGCTTGTGCCGCTGGATGAGGCGCATCTGCTCCTCGTAGACGGAAGGAAACTCGGGGGCGTACCCCTCGGGTGCCCGCTCAAACACGGCCCAGACCTCGGACCCCTCGGGTTGAAGGACAAGCGGGCGCAGCCCCGCCCGCGCCGCCGCGCGCGCCAGCGTCACCTCGCCAAAATAGTACGTGTGCACGACCTCGAACCAGCGCTCGGCCAGCGGGCGAATGGGCGACATCATGTCCGGCACGGCCACGTACGCCCGTCCGCCCGGCGCCAGCACGTGGCGCACCTTACGCAACGCCGCCACGGGGTCGAGCAGATGCTCCAACACGTGCCGCATGATGACGAAGTCGAACGCTCCCTCTCGGCCTTCCTGCCAGTTGGTGTCCGCGTCGTCGGTGACGACCGTGGCGCCGAGCGCTTCGGTCAAGTGCGCGCGGCAGTCGGCCGACGGCTCGATGGCGGCCAGCCTGGCGCCGGGGCTGATCTCCTTCCGGACGTAGTCGAGCGACCACCCCATCCCCGCGCCGATATCGAGAACGACCTCCGGGCGCGCTTTGCCCAGATGAGGCTGCGAGCGGCGCCAGACGGCTCGGGGGTGGCGGTACTTCTCCTCATCCGAGAGGGCGGCGGGCTTGGCCGAGCGGTAGTAGCGGTAGTAGTCGTGGGCGTAGAACTGCTGGTAGCGCGCCTTCGTCCATCGCGGGTTTAGGTACACGAGGCCGTCGTGCGGGCAGATGCTCACATGCGTAGGCAAGCCGCCCTTGCCGCGCTCGATGATCTTCTCTGTGTCCGCCGTTTCTCCGCAGATGAAGCACGGGACGGCTTCGAGCGTTTCGTTCTCTTGCATCTTACTCAACCCAAGTTGCGGCACATAAGAAAACTGTCATTAGCGGGGAGGCGAAGCCGACGCGGCAATCTTATAGATCACACCCTGGAGCGTTCAGACAGAGATTGCCGCGCTCACTACGTTCGCTCGCAATGACAAGTGAAAGTGTAGGTCACAACCTGATTTGTTTACTTCCGGACTGCTTGGCTTCGGGGTCACGCGCGCGGGCCGCCGCTTATTCCGCCAGCGCGCCCTGATGCTCGGCCAAGTCCGCCTCGACCATGATGCGGACGAGTTCGTCAAAGGTGACGCTCGGCGTCCAGCCTAGCTCCTCGCGCGCCTTCGCCGCGTCGCCGATGAGGAGGTCCACCTCCGTCGGGCGGAAGTACCACGGGTCGATGTCCACCAAGACGCGCCCGGTCTGCGGATCGACGCCTTCCTCGTCGAGGCCCTCGCCGCGCCACTCGATCTCGATGCCAGCGGCCTGGAAGGCGGCCTCGGCGAACTCGCGCACGGAATGGGTCTCGCCCGTGGCGATGACGTAGTCGCCGGGGTGGTCCTGCTGCAAGATCAGCCACATGGCGCGGACGTAGTCGGGGGCGAAGCCCCAGTCGCGCTTGGCGGCGAGGTTGCCCAGGGAGAGGGTCTCCTCGGAGCCTCTGGCGATGCGGGCGACGGCTTGGGTGATCTTGCGCGTTACGAAGTTGTGGCCGCGGCGGGGGCTTTCGTGGTTGAAGAGGATGCCGTTGGAGGTGTGCATGTCGTACGCCTCGCGGTGGTTGACCACCATCCAGTAGCCGAAAAGCTTCGAGACGCCGTACGGGCTTCGCGGGTAGAAGGGCGTCGTCTCCGTCTGCGGCACCTCCTGCACCTTCCCGTACAGCTCGCTCGTGGAGGCCTGGTAGAAGCGCACGTCCTCCTCCATCCCCACGGCGCGGATGTTGTCGAGGAGCCGCAAGACGCCCATCGCGTCCACGTCGGCGGTGTACTCCGGGCTTTCGAACGAGACGCGCACGTGGCTCTGCGCGGCCAGGTGGTAGACCTCATCCGGCTCGGATTTCTCCAGGATGCGGCGCAGGCTCGAGCTGTCCGTCATGTCGCCGTAGTGGAGAAAGAGGTTGCGGCGCAGGTCGTACAGCTCGCCGGGGATCTGCTCGATGCGCTTGAGGTTGGGCAGGCTGGCGCTGCGGCGAATCCCGTGCACCTCGTACCCCTTGCCGAGGAGCAGCTCGGCGAGGTACGATCCGTCCTGCCCGGTGATGCCGGTGATGAGTGCCCGCTTGCTCATGGTGTGTTTTGAGGCGTATTCGCTTGTGGAGGGCGCGCAGCCTGCGCTTTTGACTCACGCTTTTTAGAGTACGCCTTTGCTTGCTCGCTGAGCAAACGCGGGTGGAGGATTATACAGAGCTTTCACAAGAACGCGCACGCTGCGTGCTCGTCCGGGCGCAGGCGCATGGAAACAGCGGGCGCGTGCGGCAGGTAGAGCACGCCCTTCGCCCACGAAGGTAAGGCGCGCCTCGCAAACCTCCGATGCGCCGTCTCCTCCGATAAGCCATTGGCCTGCAACGCCTTGAAAGACGCCGCCCGTGTGCTCGCCGTGATCCCCGCGCGCGGCGGCTCGAAGTCCATCCCCAGGAAGAACATCAAGCTTTTCGACGGGCACCCGCTCCTGGCGTACAGCATCGCTGCCGCCGAGCAGGCCGCTTCCGTGATGCGCACCGTCGTCTCCACGGACAGCCTCGAGATCGCCGACGTCGCGCGCCACTACGGCCTCGACGTCCCTTTCCTCCGCCCCGACGCCCTCGCCGGCGACCGCGTGCGCGACTTCCCCGTGTTCGAGCACGTGCTGGACTGGCTGCAGGAGCACGAGGGGTACGCCCCCGACCTCGTCGTGCAGCTCCGGCCCACCAGCCCGCTCCGCCCGCCCGCCTGCGTGGACGACGCCGTGGCGCTCCTGCGGCGCGATCCGAAGGCCGATTCCGTGCGCGGCGTCGTCGTGCCGGGGCAGCATCCGTACAAGATGTGGCAGATGGGCGAGGACGGCTACCTCGTCCCGCTCCTGGCCGAGGCCTCGAAGTCCGCCAACGTCCCGCGCCAGGAGCTGCCCACGCCGTACTGGCACTCCGGCCACATCGACGTGATGCGCCACGCCACCATCCGCCAGCAGCGCTCGCTCACCGGGGAGCGCATCCTCCCGCTGCACATCGGCGAATCTTACTCGGTGGACATCGATTCGATAGAGGACTGGGAGCGGGCCGAGTGGATCTTCCGCCATCGTGACCAGCCCCGCGTGCGCCCTACGGTTCCGTGGCGCTCCTGAGCGCCCCCCCCCGCTTTCTGATTCTGACCTCACCTCTGCAAGACACGCCCCTTTTACATGGTAGAAGTTGAAGCAAACGGACGCGCCGCCGCCGCCGAGAACACCGCCCCGCTCCCGATTGGCGACTTCCGCATCGGCCCCGGTCATCCGGCGTTTCTCATTGCCGAGATCGGCATCAACCACAACGGCCGCGTGGACCTGGCGCGGCGCCTCGTGGACGAGGCCGTGCGCGCCGGGGCGGACTGCGCCAAGTTCCAGATGCGCAACATGGCCGCCCTTTACCGCAACGCCGGCAACGCCGATGACATCAGCGAGGACCTCGGCTCGCAGTACATCCTGGACATGCTCGCCAACGCGCAGCTCACGCCCGAGGAGATGTTCGGCGTTTTCGATTACTGCAAGGAGCAGGGCATCCTGCCGCTGTGCACGCCCTGGGACGCGCAGAGCCTGGCCGACCTCGAGGACTACGGGATGCCGGCCTACAAAGTCGCCTCGGCGGATTTGACGAACCACGAGCTGCTCAAAACCCTCGCCGCTACGGGCAAACCGCTTATCATCTCCACGGGCATGTCCACCGAGGAAGAGATCAAGGAGAGCATCGCGCTTTTACGGCGTCTGGAGGCGCGCTTCTGTCTGCTGCACTGCAACTCGACGTACCCCGCGCCTTTCAAGCACGTCAACCTCGCGTACATGGACCGCCTGGCCGAGCTGGCGCAGAGCGCTGTGGGCTACTCCGGGCACGAGCGCGGCTACGCCGTGCCGATTGCGGCGGTGGCGCGCGGCGCGCGCGTGATCGAGAAGCACCTCACGCTCGACCGCTCGATGGAGGGGAACGACCACAAGGTGAGCCTCTTGCCGGACGAGTTCGCCGCGATGGTCGAAAGCATCCGCCAGGTCGAGGAGGCGATGGGCGAAGGCACCGAGCGCCACCTTTCGCAGGGCGAGCGGATGAACCGCGAGATGCTCTCGAAAAGCCTCGTAGCCACGCGGCCCATCGCCGAGGGCACGCCCATCACGGCGGAGATGCTCGACGCCAAAAGTCCCGGCAAGGGCCTCCAGCCCAACCGCCGAGAAGACCTCATTGGCCGGCCGGCCCCGCGCGACCTGGCCGCCGGCGACTTCTTCTTCCCCTCCGACCTCGGCGAGGGCGGCGCGGCGGCGCGCGACTTCCGCTTCCATCGCCCCTTCGGCATCCCCGTGCGCTACCACGACTACGCCGCGCTCGTGGGCAAGTCTAACGTGGACTTCCTCGAGTTCCACCTCTCCTACAAGGACATGGACCAGGACGCGCACGAGTTCTTCGACGCGCCCATGGACCTCGGCTACGCCGTCCACAGTCCCGACCTCTTCGAGGGCGACCACATCCTTAACCTCGCCGCCGAGGACGACGCCTACCGCCAGCGCTCCATCCGCGAACTCCAGCGCGCCGTAGATGTGACGCGCGCGCTCCGGCCTTACTTCACCCAGGTGGCCGAGCGCGTGCTGCTCATCGCCAGCCTCGGCGGGTTCTCACGCGATGCGCCCCTCCCCGAGGCAGAGCGCCCGCGCTTTTACGAGCGGGTGGCCGAGAGCCTGGCGCAGATCGACCAAAGCGGCGTCGAGATCATCGGGCAGACGCTGCCGCCCTTCCCGTGGTACCTCGGCGGGCAGCTTTACTGCAACCTCTTCGTCGATGCCGAGGACACGGCGCGCTTTTGCGAGGAGACCGGCACGCGCCTCTGCTTCGACGTCTCCCATTCGAAGCTCACGTGCAACCACCGGGGCGCCTCGTTCGAGGCGTTCGCCGATCTCGTCGGGCCGCACACGGCGCACCTCCACCTCGTGGACGCCGCTGGCGACGACAGCGAGGGCTTGCAGATCGGCGAGGGCGAGATCGACTTCGAGCGCCTGGCCGCGCAGCTGAAGCGGCACTGCCCCGAGGCCGGCTTCATCCCGGAGATCTGGCAGGGCCACAAGAACGAGGGCGAAGGCTTTTGGATTGCGCTCGAACGCCTCGAACCGCTGTTTTGAGCATGGCCGATGTGACGCTTGACGACGTAGCTCCCGGCGAGGAGATCCAACGCGACGTAACCCGGCGCGTGCGCGTGCGCGTCCCCGTGCGCGTGGACCTGGCCGGCGGATGGACCGACGTGCCGCCGTTCACCACCGATGCGGGCGGCGAGGTCGTCAACTTCGCCATCGCTAAGCACGTGCACGCGGTCAAGGAGATGGACCGGCAGAACCGGATCTCGGTGCGCTACTTCAGCGACGTGCCGAGCGGGTCGGGCCTGGGCACGAGCGCCGCGCTCAACGTGGCGCTCATGGCCGTAATCTTGGACGACGAGGGTGAGAGGCCGGCGGCCATGGCCGAGCGCGCGTTCGCCTTCGAGAGCTGGCTCGGCAACCGGGGCGGGCGCCAGGACCAGTACGGCGCGGCCTACGGCGGCTTCAATCGGCTGCGCTTCCGGGGCGACGAGGTGGAGCGGCTGCCCTTCGCCCCGGCGCCGGCTTTCCGGACGTGGCTCCAGGAGACGCTCGTGCTGGCCTACACGGGGCAATCGCGCCGCTCCGGCCCGCTGCACGAGCGCATCTGGCGCCGCTACGCCGAGGGCGACGCCGCCGTGCGCCGTGGCCTCGGTGCGCTCCGCGAGGCGGCGCAGGCGATGGCCGCCGCCGTCGAAGACGACCGGCGCGACGCCTTCGCCGATACGCTCCAGCACGTCACCGCCACGGTAGACGGCATCGAGCCGGCGCTCAACGACGCCTACCGCCCCGTCGCCAATCCGCTCATGGAGCAGGGCGTGTTGCGGGCGTGGAAAGGGATGGGCGCCGGCGGCGGCGGGTACGCCGCTCTCCTGCCGGCCGCCGAGGCACGCGATACGCTCATCGAAGCCTGCGAGGAAGCCGGCTGGCGCGTCGAGGATTGGACCTACGACGACAACGGACTCACGCGCGCGGTGGAGACCTTCGCATGAAAGCGTTCATCACCGGCATCACCGGGCAGGACGGCTACTACCTCGCCGAGCTGCTGCTCCAGAAAGGCTACGAGGTGCACGGCCTCGTCCGCGCCGGCACACCGGAGCGCCGCGCGCGCCTCCAGCCGTTCGCAGATCGGCTCCATCTCCACGAAGGCGATGTCAGCGACGCGGACCGCCTGCGCGCGCTGGCCCAGCAGATCCGGCCCGACGAAGCCTACAACCTCGCCGCCGAGAGCTTCGTGGGCACGGCGTGGGAAAACGCGCAGGACGTGGCTACCACGAATGGATTGGGCGCGCTCGCCGCGCTGCAAGCCTTTGCGCAGCAGGAAGGCGCGCGCTTTTTTCAAGCCTCCTCCGCTGAGATCTACGGCGCCGCCGGAGGCGCGGTCGACGAGCAGGCGCCGTTGCGAGCGCGCAACCCGTACGGCTGCGCCAAGGTGTTCGCTCACCAGTGCGTCGGCGCATACCGCGAGGCGCATGGCTTGCACGCCTCCAACGGCATCCTCTTCAACCACGAAAGCCCCCGCCGCGGCCACAACTTCGTAACGCGCAAGATCACCCAAGCCGTCGCCCGCATCGCCAGAGGCTCCGAGGAGACCCTCTCCCTGGGCAACCTCGCCGCCAAGCGCGACTGGGGCTTCGCCCCCGACTACGTCCGCGCCATGTGGCTGATCTTGCAGCAGGACCACCCCGGCGACTACGTCATCGCCACGGGCGAGACCCATTCCGTGCGCGAGTTCGCCGAGGCCGCCTTCCAGGCCGCTGGCATCGAGATCGAGTGGCAAGGAGAAGGCCTTGATGAAACGGGACGAAACCGCGCAACGGACGAGCTTCTCGTTGCGGTAGATCCGCAGTTCTTCCGCCCCGCCGAGGGCGCCCCACTCCACGGCGACGCCACAAAAGCGAGGCGCGAGCTGGGCTGGGCGCCAAGCACTGGCTTCGACCAGCTCGTCCAGCTCATGGTCAAGGCCGACCTGGAGTGCTCCCGAACCGCCTCTGGTTGACCTCGCCCGGCGCCGCGTACAGCACGCTGTGCTCGAACGTCTCCTTGCTAAGCTGCGGGCACTGCCGGTCGATGGCCGCTTCGAGCCGCCGCGACTCCTCCTCCCAGCGGTCCCACGCCAAGAGCACCACGACGGTCTTCTCGGGCAGCGTGCAGCGCCCGCGCGCCAGCCAGTCTGCCGCGTCGTCGCTCGGGTAGGCCGGGTGCTCCTCGGCGCTGCCCAGGTCGTAGGGGGTGAAAAACCGCCCGGCCCCGTCGTTCGTGATGACGAAGGCGCCTTTGCCGAGCCGCTCCCGGAGACCGCCGTGATAGCGCGCCAACGCCCGCGACGTGTGTGGTTGCAGGACGAGCCAGTTCGGAAACATCCCGTCGGTGTAGCGCGCGCGCAACTCCGCCCCCCCCGCCAGACTGCGGATCTCGGGCGGGCTGATCCGGACCACGTCGGACTCGCCCCCCCGGAAGGTGAGCGCGCCGATGAAGACGACGCACAAAACACCGTAGGTGCCCAAAAGCGCCACGGCCACGCGGCGCGGCGCCACGGCAAACCCGCCGACGATCCACGGCACGAGCAGGCACGACGCCGTCGCCATGTCGCGCCCGTTGAGGGGGTAGAAGTCGAGAAACGCCTGCGCCAAAACGTAGAGCAGAATGAGGTAGATGAACAGAAACACCTCGACGGGCGAGCGGAAGAGATAGCCGCGCAGACGCGCGCGGTAGCGCCACGCCCCGTAGGCGACCACCGCGAGGGGAAGCGCGTAGAGGAGCGCGCCCAACGCCAAGCCCAGCATGTCGAAGAGGTGCGGCGAGCGTACCGTCGGCCAGATGGACTGGAACGTCCACAGCGCCACGGCCCGCGCCCCGTCCACGAACGAATGCGCACTGCCGCCCATCGTCTTCGCCCCCACGGCCGATTCCGTGAGCCAGACGTTACGCGCGAGCCACAGCCCCAACGGCACCACGGCCGCTGCCAAAAGCGCCCCCTCCTTCAGCGCCGAGCGCTCGAGGAGCCGCCCCTGCCAGAGCCGCCACCCGGCCCACCACGCCCCCGCCGCCAGCCAGACGAACCCGCCGGGGTAGCGCGTGAGCATCAGCGAAGCCAGGAGCGCCGAGGCCACCGCCCAGCCCTTGAGCGCCTCGGCCCCGCCGCGCCGCCGCGGCAGGTCCACCAGCGACGCCATCGCCCACACGAGCAAAGGCAGGAAGATCACCTCCGACTTCGAGTAGCGGAAGACCGAGAGGAGGTCGTACGAGAAGGCGAGGGGCACCACCGCGAGCACGGCCAGCGCCCGCGAGCGGCTGAGGCGGTACGCCAGCACGCCGACGCCAGCCAGGAGCACCGGCCAGCCGAGGAGCGACATCACGATAGGAGCCACGGAGGGCGCCACGCCCAGCACCATCAGAAGCGCGTAGCACAGCGGCATGAGGGGCGGGTAGTGCGTAAGCGGCTCCGCGTGAAATCCGCTTTCTACTTCGTACGTGAAGTGCGCGAGGTCGCCCGTGCGAAGCAGGTTGATGGCGCTCCCGACGTAGAGGTGCGAGTCCGGATCGATGAGCACCCCCTCCGTCCCGACGAGCAGGTACAGCACGTACGTCGAGGCTGCGATGACGAGCAGGCCGGCGGCGGCGAAGGCCCCGTTTGGCATCGACGTGCGCTCAGGGGCGGCGCTCACCGGGGGGGATGAATCCTTAAGAACGGGCATCAGAGGCGGACTGCTTCGCGTTTCGGTCGTGCCGGGACGTCCGGAGGACTACTTGGCCTCGGCATCGCCGGAGGTGTAGAAGATGCTGTGCTCGAACGTCTCTTTCGTAAGACCCGGACATTGCCGGTCGATGGCCCGCTCCAGCGCTCTCGACGTCTCTTCCCACTCGTCCCAGGTGAAGATCGCCACGACGCGGTTTCCGGGCAGCGCGCAGTTCTCGTAGTCGATCCAGTCCTGCACGCGGCCCCGCGCGTACATCGGCTGCGGGGCGAAGAAGCGGTCCGTGTTGACGTTGGTGAAGACGAACGTGCCCGGCTTCAGATGAGCCAGCAGCTCAGGATGGTACGTCTCCAACACGCGCGAGCGCCAGGCGCCCAGCATGAGCCAGTTCGGCATGTAGTGCGCGTTGTACGCCGCTACCGCTTCGTCCTGGCCGGCCAGGCTCTGCACCTCCGGCGGCGCCAGCCGGATGAAGTCCGGCCGGCCTCGGTGGAAGGTCATAAGCAGCAGCAGGGCGAGGTTCACCAGCACGTACCCGCCCAGCAGGGCAAGCCGCCGCCGGCGCCGGAGCAAGACGGCGCCCGCGCCGAAGAGCCAGGGGAAGAGCAAGGCCACTCCCGTCGCCATGTCGCGGATGTCCATCGGGAAGAACTCGGCGAAGGGCTGCACGAAGACGTAGAGCCCGATGAGGTAGACGAAGAGCGTCACCTCAATGGGCGAGCGGAAGAGGTAGCCGCGCAGACGTTCTCGGCACCGCCAAGCGCCGTACGCCGCGGCCATCGCCGGGACGACGTAGAGGAGCAGATAGCCGATCAGCCCCCCCATCGGAAGCCGCTCGAAGCCAAGCACGTGGAAGACGCCCGGCCCGCGCACCGCCGGCCACACCAGCTGGCTGCTTTGCAAAACCAACGCCTCGACGCCATCGACGAACCCGTATTTGCTTTCAGAAAGGTGCCGGCTCAAGGGCGATCCCGTGAGCCAGACGTTACGCGCGAGCCACAGCCCCAACGGCACCACGGCCGCTGCCAAAAGCGCCCCCTCCTTCAGCGCCGAGCGCTCGAGGAGCCGCCCCTGCCAGAGCCGCCACCCGGCCCACCACGCCCCCGCCGCCAGCCAGACGAACCCGCCGGGGTAGCGCGTGAGCATCAGCGAAGCCAGGAGCGCCGAGGCCACCGCCCAGCCCTTGAGCGCCTCGGCCCCGCCGCGCCGCCGCGGCAGGTCCACCAGCGACGCCATCGCCCACACGAGCAAAGGCAGGAAAATCACCTCCGAGCGCACGGTCGTAAAAACCCGGAGGTGATGGTACGTGATGCAGGCCAGCGCCACGGCCAGCACGGCCACGGCGCCCGACCGGCTGAGCCGGTACGTCAGCGCCCCGGTGCCGGTCAGGAAAAGCGGCCAGCAGATGAGGGACACGACGGCCGGCGCGTCGTGGACGCCCACGCCCAGGCGCATCAGCACGTAGTACGAGAGCGTCGTCAGCGGCGGGTAGTGCGTGAGCGGGATCTCGACGACGCCCGTCTCCGGCGTGTAGGGGTAGAGCACCATTACGCCCTGCCGCAGCAGGCTGATGGCCGCGCCCATGTACCGCCGCCCGTCCGCCGAGTACGCAACCCCCTCCTCACCGATCAAGACGTAAAGCACGTACGTCGAGACGGCTGTGATGACGAGGCCCACCAGCAACGCCACCTGGCGCCGAAGCGCCGTACGGCTCGCAGGCGGTTTCGCAGCAGCGCGCGCAGAAGTCGAGGACATAAAAAAGCCAGAGATACAACGGATAGGATGCCAATCAGCAGCGGATGACACGAAGCGAACGCGGCGGCCTTACGGTGCACGCTCGGTTCCGCCGGACCAAGCCGATAGGACCTCGACGGCGCCCTCGACCTCCTCGCACCGCTCCTCGCGCAGCGGCCGAAGCCCTTCCTCCGCGCTGAAGCTGTCGGCGCTGGCGACGTGGCGCACGTTCTGGCGCGGCGCGCGGCGCACGGCGGCGCCTGCCGGCTTTGCGATTCGGTCTTCCACCCGCACGCCCGCCTCATCGATGCGGATGCGGCGCTCGAAGGAAGCCTCGCTTGCGTGGCCGGGGCGGAAGATCATCGCGCGCTTGAGCCACGGGATCAGCCGCCGGCCCATCGCCCGCGACAGCACGCGCAACGCGCCGTGCTTGGCGGGCGTCGGGACGTGGTACTGCATCGGCTGGCACGGGCCTTCCAGGCGCAGCGCATCTTCTGTTTTCTCCACGGCCCAGGCGTCGGACCACCAGTTTGTCGTCCAGCGCTGCTCTTTTTCTTTTCCGTAGATGCGCCAGCCGTGATCGACGACGGGCGGCGCACCTTTGCGGTGGATGCGCAGCAGCCCGCCCTTGCGCGCGGCCACGAACGCCGTCCAGGTGCCGTCCGCCGCCCAGCGCGTCCAGTAGCCGCAGCCCGGCATCCACGTCGTCTCCTGCGTGGGTGCCTGTGCGTCGATCATCTTGCCGAGATGCGGCAGGCTGCGTACGACGCTGGCGTAGATGTAGTGCGCGTGGTAGCGGTCGTCGGTGGCCCAGAGGAAGTGCTCCGGCGCGTCGGCGTCGCGGAAGAGGGTTTCGACGAGCCAGGCGGCCGTGGCGTTACGGCGTCCCAGGCGCGCGAGGCCGTAGGGCACTACGTAATCGGTGTTGCGGCTGTTGAGCGTGGACGGGAGCCGCCCGTCCGCCCCGACCATGCCGGCTAGAAAGTCCACCGCGCGGTCCATAGCGCGGAGCGCGCGCGCGTCGCCGGTGGCGTCGTGGTAGTCGCAGAGCGCGTCGAGCGTGACGGTGAGGTAGCCGAAGTCCGGCCCGCCGTATTCGTTGAACCAGCCCTCAGCGTGCTGCGCGCCGAAGAGCCGCTTGGCGTGCTCTTCCACCTGCGCGGCGGTGACGCCGAGGCGCGGAAGCTGCGCGGCCAGCGCCAGTCCGGCCAGCCCAGCGGCCTGCTGGTTGGCGGCCTCGTCCTCGCGGCGGGCGGCCACGTGGCGCGCCAGCCTCCTAAGCGGCGCCCGGTCGATCTGCCGGAGCAGGTGCGGCGCGTCGCTCTGCCAGTCCACCAGGAGGCGCGCCGCCGCATAAAGGCCAAACGCCGCCGCCGGGTAGCTCTCCTCGAACGGGTAGTACTCGTCCACGCTGCCGCCGCGCCGCACCTGCCGCCCCAGCGCGCCCACGGCGCCGACGCACCATGCCTCGGCCTGCTCCGCCGGCAGCGGCCCTTCGAGGCATCCCGTGCGCAACGCTTCGAGCAGAAACGCGCCCTGCTGCAAGATGGACGAGGGGAAGTCGCGGATCTTGTAGTGCCAGTAGTTCCGGTCAAAGCATCCGAACGTGGGCGAGGCGGGATCACGGTCCATCTGCGTGAGGACGCGCGCACGCTGGCACCGCGCGTAGTGCCGCAGCTTCTCCTCGACGCCATGCGCCGCGTGCCGCGCGTCGGCGCGCGCCTGCTCGGCCTCGCCTACGGCGTTTTCAGCCTGTGTCTCGCTTGTGCGTTGGGGGCCGTTCATCATCGCCTCGGTTAACGCTCTTCCTGCGCTACGGCATCATGCTCACGCCGAAGGGCTGCGTGCGCCACGATTTCTTCCCAGCGCGCCGACGTGCGCTCGCGCGTAAACGGCACCTCGCTCAGGCCCTTGCGCTTCGTGGGTTTGGAGATGCGCTTCCACGTCTTGCGCAGCACGTTGAAGAGCTTCCCGATGAGGTCCGGCGGCACGTGCGCCACGATCCAGCGCGCCCACCGCCGCTTGCCGACGGCGAAGAGCGTGCTGATGACGGCCTCCACCAGCCGCCGCTCTAACGGAATGCGCGCCGGCCGGTAGCCGTACTCCGGGACGGGCCGGCCCAGGCGCCGCTGCAAGCCCAGCCGCAAGAAGCTGCCTCGCTTTTTCATGTCCAGCATGTGCCCATGCATCGAAAGCGCCTCGTCCGGATCGGTCGGGTCGAGCACGAGGGCGCCCTTTTCCTGCATGGCCTCGAGCACCTGCTGTGCCGTCGAGCTACGGACGACGACCACGGCGAAGCCGCCGCCGCTGGCCTCCAGCGTCGGGTTCCAGGCATCGCCTACGGAGAGGTCCGTGGCCTCGTTGGTGAAGTCGGGCGTGATGAGGCAGTTGCGCGAGACGTAAAACGGGATGAGGTAGTTGTAGTAGAACTTCTTCGCGCGGAGCATCTGCCCGTCGGCGGTCTGGACTTCGAGGTAGCCCGGCCACTCGCCCGCGCGCCATTTTAGCGAGGTGATGGGTACGTCGTCCGGCACGCCGTTGGCCCGCACGAAGGCGCGCACGGCGCCGGCGTACATGTTCGTCCCGGTGTACGGCCCGGCCACGAACGCCACCTTCCGGGCGGCCGGGTGCCCGGCGGCTTGCAGCATCCGCAGCGCCGCCACCTGCTCGGGCAGCCCGACGAAGGCGAGGCGCCCCGGAAACGCCTCAATCTCGGGCAGCACCGTCAGCGTGGGGGTGACGGCGTAGACGCTCTGCGCGGCGGCGAGCACCTCCGCGCGCGTCGTGGCGATCACGGGGTCCGCCCGCTCCGGCTCGCTCAGGCCTTGATGGAGCACCACGGCGCCGTCCACCTGTCCCGTCTCCAAGAGATGGATCAGCACGCTGCTGATGACGCCGCCGGAAGCCCCCTGCCGGCGGATGGAGGGGTCGCCGGAGTAGCCAATCGCCACCTGCTGGTGCGGGCCGAGGAGCGGGTGTACCGGGCCGTAGTTCAGGCTGCTGAGCAGGTCGGGGTACGGCACGCCGCGTCCTGGACACACGGACCATGCCAACGCCAGCCTTTCATCTTCTTCGGCCGTGAGCAGGCGCTTAGGGTGCGGCAGCGGACCACGCGGCGTCTCCTCAAAGCCGAGCAGGTCCGGATTCAGCCCCACGCAGGCGCCGCAGTGCATACAGTTGCCCGGCGCGACCACCTCTTCCTGGAAGCGCGTCCAATGCGTCGGGGTTTGCATAACGAGGGATTGGGCGCGCAAGGTAAAGCAGAGGAGGGCCGGCAGCACGAGAAGCTACGCCTCCTGCGCATCGGTCAGGGTCAGGCTGGCGGCGGAGTAGCGGTTCAGGAAGGGCAGCCCGCCGAGGGCCAGGAGCAGGTACCGCAGCGTGCAGAGGAGGCCGAGCGCCGCCGCCGTCGGCGCGTCGAGGTACGGCTCGAAGAGCACGATGAGCGCGGCGTCGCGCGTTCCCACGCCGGCGAACGTGAGCGGGAGCAGGCCGGCCAGGAGCGCCAGCGGCGCCAGCGCGAGGCTGGCCAGAAAGGGCGCCCACGCGCGCAGGGCCAGGATAAAGAGCCAGATCTGCAATAGATGCAGAAACCAGATGAAGACGGAAAGACTTCCCACCTTAGCCGCCTGCGTTTTGTCGTTCCAGAAGTGCGCCTGCATCCGGCCCCAGGCCTCGGCCAGCGCGCCGAGGCGCCCGCTTACCCGCTTCGGCAGGAGCCGCCGCGCTTGGGCAAAGCTCCACCGCGCAAACGCACGCGAGGCCAAAAGCGTGAAGAGGAACGCGAAGGCCGCCGCCACGCTCAGCGCGGCAACGCCGAACGCCCACGCCTCACCAGCCACGAGCACGAGGCCGAAAAGGCACCACAGCAGCAGCGCGAGCAGGTCAGACGCCTTCTCGAACACGACGAGCGAGAGCGCGAGCGACCCGCTCAGGTGGCCGCGCTCTTTCATGAAGTACGCCTTGGCCACGTCGCCCATCTTTGAGGGCAGGACCATGTTGAGCGTGCTCGCGGCCAGGATCAACCGGGTGGCCTCTCCGAAGCGCAGCGCGCTCCCTTCCGGCATGAGCATCCGCAAGCGCCACGCCGTGAGCATCGCCAGGGGGGCCACCATCCCCAGGCTCACGGCCATCCACCCGGCCTGGACGTGCTGGAACGTGCGCACCAGCTCCGCCGCGTCGATCTGCCAGTAGATCGCCCCGAGCACGACCAGGCTGACGACGATGGAGACGATCCGTTTTTTCATTCTGAAAGAGGCGCCGCGCGCCGTTCGAAAGGGCCGCCGTTTGGAGAGCTACCGCTCCGCCACGCCCTCTGGCGTCTGCGCCTTTTCGGGCGCTCGCGCTCCATCGAGCAGGCCGTTGCCGGTGTCGTGCACGCGCGGGCCGCTGCGATGCGGAGGCGCGTCGCCGAGTTCGAAGCGGCGCACGCGGCCTTTGATGTTCTCGAGCATCTTGCGGTTGGCCGCCATAAGGTCGGCCACGAGGCCGAGCGTCCAGAGCTGCCCGGCCACGACGATGAGGATGGCCGCCAGGATCAGGCTCGGCGAGCGCGTGCGCTCCATCCCCTGCGCAAAGTAGATGAGCCAGCGGATGCATAAAATCAGCCCGCCGATGAACGGGATGCTCCCCAAGAACGCGAAGAAGCGCAGCGGACGGTACACCATGAAGATGCGCAGGATCGTCATAATCGACCGCCGCACATAGGAGCCGATGCTCTTGACCAGGCGCGAGGGGCGCAGGTCCTCGTTCGTGCGGATGGGCACGGACTTCACCGGCACGCCGCTCTGCCCGAGCTGGATGATGGTCTCAAGCGTGTAAGTGTACTCGCTGAAGACGTTGAGCTGAAGGGCCGCGTCGCGGCTGATGGCGCGGAAGCCGCTCGGCGCGTCGGCCACATCGGTTTGGCTGGCTGCGCGCACGACGCGGCTCCCGATGCGCTGCAAGAACTTCTTCGTCATCGAGAAGTGCTCCGTGTCCCCAATGGGCCGCTCGCCCACGACCATGCCGGCCTCGCACTCAAGAATCGGCGTGACGAGCTTGTGGATGTCGTCCGCGCAGTACTGGTTATCGGCATCGGTGTTGACGATGACGTCGGCGCCGGCCTGCAGGCACGCCTCGATGCCGGCGACGAACGCCTTGGCCAGGCCCTGATTCGCGGGCAGGGAGACGACGTGATCAACGCCGTGGCGGCGGGCCACCTCGGCCGTGCCGTCCGTCGAGCCGTCGTCGATGACGAGCCACTCGACCTCGTCCACGCCGGGGAGCGCGCTCGGCAGCGCCGCCAGCGTGACGCCTAGCGTCTCAGCCTCGTTGTAACAAGGGATTTGAATGATAACTTTCATGCCCGCAAACCGTGTTCGGCGAGTGGCTGTCAGCGCCCCGTCGTATCTAACCCAAGTTGTGACCTATGCGAGCGTAGCGGCCATAGTTGAAAATGGCGATGTCCAGGCGCCATGTTGAGCCGGTAAACCGCCAAGTTTGCCCACCTCAACGCCGCTGCCATGGACACCGCCATCACTGCAATCTACTGCCTCACCGACGACTTTCTCAAAGCCCTCGGCCACCGCGAAGACGCCCAAAGCACCATGTCCGATGCCGAGGTCATCACCACCGCCCTCGTGGCTGCGCGCTACTTCGGCGGCAACTTCGAGTCCGCGCGCGAGCACCTCTGCAGGCCTGACCTCATTCCCAGAATGCTCTCTCGCAGTCAGTTCAACCGGCGCCTGCACCGGCTTACCGCCCTGGTCGTGCGCCTCTTCGAGGTCCTGGGCCGGTGCTGGAAAGGTCAGTCTCCAGGCAACGACTTCCTGATTGACTCCTTCCCCGTAGCCTGCTGCGACGACATCCGCATTCGGCGCTCGCGCCTTTATCCGCTGGAAGAGACCGGCGGCGCTTTTCGAGGCTACACCGCCTCGAAACGGCGTTTTTTCTACGGCGTGAAGGCTCATCTTCTGACGACTTCCGAGGGGCGTCCGGTGGAACTGGTGCTCACGCCCGGCTCGCACAGCGACGTGCGCGCGCTTGACTACTTCAGCTACGACCTGCCCGAAGGCGCGACCATCTACAGTGACAAAGCTTACAACGACTACTTCGTTGAGGACGAACTCGCTGCCGGCCAGGGCGTGACCCTCTCGCCGATGCGGCGCAAGAACTCGAAGCGGCCCGTGGAGCAGTTCGTCGCCTTCGTGCAGCACTACACCCGCAAGGCAATCGAGACCGCCGGTAGTCTCATCGAACGGCTCTTGCCGAAGTCGATCCATGCTGTCACCGCGCGCGGGTTCGAGTTGAAGGTGGTCTTGTTCGTGTTGGCCTGCAGCATCACCACTGGCCTGTAGGTCACAACTTGGGTTATCTAACATAACGATCCGCCCACCACACGAAAAGCGAAAAAACTGTGCCTTCTCCTCTGGCTCACACGCTGGCCGGCTGCACGGCAGCCACGCTGGCCGCCGCGCGCCACGCCCCAAGCGGCGTCCGCTGGCGCTGGCTGCTTCTGCTGGTGCTCCTGGCGAACCTGCCGGACCTCGACTTCCTGCCTGGCCTTTTCATCGGACAGCCCGAGGCGTTTCACCGGGGCGCCAGCCACAGCGCGGCAGCGGCGCTCCTGTGCGGCGGCGCCCTGGGGGCCGTTGGCTGGTGGCGCGGCGCGCGCGTTGGGCTATGGTTCGCGCTCGGCGCCGGCGCCTACGGCTCGCACCTCGTGCTCGACTTTTTTTCGCCCGCGACGGACGCCTCGTCCGGGCTGCCGCTCTTGTGGCCGCTGAGCGCGGAGCGGTTCCTCTCGCCGTGGCCGCTCTTCCTGTCCATCGAGAAGAGCGGCGTGGGCGCGGGCTTTCTCGCCAGCCTTTTGAGCGCGCACAACCTTGTGGCGGTGGTGTGGGAGGCCGTGCTCTTGGCGCCGGTCGTGGCGGCGGCGTTTTTTCTTCAGCGGCAGCGCGCGGCGTAGTCGCGTCGCGCTTGGCTACGCGTGCGCGGCGGCGGGGCGCTCCCGGCTCTGCTCGACGGCCCGGCGCGTGTCCACAAGGAGGCGCGCCTTCTCGTGCACGTCGGCCCAGTCGTAGGCCGAGTGGTCCGTGGCGATGACCACGCAGTCGGCCCCCGTGAGGGCGGCGTCGAGGTCTTCCACGGACGTCATCTCCAGCTCGTCGTAGCTGAACGAGGGCACGTGCGGGTCGTGGTAGGAGACCTCGGCGCCTTTTTCCTTGAGCAGCGTCACGATGTCCAACGCGGGCGACTCGCGCAGGTCGCTCACGTTCTTTTTGTAGGCCACGCCCAGGACAAGGACTTTGCTGCCGTTGACGGCCTTTCTGGCGCCGTTGAGCGCGTCCTGCACCTTCTGCACCCAGTAGTTGGGCATGGAGGTGTTCACCTCCGAAGCCAGTTCGATAAAGCGCGCGTTGTAGTTCAAGGTCTTGAGCTTCCACGAGAGGTAGAGCGGGTCCACGGGGATGCAGTGCCCGCCCAGGCCCGGCCCCGGCACGAACTTCATGAACCCGAACGGCTTCGTCGCCGCCGCCTCGATGACCTCCCAGGCGTCCAGGCCGAGGCGGTCGCTCATGAGGAGCACCTCGTTCACCAGGCCGATGTTCACCGCGCGGAAGGTGTTCTCCAGGAGCTTGACCATCTCGGCCGCCTCGGTGGAGGAGACGGGCACGACCGTCTCGATGGCCTGGCCGTAGAGCGCCTGCCCGGCTTTGGTGCACGAGGGCGTGACGCCGCCCATCACCTTGGGCGTGTTCACGGTGGTCCAGTCCTCGCGGCCGGGATCGACGCGCTCGGGGCTGAAGCACAGGAAGAAGTCCTCGCCCACGGTGAGCGCGCCGCCGTTCTGGCGGCCTTGCTGCAGCGCCGGCAGCATCACCTCCGTCGTCGTGCCGGGGTACGTCGTGCTCTCCAGAACGACGAGCATCCCCGGATGCAGGTGCCGCGCGATCTCCTCCGTGGCCGCGAGGATGAACGAGATGTCTGGGTCGCCCGTCTTCCTCAGCGGCGTGGGGACGCAGATGGAGACGGCGTCGCAGTCGGAGAGCGCGTCGAAGTCCGTCGTGGCCGAGAGCTTCCCGTCTTCGACGAGGCGCTTAACCTGCTCGCTCGGCACGTCCTCGATGTAGGACTCGCCCCGGCCGATGGCCTCGGTCTTGCGCACGTCCACGTCGATGCCGACCGTCTCGAAGCCGGCCTCGCCGAAGACCGTAGCGAGCGGCAGCCCCACGTACCCCAGCCCGATGATGCCGATGCGCGCCGAGCGGTCTTCAATGCGGCCGAGGAGCGTGGCTTGTGCGTCCTGGTTTTTCTGCTGCTGATTTGCTTCTTGACGTGCTTCCATAAGGTGATGAGGGGTCCAGTAGCGGAGTTAGCGGTGTGGCGAATCGAAAAAAGGGGAAAGGCGCAGGCTCAAAGAAAGCGAATACGGCGCATAGAAAAAGCGCGCCGTGGCTGTACAAACGGAGCAAAAGGAATGCGCCGGGCGGGCGGCTCCCTTAGCGCGCTTCGGCGACGGCGTAGTATTCCTTGTACCAGTCCACGAAGCGGCCCACGCCCTCTTCGATAGAGGTCGAAGGCTTGAAGCCGACGTCGTCCATGAGGCTCTGCACGTCGGCGTAGGTGGCGCGGACGTCGCCGGGCTGCATGGGCAGGAAGTTCTTCTCGGCCTCCTGCCCGAGCGCCTCTTCGATGGTTTCGATAAAGCGCATGAGCGGCACGGGCGCGTTGTTGCCGATGTTGTAGAGGCGGTACGGCGCGTAGCTCGTGGCCGGGTCGGGGTCGTCGCCCGTCCAGGCCGGGTCGGAGCGCGGCGTGCGGTCCATCACGCGCACGATCCCCTCGGCGATGTCATCGACGTAGGTGAAGTCGCGCTCCATGTCGCCGTTGCCGAAGACGTCGATGGGGCGACCTTCCAAGATGGCCTTCGTGAAGATGAAGAGCGCCATGTCCGGCCGCCCCCACGGGCCGTACACGGTGAAGAAGCGCAGGCCCGTAGCGGGCAGGCCGTAGAGGTGCGCGTAGGAGTGGGCGAGCAGCTCGTTGGACTTCTTCGTCGCGGCGTAGAGCGAGACGGGGTGGTCCACGTTGTCGTGCGTGGAGAACGGCATGGCCGTGTTGGCGCCGTACACCGAAGACGAGGACGCGAAGACGAGGTGCTCCACGCCCGTGTGGCGGCAGCCTTCGAGCACGTTAGTGAAGCCCACGAGGTTGCTGTCGATGTACGCGTGCGGGTTCTCGAGCGAGTAGCGCACGCCCGCCTGCGCGGCGAGGTTGACCACGTGGCCGAAGCCTTCTTCTTCAAAGAGCGCCGCCATGCCTTCGCGGTCGGCCAGGTCGCCCTCGACAAAGCGGAAGCCGTCCTGCCCGGCAAGCTGGTCGAGGCGGTCCTTTTTGATGCGCACGTCGTAGTAGTCGTTCAGGTTGTCGAGGCCCACCACCTCGTCGCCGCGCGCCAAAAGGCGCTGCGCCACGTGAAACCCGATGAAGCCGGCCGCGCCGGTGACTAAGACTTTTTTCATGGAGGTAGAAAAACTCGAAAGACTGCCGGACGCTTACTGCAAGAAGTGAGCCTGCAAGAAGGACGCCGCGATTTCTATCGCCGGCGTCCGGGGAGGAAGTCGAAGATGCGGTCAAAGAGGAAGAGCAGGCTCGCCACCGTCGTGACAATGGCGATGACGTCGCGCCAGGTGAACTTGTTGCGCTGCGTCACGCGGACGAGCAGCACGTCGCCGTCGCGCAGCGAGGGGTAGGCGCCGGGGTTCTGGATCACCTCTTCGAGCGAGGCCTCGTAGATGACCGAGCGGCTTTGCCCCTCGCCGCGGTACAGCTCCAGATCGACCTCCTGCTCGACCTCGTTGTTCTCCGAGCCGAGCGGCGCGCCGCCCGTCAGGGCCAGCAGCTCGCCCAGGTCGGTGCCCACGCCGACCTCGTAGATGCCGCCGGCGCCGCCGCTGCTGAGCACCATCACCTGCACGGTAGCCTCGCCCGGCCGCGCAAAGACGTGGTACGACGTGCCGGCCGCCGTGAAGTCGCCCACGCGCCCGAACGTGCCCAACTCGCCCTCGTCCGTTTCCTGCGCCTGCGCCCAGGGGACCCCCGCGAGGCACCACAGGCCGAGGGCGAGCGTGAGCGCGAAGCGCGGGAAGGCGGTCATAAATCTGGAAAGAGGACAGAAGGCGCGATGTCGGCGTGCGGCAGCGTAGCTACGAGCGCTGGAAGGTCTCTTTGATGCGGTCCGTGAAGGTGCGGCGGCTTCGGCGCGAGCGGTCCTCGCTGTAGGCGTCGTAGTAGTAGTGGTAGCCGTAGCGGTAGCCGTAGCCTTTCGAGGCGTCGAAGCCGTTGAGCAGCACGCCCACCACCGTGGCGCCGACGCTCTTGAGCGACTTCAGGCAGTGGTCCAGCTCGTACGTCTTCACCTGCGCCGCGCGCGCCACCACGATGGTGGCGTCGCAGCGCGTGGAGAGCAACGCCGCGTCCGTGGCCGCCAGCACCGGCGGCGAGTCCACGATGACGGTGTCGAACTCCTCCTGCAAGCGGCCCATCAGATTGCTCATGCTTTCCGAGCCGATGAGTTCGGCCGGGTTGGGCACGGCCTTCCCGGCGGTGAGGACGTACAGGTTGTCGATGCCCGTTTCCATCTCCTCCGTGACGGCGCCCTTGTCCACGGCGCCGTTCTCGCTGAAGAGCCGCTGCACCAGCCCCGGCTCGCGCTGCGCGCCCATGAGCCGGTGCACGCGCGGGCGCCTTAGGTCGGCGTCAATGAGCAGCGTGCGCCGGCCGGCCTGCGCCATGACCACGGCCAGGTTCGCCGCCGTGACGGACTTCCCCTCGCCCATCGTCGCGCTCGTGACGAGGATGGTCCTTACGCTCTTGTCCGGGGAGCTGAACTGGATGTTGGTGCGCAGGTGGCGGTACGCCTCCGCCGCCGCGGACATCGGGCTGACGAGCGACACGAGGCTGGCGTCGAAGCGGCGCCCCTCCTGCTCCACGTACGTCTCTTCCTGCGCGCCGCGCCTTTTCCGCACGTCCAAGGCGGCGATGTCCGGCACGATGCCAATCACGTTGCGGCCCTGCTCGCGCAGCTCCTCGGGCTTGTAGATGCGCTTGTCGAGCGCGCTGCGCGCTAAAGCCAGGCCGAGTCCCAAAAAGAGACCGCCGAAGAAGCCGGCCATGAGGTTGCGCTGCGTGTTCGGGCGCACGGGCGTGTTGGGCACGAGCGCCTCGCGCACCGGCTCGGCGTAGCCCGGCTCGGAAGCTTCTTCCACGCGCGCGCCCTGCAAGCGCTCTAAGAAAGCCTGGTACGTCTTCTCGGCGTTGGCGCGGTCGCGCTGGAGCCGGGACAGCTCGCGCGACTGCTCCGGGATGGCGTCCAGCTCGGCCTCGTACTCGCGCTCGCGCTCGTTGATCACGTCGATGCGGCTCTCCAGCCCCTGCACGGCAATGCGCGCCTCGAGCGCCTGGCGCTGCAGCTCGGCCACGCCGCTGATGCCGCCCGCGCCCTCGGCCCCGCCGAAGCTCATCCCGCTCACCGCGCGCACCTCTTCAATGTACTGCTCGACGAGGTTGCGCTTCTGGTCGCGCAGCTCCTCGATCTCCAGGTTGGTCTTTAGAAGCCGGGGCGAGTCGGGCGTCAGGTCCGGATTGTTTGCCAGGGCCAGGTTCTTGCGCGTCTGCAGCTCGTTGAGCCGCTCCTGCACGAGTTGGATCTCCCCTTCGACGCCGGAGGCGAGCCGCTGCGGCAGGTTGGCATCGACGCTGTCGAGGCGCTGCTCCAGGGAGGTGAGCAGGGCGCGCCGCGACTGCAGCTCGAGCTGCGCCTCGTCGCGCGCGGCCTGCGCCTGCGTGATCTGCGAGAACAGCTTCGCCGCCTCCTGGTCGAGCGACACGGTGCGGGCGCGGTCGAGGAAGCTCTCGATGCGGGCCTCGGCGCGCTCGAGGCTGTCCTGCCCCTGCGTCACCTGCTGCTGCAGGAACTCCACCGAGGCCTGCGCCTGGCGCCGGCTCATCCGCCGTGTCAGGTTGATGTACTCGCGCATGTACTGGTTGGCCATGAGCGCCGCCTCTTTCGGGACGTTGCTCGTGGCCGTCATGCGGATCACGTCCACGTCCTGGCGCTCCTGCCCGAAGTTCATGCGGCTTTGCACGCGCAGCGCCACCGTCTCCACCGGGAGCGGCTCGGCGCTGCCGGGCGCGTAAAGCACCGTGATCGGGTTGTTCGTCCCCGGTATCGTTTCCATCTGACGGAGCCGCTTGGCTACCTCGCGGGCGATCTCCAGGTTGTTGCGCAGCACCACCAGCTCGTTCGAGATCGAGCGTTCGCTGCGCCCGAAGGCGCCCTGCGTCCCGGAGAACTGCGCGCTGGTCGAGGGCCGCGGCTTCGACACGAGCACGAGGCTGTCGGACTGGTAGAGCGGATCGATGGTGTAGGTGTAGGCGGCCACCCCGAGGAAGACGGTCAGGAAAACGAGCAGGATGATCCACCACCCGCGCCAGAGCGCATCGAGGACGCGCTCGACTTGATCGCGCCCGCCGCTCTGATCGACGTAGCTCTCGGCCGCTTCGGCGGAGCCGTTGCTCCGGGTGGCGCCGTTGGACCAAGCGGACTTGGCATTTCCGTCATGCTCGGCGTTGTGCATAAAAGCCCATGCGAAAAGGCGAAGTAGAAATGGCGCAGAAGACGCCGCAGCGCAGATAGAGGTGAGGCACTGAGCACACCGCGACTGTCTTTAGTAACGGAGGGGAGATGAAGTCCTCCGAAGCGCAGGCATCCGGCTCCGTCCGGAGCCTACCATCATAGCCCGGACGAGAGGTACTGTTCAATCACCCGTGCGTAATTTACAAAGACCGAACATTAGCGCCCCCTTCGCAGAGGCTTGTAGAAGCAGAATCGATGCAAAACCTTGATCAAACTTTTGCTTGAGGCGCGCGTCAAGAACGCCGTACCTTACGCGTAGTTGTCGCCAAGCGTTGCCTGGGTGGCGGAATGGCAGACGCGACGGACTCAAACTCCGTTGTCCCTTACCGGACGTGTGGGTTCGAATCCCACCCCAGGTACTTCCCCGAAAGCGCGCCCCGAGCGCTGAAGCAAGCGTTTGGAACAGGCCCCCTTTGCGCAAAGGCCTGCTGGATCAAACTGGCATGAAGCCGGACGCGCGCCGCGAAGTGGACGCGCCGCCGCTGCCAGCCAACGCATCGCGCGGGCGGCCTTTTTGCTGGTCCCGCCCCCCCACCTGCCACGGCGATGCAGCAGACGAGAACGCCCATCGAGGACTGGAAGCGCGCCGTCATCAAAGTGGGCAGCGCCGTCGTGGCGCCCGACGGGCAGGGGTGCAGCACGCAGCATCTGCTGGCCATTGCGCGCTTTATCATCGAGAGCCGTCGCCGGCACCGCGAGGTTATTCTCGTGTCCTCGGGGGCCGTGGCGGCGGGCCTGTCGGTGCGGCCGAGGGCGGCGCGCGCGCCTCAGCTTTCCATCACCGAAAAGCAGGGGCTGGCGGCCATCGGGCAGCCGCTCCTCATGGCGCACTGGAGTCGCCTCTTTGACTTCCCCTGCGCGCAGGTGCTCCTCACCCACGGCGACCTCCACGACCGCACCCGCTTCGTCAACGCGAAGAACACGCTCTCGGAGCTTCTGGCCCTCGGCACGCTGCCCATCATCAACGAGAACGACACCGTCGCCATCGAGGAGCTGAAGGTGGGCGACAACGACAACCTCGCCGCCCACGTCGCCGTGCTGGCCGAGGCGGACGCGCTCATCATCTGCACCGACATCGACGGCCTTTACGACGCCGATCCGCGCGTGGACGCCTCGGCCCGGCTCGTCGCGGTGGTGGAGCGGATCGATGCGCACGTGTACGCCATGGCCGGCGGGGCCAACCACCCCTCCGCCACCGGGGGGATGCGCACCAAGATCGAGGCGGCTGAGAAGGCCACCACGCGCGGCATCGCCACGATGATCGTTAACGGCACGGAGGCGGAGCGGCTGGAGCGCTTGCAGGCCGGCGTGCTCTGCGGCACCCTTTTCCGCCGGGCCGAGGCGCCAATGGTGGCCCGCAAGCACTGGATGCTGCACGCCCTCACAAGCGCCGGGCGCATCCTCGTGGACGCCGGCGCGGCCGAGGCGCTGCTCAGGCGCGGCGCCTCGCTCCTGCCGCCCGGCGTCGTGGACGTGGAGGGCAACTTCTTGCGCGGCGATGCGGTGGAAGTGGCCGTAAGGCGTGAGGGCCGCGTCGAGGTCATCGCCAAAGGCATCGCGCAGTACGACGGCCGCGACCTCAGCCGCATCCGCGGCCGGCAGAGCCGCGAGATCGAGCAGATCCTCGACCACGCCCCCGCCGACTTCGTCATCCACCGCGACGACCTCGTGCTCCTGCGCGAGGCGTAATGCCAGACCCGATTGATGCGTTGTGTTTTGCCTCCATCGTTGGCGTAGCGACGCAAGGCCTTGCGTCGCTACCTCAGCGTTTCTGCCGGAAAGGACGAGGTAGATCTCAACGATGCTGCCGGACTTGGTCATAAAACGCCTGACACCCTCTCCCCCACCCGAACCCGCCCCGCCATGCCCCAAGCCGTTTCCGCTACCGAAGAGATGCCGTCCGTCGCCTCGCTGGCGGCGGCGTGCCAAGAGGCCGCGCGGGTGCTGGCGCGGCTGAGCACGGATGCGAAAAACCGCGCGCTCCGCCGCATGGCCGAGAAGCTGCTCGAGCACGAGGACGCCATTCTTAGGGCGAACGAGAAAGACCTCGCCTACGCCGCCGAGCACGACCTGCCCGACGCGATGACCGACCGCCTCCGCCTCGACGCGGATCGACTGCAGAAGATGGCCGAGGCGCTGCGTGAGGTCGCCTCCTTTGACGACCCCATCGGGGAGACGGCGGAGGTGCGCCGCCGGCCGAGCGGCATCGAGGTCGGGCGGATGCGCGTGCCCTTGGGCGTCATCGCCATGATCTACGAGGCGCGGCCTAACGTCACCTCCGACGCGGCGGGGCTGTGCTTCAAGGCTGGCAACGCCGTGATCCTGCGCGGCGGCTCCGAGGCGTTCCACTCCAACCACGCCGTAGCAAAAGCGCTGCACGAGGCCCTCGCCGAGGAGGGCCTGCCTGAAGCCGCCGTTACGCTCCTCCCCACGACCGACCGCGCCGCCATCACCGAGCTGCTCAAGCAAAACGAGACCATCGACCTCGTCATCCCGCGCGGCGGCGAGGGGCTGATCCGGTTCGTGGACGAGCACAGCCGCATCCCCGTCATCAAGCACTACAAGGGCGTGTGCCACCTCTACGTGGACGCGGCGGCCGATCACGAAACCGCCCTCGACCTCCTGGCCGATGGGAAGCTCTCGCGCCCCGGCGTCTGCAACGCACTCGAAACGCTGCTCGTGCACGAAAGCGCCGCCGAGGCCTTCCTGCCCAGAGCCGGCCATCTGCTCGCTGAGGCCGATGTCGAGATGCGCGGCTGCGAGCGCACGCGCGCCCTTCTGCCCGGAGCCGCCCCCGCCACCGATGACGACTACGCCGCCGAGTTCTTGGGGCCGATCATCGCCGTGCGCGTGGTCGAAGGCTACGACGCGGCCACGCGCCACATCGCCCGCTTCGGCTCGCGCCACACCGAGGTGATCGTGACGGAGAGCCTGCCCACCGCGCGGCGCTTCGTGCGCGAGGTGGACGCTTCCGTCGTCCTGGTCAACGCCTCGTCGCGCTTCTCCGACGGCGGCGAACTCGGCCTCGGCGCCGAGATCGGCATCTCGACGACGAAGCTGCACGCCTACGGCCCGATGGGCCTCGAAGCGCTCACCACGCAGAAGTTCGTCGTCCACGGCAGCGGCGAGACGCGCCACCCGGTGGCGAGCCGGGCGTGAGAGTCGGAGCAGGCACACCTCAGCCGTTGGTAGCGACGTAGCGCGCTACGTCGCTACGGCAAGCACGGCGGCTTTGCCCAGGACGCTTATCCCATCATGCATGACACAGAACCCGTGTTATACCGCATCGCCAGCCTTCCTGCTCGCATGGAGCCGCACATCCGACAGCTTACGGCTGACGACGAGTCCTTTCTCTGGACGGCGCTCTACCACGCCCTCCACGTCCCGCCCGGCGCGGACTCACTCCCGCCCGAAGTCGTCCGCCAGCCCGACCTCGCTCGCTACGTCTCCGGCTGGATGCAGCGACCGGGCGACTTCGGCTTCGTCGCGGAGGTGAACGGTGAGCCTGTCGGGGCCGCATGGGTCCGGCGCTGGCCGTCGAGCGACCGGGGATACGGATTTGTAGACCAAGCGACGCCGGAGTTATCGATGGCGCTCTTGCCAGGCCACCGTGGGCGCGGCATCGGAACAGCGCTTCTCCGCCGGTTGCTGGCGGAGGCCGCGCGCGATTCGGAGGCGGTGAGCCTGAGCGTATCGGAGTCGAACGCGGCGCTTCGGCTCTACGAGCGGTTCGGGTTTGCCGTCGTCGGCGAGCCGGAAGGTGGTTCGGTAACGATGCTCAAACGGCTCTCGGCACAAGATGCGGTATAACCCGCCGCTGCACGCTGGCACAGGGCCTGGCGGTCTTACCTCGTCCGAGCGTCGATGTCTACCTTGCCTCGTTCAAACGCCGCGCGCCGGAGCGGGCCGGCGGTGGCTTTACATGTCCTCCCAGTACTCCTCGGGCATGTCCTGCGCCAGGGCGAGCGCGCCGTCGGCGCCGGAGAAGAGCGGGTCGCTCACGACGCGGATCTTGCAGGGGCCGTACTCGGAAAGCTCGGCCTCCAGCGCCTCGGCGATGCCGTCGAGCTGGCTCCCGCCGCCGGCCAGGTAGATGTTCTGCCGCACGACCTCCTGGAACTCCGTCTCGTAGCGGGCGATGAGGTCGATGGCCGCCTCAGCAATGGGCGGGAGGATGCTCTCGCAGGCGTGCCGCACGGCGTCGGTGATGTTCACCTCGGTCACCTTCCCGCCGATGGGCACGCTCACCTTCACGCTCTTGCGCCCGTTCTGCTTGACGAACCCGTGCTCCTCCTTGTACCGGCGCACGGCCGGCTCGCTGAACTTCGCGCGCGGGTGCTCTTCTTCCAAGAGCGCGCGCAGCTGGCGGTCGATCTGGTCGCCAGCGGCGGGGAGGCTGCGCTGGTCTTCCTCGCCCGGCATCGTCCCGTGCATGACGCAGAAGTCCACCGTCCCGGCGCCGATGTCGATGATCATGGCGTTCGAGAGCGCGTCGAGGCCGTAGGCCACCGCAAACGGCTCGGAGACGACCATCAGCGCGTCGGCCTGCTCTTTCACCGCGTCGCGGATGGCGAGCTTGTTCACCTTCAAGGCCTCGGCCGGCACGCCCACGGCGGCGTGGATCTTCTGATCCTCCGACGTGCGCACCTTCTCGATGAGATGGGCGATCAAAGCGCGCACGGCCTCCTCGTCGCGCGCGGTCCCATCGCGGATGACGCCGCGCTCCAACGGGCGGACGAGCGTGACGGAGAGCCGGTTGTCGAGCGCGTCTTTGCCGAAGAGCACGTCGCGCTTGAGCATCTTCTTGGCTACGAAGTCTTTGGGCCAGGCCACGTAGCTCTCGACCCACTCGCGCTTGCCGTTCGAGGCGGCGATGGCCGAGCGCGAGGTGCCCAGGTCCACGCCGATGTGGAGGATGTTGCCTTTACTTTTGGTTGCCATGTTTGCGTGCTTGGTTCGGAGTCTGTTCAGAAAAGGGGACGGGTCATTCAGTGGGCGGAGGCGCGGCGAGGGCGCCCTCGTCTTCGGGGAAGAACGCGGCGCCGTCGAGGTAGCCGATGATGCCTTCTTCCAAAAACATCGCCAGGCGCTCGCGGTAGGCGCGCGTCTTGAGCTTGGCCTCCTCGGCGCGGTTCGAGAGCACGGAGATCTCGGCCAGGACGCTCGGCGCCTCCGTGCCCAGGAGCACGACGAACGGGGCCGTCTTCACGCCCCAGTCGCTCACGTCTTTGTTGTCCTGGCGCATATTACGATACAAACTCTTCTGAATCGAGGTGGCCAGGCGCTTCGACTCTTGCAGGCGCATCGTCTGCCCCACGCGCTCCATCATGTCGCTAAACTCAGCCACGGTGTAGGCCGACTCCTGGTTCTCGCGCGCGGCCAGCTGGAGGCCCTCCTCGTCGCCCCGGCCAAAGTAGTACGTCTCGATGGAGGTCACCTTCTCCACCGGCAGCCAGTTCACGTGGATGGAGATGAAGAGGTCGGCCTCGTTCTCGTTGGCGAAGCGGACGCGCTCGCGCAGCGGCACGTGCTCGTCCCAGGCGCGCGTCATGAGGATGCGGTAGCCCTCGCGCTCTTCGAGTCGGCGGCGCAGGCGCCGCGCCACGTCGAGCGCCACGCGCTTCTCACGCAGCCCGCTCGGCCCGATGGCGCCCAGCTCCTCGCCGCCGTGCCCCGGATCGATCACGATGGTCCTGACCTGCAACCCAAAAAGGCTCGCCAGCGAGGCGCCCGCGCCCAGCGCACCTTGCGCCGAGGCAGAGGCGTCTTCGCCCGGCGCCCGCACCGGCCCCCGCGTGGAGGCAGGAGCCGCCTCACCGGAGGGCGGATCGAGCGAGGCGCCAGAGGACGCCGAGCGGGCAAGCACGGGCGGCCCGCCCGCCTGAAGCGTCGAGGCCGCGCGCGGCGTGCTGGGGAGCCAGCGGTAAGCCGCGCCCGCCATCGCCAGGAGCACGAGCACCAGGAGCGCCGCCACGCCGCGCCGCCACCACGCCGTCGTGCCCGCGCTGCGGACCGCTAAGCGCCGCTCGGCCCTGCTCGGCGGCGCGGCCGTGCGCCGCTGCGGGCGGATGGGCACGCCGTTTTCGATGCCCAGGTTGTCCTCGTAGACGCCCTGGAGGATCGAGCGGCGCTCCGTATGGTCGTTGCCGTGCGGCACGGGGGCGGTCGGTCGGCTGTCGGTGGTGAGGCAGGGGCGCCGCGCAGAAAAGCTACACGGCCACGGGCGCTTTTATCGGCGGATGGGGTTGGTAGTTCACAAAAGCGAAATCTTCGTAGGCGTAGTCGAAGATAGAGCCGGGTCGCCGCCGGATGTCAAGCTGCGGCAGCGGGCGCGGCGCCCGGCTAAGCTGCTCCTCCACCTGATCGAGGTGGTTGAGGTAGATGTGGCAGTCGCCGCCGGTCCAGACGAACTCGCCCACGCCCAGGCCCGCCTGCTCGGCCATCATGTGCGTGAGCAAAGCGTACGAGGCGATGTTGAACGGCACGCCCAAAAACGAATCGGCCGAGCGCTGATACAGCTGGCAGGAGAGCTTCCCCTCGGCCACGTAGAACTGAAACAAGAGATGACACGGCGGAAGCGCCATCTCGGGCACCTCCGGCGGGTTCCACGCGCTCACGACGATGCGCCGGCTCTGGGGGTTCGTCCGGATCATCTCCACCGCCTGCGCGATCTGGTCCACGCCGCCGAAGTCGCGCCACTGCTTGCCGTAGACGGGGCCGAGGTCGCCCTTCTCGTCCGCCCACTCGTTCCAGATGGAGACGCCGCTTTCCTGGAGATAGCGCACGTTCGTATCCCCTTTGAGAAACCACAACAGCTCGTGGACAATCGAGCGCGTGTGCAACCTCTTGGTGGTGACGAGCGGGAAACCCTCTTGCAAATCAAACCGCATCTGCTCGCCGAAGCGGCTGAGGGTGCCCGTGCCTGTGCGGTCGCCCTTGCGGGTGCCCTTTTCTACGATGCGCCGGAGGTAGTCGAGGTACGGCTGCATGAGGCGTAGCAGAACTCGGAGGCAGAAGGGATCGAGCGGAGGAACGGCGCTGCACGCGAGGCCGTTTCGGCCACCAATCTACGAAACATCCGACGCAAGCGTAAACCGCGCCCCCGAACCATCATGGTAGACCCGAACCTCCACCTCAAGCAGGCCGTCAACCACCTCGAGCGCGTCCTGGCCTACGCGCCCATGGTGGCCGAGGACGACGGCACCGCCGAGGTCCACCTCACCACCGAGGACTGGCACGTCGTCGCCGACGCGCTCTTCAAGATGAACACGCCCGCCAGCGCCCTCCCCGACGCCATCGAAGGCTACCGCCTCACCGACGAGAACCGCACCATCCAACTCGACACCGAGGACCACGTGATCGACGTAAAGATGGTCACGGCCTGACGCGCCGCACGCCAGCCTAATTGGCGGCCACCAGGAGCGGGCACTGCGGGATGGCGATGCGGAAGCGCGCCCCGCCGGAGCGCTGCATCAGGTAGGTGCCCTCCATCGTGGCCTCGAAGGCGCCGATCTCGCAGACGCTCTCGTACTCGTACGCCATCCCCGGCGCGATGACCGGCTGCGCCCCGATGACGCCCTCGCCCTCCACGTCCTGAAACCGCCCCGTCGCCTCGCGGATCTGCCAGTGCCGCCTGAGCAGTTGCACGTCCTCGTAGCCGCCGTTCTCAATGCGCACGGCGTACCCAAACGCGAAGCGCTTCTCGAAGAAATTGGAGCGGTCGTCCAGGTACATCGGGCGGACGATGACGGTGATGTCGTCCGTGGTAGCGGCAAAGACCATGCGCAGAGAGGCCGAAATAGAAGCGAAACGGGGCGCCGTGAACGACCCGCGCAAATCGTTTGTTCTTGCCAGCGGCCTGAGTTATGACCCGCCGCTTCTGCCATCATCCATAACCCGAAACGCGCCTCTCATGTCCGAGAAACTGCTCAGCGCTCCCCCCGTCTGCCTGCTCATCCTCGTCTTTACCGCGCTCAACCTCGGCGCGCCGGACGTGCGGGCGCAGGCGCCTTCCGCCGAGGCGCAGGTCGCGGCGGCCGTCGAGGCGGCGCCGGCGGCCTTGCGCGACAGCGCGCGCGTGCTCGGCTACCGCGGCGGCGCGCTCGTCCCCCTGCGCGAAGGTCAAGGCCCGCTCGTCTGCCTCGCCGATGACCCTTCTGACGAGCGCTTCCACGTGGCCTGCTACCACGAAACGCTCGAGCCGTTCATGGCGCGCGGGCGGGCGCTCCGGGCGCAAGGCCTCGGCCGCCAGGCCGCCGACAGCACGCGCCGCGCCGAGATCGAGAAGGGCGCCCTCGTCATGCCGGGCCACCCCGCCGCCCTCTACTCGCTCACCGGCCCTGACGGCACGGCCCGCCGTGACAGCCTTTCCGACGGCGACCTGCGCCGGCTGCACGTCATTTACACGCCGTACGCCACCGCCGCCTCTACCGGGCTGCCCACGAGCGGGCAAACGGGCGAGCCGTGGATCATGGAGGGCGGACAGCCCTGGGCGCACGTCATGATCTTCCCGCCCCCCTCCGACTCGCTCGGCACCGAGGAGTAGAGACGTATCGACGACACGTCTCTACCGACGGCTGGGCTTCGTGCCAGCGTTTGAAACCCGTGCAGCCCTAACGCGGCGCCGTTCTGTGAAGGCCCATCGAAAAGAGTGCGGCGGCTTGTTTTTGGGCAGCGCCGCCACACCTGAGCGCGCCGCGTGACGAACACCCGCACAGGCCTCGCGTTGCAGATGACGGTTTTACGACCCGCCGCTTCTTCTACCGTCACCGCCCGCTCTTTTTTGCATGAGCACCTCCCCGGCCGACACGAAAACGCAGCCCCTGGCCGAGGCCACCATCCTCTTCGCTGGCGACTCGGGCGACGGGATGCAGCTTACCGGCTCGCAGTTCGCCCTGGCCACGGCCCGCGCCAAAAACGACCTCGCCACGCTGCCGGACTACCCCGCCGAGATCCGCGCGCCCGCCGGCACGACGTACGGCGTCAGTGGCTTCCAGCTTCACTTCGGCTCGTCGAACATC
Organism: Salinibacteraceae bacterium; assembly: GCA_965215025.1. Taxonomy (GTDB): domain Bacteria; phylum Bacteroidota; class Rhodothermia; order Rhodothermales; family Salinibacteraceae; genus CBDCCV01. The sequence continues at coordinate 1,543,080 of CBDCCV010000002.1, forward strand.
CGCACGCCGGGCGACGCCGTGGACCTCCTTGTGGCCATGAACCCCGCCGCGCTCAAGGTCCACCTCGGGCGCGTGCGCGAGGGCGCCGCCGTCCTCGTCAACGCCGATGCGTTCAAAGCGCGCGACCTCGAGCTGGCCGGCTACGAGGCCAATCCGCTTGAGAGCGGCCTCCTCGACGGCTACCGCGTGATCGAGGTCCCGCTCACGCGCCTCACCCGCGAGGCGCTCCAGGACACGGACCTCGGCACGAAGGAGATCGACCGCTCGAAGAACATGCTGGCGCTCGGCTTGGCGCTCTGGCTCTACTCGCGCCCCATCGAGCCAGCCTTAGCGTGGATCGGGCAGAAGTTTGCCGAGCAGCCGAAGATCCGCGCGGCCAACGAGCTGGTCTTGAAGAAGGGCTACCACTACGGCGAGACGACGGAAGAGCTGCCCGTGCGCTACGCCATCGAGCCGGCCCCGCTGGAGAAGGGTACCTACCGCGCCATCCGCGGCGCCGAGGCGCTCGCGCTTGGCCTCGTGGCCGCCGGCGAAAGGAGCGGCCTCTCCATCTTCTACGGCTCGTACCCGATCACGCCGGCCTCGGACATCCTCCACGCGCTCTCGCGCCACAAGAACTTCGGCGTGATGACGTTCCAGGCCGAGGACGAGATCGCCGCCGTCGGCTCCGCCCTGGGCGCTTCGTTTGGCGGCAACCTGGGCGTGACGGCCACGAGCGGCCCCGGCATGGCGCTCAAGACGGAAACCATCGGCCTGGCGCTGATGACCGAGCTTCCGCTCGTGGTGATCAACATGCAGCGCGGCGGCCCCTCGACGGGCCTCCCCACGAAGACGGAGCAGGGCGACCTCCTGCAAGCGCTCTACGGCCGCAACGGCGAGGCGCCCCTCCCGGTCATCGCCGCGAGCAGCCCCTCGGACTGCTTCGACACGGCGTACGAGGCCTGCCGGATCGCCGTCAAGTACATGACGCCCGTGATCCTCTTGGCCGACGGCTACCTCTCGAACGGCGCCGAGCCGTGGCGCATCCCCTCCGTTGCGGATCTGCCGCCGTTTAACGTCCGCTTCGCCCAGAAGCCGAACCACGGCACCAACGGCGAGGCGACGTTTCTCCCTTACGTCCGCGACCGGGAGACGCTGGCGCGGCCCTGGGCGCGGCCGGGCACGCCGGGCCTGGAGCATCGCCTGGGCGGCCTGGAGAAGGAGCACGAGACGGGCGACGTCTCCTACGATCCGAAGAACCACGAGCGCATGGTCAAGCTGCGCGCCGAAAAAATCGCGCGCGTGCAGGAGGACATCCCGCCGCTCCAGGTCAACGGCGCGGCGGAGGGCGACCTCCTCGTCGTCGGCTGGGGGTCCACGAAAGGCGCCATCGAGGAGGCGGTGGCGCGCGCGCAGGCACAGGGGCGGAGCGTGAGCAGCGTCCACCTGCGCCACCTCCATCCGCTGCCAGCCGATCTGAAGGCGGTCGTGAGCCGGTTCGAGCGCGTCCTCGTCCCGGAGATGAACAACGGGCAGCTCGTGCGGATTTTGCGCGAGCGGTTCCTGCGCGACTGCGCGCCGTTGAACAAGATCCAAGGCCAGCCCTTCACCCCCGCCGAGATCGAGGCGGGCATCGAGGACGCGCTGGACGTTTAACCTCCACCGTAGGGGCGTATTGCGATACGCCCCTACGCCGACCGCTGACCCCTGTCGCCGACCTCGTAGGGGCACGGCGCGCCGTGCCCCTACTGCAAGACAACGACCATTTTTATCCGATATGCCGAACGACGAGAAGCAGAACGACAAGCCGAAGGGCACCAAAAAGCCGAGCCTGCCCCCCGGCCTACAAAAGGCGAAGAAGCCCAAAACGAAAAAGCCGACGCTGCCGCCCAGCGCGTCGCCCGAGGGCACGCAGCCCGCCGGCAAGAAGGCGCCGACCCTGCCGCCCGGCTTCTCAGGCGACGGCGGCGGCAACGCGCAGACCAGCCTCACGCGCAAGGACTTCGCCTCGGACCAGGACGTGCGCTGGTGCCCCGGTTGCGGCGACTATGCCATCCTGGCCACCGTGCAACGCCTCCTCCCCAAGCTGGACGTGCCCAAAGAAGAGCACGTCTTCATCAGCGGGATCGGGTGCTCGGGGCGGTTCCCGTACTACATGGACACATACGGGATGCACTCGATCCACGGGCGCGCGCCGGCCATCGCCACGGGCCTCAAGGCGAGCCGGCCGGAGCTGAACGTGTGGATCGTCACCGGCGACGGCGACGCGCTCTCCATCGGCGGGAACCACCTCATCCACATCCTGAGGCGGAACGTGAACGTGCAGATGCTCCTCTTCAACAACCAGATCTACGGCCTCACGAAGGGGCAGTACAGCCCGACCTCCGAGCGCGGGAAGATCACCAAAAGCTCGCCCTACGGCTCCATCGACGCGCCGTTCAACCCCGTGGCCGTGGCCCTGGGCGCCGACGCCTCGTTCGTGGCCCGCTCAATGGACCGCGACCCGAAGCACCTCGGGAAAACGCTCGAGGCGGCGCACGCGCACAAGGGCGCGGCCTTTGTTGAGGTCTATCAGAACTGCAACATCTTTAACGACGGCGCTTTTTTCGAGTTTACGGAGAAGGCCACAAAGCCCGAGCGCGCGCTCTTCCTCGAAGACGGCCAGCCGATGACGTACGCCGGCGGCCGGATGGGCCTGCGCCTGGACGGCCTCAAGCTTCAAGCGGTTGACTTGGAAACAGGCGAGTGGTCCGCCGATGACTGCCTCGCGCACGACGCCTCGTCGCTCGAACTGGCGCAGCTTTTGAGCCGTCTTTTCTGGCAAGAAGATTTGCCGCGCCCCTTCGGCGTGATCTTCAAGGAAGAGCGCCCGACGTACGAGAACCTGCTCCACACGCAGATCGAGGGCATCACCGAGAAGAAGGGCGTGGGCGACCTCGAAGCGCTCCTCCACGCCGGCAGCACGTGGACGATTGGGTAGGCAGGCGGCTCCGGCGGCGTGTCTTGCTTTCGTTGGCGAGAAGTGCAATACTGAGGGCGTGCTCAGCGCCGGCTGCGCTTCACCCGCGTGGCGGCGCTTCTCGTTCTCGCTCTCTGCTCAAGTGCTGCCATGATCCTCAACTTTCTCGACCGCTACCGCGATCTCGGCCTGCTGCTGCTGCGCCTCGGCATCGGGTTCATGTTCGTCGTCTTCCACGGCTGGGGCAAGATCACGGGCGGGCCGGAGCGGTGGACGGAGCTGGGCGGCACGGTGGGCCTCATCGGCATCGACTTCCTACCGGCCTTTTGGGGGTTCATGGCGGCCCTGGCCGAGTTCGGCGGCGGGCTGCTGCTTATCCTGGGCTTCCTCTTCCGCCCAGCCCTCTTCCTGCTCATCTGCGTGATGGCAATGGCGGCCACGATGTACATCATCACGGGGAACGGCAGTCCCTATCACGCCATCGAACTGGGCATCGTCTTCGTCAGCCTCTTCCTCATCGGGCCGGGGCGGTACAGCCTGGACGAGCAGTTTGGCTCTTCGCGGCAGCGGCGCCGGCGCCGGTACTGAGCCGCTGCGCGCTTCGGGCTTGACGGAACGTCCGCCAGAATCGCTCTCGCCCCCATCGACCCATTGTAAGGGCGTATTGCGATACGCCCTTACGGACGTGATCCGGCGTTTCTGTTTAACCCTTGATTGCTATCCCATACAAGAGAGCCGGATCGCCCTTTTGCAGGCGGTCCGGCTTTTTCCTCTTGGCAGCACGTACGATGTGATGCGGGTGAGAGGCCGCGCGGGTGCTCTCAGTTGGAGCCGCCTCCGCCGTCGCCGCGCTGCATCCGCTCGATCTCCTGGCGGATGATGCGGCGGAGCGACTCGCGCAGCTGCTGATCGGCCGGGCGCTCACCCTCGATGATCGCCTCGCGGTACTGCTCGAGCGCGCCGGGGTTGGTGACGCTGAACTCGACGCGCCGATTGAGCGTGCGGCCCGTGGCCGTGGCGTTGGTGGCAATCGGCTCGCTCTCGCCGAAGCCGCGCGTGTCGAGGCGGCCCGCGTCGATGCCGAAGCTGCCGACGAGGTAGTCGCGCACGGCGGTGGCGCGGCGCGCCGAAAGTTCCTGGTTGTAGGCCTCGGAGCCAACGGCGTCGGTGTGCCCGTCGATGCGGAAGCGCAGGTCCGGGTACTTCTGCATCGTCTCGCCCACGACGTCGAGCGTGGCCTCGGCCTCGGGCAGGAGCGTGCTCTGGTTGAACTCGAAGTTGACGCCGACGGCGCGGAAGAGGCCCGTCTCCAACACGGCGCGCTCGACCCGGCGCACCGTGGGCGGCGCGTCCTCGCGCGGCGGGGGCGGGGGCGGCGTCTCGGCGCGCGGCGGGGGCGCCTGGCCGGCGTCCGGCGGCGGGGCGAGGAGGCTGTCGGCTATGGCGGCGGAGTCGGCGCGCGCGCCGTCTCTGAGGTCGATCACCGAAGGATCGCGGTGCGGGTCATCGTCGAAGTCGTAGCGCCGGTACGGGTCGTAGTCGTCGCGGCGGGGCGTGGGGTAGGGGTAGAGCGGCGTCTGCGGCGGCGCGCTCCTCGGCTGGGTGATGACGCGGCCGTCCTCGTCCGTCATGACGGTGACCTGCACCTGCGGCACGACGATCATCGGATAGATGACGCGCTGCATCGTCCGGCCGCCGGGGCCGATGCGGCCTACGCGCTGGCGCACCTGCATCACGCTGCGCGGCGCCGGAGCGACGGTCCTGGGCTGCATCATCACGCGCCGCTGCGGCGGCTGCGCGCTCGTCGTCGTGTCTGTCGAGACGGAGGCGCGCGCCGGGGCGGTGGTGTCCTGCGCGGCGGCCGGGCCTGCGCTCAGGAGGCCGGCCAGGAGCAGGAGGAGAAGGGGCATCTTCATAGGTAGAGGCTTCATGGCCGTAAAAGGCGGCGAGCCAGAACGCGCGCGCCGGAGCGCTCTTCCCTTGCCGCCTGTGGCGAAGGGAAAGCGCCCCGGCCCGTCGCGCAGGATTGCTTCTCCCGGCGCGCGAGGGCGCCCGGCGCGGAACCGCTCGGAGCCTTAAAAGCCCGCGCGGTACCCGATGAGGAAGCGGTTGTAATCGAAGAAGTTCACCGTGCTGTACTCGCCGAAGACGGCGCCGCCGCCCACTTCGTACTCGGCGCCGAGGAGCACGTTGACACCCAGCCCCGTCTCCGTGGTCAGGCCCAGGCCCGCGCCGGCGTACGGCGAAACCGAGTCGCCGATGTATCGCTGCAGCGTGTTCACGTCCACGATCCCGTTGACGAGCAGATCGAGCGAGACGCCGTCCCCGAAGCCGATCATGGCCTCCGGCTGGAAGCGGAAGTCGAGGCCGCCTACGCCAACGCCGCGGTCCGAGCCGTAGTCGCCGCGCGCGCCGACGAGGAAGCGGCCCGGCCCGATGGCGTAGCCCGCCGTGGGCACCACGCGCTCGGGCGTGTACCCCCCGCCGCCGCCAATGATCGTTTGCGTCTCGCCGTCTTCGTCATCCGTCTGAATGACGGTGGGCGTGCTCTGGCGGTCTTGCACCTCGTCAAGCTCGTCTTCAAGCTCGTTGGCGAGGCGGTCGAGGCGCTCTTCAAGCTCGCGCCGCTCCTGGCGCTCCTCGTCCAACTCGCGCCGCAACGCCTCGTTGCTCACCGAGGGGACCTGCCCGCCGGAGGCTTGGATCTCGCGGCGGATCGTCTCGCTCACGATGCGCTCGACCTCGCGCTCGTTGATGCTGCGGCCTTCGGCGTCAGCCTGTGCCATCTCGCTGCGCATGGTCTCGCGCACGATGCTCTCGATCTGCTGCTGCGACAGCCCGCCGGCCATGCCACCCGTGCCGGGCTGCACTTGCCCGCCCTGGATCACCGTGGGCGGCGCGTACTGCGTCTCCACGCTCACGTCGTTGGCCGTCTCGCCGACGCGGATGTAAACCTCGCCGACCTCAGGGATGGGCAGGGTGATGGTCTCGCCCGAGAGGTTCGAGCCGGTGCGGAGGGTAGCGCGCCGGCCGTCGTCGTCCTGGAAGCGGCGGCGCTCGTCGCGGTCGCGCTCGGCGCGCTCGACGTCGGCGCGGATGCGCTCCACCTCGCGGCGCTCCTGCTCCTGTGTAAGGTTCTGGTTTTCGAGCGAGTCGAGGCGCGCCTGCAGGCGGTTGATCTCCTGCTGCGTCTCTTGGGAGCGCCGGCGCTCGCGCTCGGTCATCTGCTCGCGCATCTGCTCTCTTTCGCGCCGGCGCTCGCGCTCGAGGACGGCGCTTGGGGAGCGGTCAGCGCCCCCGCCGCCGAAGCTGAACTTCAGCCCGCCGGTGTACATCAGGCTGCCGAAGACGTTGTCCGGGTTGCTCAGGTCCTCGACGTCCTCGTTGCTCATGAAGAGGTAGCGCGCGCTGCCCTTGAGCGTGAGCGCGTCCCCGAGCGGCAGCTCCACGCCGCCGCCGGCGATGCCGAAGTAGCGGTCGTCCGGCACGCTGGCGTCGTCGTCGTCGAGGTCGTCGTCGTAGCCGCTCAAGACGTTCATGTAGCCGGCGCCGACGATGCCGAAGGGCGTAAAGCTGCGCTGGCCGAAGCTCTGCCCGAAGCGCAGGTTGAGGTCGCCGCCGTAGAAGGCGATGTCCTCGAAGTTGTCCGGCGGCACCTCGTCAAAGACGCCGTCGCCGGAGGTGCCGCGCCAGTAGAAGCCGCGCACGCCCACGAAGGGGCCAAGCTCGAAGCCGGCGTTCACGCCCGCCACGTTCTGATCCTTGGGAAAGCCCAGGGCGTCGTTGAACTCGATGCGCCCGAAGAACGGCTCGACGAAGATTTCCACGCCCTCGCGCCCACCGAACTGGTCCAAGATGGCGCGGTCCAGCTCGGTCAGTTCCCCGGTGCGGCGCCCGCCCAGGAAGATCTCCAGCGAGGCGCGCGCCGAGGGGGCGTAGACGTTGACCTGGTTGAAGTCCCCGCGCTCGACGTCGTCAAAATCGTCGCCAAGCGCGTCGTTGATGTCGCCGAGGTCGCCGTCATCACCGGTGAGGAAGGTCGTAGCCACGTTGTAGCGGTAGGCGAGCATCTGCCCGCCGACGGAGAGCGTATAGCGGTCCAGGAGGCTGAACGTCACGCCCACGCCGCCGGTGGCGTAGATCGTCTCGGTGACGTCGCGGTTGTCGGGGTCGATCTCGAGGATGCCGGCGCCGACGGAGACGTAGGGGAGGAACTCCGCCGCGTCGCCCACGCCGCTGCCGAGGTTGAGCTTGATCTGCGCGCCGTAGCGCTTGAGGTCCACGTCGCGCGCGTCGAGGCCGTCGAGCGCGTCCAGGATGGCCTGCTGTCGGTCCGAGGCGTTGTCGATGGAGAAGTTGCTGAAGTCCGTCTGCGCGCTGCGGTTGAGCAGGTACACGCCGCTCAAGGTGAGGTACTGCCCGAAGCCGAGGCCGACCTCGCCGCCGTAGAGGAAGCCGTTTTCAAGGCCGCCGTTGTTGCCCCCGAGGAAATCGTTCTCGAAGAGCACGTACTCCCCCGTGGGCGAGAGCGTGTAGCTGATGCCGTCCACCTGTGCCTGAGCCGGCGCGGCGGCGAGCGCGAAGAGGAGCAGGCCCAGCAGGAGCGCCGCGCCCGCGCGGAGCACACCACGCGGGGCGGCCTTCGTATCGCCGTGTGTCATAGGTTGGCTTCGGGGTTGCGTGATGCGAGGGAGCATAGGTCAAGAAGGTGGTTGGGTGAGGGCGCGCCGGGGGCAGAGGCCGCGCTCTAAAAGCGGCGGCGGTACGCTTTTACGAGTCCTGCTCATTCAGACTTGTTTAGAGCGATGACGAGCTGACCGCTGGCCGAGGTAATGCCGGTGTACTGCCGCTCGCCTTCGGGGATGCCGAGACGATCCTCGTACTCCTCCAGGTTGACGCCCGAGCGTTCGCGCTCGACCGAGAGCATGGCGCCACCGTTCTCGATGTTGAGCCGCAGCGTCCCAGGCAAAAGCAACTCCTCCGGGTTGTCGTCCCCGCTGAAGCTGAGGCGGACCTCACCCCCGTCTACGTCAATCTCGCCCCCGATGAGGCGGCGGATGTTGTCGCCAGGAACCTTGTACTCGAGATCAAACGTGCCCCGGCGGCCGATGACGTTGAGAAAGGTGCTGCTCGCGTTGACCTGCGAGAGGATGTTGGCCGTGGGCAGGTTCGGGTTCGCCGGGCGGAATTCGAAAGTGCTGAACGTGTAGCGGCCGTCGAGGTCCTCGACGTCCACGTCGTCATCGTCGCCGTTCGAGTCGCAGGCGGCGAAGGCGAAAAGGCTCAAAAGAAGGAGGGCGCTTCCAAGAACAGAGCGGCGCAGGACAGCTAGAGTGCTCATGGGTAGATGCGGGTAGTTTTTTCGAGAAAGGGCAGGCCCGCGTGCGCTGAGCCGAACCTGCAACGACCAATCTAACGGTGTCTTTCCGGGACGTGTGCAACCCCTTTGTAATTATTAAGGGTAAGCAAGCGATGCTTAACTAGCGAAGAAAAAGCGCACATTTTCTTCGGCGCCTTGCCGGGGCAAAGCCGGGCCTCTAACCGCGTCCGTCCTCAGAGGTTCAGGGGGGCGGGGAATTACCCTACAGGCTTGCCGCCCGCTCAGCGGTAGTATTTACCGACGAGATCACTTTTTTACAACACTTCTTCCGCTTTTCGTGTGGCGGCTTCTCCGCTGCTAAGACGTTTGCGGCGCACAGGGCGGCTTTAGGACGCGGCAGCGCTCGTCTGGCACAGTCAATGCGCACCCGTTGGGCGTCTCCCAAGCTCTCTTTATCCGCCCCTCTTCCTATGCGCAGCACTACGGTACGCCTGATTTATCTCTTCGCCTTTGCCCTCTTGATGGGCCTCCTCAGCGCCGGCTGCGACGCCATGGGCGAAGAGGACACCAGCGGCACCTTCTTCCTGAAGGGTCAGGTCCTGAACGCCGAGACGAACAACCCCGTCCCCGGCGCCGTCGTGCGCGCGGCCTCGCGCCGGGGCGTAGCGCTCGAAACGGTTGAGACCGGCCCCGAGGGCCGCTACGACTTTGCCGTGGAGATCGACTCCACGATGGAGCTGCAGGTCACGGCTACGAAGGACGGCATCACGAGCGACCTGCGCACGGTGCTCGCCAAGGCCGGCGAGGTCAAGGACATGCCCGACTTGCAAATCGCCCAGATCGAGGAGCCGGAGCCGGAGCCGGGCCGCCCCTCGAACATCAGGCTGCTCGAGGTCTCGCCGCAGAGCATCTCGGTTAAAGAAAGCGGCGGCACCGAAGTGGCCAACCTCACCTTCCAGGTGACCGACTCGACCGGGCGCGCCATCTCGCTCGACGCGCAGACGCCCGTGCGCTTTTCCCTGGCGCGCAACCCTGGCGACGGCGCCTTCGTCGCTCCCGAGGTGGCCACAACGGACAACAGCGGCAAGGTCACCGTGAACCTCTCGAGCGGCGCGCGCGCCGGCGTGGTCCAGATCCTGGCCGAGGCCGAGGCCGAGGGCCGCACGATCCGCTCGAAGCCCGTGAGCGTGACCGTCCACGGCGGGCTTCCGGACGAGGACCACTTCACGCTCGGCCCGGCGCAGTTCAACTTCCCCGGCCTGCGCACCAACGGCTTGACCAACCCCATCAGCGTGATCGTGGGCGACGTGTACAGCAACCCCGTCAAGCCCGGCACCGCCGTGTACTTCGACACCGATGCGGGCGTGATCGAAGGCTCGGCCCTGACCGACGCGCAAGGGCGCGGCACGGTGGACCTGATCTCGGCGCGGCCGTACCCGGCCCGCGGCATCGGCGTCATCACCGCGCACACGGCCGACAGCAGCCAGGCCCCCATCTCGCAGCAGATTGCCGTCATCTTCTCGGACGTGCCCGAGGTAGAGGTCACTCCAACGCGCGCCGTCCTTGACGAGACGTACACGCTCACGCTCACGGACCGCCACGGCAACCCGTTGGCGCCGGGCACGCAGATCAGCGTGCGCGCCGAGGGCACCAAGGTCAAGGCCACCGGCAACGTCAGCGTCACCCTCGACGACCCCGGCTTCGCCGATCAGAACGGCGACGGCGACGCGCTCGACTACGAGGACGTGCGCCGCGGCCCCGGCATCACCGAGTTCACCTTCCGCGCCGTCGAGGACCGCGAGGTGGACGAGGACGGCTTCCCCGATCTCAAGACAATCACCGTCATCATTAGTGGTCCGAACGGGCGCGTCGAGATCGTCCTCACCGAAAAGGGCAACGCTGCCAACAGCGTCACCACGCCCACCGAGGGCGCGCGCGTCGAGATGCGCGGCAGCGCCGCCGTGGTCCACGCCCCGGTCCGGTAGGCGGGCTTCGCTCCTACTCCACGTTCCGGCTCGGCCGCTCCAAGCGGTCGGGCCGGTTTTGCTTTGGGCCGGCTTGGCGGGCAGGCCGCGAACCTCGGGCGCAGCGCGTTGTTGGGGACTTCTTGGCCGGCTCGGCAAGCGCCCGGCCCTTCGGGTTTTGCGCCTTTCGGAAAGCTGCTATGCAGAGCGGAACCGTCCTCGGTCTTTTCATCGCGCCGGAGGCGGGCGCGCCCATGCAGCCGGTCGAGGCCGTGCGCGCGGTGCCAGGGCGCGGCCTCGAAGGCGACCGCTATTTTTTCGGCGAGGGGGCCTTTTCGCGCTGGCCGGGACCGCGCCGCGAGGTCTCCCTCATCGCCGAAGAGGACCTGGAAACGATGGCGCGCGAGACGGGCCTCGTCCTCGCGCCCTCGGAGAGCCGCCGCAACGTGCTCACGCGCGGCGTGCCGCTCCGCCAGCTCCGCCGCCGCGCCGCGTTCAGCATCGGCGAAGTGCGGCTGCGGGGGCTGCGCCCGTGTCCGCCGTGCCGCCGCCTGGAGCGGCTCACCGGGCGCGACGGCCTCGTCGAGGCGCTCACCCATCGCGGCGGCCTGCGCGCACAGATCCTCACCGAGGGCACCCTGCACGTGGGCGACGCCGTTCGATTTTAGATTTCGGATTTTCGATTTTGGATTCGTCTCCCTTCACGGCGAACCCTCGCACCGGCGTATGCGCCCCCTTGCTCCTCTCCTCCCGCTCGCCCTCGCGCTGCTCCTCGCGGCCTGCCAACCCGAGAGCCGCGCCTCGGAGCAGCACCCCGCCGGGGCGCCCCCTGGCACCGCGCGCGCCGACACCGTACGCGCCGACAGCTCGGCCCACGCGCTGTCGTCCATCAGCGGAATGACCGACGGCGGCGCGGTGCGCATCCCCGCCCGCTACCGCGCCCTCCACCGCGACGACTCGCTCTGGCAAGAGGCGTTGCGCATCCACTACGACGCCCTCGTCGTGGACGGGCACCTCGACACGCCCACGCTCATGCTCGACGAGGGGTACGACCTCGGCCGGCGCCACCAAAGCCACGAAGCGCACGCCGATCTCCCACGCATGGAAGAGGGCGGCCTCGACGCGGCGTTCTTCTCCATCTACGTCGCGCCCGGCTACGGTGAGGGGGCCGGCGCCGTGGCCCGCGCCCGCCGCGAGATCGCCGAGGTCAAGCGCCAGCTCGCCCGCTACGACACGCTGGCCGCCCTGGCTACCACGGCCGCCGAGGTGCGCCGCCTCGCCCGCGAGGGCAGGAAGGCCATCCTCCTCGGCCTCGAAGGGGGGCACGCCCTGGCTGCCTCGTCCGACACGCTGCGCGCCCTGCGCGACCTCGGCATCCGCTACGTCACCCTCACGCACATCAACACGAACGCCTTAGCCGACGCCTCGCAGAGCCGCGCGCGCCACGGCGGCCTCAGCGAGAAGGGCCGCCAGATGGTGCGGGCGATGAACGACCTCGGCGTCCTCGTGGACCTCTCGCACGTCTCGGATTCGACGTTCTACGACGCGCTCAGAGTTAGCCGCGCGCCGGTGATTCTTTCGCACTCCTCCGCGCGCGCGCTCACGCCCGGCGTGCGCAACGTCAGCGACGCCATGCTGCGCGCCCTGGCCGAGAACGGCGGCGTGATCATGATCAACTTCTTCGACGCCGTGGTGAACCCGCACCTGGATGAGGAGGTCATGGCCGAGGCCAAGCGGCGTCTCCAAGCGCGCGGGCAGGGCCTGGGCAGCCTCTGGAGCGCCGTCTACGAGGTGAAGCGCGAACGCGGCCTCCCCGGCGCCACGCTCGATGACGTGGTAGATCACATCGACCACGCCGTGCAGGTGGCCGGCGCCCGGCACGTGGGCCTCGGGTCGGACTTCGACGGCGTCTTCGACCTGCCCGCCGGCCTCCAGGACGTGACGCGCCTGCCGTTTATCACGCACGCGCTTTTAGAGCGCGGCTACTCGGAAGAGGACCTTTACAAGATCCTTGGCGGCAACGCGCTGCGCGTTCTGCAAGAAGCCGAGGCGGCGGCGCGGCCGGTCCCGGAGCCGTCTTTGCAGCCGTGAGCAGGCGCGAGCGTAGAGCTGCTGAATTAAAGAAACCCAAGTTGTGAGGTATGCTATGTAGGACGACGAAAGAACGTTAACGGAGACCGGCCATCTTGAGCGCCGCTGCTGGCGTAAGCTCGTCGAAGAACTGCCGGCAGGCTTCCCGAAGCGCGCCGAGGCTGCGTTCGAGGTTGGCCGCGACGGTGTTCTTAAGTTCGCGCCAGAGGTCCTCCACCGGGTTGTCCTCAGGCGAGCGCTTGGGCAAGAGCACCGTCTCGATGCGCTCGTGCCGGGCAACCATCTTCTCGACAGCCTGCGAGGTGTGCCACCGCGCGCGCTCCCACACCAGCAAGGTAGTGCCCTCGACCTCTGCGAGCACTTGCTCCAAGAAGGCCTTTGTGTACTCGGACTTGCCCTTCGGGTACGCCTCGGTGATCGTCTCTGCGGTTGCGATATCGAGCGCGCCCTAGAGACAGAGCTTGTCGTTGGACTCCGGCACGTCCACGCTCCACTGCTCGCCTCTGGGCATCCACATCCGCCTGAGCGGCGGGAAGCGCTTAAGCTCCGTCTCGTCCTCGAAGAGAATGCTCGTCTGTGCGCCAGCCGTGGCAACGGCTTCCACGAGCGCGCGCGCATGCTCGGCGTAATCCGGATCCGGCGGCAGCTCGCGGCGCGGACGCTTCCAACTGAACTGGAGTCGGCGCAAGGCGCGCCGCACGGTCTCGGGATGGACCTCGACGCCGAGTTCCTCTTCGAGGTGGCGCGCCAGGCGCGGCGCCGTCCAGCGCGTGGCGTTGTAGCCCTCTTCGGTTGGCGGCTCTTCGATGACGCGCTCAATCTCGTCTTGGGCCTCTTCATCGAGCTTCGGCGGTCGGCCCTCGCGCTCCTGGTCGCAAAGGCTCAGAGGGCCGCCCTCGTCGAAGCGATCCATCCACTTGTAGACGGTCACGTCGGATGTGTCTTGGATCTCGGCGATCTCCTGTGCAGCGAAGGCTCTGGCCGAGAGCAGGACCATCTGCGCGCGCATCGCCACGCGACCGATCTCTTCGCGCGTCATACGCTTGAGTTCTTCCTGCTCCTCCTGGTCTGGCGAACGAACCGTGCGGTGCGACATGGCGGTCGGGCTGTCTATCGTTGCAGGACCTACGCCCTGAGCCACACCCATCGCCATCGTTAGCGTTCTTCTGTTGTCCTACTTAGGAACGCCAGCATCCTGTCATGCCGAGCGAAGCCGAGGCATCCGGGCGGGCGCTAACGCCGTCTCAAGCGCAGACCCCTCCACGCCCACCCCAGGAGTACTTCTTCACTACTATGTTCAGGGCGCTCCGCTCCCCGCAGAGCGGGACAGACCCTCGGGATGACAAACGGTGTAGGTCACAACTTGGGTTAAAGAATTGTAATGCACCGTATTTTCGTCAAGACGGGCGGCGCCTCCCGCTATCTTTTCTGCCGGTCCGCCGTCGTTGCTCCCCGCCGCTTACCCACGGTCCAGCTTCCACGTTGGGCCGCCCTCCTTCTCCGCGCCCCTGGACGCGGATCTGCCTTGACGGGCTGACGCGCCGATGGCTTTTTGGAGGTGCGGCAGAACGTCTGCCACCCGCGCGACCGCCTCTTCTTGCGCGCACGCTGCTTTTCACCAAAGCCATTAGCACTGCCCCCGTCATGAAGCTGACCGTTACCCGCTGGCTTGTTCTCTTCTTCCTCGCGGCCCTGCCGGTCGGCACGGCTGCGGCGCAGGGCACCACGGCCTCGCTCGAAGGCAGCGTCGTGGACGAGGCCGGCGACCCGATCCCCGGCGCCAACGTCGTGGCCGTGCACGAGCCGACGGGCACGCAGTACGGCGCCGCCACCAACCCGGAGGGGCGCTACCGCATCCTCAACATGCGCGTGGGCGGCCCCTACACCGTGACGGTCTCCTTCGTGGGCTACCGCACCGAGCAGGAGACGGGCCTGCGCCTGCAGCTCGACACCGAGCGCGCGCTCGACTTCGAGCTTGCTGACCAGGCGCGCGAGCTGGGCGCTGTGGAGGTCATCGCCGAGCGCAACGCCGTGATCAGCCCCAACCGCACGGGCACAGCCACGAACGTGAGCGAGGAGCAGATCGAGAGCCTGCCGACGATCTCGCGCAGCCTCTCGGACTTTGCGCGCCTCGTGCCGCAGGCCAGCGGCTCGGGCGGCTCCTCGAGCCTGGCCGGGCGCAACGACCGCTACAACTCCATCCAGATCGACGGCGCCACGCTGGACGACGTCTTCGGCCTCGGCGATGCCACGCCGGGGAGCCAGGCCGGCGCGCAGCCCATCAGCCTCGACGCCATTCAGGAGTTCAACGTCAACATCGCCCCGTACGACGTGCGCCAGAGCGGCTTCACCGGCGGGCAGATCAACGCCATCACCAAAAGCGGCACGAACCAGTTTGAAGGCTCAGTCCGCCTGCGCCGCGGCTCGGAAAGCTTCACGGGCGACCTCAACGACATCGGCACGGGCGAGTTCGACCAGAACCTCATCGTGGGCACCCTCGGCGGGCCGATCATCCAGGACAAGCTCTTCTTCTTCGTCAATGCCGAACTCAAGCGCGAGAACTCGCCCCTGGACACGCGCGTGGGCGCCGGCCTTGAAGGCACGAACGTCTTCGATGTGGACCGCGCCACGTTTGACGAGATTGCCGGCATCGCCGAGAGCGTGTACGGCTACGACGTGGGCGGCATCGACCCCTTTGACCAGCGCCAGGACGACGAGAAGTTTCTCGCCAAGCTCGACTGGAACATCAGCCAAGACCACCGCCTGACGCTGCGCCACAACTACGTCAACGCGCGCGACGACGACGGCATCGGCCGGGGCGATGAGGAGTTCGGCTTCGCCAACCGGCAGTACGTCTTCCGCTCAACGCAGAACTCGACCACGGCGCAGCTCAACTCCACCCTCTCGCCCAACGCCTACAACGAGGCGCGCCTCGTCTACACCCGCATCCGCGACCAGCGCGACGCCGAGGACGCGCTCTTCCCCGAGATCGAGTTCGACCTCGGCGGCGACCGGGAGATCTTTGCCGGCATCGACCGCTTCAGCCAGGCCAACCGCCTGGACCAGGACCTCGTCGAGATCGCCAACGACTTCACCTACATCGCCGGCGACCACACGCTCA
This sequence comes from Salinibacteraceae bacterium, assembly GCA_965215025.1. GTDB lineage: Bacteria > Bacteroidota > Rhodothermia > Rhodothermales > Salinibacteraceae > CBDCCV01. The sequence continues at coordinate 1,558,514 of CBDCCV010000002.1, forward strand.
CGGTGGGCCTTGAGGGCAAGGGCTTCCGCTTCTCGAACCTTTTTATCCAGGACTTTGCCGGCAACTACGTGTTCGAGTCCTTCACGTACGAGGACGCCGACGGCGAGGACGTGACCGTGAGCGCGGCGGAGGCCTTCCGGCGCGGCCAGCCCACGCGCTACCGCTACTCCTACGCCACGCCCGAGGCCGGCTCGGATCGGCCCGTGGCCGAGTTTACGGCCTACCAGCTTGGCGCCTACCTCCAGGACGAGTGGCAGCTGGGCGAGGACTTCCGCCTGACGGCCGGCCTGCGCCTGGACGTGCCCGTCCTGCCCCAGGACCCCACCTTCAACCGCACCGCCTTCGAGGCCTTTGGGCGCTCCACGGCCAACGTCGCCAGCGGCAACCCGCTCTTCTCTCCGCGCCTGGGCTTCAACTACGCGCGCGACTTCTTTGGCGAGGACGTTTGGGAGACGCAGATCCGCGGCGGCCTGGGCATCTTCAGCGGCGACCCGCCCTTTGTCTGGATCTCGAACCAGTACTCGAACACCGGCGCCGACCTCTTCCGCATCGACCAGAGCTTCACCCCCGCCGAGGCCTTCACCGATGAGGACGGCAACTACGACCCCGGCGCGCGCTTCACGCCGACGACCCTCGGCGAGCGCCCGACCGAGCAGCCGCGCCCCGGCCAGGACAACGTCCTCTCGCCCATCCAGACGACCGAGATCAACCTCATCGCTGACGACTTCGACTACCCGCAGACCTTCCGCACGAACCTGGCCGTGGACCAGGAGCTGCCGCGCGGGTTCGTGGCCACGCTCGAAGGCCTTTATTCCAAGACGGCCAACGACGTCACCTTCCGCAACATCAACATCGTGCAGACGGGCACCTCGCGCTACGGGCGGCCCCTCTACGGCGGGCAGGTGTCCGAGCAGTTCACCAACGCCATCCTTTTGGAGAATACCAGCGAGGGCTACGAGTACAGCCTCACCGGGCAGCTTCAGCGCCGCGTCTCCACCGAGGGGCTGGGCGGCTCGGTTTCCTACACGTACAGCCACGCCGAGAGCGTCAACAACGGCACCTCCAGCCGCGCCATCTCCAACTGGCAGTTCAACGAGAACCTGGACGTGAACAACCCGCGCCTGGGCACGGCCGACTTCGAGGTGCGCCACCGCTTCCTGGGCACGCTCAACTACCGCCTCGAATGGAGCGACCTCGTGGGCGCCGACGGCGAGCGCCTCACCACCAACTTCGGCATCGTCTACGAAGGGCGCTCCGGCGAGCCGTTCTCGTGGATCTACAACGGCAACGCCAACAGCGACACGCAGAGCCAGAACGACCTCGTCTTCGTCCCCGAAACCGAGCGCGACGTGATTCTGGAGAGCGACAACTGGGAGCTGATGAACGCCTTCATCGAAAGCGAGCCGGCGCTCGACGAGGCGCGCGGCACGGTCATCGAGCGCAACACGGCCCGCGCACCTTGGCAGAACCAGATTGACCTGCGCCTGGCCCAGCAGATCGAGACGTTCAGCGGCCAGCGCGTCGAGGTCTCCGTCGATCTGGAGAACTTCCTCAACGTCCTCCATGACGACTGGGGCCGCATCCGCCGCACGAGCTTCAACAACGAGGTGGCCTGGGACTTCGAGGGCTACGTCGAGGAGGGCGACGTCGGCTCCGCCGTGGGCGAGCGCGTCCTCACCGAAGACGACATCGGCAAGCCGCGCATCAGCTTCAATGAGCAGACCGCGCGCGAGGCGCTCTCCGGCGAGCTGATCGGCACGGATGACATCTTCTCGCGCTGGCGCCTGCGCCTGGGCGTGCGCTACACGTTTTGAGAACGCGCCCTGCTTGCAACCAACGTCCCGTACGGGCACACCGGCGGTGTGCCCCTACCTTCACAACACGCTAACCGCTCTCCCATGCGCACCGTCTACAACCGCTTCCCTGCCGCCTTCCTTTTTGCCGCGCTTGCCGTCGTGGCCGGCGCCGTGGCCGGCTGCGACAGCGGCGTGCCGCCGGACGAGGCTACCGACGACGGCCCCACCACCGTGCAGTTCGGCACGGCGGAGCTGTCGGCGCTCGAGGCCGCGTCGCCCACGCTGGAGATCCCCGTCACCATCCGCAACCCCGGCGACGCCAGCGTCACGGCGGAGGTGCTCTTTGCCGCCGCGTCGAGCGACGACGCCTTCACGCTCGCCGACCTCGGCCTGACCCTGGACGAGAGCCGCGCCTTCCGCACCGACGACGGCGACCTGAGCGCCTACGTCGTGGCGACGGTCACCTTCCCCGCCGGCGCCGAGGACGGCGCCACGCAGACGGTGGAAGTCGGCATCGCCGATGAGGACGAGGAGGGGCAGGAAAGCGGCGTCTTTGCGCTTCAGGGCCTGAGCGGCGGCGCGCGCCTGGGCGAGCCGAGCACGCTCACGCTCACCATCGAAGCGGAAGGCACGCAGACGCTCGTCTCCGAGAGCTTTGACGACGAGGACTTGGCGCCCTTTACCGCCGTGAACGTGGCCGGGAGCGCGAACTGGGGGATCGGCAGCCGCGACGACACGCCCAACAGCCCCTACGCCGAGGCCAACGCCTTTGGCGCCGATGCGCCCTCGAACGACTGGCTCATCTCCCCCGCGCTCGACTTCACCAGCGTCGGCGGCGAGACGCTCACCTTCCTCAACGCCACGAACTTCGACGACGCCGGCCTCGACGGCGAGGCGCTGCGCGTGCTCGTCTCCACCAACTACGACGGCGGCGACCCCACGGCAGCCGATTGGACCGACATCTCGGACCGCGTCACCTACTCCGGCGGCGGCTTCGAGTTCGTCTCCAGCGGCGAGGTGGACCTCTCCGACTTCGACGGCGAGGCGGTCTACGTCGCCTTCCAGTACATCTCGACCGGCACCGGCGGGGGCAGCTCCGAGCTGTGGCGCGTGGACGACATCGTCATCACCGCGCAGGGCGGCGGCAGCGGTGACGAGGACGACGGCGGCGGCGAGGAGGACTAACCGCAGCCGCCTCCCGATCAGCCTGCTCGCGCCGGGCGCCTCCACCAACGACTTCTGAACCTCGAACCTTTTCTCCATGCGCCCCACCCGCTACGCGCTCCTCTCCTCCACGCTCGCGCTCCTGTGCGCCGCCCTCCTCGCGGCCGGCTGCGACAGCGGCGGCGACCCGAGCGAAGACCTCGGCCAAAGCACCACCTTCAGCTTTGCCGAGGGCGGCGGCGACGTCGTGCCCGAAGACAGCACCGGCGGCACGTACGAACTCACCGTCGTCGTGCGCGACCCCGGCTTCAAGGCGGGCCTGAGCGTGGACGTGGTCTTCGACGCGGAGGCCAGCACGGTGGACTTCTCCGAGATCAGCGGCCTGCCGCAGGACACCACGCTCACGTTCCCGGAGAGCGCCACCGACGGCGCCTCGCAGACGCTCACCTTCCAGGTAGCGGACGACTTCGAGTTCGAGGGCGAGGAGCGCCTCGTCTTCGCGTTGCAAAACCCAGAGCAGGGCAGCATCGGCGCCGAGGGCACCTTCTCGCTCACCATCGAAGATGACGAGATGCAGACGATCCCCATCGCCGAGGCGCGGGCCATGGCCGATGGCGAGGCCGTCACCGTCGAGGGCGTCTTCACGCGCATCGAAGGGATCAACGCGCGCATCCAGGACACGAGCGGCACGGGCGGCGCCAGCGGCCTGCTCGTGCGCGACGGCGCCCTGGCCGACGCCATCGAAAGCGGCGAGATCGAGCCGGGCGACCGCCTGCGCGCCACCGGCGGCCTGGGCAGCTTCAACGGCCTCAAGCAGATCAGCCAGGACGTGCGCTTTGCCGTGATCGAAGAAGACGCCGGCGTGCCGGACCCGCAGGACGTAACGCTCGCCGACCTGGCAACAGATGGCGAGGACTACGAGAGCGAACTCGTGCGCGTCGAAAACCTGCGTTTCGAGACCGACGCCGACACCTTTTCCACCGACGGCGGCGACGGGTTTGGCAACTACGCCGTGACGGGCGCCGGCGGCGCCGAGGGCGTCGTCCGCATCCCCAGCGGCTCTTTCTACGTGGGCGAAGACGTCCCCGAAGGCGCCGTCACGTTCGTCGGCGTCGTGGACGAGCGCAACGGCACGTACCGCCTCGTCGCCATCGACAGCGGCGCCCTCATCGAAGAGGACGGCGGCGATGGCGAAGACGAGGGCGAGGTGCTCCTGGCCGTGGACTTCCAGGACGGGGAGCTTTCGCCCTTCACCGCTGTGAGCGTAGCCAGCGCGCAGGACTGGGCCGTCGGCAGCCGCGACGACGTGCCCACCAGTCCCTACGCCGAGGCCAACGGCTTCAACAACACGGACCCGGACGCCGTGCCCTCGAACGACTGGCTCATCTCCCCCGCCCTCAACCTCGCCGACGCCGAAAGCGAGACGCTCACCTTCCTGAGCGAAGAAGGCTTTGGCGACGACAGCCTCGGCGCCGAGTCCATCCGCCTCCTCGTCTCCACCGACTACGACGGCTCGGGCAACCCGGAGGACTTCACCTGGACGGACATCTCCGCGCGCGCCACCTTCGACGACGTGGCCGACAACTTCGAGGATGCCTTCCAGCCCTCCGGCGAGATCGACCTCTCCGACGAGGCGTTCCAGGCCGAGGAAGTCTACATCGCCTTCCAGTACCGCTCCAGCGGCACCGGCCCCGGCGAGGCCGCCGCCTGGCGCATCGACGACGTCGTCGTGCGCGAGGGCAGCGGCGACGGCTTCCCCGAGCCGCCGGGCCGACCCTGACGCGGCACATCCCCGGCGCGAAACGGTGGTCTCCTACCGTAGGGATATGGCGCGCCACATCCCTACAACGGCTGCGCGCTACGCTACCATCCGGCTTTTACTTCCCCTTCCTTGCTAACTTCGCGATGATTGCTACGGCTTCTGTTCGGCGCGTTGCGCTCGTTCTCCTCTTTGCCCTCCTCGCCGCCGCGCCGCCTGCCTGGGCGCAGGACGCCATCCCCATCGCCGAGGCGCGCGACGCGGGCGAGGGCGCAACCGTGACGGTGGAGGGCGTGGTGACGCGCGCCTTCGGCAGCTTCGCGCGCGTGCAGGACACGACCGGGACCACCGGCGCCTCGGCGCTCGTCGTCCGCCAGACCGACGAGGCCGCCGACACGGCCTTCCGCGACGCCATCGCCGAGGGCACCATCGCGCCCGGCACGCGCCTGCGCGTCACGGGCACGCTCTCGGAGTTCAACGGGCTGCTTCAGATCAACAACGACCGCAACACCGACAACCTCGACAGCTTCGAGGTGCTCTCGCAGGGCGACGTGCCCGCGCCGCAGGTCGTCACGCTCGGCGAGCTGGAAGCGAACGGCGAGGACTACGAGAGCGAACTCGTGCGCGTCGAAGGCCTGCGCTTCACCGGCGATACGGACGGCACGTTCGAGGCCGGCACCTCGTACAGCGTCACCGACGGCGCGGCCACGCTCACCTTCCGCGTGCAGCGGGCAGACGAGTCCGCGCTCATCGGCGAGGAGATCCCGGACGAGGCGTTCACCTTTACCGGCGTCGTGGGCCAATTCCAGGACGAGTACCAGCTTATCCCCGTGCGCCCCGCTGACCTCGCCGCCCCCAGCGCCGCCTCCGTGCAGATCGTCGGGCGGCCGTACGCGCTCGCTTACGAAGAAGGCGGGGAGCCGAGCGCCGCGCTCACCGTGCGCGCCTCCGGCCTGGCCGAGGACGAAGAAGTTACCGTGACCCTCTCCGTCCGCGAAGGCAGCCCCGCCGACGTCGCCGACGTGGAGGACTTCGGCGGCACGCGCGCGCTTACGTTCTCCGGCCCCGGCGCCTCCTCGCAGACGGTCACCTTCACCGCCACAGGCGACGACGCGGACGAGGGCATCGAGCCGCTGCAACTCATGCTCAGCACCGAGGACGAGGACGCGAGCGTGGCCGGCGCTTTCACGCTCTGGATCCTGGACGATCCCGCCGCGCAGACGACGCTTTTCCCCGAACTCGAAGGGCAGGCCCTGCGCGACAGCCTCCGCGCCGTCTTCGCCTCAGGCGATGACGAGGTCGGCCCGCCGACGCTCGGCTACGACACGGCGCGCGACACGCTCTACTCCGTCGTCTTCAACGACGGCGGCGTCGTGCGCGGCTACTACACCGGCCACGAGGCCACGCTCGACGGCGGCGACCCGAGCCAGGACGTTTTCGACGAGGACGTCAACACCGAGCACGTCTGGCCCCGCAGCCAGGGCGCCGACGACGAGCCGGCCCTCTCGAACATGCACATCCTCGTGCCCGCGTGGGCGCCTGCCAACAGCGCCCGCTGCAACTATCCCTTCGCCGAGATCAACGACGCCCAGACCGAGCGCTGGTTCGGCGCCGAGGGCGGCATGGGCGAGATCCTCGACATACCCCCACCCGCCGCCGAGCGCGACGCCTACAGCGAGGCCGTGGGCAGCGATTGCGACGCGCCCAGCGACGACGGCCGCTTCGAGCCGCGCGAAAGCGTCAAGGGCGACGCCGCGCGCAAGTCTTTCTACTTCGCCATGGCCTACCCCACGCGCGCCAGCGGCTCCTTCCTGGCCGAGCAGAAAGACATCCTGCGCCGCTGGAACGCCGAGGACCCCGTAGACGCCACCGAGCAGCGCCGCAACGTGCTCATCGCCAGCTACCAGGGCGACGCGCTCAACCCCTTCCAGCTTGACTCCACGCTCGTCCGCCGCGCTTTCTTTAGCGACGAGGACACAGGCGAGGAAGTGATCCCCATCGCCACGGCGCGCGAGCGCGACAACGGCGTCACGGTCACCGTCGAGGGCGTTTTCACGCGCATCGAAGGCTCGAACGCGCGCATCCAGGACGAGAGCGGAGCGGGCGGCGCCACAGGGATCGTCGTCCGCGCCGACACGCTCGAAGCGGCCATCGCCGAAGGCCTCGTCGAGCCGGGCGACCGCCTGCGCGTCACGGGGCCGCTCGACAGCTTCAACGGCCTGCTCCAGATCAACGACGAGAGCATGGCAAGCAGCGTCAGCTTCGAGGTGATCGAAGAGGACGCCGGCGTGCCGGACGTGCAGGACGTCTCGGTGGCCGAGTTGGAAGCCAACGGCGAGGACTACGAGAGCGAACTCGTCCGCGTCGAAGGGCTAACGATTGACCCCGACGGCGACGACGTCTTCCAGGCCGGCGGCGCGCAGGGCAACTACGTCGCCACCGGGCCGGACGGCACCGAGATCACACTGCGCATCCCCGGTACGTCTTTCTACGGCGGCCAGCCCATCCCCGAGGGCGAGGTCACGTTCACAGGCGTTCTCGGCCAGTTCGGCACGGACAGCCCGGCGAACGGCTACCAGCTTCTCGCCATCGCTGCGGGTGACCTCGACACTGGCGGCGAGACGCTCGACGTGAGCATCCGCCGCACGTTTGGCGACCCGGACGCCTCGACGGGCTACCGCCTCGTGGCGCTCCCCGGCGACGTAAGCCGCCCGCTCGCCGGCACCATCGAGGGCGAGGCCGGGAGCGACTGGCAGGCGTACTGGGATACCGGCGCAGAGGAGGACTTCTTCGTCCGATGGGACGGCTCGGAGACGTTCACCTTCCAGCCGGGGCGCGGCTTCTGGCTCATCGCCGAGGAGGCGTGGACGGTGGAGACGACCGTGCCCGCCGTGGAGCGCGATGAAGACGGCGCCTTCGCCATCAGCCTACACGAAGGCTGGAACATCATCTCCAACCCGCTGGCCGAGGGCGTGGACTGGGCCGACGTCGAAGCGGCCAACGGCGGCACGCTCCAGCCGCTCTGGGGCTGGATGGGCAGCTTCTCACAGGCGGAGACGTTCGCCTCGGCCGCGGAGGGCGTGGCCTACTACTTCCTCAACGATCAGGACCTGGAAACGCTCGCCCTCCCCGCCCCCGCCGAGGCGGCCCCGAACCAGCGCACCGCCGCCGCGCAGCGCACGAGCGCCCCGACGCTGACGCTGGCGGCGTACGACGCAGGCGGCGCGCTCGCCTCCTCGGCCCGCATCCGCATCGCGCCGGGCGCCGCCGAGGGGCGCGACGCGCAGGACTGGATTGCCCCCCCCGCGCGGTTCGAGGCCGTGAGCCTGCGTTTTGATGGCGAAGGGACGGCACCGGAGCGGGAGCGGTGGCTCGCGCAGGACGCCCGCCCAGAGATCGGCAGCGGGCAGGCCTTTGCGCTTACGCTACGCGGGACGCCGGGCCGCACCGTCACGCTGCGCCCGCAAGGCCTCAGCGCTTTTGCCGAACAGGAGGTCGTGCTCGTTGACGAAGAAACGGGCGAGCGCTTCGACCTGCACGCCGCGCCGGAGGTGGCGCTCACGCTCGGCGGCGAAGCCGCGGCGCTGCGCCTCCTCATCGGCCCGGCGGCGTTTGCCGAGGGCGAGGCCGGCGGCCTGCCGCACGAGTTTGCGCTCCAGCCCAACTGGCCCAACCCGTTCCGCTCTACGACGCAGATGGCCTACACCCTGCCCGAGGCGCGCGAGGTCCACGCCGCGCTCTACGACGTCATCGGGCGGCGCGTGCGCGTGCTCGTGGATGAGCGGCAGGAGGCCGGCGCCCACACGCTCACCTGGGACGGCCGCGACGCCAGCGGGCGCCCGCTCCCCAGCGGCGTCTACCTCCTCAAGCTCAAAGCCGGCAGCGAGCAGCGCACGCAGAAGATCGTCCTCGTCCGCTGACCGCCTTCCTTACGCCCCTCGCTCGTACGGCTGCACCGTTTCTAAGCCAGGGATGGGCCGGTAGTGCTTCTCGTTGAAGGTGTGGAGCGCCGCGTCCAACTCCAGCGCCAGCGCGGCGATGAGCGCGTCAAGCAGGCCGAGGTTGTGCGAGAGGCGGTACTGCGCAAACAGGCGCAACGCCTCGGCGCAGGCACTTGGCGACGCCCACAGCACGCTGTACTGATCGATTTGATCGAGCACAGTGCGCTGGTCGCGCTTGTTCTGGCACCCCTGAAGCATCTCCATCGCTGCAAAGCCCGGAAGCGCAATGGCTTCTTCTCCCTTTGCCAGCAGCCAGCGGATGGCCGGCTCATAGCCGCGCAGCACGTCCACGGCAACATCAGTGTCGAGCAGAATCATGGCTTCTCGCGGTCGCCGCGCCGCTCAGCCTCTCTCCGCAGCTTACGCGCGTACTCCAGGCTGTCCCCGATGTCGTCGCGGTCTTTCCAGAGGCCTGCCAACGGCGAGCGCGCCAGATCCGCCGCCGATCCTTTCTTCGCGGTAGCTTCCTGCTTGTTGGGCGCATCGCCGCGCTTTTCCGGCTTTTGCAGAAGGAGCACTTCGAGGCTTTCGCCCTTCTCAAACGGCACGTCGCGGAGCGTGACGCTGCCGTCCTCGGCGACGACGGCTTCGGTCTTATGGGCTTGCATGGCTTGATCCTGCATGGTTGCCGGGCGGGCTTCGAGTACCGTTCGTACCGCTGGTGCTTCGGGGAGTTGCCCCGAGAGCGGAGCTATCGCTCGCCCGCCTCCTCTTCGAGCACGGCCTCAGAGGCTGCCGCGCGCTCGGGGCCTACGCTCGATTGGATGAGTTCGAGGATGCGGCGGTACTCGTCCGTCCACGAGGCCGGCTCGGTGAAGCCGTGGCCCTCGACGGGGTAGACGGCCAGCTCCCAATCCTCCTTGCCCAGCTCGATGAGCCGCTGCGAGAGGCGCACCACGTCCTGGAACTGCACGTTCGTGTCCATGATGCCGTGGGCGATGAGGAGCGGGTCTTCCAGCCCCTCGGCGAAGTAGATCGGCGAGCTTCGCGCGTAGGCGAGCGAGTCCGTCTGCGGCGCGTTAAGGATGTTGGCGGTGTAGGGCTGGTTGTAGTGCGCCCAGTCCGTCACCGAGCGCAAGGCCGCCCCGCCGCCGAAGTGCTCCTCTTCGGTGAAGAGGGCCATGAGCGTGATGAAGCCGCCGTACGAGCCGCCGTAGATGAACGTGCGCTCGGGCGCGATGCCGTACTCTTCTTCGAGGTAGCCTTGCGCGTCCACGTAGTCCTGGAGGTCGCGCCCGCCCATGTGGCGGTAGACGGCCGTGCGCCAGTCGCGCCCGTACCCGGCCGAGGCGCGGTAGTCCACGTTCATCACCGTGTAGCCGAGGTCGGTGAGCAGGTTATGGAACATGAACTCGCGGAAGTAGCTCGGCCACCAGCGGTGCACGTTCTGCAAGTACCCCGCGCCGTGGACGAAGAGCACCGCTGCCCCGTTCGGATTCTCCGGGCGGAAGATCTGCGCCGGCACCTCGACGCCGTCCGACGCGGTGAAGCGGACGATCTCGCCCGTGCGCCAGTCGTACGAAGACCATTCCTCCGTGGGCGAGTTGGTGATGCGTGTGGCTTCGGCGGTGCGGCCGTCGGCGAGGGGTTGCAGGTAGACCTCCGGCGGACGGTTGGCCTCCGAGTAGAGCAGGCCGAGCGTTTCCGCGTCGGGCGCTACCGCCGCCTCGGTGACGCCGCCGAGCGCAGTCAGGCGCGTGCGGGTGCCGCCCTCGACCGGCATCCGGTAGACGTGCCGCTCGTGCGGCGAGGCTTCGCTGCTGCGGAAGGTCCACGTCTGGCCGTCCTGCGAGAGGCGCGGGTCGAAGACCTCGAACTCGCCCTCCGTAAGTTGCTGCACGTCGCCCGTCTCGACATCGACGGTGTAGAGGTGGCTGAAGCCGCTGGCCTCGCTCTGGAAAAAGAAGCGTCGGCTGTCGGGCAGCCAGCCGACGGTCGAGCCGCCGCCCCACCACGAGATACCGGGACCGGCGATCCACGCCTCGTCGTGCTGTCGGTCGAGAACCTCAAGCTCCGCCGTCTCGGGATCGAGGCGGGCGATCCAGCGGTCTTTGTTGTCGCGCGCGCGCACGTCGAGGACGGCGTAGCGCCCATCCGCACTCCAGAACGGGCCAAAGGCGTAGAGCGCGCGCTTGGCTCTCGTTGAATCAGCCTTACTCGAATCCGCTTTGGCGGAGCCTGCCTCGGCGTCTTCGTCCTGCATGAACGCGGGCACGTCCTTGGCGCCGGGGAGCTGCGCGAGATTGACCTCGTACGTCGTGTCGCGCTCGAGGTCCTGAACGTAGAGCTGCTGCCGGGCGCCGGCATCGCCCACCTTCGCGCGCGCGGTCTCGACCTCGGCGTAGCCGGACTCGGTGACGTAGTCGAGCACCTTCGTGTCCTCGGCGTCTTTGGGCGGTGTGGTGAGGGCGAAGGTGACGAAGCGCCCGCCGGGACGCATCTGCAACTGCTGCACACGCTTTTTGCCGGTGTAGAACGTGGGCGGCGGATCTTCGGCGCGGCGCTCGCGCTCCTGGGCGGCCTCGCGTTTTTCCTTTTCTTCCGCCTCGGTGCGCAACGTCTCGAAAAGCTGCTGTTGCTGGTTTTCCAGGAAACGCTCCTGCGCGTCGCCCGCTTTTTCTTTCTTCTCCTGGCCGCTGCGCAGGTCGGTGATCTGCTCGACGAGGCCTGTTGCCAGCGCCACGCGGTAGAGGTTGTTCTCGGAGGCGAAGACGACGTGCTCGCCATCCGGCGTGAAGCGCGGATCGGCCTCGCGGGCGCGCGTCTTGGTGAGGCGGCGCTGCGTCCCGTCGGTGCGGTTGTACAGGTACAAATCGCCGCCGGAGGCGTAGACCTTGCGCTCGAAGCTGCGGTCGTAGACGTTTTCGCCGTGGTGCCAGCCGCTGAAAAACGGCATGGCCGGGCGGCGCACGCTCGGCGGCACCTTCTCCGGCGCTCCGCCCGAGGCGGCCACGCGGTAGAGCGAGTCGGCCTCGAAGCGCCCCTCCGGGTTCCAGTCGAAATAGAGGAACTCGCCGCGCTCGCCCCAGCGGACGTTCTCGGGCCAGTCGCCGATCCACGTCTCGGGCGCCTGCATGATCTCTTCGACGGTGAGGGTGGACTCTTGCGCCTGCGCGGGGAGCGCCAGCGCCAGCAGCAGAAAGAGACCGAGGGTGTAGCGGAGGGCAGACATACGAGCAGAAGGCTGATGACGGAGGGCATCCAGATCAGAGGATAAGTCTGGCTCCCGGCTTTGTTCAGCAACGTGAGGGTGTGGCAGCGAGGGTTGATTTTTTAGTCTGGCAACAGGGTGGCTCCTGCGTCCTTGTCTCCCTTGACGGGAAAGCGCAGCTTCACGTAGTAAACGAGCGGAGCGACTAACGAAGTAGAAGGACAGGATGAGGACGAACCAGCACCGTAGTAGCAGCCCGCTTCCCCCTCACCCTGTCCCCCTCCCACGGCGGGGAGAGGGAACACATAGGCTACCGAAGCTGCTGCCGATGGTGGAGGCGCTGTGCTTTATCTGCGCATCCGTCGGGCAGCCGTTTATCCATTGATGACGAGCCGCCGGAGACGTATCATTTAGCACACTCTGGCGGCTCGCTCTGTTCTTCCTTCTGCTTCCCGTCCATGCCCCTCCTTTTGCGCAGCCCCCCGCTCACCCTGCTCCTGATGCTCTGGCCGGCGGCGCTCCAGGCGCAAGAGGCTGGCACCACGCGGGGCCGCGTCACTGTGAGCGGGTACGTGCAGGACGCCGAGACGGGCGAGAAGCTCCTCGGCGCCACGGTCTACGCCCCGGCTTACGAGGCGGGCACGGCCACGAACCGCTACGGCTTCTACAGTCTCACGCTGCCGGCCGGCGACGGCGATTCGCCCGTGCGCCTCCTCTACAGCTACACCGGCTACGCCGACTACGCCGTGACGCTTCCCCTCCGCCGAGACACCGCGCTGACGGTGGAGCTGGCGCCGGCCTCCGTGGCGCTCGACAGCCTCGTCGTCGAGGGCACGCCCACAGACCGCATCACCCGGACGACGCGCATGAGCACCGTCTCCGTCCCCGTGGCCGACATCGAGGCGCTGCCGACGCTCGCCGGCGAGGTGGACGTCTTGCGCACGCTCCAGCTTTTGCCCGGCGTGCAGGGCGGCAAGGAGGGCACGAGCGGCCTCTACGTGCGCGGCGGCGGCCCCTCGCAGAACCTCATCCTGCTCGACGGCACGCCCGTCTATAACGCCTCGCATCTCTTCGGCTTCCTCTCCGTCTTCAACTCGGACGCGATCAAGACCGTCGAACTCACCAAAGGCGGATTTCCCGCGCGCTACGGCGGGCGCCTCTCCTCGGTGATCGACATCCGGATGAAGGAGGGCAACCTGCGCGAGTACACGGCGCAGGGGTCCGTCGGCCTCGTGGCCTCGCGGCTGACGGTGGAGGGGCCGATTGCCGAGGACCGGACGGCGTTCATGGTCTCCGGCCGGCGCACGTACGCCGACCTCATCGCCCGGCCGCTCCTGGCCGAGGAGGGCGAAAAGCCGGTGGCCTACTTCTACGACCTCAACGCGAAGCTCAACCACGTCTTCTCCGAAAGGGACCGCGTGTACCTCAGCCTTTACGCCGGCGACGACCGCTTCGGGGCGGATTACGAGGAGAGCGGCCTCGACCAGTCGGCCCGCCTTGGGTGGGGCAACGTTACGGCGGCGCTGCGCTGGAACCATCTGTTTTCAGATAAGCTCTTTGCCAACACCGCGCTCACGTACAGCCGCTACCTCTTTGATGTAGACATCGAGGACCGCTTCGAGATCGAGGACGGGGCCGAGGGGCTGTTCGCGCTGCGCTACCGCTCCGGCATCCGCGACTGGAGCGTGAAGACGGATTTCGACTTCGTGCCCTCGCCCGCGCACTACGTACGCTTCGGGGCGGGGGCGGTGCTGCACGACTTCCGCCCCGGCGCCTTGACGCTGCGCGACAACGAGCCGGGCGTGGTGCTCGACACCACCTTCGCCTCCGAGGAGACGCGCGCGCTGGAGCTTTCCGCCTACGCCGAGGACGACGTGCGCCTCTCGGAGCGGCTGAAGCTCAACGCCGGCGTGCACCTCTCAGCCTTCCGGCTGCCCGGACGCACGTACGGCTCCGTGCAGCCGCGCCTCTCGGCGCGCTACCGGCTCTCGCAGCGGTGGCTTGGGGGGCGGTGGGCGCTCAAGGCCTCGGCCGTGACGATGCGCCAGTACATCCACCTCCTCTCAAACGCCGGCGTGGGCCTGCCGACGGATCTGTGGGTGCCGGCCACCGCGCGCGTCCGCCCGCAACGTGCCTGGCAGACGGCGGCGGGCCTGGCCGGGACGCTCGGCGAGGGGCGCTACGAGGTCAGCCTCGAAGGCTACTACAAGGCCATGGACGGCCTCATCACCTACGAGCAGGGCGCCGTCTTTGCCGACCCGACCTCGTCGTGGCAGGACAAGGTCTTAACCGGCGGCGCGGGGACCTCGTACGGCGTGGAGCTTTTCGTCCAGCGCAAGACCGGGCGCACCACGGGCTGGCTCGGCTACACCTTAGCGTGGACGGACCGGAAGTTCGACGGCCTCAACAGGAGCGATCCGTACGCCTACCGCTACGACCGGCGCCACGACCTAAGCCTGGCGGTGAGCCACCGCGCCTCGGAGCGCTTCGACCTCTCGGCCGCGTGGGTCTACGCCACCGGCCACGCCCTCACGCTCCCCTCCGCCGAGTACGCCTCCGCCGACGGTGGCATCTTCAACCCGAACGTCTACGACCCGATCTACTACTACGGCGAGCGCAACGGCTTCCGGATGCCGGCCTACCACCGCCTCGACCTCAGCGCGACGTACTACTTCAGCCGGCAGCCCAGCCAGCACGCGCTCTCGTTTAGCGTCTACAACGCTTACAACCACAAGAACCCGTTCTTCGTGGACCTCGTCACCGAAGACGGGGAGCGCAAGCTCAAGGGCTTCACGCTTTTTCCCGTGCTGCCGTCGCTCTCGTACCGCTTCGCGTTTTAGGGCGAATGGCGATTAGCGAGTGGCGAATAGGGTTTCGTTCGGAAATGATGAGAGGACGAACGGAAGAAACGAAGCGGTCTTCCTCTCTGTCGTCGGCTCTTCGTTTCCTCCGCTCTTCGTTTCAAGTGCCTTCTTCCCCTTCCGTGCTCACGTCTGATGGTTAGATACGCCTCTTTCTTCGCGCTGCTGCTCGCCGTCCTGACCACCGGCTGCGAGACGATCATCGACGTGGAGCTGCCCGAGCACGAGCCGCGCCTCGTCGTCAACAGCCTCTTCGAGGCCGACAGCCTCTGGCACGTCGAGGTGGGCCGGAGCCAGGGCATCCGCGAAACCGATCTTCTGCTGGAGTGCGTGACGGACGCCACCGTGGAGCTGCTGCGTGAAGGGCGCGTTCTTGGTACGCTCAGCTACGCCGACGAGGCGCCCTGCCTGAGCGCGGCGTACCGCAACCCCGACCTCCGCGTGGAGCCGGGCGCGCAGTACACCGTCCGCGTGACGGCGCCGGGGTTCGAGCCGGCCGAGGCGACGGGCCGCACGCCCGAGGCCGTGCCGTTCACGCTCGGCGAGCGGCTGATCCGCGATGAGAACTACCGGCCCCTCGAAGCCACCATCAGCCTGGAGGACGATGGAGCGGCGGCGAACTACTACGCGCTCTCCGTTTTCGTGAGGAGTCTCCAGATTCGTTACAACCCTCGGACGGAAGAACGCGACACCTCCTACGTGCGTCGCCGCGCCTCGTTTTTCTCGTCCGATCCCGTCCTGCGCGAGAACGAGGACTTCGCCGAGGCCGTCGAGGGCGACGAGACGCGCTACCGCCGCGCGCTCTTCAGCGACGCCACCTTCAACGGAAAGACGGAGCGGCTGACGATCCGCGCACCGGCGAACTACTCCGTGCCCCTCTCCGATGAGGACAGCTTCGAGGTCCGCCACTTCGTCGTCCTCACCGCGCTCACGCGCGAGGCGTACGAGTACCTGCGCACGGAGGCCGTTGCGGAGCGCGCCGGCGACAACCCCTTCGCCGAGCCGGTGCAGGTCTTCTCCAACGTCGAGAACGGGCTGGGCATCTTCGCAGGCATGGCGTCGTTCGAGCGTCCGATCACGACGGAGGTTGAGGAGCAGCCGTGCTGCTTCTACACGCGCCCGGCGCCCGCTGGCGCCGAACGGTAACGTTCCGCTCCGGCACGGCGGACGTACTGGCGGCTTCGTAACTTGCCGCGCGCGGCTCCCGTAGCTATTTGCAAGAAACGCCGCCCTTGCCTGCCGCCCTGTCGTTTTCTTACGATGATCCGCCTCTCCCGCCGCGCTTTGTGGGAAGCCGCCTTCTGGACGGCCGCCCTCGCCGCGCTTGCTGTGACCGACCCGGCTACGGACGGCCTCTTTTCGCTGTGCGTGCTGAAGGCCGTCGGCGCGGCGTGGTGCCCCGGCTGCGGCCTCGGCCACGCCATCGCGCACCTGCTCGACGGCGCGTGGGCGGCCTCGTTTGAAGCGCATCCGCTCGGCTTGCCGGCGCTCCTCGTCATCGCCGGGCGCATCGGCGTCCTCGCGCGGCAGGTGCTTGCCACACGCGCCGAGGCCAGCTAAAGAACTCTCCCTCACCCCCACTCTCCCAACCCCCCATACCCAAACATGGCCCGCGTCCTCCGCTACCTCCCCGAGATCGAAGGCGACGAGCAGATCCACGTCGCCCGCCTGATGAAGCCCATGACCGACGACGAGGCCGAGGAGTTCTCGCACGCCTACCGCCAAAGGCGCAAGGACCCGAAGCTCACGCTCGCGGCCACGCTCCTCGCCTTTGCCGGCATCGCGGGGATCGAGCGCTTCTACGTGGATCAGGTCTTCCTCGGCATCCTCTACCTGCTCACGGCGGGCCTCTGCTTCATCGGCACGGTGATTGACCTCATTAATTACAAGGGCATCACCTACGAGTACAACCGCAAGTTAGCCCGCGATGTGGCCGCTATGGTCGGTCACAAGCCGGAACGGCGCTGGTAGCGCGCTTTCGTCCGGGGTACAAGATTACCCACGGATCGGTCAGAATGACCCAGAGCACGGCGCTTCCGGCGCATTAACGTCGCAGAAAACGTGCGGCAAACGTTTGGTCACGCAAGCGTTTTCGTTCGTTAACGCGGCGGCTCGCGGCGGCGGCTACGTTGGGTGGTGTCCCCCCACGACACCCACCCGTCACCGCCCCCGCCATGCGCCCTGCTGCACGTATCCTTCTCCTTACCCTCCTGTTCTTCGTTTCCGCTTCGCTCCTCCTCGCCGGCTGCGACTTTTTCTACGACGACGGCGGCGGCGATGACGACCCCGGCGATGACGACGGCGGCGGCGACGGCGTCACGTTCGCCAACCACTCCACCTCGCCTGCCTTCGTGGACGTGCGGATGCAGGGCGTCGAGGCCTTCACCATGGTCTCGAGCGAGGACACGCTCGAAGGCACGCCCGACTTCGTCTACGCCGGCTCGCCCGACGGCGCCGGCCTGCTCAAGAACGCCGACGGCACCTTCACCTACGTCACGAACTACGAGAGGAACTACTCCATCGGCCGGATCACGTTTGACCGGACGTTCAAGCCCGTGGCTGGCGAGTACATCGTGGACTCCGACCACGGGCGCTGGCGCCTATGCTCCGGCACGCTCGTCACGCCCGAGGAGCACGGCTTCGGCCCCGGCTTCTTCTCCGCCGGGGAAAGCGGCCCGGAGTCGCAGATCCACTTCGTCGATCCGTCGGGCGCGCCGGGCACCTCGCGCCTCTTGCCGGCTCTGGGCAAGCACAACACCGAGAACGCCGTCCCGCTGCCTCTGGCGGCCTATCCGGGGCGCACGGCCATCATCATCGGCGAGGACGAGTCCGAGGCCTCCCGCACCTACGACGGCCAGCTCCACCTCTACCTGAGCGACGCCGTGGGCGACCTCGACGGCGGCAACCTCTACGCCCTCGCCCGCACGGACAACGTCGGCCCCGAGACGGAGATGGTCCGCGGCGAGATCTACCCCGTCGAGTTCCGGCAGATCGAGAACCAGGAGTCGCTCAGCGGCGAGGAGATCGGGCAGGTCTCCGTCGAGCAGCTCAACGCCATCGAGTTCAACCGGGTCGAGGACCTGGACTACCGCAAAGACGGCACGGGCCGCGAGGTGTACTTCAACGTCACGGGCCTGGACACGGGGCTGGAAGGCAACTTAGGCGGCACGCGCAAGGGCCGCGTCTACCGTCTCAAGATGAACGCGCAGAACCCGCTCCAGGGCACGCTCGAGGTCGTCCTCGACGGCGATGACGAGAACAGCCAGGCGCGCACCTTCCAAAACCCGGACAACATCCTGGTGACGGAAAATTACGCCTACATCCAGGAAGACCCCAACGGCGACGGCGACGAGACGCACGACGCCTACATCTACCAGTACGACATCGGCGCGGACCAGCTCAGCGTCGTAGCCGAGGTCACGCCGTTGCGCGGCATCGAGTCCACCGTGCCCGCCGAGGACGGCTCTGGCAAGGCGCTCTACGCCCCCGCCAACGTGCGCCTAGGCGCGTGGGAGACGGGCGCTTTGCTCGACATCTCGGACATCGTCGGGCGCGAGGGCACGTTCATCCTCAACGTGCAGTCGCACGGGTGGGAGTCGCCCTACTTCGCCGGGCCGGACGGCGGCTCGCGCCGTGCCAGCGAGAACGAGGGCGGCCAGACCGTCGTGCTGACGGGCCTCCCGCGCTGACGGCGCTCTTCTCTTCTCCGCGCACCCGAGAGCCACCGGGCCTCGCAGGGTAACCCGCAGGCGAGGCCCGGCTCTTTTTCCAGGACGCCGCGCCTTCTTGACGCTTACGTCATCCCCGCTCATGAACCGCTTCGCGCCTTTCCTCTACCTGCTCATCCCGCTGGGCCTGGCGCTCGGCTACGTCGGCTGTGCGGAGACGCCTGAGCAGCGGCCCGACCCGTTCGCGCCGGTGGCCGCCGAGGGGTCCGACCCGCGCGCCGACGCCGTGCGCGCCGCCTTCCTCGCCACGACCGACACGCTCTCTGCTCGGCTCGACACGCTCTGGCAGGCCGTCGAGGCCTCAAACGGCAGCCCGGCCGCCGCCGCGCGCGTGCAAGGCGCCTTCGCCGAGGCGCGCGCGGCGTACAAGCGCATCGAGTACATGGCCGAGTACCAGTATCCGCAGGCCGCCGAGCGCATCAACGGCCCGGCGCTCCCGGAGGTAGAGCCGGACGACCAGATGCGCCGCGTCCGCCCGCCCGAAGGCTTCCAGGTGATCGAGGAGGCCCTCTTCCCGGCGTCTCACTTTGAAGCCCTCGACGCGGAGGCGCGCGGGCGGCTGCTCTCCGAGATTGCCGTGCTGCGCGCGAGCGTGGAGCGCGTGCGGCAGTACGCCAAGCAGAACGCCTTTGCCGACCGGCACGTGTGGGAGGCCATGCAGCAGGAGATGATCCGCCTCGTCTCGCTGGGCCTCTCGGGGTTCGACTCGCCCGTGGCGCAGCGCTCGCTCCCCGAGGCCGCCGCCGCGCTGCGCGGCATGAAAACGGCGCTCGGCCCCTACGCGGAGGATCTGGAGAGAAAAGCGCCCGGCCTGCTCGACACGCTCCGCCGGCAGATGGACGCCGCCGCCGAAGCCCTCACCGCGCCCGAGGCCGACTTCGACGCGTTCGACCGCCTCGGTTTCCTCACCGCGCACGCCAACCCGATCTCGCGGATGCTCTACGACGCGCACGACGCGCTCGGCATCGAGGAGCCGCCCGTCGGCACGGCGCTGCGCGCCACAGCGAAGACGGTGTACGACGAGGACGCCTTCCGCCCGGCCTTCTTCGCGCCCGCGCGCGCAGCCGAGGCCACGCCCGCACAACGCGAACTCGGGCGGATGCTCTTCTACGAGCCGGCCCTCTCCGGCAGCGGCGAGCGCTCGTGCGCCACGTGCCATCACCCGGACAAGGCGTTTACCGACGGGCGCGCACGCAGCCTCCCGCTCGAAGCCTCCGCAGCAGAGGCCGACCCGCACGCGCCGCTGCGCAACGCGCCCACGCTCCTCAACGCCAGCTTGCAAGGGTCCGCCGCGCACGACCTGAGCACGAAGTTTCTGGAGGACCGCATCACCGCCGCGCTCACCGGCGAGCTGGAGATGAACGGCTCCTACGAAGCCGCCGCCGCGCGCCTGGGGCGCAGCCCCGCGTACGTCCGCCGCGTCGAGGCCGCCTTCGGCCCGGTGGAGAGCAACGCCGCCTTTGCCGAGCACGTGCGGACGGCGCTCGCGGCCTACATGCGCTCACTCAACGGCCTCTCAAGCCGCTTCGACCGCTACGTGCGCGGCGAGCGCGCGGCGCTCACAGCCGCCGAGAAGCGCGGCTTCAACCTCTTCATGGGGAAGGCGCTCTGCGGCACGTGCCACTTCGCGCCGCTCTTCAACGGCACCGTCCCGCCGCGCTTCGCCGACGCCGAGGCCGAGGTGCTGGGCGTCCCCGCCGCGCCCGACACCGCCCAAGCCACCGTGGACCCGGACGTGGGCAAGTTCGCGCTCTACGCCATCGAGAAGGACCGCTTCGCCTTCAAGACGCCCACGGTGCGCAACGCCGCCCTCACCGCGCCCTACATGCACAACGGCGTCTACCAAACGCTCGCCGAGGTGGTGGACTTCTACAACCGCGGCGGCGGCGCGGGCATCGGCATTCATCTGCCTAATCAGACGCTCCCGCCCGACCCGCTCAACCTGAGCGCGCAGGAGCAGGCCGATCTCGTCGCCTTCATGGAAGCCTTGACCGACACGACGGGCCTCGTCACGCCGCCCGCCGCGCTGCCCGCCCTCGCGCCCGACGACGGCGTGCGCCCCGTCCGCCTTGGCGCCGAGGAGTAGGGAAGGGCGGAGCTGCGGGAGAACGCACGCTCAAGCCGTTTCCCCACACCCCCATCCACCCACACGCCCATCCTCAAACCATGACCACGGCTACGATCTTCGGGTACGCGCTCCTTACGG
This sequence comes from Salinibacteraceae bacterium, assembly GCA_965215025.1. Taxonomy (GTDB): domain Bacteria; phylum Bacteroidota; class Rhodothermia; order Rhodothermales; family Salinibacteraceae; genus CBDCCV01. The sequence goes on from CBDCCV010000002.1 coordinate 1,579,180, forward strand.
CCATCGCCACGGGGCTGGGCGCGCTGCCCTTCCTCTTCGTGCGGCGGCTCTCGCAGCGGTGGCTGGGTTTGGCGAATGCGCTCGCGGCCGGCCTCATGCTCGCGGCCTCGTGCAGCCTCGCCTACGAGGGGCTGGCCTTCAGCCCGGCAAAGGTGCTCCTGGGCGCGGTCCTGGGCGGCCTCTTCGTCTGGGTAAGCCACCGCTGGATCGGCGAGCATGACGCCATGCCGTTCGGCAGGCTCGGCGCGCTCGGCGCGCGGAAGGTCTTGCTCATCATCGGCGTGATGACGGCGCACTCGTTTACCGAGGGGGTGGGCGTGGGCGTCTCGTTCGGGGATGGGGAGGCGCTCGGCGCGTTTATCACCGCCGCCATCGCCGTGCACAACATCCCCGAGGGGCTGGCCATCAGCCTGGTGATGATCCCGCGCGGCCTCTCGGTGGGGAGCGCCGCCGGGTGGAGCGTCCTGACGAGTCTGCCGCAGCCCTTGATGGCCGTGCCGGCGTTCCTCTTCGTGAGCGTCTTTGCGCCCTTCCTGCCCGTGGGCCTCGGCTTCGCCGCCGGGGCGATGGTGTGGATGGCCGGCTCCGAACTCATCCCCGAGGCCGTGGCCGACACCTCGCCGCGCGCCGTGGCCCTCACCGTCACGGCCTCGCTCCTGGCGATGGCGAGCCTTCAGGTGCTGCTTCTGGGATGAACGGATGGCGCCAGGCTCCCGCCGTCAGGCGGCGACCTCCACGTAAGCCGATTCGCTCGACGACTCCGGTACGGCCAACCCTTCTTCGCGCAGTCCATTCATGTGGAAGGCGATGGCCTCCTGCATGTTGCGCTCGACCTCTTCGCGCGTCGCTCCCGTAGATACGCAGCCGGGCAAGTCCGGCGAATACGCCGAGTAGCCCGTCTCGGTCGGTTCGATGACAATGAGGTATTTCATTTCTTCAGGCCAGCCTGCTTCAAAACGCTGTTGAACGTGCCGACGGCGAGGTCATCGCCCGGCTCTCCCGGCACGGTCGCCAGACCAGGCTTTGTGTCGTGCTTGAACTGCCGGTGGCTTCCTCTGGTTCGGATGAGATACTAGCCGTCTTTTCTGATCATCTTGATGGCATCACGCACCTTCATGAGATCATGAAGCTAAGGCTGTGCGAGCTTTGCAGAGCGATGCCTGTCTTGCAACCCGTCCTCACACCCCCTCCTCCTCGGCGGCGCGGCGCCCTTCGCGCAGGCGGCCGTCGCGGCGGCGCGAGGCCTCGTCCTCAGCCTCGATGAAGATGTGGCGCATCTCCGGGTGCGCGTCGTAGATCGCCCGCTCGACGCGGTCCACGGCCGCCTCGATCTCGCTCGAAGAGAGGCCGCGGCGGAAGGCGACTTCGAGCGCCAGGATGATCGTCGTCGGCCCCATGTGCATGGTGAGGATGCGGGCGACGCTCTCGACGTCGGCGTCCCGCTCGACGAGCTGGCGGACGGCGGCCTCGGAGCCGGGGTCGGCGGCCTCGCCCAGGAGCAGGCCCTTGCTCTCCCAGATGAGCATCGAGGCCACGCCGCAGAGGATCAGCCCGATGAAGACGGAGGCGAGGCCGTCGATGAACGGCGCGTCGAGCCAGTGCGCGAGGTAGATCCCCACGAGCGCGACGACGAGGCCGGCCACGGCGGCGGTGTCCTCGAAGAGCACGGTGTAGGTGGCCGGGTCCTTGCTCCGGCGCACGGTCTGCATCATCGTCTCGCCGGGGCGCTGGAGGCGGCGCATCTCCTTGTAGGCCAGGACCCAGGCGTACAGCTCGAAGCAGATGGCGGCGCCGAGGATCACCGTGTTGAGCATCAGCCCGGTGAAGGTGATCCCGGCGAGCGTGTACGTGGACGGCTCGGCGTGGGCGGGCGCGTGGAGCGCGTGCAGGAGGCCCTCGTAGATCGAGATGCCGCCGCCCACGCCGAAGATCAGGATCGCCACGATGAGCGTGTAGAAGTAGAGCGACTTCCCGTAGCCGTAGGGGTGCTGCTTGTCGGGCGGGCGCTGGGCGCGGCGCATCCCCAAAAGGATGAGGCCGCCGTTGCCCGTGTCCACGAGCGAGTGGATCCCCTCGGAGATCATGGCCGAGGAGCCGCTGATGGCCGCGCCGATAAACTTCGAGACGGCGATGGCGAAGTTCGCCCCGATGGCGGCGTAGATGACCTTTTTCGTCGATGCCATGTGTTGAAGGGTGGGGGTGTGAGAGAATGGGGGTGTGGGCGCGCACGGCCACGCTTCTCTATGATGATACGAAAGCGGCGCGGCAGAAGGAACCGGCGGCCGCGACGCGCCATGCAAGCTCACCACCCGATTGCCGCCTGCACGCTGCGCCATGCCCAACCTTCTCACGCCCGCAGAGCGCGCCAAGCTCGACCCCACGAGCGACGCCCGCTTCTACGCACAGCCGCGCTTTGTGCAGCACGTGGACGACGCCTTCCGCGCGCGGCCTCACCGATCTCTACCGCAAGCGCCTCACGGACGGGACGCGCGTCCTCGACCTCATGAGCAGCTGGGTCTCGCACCTGCCCGAGGAGGTGGCATTCGCCCACGTCGAGGGCCACGGCATGAGCGCCGAGGAGCTGGCCCGCAACCCGCGCCTGGACCACTTCTTCGTGCAGAACCTGAACGAAAACGCCGCCCTGCCCCTCGAAGACGCCTCGTTCGACGCCGTGCTGTGCGCCGTCTCCGTGCAGTACCTGCAACAGCCTGGCGCCGTCTTCGCCGAGGTCGCGCGCGTGTTGAAGCCGGGCGGCGTCTGCATCGTCAGCTTCTCGAACCGGATGTTTTTTCAGAAGGCGATCCAGGCCTGGCGCGAGGCCTCCGGGCCGGAGCGCGCGGCGCTCGTGAGGCGCTACTTCCGCGCGGCGGGCGGCTTTGCCGAGCCGGAGACTATCGCCGAAGACAGTTCGCCCCAGTCGCTCTTGTGGGGCCGGCAACCGGACGATCCGTTCTACGCCGTCCTCGCCCGCCGCACCAACGACGATCCATCCGAAGAACAAGAGGCCGCCGCATGAGCACGCCTTCTCCGCGACGCGACGTGACTCTCGACCGCCGGCTGGCCTACGCCCTCTTCCGCTTCACGCTCGGCCTCAACCTGCTTTTGCACGGCCTCGTGCGCATCGGCGACCTCGGCGGGTTTGCCCAGGGGCTGGTGCAGGGCTTTGCCGATACCGTGCTGCCGGCGGCGCTCGTGCGGCTCTTCGCCTACGCGCTCGTCCCCGCCGAAGCCGTGATCGGCGCGCTCCTCATCCTCGGCCTCTTCACGCGCGCGGCGCTCGTGGCGGGTGCCTTGGTGATGGCCGCGCTCGTCTTTGGGACGGCGCTGCGCCAGGAGTGGACCACGCTCGGCTTGCAGATGAACTACGCGCTCTTCTACGCCCTGCTGCTTTTCCTCAGCGAGTACAACGGCTTCTCGGTAGATCGGCTGCTTTCGAGGCGGCGCGCTACGGATCGAGAACGCGGGCGAGGATAGCCTCGGCGTTGGAGAGGCTGCGGAGGTAGAAGTCGGCGCGGAGCGCTTCCTGCTCGGCCTCGGAGAGCGGGGCGCCATCCGAGGGGCCGCTTTGGCGGGCGTGGTAGAGCGCCACGGCGGCGGCCACCGAGACGTTGAAGCTCTGCGTAAAGCCCACGAGCGGGACGACGCACTGCGCATCGCATTCCGCCAGCATCGCTGGGGTGACGCCCTCTTTCTCGTTGCCAAAAACGAGCGCCGTTTTCTGCGCGAAGTCCACCTCGCCGATGGGCACGGCTTTTTCAGAGAGGTGCATGGCGACGAGCCGGTAGCCCCCCGCGCGCAGGTGCCCGGCGCAGTCCGCCGCCGTGGGCCAGCGGTAAAGGTCGAGCCACTTCTCGGCGCCCTGGCTCGTGCGCGCCGACTGCTTGAACGGCGACGAGCCGGTGACGACGTGGAAGGCCTGGCAGCCGAGCGCCTCGGCCGTGCGCATCACCGCGCTCACGTTCCCCACGTTGACGAGGCCCTCGACCACCGGCACCAAGGCGTACGTGCGCCCCACCACCACGGCCTGGATGCGCGCGCGACGCCGCTCCGTAAGAAAGGGCGCGAGGTGGCCGATCACGTCGGCGGCGGTGAGGCGGTGGCCGGCCATCTCCAGAGGGAAGCGCGCGTGGGCGGGCTTCTGCGCGCGGGCCTTCTTGAGCAACGCCTGCATGGCGGCAGCGGCTTCGTGGCGGTCGTTCATGGCGGGGCAGCGGCGTCGGCGGAAGCGGTACGCGGGGCCGAGCAAGATGCCGAGCGCGCCGCTCTTTTTCCAGGCCGATGGGCCGCTTGCCTCCGCATCAGCCGAGCAGGCGGCGCACGGCGGGCGCGTACGTGCGGCTCACGCGGACCTTCTTCCGGCCCCGCTCGCCCACGTCGATGGTAGCGACGTAGCCGCCCTGCCCGTCGCTCGTGAGGTGATCGAGCGCCGGCAGCGCGATGATGGCCGAGCGGTGCACGCGCAGGAAGCGCTCTGGGTCCAACCGCTCGGCCAGCGCGCCGAGGTTCGCGTTGTGCAGATGCGTGCCCTCCGCCGTGTGCAGCTTCGCGTAGTCGCCCTCGGCCTCGACCCAGCGGATGGCCGCCGTCTCCACCGGGACGATGCGCCGCCCGGCCCGCACGAAAAGGCGCTCCGGATGGGACCCGCCGCGCGCGGCCTGGAGCACGCCCAGGAGCGCGTCCGCCGGCGCCTCGTCCTGCCGGAGCCGTGTGCGGGCGCGGCCCAGCGCTTTGCGAAAGCGCGCGCGGCTGTACGGCTTGAGCAGGTAATCCGCCGCGCCGGCCTCGAAGGCGCGCAGCGCGAAGTCGTCGTGCGCCGTCGAGAAGACGATCTGCGGCAGGTGCTCCAAGCGCTCGATGACGTCGAAGCCGTCCAGGCCCGGCATCTGCACGTCGAGGAAGACGAGGTCGGGCGCCTCGGAGTTGATCAGCTCGACGGCCTCGCGGCCGGTGCCACACTCAGCCACGACCTCCGCGCCACCCGCCTCGCCGAGGTACTCGCGCAGCAAAGCGCGCGCCGGCGGCTCGTCGTCTACCAGGATGACACGCATGGTTTAGGAATGGAAGAGAGGGTGAGGGGAAGAAAGGACGAAGGAGGCTATGACTCGCGCGTTCTTCCGCTCATCTTTTCTTCCTCTCGTGGACTCTCTTCCGTTCGTGGAATGGAGAACTCGGCGACGAAGCCGCGCGGCTCGTTCGGAGCGGTGCGGAGCGCCGCCTCGGGGCCGAAGAGGCGCTCCAGGCGCGCGTTCGTCGTGGCGAGGCCGATGCCGCTCCGCTCTTGCGCAGCCTCGGCGGGCGGGCCGGCGCCCGTGTCCTCGACGCGCACGCGCAGGCGCCCGTCCGGCGCGCCGATGCGCAGCGTGACCGTGCCGCCGGCCTCCGCCGGGGCGATGCCGTGGCGCACGGCGTTCTCCACGAGCGGCTGCAAGACCATCGGCGGCACCGGCGTGTCGAGCGCGGCCTCGTCCACGTCGTACGCCACGCGCAGCCGGTCACAGAAGCGGCGGCGTTCGAGGTCGAGGTAGGCACGGGCGAAGTCGAGTTCATCGCGCAGCGGGATGAGCGGGCCGCCGCGAGCGCTGTCGAGCGCGTGGCGCAAGAGGCCGGCCAAATCGGCGATCATCTCGCGCGCCTCGTCCGGGTGCGCCTTCACCGTGGCGCTGATGGAGTTGAGCGTGTTGAAGAGGAAGTGCGGGTTGATCTGCGCCTTGAGCGCGGCCAGCTCGCGCTCCTGCGCCAGCGCCATCAGCTCGGCGGCCTGCTGCTGCTTCAAGCGCAGGCGCTGCACGGCGCGGATGGTGTGGTAGAGCGCGAACTGAAGCGCGTAGACGGTGCCGTTGCTCAGCAGAATCCACGGCTCTTGCGCGCTGATCTCGCGCAGCGCGGCCTCGTTCGCCATGAGGATCAGAAGCGCCCGGTACGTCTGCCAGCCCAGCCACGCATAGAGCGGGCCGAGCGCGAGGTGCGCTGCAATCTTCCAACCCCAGCCCCACTCGTCCATCGCCCGCACGACGACGAGCCAGACGGGCACGCTGTAGAGCGCCAGAATCGAATGGGCGAGCGTCTGCCCGATGAGCGCGTAGGCGAACGGAATCTGCGCGCCGCGAGCGATGATGGCGGCGTAGAGCAGCGTGTACAGGAGCCACAGCCCCGCCGCAATCGCCACGCCGCGCGCGGTGATGCGCGGCTTTGGGACCGGGGCGTCAACGTCAGCGCGCGTCATGCGAGATGGGATAGGACAAGGACGAATGGAAGCGAAGAAGACATGCAGACAGCTACAACGAAGCGACGTGGTCTCAGTCTCTTCCACTTCTGCGTTCTTCAACCCGCGTTTCCGAAACGGCTTCGGCGCGGCGTTGCTCCAGCGTGGCCCGCGCGTGCGCCTTCGCCTCGCGCTTCCGGCTGTAGATGAGGGTGCCGCCCACGGCGCACGGCAGCCCCCAGCACACGAGCGCCGTGGCGAGGTAGCTGCCCGTAGCGCCCAGCGGCGTGTGCCGGTAGAAGAGCGGCCCCACCACCTCGAAAAAGTGCGAGCCGGTCGCCATCACCAGCCCGACGTAGGACCAGAGCATGAACATGTAGTGCGCCTCGAGCCAGTCCTCCCCGATCCATCCGCGCAGGAGCGGCGCTGCGATGCCGCCGAGGATGCTCACGCTGCTAACAAGCGCCATTGCGTGAAAGACGCCAAACCCGCCAAACAGCTCGAAGATGAAAAACGAGGTCGCGCACAGCAAAGCCATGCTGCCGACGTACACCCATCCGGCCCGCCGATGGCGGCGCGTCCCTTTCTCCATAAAGACGACGGCTGCGCCAAACGCCAACGCAACGAGGCCGCAGGCGGTGTGGAAAGCGAGCATGTGGCGTGGATATGGTGAAAAGAGTGGAGGAAAGGAGAAATGGAAGAAAAGAGGACTGCTGTAAGGCAGGACGGCCCCGCTGTCCTCCTCCATTCTTTCTCTCTTCCATTCCTCCACTCCTACTGCGCCTCGGCCACCTTCGGCATCAGCACGTTCTCGACCCAGCCGTAGTCCGGGTTGATTTCCAGCGCCTGCTCGAAAGCCTGCCGGGCCTCCTCGGGACGGTTGGCGTCCATGTGCGCCAGGCCGATCCAGGCGTACGCCTCTTCGTGCCCCCAACTCGGCGCGAGCGGATCGGAAACGGTTTCCTGCTCGAAAAGCCGCGTCGCCTCCTGAAAGCCGTCGAGCGCCGCCTCCTTGTCACCACCGAACATGCCTGGCTTGTTGAAGGTGCCGATGGCCTCCAGCAGCACCACGCGCGGGTTCTCCGGGGCCAGCGTCTTTGCGCGCTCCATCGCGTCGTCCGCTTTCGGCCCCAGGAACATGGCCTTGTACCACTGCTCGCCAGCCTTCTGACCGAGCATGGAGGAGAGCAGCGCGTGCGCCTCGGCGAAGCCCTCGTCCTGCGCCGTGGCCTTCTCCAAGTGGTCGATGGCGTCGTTGAGCAGGTCAACCTTTTCCGCTGGGCGATCCGGCGCGTAGAGAAGCCGGTAATCGGCCAGAGCGGCGTAGTAGTGCGCGAGCGGCGCGGCCTCGGCATCCGCAGCGGCGCGCTCGAAGGTGGCGCGTGCCTGCTGGAGCAGCGCCGCGTCGCCCTCGTCGGCGCCCTGTTGCAGCAGCCGCTTCCCCTGCGCAAGCAGCGAATCGGCCGGCTGCGCGTGGAGCGGTGCCGCAGCGAGCATCAGAAAGAAGATGGAAAGGAGAAAAGCGCGAGCGAGGTTTTTCATGGCAGGTGTCGGTTTTGATGGAAAAACGTAGGGACACACCGGCGGTGTGTCTGCGGGATGGTGAGTGTCAAAAATCCACCGTGACGCCGGCGTAGAAGAGCCGCCGGTAGCTCGTCACGAGCGGCGTGCGCTCGGAAAAGTCGGCGGCGTAGTCGTAGCCGGTGACGTTGGCGTGGTTTGTCGCGTTGGCGAGGGAGGCGTAGACCGTAGCCGCGCGGCCATCGCCAAAGGGCCAGTAGTAGCTAAGCTGCACGTCGAGGCGTCCAAAGGCCGGCAGCCGCTCGGAGCCGACCCGCCCCTCGATGGGCCGGTAGCCGCCGCCCTCGGCAGGCACCGCGCCGGTGACGGGCGTGACGGGCCGCCCCGTGGCGACGCGCACCGTGCCGCCGCCGAAGAGCATCCCCACAAGCCGTACCTTGCCCACGAGCGTGAGGCTGTGCGTCACGTCCTGCGGGGCGGGGCCTTTTTCGAGGATGGGCGCGGCTTCCAGACGGCGCGGCTGCACCCGCCGCGCGCGCAGGAAGCTGTACGTGGCCCAGCCGCTCGCCCGCGTTTCGAGAAAGGCGCCGTAGCGCACGAAGGCGTCGAGGCCGTAGCTCTCGCCGCCGCCCGCGTTCGAGACGCCCTGCGCCGGGTCCTCCACCACGAGGCCGTCGTAGGGTTTGTAATACGCTTCGAGGCGAGCCAGCCACGAGCCGCGCTCATGCCGCAGCCCGGCAATGAAATGCTGCGCCCCTTGCGCGCGCAGGTCCGGGTTGCCGCTTTCAGCGTTGAACTGATACGGTTCGGGGAACTGATGGTAGCGGCCCCACGCCAGCCGAGCGCTCGTGCGCGGCGAAAGCTGGTAGCGAAGCTGAAAGCGCGGGTCAACGGCCGTCTGCCCGGCCAGCGTGTGATGGTCGGCGCGCAGGCCGGCGCGCAACGCGAGGCGATCCGTGAGCGAAGCGGTGGCCTCGGCATACGCGCCCGTGCGCCACGCGGCGATGGCTTCGTGCAGCGAAAGGGCTTCGGCGCTGGCAGGCCCCGCATCGCCCTCGGCAGGGACGGTGCCCTGGAACGTGCTGCGGCGGCGCGCGGCGAGGCCGCCCACGGCCAGCCGGACGCGCTCCGTCAGCGCCCGCTCGGCATCGAGGCGCAGGCGGGCCGCGTCGTCGGTCGTCCGCAGGTCCAGCGCGCCGAACTCGTTCGCCTGCGTGTGGCGGCTGGCCGAGAGGCTGGATTCGAGGTGCCAGGCCCCGGCCGTGTGGCGCGCGTGTAGGTTGTAAAGCTGGTTCGTCGTCTCCCCGTCAAAGCGGCCGTCGAAGCCGGGCGTCGTCTCGCGCGCGCCGAAGCGGCTGCGTTCGACAAAGCCGAGGAATTTGAGCCGGCCCGCATCGGCATAGCGATAGGTGAGGCCGAGCGTGGCGTCGAGGCTGCGCGGCGTGAGGTGGAAGTCGCCCGCCTGCCCGTTGACGCGGAAGAGCGCGCCGGTGAACGAGCGGTTGGCAGAGGCGCGCGCGCCGAGCCGTTCGGTGACGGGAACGGCGGCGCTGACGGAGGCCGCCGCGAGGCCGAGGCCCGCCGTCCCGCCCGTCTCATCCGGACGCTCCGCGCTCGTCATCGCCAGCACGCCGGAGAGCGCGTCCCCGTAGCGCGCCGAAAAGCCGCCCGCCGAGAAGTGCGTGCCCTGCACCAGGAACGGCGGCAGCGTGCCGAACGCGCCGCCGGAGGGCGACTCGTACTTGTACGGATGCGTCACCGCCGCGCCGTCCAGCAGCACGGCGACCTCGCCTTTCTCGCCGCCGCGCACGAAGAGTCCGGCCCCGTCCTGCGCGGCCTGCGCGCCGGGGAGCATCTGCACGGCGCGGAAGAGATCGCCCGACGTGCCCGGCGTCGTGACTGCCTCCAGCGGTCCCATCGGGGTGGCGTCCTCCAGGCCGCTGCGGTCGGCGCGGCCCCTGACGACGGCCTCGGGCATCGCGGTGGTCGAGGCGCGCAGCACGAGCCGCACCGTCAGCGTGTCGCCCTCGGCGAGCTGCACGCTCTGCTCCGCCGGGGCGTAGCCGACGGATGTGGCGCGGAGCGTCTGCGCGCCAGTGGCGGCGGTGGAGAAGGCGAAGCGCCCGTCCGCATCCGTGGCCGCGCCGCTCGTCGTGCCGGCGATCTGCACGCTGGCGTAGGGCACCGGCCGCCCGTCGCCGTCCGCCACCGTGCCGATGACACGCGCGGACTGCGCCTGCGCCGGAGCGGCAAGGAGCAGAAGCGCCCACCCCATGCCGAGGAGATTCGTGATAAAGAGGTGCCGTTTCATGAGGCCGGGAGCGTGGTTCGCGTATCGCTACCGGATCAATGGCGCGGCGGCCAGGGCGTTCGGGGGCGTTCGGTGAGTCGCGGCTGCGGTCGGTGGATGACAGAAAAAGAGAGGGCGAGCGCAGGGCGGCGGCGGCAAATTACGAGAATCTCGGATTGCCCCCCGATCAACGCGGCGCCTTCCGGGTACACGCTTGCACACCCCGATCCCCTTTCACCCACCCCTTTTTCTATGGATTTGCAAGGCAAAGTAGCCGTCGTCACCGGGGCGTCGAGCGGCCTCGGGCTGGCCTTCGCGCGTGCGCTGGCCGAGCGCGGCGCTGAGGTCTACGGCCTCGCCCGCTCTACCGACAAGCTCGATGAGATTCAGGCTGAGCTTGGCGAAGCGTTCCATCCCATCGGTTGCGACGTGCGCGAGGAGGACGCCGTCAAGCAGGCGTTTGACGAGGTGCGCGAAAGCGCCGGCCGCATCGACATCCTCGTCAACAACGCCGGCCTGGGCCGCTTCGGCGCGGTGGACGACCTCGACACCGAGGCCTGGGACGTGCAGATGGAGACGAACCTGCGCGGCGTCTTCCTCTGCACGCGCGCGGCGGTGCCCGTGATGAAGGAGCAGAACGCCGAGAGCGGCTTCGGCGGGCACATCATCAACATCGCCTCGGTGGCCGGGCTGGTGGGGAACCCGAGCCTGAGCGCGTACAACACCTCGAAGTTCGGGCTGCGCGGCTTCAGCCAGGCTCTCATGAAAGAGCTGCGCGAGGACGGGATCAAGGTCTCCTGCGTCTACCCCGGCTCGGTGGAGACGAGCTTCTCCTCGAACGCCGGCTCGAGCGGCTCCGACAACCCGATGCAACCCGAAGACGTGGCCGCCACGGTGATCCACCTCTTGGAAGGGCCGGACAACTACCTCATCAGCGAGGTCGTCATGCGCCCGCTCCGGCCCAAGGGGTAGCGCCCGTCAGCGGGCCGCGTTCCGCTCCGTCCACCGCGTGGGCGAGAAGGTCCGCACGAGGTAGTGCAGCACGAGCGCGGCCCCGGCGAAGAGCAGGATCAGCCCCGGCGCGATGGGTTCGCCGGTGTCGAGCGCGGCCGTGTGGATGATCACGAGCGCCAGACCGACGCCAGCCAGGACCAGCCCCCACTTCAGCGACGAGTCGGAGGCGGAGTAGCCCGACGAGGCGAGCAGCGCCCGCGCCTCCTCGGCCGAGACGCCTTTTCTGATGAGCCGGCTGCGCGTCCACGTGTCGGCGATGATCTTGATGATGGCGACGATGGAGAAAAAGAGCGCGATGGGGACGAGTTCGATGTCCATGACGATTCCTCGTTTTGCGTTCGTGATGAAACGACTCCTGGCGCTGCGTTCACGGTAGACGAACGTCCGGCGCCGGTGTTACGCTGCGCCCTCCCGCTCATTTTTTCCCAAGCGATGGAAGCGATGATCCTGGCCGCCGGCCTCGGCACGCGCCTGCGCCCGCTGACGGACACGAAGCCCAAAGCGCTCATCGAAGTCGGTGGCGTGCCGATGCTCGAGCGCGTGGCGCGGCGCCTCGTGGCCGCCGGGGCGGACCGCCTCGTCATCAACGTGCACGCCTTCGCCGATCAGATCGCGGCGTTTGTTGAGGAGAAAGACGGCTTCGGCGTGGAGACGCGGATCTCGCACGAGGCCGAGCGCCCGCTCGAAACGGGCGGCGGCCTCCTCCGCGCCGCGCCGCTCCTCAAGGCCGAGGCGCCCTTTTTCCTCCACAACGCCGACGTGCTCACGGATCTGGACCTCGGCGCGCTCTACGCCGCGCATCGGTCCCACCCGGACGCACTGGCGACGCTGGCCGTGCGCCCAGCCGTCACGAAGCGCACGCTCGCCTTCGACGCCGAGGGGCGGCTCTGCGGCTACCGTCGCCGCGCCGACGGCCAAGAGGTCCTCGTGCGCGACCCCGCCGGCGACCGCGCCGAGCACTTCGACTTCTGCGGCGTGCAGGTCGTCAGCCCGCGCCTCCTGGCGCTGATGACGGAGACGGGCGTGTTCTCCATCGTCAACGTGTACCTGCGGCTCGTGCAGGCGGGCGAGGATGTGCGCCTCTACCGCATCGGAGAAGGCGCGGCGTGGATCGACATCGGGACGCCGGAGCGGCTGGAAAAGGCGCGGCGGCATACGGAGAAGCACTCCCCCACCTCCCCCGGCGGGACATGAACGAAGTGACTGGCCGAAGGCAAAGGGTTGGGGTGGGGGGGAAAGCGGACGGCCTCGGACGTGTCGGATCACCCTCCATCAAGGGAGATGGAACGCGCCAGAGACCGATGGCGGCAATCGGCTATTCGCGCCCATCGGCGGCAACGCGCAAAACAACAAGCGTAGCGTCGTCATTGCGGAAGGCGCCGGCGGCGCGCGCGGCGCGGACGGCCTCGCGGAAGGCGGCGTCGCCGTCAAAGGCGAGCGCGCGTGCGGGGCCGTCGTGCATGAGCCAGGCGGCCACGGCATCGGTGGCGAGGAGGAACGTGTCGCCGGGCCGGTAGGTGCCCGTCTGCTCCTGGACGGGTGGGAACGCCGGGGTGCCTTCCTCGGCGAGGCGGCTGCCGAGGAGCGCGGGGCGGTGGCCGAAGGCGTCGGGGTCGTCCAGGGGCCAGCGCAGGCGCTCTTGGGTGCCGCGCAGGTGGAAGAGGCAGGCATCGCCCACGGCCAGCGCGTGCCACGCGCCGCCGGGCCGGAGCGCGAAGCCCAGGAGCGTGGCGAAAGCGCCTTCCTCGGCCTTGGCGGCGGCGTACCAGGGCAGCTTTCTTTCTCTTCCTGCTACAAAGGCGGCGTGCACTTTTTGCCAGCGCACGGCGGCCTCGGCCAGCGCCTCTGGGCTGTCCGGCTCTTCATCCACGAAGCCGCGCGCGAGCGCCTCGGCCCAATGACGGGCGAAGGCGGACTCGGTGGCGCCGTCGGCCACGGCGGCGTGGCAGGGCAGCGCATCCGTTTCCGAGAAGGCAAAGGCGTCCTCGTACTCGGCCTCGGTGTGGCCGGCTTTGGGGAGCCAGTAGGCGCGCGCGGTGATCTGTGCCTCGCCGTCTTGCATCTCGAAAAAGGCTTGCGTAGAGACGTGTCGCCCACACGCCTCTACCGGACGACGTGCCAGGCTATGATAGGACGACGAAAGAACGTTAACGGAGACCGGCCATCTTGAGCGCCGCTGCTGGCGTAAGCTCGTCGAAGAACTGCCGGCAGGCTTCCCGAAGCGCGCCGAGGCTGCGTTCGAGGTTGGCCGCGACGGTGTTCTTAAGTTCGCGCCAGAGGTCCTCCACCGGGTTGTCCTCAGGCGAGCGCTTGGGCAAGAGCACCGTCTCGATGCGCTCGTGCCGGGCAACCATCTTCTCGACAGCCTGCGAGGTGTGCCACCGCGCGCGCTCCCACACCAGCAAGGTAGTGCCCTCGACCTCTGCGAGCACTTGCTCCAAGAAGGCCTTTGTGTACTCGGACTTGCCCTTCGGGTACGCCTCGGTGATCGTCTCTGCGGTTGCGATATCGAGCGCGCCCTAGAGACAGAGCTTGTCGTTGGACTCCGGCACGTCCACGCTCCACTGCTCGCCTCTGGGCATCCACATCCGCCTGAGCGGCGGGAAGCGCTTAAGCTCCGTCTCGTCCTCGAAGAGAATGCTCGTCTGTGCGCCAGCCGTGGCAACGGCTTCCACGAGCGCGCGCGCATGCTCGGCGTAATCCGGATCCGGCGGCAGCTCGCGGCGCGGACGCTTCCAACTGAACTGGAGTCGGCGCAAGGCGCGCCGCACGGTCTCGGGATGGACCTCGACGCCGAGTTCCTCTTCGAGGTGGCGCGCCAGGCGCGGCGCCGTCCAGCGCGTGGCGTTGTAGCCCTCTTCGGTTGGCGGCTCTTCGATGACGCGCTCAATCTCGTCTTGGGCCTCTTCATCGAGCTTCGGCGGTCGGCCCTCGCGCTCCTGGTCGCAAAGGCTCAGAGGGCCGCCCTCGTCGAAGCGATCCATCCACTTGTAGACGGTCACGTCGGATGTGTCTTGGATCTCGGCGATCTCCTGTGCAGCGAAGGCTCTGGCCGAGAGCAGGACCATCTGCGCGCGCATCGCCACGCGACCGATCTCTTCGCGCGTCATACGCTTGAGTTCTTCCTGCTCCTCCTGGTCTGGCGAACGAACCGTGCGGTGCGACATGGCGGTCGGGCTGTCTATCGTTGCAGGACCTACGCCCTGAGCCACACCCATCGCCATCGTTAGCGTTCTTCTGTTGTCCTACTTAGCTTACTCTCCCGCCCTTCCAGGCCGCCGTTCCGCACTCAGCGCAGGTTGCTCGGGCGCGTGCCGATCTCCAAAAAGCGCACGAGCGCCACCGGGTCGGCGTTGAAGACGAAGCCGCGCGTGTCCAGGCTCACGGCGTAGCCTTCCTGCTCGGCGGCGGCGCGCATGGAAAAGGGCAGGCGGCTCGACATCTGGAAAAGCTGGCGCGCGTACTCGTCCGGGAGGCCCTGCGGCGCCTCGGGCAGTTCCAGCGCCGGCTCCTCGGACTCCGAGAGGTGGATGTTGAAGAGGAGCACCTCGCCGTCCTCGGTGGCGAAGGAGCGGAGCTGCTGCGCGTAGCGGAGCGGCTCGCCGTCGGTGGCCTCGCCGTCGGTGACGTTGAGGACGATGGGCGGGAAGCTCTGCGGGTGGAGGCCGATCCACGGGCGCACCATCTGCGCGGCGAGGTCGAGCGCCTGGCACATGGGCGTGCCGTTCTTGGCGCGCGGGTCGAACCACACAGGCCGCTTGGCGCGCTGCTCGCGGAAGCCGCCCTGGCCGTCGGGCACCTTCTTCAAGCGCTCCTCGATACGGCGGGGCCGCTCGGCCAGGTGGCTGATGGGGATGAGGCCGCCGCCATCGCTGCCGCCCCCGACGCCGTTTTCGGCGGGCGTGACCAGCGGCTCGACGCGCTCGCCGTAACCGATAACGCCGATGTGGAAGTAGTCGCGCACGCCGTCCTCTTTGGCGCAGCGCAGGACGAGGTTCTGCACGAGACGGTTCACCGTATCGGCCAGGACGCGCGCCTTGGAGGGGGCCGCGTCGCCGCGCTTTTCCGCCCCGCCAAAGGCGTCCTGCATCGAGGCCGACTGGTCCAGGAGAAAGACGAACGCCGTGGGCGTGGCACGGCTGATCTCGGCGGAGTAAGCCATCTGCCGATTTTGGATCTGCGATTTGCGATTTTGGATTCCGGGCGGCGGCCCCAACCGGGGCAAGGCGTACCGAGCGGCGACGGCGTAGGGTTCGGCGTTTCCGGCCTTTTACGTTGTCTCGGCGCCGCGCGCCAGCAGAAAGGGCGCGCTCCGGCTGGAGGCGCCCTTTCTGTTTGGAAAAGCCGAAGTGCGTTGGCGCGCGGGCTGCGTCACGAGTTGGACGACGACGCGGCGGCCTCGGCGTCGGTGACGCGCTCCCACGTCTGCGTGCGGCCGATGAACGAGAAGCCGACGAAGCCGCGCACGTCGAGCGTGTTCGCGTCCTGGAGCGACATCTTGGCCTTGTAGGTCTTGCCCTTGGCCGGGTCGAGGATGGTGCCGTCCTCCCACTCGTCGCCGTCCTTCTCCATGCTTTCGATGATGACCATGCCTTCGATGGGCTGGTTTTTCCGCTCGCCGTCGCACGCCGTGCAGATGATCTCCCCCTGCGCGTTGCGCTCGGCCTCGCGGCTGGGCTTGAGGATCTCGACGACCTTGCCGTAGAGCTTGTCGTCCTCGCCCTCGTAGATCTCGACGATGGACTTCGGCTCGTTCGTCTCGTCGTCGATGGTGCGCCAGGAGCCTACGGGCGAGGCCTGCTGCGCCTGCACAGCCGGCGCCGAGACGAGAAGGAGCGCTAAGATCAGGAGGCTGCCGCGGAGTTGCTTTTTCATAGGACGTGCTTGAGGTTGTTCGTAGAGATGGAGAAGCGAACGGAAGTGCGGAGGCGGACGCCGCGAGGCGCAAGCGTTCGAGCTACGCGGCGGCGTCCTGCTCGGCCTGCGCGTCAGGCAGGCGCGCGGGCGGGAGCGTGGAGCGGCCCAGGAGCGCGTCGATCTCGAACTTCCAGTCGGCGGCGCCTCGGCGGAGGCGCAGCGCGCACGTGGAGCCGTCGTTGAGGTGCAGGGCAAAGTTTGTGCCCTCGGCGTTGGACCACCACTCCGCCCTGCCGACGCGCGTGAGCGGGATGGTGCGCCGGTAACGCCCCTTCAGCGTCCATCCCGTAAGCTGCACGCGGTCCTCGAAGAGCCGAGCGCGCCCGAACCACACGCGGCGCGACGGGAAACGGAAGCGGACGGAGCGAAGGGGGTTCAAAATCGGGTCCTCGGCCCCGAGGGGCGCCTGTGCGAAGGATAACGATGCGCAGCAGAGCGGGCTGCCGCCGGTGGGTGAAGGCCGAGCCGCAGCCGGTGTTCCGCCAAACCCCGCGTGCGCCCCTCAGACCGCACCTGCTGGCGTGATGCCGCGCAAAGCTGTGCAGAGAGTGGCATCTATATCGGCAAAAATGCGCACATAAGAAACCCCCGAAGAAGTGCGTCTTAGGCGACAGCCTCGGCGCGGTGCGCGGCCTGACGGCTGGCCTCGGGGAGCGGCGTGTAAAGCGCGCGCGGCGGGCGCCCGTGCATGGCCGCGCCGAGCGCCTGCGCCAGCGCTGTGAGCACGAGCGTGAGGTGGACGTTGCGCTCGGTCATCTCGATGGCCGCTTCGACCTGCGCGGCCATCGCCTCGAGGTCGGCTTGCGGCACGTTGTTGCAGAAGCGCTCTACGGCGGCGGCCTGGTCCACGTTGACGAGCGCGGCCTCCTCACCGAGGGCGCGGTACAGGACCAGATCGCGCAGCCAGCGCAGCATCAGGCGCAGGACGCCCTTGACGCGCTCGCGCCCCAGGTTCTTGATCTCCTCCACGAGCGGGGCGAGCTTGGCCGCGTCCTGCACGTACGCCAGACGGAAGTAGTCCAGGACGAGGGCGCGGCTGGCCATCAGCTCCTCGTTCTGGGCGAGGTCGAGCGCGCGGCTGTACGAGCCATCGGCCATGCGGGCGAGGGTGGCGGCGCGCCCTTCCGGCACGCCCTCGCGGCGCACGAGGGCCGCCTCGACGTCCTCGGCGGCGAGCGCCTCGAAGCGGAGCCGCTGGCAGCGCGAGAGGATCGTGGGCAGGAGCCGGTCCGGACGGCTCGTGGTGAGGACGAAGACGGTCTGCGGCGGCGGCTCTTCCAAGAGCTTGAGGAAAGCGTTGGCGGCCTCCGTGCGCATCAGGTCCACGTCGGTGACGAGGGCGATCTTGTAACGGCCTTCGAGCGGCTTCAGGCTTATCGGCCGGAGGAGGTCCTCGTGGATGCGGGCGGTGTGGTACATCACCTGCTTGTTCGAGGTCTTGGCCGGGTCGTCGAGCGAGGGCCGGCGCGCGTAGTCGAGGGCGGTGTACGGCGCCCGGCCAAGCTCGGCGATGCGCTGGGCGAGGTCGTCCTGGTCCGTGCCCTTGGGATACGGGAAGAGCACGTGCACGTCGGGGTGGAGCATCCGGCGGACTTTGGTGCAGGCCAGGCAGCGCCCGCACGCCTCGCCGCCGTCGTTTTCCGAGCCATCGGCGCGCTCGCACTGGAGCGCGCGGGCCAGCTCCAGCCCCACGGCGCGCTTGCCCACGCCGTCCGGCCCGTGGAAGAGGTAGGCGTGCGCCACGCGGCCGTTCGCCACGGTGCGGCGCAGCGCCTCGCACACGCGCGCTTGGTTGATGACGTCGCTCCAAGCCATGGTTTTGAGGGAACGGGTTTAGGGGAAACGGGGAGGGGGCGTTAGGGTGAGCAGGGGAAGCGCGCCAACCTCTTCTTCACGAGCGGAGGGGAAACAAAGCCGCCGTGGTTCGGCATTTTATGCAGTGCGCTTGATGGGTGATGCGCGCGTGCGTAGGTTATGTTGCTGCCTGCGAAGCGCAGACAAGAAAACAGACCAGTCGCGGTAGCTCAGCCGGTTAGAGCGTCGGATTCATAACCCGGAGGTCGGGAGTTCAAGTCTCCCCCGCGACACCCCTCCCGAACGCGCACCGGCGGCCTGCTTCAACGGCGGGCCGCCTTTTCGTGCGCTCGCTTCTGCAAGCCGGGCGAGCGCCGCTGGCCGCGCTACGGAGCCGTGCCCGAGGAGGCGAACGGGTTTCCGTTGAGCTTGCGGCGCAACGGCTCGCTCACGTAGGTCCCGCCGCCAAGCACTTCGTGAGCGCCCACGAGGATCTCCTCTGGCGCGCCTTTAAGCACGTAGCCGTGTGCCCCGGCCGCCAGCGAGCGGCGCACGTACGACGTCTCTTGGTGCGCCGAGAGCATCAGGCAGGGCAGCTCCGGCCACCGCGTCTTCACGACACCGAGCAGCTCGATCCCGCTCATCCCCGGCAGCGCCACGTCGATGAGCAGGAGGTCGGCTTCGATGTCGGGAAGGGCTTCGAGGGCCGCCTCGGCGCTCGCCGCCGCGCCGCACACGCGCAGGTCCGGCGCCGTCTCGACGTACTCCTTGAGCATCTCGCGCATGAGTTCGTTGTCTTCAATGAGGTAGAGGGCGCGCTTCTTCATGGCTGCAAATACTGCGGGGCGGGGAGGCTGTGGTTACTGCGGATGAGGGGCCACTGCCGAGCGGCAGAGCTTCAGATGCGCTACGGGGCCGGCGCGTCGTCTCGTTCGACGTCACTCTGTTCGACGTCGTCCCATTCGATGGGGACGGTAACGGTGATGCGCGTGCCATCGCCTGGCACGGAGTCGATGGCGAGCGCGCCGCCGAAGAGGCCGATGCGCTCGCGCACGTCGCGCAGGCCGAAGCCGCCGCTGCCGTTCTCGCGGGCGGCCTTCTCGGCGGCCTCGGCGTCGAAGCCATGGCCACCGTCGGCGACGCGGATGACGAGGTTGGAGTCCTCCCGGCGGAGCGCGACGGTGGCGCGGCCGACGTCGGCGTGCTTGACAACGTTGAAGAGGAGTTCGCGCACGACCTGGAAGAGCAACACGCGCATCTCCTCGGTACCGGGGCGCAGGTCCTCCTCGGCCTCCACCTCTACATGCAGGTCGTGGAGGTCCTCCATCTGCGTGGCGAGCCAGGCGAGCGTCTCGGGCAGGCCTTCGCCCTGGAGCACGGGCGGGCTGAGGTCCACGGTGAGGTTGCGCGCCATGCCGATGGCTTGGTCGAGGTAGCCGCGCACGGCCTCGACGTCCTCCTCGCGCACGGCGCCCGCTTCGGAGAGGGCGGCGCGGCCGAGCTTGGAGACCTTAAGCTGGATGCCGTAGAGCTGCTGCTGGAGGTCGTCGTGGAGCACCTGCGCGATGCGGTGGCGCTCGCGCTGCTCGGCCACGACGAGTTCGGAGGCCAGGCGGCGCACCTGCTCCGTCTTTTCTCCGAGCGCGGCCGTGCGCTCGGCCACGCGCTCTTCGAGCCGGTCGTTCAGCTCGCGCAAGGCCTCCTCGGCGCGCTTGCGGTCGTCGATGTCGGCGTTCATGCCTACCCAGCCGCGCACGGCGCCCTCGGCGTTGCGCAGGGGGACGGCGCGGACGGCGTTCCAGCGCCAGGAGCCGCTCCGGGCGTGCCAGAGGCGGTAGGCCGTGTCCACAGGCGTCACGCTCTCGACGGAGCTGCGCCAGTTCTCGACGGCGCGGGCGCGGTCCTCGGGGTGGACGGCGGCGCTCCATTCGTTTTTCCACGCCTCGACGCTCTGGCCCGTGTAGGCGCGCCACGTGGGGGAGTCCTCCACGATGCGGCCCTGGGCATCCGTCGTCCACACCATCTGCGCTGAGGCGCGGACGAGGGCGCGGGACTCCTCCTCGCTCTGGCGCAGAGCCTCGGCGGCCTTGCGGCGCTGCGTGTTGTCGCGCAGGACCTTGGCGAAGCCGCGCGGCG
The DNA here is from genome assembly GCA_965215025.1 of Salinibacteraceae bacterium. Classification (GTDB taxonomy): domain Bacteria; phylum Bacteroidota; class Rhodothermia; order Rhodothermales; family Salinibacteraceae; genus CBDCCV01. The sequence continues at coordinate 1,599,054 of CBDCCV010000002.1, forward strand.
CGCCGCTCTCCCCGCTGCCCTCGCCGTCGCCGTAGAGCGCAGTCATCACGCCGCTGCCCCAGAAGCGCGTGCCGTCGCGGCGCACGTGCCAGCGCTCGTCGGCGGCCTGGCCGTCACGGGCGGCCGTCTGCATCTCCGCCTCGGCGGCGCCGGCGGCGCGGTCCTCTGCGGTGAAGATGAGGGCGCCGGGGCGGCCTATGATCTCCTCCTCGTCGTAGCCGAAGAGGCGGCGCGCGCCCGCGTTCCAGGTGGTGATGCGGCCTTCCTGGCTGAGCGTGAAGATGGCGTACTCGCTCACGTTCTCGACCAGGAGCCGGTAGCGCTCCTCGCTCCGGCGCGCCTGCCGCTGCGCCTCTTTGAGCCGCGTGACGTCCACAAAGGTGAGCACCACGCCGGCGATGCGGTCCTCGGTGGTGCGGTAGGGCAAAAGGCGCAGGAGGTAGTGCTCGCCGCCTTCGCTCTCGACCTCGCGCTCCAAGGGGACGAGCGTGTCGAGCACGCGCTGCGCGTCGTCCGCGAGGGCGTCGTAGCCGCTTAGGCGGTGGGTGATGTGGGCGAGCGGGCGGCCGCGGTCGCTCTCCACCACGTTGAAGATGTGCTCGGCCGGCGGCGTGTAGCGCTTCAGGCGCAGCCGGCGGTCCAGGAACACGGTGGCCACCTCGGCCGAGTTCATGAGGTTTTTGAGGTCGTCGTTGGCGCGGCTCAGCTCATCGACCTTGTTTTTTAGCTCCTGGTTGACGGTGACGAGTTCCTCGTTGATGGACTGCAGCTCCTCGCGGCTCGTCTCCAGCTCTTCGAGCGTGGACTTGTACTCCTCGTTGATGGACTGGAGTTCTTCGTTGGTGGCCTTGATCTCCTCCTCGGAGGTCTCGTGCTCCTCGATGGTCACCTGCAGGCGCTCGCGCGTGCGCTCCAGCTCGCTCTGGAGCTGCTCCACGCGCGCGTCTGCGGCATCCTCCTCGGCGGGGGTGCCGTCTGTGAGGCGGCGCGGCATGGCCGAGGGGTCCGCCTCGGCGAAGACGACGAGGGCTAGGCGCCCCTGCGCTTCGGCCTCTTCCTCTTCTTCGGCGGCGGGGGCGGCCTCCGTCCCGGCCGGGCGCACGAGAAGGTGCACCGCGCGGCGCTCCCCTTCGATCTCCACCTCGACGGGGCCGGCTGAGACGGGGCGGCCCGTGCCGAAGACCTCGCCCAGCGCCGCGCGCAGCTCCAGCCGCAGCGCCGGGCGCGCGCTCTTGAGCAGGTTGTGCGTGGGCGCGCCGCCGGCGTACTGCAGGTAGCGCCCTGCCGTGGGCGAGAGGTGCATGATGTTGTGGTGCTCGTCGATGAGCACGCTCGGCGGCGCGTAGGCCTCGAGCGCGCGGCGGTGGAGCGCCTCGCCCGCCGGGACGCCGCCGTCGCGCCGGGCCTCTACGCGCCGCGCGGGGCGGGCGCGGTACCTGCCGTCTACGGCCGCGAGCGGCAGCTCCGGCAGGCGCTCGCGCCCGTCGTTGCTGCGGCGGCTCTGGTAGAGGCGGTGCTCCTTCTCCACGGGGCGGAAGAGGCTCTGCGCGCCCGTGGCGTTCTCGGAGCCGCCCAGGAAGAGGTAGCCGCCCGGCCTGAGCGCGTAGTGGAAGAGGTCGAACACCTTCTCCTGCAGATCGCCGCGCAGGTAGATCAAGACGTTCCGGCACGAGACGAGGTCGAGCCGCGAGAAGGGCGGGTCCTTGAGCAGGCTGTGCGTGGCGAAGAGGACCACGTCGCGCACCTCCTGCTTAACGCGGTAGTACTCGCCCTCTTCGGTGAAGAAGCGCCGGAGCCGTTCCTCGGGCACGTCCGCAGCGATGGCCTCGGGGTAGCGGCCCGAGCGTGCGCGGGCGAGCGCGTCCTCGTCCAGGTCCGAGGCGAAGACCTGCACGTGCGGGCGCGGGCCGCCGCGGCGCTCGGCGTGCTCTAAGAGCAGCATGGCGATGGAGTACGCCTCCTCGCCGGTGGCGCAGCCGGGCACCCACGCGCGCACCTCATCCTCCGCCGTCTTCTCCTCGAAGAGGCGCGGGAGCACCTTCTGGTCGAGGGCGTCCCACGCGGCCGGGTCGCGGAAGAAGTTCGTCACGCTGATGAGGAGGTCCTTGAAGAGCGCCTCGGCCTCGGCCTCGTACCCGCGCAGGAAGCCGAGGTAGGTTTGCAGGTCCTCGACCCCGTTCACGCGCATCCGCCGCTGCAGGCGCCGGAGCATGGTCGAGCGCTTGTACCCGCCGAAGTCGTGCCCCGTGCGCGTGCGCAGCTGCGTGAGGATCTTGTGCAGGGCCGCCACGCCCTCCTCGGGCAGCTCCTCGGGCGAGGGCGGGACCTGGATGAGGTGGATGTCCTCTTTCAGCTCGACGAGCTTGCGCGCCAGCGCGCCCACGGGCAGGACGAAGTCCACGAGGCCCGTGGCGATGGCGCTGCGCGGCATCCCGTCGTACTCGGCCTCCTCGGGGTCCTGCGCCAAGAGGAGGCCGCCCTGCTCTTTGATGGCCTTGAAGCCGACGGTGCCGTCGGTGCCCGTGCCGGAGAGCACCACGCCGATGCCGTCCGGGTGCACCTCGGCCAGCGTGCGGAAGAAGAAGTCGATGGGGGCGCGCCGCCCGCGCGGCTGCTCGAAGTCGGAGACGGCCAGGTGCCCGTCGGTGATCTCGAGCTTCTGGTCCGGCGGGATGACGTAGACGTGGTCCGGCTCCATGCGCGTGCGCTCGGTCACCTGCGTGACGGGGAGACCCGTGCGGTTTTGGAGCACGCTCGCCAGGCTGCTCTCGCGGTCGGGCGCCAGGTGCATCACCACGACGAAGACCATGCCTGTCTCTTCGGGCATCTCCTCGAAGAAGAGCTGCAGCGCCTCGATCCCCCCCGCCGAGGCGCCGATGCCCACCACGGTGGCGCGCTCGGTTTCTTCCTCCTGGCCGTTCTCGGCGTGGCGTTCTTCGGCGTGGCCGTCTTCCGCGTGAGCGTCTTTGTCGCGGGCCTCGCGTTCCGGAGGCTTGTCCTTAGGTTCCATGCAGGGGCGCTGGCTCTGGCGTGTCGTTTCAAGGCAGGCTGCCCGTATACGCCTTGTGCACCGCCAGAGGTTCTTGCGCGCGCCGCTGTTGAGGCTCTCTGAGGGAGATCGGGGAGGAGGGCACGGGCCGGGCCCGCCGCGCTTCAGCCCGTGAGTTCGCGCCAGTAGACCATGATGCCGTCCAGGCGCGGGTCCTTGAGGAAGTTCGAGGCCATGCCTTCGAGCCAGAGGCCCTCGCCGGCCACGGTGCGGAAGCACAGCCGCCAGAGGTCGAAGCGCGCGCCGCCGGCGGCCATGTGCGCAAGCGCCGCGCGGGCCACGCCTACCGACGGGGCGCAGAGCAGGCTCGCAAAGGGGCGCCCGACGAGGTCCTCGGCGCGGTGGCCCAGGAGCCAGCGCACGGGCCGGCTTTGGTAACGCACCGTGCCTTGGGCGTCGAGCACGGTGATGACGTTGGAGGACGCGCCCTGGAGCCGCGGGATCAGGCGCCAGAACGGCTCGCCCTGGAAGAAGGGTTCGGGAACGGGAGGCATCGGGCGTACGGCGGGGGCGGTGCGGCGCATCGGACGGCGCGCGCGTGCAAAGAGCGAGTAAGCGGCGGAGCAGCAGGCCGAGCGGCTAGAACGCCTTGCGCCCACGAGCGGCGGACTGAAAGCGCGCTCGCATAGGCGGTCCGACGGCGTGGGGCCGCTTCTCGGCGCGCCGCCGCTCCAGCTCTTCCTCGATGACCCCGAGCGCCTGCCGCACCACGCCGGCGTGCTCGCCTCGGCCTACGGTTCTTCCGTCTCCATCGGACGCGGCGGCGTGGTGCTCTATGTTGTGGTGCTCTATAATCCGGAGGGCTTGCTGGAACTCGGCGGCGCTTTTTCTAAGGGCGCTCTCGTGCACGTGTCTGACGGCGTTCTTAGTCCAAGCATCCATAATACTGCGGGGTTTGTGTAGGCTTTCCGGAGGCTCTTTCGGTGACGCCTTTTCGGACTCGGGCATCGCTACACGCAAAAAAAGAACGCGCCGCCCCCGCTCCTGTCAGGGAATCCTCTGATGCGAGGAAAGATGGGCGGCGCGCCGGGCCAGACGGATGCGCTCCCCGCAGAGGGCAGCAGGGCGCCCCAGCAAAGACTCATACCCAATCCGTTTGATGCGTTGTGTTTTGCCTTCATCGTTGCCGTAGCGACGCAAGGCCTTGCGTCGCTGCATCAGCGTTTTTGCCGGGTTGAAAAGCCGAGGTATACCTCAACGATGCTGCCGGATTCGGCATTGCTGCGCAGGGACAAGGAGGCCACTGGACAGAAAACAAGCCGCCAGGCCTCGCTTAGGGCGCTCCGTGCGTCCGGCCCCATTCGATGGCGTAGCGGCGCAGCTCCGAGGCGCTCTCCACGCCGAGCTTCGTCTTGAGACGCTGGCTGTACGTCTCAACCGTCTTGACGCTGAGCGCGAACTTCTCGGCGATGTGCCGCGGCTCGAACCCCTGCCCGAGCAGGAGGAAGACCTCCATCTCGCGGTCGGAAAGGCGGTCGAGCAGGGCAGGCGCTGCGCCTGAGCCGTGGGCCGCCTTCAGGGAGAAGAGCCTTTCGCGCACGGCCTCGCTCACGCACAGCCGCCCGGCCAGGACGCGGCGGATGCACTCGAGCAGGTGCTCGTCCGAGACGCTCTTTTGGACGAAGCCGCGCGCGCCGGCCGCCAGCACGCGCTCGGCGTAGAGCTTCTCGTCCAGCATGGAGAGGACGAGCACGAGCGCGTCCGGGCAACGGCTCTGCAGCTGGCGCGTCACATCGAGGCCGGTAGCGACGCCGTCCCCAAGCGCGAGGTCAAGCAGCACGAGGTCAGGGCGCAGCGCCTGTGCCGCGCGCAGCGCCTCCTCCGCGCCCGAGGCGGTGCCGCTTGTGCGCAGGTCCAGCGTCTCGTTGATGAGGTCGCGCAGGCCCCGCTGCACCACGGGGTGGTCGTCCACGACGAGTATCCTGCGCTTGTCTCCTTTTCCGTTCTGCGCCACAGGGCCTCCTTTAGCTGCTGTTGCGCACGCCGCTTCGCCGAACGATGCTTTTCGCCGAACGATGCTTTTCGCCGAACGATGCTGCCGGATGCGCGGATCAGGAAAGATAACGCAACAAGGAGATCATTGCCAGCCCCCCGGTGCGCCCTGCCCCAAGCGCCTACGCCGCCGCACCGAAGTCCGAGGCAAGGTGGCGCATAAGCTTGCGCTTGGCCACGGGGAAGACCGTCGGCTCGAAGGGGAAGGCGAGGTCGGTGTCGAAGAAGTAGGTGGCCGGGTTGGGCAGGTCGCGCCGCTCGGCCACAAGGCGCAGCTTCACGTCGCGCGGCGAGGGCGTGACGCTTCCGCAGGCGATGCTCTGGAGGTGCGTCGTCCGGAGGCTGCGGTACTGCTCCTCGACCCCGGCGTAGATCGAGAGGCTGTACTGCAAGATGTGGAGCGCGCCCGCCGCGCGGTCCGGGACGAAGAGGTAGCCCTCCTGCACGTAGGACGAGACGAGGCCGACCTCTTCGAGGCGCAGGTTCTCGTCCACGAACTCGTAGATCGTGCGCCCTTCCTCGATGGCGGCCTGGATGCGCGGCAGCGCCCACTCGATCAGCTCGCGCACGCGGGCGACCTCGCCCCGGTCGAGGTCCGGCCACTCGTACTCGACCTTCTTGTTTTCCAGGTCGATGCGCTTAACGCGGCCCGGCAGCGCGCCTTCGAGGTCGTCCGAGCGTTGCGCGATGGTCCGGAGCGTGCCGTAGAGCTTCACGAGTTCACCCAGGTGCGGATAGATCTGGTTCTGCGAGAACGCGCGCTGCACGGCTTGCAGGCCGGAGAGGACGCGGTACTGCGCGCGCTCGAGGTCGTACGCGGCACTGGTGAACAGGTCAAGGCTTAAGGCGCCCATGGTTTCGCGCTCTGTTAGCTGAGAAGGGACGGCGGCTCGGCGTAAGTTCGCCTTCACGCAATCTCAATGCAAACGCCGCGCCGGGTTTTGTGTGGCGAGTGGTGAATGGCAAACGGCGAGTGGTGCCTCGTCCCCATTCGCCACTTCGCTACTTGCCATTCGCCTTTTTCCGCATCTGCTCAAAGACGCCAAGCACCTTCTCGCGCGGCTCGCGGGTGAAGTCGTTGAACTGCCCGCCGGCCACGAGCACCTCGCCCGCGTCGTATACGACGCACGCGCCGCTCATGTAGCTGCTCGCTTCCGAGAGCATGAAGACGACGAGGTTCGCCAACTCCTCCGGCTCGCCGAAGCGCTTCAGCGGAATCCGCTCCTCCATCTGCCGCGCCATCTCCTCGGAGGGGACGAGCCGCTTCCAGGCGCCCTCCGTAGGGAATGGCCCCGGCGCCACGGCGTTCAGGCGGATGCCGTACGTGCCCCACTCCGCCGCCAAGGACTTCGTCATCGCCACGATGCCGGCCTTGGACATCGCGCTCGGCAAGACGAAGGCGCTCCCCGTCTCGGCATACGTCGTAGCGATGGAGAGGACCACGCCGCCCCCGCCGCGCTCGATCCAGCGCTTCCCCGCAGCCTGCGTGCAGTAGAACGCGCCGTAGAGATTCGTCTTGATGATGGCATCAAAGCCGTTGGGCGAGATGTCTTTCGACGGCGCCAGGAAGTTGGCCGCCGCGTTGTTGACAAGGCGCGTCACCGGCCCCTGCCGTTTTTCGGCCTCGTCGAAAAAAGCCGCGACGCTCTCGTGCTCGCGCACGTTGCAGGAAATTCCTTCCGCCGCACCGCCCTCCGCCCGGATAGCCTCGGCAGTTTCTTCCAGTGGCTCCTCGCGCCTTCCGTTGATCGTGACCTTCGCGCCGAGCGAGGCGCAGCGCAGCGCCATCACGCGCCCCAGCCCCGTCCCGCCCCCGGTGACGACGACGTGCTGGCCTTTGAGGAGGTCGGGGTGGTAGAGCTTTTCGTCAGGCATGGCGATGGCGTGCTTGCAGATTATCAGATAGCTTACGGTGCGGCGTTTGTGACTACTCCACTCCCAACCATCAGAAGTCGATGTGGGATTGGAATGGACCACGTTTTTCTTGCTGCCGGAGTGCTCTTTATGGTCCTTGGAGGATGGAGCCTCTACGAGGAATACTACGGCGAATTAAAGTACCCGGACGACATCAGCAGCTACTCCCTTCGTATAAGGCAGCGGGGGGGCTTGGCTCGCTTTCTCTGGCGGCTTCTTTCTTGTTCTGATGCAGTTGGATGCGATGTTTTAGATGGTGCCTCGGCGCTTCCGTAGCGTCGTCCGGCCGGACGACGCTACCGCACGTGCGGAAAGCATCCCGTCGCCAAAAAAGCAAAGGCTCAGGCGCGGCGCAAACCGTTCCTGAGCCTTCGCGCTTTTCGGTCAACGAAAAGCGTCAGACCGCTTCGGGGTCGGGCTGCTCGGCCTCGGAGGCGCCGTCGCCGCCGGTGTCTACGCCGGGAGCACCGTCGCCGGTGTGGGCGTGGGCGCCGGGGACGTCGAGTTCTTTGCGGTACTCGTCGAGGTCGAAGGCGTCTACCTTCACGTAGTCGGCGCGGGCGGCCTCGGCTTCGAGTGAGAGCGCCTTCTCCTCTTCGGTGATGACGCCAACCTCAACGGCCTCGTCCAAGAGGAAGCGCGGGCGCTTTTTGGGAAGCTGCCCCTTCGCGATGGCGCCCTTGATCTTCTGCCCGACATGGTAGGCCTCGCGGCTCAGGCGGAAGGCTTTTTCGAGCCGGCCGAGCGCTTCGGTCTCGTCTTCGGGGATGTAGATCCCTTCGGTGAGCCAGTCGCGCGCGCCGCCGAGGCTCTGGATACCCTCGGCGATTTTGCCGCCGAGTTTATCGGACGGCATCTCGCCGAAGGTGTTCAAGCGCGACCACGGTGCGAGGACGCTGCGGAAGAACCACGTCAGCCCCGGCACCTCCATGTTCTCGTACAGGCCCTCGAACGCCTCTTGGATGCGCGCGAAGCTGTACTGCATGGCCCAGTGGAAGTACGGCTCGTGCTCCTCTTTCCGGCCTTCGGCCTCGAAGCGGCGCAGCGTCGCGGCGGCGATGTACATCCACGAGAGGACGTCGGCAAAGCGGCCGGTGAGCTTTTCCTTGCGCTTCAGGGCGCCGCCGAGGCTGCCCATCGCCAGGTCGGCCAGGATGGCGAAGGTGGCCGAGGCCCATTCTAACTTTTTCCAGTACGGCGCGGCGGGGCCGTCCACAGGCGAGGTGGCCAAGGCGCCGCGCGTCAGGCTCAGCCCCACGGCGCGGAAGGTGTTACGGACGACGTGGCCGATGTGGCTCCAGAACGCCGCGTCGAAGCGCCGCACGTCGCCGTCCATCAAGGCCTCGATCTCCTGAAGCGCGTACGGGTGGCAGCGGATGGCGCCCTGGCCGAAGATCATCATCGTGCGCGTGAGGATGTTCGCGCCCTCGACGGTGATCGAGATCGGCGCGCCCTGGTAGCCGGTGGCCAGGAGGTTGCGCGGCCCGCGCGAGATGCCGCTCCCGCCCAGCACGTCCATCCCGTCATTGATGATCTGGCGCTGAAGCTCCGTCATGTTGTACTTCATGATGGCCGTGACGACGGCCGGCTTCTCGCCCTTGTCAATCCCGCCGATGGTGTACAGGCGGGCGGCGTCCATGAGGTAAGTGAAGCCGGCCATCCGCGCGAGCGGCTCCTCGATCCCCTCAAACTTGCCAATCGAGAGGCCGAACTGCTGCCGGACGGCCGCGTGCGCGCCGGCCACGCGCGTGACGTACTTCGCCCCGCCCGTGGACTGCGCCGGCAAGGAGATGCCGCGCCCGGCCGAGAGGCAGTTCATCAGCATCTTCCAGCCGTGCCCCGCGCCTTCCGCCCCGCCGATGATGGCATCGAGCGGCAGCACCACGTCGTTCCCTTCCGTCGGGCAGTTGTAGAACGCGATGCCGAGTGGGTCGTGGCGCTTGCCCAGGACGACGCCCTCGGTGTCGGTGGGGACGAGCGCGCAGGTGATGCCTAAGTCCTCGCCCTTGCCCAGGAGGTTCTCCGGGTCGCGCAGCTTGAAGGCCAGGCCTAAGACGTCGGAGATGGCGGCCAGGGAGATGTAGCGCTTTTTCCAGTGGAGGCGCAGCTTGACCTCGCCGTCGTCGTCGCGGAAGATCTCGCCGCGCGACTCCATCGCCCCGGCGTCCGAGCCGGCGTTCGGCTCGGTGAGGGCGAAGGCGGGGATCGCCTCGCCTTTCGCCAGGCGCGGGAGCCAGTAGTCTTTTTGCTCGGGCGTGCCGTAGTGCAGGAGGAGTTCGGCCGGGCCGAGCGAGTTGGGCACCATCACGGTGATGGAGAGCGCCAAGGAGCGCGTCGAGAGCTTCTGCACGACGGCCGAGTTGGCCGCCGCCGAGAACTCCAGCCCGCCATGTTCTTCCGGGATGATCATCCCGAAGAACTTCTTCTCGCGCAGGTAATCCCACACCTCGGGCGGGAGGTCGCCGCGGCGCTGCACGTCCCACTCGTCCGTCATGGCGCAGACCTCTTCGACCGGGCCGTCGAGAAATGCCTGCTCCTCTTCCGTCAGCGCCGGGTAAGGCTGGCTGTTGAGTTTTTCCGCGTCGGGCTTACCCGAAAACAGCTCGGCATCCATCCAGACGCTGCCGGCCTCGATGGCGATGCGCTCCGTCTCGGAGATCTCGGGCAGGAACTTGAGCTTCTCCATCGCCTGCATCACGCCCGCCGAAATCTTCCGGCGCACGGGCGGCGCGTTGAGGGCGGCAGCTGCGAGGCCGAACGCGGCGAGCGTCTTTTTGGAAGCACCCGCGCGCAGCAGCGTCGCCGCGCCGAAGGCCGTCCACGCCCACAGTGGCGCGCCCGTGTAGCCGAGCGTGAAGAGCGTCCCGAGGCCGCCCGTCTTCGCCAGCTTCGATTTTTTTCCTTCCTCTTCTCCGCCTCCGAAGAGCGTGCTGCTTCCGCTTTCGGCTTCGTCGGAATCGTCATCCGCGTCATCGCCGCCGAGCGCCTTCGCCCCGGCGAGGAGCGGGAGCGCGCCTTTGAGCGCATCGGTCAGCGGCAACGAGTCTTCGTCTTTTTCCGATGACTCATCCGAGAGCGAGGGCAGCCACCCAGCCACGGTATCGCTAAGCGCGCCGTCGCCGCTGTGCTCCGGCTGCGTCGCTTCGGACGCCTCCTCGATGAGATCGGAGACGCGCGCGGAGATGCGCTCGGACACGGCATCGGCTTTGGCGCGCACCGCATCGGCGAGCGAAGACGTCTTGGCCTTCGCCTCGGCGGTCGGCGTTTTTGGCGTGCGCCGGAGCAGGTTGGAAAGTTTCATGCTGTCCTCGCTGGTTGTGGAAAAGTGCAGAGCGCGCTGCCCGCGCCGTGGTTAACACCGTTAAGCTGAAAGTCTCGGCGGAAACGCTATGTTCTGCGGAGCGGTTCCGCTTCGGGGCGAATGCCGAGGCGGGGGGAAGGGGGAAACGGGGAGCAAAAGAGTCAAAGTCCTCGTGTCGCTGACTCCTCGCTTCTTCGTTTCATCCCGTCCCAACTCACCGCTCGCCGTTCCCCATTCGCCTTACAAACGCAGATTCTTAAACACGCCGGCCGCGCCCATCCCGCCACCGACGCACATCGTGCAGAGGCCGTATTTGACCCCGCGCCGCTGCATCTCGTGCAGGAGCGTGGCCGTGAGCTTCGCGCCCGTGCAGCCGAGCGGGTGGCCGAGCGCAATCGCGCCGCCGTTCACGTTGACGATGTCCTCGGAAAAGCCCGTCTCCCGGATCACGGCGAGCGCTTGGGCGGCGAACGCCTCGTTCAGCTCCACGAGGCCGATGTCGTCCGTAGAAAGGCCCGTTTGCTTAAGCACTTTGCTGATGGCGTTGATCGGGCCGATGCCCATCAGCTCGGGCGGCACGCCGGCAAGCGCGAAGCCGACAAGCCGCGCCATCGGCTCGGCGCCGAGTTCGTTCATACGGCGCTCGCTCATCACCACGGTGGCCGCCGCGCCGTCGGAGCGCTGTGACGAGTTGCCGGCCGTGACGGTGCCCTTGCGGCGGAAGACGGGACTCAGCTTGCCGAGCGCCTCGAGGCTCGTATCCGCGCGCGGACCTTCGTCCGTCTTGAAGTTCGTCTCGACGGTTTCGGGATGGCCGTTCTGCATGAGCGTCTCCTCGACGTGGAGCGGCGTGATCTCCTCGTCGAAGCGTCCGCTTTCGATGGCGTCGAGCGCGCGCTCGTGCGACTGCAAGGCGAAGCGGTCCTGCTCCTCGCGGCTCACGTCGTACTTCTCGGCCACGTTCTCCGCCGTGATGCCCATCGAGACGTACACGTCCACGTCGTTTTTGACGGTGCCGGGGTCGGGCTGGAAGAAAAAGCCGCTCATCGGCACCATGCTCATGGACTCCGTGCCGCCGGCGACGACGGTGTCGGCATAGCCGGCGGTGATCGCCTGCGAGGCCATGGCAATCGTTTGCAGGCCCGACGAGCAGAAGCGGTTGATGGTGGCACCCGGCACCTCGTCCGGCAGCGCCGCTTTCTGAGCGACGATCCGGCCCATGTTCATGCCCTGCGGCCCCTCGGGAAAGGCGCAGCCGATGAGCACGTCGTCCACCATCTCCGGCTCCAGCCCCGGCACGCGGCCGATGGCGCCTTTCACGGCCTCGGCGCCCATTTCTTCGGGGCGCACGTGCTTGAGCGTGCCGCGGTTGGCTTTGCCCACGGCCGTGCGCGTGGAGGCGACGATGTACGCTCCGTTCCTGGCTTCCATCTTTTTCCTTCTTTTTATGTTCGTTGATCTTGCGGTAGGGACACGGCGCGCCGTGCCCCTACGGTCGTGGAATGGCGGTGCGGCGGCGGGTGGTATTTCCCCCTTTGAAAGGGGGATCAAGGGGGATGTAAAAGAGGCCATCCTGCCAGCCCTGACATCCCCCTTCGAAGGGGGAGTTCTCACTCACAGACAGTTCCTCAATTCCGGAGCGGCTTACCCGTCTCCAGGAGGTGCTTGATGCGCTGCTGCGTCTTCTCCTCGCCGAGAAGGCGGAGGAAAATCTCGCGCTCCAGCTCAAGCAAATAATCCTCATGCACCGTCTGCGGCGCGGTGAGGTCGCCGCCGGTGAGGACGTAGGCGAAGTCGCGGCCCAGGCGCGCGTCGTACGCGCTGATGAACCCGCCGTCGAGGTACTGCTGCAAGGCCACCTCAAACGCCGCACGTGTCGGCTTGCCGAGGACTTTGATCTGCGCCAGCACGGCCGGCGGGCGGTAGCCCTCGTTCGAGAGGCGGATGACCTCCTGCTTGGCGACGTAGAGCCGCCGGCTGTCGTTCATGACGACGACGGCGTCCTCTGAGAGGTAGCCCATCGCCTGCGCCTCGCGGGCGCTCTCGGCTACCTTCGCCATCGCCACGTTCTCGAAATACTTCTGGACGTAGGGCTGGATGTGGCTCGGAAAATCATCCGGCGCGCGCTCATCGGCCAGCGCGGCGAGGCGCATCGTGCCTGTGCCCGCCGGGATGAGGCCCACGCCAAGCTCGACGAGGCCGAGATACGTCTCTGCCGAGGCGACGGGGTGCGGGCACGCCATCACCATCTCGCAGCCGCCGCCGAGTGCGCGCTGATGCGCGGCCACGACGACGGGCTTCGCCGCGTAGCGGATGCGCTGCACGGCGTCCTGAAACTGCTTCAGAAACTTCTCCAGCTGGTCGAACTGCCCGCCCTGCACGGCCATCCCCACCTCGCCGAGGTTGGCGCCCACGGAGAAGTTCTTCCCCTCGTTGCCGACGACGAGGCCGCACCAATCGGCGTCGTTTTCGACCTTCTCGATGGCCGTCATCAGCCCTTCCATCACCTGCCGGCCCAGCGAGTTCGACTTCGACCGAAACTCGTAGAGCGCCACCCCATCGCCAAGGTCGAGCAGCGCGCCTTCTTCATTCGACCAGATTTCGTTGGACGAATCAGCCTTGACGCTGGCGAGGTCAATTTCGTCTTTGGGACGCGGATCTCCGACGTAGCCGTTTTCGGAGGGGATGTAGACGGCGCGCGTGCCGTTCTTCTCCTGGTAAAACTGCGTGTGGCCGCCGCGCTGCATCTCACCCACCCAGCCGGGAAGCTCGATGCCTTCCTCCTGCATGTCCGAGCGCACCTGCTCGAAGCCGAGCGTGTCCCACATCTGGAACGGCCCCTGCTCCCAGCCGAAGCCCCAACGGATGGCGCGGTCCACGTCGGCGGGACTGTCGGTGATCTCGCCCAGCCGGCGGGCGCTGTACCCGATGAGGTCGAGCGTCGTCTCGCGGAAGAACCGGCCCGCCCGGCCGTCGTCGTCGTAGAGCGCCTGGAGCCGCGCCGGGAGGTCGCCCGCCCCTTTGATGTGGCTGATGTCTATCTGATCCTCGTCCGACAGCGCCTCGTAACCCAGCGTCTCGGGGTTGACGGACTTGATCGTGCTCCCCTCCTTTTTGTAAAAGCCCGCCTTCGTCTTGGCGCCGAGGCGGCCGTTCTCGACCAAGCGGTCCAGGAGATCGGGCGTTTGGAACGCCTCACGGCTCTCGTCTTCCGTCGCCTTTTCGTAGAGGTTGCTCGCCACGTCTTTCAAAACGTCCAGCCCAACGACGTCCGCCGTGCGGAACGTGGCCGACTTCGGGTGGCCCACGAGCGTGCCCGTCAAGGTGTCGATCTCCTCGACGGAGTAGCCCTTCTCGGTGAAGTAGCGGATGGCCTGGAGCTGCGCGTAGACGCCAATGCGGTTGCCCACGAAGTACGGCACGTCGTTAGCGACGACGATGCCTTTCCCCAGGTGCAGCCGCCCGAACTGCGCCACGCGCTCGGTGACGTCGGGATCGGTCGCCGGCGTGGGGATGATCTCCAGCAGCTTGAGGTAGCGTGGCGGGTTGAAGAAGTGCGTGCCCAAAAAGCGCCGCTTGAAGTTTTCAGAGCGCCCCTCGGAAATCTCGTGGATGGGCAGCCCGGACGTGTTCGAGGAGATCACAGCATCCTCGCGCGCAGCCTTTTCGATGCGCGCCATCACCTCGCGCTTCACGTCCATCCGCTCCACGACAACCTCGATGATCCACTCCGCCGCGCCGACGGCCTCGTCGAAGTCCTCGTCGAAGTTGCCCAGCGTGATGCGCCCGACGGCCTCTTCGCTAAAGAACGGATTGGGCCGCGCCTTTTTCGTCTGCTTGAACGCCCCCTCAACGATGCTATCCGGCGCCCCTTCCTTGCCGATGGCCTCGGGCGTCACGTCCAGCAGATGAACCGAGACGCCGGCGTTGGCGAGGTGCGCGGCGATCTGCGCGCCCATCGTCCCGGCGCCCAGGACCGTAGCCGTGCGGAAGGGCTTATGCGTCATCGGCGCGGCGAGGCTGAGCGCGCGCGTGTCGAGGGTCTTCGTCTCCATGGCGGTGCAGGCGTGATTCGTAGTGGGTAGTCTGTCCGAGCGGCCAAGATTAAACCCGGGAAGCACTTTCAGGACTCGCAACTTAACGCCGTTAACCCGGAGATGCAAGCTTAGATGTGGAAGTCTCTCGGCCGCTTTCAAAACGGCGTGTCGCTCTCGTTCTGCCAAGGCCAATCTCCCGTCAGCTCCACCTCCAGCGTGAAGGAGAGGAACGTGCGGATGAGCACGATGATAGCTAAGACGCCCACGGTCTCGAACGTGAGGTCCACGGCGACGGTATGAATGATGTCGGCGGCGACGAGGAACTCCAGCCCGAGCAAGATGCCGCGCCCGAGGCGCTGGCGGACCTTCAGGAAGACCTTCTCAGCCCCGTCCCGCCTGAGCGACTGGACAACGGCGAAGACGACCACGTAGATCGCCACAGCCGTGATGATCCCGACGCCGAGCGCCTCGACGACCACGGCGCACCACTCCGCCAGCGGTTTTATGTTCTCAGTCATCTGCGACCCCGCCGCATCTTTGCTGCCTTTGCTGCGCCCGTCGCCCGTTTGCGGTGCGCGGCCTCTAACGGGCCGGCCGCGCATCAGCGGCTGACAGAAGCTACGGAACGACCGGCGGTGGAAACAAGCCGTACCGGCTTCTCATGGGCGAGGTCATGCTCCCGTCCGCTCTCGAAGATACGCCGCGGCGCACGCCCGGATGGTGCGCCTGGCCTCCTTCACCGGCATGTAGCTCGCTTCAAACCGCCGGGTTCCGTACCGCCCTTCGCGGAAGAACCCGTGCGCCGCCCCGGCCGCCTCCGAATCGATCTCGACCGGACTTACCTCATCGTCTTCGGAGAGCGAGAACGTCCAGTGCTCATAGCGCGAGCGGAAGTAGAACGGCCGCCCCGCCACGGTGCCCTCGGCCTGAACAGGAGCCTGCCCGCCGAGCCAGTGGACCACGAGTGCGTCGCTCATCGCTCTACGAGAGAACCGAATGCTTCCAGCTCAGCCCGAACGCGCCAGCCCTCGGCCCGCGTGCATGGTCTGGCTATGCGGCGTTCTTGGTGCGGGAAAGATCGACTTTCCTTTCGCCCTGCCAGTTTCTCACGTGCGGTTGAGACAAGCCCGCGGTAATCCGAGCGAAACGGCTCGGCGAGCACCCTTTCAAGCGCTGCCTCAAGTCGCCATAGCGCAACCGTCTCACCCTGATGTTCGATGGCGAAGGACTCGTCCTGCTCAAAACAAGCAAGCAACTCAAACAGCACCAACGCCTCGTCCGATGAGAGGTGTATGGTGACGGACTCGCTGGACATGGCTTCTGCTAAGATATTTTGATTATGTTTGTAAAATCAGGCACAAATGAACTACTCCGGGCCAAGCCCCGGAGTATCGCTGCCTTCCTGATCGTTTCCAAACAAACTCAACTGCTGCCTGTGCAGCTCTCGGTAGTGCTCCACCTGACCCTGCTTCTTGACATAGCGCTGGATGATTGACATAGCGCTGGATGACCTCTTCTGTGCCGTGGCGCCCTACCGTCGCCGCGAAGTAGCCTTCCGACCAGAACTTGCCACCCCATAGCTCTTTGCGAACCTCCGGATGCAACGCTCGCACTCGCCGCGCCGTGATGCTCTTTATCGTACGCACGATCTTCGTCAGACTGTAGCTTGGAACTGATTGCACGAGGAAGTGCACATGGTCGCGGTCGGTGCCGATCTCCAGAAACTCAATCTCATAACGCTTGGCAATCTCGAGGCAGATGTCCTTGAGCGTATAGTCCACCACTGCGTCGAAGATCACCCGGCGATACTTCGCCGGACAGACCAGATGGTAGAGCAAGATCGAGACGTTGTGGCTTTTGCGAATGTAGCGGCTCATACCTGACGGTAACACCAGCCGCTTTCCGAAGCAAGCTTCGGGGTATCAGACCCAGTACAGAATGAATAGATACCCTCGTCACCCACACTATGCACCATGTCGAGGTATTTAGCAACTACCTCGCTCATGCCGGTTAAATGAGGGGGCTTTCCTTCTGCCTTAGATAGCTGCCGGATCGTATGGCGATGAAGCATGTTCCACACCATTGCATCGCCATATGACCGACACATCTGGTTATGCAGTCCATACAGTGATCTGTCAACACGATCCGTCGCATTGGCCTTAAGCTCTTCGGCATGCATAATTGCATCAGCAAGCTCTGTCTGGAAATTGGCTGCTGATGCGGGGCTATCGACAGAATCGAGAGTATTGAAGAGTTGGCGGCGGACTGAATCGAGGCCGTCGATCATGGTGAGTTGGCAAGGGGACGTATAACAGAGGGCCGCTCAGCCGCATGGGGCAACGACCGAGACGGTAGGACGAAGCACAGAATACGACACCGCTCGGACGAGCCGAGAACGCTGACGCCCCATGTCGGCCTGCATCGGCGGGTTAGGCGGTGGGAGGAATCTGCTGATGCCAAGGCTCGCTTTTAGCGGTCATGTAATGTTTGAACACATAAGCCCAGGGCAAGGCGAGGGGGACAAGAACAATGCCTATCACGCATGCGAATAGCGTCTCGGATGCATACTGATCGAGTCCCTGGTGCTGCCACATACGCAAGGCAAAGGCGACCACCCAGATCAGCTTCCACAGCAGCTCGAAGAGAAGCACGGGGATCATCCGCAAAGGATATCGGAGGCCCACAATGCAGAGCAGCGCCAGCGCGCCAAGCAGCGCTTGGACTACAGTCCCGACGTCAGCGGTTGTATCCGACGGAGCTACGATGCCCGGCCAGACAGTGAGCACCAGCCCCAGGGCGATGAACAGATACATGGCGCGGAGCAGCCAAAGGCGCAGGGTGCTGATTTCCGAGAGGTGGGGTGGGTTCATGCGCTGGAGTAGATGGCGGGTTGGTGCGTTCTCTCCGACGGGCTCCTCTACAGGTTGTTGCAGTTGACATGGTGCGGACGCCGCCTAACTTATGATTATCCGGAATCAGTCCGGATAGTACGCACGGCGACGATCTTATGCGCAGCACGAAAGACGCTACGACGCCGTCACGCTACGACGCTGTCATACTACGACACCGTCACGCTCTCGCCCTTGCGGCGTTCGTCGTCTTGCTGCGCGTACATCTCTTCGATCTCTTTCTCGTAGCGGTCGTGCACCTTCGAGCGCTTTACTTTCATCGTCGGCGTCAAGAGACCGCTCTCGATGGTGAGGTGGCCGGGCACCAAGGCGAAGCGCTTGATCGTGCTCCACGGGTCCATGCCTTCGTTGGCCTCGTCCACGAGGCGCTGGTAGGCGTCGATGATTTCTTTCTCCTTGATGAGCGCTTCGAGGGGCTGCTCGGCGTCGAGGTTTTTGTCGCGGGCGAGGCTGCGCAGGGCGTCCTCGTCCGGGAAGATGAGCGCGCCGCAGTACTTGTGCCCGGTGCCCACGACGACGACCTGCTCGACGAGGCGCGCGCTCGACAGGCGGCTCTCTAAGGGTGAGGGCGTGATGTACTTGCCCGTGGAGAGCTTGAAGAGGTCTTTCTTGCGGTCGGTGATGCGCAGGAAGCCTTCGGGCGTGAACTCGCCGATGTCGCCCGTGTGGAACCAGCCGTCTTCGGTGAGCACTTCGTCCGTCTTCTCCTTGTTTTTGTAGTAACCTTGCATCACGTGCGGGCCGCGCGTGAGGATCTCTCCGTCCTCAGCGATCTTGACCTCGACGCCGGGGATCGGCTCGCCGACGGTGCCGGCGCGGTTGCGGTCCGGGCGGTTGAAGGAGATCACCGGACTCGTCTCCGTCAGCCCGTAGCCTTGGACGAGGCGGATGCCGGCGGCGGCGAACGAGTTCGCCAGGTGCGCGTTGAGCGCCGCGCCGCCTACGGTGATGTATTTTACGCGCCCGCCTAGCGCCGCGCGCCACTTTTTGAAGACGAGCGCGTCGGCGGCGGCGGCCTGCGCTTTGTAGAGGAGACCTGGCTCCTCGCCCAGGCGGTACTGGCCGGCCAGGTCCAGCGCCCAGCTTCCGATGGCTTTCTTCGCGCCGGTGGCCTCGCCCGTCTTTTTCTGGATGCTCGCATAGACCTTCTCGATCAGCCGCGGCACCGAGTTGAAGACGGTGGGCTGCACCTTCGGCAGGGCGCTGGTGAGCTGGTCCGGCTCGCAAAAATACACGCTGATGCCGTGCGCGAGGAAGCCGTAGTAGTCAAGCGCGCGGGCGTAGATGTGAGTCAAGGGCAGGAACGAGAGCGCCACCTCGCCGCCGGCGCCCGGATTCAAGTCCGTCAGGCAGTTGATGGAGGTGACGGCGTTGAAGGAGATGTTCTCGTGCGTGAGCATGACCCCTTTGGGCTGCCCTGTGGTGCCGCTCGTGTAGATAAGCGTCGCCAGGTCGCCGGGATCAACCTCGTCCAGGAGCGTCTTTATCTTCTCGTCGGCGTGCTCCTCGCGGCCCCGCTTGCGCAGCTCGTCCATCGAGAGTAGCTCGACGCCGTCGGGCACGCTCGGCGCATCTGTGCTGGCGCCATCTTCAGCCACGATGACGGATTTGACGTCGGGCACGTCTTTCAAGATGGGCGCGGCGTGGGCCAGCTGCTCCCTATCTGCCACGAAGAGCGCCTTCGCCTCCGAGTGCTCGATGACGTAGCGCGTCTGCTCGGCCGTCTGCGAGAGGTAGATCGGCACGTCTACCAGCCCGGCGATGAGACAGCCCATGTCAGCGATGCAGAAGTGGACGTCGCTTTTGAGGAGGAGCGCCACCTTGTCGCCGCGCTCGAGGCCGAGTGCGCGCAGGCCAAGCGCTGTTTCTTCGGCCTGCGTGGCGAAGTCGTCGGTGGAGTACGCGCGCCAGCCGGCGCCGTCGGGCTGGTTGAAGGCGCGCGGGTTCGGGTAGCGCTTCCGGACGTCGTAGAGGAGTTCGGGCAGCGTCTTGCCGAGAACGGGATCGCCGCTGCCGGGCGGGGCGGTGTGGACGCGGTTGGACATAGCGCAAAAGGGTTCGAGGTGAGAAAAGAAGGCCGGAGCAGCGCCTCAGCTTAGCGGAGAAGGCGCCGGGTCGTGCGCCCGCAGCCCGGTGACGAGCTGCCGGATGGTCGTTTCGATGAGTTCGTCTTGGTCGATGCGTACGTCTACGCGGCGGGCCAAAAGGAGCGAGACGAGGCCGTGGAGCGCCGCCCAAGCCGAGGAGGCGGCCACGCGCGGGTCTTCGACACGGAAGATGCCTCTTTCAGCGCCTTCGCGCAGCGCCTCGGCGATCACGTCGAGGTTGCGCCGCGCCCGCCTGAACTTCTCGGCGGGGAAGCGCTCCATGTGCTCGGTGCGCAGGAGGAACATGATCTCGTAGTACTCCGGGTTTTCCAGCCCGAAGCGCACGAACGTGCGGCCGAGCGCTCTGAGCCGCTCGGTAGGGTCGTCCGGATGCGCAGTCTCGACGGCTTGCAACTCCTCGTGAAGCCGCTCCATGCCTTCTTCGATGAGGGCGTGGATGAGGTGGTCCTTGTTCTCGAAGTGGAGGTAGATGCTCGTGGCGCTGTAGCCGATGGCGCGAGCGATCCGCCGCATCGATAGGTTCTTGTAGCCGTTCTGCACGAGCAGATGGCGCGTGGTGTCGAGGATGTGCCGCCGGAGGTCTCCCCCGTTTGGGCCGGTACGCTTTGCCGCCATGTGGCCGAGGTGCTTTGGGAAAGGGCGTGTCTAGAAAGTGTAAAGACCGAGCGCGGTCAAAAGCAAGATCCGCGCGCGGCCGTCCCCATCAAAATAGAGCCGCCGCTGCCGCGTTCTGCCGCACCCCAAACCCGCCATGTCCTGCTGCCGCGCCGCTACTGCTTCTTGAGCGCCACGTTGCCCATGCCCGCGCTCAAGCGCAGCGCCGGCCCGCCCTGCCCGATGGTGCCGTTAAAGGACTTGCCCACCCACCCGTCCTCGATGTCCAGCGGGAAGTCCGTCTCGGCCGATCCCATGCTTGTCGAAGCGTTGATGCGCAGGCCCGTGACGCGCTCGGCGAGGTAGGCGGTCACGTGGCCCGCCCCGGAGGAGAGCGCGGAGGCCGCCTCGGGCTGCTGTGTGATGTAGGCCACGATGTTACCGGCGCCGGTGTGCGCCTCGACGTGCCCGCGCACGCTGCGGAGCTGCACGTTGCCCGCCCCCACGTCCACGCGCAGGCGGCCCGTGGCGCCTTCTACGTCCACGTTCCCCGCGCCCGAGCGCACCTCCACCGCCCCGCCGATGTCGCCCAAGGCGATGTTGCCCGCGCCTGTCTCGCCCCCGACGGTGCCGTCGAGGCCATCGATCTGCACGTTGCCTGCGCCCGTGGCGAAGTCCACGTTGTAGCGCCGCGGCACCTCTACGCGCACCTGCACGCGTAGCCCGTCGCCCTCGTCGCCGCCGCGCCACCGCTGCCAGAAGCGCTGCTCGCCATCGTAGCGCGCCTCTACGCGCACGCCGCCGCCATGCTTCTGGATCGTCACCTCGTGGCGCCTCAGGGTCTCGCGCGCCTCGGCCTCGTCGCTCGCCTTTGCCTTGCGCTCGACCACGACGCGCACCTCGTCGTCATCGCCCGATGTCACCACGATGTTGCCGCGGTCCAGATCCAGCCGCAGCGCCCCACCCGGCCGCGCGCTAAACGACCGGCGGATCACGTCCGTCACCTCGTCTGCCGAGGCGTCAGAGGTGTCGGGCGGTGAGGCCGTGGGCGCCGCGCCTGTCGCAAAGAGGAGTGCGGCTAAGAGCCAAAGGCGGGAATAAGGCATAAGGCGCCGGGCAGAAGAGGGACGGAAGCGCCGGCAGAAGCAAGCGCCGGTGCGCGTGTGTACGAGAAGCGGCGCCTGTGGTTACACACGCTTTCGTCGCTGCGTCAACGTTTTCTTCTGCGTGGCGTACATCTACCTACCTGCCGCCCCATCTGCCGATTTCTTCTCCGCGCGCTCATGCCCACGCCACCGCCCTCAGAGGACGCCTCAGCCGAGGATGCCGAGGCTTCCCCCTCACCCGAAGACCGCAACGCGCCGCTCTCCAACACGAAGCCGCTCAGCCGAGGGGCCTCGCGCGCGTTTGTCATTGCCTGCATCGTCCTCGTGCTCGGCGCCTCGATTGGCGGGGCGTACCTCTTGATCGAGCTGGCCGATTCGAATGCGCGGCTCCAGGAGCAGGCCACGCCGCCGGCTGACTCAACCGGCGGCCCGCTGCCGGACCCCGGTCAATAAGCGGCACGCAGAGGATCAGCGCGGCGCGCTGGAGCCGCCGCCCTCCGTCTCAGGTTCGACGTACTCGGGCGGGCGCGTGCTCTCAGGGCCGGTCTCGTTGCGCGGCGTGCCGATAAGCGTGTCCAGCCTGGCGGAGACCGCCGCCGTGTTTGGCGGGACGTTGGCGGAGAACTGCCACGTGTTCCCCGGCTCGATCTCGCTCGTGGTGTCACGCGCGGAGGCGAGCCGCGTCGAGTCCGCGCCGAGGAGGTCGAAGGCGATCTGCACGTTGACGAACGGGTTCGAGGTGTTGTTCATCACCGAGCCGGTCACGACGTCGCGGCTGCGCTCGAGCTTGTGGTCGAGCAGGTTCAGCTCGCCGCGCAGCGTGTCGATCACCTCGGCCTCGCGCTCGTACTCGCGCCCGACGGTCTCGGTCTCGGCGTTGGCGATCTCCTCGCGCTCGACCTCGTCGCCGGGGTTATCGACCTCCGCACGCGGCCCGACGAGGTAGAACACGCCCAGCCCCACCAGGGCTAAGAGAGCTGCGACGAGGGTGATGAAGAAAATTCGTACGGAGGTTTTTCCGGCGTCTGCCATGGTTACTGCTCGGCGGGTTTGTGGCGGGAACTGACTACACCGGTGCAACGCCTGCGCGCGCCGGTGTTGGTCTCGGCGGAAATCTTTACAGAAAGGTGGATGTTCTCTCACACTCACTGCCGCTCCGGCTCCTGTACTTTCTACTAGCGGCACCACGGTGATCGAGCTTTCATAGCGCGCAAAATCGGACACGCTGTGCGTGAGGATGGCCGGGATGTCAAACGAGCATCGTGGCAACGATGTTGGCGTCGTGAATCTGCTTGCCGCCCATCTCGACCTCGAGTGACTGGAAGTTTGCTGCCAGAGGTCGTGTAGGTCTTGGGACAGGATGAATACCCGACTCGCACGGGCGTAACTTTTTTCCGAAGGTCGCTCTGTGTTGTCCGAGCTTTAGCGCGGGTTGAACGGTCTCTGATAGCGCTCGTTACGGTGCTTGCAGTCAAAGGAGAAGCCCCGACTGCTACATGAGAGCGGTTAGGACTTCCTCGATTCTCCGAATCCTGCTGCGTCGCAGCGCTCTGGTCATGTCTGCTCCTAAGAATCGCTTACTCCTTTTCAGCTTGCTCTGCCTCAGCGCCGCGTTCTCCGCAGAGGCTGTTGCTCAGAGGATTACGCAGCCAGACAGCGCGCTCGCCTCGGACAGCGCGCTCGTCCAGAACCTGCCTGAATTGCCGGAAGGTGTCCACGCCGCCATCGTTTTCGAGCCGTACGTCGTCTCTGGGTCATCTGCTGAAGCGCTCACCGAAGCCATGCGTGCTAAAGGGCCGCGCCTTTCTGTAAACGGAGACACCACCCGCCGACCGTTCCAGGCTCGCACCAACTGGCACATCAGATGGCGCTTCAAGCACGGACTGGAAGAAGGCACGCAGGAAGACAACACCGCCTGCGTCGTGCGCGATGTCCAGGTAGATCTCGACGTCCGCATGACGCTTCCGCAGTGGGAAGTGCCCCCGAACGCGCCGCCGCGCCTCGTCCGTCAGTGGGAGCGCTACAAAGAGGCGCTGAGGCACCACGAGAACGCCCACCGTGACCACGGCTTCTTCGCCGCACGCCATACGTACCGTGCCATAAAAAATCTTCGCTCAGCAAGCTGCGAAACCATGCAGGAAAAGGCGGAACAAATTGCCGCGCGCATCCGCGAACGCTACGTCAGAGCGGGCCGGCGGTACGACCGAGAGACGAATCACGGACGCACGGAAGGCGTCGTCTGGCCTCCGAAGGACGACGCCGAGCAGTAGCTGGTCCACCGCACAAAAAGAAGCCCCGACTGCCGATGCTGGCAGCCGGGGCTTTCCCGTTTTTAGCTTGAGTGGAACACGGTTAGGAGGCCTCGACCTCTTCGGCGGCGCCGTCGCCGGCGGCCTGGCCGTCACCGGCGGGCGTGGCGGCAGAGCCGTCGCCGCCGCCCAGGGCGGCTTGCAGCTCCTGCAGCTCGCTCTTGGAGCCGACGACGATGTCGCGGTACTCGCGCTGGCCCGTGCCGGCCGGAATCGGGTGGCCGACGATGACGTTCTCCTTCAGGCCGTAGAGCGGGTCCGTGTCCGCCTTGATGGCCGTGTTGGTCAGGACCTTCGTTGTCTCCTGGAACGAGGCGGCCGAGACGAACGAGTCCGTCGAGAGCGCCGCCTTCGTGATGCCGAGCAAGACCGGCTCAGCCACGGCGGGCTGCGCCTCGCGCACCTCGGCCTGCTGCTTGTCCTGGCGCTTCATCTCGGAGTTGACCTGGCGCAGCTCGCGCCGCCCCATGATCTGGCCGATCTTGACGGCGGCGTCGCCGGGGTCGGTAACGACGAATTTGTCGTAGAGCCGGTCGTTCATCTCCGCCAAGCGGAAGCGGTTGACCTGATCCTCTTCGAGCAGGTTCGTGTCGCCGGGGTCGGTCACCTCGACGCGCTCCATCATCTGGCGCACGATGATCTCGATGTGCTTGTCGTTGATGGCCACGCCCTGGAGCCGGTACACCTCCTGGATCTCGTTGACGAGGTACTCCTGCACGGCGCGCGGCCCCTTGATGGCCAGGATGTCGTGCGGGGCAATCTGCCCGTCACTGAGCTGCTCGCCGGCGCGCACGAGGTCGTTCTCGTGCACCAAAAGGTGCTTGGACAAGCTCACCATGTACGTCTTCTCCACCGAGCCGTCGCGGCTGGTGACGATGACCTCCTGCGAGCCGCGCTTCCTTCCGCCAAACGAGACGATGCCGTCGATCTCGGAGACCTCGGCCGGGTCCGAAGGCGTGCGCGCCTCGAACAGCTCCGTCACGCGCGGGAGGCCGCCCGTGATGTCGCGCGTCTTGGCCGTCTGGCGCGGGATCTTCGCCATGACCTGCCCGGCCTGCACTGTCTGGCCCTGATCGACCTGGATGCGCGCCGAAACGGGCATGGGGATCTCGCGCGGGTCGTCGCCCTCCGCGCTCGTGATGATGAGCGCGGGCGTCAAGGTGCGCTCGCGGCTCTCGGTGATCACCTTCTCCTTGTAGCCGGTCTGCTCGTCGGACTCCTCGCGGAACGTCGTCCCTTCGATGATGTCCTGGAACGAGACCGTGCCCGTGGTCTCCGAAAGGATCACGGAGTTGTACGGGTCCCAGCTCGCCAAAACGGCGTCCTTGTCGATGGTCTGGCCGTTCTCGACCAAGACCTCGGCGCCGTAGGGGATGCCGTAGCGCGTCAGCTCGCGGCTTTCCTCGTTCGGGTCCATGATGCGGATCTCGCCCTGGCGCGTCAGGACCACGTCCTTCGGCCCGTCCTCCGGGTCCTCGAGGCTGACCGTGCGCAGGTTCTCGTACTCGACGCGCCCGCCGAACTTCGACTGCACGGTCGATTCGGCCGAGATGCGGCTGGCCGTACCGCCGATGTGGAAGGTCCGGAGCGTGAGCTGCGTGCCCGGCTCGCCAATCGACTGCGCGGCGACGACGCCCACGGCCTCGCCCGTCTCGACCATCCGGCCCGTGCCGAGGTTGCGCCCATAGCAGAGCGTGCACACGCCGCGGCGCGCCTCGCACGCCAAGACGGAGCGGATCTCGACGGCGTCGAGCGAGGTCTCGGCGATAGCCTCGGCCTTCTCTTCGCTGATGAGTTCGTTGGCCGAGACGAGGAGGTCGCCGTTGAGCGGGTCGAACACGTCGTGGACCGAGACGCGGCCCAGGATGCGGTCGGCCAGGGACTCGACGACTTCTTCGTTGTCCTTGAGCGCTTGGATCTTAATCCCGCGCAAGGTGCCGCAGTCCTCTTCGGTGACGATCACGTCCTGCGAGACGTCCACCAAGCGGCGCGTGAGGTAGCCGGCGTCGGCCGTCTTCAGGGCCGTATCGGCGAGGCCTTTGCGCGCGCCGTGCGTGGAGATGAAGTATTCGAGCACGCTCAGCCCCTCCTTGAAGTTGGAGAGGATGGGGTTCTCGATGATCTCGCCGGCCGAGCCTTTGAGGCTCTTCTGCGGCTTCGCCATCAGGCCGCGCATCCCGCCAAGCTGGCGGATCTGCTCTTTCGAGCCGCGCGCGCCGGAGTCGGCCATCATGTAGATGGCGTTGAAGCCGTCCTTGTCGTCGCGCAGGCTGTTGAAGAGCACCTCCGAGACGCGGTTGTTCGTCTGCGTCCAGATGTCGATCACCTGGTTGTAGCGCTCGTTATCCGTGATGAAGCCCATCGAGTAGTTCGAGCGGGCGCGGTCCACCTCGGCGGCAGCCTCATCGACGAGCTGCTGCTTCTCGTCCGGCACGACGATGTCGGCCAGGCTGAAGGTGAGGCCCGCCGTGGTCGAGCGCTCGAAGCCCATGTTCTTGAGGTCGTCCAAAAAGCGCTGCGTCTTCTTGTAACCGGCCTGCTTGAGTACGCGGCCGATGATGGGGCGCACGTTCTTCTTGGTCAAGACCTCGTTGACGAAGCCTACCTCGTCGGGCAGGATGTCGTTGAAGAGCACGCGGCCCACGGTGGTGTCGAGCATCCGGCCCGAGCCGTCCGGGTCCTTGAGCTTGATCCGGGCGTGCGTGGCCAGGTGGCCGCGGTCGAACGCCTGGCGCACCTCGGTCATGCTGGCGAAGCGCTTGCCCTCGCCCTTCTCGCCCTTGCGGGCCTTGGTCATGTAGTAGAGGCCGAGCACCATGTCCTGCGTCGGCACCGTCAAGGGGCCGCCGTGCGCAGGGCTGAGGATGTTGTGCGAGGAGAGCATCAGGATCATCGCCTCCAGGCACGCCTCGTGGCTGAGCGGCACGTGCACGGCCATCTGGTCCCCGTCGAAGTCGGCGTTGAACGCCGTGCAGACGAGCGGGTGCAGCTGGATGGCCTTGCCCTCGGTGAGGACGGGCTGAAAGGCCTGGAAGCCGAGGCGGTGGAGCGTGGGCGCGCGGTTGAGCATCACGGGGCGGCCCTGGATCACTTTTTCCAGGATGTCCCACACCTCGGCCGTGCGCCGGTCCACGTACTTCTTGGCGCTCTTCACCGTCTTGACGATCCCGCGCTCGATGAGGCGCCGGATGATGAACGGCTTGAACAGCTCGACGGCCATCTCCTTCGGCAGGCCGCACTGGTGCAGCTCAAGCTCGGGGCCGACGACGATCACCGAGCGGCCCGAGTAGTCTACGCGCTTGCCCAGGAGGTTCTGGCGGAAGCGGCCCTGCTTGCCCTTGAGCATGTCGCTAAGCGACTTGAGGGCGCGGTTGGACGAGCCGCGCACGGCGTTGGCCTTGCGCGAGTTGTCGAAGAGCGAGTCCACGGCCTCCTGGAGCATCCGCTTCTCGTTGCGCAGGATGACCTCCGGCGCCTTGATGTCCATCAGCCGCTTGAGGCGGTTGTTGCGGATGATGACGCGGCGGTAGAGGTCGTTGAGGTCCGAGGTGGCGAAGCGGCCGCCTTCGAGCGGCACGAGCGGGCGCAGCTCGGGCGGGATCACCGGAATCACCCGCATGATCATCCACTCGGGCTTGTTCGTCATCCGCTCGTTGGCGTCGCGGAAGCTCTCCACGACGTTGAGGCGCTTGAGCGCTTTCGCTTTGCGCTGCTGGCTCGTCTCGGTCTTGACCTGGAAGCGGAGCATCTGCGAGAGCGGCTCGAGGTCGAGGCGCTTGAGCATCTCCTCGACGGCCTCGCCGCCCGTCATCGCCACGAACTTCTCCGGGTTCTCGTCCTCGAGGCGGTTGTTGTCCTCGCGGATCTGGTAGAGGATGTTGAAGTACTCCTCTTCGGTAAGAAGCTGATCCTTCTCCACGCCCAGGCGCTTCGAGGTCCCCGGCTGGATGACGATGTACCTCTCGTAGTAGATCACCTTCTCCAGGTCCTTCGACTTCAGGCCCAGGAGGTAGCCCACCTTGTTGGGGAGCGTCTTGAAGTACCAGATGTGCAGCACGGGCACGCTCAAGGAGATGTGCCCCATGCGCTCGCGGCGCACGGCTTTGCGCGTGACCTCCACGCCGCAACGGTCGCAGATGATGCCTTTGTAGCGGATGCGCTTGTACTTGCCGCAGTGGCACTCCCAGTCCTTGACCGGGCCGAAGATCTTCTCGCAGAAGAGGCCTTCTTTTTCCGGCTTAAAGGAGCGGTAGTTGATGGTTTCCGGCTTGAGGACCTCGCCGTACGACCGCTCCAGGATGTCCTCGGGCGAGGCCAGGCTGATGGTGATCGAGGAGAAGTCCTTTTTGACGTCTTGCGTCTTTCCGTAGGGCATAAGGTTGCTTGTTTGGAAAGGGATGTTTAGCGGCGCTGGCGCGCCGGAATCGAGGAGCGGAGGAGATGAGGAACCGATGAGCGTGCTTGGAAGACGCCGTCTTCGTCTCTTCGACTCATCGTTCCCTCGTCTCCGCGCGCAGCGCGTTAGTCCAGCGTGACCTCAAGGCCGAGACCCTGCAGTTCGCGCACGAGCACGTTGAAGCTCTCCGGCACGCCCGGCCTGGGCATGTTCTCACCCTTGACGATGCTCTCGTAAGCGCGCGAGCGGCCCTGCACGTCGTCGGACTTGTAGGTGAGCATCTCCTGGAGCGTGTTCGAGGCGCCGTAGGCGTAGAGCGCCCACACCTCCATCTCGCCCAGGCGCTGCCCGCCGAACTGCGCCTTACCGCCCAGGGGCTGCTGCGTGATGAGGCTGTACGGGCCAATCGAGCGCGCGTGGATCTTGTCCTCGACGAGGTGAGAGAGCTTGAGCATGTAAATCTGCCCCACCGTCGTCTTCTCGTCGAACGGCTCGCCGGTGCGTCCGTCGTAGAGCTGCGCGCGGCCGTCTTCGGGCAGGCCCGCTTCTTTGAGCACCTCGCGGATGTCGTCCATCTTGGCGCCGTCGAAGATAGGCGTGGCGAACTTCTTGCCGAGCTTCTCGCCGGCCCAGCCAAGGAGCGTCTCGAAGATCTGGCCCAGGTTCATGCGGCTCGGCACGCCCAAGGGGTTCAGGACGATGTCCACCGGCGTCCCGTCGTCGAGGAACGGCATGTCCTCTTGGCGGACGATCCGGGCGACGACGCCCTTGTTGCCGTGGCGGCCGGCCATCTTGTCGCCCACGGCGATCTTGCGCTTTTTGGCGACGTAGACCTTAGCCAGCTGCACGATGCCGGGCGGAAGCTCGTCGCCCATCTGCACCTGGTGCTGCTCGCGGTCGGCCGCGCCTTTGATCTCCTTGTGCATCTGCTCGTAGTTGCGGAGCAGCTGCTTGACCTTCTCGTTCGTGATGTCGCCCTGGAGGTACTCCTGCGCCGGGCTAAGGTCGCTCGGCGCGACGCCCTCGAAGTCGTCGCGGCTGAGCTTAGCGTCCTCGGTGGTCAAGACGCGCCCGTCGCGCGTCTCGATGCGGTAGGTCTTGAGGCCTTCGCCGAGCTTGTAGAATTTCTCCCAGAACTGCTCGTTCAGCTCGTTCAGCTCTTTCTGGAGCTTAGACTCGATGCGTTCGAGGCGCGCCTCCTCCATCTTCTTCGAGGCTGGGTCGAGCTTGCGCCGGCTGAAGAGCTTCGTGTCGATGACGACGCCCTCCATGCCCGGCGGCGCTTTGAGCGAGGCGTCCTTCACGTCGCCCGCCTTGTCGCCGAAGATGGCGCGCAGAAGCTTCTCTTCGGGCGTCGGGTCCGTCTCGCCTTTGGGCGTGATCTTGCCGACGATGATGTCGCCCGGCGTGATCTTGGCGCCCATGCGCACGATCCCGCGCTCGTCGAGGTCTTTGGTGGCCTCTTCGGAGACGTTGGGGATCTCGCGCGTGAGTTCTTCCTCGCCGCGCTTGGTGTCGCGCACCTGGTGCTCGAACTCCTCGATGTGCACGGAGGTGTAGACGTCGTCCTGCACGAGCCGCTCGCTCAAGACGATGGCGTCCTCGAAGTTGTACCCGCGCCACGGCATGAACGCCACCAAGACGTTTTTGCCGAGGGCCAGATCGCCCTTGTCCGTGCAGAAGCCGTCCGTTAAGACGTCGCCTTCTTCGACCTCCTGGCCGGCCTCGACGATGGGCTTCTGGTTCACGCACGTGTCCTGGTTCGTGCGGCGGAACTTGATGAGTTCGTACGTGCGCACGGTGTCCTTAAACTCGAGGTCGGCGTTGGCGTCGTCCTCTTCGTAGCGGACGACGATGCGGTTGGCGTCCACGTACTCGACGACGCCCTTCCCTTCGGCTACGACCACGGCGCGCGAGTCGCGGGCGGCGCGGCCTTCGAGGCCCGTGCCCACAATCGGCGCGTCAGAGCGGAGCAAGGGGACGGCCTGGCGCTGCATGTTCGATCCCATAAGCGCGCGGTTGGCGTCGTCGTGCTCCAGGAACGGGATCAGGCTCGCCGCCGGGCTGACGATCTGGTTCGGCGCCACGTCCATGTACTCGACCTCCTCGGGCTTCACGATGGGGAAGTCGCCGCGGAAGCGGCAGCGGACCTCGTCGTTGAGGAAGTTGCCCTTGTCGTCGATGGGCGCGTTGGCCTGCGCGATGATGGTGCGGTCCTCCTCCTCGGCGGAGAGGAAGGCCACCTCTTCGGTCACCTTCCCGTCTTTGACGACGCGGTACGGCGTCTCGATAAAGCCGAAGTCGTTGATGACGCCGTGGACGCACAGGCTCGAAATCAGGCCGATGTTCGGCCCCTCGGGCGTCTCAATCGGGCAGAGGCGGCCGTAGTGCGTGTAGTGCACGTCGCGCACCTCAAAGCCAGCGCGCTCGCGCGTGAGGCCGCCCGGCCCCAGCGCGCTCATGCGGCGCTTGTGCGTCAGCTCGGCCAGCGGGTTGGTCTGGTCCATGAACTGGCTGAGCTGGTTCGTCCCGAAGAACGTGTTGATCACGCTCGAGATCGTGCGCGCGTTGACGAGGTCCTGCGGCGTAAACTTGTTGGCGTCGCGCAGATTCATCCGCTCCTTGATCGTGCGCGCCATCCGCGCCAGGCCCAAGGAGAACTGGCTCCCAAGCTGCTCGCCAACGGTCTTCACGCGGCGGTTGCCGAGGTGGTCGATGTCGTCGGCGGTAGACTGCCCGTTCTGGAGCTTGACGAGTTCGCGGATGATGGCCACGATGTCGTCGTTCGTCAGGGTCTGCGTGTCGGCCGGGACGTCGAGCTGGAGGCGCTTGTTCATGCGGTAGCGCCCCACGTCGCCGAGGTCGTAGCGCTTCTCTGAGAAGAAGAGCCGGTCCAAGACGCCGCGCGCCGTCTCGACGTCGGGCGCCTCGGAGCCGCGCATCTGCTGGTAGAGGTAGTTGAGCGCCTCGGCCTCGTTGTGCGTCGGGTCCTTCTTCAAGGTGTTGATGAGGGTGGACTTGTCGAGGCGGTTCTGGTCCGCGTCATCCTCTTCCTTGAGGAGGTAGAGGTGGCTGATGCCGGCCTCCTTGAGGGCGTCGTAGTCGTCCTCTTCCAAAACGTGCTCGGCCGGGAGGATGACCTCGCGCTCGACCTCCTCGTCCACGACCTCGCCCGTGTCCTCGTCGATGATCTCGACGTCGCGCTCGATGTAGGCCTGCACGGCCACCTCGCGCCCGACGAACTTCTTGAACTTCTTCTTCGTCGAGACGTCCGCCTTCTCGGCCAGGCCGAAGACGGCCACCAGCTCGTCGTCGGACGTGTAGCCGAGGGCGCGCAGCAAGGTGGTGACGGGCAGCTTCTTTTTGCGGTCAATGTACGCCCACATCACGTCGCGCACGTCGGTCGAGAACTCGACCCACGAGCCGCGGAACGGGATGATGCGCGCGCTGAAAAGCTCGGTGCCGTTCGAGTGGATGCTTCTTCCGAAAAAGACGCCCGGCGAGCGGTGCAGCTGCGAGACGATCACGCGCTCGGCCCCGTTGACGACGAAGGTGCCACGCGCCGTCATCATCGGCAGCGTGCCGAGGTAGACCTCCTGCTCGACGGCCTCTTCAGGTTCGTCCTCGTCCTCGTCTTCCTTGGAGGAGAGGCGGAGCTTGGCTTTCAAGGGGACGGAGTACGTCAGCCCCTGCGCGATGCACTCCTCGATGGTGTGCTTGGGCGCGTCGAGTTCGTAGTTGATGAACTCGAGCGTGTAGCGCGCGCGGCTGTCCTGGATGGGGAAGTGCTCCTGGAAGACGGCCTGGAGGCCTTCGCTGATGCGCTCCTCGGGGAGCACGTCGTCTTGGACGAAGTCGTGGAACGACTTGATCTGCACGTCCAGGAAGTCGGGGTAGTCCCAGACGGTGGGGATGCGCGCAAACGAGGCGCGCTCAGGGACGTTGGAGGGGTGGCCGTTGAGGCGGCCGTTGACGCGGTGCTGACCGTTGACGCGGGTGGGCATAAGCTGCTCTGCTACCTGCTTGGTTGGTGACGCTGTGCCGGGACGGTGGCCGTGGACGGACCGCTACGCTTTCTGCATTGGGGAGCGCTGGGGGCGGCTGCGCGCGCGCCTCAGCACTCGGTCCGGAGCCTTTCCTTCGAGCAAAAAGGCGAGCTTAGATGAGGCGCCCATGCTTCTGGAAGGCGCGGCGCTTCTGGCCGGGAGACGCCGTGCGTAGCATAGCGGTTGGTAAACAAGAGGGCAGGGCTTTTGTTTCGCACCAGCTCTGCTCCGGTAAGACGTAAGTGGTTGTAGACGCGCCGCTTAGAGCGCCGAAGAGCCGACCCCTGGCGGAGGCCGGCCCGGCGGCGTATTCTGTGGCGGCGCGCAGTCGCGCTCCGGCGTGTGCCGAGCGGCTTTACACCTCGAAGAAAGGCTACTTGAGTTCGACTTCGGCGCCGGCCTCTTCGAGCTTTTTCTTCATCTCCTCGGCCTCGTCCTTCGGGACGCCTTCCTTGATCGGAGAGGGCGCCTCGTCCACCAAGCCTTTGGCCTCTTTCAAGCCCAGGCCCGTCATGGAGCGGACTTCCTTGATGACGGCGATCTTGTTGCCGCCGATGCCGGCGAGGATCACGTCGAACTCGGTCTTCTCCTCGGCGGCGGCGGCGCCATCGCCACCAGCGGCGCCGGGGGCGGCGGCTACGGCCGTGGCGGCCGGCTTGATGCCGTACTCGTCTTCGAGGTGCTGCGCCAGCTCGCTCGCCTCTTTGATGGTGAGGTTGACAAGCTGCTCTGCGATTTCTTTGATGTCTGCCATAGGTCGTTGGTCTCCGGCGGCGGTCTTCGCAAAAAGGCTGCGCCGCTGATTAAGGGGGATGGTTGCGGATTGCGGGTTCAGCGGGCATGGCGCGCCATGCCCCTACGTCTTGCTACGTGTCTTACGATCTCTCGCGGCTACGCTTCTTCTTTCTCGGCGATGCTCTTCACCGCGCCGGCGAGCGTAGCGCCGGGCGCCTGCAACGCGCCGACGATGTTCGCCATCGGGGCCTGCAAGAGGGCAAGGATGTCGCCCAAAAGCTCGTCGCGCGACTTGAGCGAGGCCAGGGCGTCGAGTTCGCCCGCGCCGTAGAGCGCGCCGTCGATGTAGGCAGCCTTGAGCTGTGGGCGGTCCGTGTCCTCTTCATCGAGGAAGCTTTTGATGGCGCGCGCCGGGGCGGCCGGCTCTTCGCCAAAGGCCAGGGCCGTCGGGCCGCTCAGGTGCTCTTTGAGGTCGTCAAAGCCGCCGACGCGGTCCATCGCCAGGCGGGCCAGGGTGTTCTTGAACACCTTGAACTCGACGCCGGCCTCGTAAAAGCGGCCGCGCAGGCTGTTCGACTGCGCCACGTCCAGCCCGGAGAAGTCGGCCAGGTAAACGATGGACGCCGTCTCGAGCTTGCTGCTCAGCTCGTCAATGAGCGCCGCCTTCTGCTTGCGTGTAAGTGCCATAAGGTTTGCGTTTGGATGCCGGGTTGGGGTACGCAGCGTTTTGCTTTCAACGCACCTTACCGAGAATGGACGAGACGAGGAAAAGGGGAAGACCTTCTCCCCTTTCTCCTTTCTTCCAATCCTCCATTCATAAAAACTATCGGGCGTCGGTCAAGATGGCGCTGCGGTCTACGGGCACGGGCGGCCCCATCGTGGCCGAGAGCGTGATGGACTGCATGTACAGCCCCTTGGCCGAGGCGGGCCTGAGGCGCAGGATCTCCTTCAAAAAGGCGCGGGCGTTTTCCTGAATCTGCTCCGGCGCGAACGAGGCGCGGCCGATGGAGGTGTGCAGGTTGCCGTGGCGGTCTACGCGGAACTCGATCTTGCCCGCCTTCACGTCGCGCACGGTCTCGGCGATGTCCATCGTCACGGTGCCGCTCTTGGGGTTGGGCATCAGGCCGCGTGGGCCGAGAAAGCGGCCCAGGCGCCCCACCTTGCCCATCACGTCCGGCGTGGCGATGGCGACGTCGAAGTCGAACCAGCCGTCGTCCTCGATGCGCGTGATGTAGTCGTCGAGGCCGACGTGGTCGGCACCGGCCTCCTTGGCCTCGGCCTGCTTGCCCTCGGAGGCGAGCACGAGCACGGTGATCTCCTTGCCCGTGCCGTGCGGAAGGGCCACGGAGCCGCGCACCATCTGGTCGGCGTGGCGCGGGTCTACGCCCAAGCGCAGGTCGATGTCCACGGACTCATCGAAGCTGGCCGTGGCCGTGTCTTTGACGAGCTGCGCGGCGTCTTCGAGGTTGTACGGGCCGCCGTTGGAGGCGATGCGCTCGTGCGCCTCGGTGTAGCGTTTGCTTTTCTTCCTAGCCATCAGGATCAGGGGGTTGTGCGGTGCAAGCGCCGGCGCTTTGCGAGCAGGCCGGCTCCCGCGTGGGGTTGATGCAGACGTTTAGGCTGTCGTAGTAGAGGCGCGATATATCGTCTCCCTACGCCGCTTGTTTACGCCTCAGCGGGGCGGCCTTCTACGCGCAGGCCCATCGAGCGGGCCGTGCCGGCGATCATGCGGGCGGCCTGCTCGGGCGTGTGCGCGTTGAGGTCCTCCATCTTGCGCTCGGCGATGTCGAGGCAGTCCTGCCACTGCACCGTGCCCACCTTCTCGCGGAGGGAGTCGCCCGCGCCTTTGTCCACGCCGGCGGCCATCTTCAAGAGCACCGCAGCCGGCGGGCTTTTGACAACGAAGGTGAACGAGCGGTCGGCGTACACGGTGATGACCACCGGCAGCACGAGACCCATGCGGTCCTGCGTCTTGGCGTTGAACGCCTTGCAGAACTCCATGATGTTGACGCCGTGCTGACCGAGCGCCGGACCGATAGGCGGCGCCGGGTTGGCCTGGCCGGCCTTGATCTGGAGCTTGATCTCGGTCTGTACTTTCTTCGCCATACGCTTTGTTGCGGTGCCAGCGTCCCGCTTCTGCTCGGGACTCCCGCGTTAATCGTTGAGAATGGAGAGGCGGCGCGTGCAGCCCATTGCAATGCGCCGGCGCTCCGGATGTTTTCCAGCAGCGCGTGAAGATTCGGTGGGGCGCGCTAAGGGACCGCTTACTCCTCGTGCTCGACCTGGAGGTAGTCCAGCTCCAGGGGCGTCTTGCGCCCGAAGATCGACACGAGCACCTTGACCTTCATCTTGTCCGGGTAGACCTCCTGGACGAAGCCGGTGAAGCTGTTGAAGGGGCCGTCCACCACCTTGACCGGGTCGCCGGGCTTGTACGGGATCTCGGGCTTCTCGCCCATCTCCGCCGCCTCGTCCATCTTGCCGAGCATCCGCTCGACCTCTTGCTTGCGCAGCGGCTGCGGCTCGTCGCCCCCGCCCACGAAGCCGATCACCGAGGGCAGCCCCGTGATGACGTGCTGCAGCTCGCTGTCCATCGTGGCGTGCAGCATGATGTAGCCGGGGTAGAGCGTCTTCTCCTTCGTCTTCTTCTTGCCGCCGCGCATCTCGAAGACCGTCTCCATCGGGATCAGGATCTCGTCGATCTGGTCCTCCAACTCCTGCAGCTCGATCTCGCGCTCGAGGTAGCGCCGCACCTTCTTCTCGTGCCCGGAGAACGTGCGCAGCACGTACCACTTGTGGACGTCAACTCCGCTTTGTGCCATAACCTTGAGCTTCTCTTTACCTGAAAAGGCCTTCCCGCCCGAAGCGCACTACTTACTGATACACCACTTCCAGCGACGTCGAGATCACCTGATCGGCCGCGAAGATGAACGCCGCAAGCACCAGCGTGGCGATGATGGTGATGATGGTGCTGCTGATCAGCTCGCGCTGACTCGGCCAGTTGACCTTACGCATCTCCTTGGCCACGTCTTGAAGATAATTCGTGATCCAACCCATAGCGGACGACCCTTTAGTGAAAACGTTGTTGGTGCCTCGAAGCGGCGTTGCAGAGCGCGCGTCCAGATGGAGCGGCCTGCTCCTGCGAAATGCGGTGTGGCACGGGCGGGAGGACTTGAACCCCCAACCTGCGGTTTTGGAGACCGCCGCTCTGCCAGTTGAGCTACGCCCGTGTAAAGGTGCGGGGGAACGGGTAAGAGAGGGGGAACCCCTGCCTCCGCTCTCCCGCACGCGCCTCGCTCAGTCGAGGATCTTGGAGACGACGCCGGCCCCGACGGTGTGCCCCCCTTCGCGGATGGCGAACCTGAGGCCCTCCTCCATCGCCACCGGCTGAATAAGTCTTACTTTGAACGAGGTGTTGTCCCCCGGCATCACCATCTCGACCCCCTCCCCCAGCTCGATGTCCCCCGTCACGTCCGTCGTGCGGAAGTAGAACTGCGGACGGTACCCCTTGAAGAACGGCGTGTGGCGCCCCCCCTCCTCCTTGCTCAAGACGTAGACCTCGCACTCGAACTCCCGGTGCGGCATCACGCTCCCCGGCTTGCACACCACCATCCCGCGGCTGACCTCGTCCTTGCCCACCCCCCGCAGCAAAAGCCCCACGTTGTCCCCCGCCTCGCCGTGGTCCAAGAGCTTCCTGAACATCTCGATCCCCGTCACCGTCGAGGTCAGCTTCTCCTCCTGCATCCCGATGATCTCGACCGACTCGCCGCTGTTGACCTTCCCGCGCTCGATCCTCCCGGTGGCCACCGTCCCCCGGCCCGTAATGCTAAAGATGTCCTCCACCGGCATCAAAAAGTCCTTGTCCAGGTCGCGCTCGGGCGTGGGGATGTAGGAGTCCACCGCCGCCATCAGCTCCATGACCTTCTCCTCGTGGTCTTGGTCGCCCTCGAGCGCCCTCAAGGCCGACCCCTGCACAATCGGCGTCTCCTCGCCCGGGAACTCGTACTGCTCCAAAAGCTCCCTGACCTCCATGTCGACGAGCTCTAAAAGCTCCTCGTCGTCGACGAGGTCGGTCTTGTTCATGAACACGACGATGTACGGCACGCCCACCTGCCTTGCCAGGAGGATGTGCTCTCTCGTCTGCGGCATCGGGCCGTCGGTGGCCGCCACGACCAGGATCGCCCCGTCCATCTGCGCCGCGCCCGTGACCATGTTCTTGACGTAGTCGGCGTGCCCAGGGCAGTCCACGTGCGCGTAGTGCCTTTCTTCGGTGGCGTACTCGACGTGCGCCGTGGCAATCGTGATCCCGCGCTCCCTTTCCTCGGGCGCGTTGTCGATCGAATCAAAAGCGCGGATCTGGTTCGCGGGGTCTTGGACGCGCTTGTTCAACACCGTCGTGATCGCCGCCGTCAAGGTCGTCTTCCCGTGGTCGACGTGCCCGATCGTCCCGATGTTCAGGTGCGGCTTCTCCCGCTTAAACTGCTCCTTGGCCATGAATCTGGGGTGGGTTGCTCGTTGAGGTGCGTGATCTATTAAGCGTGCGAAGCCCGAGCGCTGTGGGCTTCAGGGTGCGAGGCCGCCGGCGCGGCTCGTGAGCCTCCTTCCGGATTTGAACCGGAGACCCCTTCCTTACCATGGAAGTGCTCTACCGCTGAGCTAAGGAGGCTTTTTTTGGTTTGCAACAACGGGCTTTCTGTGAAGACCCGTTGTTGCACGCCGTTCGGTGAAGGCGGTTTGGAAAACTCCTCCCCCTGCAACCGCGATAGCGGTCTTCCACCGGAAAAACGCTATTGCAAAACAGCAAAGCGGGAGACGGGATTCGAACCCGCGACGTTCACCTTGGAAGGGTGATGCTCTACCAACTGAGCTACTCCCGCAGTCTGGCATGGAGCGATGTGGAATGAGCAATCAATAATTATGCATCACTCACTACTCATTGCCATCGGTGGGCGGGGGAGGATTCGAACCTCCGAAGACTAAGTCGGCAGATTTACAGTCTGCTGCGTTTGGCCGCTTCGCTACCCGCCCAGGTAACGCGCGCGTCGGCAGCCATTATAGAGGAACCTGCCTGCAAGGTGCCGCTGCGACACACGAATTTAAAATGAATCCATTCGAGCAAAAGGATGCGGCATCCGCCTGCTTCGTTTAAACAAGTGGCAGCGTAACAGGCTCTTGCAAAGGCATCCGTCCTGCTTCCTTTACGCAGACAGACTATACGTTAGAGCAAACCCGCAAGGTTCCCAAAAGCGAGTCAGCGGAGAAGACGGCGGTAAAGCTGATGGTGCGCTTCGGCGACGGCCTGGCGCTGGGTCTGGCGCTCAGCCACGGAGAGCGGCGCGGGCGCCTCGCCCTCTGCGGCGGCTCTGCAGGCGGCGGCCACGCTCAGCGCCCCCACGCCGCCCGCCTCGCAGGCTTTATAGAGGTAGTGCGCGCCCTGCGCCCCGTAGGCGCCGCAGCTTGGCGCGATTACGGCCGTGCCGAGGTCGCGGCACGCCTCGAGCAGCCCCGAGTGCGTCCCGAAGCGGTAGGGCAGCGCAAAGGCGTCGAGCGTGGCGAGGTAAGCCCACAGCTCGTCATCGCTAAAATAGTGGTGGATGTGGAGGTCGAGGTCGCTGGCGGCATCGGCAGCGGCGCCGAGGGCGAGCGCCATGAGCGCCGCGTCGTGGTTCGCGCTGCGCGGATCGGCCACGTCGGCGTGGAGGTCGATGCGCAGGCGCACGCCGTCGAGCGGGGCCACGGCGCCGAGCGCGGCGTGCAGCAGCGGCGCCCCGACCATGTTCGCGCGCAGGCTCTTGAAGTGGATGCCGATGCGGTAGCGGTCCCGGTGCCGAGGGCGGGGCCGCGTCTGCCGCGCGCGCATCTCCTTCAGCGGGACGACGTGCGGGTGCGGCAGGACCAACGCGCGCCGGCCGAAGCGACGCTTGATCTCGCGCGCGGCCCAATCCGTCAGCGTGACGACGGCGTCGGCGTGGGCCATCCACACGGCCAGGGCGGCGTCATGGAGCGCGGCCGTGGAGTGGTTCGGGTTGCGCAGGTCGTGGCAGGTGTAGACGAGCGGCACGCCTTGGCGCCGCAGCTCGCCACACACGGCCTCCAGGCGCGCGGCGCTGTAAAACTCAAACCCGAAGTGCACGTGCACGAGGTCGAACGCGCCGGCGTGCGCGCGCAGCCAGTGCGGACCGAGAAAGCGCGGCGTGCGGAGGTCGTCCCCGCTCGGGTCGCGCAGGCGGCACACGCCGGGATGCGCCAGCCGCCGCACGTAGACGTGCGTGGCCGGCACCGAGGCCACGCGCACGGCCGCCGCGTGGCAGTCTTCCGTTGGTGACGCTTGTACGAGCAGAGAATCAGACGGCACAGGCGGCGGCGCAAAAGAGACGTCGCACCAAGACAATCCCACAGGTTTTCCCCGCAATGGCGGTCTTCCACAGGAAGACCGCCATTGCAAAGAAAAAAGAGAGCTGGCGAAGGGACTCGAACCCCCAACCTGCGCTTTACAAGAGCGCTGCTCTACCAGTTGAGCTACGCCAGCCTTCTGCCCCAATGGTACGTCCGGTAAGGTAGAGACCGCGCACGCCGCTGTCAACCAGAGCGCACTCAGCCGGAACGCTCCGTGCGGCGGCGCCTCCAGTGCACGTACGCCAAGCGCGCGAGCACCAGGACGAGCGCCACGGCCACTACCGCGCGTCCGTACGCGCTTAGGTAGCCCTCGATGACGCGCCAGTTCTCCCCCACCGCGTAGCCGGCGTAGGTGATGAGCGCCGTCCACACCGCCGCCGAGAGCGTGGCGAAAAAGGCCGTCTTCCACGGGTTCATGCGCGTCAGCCCCACCGCCAGCGAGATCACCGAGCGCGCGCCGGTAAGGAAGCGGTTTGCCGCCACCGCGCCGTAGCCCCAGCGGCGGACCCATGCCCGCGCGCGCTCCACCTGCTCGGCCGGCAGCCAGCGCAGCCGCTCGGTGCCCAGCGCCGCCCCGCCTAAATGGTAGCCCACGGCGTACACGCTCATAAACCCGAGCGCCCCGCCTAACGTCGCCAGCGCCCAGGCGACGGGGAAGCTCAGCGTGCCGGCGCTCACGAGGTAGCCGCCAAAGACGACTACCATGTCGCCGGGGATGGGCGGCAAGATGTTTTCCAGATACGCCACCCCGAAAAGCGCGGCGTACGCCCAGAGCGCCGGCAGCGCCTCCATCCAGTCGAAGAAGTCGGCCAGCCATTCGGTCATTGCTCCTCCAGCAGGCACACGGCGTGCGCCGCCGCTCCGGCCTCTTCGCCCACGAAGCCCAGCCTCTCGGTCGTGGTGGCCTTGACGGAAACGCGGCCGAGATCGAGGCCCAGCGCCTCGGCGATGTTCTCCCGCATGACGCCGATGTGCGGACTAAGCTTGGGCTTTTGCAGCGCCACCGTCGCGTCCACGTTCTCGATGCGGAAGCCGGCGGCGGCCACCTGCTGCGACACATCGCGGAGGAGCACCAGGCTGTCGGCGTCCTTCCAGGCGGCGTCGGTGTCGGGAAAGTGCGCGCCGAGGTCGCCCAGCGCGGCGGCGCCCAGGAGCGCGTCGCAGAGGGCGTGCAGGAGCACGTCGGCGTCGGAGTGGCCGGCCAGGCCTTTTTTGTAGGGAATCTCCACGCCGCCCAAGATGAGCGAGCGGCCTTCTACCAGCCGGTGCACGTCATACCCATAACCGATGCGCATTTCCTTTCGTGTTCGTGTGTTCGCGTTTTTACGTGTTCACGCCTGCCCTTGAACGCTGCCCGTGAACCTGCCTCCTGTCCACTAAACACGTGCGCACTTGAACACGTGAACACGTGAACACGTTCAGAGCGCTTCTTCCCACCGCGGCCAGAGGCGCTGAGCCAGCTTCCAGTCCTCGGGCGTGGTGATCTTGAAGTTCATCGCGCTGCCCTTTACGAGGCGCACGGCGCGGCCGGTGCGCTGCACCAATTCCACGTCGTCCGTGGCGGGCGGATGGCCCTCGGCGGCGGCGTGCGCTTCGGCGAGCCAGGTGCGGCGAAAGCCCTGCGGCGTCTGCATCCGGTAGAGATCCTCGCGCGGCACCGCCCTACTGAAAGTGCCATCTGCCACGCGGCGCAGCGTATCGGCCACGGGGACGGCGAGCGCGGCGGCCCCTTCGGCGCATACGACTCTGATCACCGCCTCGACGCGCTCCTCCTCCACGAAGGGCCGCACGGCGTCGTGCACGAGCACCACACCGGCCGCTTCCGGCACCACCTCCAGCGCGGCAGCGACCGAGGCCTGCCGCGAGGCGCCGCCCTCCACCACAGCCGCTAGCTTGTCCAGTTCTTCCGCGCACAGCCGCTCTTCCAGCGCGGCGGCCTCGCCCGGCGGGCCGGCCACGAAAAGGGCGTCCACTGCCGCGCAACGCTCGAAGACGAGCAACGTCCGCACCAGGAGCGGACGCCCGCCCAGAAGGCGGAACTGCTTGCGCGCTCCGCCCAGGCGCGTCCCCCGCCCCGCCGCCGGGACGATCACGGCCACCTCTGGTGGCGGCGAGTGGCGGTCGTTCTTAGCAGCGTCGTCGCTCATCGCAACCATCGTAAAGCTCTCAGCCGCCCCATTCGCTACTCGCCGCTCACCATTCGCCCTAAACGATCATCATCGCGTCGCCGAAGGAGAAGAGTTCGTACCCTTCCTTGTGCGCCTCTTTGTAGGCCTCGAAGAGGAAGTCGTAGCCGGCGAACGCGGCGGCCATGATCATGAGCGTGCTCCTGGGCCGGTGGAAGTTCGTGATGAGCCGCTCGGTAATCTTGAAGTCGTAGGGCGGGTAGACGAACTTGTCCGTCCAGCCCGAATCGGCCTTGAGGTGGCCCTTGGCCGAGAGGCTCGACTCGATGGCGCGCACCACGGTCGTCCCCACGGCCGTCACCGTGTGGTCGGGCGAGAGCAGCGCGCGGTTGACCTTCTCGGCCGTCGCGCGCGGGATGACGAACTGCTCGGAGTCCATCGAGTGCTTGGTGAGGTCCTCCACGCCCACCTCGCGGAAGGTCCCGCGCCCGACGTGCAGCGTCACGGGCACGACCTCGACGCCTTTTTTCTCCAGGCGTTCCACCAGCCTTTTGGTGAAGTGCAGCCCGGCGGTGGGCGCGGCCACGGCGCCGCGGTGCTCGGCAAAGATCGTTTGGTAGCGGTCCTGATCCTCGGGTTCGACCTCGCGCTTGATGTAGGGCGGGAGCGGCGTCTCGCCGATCTTGTCGATCTTCTCGTACAGCTCCTCGTTCGACCCCTCAAAGACGAAGCGGATCGTGCGCCCGCGCGAGGTGGTGTTGTCGATGACCTCGGCCGTGAGGTCGTTCTCGAAGAAGAGCTTGTTCCCGATGCGGATCTTGCGCGCCGGGTCCACCATCACGTCCCAGAGCCGGCTCTCGGGGTTCAACTCGCGCAGGAGGAAGACCTCGATCTGCGCGCCCGTCTTCTCCTTTTTGCCGAAGAGACGCGCCGGGTACACCTTCGTGTCGTTGACGACCATGACGTCGCCTTTGCCAAAGTAGTCGGGCAGGTCCGCAAAGCGGCGGTGCTCGATGGAGTGATCCGCCCGGTTGACGATCATCAGGCGCGCTTGGTCGCG
The DNA here is from genome assembly GCA_965215025.1 of Salinibacteraceae bacterium. Taxonomy (GTDB): domain Bacteria; phylum Bacteroidota; class Rhodothermia; order Rhodothermales; family Salinibacteraceae; genus CBDCCV01. The sequence goes on from CBDCCV010000002.1 coordinate 1,641,129, forward strand.
CGGCTCAGCCGGGTACTTGGCGATTAGCTCTTGGGGGTACTCGTACTCGAACTCGGAAAGCTTCATACGATGCGCTCAGGCTGCGCTGATGCGGGTTGCTGAAACAAGGGCAGTGGGTCCGATGGGACGCTGCGCCAACCGGGTGCGCCGGCGCAAGGCCACTCGCACACAACGCGAGAGGCGCCGGACGGTTCGCCGCAGCCTGCACGTCAGCGCGCGGGCGTGCCAGCTTCGGAGAGCTTCTGCATTTCCCACGGGGCGGCAGCTGCGGTCTCGGCGGCGGGCGTGCCGGGATGGAGCGCGGCGGCCAGGAGTGCGATAGAGCGGTAGAGCCGTGGGCCGGGCCGGTTGAAATAGGCGCTCCCGTCGAAAAGGTAGACGCGGCCTTTTCGCACGGCGCGGAGGTCGCGCCAGCCAGGCTTTTCCGTGAGGTAGTGCAGGTCGCGGCGCGTCTCCTCTATCGTGAAGCCGCAGGGCAGGACGGCCACGACGTCGGGGTCGGCGGCGCGCAGGGCCTCCCAGGCGACCCGCTGCGAGGCAGCGCCCTTCTCGCTGAGGACGCAGCGCCCGCCGGCGTGCTCCACAAGGTTGGGCGTCCAGTGGCCCGCCGTCATCAGTGGCGCGAGCCATTCGATGCAAGCCACCGTGGGCGCTTTCTCAAGGCCGGCCCCTCGGCGCAGGCCGAGGCGCTCTTGCAGCGCGCGTAGCCTCCGCTCCCCCTCGCCGATGGCGCGCATGGCGCCTTCCATCCGCCCGGCGGCGCGGCCGAGGCGCAGCGCGGCGTCGAGCACTTCTTTGAACGTGGCCGGTTCGATGGAAAAGAGGCGGGGCCGTGCGCCGGTCCAATCCGCCAGCGCGTTTTCAAGGTCCGAGAGCGAGGCCGCGCAGACCTCGCACTGCGCCTGCGTAACGACGAGGTCGGGCCGCAACGCTTGCAGCGCGCCGAGGTCCACGTCGTAAAGACTCAGCCCGCTGCGGAGCTGGCTTTGCACGGCGTCGTCAATGGCCTGGGCGTCTTTGCCCTCGGGAAACGCGGGGCGCGTGACGGCCGGGAGCGCGCGGACGGAGGTCGGCGCATCGCATTCGTGCGAGCGTCCTACTAGATCGCCTGCGCCGCCGAACGCCGCGATCCACTCCGTAGCTGCCGGCAAGAGAGAGACGATGCGCATAAGACTTCGCCGTTTGCTGTTTTCTGCTAATCGGAAAGGAAGCTGTGCGGGAGGCGCCGCTAGGCGCGCGCTTGCACGGACCTCAAGTGTTGCTCGAACAAGCCAGAAGTTTTTTACAGTCCGTGCGTTTTCTATGTTTTATCCTTATGTGAGAATTGACGCTGCCTCCGTTTGGCCACCTCGGTGCGTCCCTCCCCACTTCTGCTTGTGTCCTCCCTTCTAAAATAGCCCTCCCAACGCCATGCAGAATACCGTGCTGCCCCACACGCCGCCATCGGAAACGCCAAGAATTGGCCCTTTTCGGAAGCGCTTCCAGCGTGCGGCCAATCCGTACGCGCCTCTTCTCGTTTTAAACGCCAAAGGCTCTATCGAGCACCTCTCCTCCTCCGCCGCCCGTCTCTTGGAATACGACGGCGAGGCATCTATCGACCCATGCTTTTTCGCGCACGTCCACGGCAAGAATCTGTATCAGGTCATGCGTGACGTAGCCGACATGGTATGCTACGGCAAGGCGCAGGCCTCGTGGCTCTTCCGCCTGCGCACGGGCAAGGGCCGCTGGCGCTGGTACAAGGCCACGGCCACTAACAGCCTCGACGGCGAAGACGAGGCCGGCATCACCATCCGCCTGCGCGACTTGCAAGGCTGGTAGGCTTGAGGGTGGGGGCTTGGGCGTGTGGGAGGGGGAAGCGTTGATCTTGTGCCGCTTCCATGCCCCCGACCTCTTAGGCGCAGACTATCCATTAGGCACAGACTACCCAATCGGCGGGCGGCGCTGGTGGAAATCGGTGGCGTTCTGGTAGGCGCGCGCCAAGGAGAGCATGGCCGCGTCCCGGTAGAGGCCGCCCACGAAGGTGATGCTGCCGGGCTGGCGGCGCGCGCTGCCGGAGGGCTGCCCCTCCACCGGGCGGAAGGCGTTGGGCAGGCTCACGGCGGGGTGGCCCGTGAGGTTGGTGATGCCGAGGGTGCCGCCTCCGAACGAGGGCGAGACGATCACATCGAAGCCGTCCATCGCCTCGGCCGTCTGGCGCATGAGGAGCGTGCGGGCGCGGTTGGCCTGCAAAAACTCGACGGCGGGCACGAACCGCGCCGTGCGGAAGACGTGCGGCCAGGCGTCTTTCGTCTGCCGCACCATCGCGTCAATGCCGCGCTCGCGCGTGAGGGCATCGAACGCCGTGGCCGCCTCTACGCTCAGCGTCGTGAGCATCGCGTCCACGGGCAGATCGCCCGGCAGCGCCATCGGCTCCAGGGTGACGCCGAGGTCGCGCAGGACAGCGAGCGTTTCCTGATCGGCGGATTGGTTGTCGTAATCCTCGGCGAAGGCATCTTCGAGGAAGCCCACGCGGAGGCGCGTCACGTCGAAGTTCTGCTGATAGGGAAACGGGACGGGCGTGGTGGCCGGGTCGCGCGGGTCGGCGCCGTTGATGGCCTCGAAGACGAGCGCGCAGTCCTCGGCCGAGCGTGCCATCGGGCCGAGCTTGTCCATGCTCCACGAGAGCGCCATCGCCCCGTGACGGCTCACCGCGCCGAAGGTGGGCCGGTGCCCGGTGACGCCGTTGCGCGTCGAGGGCGAGACGATGGAGCCGAGCGTCTCCGACCCGATGGCAAACGCCACCAGCCCCGCCGCCACCGCCGACCCCGGCCCCGCCGACGACCCGCTACTCCCCTGCTCGACGTTCCACGGGTTCTTCGTCGTCCCCCCGAACCAGACGTCGCCCCAGGCCAGCGCCCCGAGCGTGAGTTTTGCCACGAGGACGGCGCCCGCCGCGTCCAGCTTTTCGATCACGGCGGCGTTCTCGGCGATGGTCTGCTCCCGGTACGGCGTGGCGCCCCAGGTGGTCGGGTAATCCTCGACGGCGAGGAGGTCCTTCGCGCCGTAGGGGATGCCGTGAAGCGGCCCGCGCCAGTTGCCTGTGGCGATCTCCTCGTCGGCCTCGGCGGCTTGGCACAGGGCGCGCTCCTCGGTGAGCGTGACGACGGCCTTGAGCACGCCGTCGTACTCTTTCAAGCGACGGAGGTAAAGCTGCGTCAGCTCGGTGGAGGTGACGTCGCCGTTTTTGAGCAGGTACGCCAGCCCGGCCACCGGCATGAACGCCAGCGCCTCCTCGCTCTCTGGGCGCTCCACGGGCTGCGGCGCCCACTCCATCGGCGGCGCGTCTTCGGGCGGGGTGACGCCGCCGAGGCGCGGGTCGAAGACGAGGGCGGGCGGCACCTCGTTGGGGAGGTCGAGCGCGCGCAGTTTTTCGTAGCCTTCGAGGTTTTCGCGCAGGTCCTCGACCATCATCTCGCGCTCCTCCTCGGTGAAATGGAGGCCGGCGAGGTCGGCGGCGTGGGTAATGTCTTCCGCCGTGATGTCTTCGGGGTCCGGCTTCTGAGCGGCGCGGGCGTAGAGGGCGCCGGGGAAGACGGTGCTGGAGAGGCCCAGCGCGGAGCAGTAGGCCATAAACGCGCGGCGGTCGAGCATCTTTCGGCGTGTGGGGGTTTGGGCGGATGGGTGTGTGGGCGCGCCAGCTTTCCTTTCGAGCAAGCATTTACCAGAGCAGATCCACGTCGTAGCGCTCGAACGCTTCGTCTTTGCCTACCACGGTCAGAGCCTCCACTTGCGACTGCGCGATGATCAGCCGGTCGAACGGATCGCGGTGATGGAGCGGCAAGCGCGTGTACGCTGCCAGATGCGACAACTCGGCGTGCAAGACCTCGATCTCGTTCCGCAAGGGCTGTTCCGGGATCAGTTCTCCGAAAGGATGCGGCAGCTTCAGCTTTCCGACGTTAATCTTGATCGCCATTTCCCAGAGGCTTGCCACGCTCAAAAACGCTTCGTTCTCAAGATCGGCGATGGCTTCTTTCGCCCTGCCCGAGAGGCGTTCATCCCCGCCGATGAACCACAGGAAGCTGTGCGTGTCCAAGAGAAGCCGCATGGCGCTACATGTACTCGCGGAAATCGTCGAGCGGCGCATCAAAGTCATCACTCATCCAGATCTCCCCGCCCGCGCTCCCGAACTCGCGTTGGCGCTTGGCCGTCGCGGCGGAAAGCCGCGCTACCGGCTGGCCCGTCTTCGTGATGACGACCTCCTCGCCGCGTGCGGCCTGCTCGATAAGCTCTTCGAGGCGCTGCTTAGCCTGATCTACGTCAACGTGCGGCATGGCTGCACCTGCTGGTTCTTCATCTTCTTTTCTGCTCAACGCTGCGGCCAACGGCCATGCTCCTTGAACTGCGAAAAGCGGCGCGACGGCGTACGCTCACTCCCGCAGCAGCCCGCCCGGAAACGCCACCACGCTCTCGTTCCCGTCGCGCCCCACCGCCGCCACGCCGAAGAGGTAATTGTCGATCACGATGCCGTCGAGCGTGTGGCGCGTCGCGCCCGCCGGGACGAACTGCCACTCCTGCCACTGCGGCGCCGTCGTCTTGCGCCAGTAGACCTTGTAGCCGGCCAGGTTTGGGTCGTCCACCGGCTCCCACGCGAGCGTGGTCGAAGGCTCGACGGCCCCGCCGATGCGCACGCTGTCGGGCGCGGGCGGCGCCCAGGCCATGGCCGCGAGCGTGGCCGCGTTCACGGCGGTAAGCTCTCGCGCGTAGTCGAAGTTGACTTCTTCGATCACGTCGCCGTAGTCGATCCCGCCTTCGGTGCGGATGTCCTGATGCTGCTCGGTGTAGTCCTCGTGCGCTTCCATGATGCGCACGGCGGGGAAGCCGGCGTCGTTGAAGGGGCGGTGGTGCCCCCCGCGCCCGAAGCGGTCGAGCCGGTAGATCATCATGGCGTCGAGGTTGCTGGCTGCGAAGTACGCGTCCGTCACGCGGGCGACGTAGCGGGCGAGCTGGCGCGAGGGGCCGTCCACCTCGCCGCCGAAAAAGCGCAGGAGGTTGTAGTCGCGCTCCGTCATCCCGGCCGGGAGCGGCTGCGAGAAGACGCGAAAAACGGTGTTGTCGATCACCCCGTCGCCACCCTCGATGTTGCCAATCATGTCGTTGTTCAAGACGGCCTCGATGTCCCAGCCTTCTTCGGTGGCGACCTCGGCCATGTGCGCGCCGCCGAAGAGGCCCTGCTCCTCGCCCGAGAGGCCGGCGTAGACGATGGTCGTGGGGAACTCGTACTGGCTGAGGACGCGCGCGGCCTCGATGGCGCCGGCCATGCCACTGGCGTTGTCGTTGGCGCCGGGGGCGTCGCTCGTGAAGTCCATGACGTCAGAGGCGCGGCTGTCGATGTCGCCCGTCATGATGACGTAGCGCTCCGGGTAGCGCGCGCCGCGCTGGATGGCCAGGACGTTTACAATCGTCGTTGAGTCGGGGATGCGGTCTTCACCTGAGACGACGAAGCGCTGCGTCCCCACTTCGAGGCACCCGCCGCAGTCGGCGGAGATCTGCCTGAACTCACTTTCGATCCACCGCCTGGCCGCGCCGATGCCGCGCGTGTCGCTCGTCGTGTCCGAGCGCGTGTGGCGCGTGCCAAAGCCGGCCAGTTCGCGGATGTCCGCCTCGATCCGAGTGGCCGAGACGCTGTCCACGATGGCGTGGATGCGCGGGTCGTGCGGCGGGGGCGGCGCCTCCTCGGCGTCAGTGGACTGCGCCTGCGCCTGCGCGCTTGGCATCAGCAGAAGAACGAGAAGCGCGGCAAGTGTGAACGGACGTGCGGTCATGGCAGAGACTTCGAAAAGAGCGGTCATCGAGCGAAACGCCAAAGGTAGGGAAATCGCCGCCCAAACGTAAGCGACGCCGGCCTCCGGTGGGCGCCCTTCTCCCCCGCTCACCCCGCCTCGCCCTCTCTCGTAACGCGCCAGCCGCGCAGCCCCACCTCGCCGATGGAGCGGCCGTCCTTGAAGGGGATCCAGAAGAGGCCGGCCGCGTCGCCCGTCTTCATCTCGCCCGGCTCCAACGTGCCCTCGGCGCGCTCCGTGTGCTCGTCGCCCGTCTCGGCGCGGAAGACCATCGTGAAGCGGTAGCGCACGGCGTAGCCGTTCCGGTTGACGAGGCGGACGACCACGCCGTCGTGGCGCTCGTCGGCCTCGGAGTAGAAGATGTAGGAGAACGCCACGCCTTCGTGGACGAGCATGGGCTTCCACGCTTCGTCCATCGCCGCGCGCTGCGCTGAGGCGGCCGGCGCCCACATGGAAAGCAGCAGCGCTCCCATCCACAGGATCGCCGCGCACCGCCTTGCGTGTTTTCCTCTGTGGGCCATGCTGGAGAAACGCCGCCGCCGGCCACAGGTCCCCGAGGGGCGGCAGCCAGCGGGACACCCTCTGCGTTCCGCCGGAAAACCTTCAGCGCGACGCCCCGCCGGCCAGCGCGGCGCTGCTGTCGGAGGACGGCGCCTCGCCGTTGAGGGCGGCCAGCGCGTCGTCATAGGCGCGGAGCAGCGACGCCTCGTAGGTGGCTATGTTGATGAGCATGGGGACGAGGGCGCCCTTCCGCTCGGCCAGCGTCGCGCCGATGTCCGCGCCGCCGGCCAGGATGGTTTGGTAAAGCATCTCGCCCACGGTGCGCTGAAAATCGGCGTGGCCGGCCTGCACCTGGCGCACAACGGCGGCGGCCTCGGCCACGTCGAAGTCCAGGTGCGCCGCCGCGCCGGTGGACTGCGCCGTCTCCCACGCGCTGTTTTGCAAAACGCTGGTCTGCCAGTTGACCATGAGCCGGTTACTGGAATCTTGGCGGATGCGCTCGATCTCATGCCGGTGCACCTCCAGCAGGTTTTCCACCTCAGCGCGGTTCGCCACAATCTCGCGGCGGATGGCCTCGCGGGCGCGCTCGGCCGAGGCCGCGTCGCGCTGCCCCTGCCGCCACTCCTGGATGCCAAAGGCCAAGAGCACGCTCAGGACGATCAGCCCGGCCTCCAGCGCCAGGTACCCCCACGAAGCGTTGCGCGCCGAACGAGCCATCCGCCGATACCGACTGCGTTACTTGCCAAGCACCTTCCGCGCGCGCTCGGCCACGTGCTCGGCCGTGAACCCGAACTCCTTCATCACCCGCTCCCCCGGCGCCGACGAGCCGAAGTGGTCGACGCCGATGGAGGTGCCCTCCGGCCCCACGTAGCGCTGCCACCCCAGCGGCGTCCCCGCCTCGACAGAGACGCGCTCTGTCACCTCGGGCGGCAAGACCTCGTCGCGGTAGCGCTGGTCCTGCTTCTCGAACAGCTCCCACGACGGCATCGAGACGACGCGCGCCTGGACGCCTTCATCAGAAAGCGTCTCGGCCGCGTCGACGGCGTGCTGCACCTCGCTCCCGGTGCCGATGAGGATGACGTCGGGCGTGCCGTCGGTGTCGCGGAGGACGTAGGCGCCCCGGTGCAGCCCCTCGGCGGAGGCGTACTTCTCGCGGTCGAAGGTGGGGACGCCCTGGCGCGTGAGGACGAGCGCCGTGGGGCCGTCGGTGTTCTCGACGGCGGCGCGCCACGCCTCGGCCGTCTCGTTGGCGTCGGCCGGGCGGATGAGCGTGAGCTGCGGGATGGCGCGCAGGGCCATGAGGTGCTCGATGGGCTGGTGCGTGGGGCCGTCCTCGCCCAGGCCCACCGAGTCGTGCGTGAAGACGTAGACGACGGCCGCGTTCATCAAGGCGGCCAGGCGCATCGAGGGGCGGAGGTAGTCTGAGAAGATGAAGAACGTGGCGCAGTAGGCCCGCAGCCCGCCGTGCGTGGTGATGCCGTTAGAGGCGCCGGCCATCCCGTGCTCGCGCACGCCGTAGTACAGGTTCGCGCCCTCGGGCGTGTCTTTCTGAAAGACGCCGCGCTCCTCGACGAGCGTCTTGTTCGACTCGTGCAAGTCCGCCGAGCCGCCGATGAAGAAACCAAGCTCTGGCATGATCTTCTCCATCACGGCGGCCGACGCCTTCCGCGTAGCCATCTTCTCGCCCGGCTCGAACTCCGGGAGGTCCGCATCCCAGCCGTCGGGGAGCGTGCCGTCGTGCCAGTCCTTAAAGCGCCGGGCCTTTTCGGGATGCTCCTCTTCGTAGCGCGCCATGAGGTCGTCCCACTCGGCCTGGAACTTCTGGCCCCGCTCGACGGCCTCTGTCATGTGCTCGCGCGCCTCGTCGGGGACGTGGAACGGCTTGCCGGTGGGCCAGCCCAAGTTCTTTTTCGTCTTCTCGACCTCGTCCTCGCCCAAGGGCGAGCCGTGCGCGGAGGCTTTGCCCTGCTTGCCGGGAGAGCCGTAGCCGATCTCCGTGCGCATGACGATAAAGGAGGGGCGCTCCGTCTCCTCTTTGGCCTTCCGGATGGCCTCGTCGATGGCGTCGAGGTCGTTCCCGTCGTCCACGTGCTGCACGTGCCAGCCGTAGGCCTCGAAGCGCTTGCCCGTGTCCTCGGTAAAGGCGAGGGCCGTGTCGCCGTCGATGGTGATGTGGTTGTCGTCGTAGATGTAGACGAGCTTGCTAAGGCCGAGGTGGCCGGCCAAGGAGGCGGCCTCGTGGCTGACCCCCTCCATCACGTCGCCGTCGGAGCAGAAGGCGTAGGTGTGATGGTCCACGAGCGGGAAGCCGTCCTCGTTGAAGTGCGCGGCGAGGAACCGCTCGGCAATCGCCATGCCGACGCCCGAGGCGAAGCCTTGGCCGAGCGGCCCCGTCGTCGTCTCCACGCCGGGCGTCATGAAGTTCTCGGGGTGGCCCGGCGTCATGGACTCCCACTGGCGGAAGTTCTTGATCTCCTCCATGGGCAGGTCGTAGCCCGTGAGGTGGAGGAGACTGTACAGGAGCATGGAGGCGTGGCCGTTCGAGAGGACGAAGCGGTCGCGGTCGGGCCAGCGCGGGTCCTCGGGGTTGTGCCTGAGGTGGCGGTGCCAGAGCACGTACGCCGCCGGCGCCAGGGCCATGGGCGTGCCGGGGTGGCCACTCTCCGCCTTCTGCACGGCGTCCACCGAGAGGAAGCGGATGGTGTTGATGGCGAGTTCTTCGAGGTCGGTGGCCTGGACGGCAACGGGCTGGTCGGGCATGGCGCGGGGCGATGGGTTGGGTGAAGGGTGGGTGAGGGGCACTTCGGGGACGGCACGGAGGACAAGCACGCACACGCGCGCGCCCTATGGCAAACGGCTCACGTGAAAAAGTTGGGTGCCGCAAGAACGCTCACGGCCAGAAAGATAGCGCCGTAGAGCTTGCGCGTGAGGCGCGCTTCGAGCACTTCGAGGTCTTTCTTCGTCGCCACCTCGTCCGCCGAGGCAATGACGGAGACGATGCCCTCGGCGTGGCCGTACTCCTCGACGAGTTGGTTTTTTGCTTTGAGCGTGTCGAAGGGCATGGCGGCTACTCGTTGGCGGCGACGGCTTCCTCGGCGGCGGCCTCGATCATGGCCGCGAGGCAGCGCGCCGTGCGCGAGCGCTGCGCCACGAACCGGCCGTTGATCAGCACCGTGGGCGTGCTCTGGAGGCCGATCTCCACGGCCTGCTGCCGGCTCTGTGCCACCTTCGCGCGGTAGAGGCCGCCCCGCAAGCGCGCCATCAGGACGCCGGGGTCCATGCCGATCTCGCGGGCGATCCCTTGGAGCTGCTCGGCGCTCAGGCCGCCGCGCTGCTGCCGGGCGAACTGCGCCTCGAGCATGGCGTCGAACCGCCCCTCCTGCCCCGCGGCGTAGAGCGCCTCGATCTGCGGGACGGAGAACTCCCAGAGCGGGACGGGCTTGTAGACAAACCGCGCCCGGTCGCCGTACCGCTCCTGGAGCCGCTGCATCGTCGGGTGGAAGGTGGCGCAGTGCGGGCAGTTGGGATCAAAGTATTCGATAACCGTCACCGGCGCGCTCGCGTTGCCGAGGATGGCATCGCCCATGCTGACGAGGCGGCTCGGGTTGGCGACGGCGTTTTTCTCAGGGTCGTAGTAACAGCCCTCGGCCACCTGCAGCGTGTCGGAGGCGGCGGGCGCGGCGGCCGGCGTGGCGGCGCTCCGACGCGGCGCCTCGGCCCGTTCGGCGGCGGCCACCTCCGGCGGCGGCGCGTCCTGGCCGCCGAAGTAGAACGCATCGGCGCCGGCGATGACGAGGGCGAGGGCGGCCAGCGCCCCCAGGAGCGCGGCCTCGCGCTTGCGCCGGCTCCACGCCACCGGCCGGCGCGCTGAGGCCGACGGCGCCGCGCTGAGCAGCTCGGCAAGCTGAAGGACAAGCAGCGCGCCTACGAGCGCCGCCGAGGTCAGGCACAGCGCGCACAAGGCATCGAGCTGAAAAAACTGGATGTAGAGCAGCCGCGCCGTGTACAACACCCCGAACCCGACGAGCGCCAGCCGCGCCGTTTTGATAAGGCGCCGGCGACCCGCAGAGGCAACAAACGCCGCCCCGAGCGTAAGCGCAGCAGTGGCGCCGTAAAACACAAAGCCCCACACCACGTTGGAGACGCCCAAGAACGTGCTGGCCGCGCTCGAAAGCACCGCGCCGCAGTCGAAGTTAGACGCAGCGGCCGCCTCGGCGCCAAACCCGAAGCATCCGCCCGCAAACGCGCGCTCCTGCTGGATGCCCAAGTGCGCCACGACGAGCACGCCCACGAGCGCCACGCCAAAGATGAGCCGGTCAAGCACCGGGCGGTACGCCGCCAGGCGATGCAGCCGAGAGGTGGTTTCGGGCGTGGCCATGAGCTGCTTTACGAGATGACGAAGGCGTGCGCAGTGCAACAGATACCACAAGGACCGACACGCCGATAGGTTCCGCCTGGGCATCCGATGTGCGCTTTGCCCCCCGCCCGTTTCCTAATCAAGTAAGATGACCTTGTCTTCATTGTGGCAGGGACACACCGGCGGTGTGTCCCTGCTACGCTTGCTCGACCGCCTATGCCCGCTCCCGAAATCCTCCCCGCTCGCTTGCCCAAGAGCGCCGTCCGCCCGACGTATACCTGGATCGCTCCCACGCACGACGTCCTGGCCGTCCTCGTGGAGCGGAAGGCGCGGCGCCTCGGCCTCGAGTGGCTCGGCGTGCAGAACGGTGAGCGCCTGCTCGAGGTGGCCGTCGGCACCGGGCTGTCGTTCGGGAAAATCCTCCGTCAGAACCCGGACGGCTGGACCGAGGGCGTGGACCTCACCCCCGCCATGCTCCGCCGCGCTGAGAAACGCGCCGCCCGCGCCTCGACAAAAAACTACCGCCTCCGCCTCGCCGACGCCTACGCGCTCCCCTTCCCCGACGCGCACTTCGACGGCCTCTTCAACTCGTACATGTTTGATCTTCTGCCGGAAAGAGATTTCGAGCCGGTCCTTGGCGAGTTCGCGCGCGTCTTGAGGCCCGGCGGGCGGCTCGTGCAGGTCAACATGACGAAGGGCCGCCGCCCCTACAACGCGCTCTGGGAGTGGATCTACCGCCTCTCGCCTCCGCTCCTGGGCGGCTGCCGCGGCGTGGAGATGGCGCCCCATTTCGAGCGGGTTGGCCTCCGCCGCGTGCGCCGCGCCTACGTGAGCGAGTGGACGTTCCCCTCCGAGGTCGTCTTCGGCGTCAAGCCAGAGCGTCCTCCGGTCGCTTGACGACGGACGGATGACGGCTCGCCTCGAAAAGTCGTCATCCGCCCATCGTCGTCCACGAAGGCGGCTTCCCTATTCGGCGGCGGCGTGCTTAACTTGGCGGCGCCGTTTTGCTCAGACGCCCCGCGTGTCGCTCATGCCCTTCGACTTCCACCTCGGCGACCCGGTTTTCCAGCGGATTCTTATCACGCTGCTCGTGGTGCTTCTGGCCTTTGCGCTCGCGCGGCTCGGGCGGCGCGTGGCCGGGCGCTACGTCGAGGCGCCCGCGCGGCGCTTCCGCATCTCGAAGATCATCGGGCGCACGGCGGCGCTCACGGCGCTCCTGCTCATCATCGGGCTGTGGTCGCCGGATTTGGGCGGGCTGTTCACGATCTTGACGGTGATCGGCGCGGGGCTGGCCATCGCCCTGCGCGAGGTGCTCTTGAGCTTCATCGGATGGGTGGACATCGCGCTGCGCTCGCCCTTCGAGCGCGGCGACCGCGTCGAGGTCAACGGCATCCGCGGCGACGTGATCGACATCCGCCTCTTGCACACGACCTTGATGGAGATCGGCAATTGGGTGGAGGCGGACCAGTCTACGGGCCGGCTCGTGCACCTCCCCAACAGCTGGGTCTTCCAGCACGGCGTGTACAACTACACCGAGGGGTTCCAGTTCATCTGGAACGAGCTGCCGGTGACCGTCACCTTCCGCAGCGACTGGCAGGCGGCGCGGCAGATCCTGCTGGACCTGGCCGAGGAATCGGCCGAGGTGGTGGAGAAGCAGGCCATGCAGCAGCTCCGGCGGATGGCGCGCGCGTACCTCGTGCACTACAGCCTGCTGACGCCGTTCGTCTACGTCCGCCTCGCCGAGAACGGCGTGCGCCTGACGCTGCGCTACCTGTGCGAGGCGCGCAAGCGGCGCGGCACCGAGCACGCCATCACGAGCGAGATGCTCGAGCAGTTTAAGGCGCACGGCCACATCGAGCTGGCCTACCCGACCGTCGGCGCGCGGATCTACGACACGCCGCAGTTCGGCGAGGCCGGCCCGCGCTTCGGTGCAGCATCCGACGACGGACGACCGACGACCGACGGCGAGCGTAACAGCTAAACGCGCGGTTGCGTAGCGTTCCTAATCGCAAACGGAGACGGAGGCCCGCCCCCACCATGCGTAAACGCTTTGGGCAGTTTACAGAGCGCTTCCCCCTCGCCGCCTTCGGCCTGGACATCCTCGCCGTGGTCGTGGCCGTGCTCCTGGCCCTGGCCGTGGACGAGTGGCGCGACGCCCGCGCCGATGAGGAGCTGCGGCAGCGCGCGCTCCAGAGCATCGCCCAAGAGATCCGCCTGAACAGAGAGCAGATCGAGGCGCGCGTGCCCTATCACGAGACCATCCGCGACACGATAGCGGCGGCACTCCAAGGGCGGCCCGTGAGCAGCTTCCAAGAGATGTTCGACCGCGGCTTCCAGGGCTTCCGCACGTACACGCCTTTGGACGCGGCACTGGAGACGGCGCAGAGCACGGGCGCCATCGGCGAGATCGACTACGCCCTGGCGCAGCGAATCGTGCGCGTATACAGCGTGCAAGAGGCGCTTGACCTCATGGGCCGGCAGGTCCTCAGCGCGATCTCGTACCCCGGCGCGCTGAATCCGGACAACACCGAGAGCATGCTCACGTCGAGCCTCCTCAACCTGAACGACATCCTCATCCGCGAGCGGGCGCTGCTCGAAGCGTACCCGGTGCTCCTGGACGCCATCGAAGAAGCTGGCGTCTCGGTTTCGTCGCCGGACAGCCTCGCCGCCACGCGCTGACGCCACGCTAATTTCAAAAACGCCGCTTTGCGTGCCACCGCTCCGCTCCGTAAGCTGTCTTCCGATATGACAAAAACACGCGCGCATACGACCTGGCCGCACGGCTGGTGGCCCCGCCGCCGGGCAGCCCGTCGTTTGCCGTAGCCGCGCCAAGCAAAGCGCGACGCTCGCTTTCTGACCCGCTGCCCCCTCCGCCGAGGCAGCGGGTTTTTTGTTTTTTCGATGCCCGCCGCCGTGCCGTGCAGGGGCGTATCGCAATGCGCCTCTACGGTTGCCTTCACGCTTCATTTTTCCCCAATGACGTTCGACGACTTCCGCCGCCATGTCGAGGCCACGCGCGCCAACGGCACGGAACGCTTCGTGCTGCCCGTCTACCGCCGCCTCGGGGCCGACCTGCTTACGCCCGTCTCGGCGTTTCTGGCGCTGCGCGCGGCGGGCGGTGGAGAGGCAAACAGCTACGGCTTCCTCCTCGAAAGCGTCGAGGGCGGCGAGAAGCTCGCGCGTTACTCGTTCCTGGGGAAGGACCCGTACCGCATCGTCCGCGCCCGCGGCGCCGGGGTGGAAATCGAGGAGCGCGGCGGCCCTGTCCCGGAAAACAGCGCGGCGGAGGGCGACGTCTTTACCGTCCTCGCTCGGCTGATGGCGCGCTACGAAGAGGTCAAGCTCCCCGGACTGCCGCGCCTCACGGGCGGCGCCGTGGGCTACCTCGGCTACGACGCCGTGCGCCTTCTCGAAACGCTCCCCGACGCGCCGCCGGACCGCCTCGGCCTGCCCGATGCCGTGTGGTGTTTTTATGACACGATTGCCGCCTTCGACCACGTCCGCCACCAAGTCGTCTTCCTCGCCAGCGTTTTTGTTGATCCAGAAACGGATGCGCGCGCAGCGTACGACGACGCGCAGGCGCGCCTCGACCGGCTCGCTGGGCAGCTTCGGCAGCCGGCGCGGCCCGGCCCGGCTGTCGAAGTCACCGGCGCGATGCGGTCGAACGTCAAGCGCGCGGACTTCGAGCGCTCCGTCGAAAAGGCCAAGCGCTACATCTACGAAGGCGACATTTTTCAAGTTGTGCTTTCGCAGCGCTTCGCCCTGCCCTTCTCCGGCGACCGCTTCAACCTCTACCGCGCGCTCAGGCAGGTGAACCCCTCGCCGTACCTCTTTTACCTCGACTTTGGCCCTTTTGCTTTGGCCGGCTCCTCGCCCGAGGTCCTGGTGCGCGCCGAGGACGGCCGCGCCGAGGTCCTGCCCATCGCTGGGACGCGCCCGCGCGGCGCCTCCGAAGACGAGGACGCCGCCCTGGCCGACGAACTCGTGGCCGATCCGAAAGAGCGCGCCGAGCACCTCATGCTCGTGGACCTGGGCCGGAACGACCTCTCGCGCGTGTGCCGCTACGCCTCCGTCGAGGTCGAGCGCTACGCCTACGTCGAGCGCTACTCGCACGTGATGCACATCGTCTCCTCGGTGGCCGGGCAGCTCGAAGAAGGCCGCTCGGCCATGGACGTCCTGGCGGCGTGCTTCCCCGCCGGCACCGTCTCGGGCGCGCCTAAGGTGCGGGCGATGCAGATCATCGACGAACTCGAACCCACGCGGCGCGGCGTCTATGCCGGGGCCGTCGGCTACGTGGATTTTTCGGGCAACCTCGACACGTGCATCGCCATCCGCACGATGGTGATCCAGGGCGATGCCTCGGGCGGAACCGCCTACGTGCAGGCCGGCGCCGGCATCGTGGCCGAGAGCGACCCGGCCAAGGAGTTCGAGGAGACGGAGAACAAAGCGCGCGCGCTCCGCGAAGCCGTCCGCGTGGCGGCGGAGGAGCTTCTGTGACAAGAACCGAAGATAAGGAGGAAACGACGAAGCGAAGACTGCTTCGTCTCTTCCACTGCTCGGCTCTTCGTTTCCAAACATCCCTGCCCGCGCCACCGTACAACCGCCGACTTCCAACCACCCACCCCACCGCCAAAAACCCATGGGCCTCACGGACGCCATCTTTAACCGAGGCGGCTTCGGCCGGACGATCACGCGCGCGGAGACCATCGAGCGCGTGAACCCGCTTTTAGAACAGCACGCCCGCCTCAACCACGCCTACGCCTACGCCATCGGCCACCTCTCCGACCCTCAGCTTGTCGAGCATCTCAAGCTCGAGCAGAAGACCGCGCGCACGGACGTGGGCAAGCTGCGCGAGACGGTCCTGAGCGCCGGCGGCGTGTCCTACTCCGGCACCGACCTCGAAGCGAAAGACTTCGACCTCGGCCGCGAGGACGACGAGATCCTGCGCCGCCTCCACGACGAGGAAGAGCGCTTCCAAGACAAGCTCGTCGCCGAGGGGGACATCAACCACCAGATGCGCACGCGCGCCATCGTGGCCGTCGTCGCCAAGAACAGCCGCCGCCGCCTCGACCTGCTCAAAGCCTTGACGAAAGGGCGCCGCCGCCCCGCCCACCGCACCTGACCCACCCGTCCGCAACTATTTCGTGGGGGCGTATCGCAATACGCCTCTACGCCAGAACCAACCACCTCCGCCATGCCTGCTGCCGATCCCCAAGTCATCCCCGCCTCCCTCGCCGAGGACGAGGGCGAAAAGCAAAAGAAAGAAATCGTCGTGAGCGGCATTCAGCCGTCGGGGCCGCTGCATCTGGGGAACTACTTCGGCGCGATCCGCCAGCACATCGCGCTCCACCGGGAGCACGAGGCGTTCTACTTCATCGTCAACTACCATGCGCTGACGACGGTGCACGATGCCCAGGCGCTTAGGCGCTACACGCTCGACGTGGCGCTCGACTACCTCGCCCTCGGCTTCGACCCGGAAGAGGCGGCGCTCTTCGTGCAATCCGATGTGCCGCAGGTGAACGAGCTGGCCTGGATTTTTTATACGCTCCTGCCCACGAGCCGGCTCGAAAAAGGCGTCGCTTACAAAGAGAAGGTGGCCGAAGGCCTCACGCCGAATGCCGGC
Source organism: Salinibacteraceae bacterium (assembly GCA_965215025.1). Taxonomy (GTDB): domain Bacteria; phylum Bacteroidota; class Rhodothermia; order Rhodothermales; family Salinibacteraceae; genus CBDCCV01. Next base: position 1,657,429 of record CBDCCV010000002.1, read on the forward strand.
CTGTTGAACTACCCCGTCCTCCAGGCCGCCGACATCTTGATCTACGGCGGCACGCTCGTCCCCGTCGGCGCGGATCAGAAGCAGAACCTCGAGATCAGCCGCGACCTCGCCGAGCGGTTCAACCGCGTCTTCTGCGACGAAGACGAAGGACTTTTCCCCGTCCCGGAGCCTTTGATTTTAGAGGACGTCGCCGTCGTCCCCGGCCTCGACGGGCGGAAGATGTCGAAGAGCTACGGCAACACCATCGGCCTCTTCGACGAGGGGAAAACCCTCAAGAAAAAGGTGATGAGCATCGTCACGGATTCCACTCCGCTCAACGCGCCTAAGGACCCCGGCGCCGACAACGTCTTCGCCCTCATCAAGCTCTTCGCCTCCGAAGAAAAGCAGGCCGAGATTGCCGAGAAGTACCGCGCCGGCGGCTACGGCTACGGCCACGCCAAAAAGGAACTCCTCGGCCTGATCAACGCGCACTTCGCCGAGGCGCGCGAACGCCGCCGCGAATTGGCGCAGGACGAGGACTACGTGATGGACGTCTTGCGCGAGAGCGGTCGGCGCGCGCGCGAGCGGGCGGAGCGGTTTATGACGAAGGTGCGCGAGCAAGTGGGGCTGGTTTGACAGGACTCGAGGGAACGACGAAAGGACGAAACGAAGATGAGCGGTGACGAACGGATCGAGGACTACAAACAGTTGCGCGTGTACCGGAGCGCATCCGAGGCAGCGATGCACATCTTCGACGTCTCCAAGCGTTGGCCGAAGTCGGAGCGCTATGCCCTGACCGATCAGATCCGTCGCTCATTGCGCTCCGCCTGCTCAAACATCACGGAGGCATGGTTCAAACGCCGGTACGCCAAGCACCTCGTCAGCAAACTGAGCGATCTATGTCCGCGAAGACGGCGCATCCTGCTCGGTTAATTTCGATTCCCCTGAATGAAGCCTCCTCATCGTTTACTCCGTCAGTCGGCTACGCCTCGTTTCCTCGATTCTTCCTCTGCTCATTTCCCGCAATGATCCTCATCCTCGACAACTACGACAGCTTCACGTACAACCTCGTGCACCTCGTGGGCCGGCGCACCGACGACCTCGAGGTCGTGCGCAACGACGCGCTCACGGTCGAGGACGTGCGGCGGATGCGGCCCGGCGGCATCCTCATCTCCCCCGGCCCCGGCCGCCCCTCGGGCGCTGGCATCACCGAAAGCCTCATCCGCGAACTCGGCGAGGCGACGCCGATCCTGGGCGTGTGCCTCGGCCACCAAGCCATCGGCGAGGTGTTCGGCGGGCGGATCGCGCACGCGCCCCGGCTCATGCACGGGAAGACGAGCCGCGTCCACCACGACGGCCGCTCCGTCTTCAAAGACGTAGAGCAGGGCTTCGAGGCCACGCGCTACCATTCCCTCGTCGTAGACCGCGAGGGGTTTCCGGAAGACGATCTGGAGATCACGGCCGAGTCCGACGACGGTGTCATCATGGGCCTGCGCCACCGCGCCCTCCCCATCGAAGGCATCCAGTTCCACCCGGAGAGCGTCCTCACCAAGGCCGGCCCGCGCCTCATCGACAATTGGCTCGACTTCGTGGCGAGTGGCGAACGGCAAGTGGCGAGTGGGACCTCATCCTCTTCCGCGTAGCCGCCCACCCCATTCGCCGTTCGCCACTCACCATTCGCCCCGAAATGAAGCCGTACCTCCAGATCCTCGCGCGCGGCGAGGCGCTTTCCGAAGAGGAGGCCGAGGCCGCCATGCACCGCATCATGCGCGGCGAGGCCGTGCCCGAGCACGTGGCCGCCTTCCTGATGGGCCTGCGCGCGCGGGGCGAGACGCTCTCCGAACTCGTCGGCTTCACCCGCGTGATGCGCGCCTACGCCGTGCCCGTCGCCCTCAACGACGCGCACGCCATCGACCTCTGCGGCACGGGCGGCGGCGACGCCAGCACGTTCAACATCTCCACCACGGCGGCCTTGGTGTGCGCGGGCGCGGGCGTCACCGTCGCCAAGCACGGTAACCGCTCGGTCTCCTCTAAGTGCGGCTCGGCGGACGTCCTCGAAGCGCTCGGCGTAAAGATCGACCTGCGCAAAAAAGGCGTCGAGCACTGCCTGCAGGAAGCAAGCGTGGCGTTCATCTTCGCGCCGTATTTCCACCCGGCCATGCGCCACGTCATGCCCGTGCGCAAAAAGCTCGGCGTCAGGACGTTCTTCAACATCCTGGGACCGCTCTGCAACCCGGCGGGCGTCAGGCGGCAGCTCGTGGGCGCGTTCTCGACGGCGATGGCGCGCCTCATCATGGGCATCTTAGCGCGCACCGGCTCCGAGCGCGTGGTGGCCGTGCACGCGCGCGACGGCCTCGACGAGCTTTCGCTGGCCGCGCCCACGGCTGTTTTCCCCTTCGACGCCGCCACGGACGATCTTGATGAGATGGACCGACAGCTTCAAGGCGAGATCGTCGAGCCGGAGCAGCACGGCCTCGCCACCGCGCCGCTCTCCACGCTCCGGGGCGGCGGCGTGGAGACGAACGCCCGGATGCTCCTCTCCGTCCTCGACGGCGAAGAAGGGCCGCCGCGCGATGTGGTCCTTCTCAACGCCGCCTACGCCCTCCACGCCTCGGGCCGCTTCACCGGCCTGGACGAATGCTTCGCCGCCGCACGCGAAAGCATCGACAGCGGCGCCGCCCGCGCCAAGCTCAAGCGTCTCGCCGAGGTCTCCCACCGCGCCCCCACCGATTGATCGAAAGAAACGACGAAGTGAAGAGCCGAACGTGAGAATCTCTTCGTTTCCTCGGCTCTTCACTTCGTCTCCTCCATCTCTCGTCTCTCAACTCATGTCCCTCCTCGACCGGATCGTCAGCGACACACGCGCGCTCGTTGAAAAGCGCAAGCGTGAGACGCCGCAGCGCGCGCTTGAAGACCGACCGCTCTTTGCGCGCACGCCGCTCGACCTCTTCGAGCGGCTGAGCCAGGACGAGATGTCCATTATCGCTGAGGCGAAAAAGGCATCGCCGTCGGAGGGCGTCATCCGCGAAAGCTACGACGCGGCCCAGCTCGCGCAAGCTTATCAGAAAAACGGCGCGGCGGCCATCTCCGTCCTCACCGAGCCGCAGCACTTCGAGGGCGCCATCGCGCACCTGCCGTGGGTGCGCGCGCATGTGGAGGACGTGCCGCTCCTGCGCAAGGATTTTATCATCGATGAGTACCAGGTCGTCGAGGCCAAAGCCTTCGGCGCGGATGCCGTTTTGCTCATCGCTGCGGTCTTGAGCCGGCGGCAGCTCTACGACTTGCATCAGGCGGCCGGCGAACTCGGCCTGCACTGCCTCGTGGAAGTCTACGAACTCGATGAGCTTGAGAAGATCGACTTCCACCAGGTGCAGATCCTCGGCGCGAACAACCGCAACCTCAAGACTTTTGAGATTGACCTGAACCAGTCGATCCGCGTTTTCCGCCGGGCGCCGGCGCACGTCGTGCGCGTGACCGAGAGCGGCCTCCACACGGCCGAGCAGCTTGCCACCATGCGCCGCCACGGCGTAGACGCCGCCCTCGTCGGCACCGCCTTCATGCGCGCCGAAGACCCCGGCGCTGCGTTGCGCACGCTCCGCGAAGAGACGGCCGAGCGCCTCGCCCAGCCCGCCGCCTAACGACGACGGACGATGGACGAACGACGACGGCAGCCATCGAGCGTCGTCCGTCGTCATCCGTCGGTCTCATCCCCCATCCGCCCACACCCCCACCCCCAACCCATGCCCGTCAAAGTCAAAATCTGCGGCATCACCACGCTCGACGACGCGCGCTTCGCCGCCGGCGCCGGGGCCGACTACCTCGGCTTCATCCAGCACCGCGACAGCCCGCGCTACATCGCCCCGGCGCAGGCCAAAGAGATCATCGAGTGGGTGCACGGCTCCGAGCCGGTGGGCGTTTTCGTGAACATGCCGAGCGCGGACGTGATCGAGACGGCCGAGGAGGCCGGCTTCGCGCTCGTGCAACTTCACGGCCACGAGCCGCCTGAGGCGTGCGAGATCGTGCGCGGGGCCGGGCGTCAGGTGATCAAAGCCTTCCGCGTCACGCACGACGCCTCCGCCGAGCAGCTCCGCGCCCTGATGGAACCCTACGCCGAGGCGGCCGACTTCTTCCTCCTCGACACGCACTCGACGAGCCTGTGGGGCGGCACGGGCGAGAGCTTCAACTGGCGTCTCGCGCGCGACCTCTCGCAAGACGTGCCGCTTTTTCTGGCCGGCGGCATCAGCGCCGAGAACGTCGAGGAGGCCGTGCGCACGATGCGGCCCTACGCCGTGGACCTCTCATCGAGCCTCGAGATGGCCCCCGGCGTCAAGGACATGATGAAGATGCAGACGTTTTTCGACACGTTCCACGCCCTGAATGAGACGATGAATGGATGAGACGAGGAATCGCAGCGGTCTTCGTTTCTTCCATGCTTCCCCTCCTCGTTTACTCCGTTAGTCGGCTACGCCTCGTTTCTGCACGCCGCCCCTGAACGAAAAGCAGCGCCTCAAAGAATGCCCAACGCCCCCGCCAAAACCGCCTACGCCGCCCCCGACGCCGCCGGCCACTTCGGCCCGTACGGCGGCGCCTTCGTGCCGGAGATTCTTTTTCCAGCGCTCGAAGCCCTTAAGACCGCCTACGCCGAGGCGCGGGAGGACCCGTCGTTCACCGAGGAGATGGACGCTCTCCTACGCGACTACGTGGGCCGCCCGACGCCGCTCACTTTCTGCGAGCGTTTGACGGAAGAACTCGGCGGCGCGCGGATTTATGCCAAGCGCGAGGACCTCTGCCACACCGGCGCGCACAAGATCAATAACACCATCGGGCAGATCCTGCTGGCGCGGCGGATGGGTAAAGAGCGAATCATCGCCGAGACGGGGGCGGGGCAGCACGGCGTCGCCACGGCCACGGTCTGCGCGAAGTTCGGCGTGGCGTGCGTCGTGTACATGGGCGCCGAGGACATGGAGCGCCAGCGCCTAAACGTCGAGCGGATGGAGCTTCTGGGCGCCGAGGTCCGCCCGGCCACCTCGGGCAGCCAGACGCTTAAGGACGCCACGAACGAGGCCATCCGCGACTGGGTCTCGAACCCGGAGACGACGTTTTACATCATCGGCTCGGTCGTCGGCCCGCACCCGTACCCGGTAATGGTACGCGACTTCCACCGCGTCATCGGCGAGGAGACGCGCCGGCAGCTTGCCGAGAAAGAAGACCGCGAGACGCCCGATGCCGTCGTCGCCTGCGTGGGCGGCGGCTCGAACGCGATGGGCATTTTCTACCCGTTCATAGACGACGAGGTGGTCCGGCTCATCGGCGTCGAGGCGGCGGGCGAGGGGCTGGACAAGCGGCACGCCGCCACGCTCTCGAAAGGCTCGGCGGGCGTCCTCCACGGCGCCATGAGCTATCTTCTTCAGGACGCCGAGGGGCAGGTCGAACTCGCGCACTCCGTCTCCGCCGGCCTCGACTACCCCGGCATCGGCCCAGAGCACTCGTTCCTCAAGGACGAGGGCCGCGTGGAGTACGTCTCCGCCACCGATCAGGAAGCGCTCGACGGCGTGAGGCTCCTCGCCCGCACCGAGGGGATCATCCCCGCGCTCGAAACGGCCCACGCCGTCGCCGCCCTCCCCCGGCTTGCCGAGGAGATGGGCGAAGGAAAAATCATCGTTTTCAACTGCTCCGGGCGTGGCGACAAGGACATGACCACCATCGCGCAGCATACCTGAGCACCACGAGTGAGGCCCCGCCATGCAAACGCAAGAAAAGGCCACTTACCCGCGCCGCCGCTTCACGACGGAGGAATACCACCGCCTCGCCGAGATCGGCGTGCTGCACTCCGGCGAGAACGTCGAACTCCTAAACGGCCTCGTCTACGAGAAGTACACCGACGGCGGCGAACGCCGCTTCACAGCCGAGGAGTACCACGCCATGCTCCGCGCCGGCATTCTCCATGAGGACGACCGTACCGAGCTGATCGAAGGGAGGATCTACCAGATGGCCGCCGTAGGAAGTCACCACGCCGCGTGCGTCAAGCGCCTGAACAGGCTCCTCACCGAAGAACTGGGCGCGCGCGCCCTCGTCAGCGTGCAGGACCCCATCCGCCTGCCGGACGGGTCGGAGCCGGAGCCGGACCTCGCCGTTTTGCGCCCGCGCGAGGACTTCTACGCCGAGGCGCACCCGACGCCGGGCGACCTCTTTTTCCTCATCGAAGTGGCCGACACGACGCTCGCCGAGGACCGCGCCGTGAAGATCCCCGCCTACGCCCTCCACGGCGTATCGGAGGCGTGGCTCGTGGCGCTCCGGCGCGGCTACGTCGAGGTCTACCGCCGCCCCATGCCTGGCGGCGGCTACGCCGAGCGCGTCCGCTACGCCGGCGACGAAGCCGTGCAGCCCGCTGCCTTTGACGACCTCGCCTTCTCGGCCCGGACGATTCTCGGCCCCTGACTCTTTCGCCTTCCTGAGCACCCTCCGATGCCCACCCGCCTCCAGCGCACGTTCGACACGCTCAAAAGCCGCCACGAGAAGGCGATGGGCCTCTTCCTCACCAACGGCTTCCCCGATCCCGAAAGCACGCTCGGCGTCCTCAGAGCGCTTGACGCGGGCGGCGTGGACTTCGTCGAGCTGGGGATGCCGTTTAGCGACCCGTTGGCCGAGGGGCTGCCCATCCAGCGCGCGAGCGCCCGCGCCCTTTCGCACGGCACGAAGATGAAGGACGCCTTCCGCACGGCAGAACAGTTCCGTGCCGGGAGCGAGACGCCGCTGCTCTTGATGGGCTACGTCAACCCGATCCTCCGCTACGGCGTAGCTGACTTTTGCCGCGACGCGCAACACGCCGGCGCCGACGGCCTCATCCTGCCCGACCTCCCGCCCGAGGAGAACGGCCTCGTCGAAGAGGCGGCGCGCGCGGCTGGCCTCGACCTCGTCTACCTCATCGCGCCGAATACGCCGGAGGCGCGCGTCGAGGCCATCGACCAAAGGGCGAGCGGGTTCGTCTACGCCGTTTCCGTGACGGGTCTTACCGGCAGTGCGCTCGGCACCGATGGGCGCGTGGAGGCGTACCTCAAGCGCGCGCGGCGGCTCGTCAAGCAGAACCCGCTCCTCGTCGGCTTCGGGATCAAGACGCACGCGGACGCCATGCGCCTGAGCCAGGACACGGACGGCTTTATCGTCGGCTCGGCGCTCATTGAGCGGGTCGAGGCGCTCTGGGACGACGCGGCGCTCTCCGCCGAGGAGCGGCTGCGGGAAGTGCAGCGCTTCGCCGAGGCGCTCAAGCACGGCGAGGGCGAAGGCGTAGGGCGGTGATCCGCTCTCTCCACCTTCCCCAAAACTTCGGCAACACCGCCTGCCCTCGCGCCGTTGGAAAGGCCGTTGCTTTCCTTTCTGGCGCTTTTGCACGTGTGGCTATGCTCATGGTACGCTTTAGCTTTTGGAGAACCCCAGCGGCCCAGCTCGCGCGGGGGCGCGGCGCGGCGCTCGTGGCGGCGCTGCTTCTGCTCACGCTTTCCGCCTGCGGGGAGGCGGACTACCGGCCCAACGCCGTGGGACCGGAGGGGCGCATCACCGTCGTCATCGACTCGGCGCGGTGGAACGGGGCCGTGGGCGAGGCCGTGCGCGAGCACATCGGCACGCCCATCAACACGCTGCCGCAGCCGGAGCCGTCGTTCGAGCTGGAGGTGCGCACGCTCGGCTCCACGTACGACCTCGACCAGATCAAGAAGCGCAAAAACGTCCTCCTCGTCGCGCCCCTGAGCGACTCGACGAACGAGGCGCAGGTGCTGCGCTCAAGCCTCTCGGCGGACGCGCGCCAGGCCGTCGAGGCGGGCCAGAGCGTCGTGGCGCCACGCTCGGACCTCTGGCGGCGCGGCCAGCAGGTCTTCTACCTCACCGCCGACACGCCCGAGCGCCTCGCGGAGACGATCCGCCAGCGCGGCGAGAGCATCCGCGACACGTTCAACGTGGTCACGCGCGTGCGCACCGGGGCCGAGATGTTCGAGAAGGGCCGCCAGTTCGCCCTTGAAGATACGCTCATGCAGAAGCACGACTTCGCCGTGAACGTGCAGCACGACTACTTCATCGCCGTGGACACGGCGACGGACTCGACCGGCTTCGTGTGGCTCAGGCGCGTGGTCTCCAGTGAGTCCTGGCGCAGCCTCTTCGTCTACTACCTCGAAGGCGCCGACCCGTCCACCATCACGCCCGAGTGGGTCCTGGCCACGCGCGACTCGCTCGCGCGCGAGTACCTGCGCGGCAACGTGGACGGCTACACCATGACGGACCGGCGCGGCGCCGGCGGGCGCGACTACCTCGACGTGGAGCAGGCCGACTTCCTGGGCCGCTTTGCCTACGAGGCGCGCGGCCTCTGGATCATGGCTGAGCGCGGCGAGGATGGGCAGCCGCAGCTTTACGGCGGCGGCGGCCCCTTCGTCAACTACACCTTCTACGACCAGGGCCAGGACCGCATCTACATGCTCGACGGGATGGTCTTCGCCCCCGGCTACGACAAGCGCGAGTTTTTGCGGCAGATGGAGGTCATCGCCCACACCTTCCGCACGCGCACCGAAAACGGCAGCGGCGCGCTCGCCGCCTCCGAATAATCCTCGTAGGGGCGTATTGCGATACGTCCCTACGTCACCCTCGACCGATCTCCTCAACCCGGAAAGAAAAAACCACCCGATGTCCACGAACGCCACGCCCACGACGCAACCTGCCCCCGCCAAAGACGCCGCGCCAGACGACGCCCGCGCGCTGCGCTTGGGGCTGCCCAAAGGCAGCCTGCAAGACTCCACCTTCGAGCTGATGCACCGCGCCGGCTACGACTTCAGCGTGTCGAGCCGCTCGTACTTCCCCTCCATCGACGACGAGGAGCTGACGGCCATGCTCGTACGCGCGCAGGAGATGGCGCGCTACGTCGAGGACGGCACCTTCGACGCCGGGATCACGGGCAAGGACTGGATCATCGAGACGGGGGCCGACGTCGTCCCCGTGGCCGATCTCATCTACTCGAAGCGCTCGATGCGCCCCGTGCGCTGGGTCCTGGCCGTACCCGAAAACTCCGCCATCCACTCCGTTGAAGACCTCGAAGGCAAAAAGATCGCCACGGAGGTCGTGCACATCACGCGGCGCTGGCTCGAAGAACACGGCGTCACGGCCGAGGTCGAGTTCTCCTGGGGCGCCACCGAGGCGAAGTGCCCCGACCTCGTGGACGCCATCGTGGAGGTGACGGAGACGGGATCAACGCTGCGGCAGAACGGCCTGCGCATCGCCGAGGTCTTGATGGAGTCGAACACGCAGCTTATCGCCAACAAGGCCGCGTGGGAGAACGACTGGAAGCGGCGCAAGATCGAGAGCATCGCCCTCTTGATGGAAGGCGCCATCCGCGCGGAGGGGCGCGTGGGCCTCAAGCTCAACGCCACGCGCAAGGACGCCCGAGGGATCATCGACCTCCTCCCCGCCCTCAGGATGCCCACCGTTTCCCCGCTGGCGCTGGGCGAGGACTGGGTCGCCATCGAGACGGTCGTGGAGGAGCGCACCGTACGCACGCTGATCCCGAAGCTCAAGCGCGCCGGCGCTGAGGGCATCATCGAGTACGCCTTGAACAAGATCATCCCGTGATGAGGAATCGAAGCGTGGAAGAGACGACGAATGGAGGGCGGGAGCGTCGTTTCCGTCGTCCCGTCCGCTCATTGTTTCTCCTTTACGCGCTGGCCCTCGCCCTCGTCGCGCTGCCGGCGTGCTCGGCCCTGCCGTCGGAGGAACCGCCCGTGGCCGACTCCACGCTCGTGGACGTCTTGATCGAGCTGCACCTGGCCAAGGCGCGCGCCGAGACGCAGCCGGGCGAGGCGCCGGACCTGCGCGAGGCCGTCCTCACGCGCTACGGCCTGAGCGAAGCCCGCTTCAACGCCGCGATGGACTACTACGCCGAGCACCCCGAAGAATACCTCGACCTCTACGACACCGTCCTGGACCGCTTCGGCGAGGAGCGCGCCGCCCTCAACGCTACGCCCTACGACACGCTCGGCAACGGGCAGTGAGAGGCGCATTGCTGTGCAGAAGGCGGCGCCAGGGCGTCTTCCACGCAGCAGAATACCTCGCGCTTTACAGATGTAGAAAGCGCGTGCTATACGGACTCGTTCCGCTCAATACCTGTTATGCAGCCAAAGCACAATGCTATAAAAGAAGTTCAATGAGCACCATCCCAAACGAGCTTTTTGAGATCGCAGAGCGACTTGAAGGCGTCGCTATTAAACTGGAACTCCCTGAGGTAGATAGCCCTCTTGAGCGTCTTGAAAATGCTGCCACAGAAGTAGGGAAAGCTTGGTCTGGTTCGTGGCTTGGTTATCACTCTCGCGTTTACTATCAAGGGCTGCACACACCGCCACCCGGAGCTCGCTTCAGCCAGGAATGGGGACTGAAAAACGATGTCTTTATGCGGGAGACGGTAGGTGACTGGGTTGAGTTCGACTATGAATCGGTTCGGCAAGCTATTTTGGATCGCGCAGGCAATCCAGATTTATCGCAGGCTGAAGAAATAGCAAAGGAAGCCAAGTCAGTATTCGAGGATAAACGTGCAGAAATTATATCTCTGTTGACGACGGTACTGACAGAACGCGATGACTCCTTTATCTCTAATCTGAAAAGTGAAGCCGAATCAGCGAAGATCTTCCACGGAGCGGATTTCGTCAAGTATTTCCAGCCATCAGGCAAATTCATGTCCAGGGACATGGTTGCCATAGGTCAGGGAATCCATACTCCTCCACATTTTGCTGTGATCGCTGATGTGATGGCCATTCGGCATCCTATCTCGGCATGTAAGGACTTGGCAAAAGTTGCACAGCGTGCTGCCTCTCATCTAGCAAAGCGAGAGAGGTACGCCCGGAAGAATACAGAAATCGGAACCAATGTATTCATTGGTCATGGGCGGTCTCATCTTTGGAAAGATTTAAAAGACTTCATACAAGATCGGCTAGGACTGCCTTGGGACGAATTTAATCGAGTCCCGGTTGCTGGCATTACAAACATTGCTCGCCTCTCGCAAATGTTGGACGATGCAGCCATCGCGTTCTTGGTAATGACTGCTGAGGATGAGCAGATGGATGGAAAAGTTCACGCTCGAATGAACGTAGTACATGAGGCGGGTCTGTTCCAGGGAAGGCTGGGCTTCACACGAGCAATTGTATTGCTTGAGGAAGGCTGTGAAGAGTTTTCCAATATACAGGGATTAGGACAAATTCGATTTCCTCAAGGCAATATCAAAGCAGCCTTCGAAGACGTAAGACAGGTTCTGGAGCGCGAAGAACTGATTGTCAATTAGGGTCGAAAAGGCTGCATAACAACTGCATCAACGCGGACGCAAAGCAGGTCGGCGTTTTTCGAACCGCCTTGCTCCGCGTATCTCATATCGCTATTTTGATATCTCATATCGCTATTTTGAACAGAGTGCCCCGTATGCTTTGCGCCGGTTATGCAGGGGCCGTTATGTTCTCCACCGCCCCCCCCGCTTGCGCGCCTTCCCCGTCAGCCCGAAGCGCTCTTCCAGCGGGTCGTCGAGGCGGAGGTAGCCTTCCTCCACGAGCCAGGCCACGAGCGCGTCGAGGCGTTGTGCGGAGGCCGGGTCCTCTTCATCGGCGAACCAGTCGGCGCGGCGCGGCTCGTCGTAAGCGCGTTGGAGGATGCGGCGCAGGAGCGGCTCGTCCTCGGGCGTGATGGCGGGCGGGCGGTGGCGGCCCAGGCACACGTCGCACTTCCCGCAGCGCTCGGGCGCGCGCTCGCCGAAGTAGGCCAAAAGCTGCTGCCGGCGGCAGGCGATGGAATGGGCGTAGCGCAGGAGGTCGTCCAGGCGGCGCTCGGCGCGTTGGCGCGCGCGCAGGACCGTCTTCCCATCGATGGGAATGCTTTGCGTGCGCGGGTGCAGCAGCTCGACGCGCACGCCGGCGCCCGGCGGCTGCCAGTCAATGAGGCCGCGCTCGGCTAGGAAGCCCAGCCCCTTGAGCACGCGCGCGCGGCTCAGCCTGGTGCGCTTCTCCAAGAGGCGCACGTCGAACGGCCACCACTCGGCAAAGGCGTCGGCGTGGACGGTGCGCAAAAGCGTCTGGATGAACCGGGCAAGCGCGCGGTTGGGCGACTTCTCGGCGTGGCGGCGTGTGGCGTCGGCGCTCTGGGCGAAGCGGATGAGGCCGCGGTGGCGGCGGCGCGGGAGCATCTGCAAGGCCTCGTGCCGCTCCAGGAGGTCGAGCGCCGAGCGGATTTTTCCGTGCGCAAACCCAGTGAGCCGCCCCACCGCGTCGAAGCTGACGGGCACGGGCTTGTCCGGCAGGACGCCCAGCGGCACCTGGCCCAGGTTGCAGACGGCGCGGTAGACGGCCTGCACGTCCGCCGCGCTCGGGTGCGAGGCTTCGATGAGGGCGCGTTGCGTGCCAGCATCGGAGGGCTGGTGCAGGAGCACGGCGTAGGCCGTCTGTCCATCGCGCCCGGCGCGGCCCGCTTCCTGGTAGTACGCCTCAAGGGACGCCGGCACGTCCACGTGGATCACGAAGCGCACGTCCGCCTTGTCGATCCCCATGCCAAAGGCGTTCGTCGCCACGATGAGGCGCGTCTCGCCGCCGATCCACTTCTCCTGCACGCCCTCGCGCTCGTCTGATCTCATGCCGCCGTGGTAGTGCGCGGCGCTCTCGCCCTGAACGCGCAGCCATGCCGCCCATTCCTCGGTGGCGCGGCGCGTGGCGGCGTAGAGGATGCCGCTTCCTTCCACGCGCTTTACCACGCGGCGCACCTGCTGGCGCTTCCCTTCCGTCTGGAAGATGGACCAGACGAGGCTGGGCCGGTCGAACCCCTTCACCACGCGCACGGGGTCGTGCAGGTCGAGGTGGCGGATGATGTCCTGCCGCACCTCCGGCGGCGCCGTGGCCGTGACGGCCATCACCGGCGGATCGCCAAGCCGCGCGCGCGCCTCGGGGATGCGCAGGTAGTCGGGCCGGAAGTGGTGCCCCCACTCGCTGATGCAGTGCGCCTCGTCCACGGCCAGGAGCGCCACGTCGAGGCGCTCGGCGCGCGCTAAGAACAGCTCGGACTGCAGCCTTTCGGGCGCGACGTAGAGCAGGCGGTAGCGGCCGAACTCGGCGTCCGTCCAGCGCTGGTCGATGACGCGGCTCGAGAGCGTGCTGTTGATGAACGCCGCCGCGATGCCGCGCGCCTTCAGGCCCGCTACCTGGTCCTGCATCAGCGCGATGAGCGGCGAGACGACGAGCGTGAACCCCTCCTGCATCAGCGCCGGCACCTGGTAGCAGACGCTCTTGCCGCCGCCGGTGGGCAGGATCGCCAGCACGTCGCGCCCATCGAGCGCCGCCGCGATGGCCTCCCACTGCCCCGGCCGGAAGCCGCCGTGCCCCCAATGGTCACGCAGCACGGCTTCTGCCTCTGCGCGCTGCGACTGATGCTTGATGGCGGATTCTTCCACGGAATGCGGTTCGCGTCGAGGGGCGGATGGACCTATCAAGATACCACAGACTCGCGCAAATGGTTATCCTGAGCAAAGGATCTCCTACGTTGCAGTAAACCTCGGCGCGCGAGGTTTTTCCACGGAGCCTGCCGAGCCTGCCCCGGCAGAGTTTACCAGAGTTCACCCCGCTCAGCGGGGGCGCCGGGGAGCACTCGATGCGGGATCGGAATGACGGAGTAGAGATTCGCGCGCGCCCTGGCCGTTTCCAAACATGCCTCACGTCGCGGCCACGGTGGAAAACGGGCAAGCGCATCGGTTTCTTGAGCGTTCCGCCTGCCCGCGCAAAGCTCCAATTTCATGCCCGCCGACTCCCCGCGCGTCTCCGTCATCATCGTTTCCTGGAACGCACTCGCGCTCCTGCAAAAGTGCCTCCCCTCCGTGGCGCAGACGGACTACCCCAACCTCGAACTCATCCTGGCCGACAACGCCTCGGAGGACGATTCCGCAGCGTGGGTCGAGGCGCGTTATCCCGAAGTCAACATCGTGCGCCATCCGGATAACTGGCTCTTCTGCCGAGGCAACAACGAGGCCATTCGCCACGCCACGGGCAAGTACGTCCTCCTCCTCAACAACGACGTCGAGGTGCCGCCGGGCTGGCTCCGTCCGCTCGTTGAGACGATGGAAAACGATCCGCACGTAGGCGCCGCGCAGCCGAAGCTGCTCCAGTACGCGGATCGCGGGCGCTTCGAGTACGCCGGCGCAGCGGGCGGCTTTATCGACTGCGTAGGCTATCCGTTCACGCGCGGGCGCCTTTTCGACACGATGGAAAAGGACCGGGGGCAGTACGACGACGCGCGCGACGTCTTCTGGGCCACCGGCGCGGCGCTCATGCTGCGGCGCGCGGCGCTCGATGAGGTGGGCCTCTTGGACGAGCGCTTCGAGATGCACATGGAGGAGATCGACCTCTGCTGGCGGCTCTGGCGAGCGGGCTGGCGCGTGCGCGTCGAGCCGCGGAGCGAGGCGTACCACCTCGGCGGAAGCTCGCTGCCACAGGGGTCGCCCCGGAAGGCGTTCTACAACTTCCGCAACAGCCTGCTCATGCTCTACAAAAACCTGCCGCCGGCCGTCTGGCGTCGCACGTTCCCGCTGCGGATCGCCCTCGACGCGGCGGCGATGGCACGCGCGCTCCTCGCCGGACGCTTCGGTGAGGCGGGCGCCATCCTCCGCGCCTACCGCGATGCGCATCGGCTCCACAGGCGCTATAAGAGCGAGCGCCCGTCCGAAAGCGAAACGCCCGTCCTGCCGCCGTACCGCGGCCTCGTCGCCTGGGACTACTTTGCGCGCGGGCGACGCCGCTTTAGCGAACTGGCGCCGGAGCGCTTTCGCTGAGCCGCCCGCTACGCCTCCACCTCCGCGCTGCGGCGCGTGCGCACGACCGTCGCCACGGCTACGAGGACGACGAGCATCCCCGCCACAGCCAGCGCCGTCGGCGCCTCGCCGAAGAGGAAGAACGCCAGCGCCGAGGCGCCCACCGGCTCCAAGAGGGCGAGCATCCCCACAAGCGCGGCGGGGAAGTATTGCAAGGCGTAGTTGAATGAGCCGTGGCCGAGGATCTGCGGCCCGAGCGCCATGAGCGCGCACAGCCCGTAGAACGCCCATCCGTAGCCGAGGAGCGGCACGCCGCGCACGAGTACGAGGGTCCACACCGTCGCGGCGGCTACGGCGTAGAGCGGGAAGACGTACGCCAGCCACGCCACCCGCTGCCGCACCACGCGCCCGATGAGCAGGTAGAAGCTCACCAAGAGCGACGCCCCCAGCGCCAGGCCGTTCCCTAAAAACGGCCTCGGCGCGGCAGACTGCGCTCCGCCTGCCGCATCGCCCCAGCCGATCAAAGCGGCGCCCGCCACCGCCAGCGCGATGGCCGCCACCGTCTGCCGCCGCAGCCGCTCGCCCAAAAGAAAAAAGCCCAAGACGGCCAGAAAGAGCGGACTCGTCGTCACCAGCACGGACGACGAGGCGACGGAGGTGTGGTACAGGGACTCGATCCACGCCAAAAAGTGCAGCCCCAGGAGCGTGCCCGCCGCTGCGATGAGTAAGCCATCGCGCCACGAAAACCGCCGCACCGCCGAACCAATGCTCGGGAGCGCGAAAGGCGCCAGCATCGCTACGGCCAGCGCCGTGCGCCACGCCGCGATGGCCGCCCCCGGCACGCCCCCGGCCACGGCGTCATCGGCCAGGCGGACGAGGATGGGGCTTACGGCGAAGCTGACCACGCCCAGCGCCAGCACGCCGTACACCGCCGCCGGGCGCTCAGAGGAGGTCATACTTCAGGGAAAGGGTGAATGGGCAAAAGGAGAAGCTAGGTTGAGGCAAGGAATCATCCATTCTCCCTCTCCTCCACTCCCCTACTCCCAAATAAATCACCGCAGCCGGTCCATCGAGCGGACCAAGGCCATATCGCTTTCGATGCCGCGCCGCGCCAGGAAAAAGAAGACGTACGCCACCACAGGCAGGAGGAAGGCGATGAGGCGGCTCGTGACCAGCGTGCCGTCCGCGCGGGTCACCACGAGCGCGTCGGCCAGGAAGAAGCCGCCCAGGAGCACGAGCACGGCCAGCACGGTGAGCGTCTGCGCGGCCACCACCACGGCGCGTTGGCGCGGCCGGTCGGCAAAGAGGAAGATGGCGCCGAGGCCTGCTACGGCAGCCAGCGCCACGAGCACCACGAGCGCCGGCGTGAACCACGGGTACGCCTCGGCCGGGGCGCTCCGCCAAAGCACGCCGCCGAAGAAGAACATCGCCCCGAGCGCTACGGCTCCCAAGAGCAGATAAACGGACTGGATGCGCTGAATCATAAAAGGCAAAAAGAGGCTTCGGAAGAGAGCATGGCAAAAGTCGGCGCGGCCCGATCACAAAAAAAGCCCTGCCGCAAAGAGCAGAGCTTTTTCCGACCTGAGGCGCCGCCCGGAAGGCGGCTGCGCCGTGCCGTCAGTTGTTGCGTCCTGCCGGCGGTTAGTTGTCAACCTCCTGCCGCGAGGAGTAGTTGATGCGCAGCGTCCCGGCCTCGCGCAGCTCCTGCTCCACGTCGCGCACGATGCCCATCTGCGACTCCTCGTCCACCTTCATAGAGATGATGATCTTGGGCTGGTCGGAGATCTTCTGGCTCATGATCGTGCGGAGGCTCGACACGTTGTCAACGATGGCGTCGTCCACCTGCACGGCCGTCTCGCCAAACTGGTTCGTCCCCGACTGCTTCCTCGGGCCGATGTAAAGGTAGGAGACGAGGCGCTTCTGCTCGATCTTGGTCAGGGCCTCGGCCTGCGGGAGCGTCGTGCGCACCTTCACCTCCGTCTCGCGCAGCACCGTCGAGACCATGAAGAAGATGAGCAGCATGAAGATGATGTCCGGGAGCGAGGCCGTGGAGATCTCCGGCGAGGTCTTGGCGCTCTTTTTCGAGAAGTGAGCCATAAGGCGGGCGGGTTAAAAGCGGGAAGGGAGGGCGGCACGGGGAGCGGGGTCAGCCTTCCTCGTTGCCGCGGTCCGGCTCGGCGATGGAAACGTTGGCGGGGATTCTCTCACGGATGGGGTTCTTATCCTCGCCCTCGGGGCGGCTGGCCTTGTACGCCTCGTAGGTCTCGAAGCCGAGCTGGCGCGCCTCGGCGTCCCAGATCTCGCGGTAGCCCATCCACACCTCGTCCAAGGCGCTGATGTAGACGTTGTACGGCGTGGCCTGGTCCGTCTTGAGCGAGATCACGGCGTCGTCGGAGCTTTCGGCGTAGGCCGGGTCCTGGCCGTTGTTCAACACCTGCCGCTTGACCTCCTCGCGGATCTGGTTCACTGACGACGGCTCGTCCTCGATGAGAACCTGCCCCTCGGCGTTGATCAGGATCTTGAGGATGTTGCGCTCTTTCACGGGCGGCGGCTCCTGCTCCTCGTCCAATGGCGGCGGCAAGGTCATGCCGATGCCGGTGTCCACGTCAATCGTCGTGGTCACGAGGAAGAAGATGAGCAAGAGGAACGCGATGTCGGCCATCGAGGAGGTCGGGATCTCGGCCTCACGACGGCCCTCTTTTTTCTTGAGCAGGCCAGCCATAGCAGAAGCGGGGGGCTAGGGGGGACAGAAGAGCGGCAACGCCATGCACAGGCGGCGCGCGTTGCACGCGGAGGGCAGCACAATCCTTAAAAGCGCACGGCAAGGCGCGGTTTCTCAGACGCGGGCACCTACGTAAAAAAGCCGCGCACGCCGGAGGCAAACAGCGCCACGAGCGCCAGCCCGAACATGATCACCACCGTCCATATGGCCGCCATGGCCCAGGAGGGCATTATCAGCCCAAGCACGACGAAGACCACGGCAGCGATGGCTACCAGCCCTATCGAGAGCGGCTCGACCTTGCCGTACATCACGCCGCGGATGCCGAAGATGATGATAGCCAGAACGCCCAGGGCAGCGATGATGATGGCGGCCCAGACGGCGATAGGGATGAGCGTTTCCATGGGTGATACGGTTGGGTGTCTTGAAAGAAACGGGATCTTTGCGAGGGACCGGAACGCTCCCGCCGATGCGGAAGCCCTTCCCACCGGGCGCTCGGCGGGGCTGAGCCACAGCAGGCGCTCAGCCCCTTCTCGCAAGAAGAGGCACGGGCGCGGCGAGCAAAACGCGACGCAAGCAGGAGCCGCTCCGAAGCAGGCGGCCCCGCTGCGCTACACCTTCGTGCCCGTCACGTCGGAGTCGCCCTTGTTGCTGGCCGAGACGTCCTGCTCGGTCGTCGTGGCGGCGGACGACTTCTTGCTGCGGCCAGTGCCGCCCGTGCGCGTAGCCGAACTCGACCCGATGGCGCCTGCGCGCTTCTCCTCGGTCACCGAGCGGCCCGACTCCATCAAGACGAGCGAGTCGATCAGTTCAATCGAGGCGTCCTCCATCTCCACCACGATGCGGTCGATCTTCGAGACGGCGTAGTTGTAGAAGAACTGCAGGATCACGGCCACGATCAGGCCGAAGGCCGTCGTCAGGAGCGCCACCTTGATGCCGCCGGCCACAAGCTGCGGCGAGATGTCGCCTGCCTGCTCGATGGCGTCGAAGGCGGCGATCATCCCGATCACCGTGCCGAGGAACCCGAGCATCGGCGCCACGCTGATGAAGAGCGAGAGCCAGACGAGGCCGCGCTCGAGGAAGCTCATCTCAATCGAGCCGTAGGAGACGACGGCCTTCTCGACGGCCTCGATCCCTTCGTCGGCGCGCAGGAGGCCGGCCTGGAACACCGAGGCCACCGGGCCGCGCTTATTGGCGCAGACCTCCTCGGCGGCCGGGATGCCGCCCTCTTCCAAAGCGCGCTTCACCTTGACAATGAACTTGCGCGTGTTAATGTCGGCGCGGTTCAAGGTGATGATGCGCTCGAAAGCGATGGCCAGCCCGATGATGAGGCACGCGAGCACGGGCCACATCCACGGGCCTTCGCTGTTGCCCTCATTAAAGCGCTCTACAAGCGCGTTGATGACGCCTTCGTCGGCGGCGGCTTCTTGTTGCAGCATCAGGAGCACGTTCAACAAAACGGTCATGGGGTCTTCCTCCTATGAAAAGCGGGTTTTTTACACTTGGGCGAACAGGTTGCGCTGCCGGGCGGGGCGGCGCCGGCGCCTCCTTGCGGCTCCGGAAGGCGCTCCTGGCGTTGCGAGGCGCACCCTTCAGAGCGCGTGCCTTCTTCCGTGTGGTGAACGATAGAGAATCCTAACTGCTTTTTCAACCGGATTTTAGCAAAGCAAGCCAAAGCACCCCCCAAAGGCGCGTCGCGGCCCCAAAGTACGCACTCCGCCGATGGAACAAAAGCCCGCCGCGTTCTGCTCTTTCAGCCCGGCTCGGCGCGTCTTGCCAGAGGCCCCGCCCGGCCGCTATCTTCCGGCTTCTCTTTTGCCGTGCCCTGCTCCGTTTTATGACGAACAAAGCCCTCGCCCGCGCTCTCAAGGAAACCGCCGCGCTCGTGGAACTGACGGGCGGCAACCCGCACCGCGCCCGCGCGCTCCACGGCGCCGCCCGCACGCTGGACGACCTTGACGAACCCGCCACCCGCCTGCTCGAAGCCGGCACGCTTACCGACCTGCCCGGCATCGGGGCGGGGACGGCCGGGCACATCGGGGACCTCGTCCGGCGCGGCTCGTTCGACCTGCGCGACGGCCTGCTCGAAGAGGTGCCGCCGGGACTTTTGGACGTGCTGCGCGTGCGCGGCCTGGGCACGAAAAAGGCGCGGCGGCTCTGGACGGAACTCGGCATCGCCTCGCTCGATGACCTCGAAGCGGCGGCGGCGGCCGGGCGCCTCGCCGCGCTCGACGGCTTCGGAGCGAAGACGCAGGCGAACCTCCTCGAAAACGCGCGCCTCGAAAAGCGCTACCGCCAGCGCCGCCGCTTTGCCGAAGCGCTCACCGCCGCCGAGCCGGTCCTCGAAGCGCTCCGCCGCACCGAGGGCGTCCTCCGCGCCGAGCTTACCGGCGCGCTGCGGCGCACGCTCGAAACCGTCGCCGCCGCCGAGATCGTGGCCGTGGCCGAACGCCCGCGCGCCGTGCAAAACGCCATCGCCGACCATCTCACCGATGAGGCGCCGCGCCCCGAAGGCGACGACCTCGTGCTCGAAGGCCACCTCCCCGACGGGCTGCCGCTCCGCATCCGCCTCGTCCCCGAAAAACGGTTCGGCACGGCGCAGTGGCTGATGACGGGCGCCGAAGCGCACTGCGCCGCCTTCCAGGAAAAGCACGGCGCCCCCGAGGCGCACGCCGACGAGGAAGCGCTCTACGCCGCTGCCGGCCTACCCTTCATCGCGCCCGAGCTGCGCGAAGGCCGCGGCGAACTCCAGGCCGCCGCCACAGGTGCGCTGCCCGACCTCATCCGCCTTGAGGACCTGCGCGGCGCGCTCCATAACCACTCCACCTACAGCGACGGCGCCCACACGCTGCGCGAGATGGCCGAGGCCGCCCGCGCGATGGGCCTCGAATACTTCGGCATCTGCGATCACAGCCAGTCGCTCGCCATCGCCGATGGGCTTTCGCCCGTGGCCGTGGCCCGGCAGCAAGACGAGATCCGCGCGCTCAACAAGGAGTTTGCCGAAGGCGGCGGCGCGCCCTTCCGCATCTTTAGCGGGACGGAGAGCGACATCTTGAAAGACGGCGCGCTCGACTACTCCGATGACGTGCTCGCCTCGTTCGACTTCGTGGTGGCGAGCGTGCACACGGGCATGAGCATGACTGAAAAAGAGGCCACCGCGCGCATCGTCACCGCCGTCGAAAACCCGCACACGACGATCCTAGGCCACGCCACCGGGCGGCTCCTGCTCTCGCGCGAGGGCTACCCGCTCGACCACCGCCGCGTGATCAAGGCGTGCGCCGAGCACGGCGTCGCCATCGAACTCAACGCGAACCCGTACCGCCTGGACCTGGACTGGCGCTTCGTGCGCGAGGCCATCGAGGCGGGCGTGCTGATCTCGATCAACGCGGACGCGCACTCGGTCGAGGCGCTCGGCCACCTGCGCTGGGGTGTGGCCGCCGCGCGCAAGGGCTGGCTCACCGCCGCGCAGTGCCTCAACGCCAAGCCCCTCGAAGCCTTTGCCGATTGGCTCGACGCGCGCCGATCCTCGGCGTAGGGGCGTATCGCCATACGCCCCTACCAACGCAGAACCGAACGCCTGCTCTCTTCTGTGAACCGCCTGCTCCTCTTCTTCCTGCTGATGGCGGCGCTCCTAGTAGTGGCGGGCGCGGGCGTGCTCTACCTCGCGTACGGACTGGACGCCGAGCCGCCGCGCCGCGTCCGCATTGAAGGGCTGCGCGGCGCTGCCGAGGTGGCGTGGGCCGAGGGCGACGTGGCGCACATCCGCGCAGACAGCCTGCTCGACGGCTACGCCGCGCTCGGCTACGCGCACGGCGCGCGGCGGGCGTGGCCGGTGGCGCTCTGGCGGCAGACGGCCACGGGGCGCCTGGCGGAGTGGTTCGGCGCGCCGCTCCTACCGCTCGACCGCCACACGCGCCGCCTCGGCCTGGCCGCCCTGGCCGAGGAGACGTACCGCGCCCTCCCTCCTGCCGAGCAAGCCCTGCTCCAGGCTTACGCGCGCGGCATGAACGCCGCCCTCGGCACCGACGCCGTGCGGCAGGACGAAGCCTTCGTCCTCTTGGACGAGGCGCCGGCGCCCTGGGAGCCGTGGCACCCCCTCGCCATCGAACGCCTCTACGCCTGGCTCGCCGCGCCGTCCTCGGACGCGCTGCTTGCGGATTCGCTCGCCGCCGCCGCGCCCGATTCCGTAGCCGCCTTTCTCGATGCGGACGAACGACTGCGCGGCTGGCTGCGCCTGCACGGCTTCGAGCACGGCGTCGCCTGGGCCGTGCGCGACTCTTCCAGGGCGCACCTCTACCAGCGGCACGTCTACGGCAGCAGCGCGCTCCCCTTCTTCCAGGAAGTGGTTCTCGAAACGCCCGGCGCCCCGGCGGTGATGGGCGCCACGCTGCCCGGCACGCCGTTTTTCCCCGCCGGGCGCGCCGGCGCCTGGGCTTGGGCCGTTCTTCCGTCCAGCCCGCGCACGCTCGCGCTCGCGCCCTTCGACTCCGCCGCGTTTGCGCCCACCTACGAACGTCTTCTGACCGATAGAGGCGCCGAGCGCCTGCTCACCCTCCGCCGCGCGCCGGGCCGCCTTCTGCTGGAAACGCCCACCGCCGCGCCCGCGCCCGACACGCTGACGGCCGATTCGCTGGCCGCCCGCGCCGCCGTCGCCCCGGCCGATTCCCTCTGGCAGCTTCAGTGGGCCGGCCTCGCCCCCGGCACGGACCTGGCCGCCTGGCAGGCGCTTCTTTCGGGAGAAGAAACGCCCGCCTTCCGCCTCCTGCGCGGCGATGGGCTGCGCATGGACTCGGCCGGCGCGCTCGCGGTCCTCGGCCGGCCGCAGGTCACGGAGCGCTTCGCGGGGGGCCTCCTCGTAGGCAACGCGCGCTGGGCGCGGTTTCTGGCCGATGCCCTCGCCGCCCGCGCCGATCCGCAGGGCCGCGCCAATGTGGCCGCCTGGGCCGATGACGACTCGAGCGCGTGGGCGGCCCGGCTCGTGCCCGCCATGCTCGCCTCCCTCGACTCGCTTGCCCGTCCTGAAAGCGGCGCCCCCAACACGGATGAGAGCGCCGGCGTCTTTGGCGAGGCGGTGACCTACCTGCGCAACTGGGACTTCCGCTACGACCGCGCCTCGATTGGCGCCGCCGTCTTCGACACGTGGGTGCGCGCCTACCGCGACACCACCGGCCGCCGCCCCACCCCTGCCGACTCGGCCACCTCTGCCGAAAACCGCCGCCGCTTTCGTGCGCTGGACCGCGCCGTGACGCACCTGGCCGACAGCCTCGGCACCGACCTCAGGCAGTGGCGCTGGGAGAACGTCGCGCCCGACGTGCGCCGTTTCCCCGTCTGGTCTGCCGACGCGCTCTCCGGCAGAGACCGCCTCGGACGTATGGCGCGCACGCGCTACGCGCCCCTCGTGCTGCCGGGGCGCGGGCACCCCTCGGCGCTCTCGTGGGGCGCCTCGCCGGTAGAGGCGGGACGCCGGGCGCCGGCGGCGTGGGAGGCGTGGATCGGCACCGAGGCGTGGGACCGGCTGTACGTGCGGCGGCGGCGCTTCAGCACCGAGGCCGTCCTGGGGCGCTACCGCACGCCCGAGCGCCGGCCCGCGCCCGTCGTCCTCACGCCCTCGGCCCCGCCGGAGCGCGTCACCGTCCTCCTCCCCGCCTCAAGGTGACGGGGCGGCGAACCGCTCGGGCACCGGCCCGCCGAGGCGCTCGCGCGCCCGCTCCAGAAAGGCGTCGTCGAGGAGAAGGCGTAGCTCGAAGACGTTGTCGAGGCCCGTCTGCAAGAAGTGATAGAAAACGGCGGTGGGCAGGTCTTCCATCAAGAGCACGACGACGCGCCCGCCGGGCCGATCCGTGTGGCGGACGTAGCCGGCAAAGGAGATGAGGCCCGGAAAGCTCCCCGCCTTTGAGCCGATAGCGCCCTCGGCATCGCCAGGCAACGGGCGCTCGACGGCGCTGCGCATAAGCCGGACGGCCTCGTCAGAAAAGAGCGAATCGGCGAGGAGGCCGTTCAAAAGCGCGGCATAGGCGGCGGCGGTGCCCTGCGGGTAGGTGGCGGCGGCGAGGGCGCGCTGCCGGCTCAGGCTCAGGCTGGCCTGCCCGCCCCGGCGCAGCGCCACGGCTTCTTCTCGGAAGACGGAGTCTGCCTCCAAGCGCTCGGTGAGGGCGTAGACGCTGTCGGCGTAGGTTGCGGCAGAGGCGCCCGCCAGCGTGGCCTCGGTTAGCGTGGCGGGGTACCAGCTCAGGTGCGTACCGCTTTGGGGAAGAGGCGCACGCGCGCCGGCCCCGAGGCCGAGGCGGTTGGGCAACGCGGCGAGGTTTTCGCGTCCGAGGCGGCGCAGGAGCAGATCGGCGGCGGCCTGGTCCCCCTTCTGCATCATGCGATGAACCACGTCCGAGAGGGTAAGGCAGGCGGGCAGCGTGTCCTGGGCAGCGGCGGAGCGCGCGCGCAGGTCGTACGCCGCAAGCGCCTCGGGATCGACGCGCGCGGCCCCATCGAGCGTGCCCTCGGCGGCCTGGCGCGCAAACTCGGCCAAGATCAGAAGCCGCGAGATGCCGACCACGGGGCGCGCCGCCTCGGCCTGGAAGTAGAGGCCCGCCTCGGGCCGCTCCGTATCGAAGACCACGAGCGAGGTCTCGCCGGGGTGCCGGGCCAGGTACTCGATCACGTCCTCGGGCGCGCGCAGCGTCTCGGCGGCGTCGGCGCCCTCGCTCATCGACAGCATGTTGTCGAACATCATGGCGACGGTGCCCCGGTGCCACGCCGCCATCGCCAGCACGAAGAGGAGGAGGACGCCAAAGGAGATCAGCAGCGTCTGCCCGCAGCCAAGATTCGTAAGCCTGCGCATAGACGACCGATGACCTGTAGAAGAAACGACCCGCAGGAGAAGATGCCGAGATCACTCCGCCGGGGCGGAAGCGTCTTCCCGAGCTTGTATGTGCTGGTGAACTTACGTAATCTTTTGCACAAACTTCACGCCCCCGTCCGCCGAATTGCCGAAAGCGAGCTATGAGACGACGCGACTTCGTTAAAAAGGCCGCCGTGGGCGCGGTGGCGGGCGGCCTCGTGGCCGGCTGCGGCGGCGCCTCTTCCGAAAACGGCGCGCCCAACGTGCAGACGCGGCAGAACGTGCGCTGGCGCCTGGCGTCGAGCTTCCCGCGCTCGCTCGACACCATCTACGGCGTCGCCGAGACGATGGCCGAGCGCCTCGAAGCCTTGACAGACGGCCGCTTCCAGATCCGCTCGTACCCCGGTGGCGAGCTGGTGCCCGCCTTCGAGGTCCTGAGCGCTGTGCAGGAGGGCACCGTGCAGATGGGCCACTCGGCCAGCTACTACTTCGTGGGCAAGAACGCGGCACTGGCCTTTGACGCCTGCGTCCCGTTCGGCCTCACGGCGCGGCAGTACAACGCCTGGCTCTACCACGGCGGCGGGCTGGACCTCTTGTGCGGCCTGTTTTCTGATTTCAACATCGTCAACCTCCCCGGCGGCAACACGGGCACGCAGATGGGCGGCTGGTTCCGCGATCCGGTGAACTCGCTCGAAGACATGCAGGGCCTGCGGATGCGCATCCCCGGCCTCGGCGTGCGCGTGATGAACCGCCTGGGCGTGAACGTGCAGAACATCCCCGGCGGCGAGATCTACCCCGCCCTCGAGCGCGGCACGATAGACGCCACGGAGTGGGTCGGCCCGTACGACGACGAGAAGCTCGGCTTTCACGAGGTCGCCAAAAACTACTACTACCCCGGTTGGTGGGAGCCAGGGCCGGCGCTCACCTTCTACGTCAACCAGCGCGCGTGGGACGGCCTCTCCTCCGATTACAGAGAAGCGCTGGCCGTGGCCTGCGACGCCGCCAGCGTCCGGATGCTCGCCAGCTACGACGCCAAAAATCCCGCCGCCTTCGAGCGTCTGTTACAGAAGGGCGTGCAGGCGCGCCCCTTCCCACCCGACGTCATGCAGGCCGCCCTCGACGCCTCCACGGCCATGCTCGAAGAAGAGGCCACCGCCTCGCCAAGCTTCCGCCAGGTCTACGACGCCTACACCACGTTCCGCACCGATTCCTTCCGCTGGTTCGACACCGCTGAGCAAGCCTTCGCCGCCTTCGCCTTTGGGCGCCTGAGCGGGCAGCCGGCGGCGGGGTAAGGCACGCACGCCGAGCAACTAAACCCGCTGCGAAAACTACAACAACCACTTCCCTTTTTCTCCAACCTTCCGGTCCCATGCGCGCGTACCGCCTTGAAACAACCTTGTCCGAAGACGGCGCGCTTCAGCTAAGCGCGCTGCCCTTCCGCGAGGGCGAAACGGTGGAAGTCATCGTGCTCGAACGCCCATCCGCCCCCCACGAAGCCGAGCCGCGCCTCCTGAAAGGGAGCGTCCTGCGCTACGACGACCCGACCGAGCCGGTCGCTGCTGACGACTGGGAGGCGCTGCGGTGACGCTGCTTGACACCCACATCTGGGTTTGGTGCGCGAGCGAGAGCGACCGGCTCACCGAGCGCCAGCACCAAGCGCTCGCGGAGCGGGGAACCGAGAGCCTCGGCGTGAGCGTGATCTCATGCTGGGAGGTAGCGAAGCTGGTAGAGCTGGACCGATTGGATCTGGACCGGCCTGTTGGGGAGTGGCTCACACAGGCGCTGTCGCTGGTGCGGCTCGTTGAACTGACGCCGCAGATCGCCGTGGCCTCGACGCAGCTGCCCCAACCGTTCCACCGCGATCCCGCTGACCAGATCATCGTAGCCACGGCGCGCACCTACGACGTGGACGTGTTCACGGTGGACCGGAAGATACTCGCCTACGAGCACGTCCGCGCGGTGAAGGACGGATAGCTTGCGACGCCCTCCGCTGGTTCGACACGGCCGAGCAAGCCTTCGCCGCCTTCGCCTTCGGGCGCTTGAGCGGGCAGCGCGTGGCGGGATAGGACGCGCGGCGATGCCGCCCGCGGCAGCCGGGCCGCTCACGCGGCAAGCGCTCCGGCATGAGCGCCGTCTTCCGGTCGAGACGTTTCGCGCCTGGCGTTTCCTGCGCGGGCGCGCTATTTTGAGTCCGGTTCGCGCTGCGTGCTATCCGGACTGACTCCGAATAATACCTGTTAGGCAGAACTGCGCTCAGCAAAATGAACTTTCTCATCTACGGCAACGACCGCCCTAAAATCGGCTTCGTTCAAAAGCCTGATGGGGGGATTTCGTTCAAGATCGAGAACGACCTGAAGCTCAGATTCAAGCCGGACCAATACACTATTAGCTGGAAGGACGCTTACCCGTACAGCTACCGCTTCGGTAATATGTTCGGCTCCCCTACCGAGGACAAACACGACCGCGACGTGTTCGACAGCTTCACCGGGGAGCTAGCCGAACTCGCCGGCTCTGAAGTCGAGCGCGCTTTCTTTGACGAGTACGCCTCTGCTTGCTGGTCTAACTATGATGAGCCGTGGAGTGCGCCTGCTCTGATCCCACAGGTTTGGGTGAACTGGATTCACTACGATCCACAAGACAAGAAGAGAGCTGAGCGCGCTCAGCGCGAGCCTTTCAGGGTGGACTTCGTCATGAAGGACGGCAGGGTAGCCAGGCACCCCATCATCATCGAGATTGACGGAGCTAGCCATTTCGGTCATTACTCGGTTGATCAAGTTGGCAAGACCGTGCTCAACGCCTCAATGAACTCCTATACGGAACACCTTCGGAAAGACAGATGGCTCAGGAAGAATGGGTGGCAAGTGTACAGGGTAAGCAGTCAGGAGGTCGAGGAGGCCAAGTCGATCAGCAAACTGTTTCAAGACTTGTTCAGTCGCGGTGTCGATGACCATCCGTTTTAGCTTACTTCCCGTTCTGCCTAACTCGCCGCTGCCTTCCGACGTGGGGCGTCAGCGTTCTTGGCTCGTTCGAGCGATGGCGCTATCATTGCCTCGTCCAACCGTCCCGCCAGTTGCCCCACGCGGCTGAGCGGCCCTCTGTTACACGGCGCCCGGTGCCTGCTCCTGTCGCGCGCATACGTCTTGGCGGATCATGCGCCCTCAGCGGGATGATCGAGCATGAATTAGCGCTCAAAGCCCCCACGTCACCAGCTCCGGGAAGAGCATGATCAGCGCGATGCCGATGAGTTGGATGAGGATGAACGGAATGGCGCCCCGGTAGATGTCGGTCGTCTTGACTTCGGGCGGGGCCACGCCGCGCAGGTAGAAGAGCGCGAAGCCGAAGGGCGGCGTCAGGAACGAGGTCTGGAGATTCATCCCAATCATCACGCCGAACCAGACAAGGTCGATGCCGAGGAGTGAGGCCGCCGGCGCGAGAAGCGGGATAAGGATAAAGGCGATCTCGAAGAAGTCTATAAAGAAGCCGAGCACGAACACCGCCAGGTTCGCCACGATGAGGAGGCCGATGGCCCCGCCCGGCAGCCCCGTCAAGAGGTCTTCCACCCAGAAGTCCCCGCCGAGGCCGCGGAAGACGAGCGTGAATGCCGTCGAGCCGATGAGCAGAAACATCACCATCGAGGTGAGCTTCGTCGTCTCGTCCATCGTGTCGCGCAGCACTTGGGGCGTGAGGCGGCGGTTGACGAGCGCCAGCACGATGGCGCCGAGCGCGCCGAGCGCCCCCGCCTCCGTGGGCGTCGCCACGCCGGCGAAGATCGAGCCGAGCACGACGAGGATGAGCACGAGCGGCGGCAGCATCACCAGCAGCACGCGCCGCACGAGTTCGCCCGCTTCGATGTTGCGCATCTCGCGGGGCATGGCGGGCGCGGCCTCGGGCCGGGCGAAGGCCACGCCCGCGGCGTAGACGCCGTAGAGCGCCGCCAGGATCAGCCCCGGCACGAGCGCGCCGATGAACAAATCGCCTACCGAGATGCCCAGCTGGTCGGCCAAGACGATGAGGACGACCGAGGGCGGGATGATCTGCCCGAGCGTTCCGGCGGCGGTGATGATGCCGGCGGAAAGCTCGCGCGAGTAGCCGTAGCGCAGCATCACCGGCATCGAGATCGTCCCCATCGCCACGACGGAGGCGCCTACCACGCCCGTGGCCGCCGCCAAGAGCGCGCCCACAAAAACGACGGCCAGCGCCAGCCCGCCCCGCAGCGGGCCGAAGAGGAGGCCGATGGTTTTCAAAAGGTCCTCGGCCAGGCGCGAGCGCTCCAGCATCGCGCCCATGAAAATGAAAAACGGCACGGCCAGCAGCACGAAGTTCGACATCACGCCGAAGATCCGGCTCGGCATGGCAAAGAGCAGGAGGTAGTCAAAGTACCCGAGCGCGATGCCGAGCGCGCCGAAGACGATGGCCGTGCCGCCGAGCGAGAACGCCACCAGGTAGCCCGAGAAGATGAGCACGAGCGCGCCCACGAACATCAGCGGCCCGAGCCAGTCGCCTTCCATGCGTTTTTTGATTTAGAGTCCGCGCCAAAACCCGAGTGTTGTCATTGCTAGGAGCCGAAGGCGACGTGGCAATCTCGTTCGACCACTGCCGTTCCCAGTGAGATTGCCGCGCGTACTGCGTACGCTCGCAATGACAGGCGTTTTGCGGTGCGCGTTCTTGGTCGCGCACCCGTAGAGGTGCTCACCATACGCCCCTACCTCGGCGCACCGGGCGAGTCGCCATCACCCACGTCATGCCCGCGCAGGATGGCGACTTGCTTAATCGCCATGGCCACGCCCTGCAGGATGAGCAGCACGAACGCCACCAGGATGACCGTCTTGATGGGGTAGCGCGGCAGGCCGCCAGGGTCGGGCGATTTTTCCAAAACCTCCCAGGAGTTGACCACCTCCGGCCACGAGAGCCACAGCACCAATCCGCAGAACGGCAGGAGGAAAAAGAGCGTCCCCAGGAGATCGATCCACGCCTTTCCCTTCGCCGAGAGCCGCTCGTAGAGCACATCCACGCGAACGTGCGCGCCTTCTTTGAGCGTGTAGGCCGCGCCCAGAAGGAAGATGAGGCTGAAGAGGTACCACTGCATCTCCAGGTACATATTGGAGGAGAGGCCGAGGCCCGTGGTGCGGTCCGTGTAACGCGCGATGGCGTTGTACGCGCCGATGAGCACCATCGCCAGCGTGAGCCAGCGCACGAGGCGGCCCGTCCAGTCGCTTACAGCGTCGAGGCGGCGGGCGAGGCGGAGCCAGCGGTTCATGGCGGATGCAGCGGACGGCGAGAGGTGAACGGCGAATGGAGCATACGCCGACGCGCCCGGATTTTCAACGCGGCGCTTCTTCATTCCGCCACCGTTGTAGGGGCATGGCGCGCCGTGCCCCTACGGCAGACCCCGCCAGCGCCGCGACCTAAAAACAAAACAGCAGAGCCTCCGCCAAGAGACCCTGCTGCCCGTTCCGAAAGCGCATCGCCCCCATCACACCGGCGTGCGCTCCAGCTCCTCCGCCGTCAAGGTGCGCGGCGAGCGGATCTGCTCGACGAGGTGCTGGATCTCCGGCGGTGGCGGCGGCGTGGCCTTCGACACGAAGTAGATCGTGATAAAGCTGATCACCATCCCCAGCGTGCCGATCCCCTGCGCGTTGATCCCTAAGAACGACTCGAAGATCGGCTCGGTCACGCCCAGCTCCTGGAACACCACGTGCGCGCGCATGAGCACGATCATCGTAAAGGTAAAGCCCAGCCCGACGACCATGCCGGCGATGGCGCCCTCCTTGTTGCAGCGCTTCCAGAAGATGCCCAGGACGAGGATCGGGAAGAAGCTCGCCGCCGCCAGGCCAAAGGCGAAGGCCACCACCTCGGCCACGAAGCCGAGCGGGTAGATGCCCAAGAGGCCGGCCAGGAACACGGCGCCGAGGATGCAGATGCGGCCCACGCGCAGGCGCGCGGCGTCCGAAGCCTCCGGGTTGATGATCTCGCCGTAGACGTCGTGCGCCACCGAGGAGGAGATCACCAGGAGCAGCCCCGAGGCCGTCGAGAGCGCCGCCGCGAGGCCGCCCGCCGCCACCAGGCCAACGACCCAGGCCGAGAGGTTGGCAATCTCCGGCGTCGCTAAGACAATGATGTCGCGGTCGATGGTGCCTAAGAGCGCGCTCGCCTCCATGCCGCTGCCCCACTCGCTCGTGTCGATCAGGCCGGCCTGCGCCCAGTTCTGCACCCAGCTTTCGCCCAGCATCCCCGAGGCGCCCAGCTCGGCAAAGGAGTCGAGGATGAAGAACCGCGCGAACATGGCCACGGCTGGCGCCGTCGTGTACAAGATGCCGATGAAGAGCAGCGCCCAGAAGGCCGACCACCGCGCCGCCTTCACCGTCTTGACCGTGTAGAAGCGCACGATCACGTGCGGCAGCCCCGCCGTCCCGAACATCAGCGCCACGACGATGCAGAAGACGTTCAGCCCCGAGATGTTGGCGAACGGCTCGCTGTAGTTGGCCCCGAACAGCTCGCGCGACAGCTCGTTAAGCTGCGGCAGCGTCTCGCCGATGGCGATCTGTGGGATCGGGTTGCCCGTGAGCGAGAGGGCGATGGCGATGGCCGGAAGCGTAAAGGCAAAGATCAGGATGCAGTACTGCGCCACCTGCGTGTAGGTAATCCCCTTCATCCCGCCGAGCGTGGCGTAGGTAGCCACCACGGCCATGCCCACCACCACGCCCAGCGTCACCGTCTCCACGCCGATGGCGTTGGCCGGCCCTTCGAGGTACTCGCCCAGGAAGCGGCTAAAGACCACGCCCACGCCGCGCATCTGCCCAGCCACGTACGTGAACGAGACGAAAAGCGCGGCGATGGCCGCCACCACGCGCGCCGCGTTCGAGTAGTAGCGCGTGCCCACGAAGTCCGGCACCGTGTACTTCCCGAACTTGCGCAGGAACGGCGCCAAAAGCAGCGCCAGCAAAACGTAGCCGCCCGTCCAGCCCATGAGGTACACCGAGCCGTCCGACCCTAGGAACGAGATCAGCCCGGCCATGGAGATGAACGAGGCCGCGCTCATCCAGTCGGCGGCGATGGCCATGCCGTTGGCTACTGTCGGGACGCCCTGCCCGGCCACGTAGAACCCCTTCGTGTCCGAGACGCGGCTCCACACGGCGATGCCGATGTACACGCCAAAGGTGATGACAACCCAGATGGCCGTCCATGCGAAAATGCTCATGATGTGCCTCCTTAGCGTTTAACGTAGCAGAAGCCTGAGAGAGCGCGAAAAACGCGCTAATGCGCCGCGCCCGGTGCCGTGGCCGATCCCTCGTCCTCCTCCAGCCCCGCCTCACGGTCGAGCCGCCCGATGTAGACGGCAAAGATCAGGATCAAGCTGATGAAGACAAAGATGCTCCCCTGCTGCGCCATCCAAAACCCGAAGGGGATGCCCCCGAAGTTGATGGCGTTGAGCGGCTGGATAAAGAAGATGCTCATGCAGTAGCCGACGACGAACCACACGGCCAAGAGGATCGCCGTCGCGCGCACGAGCTTGCGCCAGTACTCGTCCCGGCTGATGGTGGCGCCGGCGGACTCGCGTACGGGCCGGTCTTCAGGGCGGCGTTCTGTGGGGATGTCTGCCATAGGAAAACCTCCGTTGGCTAGTGATCTTGCGAGGTTGACAATAAGGTGGGGGCGTATCGCAACACGCCCTTACGGCAAGGCAGAGGCACCGCTCAACCGCTAAAAGAAGTAGAAGACGGAGACGATGCCGCGGATATTCGTCACCGGATCGTCGTCATCCGTGGAGTTAGGCGTGAGGTCGTCGTCGAGGCTGCTTGTGTAAAGCGCCGTTGTGGCCTCGATCTCCAGCCCAAAACGCACCGGCCCGGCGTTGTGGACGAGCCGAGGCGCCAATCGCCACAGGTACTCGATGCTGCTCCCGCCGCTGATTATGCCTGTCTCCTCCGACACAGTCGCCGAAAGCGCGCGCGTGTTCGTCGGTACAGCGTCGGGGAGGTCGTCGTCGTCGGTGTCCACCGTGGGGAGGTTGCTCAAGATGTCGTCGCCCACGCCCGTCTGCCGCATGTAGCCGCCGAAGAGGCCCACCGATACTGGCGCTCCCGTGGTTGAAACATCTACCCAACCGGAAGTAAGCTGCGTTGGGTAGAACTCCCCATCCTGCGTCGTCACGAAGCCGCCGAGCATGAGGTGGTCGGCCAGGTCGTTGCCGAAGGTGCCCTTTGCGGCGAGCGTGACGCGCTCCGTGGCGAGCTTGCCGTACGCCTGCACGGCCCCCGCGCGGAAGCGGTCGCTCGTCAGTTCCGGCCTGATCCACTTCACGTAGGCCCCGCCGCCAACGAGGTTGCCGCCCGTCTGGTAGCGCACGTGCAGGTGCGCGGCCGGCAGGCCCGCCTGCTGCTGGAGCTTGTTGCCGCCGATCTCCTGGAACGCATCGCGCTGCTGCGCCAAGGCGCCAATGACGCGCAGGTTGCCCGGCTTGAGCGTGAGGCGCACCATCGGCTGGCGGGCGAACGGGTTGAAGGGCGTCCCGGCCTGCGTGTTCACCGTCGGCGGGAAGACGGGGATGGTGAACAAGGGCGACCACTCCTGCCCGAAGAGCACCTCGTGCGTACCCCAGTCCAGGTTCACGAACGCGCGCCGCAGCCGGAACGTGCTCGTGTTCTCGTTCGAGGCGCCGAAGAAGTCCGCCTCGATGCGCGCCTCGGCCTCGGCGCCCAAGACCTGCGGCCCGGCGGCCACGAAGCCCAGGCGCGAGAAGAAAGTGAAGAAGCCGAGATTGTCCGTCTCGTTCGCCTCGGAGTCCGGCAGCGGGTAGAGGTTGAACTCGCCCTCGCGCACGTTCGCTACCTGACGCGAGTCGTAGATGTACTCGCTCTTGACGAAGCCGTAGAAGCTAAGCTGAGGCCCCTCATCGTCCTGCGCATAAGCCGTCGGCAGCGCGGCGCCGAGCGCTTGCGCTAAAAACGCCGCCGCCAAGAAACAGGCGAGCCGGCGCGCGGCTATAAAGGAAGAGTTGTGCATGGATTCCCTCCGCTTTGGTCGGTAGATGGAGCGTGCATGACGAGGAGAGCGCCTGGCCTGCTGGTTCCAATAGCAAAGGCCGGGCGTTCTTTTTTCTGTCTGGCTGTCTTTTAGGAGGCGGGTCTCACGGCAGAGACGCCTCGGCGAGGCGTCTCTACGGCAGGCCGCGCGATTGCCGCGTCACTTGTTCTGCCGGTTCTCGATGAGGTTGTCCACCACGCCAGGATCAGCTAAGGTGGAGGTGTCGCCTAAGTCGTCAAAGTCGTTCGCGGCGATCTTACGCAGGATGCGGCGCATGATCTTCGAGGAGCGCGTCTTCGGAAGGCCCGAGGCGAACTGGATAAAGTCCGGCGTGACGATGGGGCCGATCTCATTCCGCACATGCTGGATCAGCTCCTTTTGCAGCTCCTCGGACGACTCAGTGCCGGAGACGAGCGTGACGTAGGCGTAGATGCCCTGTCCCTTAACCTCGTGCGGGAAGCCTACCACGGCGGCCTCGGCCACAGCCTCGTGCGAGACGAGCGCGCTCTCCACCTCGGCCGTCCCCACGCGGTGGCCGCTCACGTTTAAGACGTCGTCCACGCGCCCGGTAATCCAGTAGTAGCCGTCCTTGTCACGTCGGCAGCCGTCCCCGGCGAAGTAGCGCCCCTCGAACTGCGAGAAGTACGTCTCCACGAAGCGCTCGTGGTTTTGGTAGACCGTGCGCATCTGGCTCGGCCACGAGTCCTTGATCAGGAGCAGCCCCTGCGCGGCGCCCTCCTGCACGCTCCCCTCCTCGCTCACGACCTCCGGCTGAATCCCGAAAAAAGGCAGCCCCGCCGAGCCGGGCTTCTGCGGCGCCGCGCCGGGGAGCGTGGCGATCATGATGCCGCCCGTCTCCGTTTGCCACCACGTGTCCACAATCGGGCAGCGCTCCTCGCCCACCTTCTGGTAGTACCAGCGCCAGGCCTCCGGGTTGATCGGCTCGCCCACGGTGCCGAGGATGCGCAGGCTCGAGCGGTCCGTCTTCTCCACGTACGAGTCGCCCTCTTTCATCAGGGCGCGGATGGCCGTGGGCGCCGTGTAGAAGATGGTCACGCCATGGCGGTCCACCACGTCCCAGAGGCGCGAGGCGTCCGGGTACGTGGGCGTCCCCTCGAAGAAGACCTGCGTGCAGCCGTTCACGAGCGGGCCAAAGACGATGTACGAGTGGCCGGTGATCCAGCCCACGTCCGCCGTGCACCAGTAGACGTCGTCCTCGTGGAGGTCGAAGACGTACTCGTGCGTCATGGAGGTGTAGACGAGGTACCCCGCCGTGGTGTGCAAGACGCCCTTCGGCTTGCCCGTCGAGCCGGAGGTGTAGAGGATAAAGAGCGGGTCCTCGGCCTGCATCTCGACGGCCTCGCACTCGGCGTCCACGTTTTCGAGTTCCTCGTGGTACCAGGCGTCGCGCCCCTGCGTCCAATCGACGCTTCCGCCCGTGTTTTTGACGACGAGCGCGTGCTCGACGCCGGGGCAGCGCTCCAAGGCCTTGTCCGCGTTCTTCTTCAAGGGGACGGTCTTCCCACCGCGCCGACCCTCGTCGGCGGTGATGAGGTAGGTCGAGTCGCAGTCGGTGATGCGGTCGGCCAAGGAGTCCGGGCTGAAGCCGGCGAAGACGACGGAGTGCACCGCGCCGATGCGCGCGCAGGCGAGCATGGCGTAAGCGGCCTCCGGGATCATCGGGAGGTAGATGGTCACGCGGTCGCCTTTCTCGACGCCGTGGCGCTTGAGGATGTTGGCGAAGCGGCACACGCGCTCATGCAGCGCCCGGTAGGTGATGTGCTCGGCGTCCTCGTCGGGGTCGTCCGGCTCGAAGATGAGCGCCGTCTGATCGCCTCGCGCCTCCAGGTGGCGGTCGATGCAGTTGTAGGCGGCGTTCGTGGTGCCGCCCTCGTACCAGGCGATGTGAAGGTCATCGGAGGCGAAGGAGACGTCCTTGACCGTGTCGAAGTCCTGGAACCAGTCGATGCGGCCGGCCTCGTCGCGCCAGAAGCCTTCGTTGTCCTCGATGGAGCGGCGGTACATCTCGTCGTACGCCTCTTTCGAGGCGACGTGCGCGCCTTTGCGCATCGCGTCGGGCGGGTCGAAGCGCTCCTCTTTGCCGGAGTACGCCGCGGTGAGTTGATCGGCTTGGTTGGCCATGGGTCGTAGCGGGCTGGGTGACGTTTATTACTTTTGAGCAATGTAGTTGACGACATGACCAGGCTGGCATTGCTCTTAATTACGCTGTTACTGATGGGCGGGCTATTATATTACTGTTTCATAATACATTCATTAGACTATGAAATTGTGACGACCATGTCAAGAGTGGTAAAGGACTAATTTTGCGCTTCAAGCAGCACTCCTGCTCGGCCTGGCTTCTCAGCGTTCTGAGCAGGTCCGCTTGGCGAATCGGCTCCGGCTCGCAGAAGTGTCAAGCCGTAGGCAGGAGCAGACGAATGGCCGCTTCGTCCTGCCCGGTGTGGGTCCAGGCCGCCCCGCCATGACGCTCGGCCACCTCGCGCAGCGTCGTGCGCGCGAGGGCATCACCGCCGAGGGGGAGCGGGTGCGCCGCCCATCGCGCCAGCCGCTGCGCGCTCACGGGCCGCCCGCGCCACGCCAGCTCCAAGACCGCCACCTGCCGGCGCGCGCGCAGCCGGCAGACCAGCGCCGGGCAGCGCACGGCGTTTTCGACGCGCTCAGCCAGGAAGCAGAGCGCCGGCACCAGCGAGGCGCGGTCCACCCGCACACCGACCGGCTCCAGCGGCGCATCGGCTTCTACCGGCACGCCGGCAGCCGGGGAGAGAGCGCGCCGGAGCACGCGCAAGAGCGCCTCGCCTGAAACAGACTGGAGCGGCCGGTCGGTTTTGGCCTGGCGGCTGTAGGCGCTGAGCGTGCGCTCCAGGTGCGCGCTCAGCGCCTGCGACTGCTCCAAGATGATTTCTTTGAACTGCGCGGCCACGGCCTCGTCCATTGCCGGGTACGCCATCATCGTCTCGATGGCCGCGCGCACGCTCCCGAGCGGCTCGCGCATGGCCTCGGTCAGCTCGCGCAGCAGGCGGTCCGGCGCGCCGTCCGGAGCATCGGCCGATGGGCGGCGGAGGACGACGAGCACCTCGTCGCGTCCGTGGAGCGGGCGCACGGAGGCCAGAAGTGGCGTCCCGCCAGCTTTTTCTACGCTGAACGTTGCCGGCGTGGGATGCTCGCCTGTGCTCTCCACGGGCGTGGGATGCTCGGCCCTCGTGCGCAGCCCCGCCGCGCGCGCGGAGGCGGCCACGTCCTCCTCGGCGGCTCCGGCCTCAGCAAGGAGCCGCACGGCCTCGGCGTTGCGGGCCAGGACGCGCCCCGACGGCGCGCACAGCAGCACGGCCTCGGAGAGGGCGGCCACAAGCGCCGCAGCGAAGGCCTGGAGGTCGTCCGTCGTCATTCGTCCGTCGTCTTCCATCTTACTGAAGCAGCGCCTGCACGGTGCGGACGACGTCCTGGATAGCGAAAGGCTTGGTGATGTAGTCGTCGGCGCCGAGGGCGAGGCCTTTGGCGACGTCGGCGTCGCGCCCGCGGGCGGTGACGATAACGACCTTCGTGGCGCTCCACTCCCGGCGCGCGCGGATGCGCCGGCACACGTCGAAGCCGTCCACCGAGGGCAGCATCAGGTCCAGGAGCACGAGGTCGGGCGGCGCCTCGGCGATGGCGTCGAGCGCGGCGGCGCCGTCTTCGATCACGCGCACGGCGTGGCCCTGCTGCTTCATCAGGAACTCCAGCGAGAGCGCGATGCTCGGCTCGTCGTCGATGACGTAGACCGTTTTAGCGTTTTCCATCGGTGGCGGCTGCGGGTTCGAGGGGAGCGCAGAAGCAGTCTACGAAGTTGAGTATGTGCTCAAATTCCCCCTTCCGTAGGGGGATCAAGGGGGATGTTAGGACAGGCACATGACCTCTTCACATCCCCCCGGCCCCCTTCAGGGGAGTTTTTTCTTCATATGACGGTTCCTCGGAAGAAGAAGCGCGCAGGCGCGGGAGCGCGACGGCGAAGGTGGCGCCCTGGCCGGGCGTGCTTTCTACGCGCACGCGCCCGCCATGGTGCGCCGTGATCCGCTGCACGATGGTCAGGCCGAGGCCGCTGCCGCTCGTGCGCCGCGCGGCGGCCGCTTTTTTCTCTTTCGACTGGCGGAACTTCTCGAAGATCACGGCCTGCTCGGCCGGGTCGATGCCGGCGCCGTTGTCCGTTACGCTCAGGTGCACGGCTTCCGCGTCGGCGCGGAGGCGCACGCTTACGCGGCCGTCGTCGGCGTCGCAGAACTTGACGGCGTTGGAGAGCAGGTTCTGCGCCACCTGCACGAGGTCGTCGTGGCGGCCCAGCACGCGCGCCGCCGCCGCTGCGGGCGAGCCGTCCGGGGGCAGGTCGAGCGTGAGGCGCACGGCCTCGGCCTCGATGTGCTGGCTCATGGCCTCGGCGGCCTCGCGCACGGCGGCGGCCACGTCCACGGGCGCGAAGGAGGCGGCGCTTTCGGCGGGCGCGCTCTCGGCCTTTTGCAGCGTAAGGACCTGGTTGATGAGCCGCGTCAGCCGCTCGCTCTCTTTGATGACGAGGGCCAAGAACTCCTGCCGCTGCGCCGTCCCCAGGCCGGGCGTGTCGTGCATGATCTCGGCAAAGGCGCGGATGGAGGTCAGCGGCGTGCGCAGCTCGTGCGTCACCGTGGCGATGAACTCGTCCTTCAGCTCGTCCAGCTCCTGGAGGCGCGCGTTGGCCTCGGTCAGCTCGCGCGTGGCGCGGCGCAGCCGGGCGGACTGGCTCTCGAGCTTACGGCTGTACGCGATGGTCTGCTGCGCCTCGTCTAAGATGTCCATGACCTCGCCCAGGCGCAGCGGCTCCTCGCTCACGACGGAGGCGACCATCACGCGCGCCGAGGCCGAGCCGATGGCGCCGGCGAGCATCTTCTCGGCGTGGTGGACGAAGTCGGCATCGGCGGTGAGGGCGCCGGGGTCCCAGGGCAGGTCGCGGCTGCGGGCGTAGGCTTGCAGGGCGGCGTCGGCGGTGCGGCGGCCCAGGAAGCGGCGCAGGAGCTGCTGCAAGTCGGCCACGGCGGCGGTGCCGCGCCACACCGACTCGGCCACGGAGCCGGAGTATTTGAACACGTCCACGAACGTGCGCGCCTGGCTGAGTTCGATCACGCTCTGCCGCGTAAAAAGCGAGACGCCGCCGTAGAGCGCCGCGTTGACCAGGAGGCTCCAAAAGAGCGCGTGCGGCACCGGGCTGATCCCCTCCAGCCCGAAGAGCGCGTACGGCTTGAAGAGGGCCAAGCCCCACGGCCCGCCATCTATGAAGCTCTGCGGAAGCACGCCCGCCTCGACGAGCGAGGGCAAGGGCAGCGTGTAGCCCCACACCAAAAAGCCGCCCACGAGGCCGCAGAGCGCCCCGGCGTGCGTGCCGCGCTTCCAGAAAATCCCGCCCAGGATGGCCGGCCCAAACTGCGCCACGGCCGCGAACGAGATCAGCCCGATGGAGACGAGCGAGTACGACCCGCCGATGAGCCGGAAGTAGACGTAGCCCAAGAGCAAGACGCCCACGATGCTCCCGCGCCGGATGCCCAAGAGCAGCCCGCGAAGCTGGCGCCGCTCGGAGAGGCGCAGCCAGCGCACGCGCAGCAAAGCCGGCATCACCAGGTCGTTGCAGATCATCGTCGAGAGCGCCGTCGTCGCCACGATCACCATGCTCGTAGCCGCCGAGAGGCCGCCGACGAAGGCGAAGAGCGCCAGCGCGCGTTGCCCGCCCGCCATCGGCAGGCTCAGCACGAACGTGTCGGCGTTGACCTCTCCTGAGAACGTAAGCAGCCCGGCCAGCGCGATGGGCAGCACGAAAACGTTGATCGCCAGGAGGTAGAGCGGGAAGAGCCACATGGCCTTGCTGATGTGCCCTTCGTCCACGTTCTCCACCACGGCCACCTGAAACTGCCGGGGCAGGAAGAGGATGGCGAGCATCGAGAGAAAAGAGAGCGCGAACCACTCGCCGTAGACGCTCGGCCCCTCCGGCATCCGGAGCAGCGCCTCGATGGCGGGGCGGCGGCGCGCCTCGGCAAAGAGATCGCCCAGCCCGTCGAAGAGGCCGTACGTCACGTACAGCCCCACGGCCACGAACGCGACGAGCTTGACGACCGACTCGAACGCCACGGCGGCGACGATGCCCTCGTGGCGCTCGGTCACGTCGAGGTGGCGCGTGCCGAAGAGGATGGTAAAGAGCGCGAGCGCCAGGGCCACGTAGAACGCCGTATCGGCCAAGAAGGGC
Source organism: Salinibacteraceae bacterium (assembly GCA_965215025.1). Taxonomy (GTDB): domain Bacteria; phylum Bacteroidota; class Rhodothermia; order Rhodothermales; family Salinibacteraceae; genus CBDCCV01. Next base: position 1,697,042 of record CBDCCV010000002.1, read on the forward strand.
GCGTGCGGAAGGGCCTCAGGCGCCCCGCTCAAGACGGCGTACCCGGCCGACGCCGCCTTGAGCTGCAAGGCGATGTACGGCACGATGCCCAAAACGGCGATGGTCGTTACCAGCGCGGCCAGCGCCTGGCTCTTGCCGTAGCGCGAGGCCACGAAGTCGGCTATCGAGGTGAGGCGGTGGTACTTGGAGATGCGCACGATCTTGCGCAGGACCAGCCACCAGAGCGCGGCCATGAGCGTCGGCCCAAGGTAGATGGGCAGGAAGCCGTAGCCGCTCTGCGCCGCGCGCCCCACGCTCCCGAAGAACGTCCAGCCCGTGCAGTACACCGCCAAGGAGAGCGCGTAGACGTACGGACTGCTGATGAGGGAGCGGCCGGCGTCGGCGCGCTCGCCGGCGTAGTAGGCCAGCGCAAAGAGCAGCCCCAGGTAGCCGAAGGCGATGAGCAGGATGAGCGGTCCAGGCAGCATGGCAAAAACGCCTACCTCCGAGGCCGATGCGTTTCTTCCTCAGCCGAGCGCCCCACCGTCGCCGAGGCGTCTGCGGACGCCCGCGCCGCCGACCGCGCCAGAACCGCCATGCCTACGATAAACGCCGCCCACGCGCTCAGGAGATAGGCGAAGAGCAGTGGCAGCCCCAGCACCGTCCCCTCCCGGCTGAAGAGCGAGAGCACCGGGTAGTTGAACAGCACCACCCCCAGCAGAAAAAGCGCGACGAGGCGTTGGCTTCGCATGACGGCGCGGGGGTTGGATCGGTTTGGAAACGAGGCGCCAAGGAGACAAAGAGACGACGAGGAAAGCGAACGCTTCGACTCGTCCTCTCCTCGTCTCGTCGTTTCCCAGGCGTCTACTCGCGCAGGCTGTTGGCCAGGAGCAGGCAGATGCCTTGCAGGCTCGGCTCGTCCACGGCGTAGATGGCGCTCACGCCTTCCTTGCGGCGGCGCACGAGGCCCTCGCGCATCAAAACGCCCAGGTGCTTGCTCACGTTGGCCTGCCGCTGCGCCGTGGCGTCCACCAGCTCCTGCACGCTGAGTTCGCCGTAGCGCGCCAGCGTGTTCAAGAGCGCCAGGCGCACCGGATCGCCGATCACCTTGAGCCGGCGCGCGGCGCGGTCTACGAGCGCCTCGGGAAGCAGCGGCGGGTTCATGCGCGAGAGCGAGGGAGGAGGCAGAAAGCAGCACAGCGCATCTCCAAAGTAGCGCCTGCGGACCGCGCTTTCAAACGCTGCCTCGTTCCGTCACGCTGCCGGCACGGCGGCCGGCTCCAAAACCGCCGCGCGCGCGCTGTGGACGGCGTTGCACAGGTAGATGGCGTCGGCCTCCACGAGGTCGCGTGGGCGCAGGACGCGCTCCCTCACAGCGGGCAGCGTCTCCAGGAGATGCGCGCGGTAGACGCCCGCCAGCAGCCCGCTCTCCGCGGGCGGCGTGTAGAAAATGCCGTCTTTTTTGACGAAGACGTTCGTGCACGTGCCTTCGGTGACCTCGCCGCGTTTGTTGAGGAGCAGGGCCTCGTCGTAGCCGGCGGCCTGCGCTTCCTGGAAGGCGGCCTCGTAAACGGCGCGCGCCGTCGTTTTGTGGAAGAAGAGCGGGTCCTCAGCATCGACGCGCTGCCGGGCGAAATGGACGCGCAGCGGCAGCCCTTCCGATGCGGCCTTCGGCGGCAGCGGCGTCGCCTCCACGGCGAGGCGCCCGGCGGCGTCCAGCGTGGCGCGCACCTTGTGGCGCGTCTCGGGATCGAGCGCTTCGGTCTTCTCTTCTACACGCCGGCGCAACGCATCGCTATCGAATGGATAGCCGAAGTAGGCCGCCGAGCGCGCCATCCGCCGAGCGTGCCGGTCCAAGAGCGCGACCTCGCCCTCGGCCCAAAGCATCGTCTCGATGAGCGCGGGCGGCCCCTCGCCCGGCGCCGCCTGCGCCGATTTTTCTTCTGAAAGAAACCGCGCCTTGAGCAGGCACTCGGCGTACTCGGCTTCCGCCTCGGAGTCCCAGACAATGCCGCCGCCGGTGCCCATCGTGCCTTTTCCCTCGCCCAGCACCACCGTGCGGATGGCTACGTTGAAGGCGGCCTCGGCGCCTCCGGCGTGACCCGGCCCCGCGTAGCCGATGGCGCCGCAGTACATCCCGCGCGGCTTTTCCTCGAGATCGCGGATGACCTGCATGGCGCGGATTTTTGGCGCGCCGGTGACGGAGCCGCAGGGGAAGAGCGCGCGGAAGATCTCTGCGTAGCCGGCGCCGTCTTGAAGCGTGCCTTCGACGGTGGAGGTCATCTGCGTGACGGTCTCGTACGGCTCCGTCTCGAAAAGCCTCGGCACGCGCACCGAGCCGGGCCGGCAGCACACCGAGAGGTCGTTGCGCAGGAGATCGACGATCATGAGGTTCTCCGCGCGGCTCTTCTCGTCGGCGGCGAGCCAGGCGCTGAGGGCCTCGTCCTCGGCGAGCGTGCGGCCCCGGCGGACGGTGCCCTTCATCGGGCGCGTGACGAGCTTTTCGCCCTCGCGGCGGAAGAACAGCTCGGGCGACAGGCTCAGGACGCGCGCCGCGCCCGTGTTCAAGAGGGCGCCGTACGCCACGCGCTGCCGCCGCCGGAGCGCCCGGTAGAGCGCCACCGCGCTCCCCTCGAAGCCGAAGACGACCCGGTCGGTCAGGTTGATCTGATAGACATCGCCTGCGCGGATGTGCGCTTTGACGGCGGCGATCTTTTGGCGATAGGCGTCGCGCCCAATCGCAAAGCGCGGATGGCAGACCGCGTAGCCCTGCGCGCCGGCGGCGTCTCTGAGCAGCGCCTCGACCGCCTCGGCGCCGAGCACCTGGCGGTCCGCGTACACGCCGAACCACGCCAGTGGCTGCGCCCCGTTTTCCTCTGCCGGCCCGATGCGCTCAAAGGCGTAGCCGGCCTCGTAGCCGAGGTAGCCGGCCACGTAACGCCCCGCAGCCACGGCGTCGTCGATCTGCTCAAGGAGCGCCGGCACGCCCGATGGGGCACGCGCCGTGAGGACGCGTTCCGGCCGTGCGAAGAGGAAGCTGCGCCGGGGGCCGGCGTCTCTGTCGGGCCGCGTGGCGTCCAGGAGGACGGTGCCGGGCGGCGGCCAGGGGCCTGTCATGATGCGCGCTGCTGCAGTTCGGGAGCTTCTTGCCGTAGAACGCGCAAGGTACTCGGCAACAAGCGCGCTTGTTCGTCCAACGCGGACGGCCCGGCGCTGGGATCAGTTGAGGCAAAGAACGCAGCTTTCCATCGAAGCGTGGCCGGCGCCGTCGTGCAGGAGCAGCGGCACTTCGATGCGCACGGGCTGCGCCTCGTGCGCCACTTCCGTGCTGTGCGCAGGTACGGCCAGGGGCTGCGCAGCCGGAGCGCTACGCTGACGCATCTGCCGTTGCGCTACGAGGCCGTCATGCACTTCAGCCTCCTTCTGCACCGATGCAGGGCGCAGCGCGTGCCGGTAAACCATCTCGTAGACGTAAAGCGCCGCGATGACGAGCGCCGGCATGAGCCAGACCGCAGCAAGGAGGAAGAAGACATGCATGGCAGAAAAAGAACCCAAGGGGAAAAGCAGCAGCGTTAAGTGGCGCATTTCACCCACCCAAGGACAATACCAAACTTTCTATCACCCGCTCAGTGTACATCATATGCTGTTTATGACTTTCCGCTTTGCATCCTTCAGTACGATTCACTCCACCGTGCTACGTTTCTACCCAATCGTACTCTGCTCGTTTTCCGTTAGATTGCTACGCGGGGGCTTGGTATCATGCGCGTGTACGTGTCTTATCGGCTATGCTTTTCCTTCTTTTTCGATGCAGCGCGACTACGTTTCCTGGCACAGCCCCCGCCTCGGCCGCACGATGGAGCTGCTCGTCTTCGGTCATGCGGGGACGCCGGTGGTGGCGTTCCCGTCGAGCCGCGGGCGCTTCCACGAGTGGGAGGACTTCGGCATGGTCGCCGCCCTGGCCGGCAAGCTTGACGCAGGCCACAACATGCTCTTCTGCGCGGACTCGGTAGACGAGGAGAGCCTGTATAACCGCGGCGTGCATCCGCGCGTGCGCATCGTGCGGCACCGGCAGTACGAGCGCTACGTCATGGACGAACTGCTGCCGTTTGCGCAGCACCGTGCGCGGCGCGAGTTTGTCATCGCCACCGGGGCAAGCTTTGGGGCGTACCACGCCGTCAACTTCGTCTTTAAGCAGCCGTGGCGCTTCGGGAAGCTTATTTCGCTGAGCGGCGCCTTTGACATCCGCACGCAGCTTGACGGGCATTACGACGACGACGTGTACTTTAGCAACCCCATCGATTACCTTCCCAACCTCCGCGACGAGGGCACGCTCGACGCCCTGCGCCGCACGCCCATCGTCCTCACCGCCGGCGAGCACGACCCCTGCCGCGGCGCCAACGACCACCTGAGCCGCGTGCTCCACGAGAAAAGCATCGGCCATCACTACGAGCGCGCCGACGGCTTCGGGCACGACTGGCCCTGGTGGCGCGACCAGATCCGCCGGCACGTTTCTTAAGAAGAATGGAGGGGGTTAGGGGTGGAGGAAAGGGAGAGAGATGGGAGGAGATCGTGCCGACGCCCGCCCTTCCGCGCCTCTCTTCCACGCTTCCGTTCTTCCATTCGCCCTCTCCTCCACTCACCCATTCATCCACTCTCAAACCTATTATGAGCACCTCCAAACGCATCGGCATCCTGCGCGGAATGGAAACGACGTTCCCCGACGCGCTCGTAGCCCACCTCAACGACGACTACGGCAGCGAGGGCATCGAAGCGTCGTTCGTAGAGCTTGGCGACGTGCGCATGGACGGCGATCCGGAGTTTGCCGCAATCCTCGACCGGATCTCGCACGAGGTGCCCTTCTACCGCTCGTACCTGAAATGGGCCGCGCTCAAGGGCACGTACGTGTGCAACAACCCCTTCTGGTGGAGTGCCGACGACAAGTTCATCGACAACGTGATCGCCGAGGAGGCGGGCGTGGCCGTGCCGAAGAGCCTCATCCTCCCGCACAAGGAGCACCCACCGAACACGGGGCCGCAGACGTTCCGCAACTTGCAGCACCCGCTCGACTGGGACGCCGCGTGCGCGTACGTCGGCTTCCCGGCGTTCCTCAAGCCGTTCGACGGGGGCGGCTGGCGCGCCGTTACTAAGGTGCACAGCCGCGACGAGCTGCTGGCCGCCTACGACGAGAGCGGGACGGACTGCATGATGCTCCAGGAAGGCATCGAGTTCGAGGACTACTACCGCTGCTACGGCCTCGGGCGGCGCGAGGCGCGCATCATGCGCTACAACCCCAGCGTGCCGTTCCATCTGCGTTACAAGGAGGTGCCCGACGGCCCCATCCCGGAAGAGTTGCACGCCAAGCTCGAACGCGATGTCCTGGCGCTCTGCCGCGCGCTCGGCTACGACCTCAACACCGTCGAGCTTGCCATACGCGACGGTGTCCCCTACGCCATCGACTTCATGAACCCCGCCCCGGACGCCGACTACCACTCCGTCGGCACCGAGAACTTCGACTGGGTCGTGCGACGCATGGCGGCGTTTCTCGTGGAGAAGGCGCGGGAAGAACGCCCCGCGCCGCCCTTTACCGCCAACGGGCTGCTTGAGCAAGGGCGAGTGGGGGAGAGGGAGACAGGGTGAGTGTCGCGTCCCCCTCTCCCACTCGCCCTCTCTCCCTCCCAAACATGACGACGCAGCAGCAGGCCATCGGCCACTACCACGACCTCATCGCGCGCGACCTCCGGGAGGCCGAGGCGCAGCTTGAGCAGCTCCAGGAAGAGCAGCGCGCGCGCAAGGCCACGTTCGGCGAGCGGCCCATGGCGCACTCGCTCCGCCCCACGCTCCTCACCGAGGCGCAGTACGGCGAGGTGCAGGACGTGGTGTACCTCATCCGCCAGGCCATTCTCAAGATTGCCGCCGCGTTTTTTAGCGATCACCGCCTCCTGCGCGAGGAGCTGGGCATGGAGGCGTGGGAGATCGAGCTGGCCGCCCTCCCCACGAACGTGATCCGCCTCTCGGCCAACGCGCGCATGGACGCCTTTTTGACCGAGCGCTCGTTCAAGTTCGTCGAGTTCAACGGCGAAAGCCCCGCCGGCATGGCCTACATCCACTGCCTGGCCGATGTCTATCGCGCGCTCCCGCTCTTTCAGGAGTTCGAGAAGAGCTACCCCACGCGGTTCGTCTCGCCGCTGGAGCACACCGTCCACGCCTTCCTCTTGATCTACCACGAGCAGTTCGGCGGGCGCGAGGAGCGGCCCGCCTTCGCCATCGTGGACCGGCTCGACGTGCCCACCATCCACGAGTTCAACCTCATCAAAAGCTACCTCGAGCGCCACGGCTACCCCTGCGAGGTGGCCGACCCGCGCGACCTCGACTGCCGCGACGGGTGGATCTACGCCAACGGGCGCAAGATCGACATCCTCTACCGGCGCCTTTTGATGAACGAGTTCTACGCCATCCGCGACGACTGCGGCGCGTACCTCGACGGCTACCGCGCGCAGAAGACGTGCTACCTCAACTCCTTCCGCTCGAAGCTCGTCCACAAGAAAGCCATCTTCTCTTTCCTGACGAACAAGGCGTACACCGGCGTCTTGAGCGCCTCCGAGCGCGAGGCCATCGCCCGCCACATCCCGTGGACGCGCCGGCTCCGGGAGCAGGAAACGGCCTTCCGCGGGCTGACGGTGGACCTCGTCGAGTTCGTGCGCGCCAACCGGAAGTACTTCATCATCAAGCCCAACGACGAGTACGGCGGCACGGGCGTCACGCTCGGCTTCGCCGCCTCGCAGTCAGAGTGGGAGGCCGCCATCGCCAAGGGCTTGGAAGCCGGCCACGTCGTTCAGGAGAAGGTGGACATCCACCGCGAGCCGTTCCTCATGCGCACGGGCGATGGCGGCGAAGCCGGCGGCGGCTGGGACCTCGTGCCCACCATCATCGACCTGGACCCGTACATCAACGGGCCGCTCATGGGCGGCTGCCTCACGCGCACCTCCGCCACGAACCTGGCCAACGTCACCGCCGGCGGCGGCACGCTCCCGCTCTTCATCCTGCGCGGCACGTTCAGCACGGAGCCGCCGCTTGGCACCTGAGCGCGCGGCGCCCGTTCTCTTTCTTCGGATGCGCCCTTCTTCCACCAACGCCGCCTTCTGCCATGGAAACGCGCCTGCGCGAAGCGCCGGGCCTGGCCGCCTGGCGCCACGCCCTCGCCGACAAGAGCCTGCACGACCTCCCCTACAAAGTCGAAACCAACGAGCGCGAGCAGATCGTCTTGAGTCCGCACAAGCGCAGCCACAGCGACGTTCAAGGGGAGCTGATTCGGCTCCTGTACCACCACCTCAGCGGAGGCTACGCGCGACCCGAATACCCCGTCCAAACGCGCAAAGGCGTCAAGATGTGCGACGTGGTGTGGATGTCGCCCGCGCGCTACGCAGAGGCCAAGGCGGAAGAGGACGCCAGCCTCGTCGCGCCGGAGATCTGCATCGAGGTGCGCTCGGCGTCGAACACGCAGGCGGAGATGGACGAGAAGCGCGCGCTCTACTTCGAGCGCGGTGCTGAGGAGGTCTGGGTTGTGAGCGCGGATGGGAAGATCACGTTTTACACGGAGAAAGGCCGCGCCGAGGCGTCGGCGCGTGTGCCGGACTTTCCGTCAGCCATCGAGATCTAATTCTCGTTTCCTTCTCGCCTCGGTAGAAACCGTGCGCGCCGGTGCGGCTTGAAGCGTGCTCGCTCAGCCTCCCGCAGTTCCCCATCCGCCGCGTTCCCTGCGGCCCGCTCAATGGACACGCCCCCTCTCCGTACCGCCCTGCTCGACCTCTACAACGGCGAGCCGAACCTGGGCGTCGACGCGCTCCGTCGGCTGCTTGACGACGCAGGCTTTGCCACTGAGCGCTTCGACGTGCGCGCCAAGGGCGAGGTGCCCGGCCTGGAGTACGACGTGTACCTCGCCTCGGGCGGCCCCGGCAGCCCCTTCGACGGCGAGGGCACGGCCTGGGAGAAGCGCTACTTTGACTGGATCGAAGGCGTCTGGGACCACAACGCGCGGGCCAAGGCACAGCCGGGCACGGCCTCGAAGAAGCACGTCCTCTTCATCTGCCACTCCTTTCAGATGATGTGCCGCTTTTTCGGCCTCGGCGAGGTGACGAAGCGGCGCAAGAGGTCCTTCGGCATCTTCCCCGTCCACCCGACGGAGGCCGGCCGGCGCGACCCGCTCTTCGCGCCGCTCCCTGACCCATTCCACGCCGCCGACTTCCGCGCCTGGCAAGTCACGCAGCCCAACCGAGCACGCCTTGCCGAACTCGGCGCCGAGGTCCTGGCCTTGGAGAAAGAACGCTCGCGGCCGGATTTGAAGCGCGCGCTCATGGCCGTCCGCCTCACGCCCGAACTCGTCGGCACGCAGTTTCACCCGGAGGCCGATCCGGAGGGGATGCTCCGGCACTTCCGCCGGCCCAAGCGCCGCAGGAAGATCGAGGCGCAGGTGGGCCGGGAAGAGTACGCGCGCCTGGTCCGCCGCCTCGCCGATCCGAACCGCCTCGCCCCGACGCACGCGCAGGTCATCCCGGCGTTTTTGAAAGGGGCCGTGGCGGACCTGCGCCCGGAAGCCGTCGCGGAGGCGGCGTGATCCCTTTCGCGTCTGCGCGGTGGGAAGCGTATTGCGATGCGCCCCCGCGTCATGCTTCACCCCCTGCTTGCTGTGGACGTTCTCGTCAGGAAGATTCTGCGCCGGCACCGCGCCTCGCTCCGGGGCGCGCTCTGCCACCGAAAGCTGCGCTCGGAGGCGCTTGGGATCGCCAAGCCGTACCTCGTTTACGAGCCGCCCGGCGTGGCGCTCCTGGAGAAGCTGCCGGTGCTCTACCTCTTCCGCGGGCACGAGCGCGAGTGGGCCAACCCGCACGAAGACGCCTCGCGCCGGACCACGGCCATCGAGGACCTCGACTGGCTCATCCACGAGGAACGGCTGCCGCCGCTCGTGGCCGTGATGCCGGGCCTGTCAAGCGCCGACAACCACATCCCCGCCCTCGGCATCAACATGGCCGGCACGTGGCCCGATGCGAAGCAAGGCCTGGGCACGGGCCGCTTCTGGACCTTCTTGACGGAGGAGCTGATCCCCTCCATCGACAGGCGCTACCCGCAGGCGGAGGGCGGGCTGCGCCTCATGGCAGGCTTCTCGCTGGGCGGATACACGGTGAGCCTCCTTGCCATGCAGCACGCCGGCTACTTCGACCACGCCGCGCTCTACGACGGCACGCTGATGTGGCCCGGCCACCGCGACCCCCGCGCGAAAGAGAAAAAGCCCTCCCCGAAGCAGAAAAAGGAAACGGCCGCCTCGACGCACAGGACGTCGCCCGCGCCCGCCGGCTGCACCGATCCGATCTGGTGCCGCGCCGGCCTCTTCAACGCGGCGCTCGGCCACCCGCGCGACGCCGCCGCGCTCAAGCGCTGGAACCCGACCGACACGCTGCGCGATGCCGAGGCCGGGGCGCTGGCCGCCATGCAGCGCACCACGCTCTGGCTCCGCTGCGCCGCCGCCGACGGCGGCAAAGGCAACCGCGACCGCGCGCGCTTTTTTGCCAAGCTGCTTAGGGAGCGCGGCCTGCCGCTCGGCTTCGAGGGCGGCGACGTGGTCCTGCACCCAGAGGCCGCGCACACCTGGCACTGGGCAGACCGCTTCCTGGTGCTTTTCCTCAGCGGCATTTTCAGCGCGGTGGCCGTGCCGTAAAGTGGCCGTGCCACAAGCTCGCAGGCGCGCCTCGGGCCGTCAGCGCAGGTCGATGCGCATGGCCACGCGGTCGGCAAGCGCCTCGCCCTCGCTGGTGACCCACGCGAAGGACACCTCGTACGCGCCGTCGGGCACGTCGTAGGTGTCGCGGTCGAGGCGGACGTGGTGGATGGCAAACGGATACACGCTGGCGCGGATGCCGTAATCATCTTCGAGCGCTTCGACCTCGAGGAGGTTGGTGTGCGCCGGGAGCGCTTCTCCATGCGCGCGGATCGGCCCATCGAACTCCACCGTGCGCCAGCCGCCGAACTCTACGGGGTTGAGCACGACGCCCGGTATGGGATCGTAGAGCGGATCGTCGGGAGGGCACTCGACTTCGCGCTCGCCGACGGTCTCGTACTGCGTTTCCACTGCAAAGACGATCTGCTCGCGCAGCACGTCGGTATAGAAATAGCTGGTCTTCCCGTTTTGCTCTTCCCGGTCGAGCGGCTTCACTTCTACCCCGGTGATGCGCACGACGGGGATCGAGCAGTTTTCCTCCCCCTCGGCAGAGGACGGCAGCAGGTTGCACGCGGGGAGCAATAGCCCGATGAAAGTGATCAGCGTCGCGTGGCGGAGGAAGGGGTCGGACATGGCAGGACGCGAGCAGTGTTCATGGTCACATGTTTTAGTCAACGTACGCTTCCTTTTGCTCTTTGCTGAGGAGCGTGCGCGGACGGGTGTCGGCGTACTCTGGCTGGCAGGCCACGGTTGCGTCCGGGCACACGTAGCCACTCGCACCGATGCGAACACGCTGATCGGAGGTCACGACGTGGCAGCCGCGCTCCGTGAGCTTGTTGCCAAGCGCGCGGGCGATTGTTGTCCTTAGAGCTGGTTGTGTCCGGCTCAGCGCCCGCCATCGCCACGACCTCGCCGTCGCGGAGTTCGTGGCGGCGGTCGGAAGCAGCGTCGAGGGTGGAGGTAGTCCCAGGCGGAGAGCGTGCGGGCGGTGGCAGGCATGATTGGTCCAGAAAGCGTTTTGCAGATGCAGTGCCATCCTATTCTGCGGGGACCGCTCAAGTTCATCATTCGGATGGCAGAACGCGTCCGTCGCCACGTCTTCCGTTGCTACATCGTGCAGCTCAGGTCCGCCCCCTCTCGGCGAAACCGGCCGCTGACGGTCTCCCACGAGCCTGCGCGCGGTCCGTCGTTCGCGCGCCGCTCGACGGCAGCTTCGATGGTGCTCCCGAAGGAGTCTCGGCAGGCCGAAGCGCTGCCCGGTGCGTCGGCGCTGCGGGCGCGCGGGCACGTCGTCTGCATGAAGTAGAGGGCGTTCGGCATTGCTCCGTCGTCCGGCCCAAAGGCGAAGTTCACCGGCGTCGGCTCCGTGCCAAGCTGCACAGCGAGCGTATCACTCACCGCTCCTCCACCGATGCATTCCATGCGCGTCCAAATCCGGTAGCGGCCGGGCCGTTTGGCGCGCGCGCTGATCTGCAACGCCGCCGCCGTGTACTGCCGCCCCATCTGCTCATGCTCGAACAGGAAAGCCGAGTCCGGGAGCGCATAGGTAAACGTATCAATCGCAGCGAGCGTGTCTATCGTAGCCGCAGCTAAGCGCTGACTTGCCCGCTCCCGCTCCTCTGCTATGTACGAGAAATCCGGCAGGAGGAACGCGGCGATCAGATAGTAGCCGCCCAGCATAAAACCAGCCCCGCTTGCAGCCGCCCCGCCTGCGCGGCCGAGCGGCCATCCGCGTCTCCGCGCCATGAAAAAGACGCCAGCTACCGCAATGCCGAACACTACGAAGGGGCCGTAGAGCACGGTCAAAGCAGCGACAAGCATCACCAAAGGTCCAAGCGTCAAATAAGCGAGGAGCAAAGCCAGCCCGGCCAGCAGGCACAGTGCCGCTGAGATGGGTAACACGAGCAGCCCCATCGCTGCGGTCTCAGCGTGGCGCTTCCAAAACTCCTGCGTTTCCGATTTCATCTCCGGCGCATGTTGGCGAGAAGAACGCTCCCGGAATCCTTCGCGCAAAGAAAGCGCCACCGACCGGAGCTGCGTACCCACGGCAGGAGTCGGTCTCCCGCTACGTCCGTCCGCTTCCTCTCCACCGTTCGCGGCGTCGCATATCCCGCCGGTACTGCCCGCCCACCTCGAACAAAGCCTGCGTGATCTGCCCCAGCGAGCACGTCTTGACCGTCTCCATCAGTACCACGTGTTCACCTTGAACCCGCGTTGCCTCAAATCTTCGCATACCGCATCGAGAACCGACTTAGCCTGCTGGACCGCTTCCTGCGCGGCCTCCACCGTGGCCTCGGGGCCACTGCCGGGATACCGCGCCTCAACTGCCCAATCGGATAGCGCTGCTAAGTCCGGGTGCTTTTCTCGTGTGATCCAGCCTTCGGGCAATAGGTTGCGCAATCGGTCGAGATCGTGTATGAAGGGAAAGTCCGTTTGCAGAAAGACAAAAGCGGCTTTCAGTGCTTTCTCGGCGGCCTGTTGCGCAAGCCAGCAGGCGTGTCTCGGCGCAAAATCAGAAGCGGCGGTGGAGTGCGAGGCCGCTCGCAAGTCCTCCCTGGCGTACCGCAACCACCGCCGCGTTTCGACTCTGGCCTCCTCGTTCACAGGCCGGTTCCAGATTTTTGGTAAAGCACCTTCCCTTCCCGGAGTGCTGGACGCAGCACGGTACCGACCAGGTCTCCGCGCCGCTTTATCTCCTCTGGCGTGGTAAGCACGATGTCTTTCGCCATGGGCAAGTCGCTCAGCATTCGGCGCATGGCAACGGTTGCCTCTCGCTTGTTCTCCAAGCGCGACAGCACTACGAGAAGATCGACGTCACTGTGGGCGCGCTCCTCGCTGCGCGCCCGCGAGCCGAAGAGGATCACTCGCTCAGGGTCGAACGCCTTTACAATGCGCTCGGTGGCATCTTGAATGTAGTTGCTTGCCGATTCCATTGGATGGCCCGTTTCATTCGCTCGGTCACATATCCCGCCGGTACTGCCCGCCGACCTCGAACAAAGCCTGCGTGATCTGCCCCAGCGAGCGTCATTCTCCGTCTACTTCCCGGTCCAGCAACGCCCGCAACTGCCCCTCCAGAGCAGGCACCTTCGTCTGTACGATATCCCAGATGATCTCGCTGTCTACCGTGTCATATCCATGGATGACTCTGTTTCGCAAAGCGACGATGCGTCGCACTTCGGGTAGACGCGCCTCAAGGTTGTCGTCCGTACGCCGCGCCTGCCCCAATGCCTCACCGATGATCTCCAGTTGGCGCTCGACGGCGGAGCGCAGCATCAAGTCCTGTTCGTATTCGGCGAGCGTGCGGCCCTCGGCAAACTCCTGAACCGCGTGACACGCAGTAAGAGCGTCATGCAGACGCTTCTTCGTTCTCTCGTTCATACACGAGTTGCTGCGTAGATTCCACGGAGCGTCGGAAGTACGGATTCTGAACGGAGCGCTCTGTCACGACGTCCACGCTGCGATCAAAAAGCTGCTCCAGCGCCTCGGCGAAGTCGAGATAGCGATCTGCGTAGCCGGGCGACCTATCGGCAAAGGCGACGATGAAATCGAGATCACTGGTGGCCGGGTCAAAGTGCTTCTTCGCCGCAGAGCCGAAGAGCCGTAACCGCGCCACGCCGTGCCGGCGGCACAACTCGGAAAGTCGCTCGCGGTGTTTCTCGATCAGCGTGTTCATGACTGCTTTTACTGTGGCCTGCTGCCCAGAGATCACATATTCCGCCGGTACTGCCCGCCGACCTCGAACAAAGCCTGCGTGATCTGCCCCAGCGAGCACGTCTTGACCGTCTCCATCAGCTCGGCGAAGACGTTCTCGCCATCGCGCGCCGTGGCCTTGAGGCGGTCGAGCGCATTTGGTGATGCGTCGGCGTGGCGCTGCTGGAAGCCGCGCAGGGTACGAAGCTGGTGCTGCTTCTCGTCGTCCGAGGAGCGCATGAGTTCGGGCTGCTTTTCGGCCTCGTGGTCCTCGCCCACCGGGGCCTCGAACGTGTTGACGCCGACGACGGGGTATTCGCCGGAGTGCTTCTGTTGCTCGTAGTACATGCTCTCCTCCTGGATCTTGCCGCGCTGGTACATGCTCTCCATCGCGCCGAGGACGCCGCCGCGCTCGTTGGTCCGCTCGAACTCGGCCCACACGGCCTCTTCCACGAGGTCCGTCAGCTCGTCGATGATGTAGCTGCCCTGCAAGGGGTTTTCGTTCTTCGCCAGACCCAGCTCGCGGTTGATGATGAGTTGGATGGCGATGGCGCGGCGCACGCTCTCTTCGGTGGGCGTGGTGATGGCCTCGTCGTAGGCGTTCGTGTGCAGGCTGTTGCAGTTGTCGTAGACGGCCATCAGCGCCTGCAAGGTCGTGCGGATGTCGTTGAAGTGGATCTCCTTGGCGTGCAGGCTGCGGCCGGAGGTCTGGATGTGGTACTTGAGCTTCTGCGAGCGCGCGTTGGCGCCGTACTTCTCGCGCAGGGCCACGCTCCAGATGCGCCGCGCCACACGGCCCAAGACGCTGTACTCGGCGTCCATCCCGTTCGAGAAGAAGAACGAGAGGTTCGGCGCGAAATCATTGATGTCCATGCCGCGGCTCAGGTAGTACTCGACGTACGTGAAGCCGTTGGCGAGCGTGAAGGCGAGCTGCGAGATCGGGTTCGCCCCCGCCTCGGCGATGTGGTACCCGCTGATCGAGACGGAGTAGTAGTTGCGCACGCCCTCGTCGATGAACTGCTGCTGGATGTCGCCCATGAGGCGCAGGGCGAAGTCCGTCGAGAAGATGCACGTGTTCTGCGCCTGGTCTTCCTTGAGGATGTCCGCCTGCACGGTGCCGCGCACGACCTTGAGCGCGCCGGCCTTAATCTCCTCGTACTCGTTCTGCTCCAAGACGCCCCATTCGACGAGGTCCGAGCCGGTGCAGCCGAGCAGGCCGAGGCCGAAGCCGTCGTGCGACGGTGGCAGCGCGTCCATCACGCCGCGCGGGCCGTAGGGCGTGTATGTGGGCCGCGCGTCGCCCAGCTTCTCCGCGATGACTTCGTCGGCCTCCTTCCAACGGTCTTCTTCGGTGAGGTGCTTCTCCACCTGCTGGTCGATGGCGGTGTTGAGAAACATGGCGAGGATCATCGGCGCGGGGCCGTTGATCGTCATCGAGACGCTCGTCTTCGGGTCGCACAGGTCGAAGCCGGAGTAGAGCTTCTTCATGTCGTCGAGCGTGCAGATCGAGACGCCCGCGTTGCCGACCTTGCCGTAGATGTCGGGCCGCTCGTCGGGGTCGAAGCCGTAGAGCGTGACGGAGTCGAAGGCGGTGGAGAGGCGGTTGGCGGGCGCATCCTCGGAGACGAGGTGGAAGCGGCGGTTCGTGCGCTCCGGGCTGCCCTCGCCAGCGAACATGCGCGTGGGGTCCTCGCCTGTGCGCTTGAGCGGGTACACGCCGGCGGTGAAGGGAAAGTAGCCCGGCAGGTTTTCGAGGAGCGCGAACCGCAGTTTCTCGCCCGCGTCCTCGGTGCGGGGCAGCGCCACGCGCGGGACCTGCGTGCCGCTGAGCGTCTCTTTGTAGAGCGGCACGTGGATGTCCTTGTCGCGCACGGTGTACGTGAACTCGTCCTGCTGGTATTTCTCTTTCAGATCGTCCCAGCGGTCGAGGATATCCTTGCAGCGCGCGTCGAGCTTGTCCCACCAGTGCTGCTGCATGTCGTCGAGGCGGCCGGCGAGCTGCTCGGCATCTTCGGGCTGCCAATCATCCACCTGTCGGCGCGCGCCGCGGGCTTCGCCCCACTTGCGGGCGACGGCGATCTGCTGCTCGGCCCACTCGCGGTATTCACGGCCCGTCTCCACGATCTCGCCGAGGTAGCGCTGCCGCTTCGGCGGGATGACGGCGATCTCCGCCGGGTCCACCTCGCGGTTTTTTTCTTTTTCGTACAGGTTCGAGGTGCGGTCGAAGTCGTGATTTTCATTCAGGAAATCGAGCAGCGCGAGGTAGAGCTTCGTCACACCGGGGTCGCCGAACTGCGCGGCCATCGTCGGGTAGACGGGCATCTCGTCGGGGTCCGTCTGGAAGAGGCCGCGGTTGCGCTGGACCTGCTTGCGCACGTCGCGCAGGGCGTCGCGGCTGCCGCGCTTCTCGAACTTGTTCAGGGCGACGAGGTCGGCCACGTCGAGCATCCCGATTTTTTCGAGCTGCGTGGGCGCGCCGAAGTCCTGCGTCATGACGTAGAGGCTCACGTCCACCAGCTCGGTGATCTCCGTGTCGCTTTGCCCGATGCCGGCCGTCTCCAGGATGATGAGGTCGAACCCGGCGGCCTGGCACACGCCGATGGCCTCTTTGAGCGCCTGGCTCGTGGCGCGGTGCGCCTGCCGCGTGGCGAACGAGCGCATGTAGACGCGCTCAGCGAAGCGGCCGTAGATGGCATTCATGCGGATGCGGTCGCCCAGCAAAGCGCCGCCCGTGCTGCGCTTCGTCGGGTCCACGGTGAGGATGGCGACCTCGGCGTCCTCGAAGTCCGTGAGGAAGCGCCGCACGAGTTCGTCGGTGAGCGTGGACTTGCCCGCGCCGCCGGTGCCGGTGATGCCAAGAATGGGGGCCTCCTTCACCGGAGCCGAGGCGCCGTCGCCGGAGGCGAACTGCCGAGTCGTCTCTGCCGCTGCATCCCCCGCTGCGACCAATTCACCTTCAGCGTGGCGGGCCTCAACCGCCGTCAGGACGCGGGCAAGGGCCTTCGGATCACGCCGCTTCGCTTCCTCGACCTCGCCGTTGAGCGCCTCGACGGTGACGAAGTCGGTTTCCTCGACCATCTCGTTGATCATGCCTTGAAGGCCCATCGCCATGCCGTCGTCCGGCGAGAAGATGTGGGCGATGCCGTATTCGTGCAGCTCTTTGATCTCCTCCGGCACGATGACACCGCCGCCGCCGCCGAAAATCTTGATGTGCCCCGCGCCGCGCTCTTGGAGGAGGTCGTACATGTACTTGAAATATTCCATGTGCCCGCCCTGATAACTCGACACAGCGATGCCCTGCGCGTCCTCTTGGATGGCCGTGTCCACGATCTCCTGCACGGAGCGGTTGTGGCCGAGGTGGATCACCTCCACGCCCGTGGCCTGCAAGATGCGGCGCATGATGTTGATGGCGGCGTCGTGCCCGTCGAAGAGGCTCGTCGCGGTCACGAAGCGGACGGGGTGCTCGGCGGCGTACTTGTTGACTTCCATAGCGGAAAAGAGTCAGCGGTCAGAAATGGATTCGGTGCAGGGGCGAAGCGCTTCCGGCGATCGGAGTTAAAACAACGCTGCGAGTGGGCGGATGTTTTTCCTGATTCAGTCGCGCACGGCCCGCAGCGTGGCCTCCTTCTGCGTGCTCCCCTTCTGCTCGGCCAGCCGCTCGATGGTCGCCTTCTCCGACGGCGTGACGCGCGTCTTGAACCACGTGGTCGCTTGCTCTGCCATGACGGTAGCGAGTATCAGTTGACAAATGTGCGGGACTTCTTCCAACCAATCGCCCTTTGCCGGGTTGCGACGCGCACCCTCTCCCTTCCCCCCCATCCCTCTTTCCTCGCACCTCAGTAGTGCCAGGGAACGTCCGAGTAGTCCTGGTCGCGCTTCTCTAAAAAGGCGTCGCGGCCTTCCTGCGCCTCGTCGGTGCCGTAGGCCAGGCGCGTGGCCTCGCCGGCGAAGAGCTGCTGCCCCACGAGGCCGTCGTCAATCTGGTTGAAGGCGTACTTGAGCATCCGGATGGCCGTGGGGCTTTTGGTGACGATCTCGCCTGCCCACTGCAACGCCTCCTTCTCTAAGTCGGCGTGCGGGACGGCGGCGTTGACCATGCCCATCCGCTCCGCTTCTTCTGCTGAGTACGTGCGGCCCAGAAAAAAAATCTCGCGCGCCTTTTTCTGCCCCACCTGCCGGGCGAGGTACGCCGAGCCGTAGCCCGCGTCGAACGAGGCCACGTCGGCGTCGGTCTGCTTGAAGCGGGCGTGCTCTCGGGAGGCGAGCGTGAGGTCGCACACGACGTGCAGGCTGTGCCCGCCGCCCACGGCCCAGCCCGGCACCACGGCGATGACCACCTTCGGCATGAAGCGGATCAGGCGCTGCACTTCTAAAATATGCAGGCGGCCAAGCCGGGCGGGATCGCGTGCGCCCTCGTCGTCGGCGTACTCGTAGCCCTCCTTCCCGCGGATGCGCTGGTCGCCGCCCGTGGAGAAGGCCCACTTGCCGTGCTTCTCGGAGGGGCCGTTGCCGGTGAGGAGCACGCAGCCCACGTCGGGCATCTGTCGGGCGTGGTCGAGAGCGCGGTAGAGTTCGTCCACCGTCTGCGGGCGGAAGGCGTTGAGGACTTCGGGCCGGTCGAAGGCCACGCGCACGACGCCTTTTTCCTTGGCGCGGTGGTACGTGACGTCGGCGAAGTTGAAGCCCTCGACGGGCCGCCAGGCGCCGGGGTCGAGCAGTTCGGATGCCATGTGGAAAACGGGAGGGAGCAATTAGGAGGCGCGAGGGCGCGAAGAAAAAACGCGGCGCCCCAGCGGATGTTTGACGCGCGATCCATAGCGGATCGGCGGATTTCACCGCGCGGCGGCACGTGGGGCGCCGCTTCCGGCCTGGTACGCCACGGCGCAGTAGTAACCGCGTTCTTCCTCGAAGGGGACGGTCCACAGCGCGCGACCTCCGGCGCGGACGCGGGCGGTCTGCACGCCGAGGTCTACGTCCTCCAGGCGCAGCTTCGTGGGCGAGGTGCGCAGGCCCGTGCGGAGCGCCTTGAGCACGGCCTCTTTGAGCACCCACACGAGCGTGAGCGCGCGAGCGCGTTCCATCGGCCACTGCGAGGGGAGGCTGCGCTCGGACGGGTGGAGCATGAAGCGCTCGATGCCTGCGCGCCGCGGCGTCACCCGTTCGAGGTCCGCGCCCACGGCGTGGGGCGCGGCAACGGCCACGGCCTCGCCGCCGGAGTGGGCGATGGAGAGGCAGGGGCCGCCGTCCACGTCCACGGCGCCGTCGGCGGCGATGCGCAAGGGGACGGCAGGCGGGGGCACGCCCAGCGCGCCGGCCAGGAGCGTGCGGGCGGCGGCGCGGCCCAGGAGAAACGAGCGCCGGCGCTCGGCGCTTGGGAAGGCGGCGTAGCGGGCTGCTTCTTCGATGGAAAGCATCCGCTTCCACGCGGCCTCGCGCGCGGCGTCGTAGCGCATCCGGCGCAGGGCGATGTCGGACGGAAGATCCATGATGGGCTTACGCCGGCTGCTGCTCAAGATAGGCGCGCCAGGTCAGCGTGCCCTCCTGCGCGCGTGGCGGACAGGTGCAGGCCCCCCGCCGAAACGCCCCCGCCGCGCGCCCCGGCAACGGCAGGCGCACCACGCGCTTCGGCATCTGCCGATTCACCAGCCAGCGGCGCGCCATCTCCCCGAGCGTCAGCATCTCGGGGCCGCAGAAGTCCGGCGCCCGGCCCGCCGGTCCCGCCTCAAAAGCGCGACGCAGTCGCCGCGCCGCGTCGCGCGCCGCCACCGGCTGCACCCGGAACGCCGTCGGCAGCGGGACGACGAACGGCACACGCGCTGCCGCCCCGATCAGGGCATCCGCCAGTTCGTGAAATTGCGCGATGCGCAGGATGGTCCACGGCACGCCGCTCTCCTGCACGAGCGTCTCCGCCCGGAGCTTCCGCCGGTAGTAGCGCAGCGGGATCTCCTCGATGCCGATGATGGACGGATACACGAAGTGCTGCACGCCCGCCGCCCGCGCCGCCTCGGCCAGCCGGCGCGTCCCCTCCACATCCACCGCCTTTGATCCGAAGCCCGGCGTCGTCGCAGCGTGAAGCACCGCGTCCACGCCCGCCACGGCTTCCTGCAGCCCTTCCCCTGACCGGAAATCCATCCGTGCCCATTCGAGACGCGGCCCGCCGGCGTGATCGGTCGCTGAGCGCGGCTGCCGGCTCGCTACGCGCAGGACGTGCTCCGTCCCACGCTGAGCCGCCACGAAAGCGCGGCCCAGCGTGCCCGTCCCTCCCGTTACGAGAATGCGCATCGCGGATGAGTGCAAGAAATGATTTCCGTTGAGCAGAGATCGCTCTCACCCAGGGCCTTTGGTGGCGCCGAGGGCGCGGATGACGCGCTTCTCGAGCGTGCGCTTGATGTAGGCGCGCGCCTCGGCGGCTTCCTCATCGCCCACGAACATGGAATGGACGTAGAGGCGCTCGCGCTCGCGGTCCACGTCGAGGCTGAGCGTGCCGGGCGTGAGCGAGATCAGGTTCGCCAGGGCGGTGATCTCCAGGTCGGAGCGCGCGTCGAGGTCGAGGGCGATGATGCCGGGCGTGACGCGCAGGCGCGGGCGCAGCACCTGCACGGCCACCTGCACGCTCGAGCGCACGAGTTCGTATCCGAAAAAGCCTATCAGCTCGACGAGCCACCACACGTGCATAAGCTGTCCGGGAACGCTCTGCACGGTGGGCAAGCGCAGGAGCTGTACGTCGGCGTCGGCGTAGAGGGGCTGCATGAACCAGATCACCAGCCCGCCGAGCGCGACGCCGGAAGCGAGCGTCCAGAGGCTGAACGACCCCGTCATGGCGGCCCAGAAAAGCGCCAGCGAAAGGACGCGGAATAAGGTGTTCATAGCGTTGGGGCGTTGAAACGTGAGAACGCTGAACGTTCAAACGCGTGAGAATTATGGGCCGAGTACGGCGTCGAGGTAAGGCCGCACGTTGACGAGGTGCGCAGCGGCGCGGGCCGAGGCGCCGTAGAGCGGCTGCGCCCAGCAGCCCAGGCCCAGCACCACGACGACGAGCGCGGCTACGGGCACGCGCTGCCACACGCCGCTGCGCGCCTCGGCGGCGTCGGCTGCGGCGCCGGCAGGGGTGTCGGCGTCTTCGGGGGCGGCGCGCCAAAAGGCGTGGGACCAGACCTGCCCCACGGCCAGGAGCGTGAGCGCGCCGGTGAGGAGCGCCACGCCGGCCAGGAGCGGCTGCCCGGCCTCGAAGCTGGCGCGCACGAGCGCGAGCTTGCCCCAGAAGCCGGGGAACGGCGGGAAGCCCGCCAAGGAGAACGCCGGCACCACGAAGAGGAGCGCCAGGAAGGGCCGCCGCTCGTAGAGGCCGCCCATCCGGTCGAGCGTCGTAGCGCCCGTGGCGCGGATCATCAGCCCGGCCAGGAGGAAGAGCACCGTCTTTACGAGCACGTCCTGCACGGCGTAGAACACGGTCCCCGTCAGCCCCTCTTCCGTCGCCAGGGCCAGGCCCAGGAGGATGTAGCCCATGGCGCTGATGACGAGGAAGGAGAGGAAGCGCTGCAGGCGGCGCTCGGTCAGGGCGCCCAGGACGCCGGCGAGCATCGTCAGCCCGGCGGCCCAGAGGAGGACCCCTTGCGTGTAGCCCGTCGGCGCGGCGAAGACGAGCATGAAGACGCGCACCAGGGCGTAGAGGCCCACCTTCGTCAAGAGGCCGGCAAAGAGCGCGGCAATGGGCGTCGGCGCGGTGTGGTAGGCGGCCGGCATCCAGGAGAAAAGCGGGAAGAGCGCCGCCTTGATCCCAAAAGCGATGAGGAAGAGCGAGGCCAGCGCCGCCTCCAGGCCCGTGCCGCGCAGGCCCGTCTCCTCCACGCGCACGGCCAGGTCCGCAAAGTTGAGCGCGCCGGTCGTCCCGTACAAGAGGCCCACGGCCGTGAGGAAGCAGATGGACGCCACCAGGTTGATGGCCACGTACTTCACCGCGCCGTCAAGCTGCGCCTCCTCGTTCCCCAGCACCAGGAGCACGAACGAGGCGATAAGGAGCACCTCGAACCACACGTAGAGGTTGAAGAGGTCACCCGTGATAAAGGCGCCGTTCACGCCCAAAAGCAGGAAGTGCACGAGCGGATAAAAGCCAAAGCGCTCGCGCTCCGGGTCCATCCCCCCGCCCACGGCGTAGACGATCACGGCCAGCGCGGCGAGGGCGGCGGCCAGGAGCAGGATGCTGCTCAGCCCATCGGCCACGAGCGTGATGCCGAAGGGGGCGGCCCACCCGCCCATCTGCGCGGCCTGCACGCCGCCCGTCTGCACGCGCGCAAAGAGGACGCCCGCAGCCGCGAGCAGCCCCGCCGCGCCCGCCACGCTCATCCCATACTGCACCTGCGGGTACCGCCTTAAGAGAAGCGTGAGCACGCCCGTTGCCATCGGGATCGCAAGCGGGAGGACGAGGAGGAGCATCTTTTTCTTCGATGAGGAGACGGGAGGCGGCGCTTCTGCGCGCGTGTCGTTCAGCTCGGCTACGCCGGCAGGCGCTTCTTTTCGTTTACAGATGCTTCGCCGGCTCCGTCGCGCGGGAGGCCGAGGGCGTCGCCCAGCGGCGTGGACGGCTCGGCGGCCTGGAGCGCGTCGGCGTCGAGCGTGTCGGTGGCGCGGAAGTTCCGGTAGACCAGGACGAGCGCGAAGGCCAGGAAGCCGAACGAGATCACGATGGCCGTGAGGATAAGCGCCTGCGGGAGCGGATTGGCGTACGGCTCGGGCGGCAGGTACTCCCCCGAGGGGATGAGCGGCGGGTTCTCGCGCGTGAGCCGGCCCATCCCAAAGATGGCCAGGTTCGCCGCGTTGCCCAGGATGATGAGGCCGACCACAAAGCGCAAGAGGTTGCGGCGAAGCATGAGGTAGAAGCTCGTGGCAAAAAGCGCCCCCACCACGAAAGCCAGCACGATTTCCATTTTACTAACTCGGTTAGGGTGTGGGCCTGCGAGAGGATGCCTGATCAAAGCTCCTCGGTGAGCATGTCGCCGCGCTCTTCGACGGAGAAGATCATCAGGAGCACGGTCCCGACGACGACGAGGAAGACGCCCACGTCGAAGAGCAGCGTCGTGCCCAGCTTGTACGGTTCGGCGAGGAGCGGGAGCGGGACGTAGAGCCAGAGGCTCGTCAGGAACGCCTTGCCGGCGAAGAGGGCCAGGAGGCCGGCGCCAAAGGCACAGGCCAGCCCGACGCCCAAGAGCGTGCGCGGCGCCACGCGCAGCGCCTCGGCGGAGCGGCGCTCGCCGCGCGCAAAGGCGTAGAGCGCAAACGCGCTGGCCGCCATGAGGCCGCCTACGAAGCCGCCGCCCGGCGCGTTGTGCCCGCGCTCTAAAAGAAAGAGCGCGAAGAGCAGCATAAGCGGGATCAAAAGGCGCGTGGCCGTGCGCAGGATCAGCGAGGGGATCATGCCGTTTCTTCGCGTTCGGGATGTAGGGGGGTGGCGCGGCGGCGCTCGGTGGCGGGGCCGAGGCCGTCGGACGTCTCCTCGTCCTCGCCCTCGGAGGGGACGGCGGAGGGGCGCACGCGCATGAGGGCGTAGACGCCCAGGCCGGCCATCGTCAAGACGGTGATCTCGCCCAGGGTGTCGAGCGCGCGGTAATCGACCAGGATCACGTTGACGATATTGTAGCCTTTGGCCTCGGTGTAGCTGTTCGAGGCGAGGTAGTAGCTGATGTAGCGGTCCAGCGGGCGCGCCAGGGCCGCGAGCATCACCATCGTCATCACAGCGCCGGCGCCCGTGGCGATGAGGGCATCGCGCACCGAGCCGCGCCGCGTCTGGTCAAAGCGCAGGCGCGGCAGCGCGTGCAGGACGAGGACGAGCAGGATCATGCTCAGCGTCTCGATGGCGAACTGCGTCATGGCCAGGTCCGGCGCGCCGAAGAGCAGGTAGATCATCGCCACGCTGTAGCCGCCCACGCTCAGCGCCAGGATCGCCACGAAGCGCGACTCCGCCCGCACGGCCGCCACGGCCCCGATGACGACGAGGGCGGCCAGGCTCAGCTCGTAGTAGCGCGGCATGATGCTCAGCGCGGGCCACGCCAGGCCGCCCTGGCTGAGGAGCGCGCCGCCCACGACGAGCGCCAGCGTCGCCAGCACGGTGCCCAGGTAGGCGCGCACGTTCCCGCTTTGGAGCACGCCCGTTACGCCGTAGCCTGTGCGCGCGGTCTCGTACAGGCCGCGCTCGAATGCTGCGGACGGCCCCTGGCCCAGCGTCCGCGACAGCCCGTGCACGAACGCGCTTGGCTGCAGCCGCGTCCACAGCGCGTAGAGCACGCCGCCGAGGGCAAAGGTGAGCGCGCTCAGCCCCAGCGCCGGCGTGAGGCCGTGCCAGATCTTGAGATGCACCGAGTGCGCCTCGCCGAGCACGCTGGCCGAGGCGGCGCCTACCAGCCCATCGGCCAGGCCGGGAAGAAGGCCCAGCGCCACGCCGCCCGCCGCCAGCACCATCGGCCCGAGCCAGAGGCCGGCGTGGCCCTCGTGCGCCTCGCGCATGAGCGCCTTGCGCGCCTCGCCGAAAAACGGCTTCAGGCCCACCACCAGCGCCGCTGCAAAAAGCGCGGCGTTCGCCAAAACGGCCGCAGCGGCCAAGCCGTAGCCCAACGCGCCCGCGTGCAGCACGGCCTCGTACACCGCTTCTTTTCCGATAAAGCCGAAAAAGAGCGGCACGCCGCCCATCGAGAGCGCAGCGAGGAGGCCACCCGCCGCCGTCATCGGCATCTTTTTCCAGAGGCCGCCCAGCTCGCCCACGTCGCGCGTGCCCGTGGCGTGATCGACGCTGCCGGCCACCATGAAAAGCGCGCCCTTGTAAAAGGCATGGACGAGCGTGAAGACGATGGCCGCCTTGACGGCCCCTTCCGTGCCCAGCCCAAGGAGCATCACCAAAAGGCCGAGCACCATCGTGGTGGTGTAAGCCAGGATCTGCTTGAGATCGGTGTAACGGAGGGCGAGCCAGGCCGTGAGCAGCATCGTGAAGCCGCCCACGAGGCCGAGCGTCCATCGCCAGGCGGGCGTCCCGCCGAGCACCGGATGCAGCCGCGCCAGAAGAAAGACGCCCGCCTTGACCATCGTGGCCGAGTGCAGGTAGGCGCTCACGGGCGTCGGGCCGGCCATTGCCGCCGGCAGCCAGAAGTGAAACGGGAACTGCGCCGACTTGGTGAACGCGCCCGCCAGGACGAGGACGAGGATGGCCGGGTAGAGCGCGTGCGCCCGGACGCCTTCGCCCGCTGCCAGCAACTCGGAGAACGTGAGCGCGCCCGTGGCCTGCTCCAGGAGCACGAGGCCGCCCAAGAGCGCCAGCCCGCCCGTGCCCGTGACGATGAGCGCCTGCCGCGCCGCCCGCCGCGCTTCTTCTTCCTCGTGGTAGAAGCCGATGAGCAGATACGAGGCCAGGCTCGTCAGCTCGAAGAAGATGAAAAAGACGATGAGGTTGTCGGCCAGGACGAGGCCGAGCATCGCGCCCATGAAGAGCAAGAGCTGCGCAAAAAAGCGCCCGATCTCGTCGTGCCCGTCCATGTACGCGCCGGCGTAGACGACGATGAGCGCGCCGATGCCCGTCACCAAAAGCGCAAAAAGGAGGCTCAGCCCGTCGAGGTAGAAGGCGAAGTCCACCCCCATGCCGGGCATCCAGGCGTGGCGCTCGGCCTGCACGGCGCCGCCCGCCACTGCCGGCAGCTGCCGCGCGAAGTAGACGAAGAGGCCCAGCGGCACCAGCCCCAGAACCCACCCGGCAGCGCGCGCGCCCAGCCGTGCCACCCCCGGCGCCACGAGCGACGCGCCAAATACAATCAGAACAGCGGCCAGCATCGTCAGGGGAAAAGAGAAAAGGGAATGGGGCGGCTATCTGGTGCGCGGCTTTTCTGCAACGCTCAGCCGCTTACTTTGGCTCGTGCTTACTGCTTCGGCTCGTGCTTGCCGGCGCGCCTGCGCCCGTCCGGTTGGGCGTGAACGTAGGCGTCCTCGTCGGCGGATTCGTCAAGGCGGTACTCGTCCTCGAGTTCGTCCAGGAGGGTGCCTTCCCAGAGCGGCACGCGGGCGAGGTAGCCCGCGCGCCCGATCATGTGTGACGAGACGGGCGCCGTCAAGAGCACGAAGGCCACGGCCAGCAGGGCGCGCATCGTCACCGCCCAGTCGCCGAAGAAGACGGCTGCGCTGAGGAAGATCAGCCCCACGCCCAGCGTGCCCGCCTTGGTGACCGCGTGCGTCCGCATGAAGAAGTCGGGCAGGCGCAGCAGTCCCACCGCCGCGACGAGCATGAACAGCGCTCCTCCGGCGACGAGCACCGCGCTGATGATTTCGGCCACGCCTGTGCTTTCTACCATGAGTCAAGAGGGTGCTTTGTCGCGCGGCGGAGGCGCGGCGGCATCTTCGCGGGCGTGCGCGCTTCGGTTGCGCGCGTGGGTGCCGTACTCGCTGTGCCGCTCGATGTAGCGTGCCAGGCCCACGGTGCCCAGGAAAGCCAAGAGGCCCAGGACGAGGGCGGCGTCCACGTAGGCCTTCTGCTGGCTCAGGACGGCGTACGTGCCCAGAAAGCCCATCGTCAGGTACGCCACGAGGTCGAGGGCGATGACGCGGTCGGGCAGCGTGGGACCGCGCACCACGCGCACGAGCGCGCCGAGCGAGGCCAGCGACAGCGCCGCCAAGCAGAAGTAGATGGCCCAGGCCACCGGCCCTTCGAGATCGTAGATCATAAGAAAAGGCTTCAAAAGCGGCAAGGACAGCAGAAGCGGATGCCGCCCTGCTGTCCTCGCTGCATGTTTTCGGCTTGGGAGCGCTTGATGTGGATCAGCGCGCGGCGGCCTGCGTGCGGCGCGTGGCCTCCTCGTAGTTCCGGCTCACCTGGTCCCAGTTCACCACATTCCACCAGTTCTTGACGTAGTCGCCGCGGTTGTTCTGGTACTTAAGGTAATACGAATGCTCCCACACGTCCAGGCCCAGGATCGGCGTGTGACCGTCCATGTACGGGCTGTCCTGGTTGAGCGTGTTGTAGACGTCGAGGCTGCCGCCCTCGTCCACCACAAGCCACGCCCAGCCTGAGCCGAAGCGGTTCGAGGCAGCGTCGGAGAACTTCTCCTTGAACGCATCGAAGGAGCCAAAGGCGTCGTCGATGGCGCTGGCGAGGTCGTCGGAGGGCTGGCCGCCGCCGTCGGGCGACATCACTTCCCAGAAGAGGCTGTGGTTGGCGTAGCCGCCGCCGTTGTTCTGCACTTTCGTGCGGACCTCCTGCGGCACCTCTTTGATGTTGCGCAAGATGTCCTCGATGGAGCGGTCCTCCCACTCTGTGCCTTCTACGGCGTCGTTGAGCTTGTTGGTGTAGCCCTGGTGGTGCTTGTCGTGGTGGATCTGCATCGTGCGCTCGTCGATGCTCGGTTCGAGCGCGTCGTAATCGTACGGCAGATCGGGCAGTGAAAAAGCCATAAGGTGTTCCTCTCTTTCGGATGCTTGGGTGATGGGCGCGGGTTCTCGCTGGGGGATCTCAGACGTTGCAACGAGGTGGCGTCAGAATATGTTTTCTGAGCGCGCGCTCCACCTCGTACTCGCCTGCGCCCGGCAGAGCAGCGTTACGTGGTTTTTGTATTCTGCACACCAAGCCGCCGCTATGGACGTTCCTGTAACGGTGGGGGAACGTGACACATATAACGCCGCTTTGCCTCTTTCCCTCTTTACCTTCCGAACGTACGCCGACAGGCAGGCGCACGCCAGCAGACGTCCTGCTCACCCTGAGCGGCTTAGCTCTTGATTAAATCACGCAGTTGGAGGTAAAAGCGATGGGCATTTTCGAGAACGTACCGCGCACGGCCTTTCTCGGCCTGGCCGCTTTGGCGCTGCTCCTTGCCGGATGCGACGACGACGCTGACATCGTCGGAGACGACGGCGATGACGAAACGGACTTCCCTATGATCGTCGTGCCCGACGGCTTCACCGTCGAGAAGGTCGCCGGCGGGCTGCACCTCCCTACCTCGCTCGCCTGGGACGACGAGGGGCGGATGTACGTGGCCGAGGCCGGCGGCGGCCTCTTCCCAGAGCAGCTCGAGCCGATCCGCATCCTCCGCGTAGATGACGACGGCGGGACCACCGTGGTGGCCGACCTCTCGGACGAGTTCGAACCCTCGCTCGTGGGCATCGTCTGGCACGAGGACGCCTTCTACGTCACCCACCGCGCGAGCGACCTCACGGGCGCCGTCTCGCGCGTGACGATGGACGGCCAAGTCACCACGCTCTTCGACGGCATCCTCGACAGCCAGTCTGAGCATCAGATCAACGACATCGACGTCGGCCCGGACGGGCGGATGTACGTGGCCGTCGGCCCGACCGGGAACGCCGGCGTGGTGGGGCCGTCGATTGCGCCGTGGGTCATGCAGAGTCCCGGCGTGCACACGACGCCGTGTGAGGACATCGTGCTCCTGGGCAAGAACTTCAGAACGCCCGACTTCCGCACGGAGGAGGCGGACACGGTCCTGACGGGCGCCTACGTCCCCTTCGGCACGGCGACGGAGCCGGGGCAGACCATCGAGGGCGTCCAAAAGTGCGGCGGCTCGATCCTCGCCTTCGACCCGGACAACGCCGAGGGCACCATCGAGACCCACGCCTGGGGCTTCCGCAACCTCATCGGCATCACCTGGGACGACGAGGGGCAGATGTACGCCGGCGAGAACGGCTACGACGTCCGCGGCTCGCGCCCGGTGCGGGACGTCTTCGACGCGAGCCTGCGCATCACCGACGACGTGTTCTGGTACGGCGTGCCCGACTTCTCCGCCGGCCGCCTGCCCCTGACCGAAGAGATGTTCGAGGTGCCCGACTCGCTGCAAGCGCCCATCTTCATCGATGGCGAGCTTCAAGGCACAGACCTCGGCTTCCTGATCAACCACGAGGCGAGCGGACTGACTCCGCCGACGCCCGACGTCGTCTTGGGCGAGCATCCGTTCAACTCCTCGCCCTCGATGCTCGACGTGGCGCCTTCTTCCTGGGGCGACTTCGCCGGGCACGTCTTCGTCGCCGAGTGGGGCGACCTGGCCCCGCCGACGAACCCGCTGCGCGGCATGGAGCCGGCCGGCTTCCGCGTGGCGCGCGTGGACCCGGCCAGCGGCGGGCAGGTTCAGCCGTTCTTCCGGAACGAGCAGCCCGGTCCGGCCTCTCGGCAGGGTGCGCGTGAGGACGGCGTGGAGCGCCCCTTCGACGTGCAGTTCGGCCCCGACGGCGCGCTCTATGTCGTGGACTACGGCCAGGTGACGATCAACTTCGAGACGGCCCCGCCCTACCAGTACAACCAGGACTCGGGCGTGATCTGGCGCATCGCCCCGGACGACCTTGGCGACGGCGACGACAACGGCGACGAGTAGCCCACCGCGCGTCAAGCGTCTAAAAAACGCGCTCGAAGCGCCGGCATCACCAGCCGGCAGGCGTCGCGCCGAGACCGCCGACCCCTTCGGCTACATCGTCAAGCCCTTCGCCGAGCGCGACATGCTCGCCACCGTCGAGGCGGCGCTGCACCGCTGCGAAATGGCGTGAGGGAATACGGGTGCCATGACGAGGGAGAGACCGTTTCGCGGCGCTCGCCAGACGGTTGCTTTCATCACCGCAGCGAGCCGTCTCGTCTCAGGGTGAGGAGGGTCAGCCCTCCCTTTCTTCCAAGAGGCGGGCGAGGTTACCTCGAAAGACCTTTGTGTGAGGATGCTCTGGACCGAGCCGTCGCTCGGCCCCTTCCAGCGCCCGCCGAAAGAGCGGCTCGGCCTCCTCGTAGTCCCCGCGCGCTTGGAGGAGAGCAGCAAGGTTGTTGACCGAGCTGAGCGTGTCGGGATGCTCCGCGCCGAGCACGCGCTCGCGTCCCTCCAGCGCTCGGCGCAAGAGCGGCTCGGCTGCCTTGTACTCCCCGCGCGCTTGGAGGAGGAGAGCGAGGTTGTTGACCGAGGTGAGCGTAGAGGGGTGCTCTGCGCCGAGATGATCCTTCGCATACTGATGCATGGCATGGCAAAGCGGCAGCAGCAAGCGCCACTCGGCAGCGTCGTCAAAAGGCCGCTCCGCAGCCCAGTACCAGTCGAGGAATGCCTCCGGCTCAAGCACAGCCTGTCCGTGCGTGGCGCCTTCGCGGAGGGCCTGCCGCTGGGCGTCGGTGATCGTGCGGCGGTCCACGTCCTCCAGCGCGGCCTTTGCCTGCTCGAAGAGGTGGCGGTGGACGGCGGTGCGATCCTCGGAGTCGTCCATCGCGGCGAGCGCCTCGCGCACGAGCGTGTGCAGGGCATAGCGCCCCGGTTCCGGCTCGTCCACGAACGAGAACTGCGTGATGGACTGCAAACCCTTCCGCGTCGCCATCACGCCGCCCCCAAACGCCCGCATGAGATCCTTGAACCGGGCGTAGCCGAATGTTTCCGAGACGGAAAGTACGAAGAGGGCTTGCCGGCGCTGGTCCTTCACGTATTCGAGAAAGCATTCGAGAAGCGCCTCCAGGTTTTCGTCGAACTCGTCGGGGCGAGGCGAACGGTCTTCGGCCTTCTGGATCTCTTCGTACGTGCTCACGGCCAGGTCAAGGTACTGCGGCACGCCCCGGCTCTTCTCCGCGATGGCAGCGCGCACGTCCGGCTCGGCGACGCCTGCTTTTTCGAGGAAACGCTCGGCATCTTCGGGCGAGAGTTCGCCCACGAGGTGCTGCTCGATCAGGCCGTCCCACGTCGGATCCGGCTTGGTCCAGCAGAGCTTGTTGCGGCCGCCGATGACGACGAGAACGCCTTCGAGGTGGGCGGCCCACTCGCGCAGCCAGTCGTCGGGCGGGGCGCCACTCTCGCCGGAGCCGCGCCCTTCCCAGAGCGCCTCGTGCGTGTCAAAGAAAAGCGCGGCGCGGCGATCCGTGTTCTCGGCCAGCCACGCCTTCAGGTCGTAGCCGAAAAAAGCCGGCAGCCACTCGGCCACGTCGCCCGGCTCGTCCAGGCCCGCGATGTGGGCCAACTCGGCCCGCCCCCGCTTCGCCCACCATTCCTGGACCGCGTGGCTCGCTTTCCCCACAAAGCGCGGAATCTTAGCGACGAGTCCGAGAACGGGCACGTCGGCCAGCATGGCGACAACGTCGCCCGCGATCTCGCCCTCGTCCAGAAACTGAAGCTCCGACTTGGGAAGCGGAAGGTTGGGGTGGGCGAGCTTCCACCAAACAGCAAAGGCGATGTCGAAGGTGGGAAAGCGCACGCCCTGGCGGTGAAGCTGCGCGCGAGCGCTCTCCAGCGCCGTGTTGGGCAAGCGGTTCCTCGCCTCCTGGAAATTAACCTTTGCATGAACAACATTCTCCGGAAGCTGCGGCGGGTCCGGACTCTCACCGCGAAGGCGGCGGATCAAACGGCTTTTTCCAATCCCGCCGATGCCGTGGTAAACGAGAACGGCGTGCCGGTCCGGTGCGAGTGCGCCAAGCGCCTCATCAAAGGCGGTGAGGAAGTTTTCGCGGTCGGTAAACTCACGCGCGGCCGAGTGCTTCTCCTCAGCGGCATCGTGCCTCCCTACCACTCGTTTCTTTTCAGGCATAGTGCACGGCGCGTTGGATGGACGCTGACTGCTCGCAAAAGCAACGTCAACCTAACGGTTTTAGCACTTCACCTCAAGAGTAAAGCGACGACCGCCGCAAGCCCCCACACATCGCATCTCATGCGAGAAAGCGCGCGCGGAGCGCCGGCGTCATCAGGCGGCAGGCGTCGCGCCGCCCAAACCAGGCGTAGCGCCGCCGCGCCACGAGGTCATAGAGCCGGTTGCAGAGGGAGCGCGGCACGAGCCGGAGGACACGGGCCACGAGCGGCCATCCTCCGTCCATGCGCCGCGCCACCTCCAGCGCCGCGTCCGAGCGCACGTACGCCCGCGTCCCTTCGATGAGCACGAGGCTGCCTCGGTAGTCCGGCGGGAGACCAGCACGTGCCAGGAACGGCCGCGCCGCCTCCGACTGCAAGGAGGCAAACCGGAAGCGCCCCTGCGCGTCGTGGTCGATCACGAAGTTTACCGCGCCGTTGCACAGGTTGCACACGCCGTCGAAGAGCAAAACGGGATGCGGCACGGCGACTGGCCCTCCGGCGTTCTCTGCAAGCCTGGCAGTTTCGGCAGGCACGGCTTTCTTCGCTGGTTGAGCGGCTGGTCAGCGCAGGGCGTCCAGGAGCCGCGCGTGGTCAGCGTCGGAGAGCTTGCCGGCGGCGCGGAGGCGGTCCAGGGCGGCGCGTACGGCGGAGCGGTCGGTCTGCGCTCCGGCGTTCATCTCCTCGGCGGCGCCGTGCAGGAGGGCTTCCTGCAAGAAGCGGGCGACGGGCACGGCTGCCTCGGCCTTGCCGGAGAAGTCCATCTCCACGTCGAACGTCGAGCGGCCCCGGTTCACGCTCAAGACCACCTTCTTCCCGCCCAAGAGCTTGCGCTTCTCCTCCACGCGCACGAGGTCTTGGTAGCGGACGGTCTGCGGCTCTTGGAGGTCGTTGTTCTGAAAGACGACCTCGCGGGCCGTGAACACGGCGCCGTCTTTGGCGCTGCCCATGAGCGTGGCGTCGTAGAGCGCGAGCACGTCCTCTTTGTGGACGCCTGTGGCGTAGTCTTGGAGCGCGCCGCGGAGCTTCCCCGGCGGGATGTCCGGCGCGAGGTAAAGGCCCATCTGCGGGGCGTGGGGCAGGAGGTCGCGCAGAAGGCTTTTCATGGGGAAGGGGGAACGGGTAAGGGGGAAGAGGGGCGCGTAGGGAAGAGCCGTTTCCCCTCTTACCTGTTCCCTCAAGGGGTGCCGGCCATAATGGCGGCCTCGCGGAAAAAGGAGGTCGTCGTCTCGAAGAGGGCGGGGCCGGGGTAGATGCCCAGGAGGAGGAGGGCCACGACGCAGGTCACCAGGACGGCGGCCGAGGCTGTGGGCACGGGAAACGCCTCGCCGCGCACGGCCTCGTCCTCGCTCGATCCGAACCAGAAGACGTAGAGCACGCGGAGGTAGTAGTACGCCGAGACGGCGCTGGCCAGGACGCCGATGAGAACGAGCCACACTAGTCCCGCCTCGATGGCCGGCGCGAAGACGTAGACCTTGCCCAAGAAGCCGCCCAGCGGCGGGAAGCCCGTCAGGCTGAACATGAAGACGCCCATCGCCACGCCCAGGAGCGGCTTCCGGTAGCCGATGCCGGCAAGCGAGTCGAGCGTCTGCACGCGCCCCTCCTTGCCGTCCCACTCCAGGAGCGCCATCACGCCAAACGCGCCGATGTTCATCATCGCATAGACGAGCAGATAGTACAGCGCCCCGGCGTACCCCGCCGCCGTCCCCGCCGCGAGGCCCACGAGGATGTACCCCCCGTGCGCCACGGACGAGTACGCCAGCATCCGCTTCACGTTGCTCTGTGCCAGCGCCATCACGTTGCCGACGACCATCGTAATCACGGCGATGACAGCGAGCACCAGGCGCCACCGCTCCGGCGGCAGCGCGTAAAAGAGCACCAGAATGAGCGCCGCAAACGCCGACGCCTTCGAGGCCGTGGACATGTAGCCGGTGAGCGTCGTGGGCGCGCCCTGGTACACGTCGGGCGTCCACATGTGGAAGGGCGCCGCGCTCACCTTGAACATGAACCCGACAAAAAGGAGCGCCACGCCGCCCCAGAACATCACCACGCTGCCGCCGCGCAAGAGAAGCCCCTCGGCCATGAGCGGGAGGTACATCGTGCCCGTGGCGCCGTAGAGGAGCGCGATGCCGTAGAGGAAAAAGCCCGTCGAGAACGCGCCCAGAAGAAAGTATTTCAGCGCGCCCTCCACAGCGCCCTCGTCCTCGCGCACGAGGCCCGTCATGATGTAGAGGCACACGCTCATCGTCTCCAGCCCGACGAAGATGGAGACGAGGTGGTTGGCCGTGCCTAAAAGGATCATCCCCGTCGTGGCGAAGAGGATGAGCGCGTAGACCTCGCCGTAGGCGTGCTCGAGCTTCTGGAGGTACGGCACCGAGAGAATCGTACTGAACAGCCCCGACGCGAGGATGATGATGTTCACGTACGCCGCAAATCCGCCCGTGCGCACCATCCCCAGAAACGCCGTGTCCGGCACGGCGCCGAGCGAGAGCAACTCCCACACGAGGCACACCGCAAACGTGAGCGCCGCGATCCACGGAATCGCCCGGTTGTTGTTCGAGAAGGCGTCAAAGACGACCAGCCCCAGCCCGACCAGGCCCACGAGCGTGAGCGAGAAGATGTCGGGCAGATCGGCCCAGAGCAGGCTGTACGCCTCGGAGAGCGGGGTTTCCATGCGTC
Organism: Salinibacteraceae bacterium; assembly: GCA_965215025.1. Taxonomy (GTDB): domain Bacteria; phylum Bacteroidota; class Rhodothermia; order Rhodothermales; family Salinibacteraceae; genus CBDCCV01. The sequence goes on from CBDCCV010000002.1 coordinate 1,730,639, forward strand.
AGTTTACGTGTATTGGTCAAACGTAGGGACACGATATATCGTGTTCCTACAAAGCATCACACCCAGGCGAACTCGTCAATCTTCTTCGCCAGGTCGAGGTCTTTCTGCGTGACCTTGTTCCCGGCGTCGTGCGTCGTCAAAGCGACACGGACCGTATTGTAGACGTTCTCCAGTTCCGGGTGGTGGTTCATCTCCTCGGCGTAAAAGGCCATCCGCACGATGAACGAAATGGCCGCGCGAAAGTCGGTTAGCTCGAAGGTGGCCTTGAGCTTGTCGCCTTCGTACGTCCAGTGGTCGAGGCCGGCGAGCGCGTCGTTGATCTGTTCAGGCGAGAGCGGTTCAGCCATCTTTTGTTCGATCTGATGTAAACGGTACGGCGGTGTAGGGGTGTATTGCGATACGCCCCTACGGCATCGTTAGGGGGTAACAACAGGACCGCCGTTCGGCGTATCTGGCGCGAGCGTGAGCGCCGTGGCCTCTTCCTCGGCAGCCTCCAACGCGGCGAGGCGCTTCGTCTCAATCGTTTCAAGGAGGAAGTCCGTCGTCGGCGCGGTGATCTCCAAGAACGGGCGCGGGAAGAAGCCAAGGATGAGCATGAGCGCCACGAGCGGGACCATGAGGCCGATCTCGCGCGCGTTCATGTCCGGCATGAGGCGGTTCTCCTCGCGGTCCAGTTCGCCGAAGAACGTGCGGTAGACCATGTGCAAAAGGTACACGGCGGCGAGGATGACGCCGAGCGTCGCCAGGGCGACGAGGAATGGCGCCGAGAGGACGGTGCTCTTGAACGCGCCGAGGAGAATCATGAACTCGCCCACAAAGCCGTTCAGCCCCGGCAGCCCCGCCGACGCCAGCACGCTGAATATCATGAACGAGGTCAAGATGGGCGCGGCGGTGGCGATGCCGCCGTAATCGGCCATGAGGCGCGTGTGGCGGCGCTCGTAGAGCATCCCCACCAGGAGGAAGAGCGCGCCCGTGGAGATGCCGTGGTTGATCATCTGAATCACGGCCCCCTGCATAGCCTCGGTCGTGAACGCGAAGATGCCCAAGACGACGAAGCCGAGGTGGCTTACCGACGAGTACGCCACGAGCTTTTTCGCATCGGGCTGCACGCGCGCCACGAGGGCACCGTAGATGATCCCGATCACCGCCAGCACCGCGAAGAGCAAAGCGTACCGCTGTGCCGCCACGGGGAAAAGCGGCAGGCAGAAGCGCACCAAGCCGTACGTCCCCATCTTCAGCAACACGCCGGCGAGGACGACCGAGCCGCCCGTGGGCGCCTGCACGTGCGCGTCCGGGAGCCACGTGTGCAGCGGGAAGAGCGGCACCTTGATCGAGAACGAGAGCGCGAAGAGGAAGAAGAGCCACGTCTGCGTCCCCACCGGCACGGTGTATTCGAGGAGCCGGTACCAGTCCGTCGTGAAGACGCCGCCGTTCACCGCATTCCCCGCCGCGTAGCCGAGGTACAGAATCGCCACGAGCATCAAGAGCGAGCCGACGAGCGTGTAGATCACGAACTTCACCGCCGCGTAGACGCGCTCCTCCCCGCCCCAGATGCCGATGATGAAGTACATCGGAATCAGCGTCAGCTCGAAGAAGATGTAAAAGAGAAAGAGGTCAAACGCGCAGAACACCCCCGTCACGCCCGTCTGCAACACGAGCAGCAGTGTGTAATACCCCTTGTGCGCCTTCTCGATGTACGTCCACGACGAGAGCACCACAATCGGCCCGAGGAGCGTCGTCAGCAAAACGAGCAGCAGACTCAACCCGTCCACGCCGACGAAGTATTTGATGTCGAGCGTATCGGGAAACCACCGCGCGGAGAGGTCGGCGAGCTGCGGCATCTCCGCCGTCGAGAGCGCCGGGTCGAACCCCGCCCACAGTCCGAGCGAGAGGAGAAACGTGAGCACCGTCGTCCCCAACGCCGCCCAACGGATGGCGCTGACGCTCGGCATGAGCATCGTCACCACCGCGCCCACGAGCGGCAGAAAGATGATGATGGAAGTGAGAAAAGGAAGGTCCATGCTGTTCGTTTCAGATCACAGGTAGGGACACGATGATGATGATTGACTTTTTAATCGGGCAACACGGCCCGCCCCCAAGTCCCTTCTCCCTTGACGGGAGAAGGACAGGATGAGGGTGAACCGGCACCGCATCAGCAGCCCGCTCCCCCTCACCCCGGCCCTCTCCCACGAGGGGAGAGGGAGTTCACGGGGCTACCGCGTTGCCCGGTTAATTTCTCAAAGACCATTATCGTGTCCGTACGAAAGCCGCTTTGCACACACTGCCAATTTCAGCACGTGCTTTTCCCCCTTTGAAGGGAGATCAAGGGGGATGTCAGGGTTGGCAACCGGCCTCTTCACATCCCCTCGGCCCCCTTCAAAGGGGGAGTTCTTCTCTGCAAACCTCGTCGCCAGTTCCGTAGGGGCATGATTCATCATGCCCTCGCCGCTCCAGCACGCCAGCACGCCATCACCCCAAAAGCATCAGCCCCACCACAATCGCCACACCTAGAACAATGGCGAGCGCGTAGTTCTGCACCACGCCCGTCTGCGTGCGCCGCAGCGACCCGCTCGATCCCTGCGTGAGGCGCGCCAGCCCGTTCACCGCGCCGTCCACCCAGTTCTTATCGAACGGCGACAGCCCGTGCTCCGAGCCGCCGATGAGCGGGCGCACGACGCCTCGGTCGTAGGCTTCATCCCAGTAATACTTCCCGCGCCAGAGCCGGTACAGCCCGCCGAGGCGCTCGCTAAGCCGCCGGTCGTAGTCGAGGCCGTGCCTGTTGTACATGGCGTACGCGAAGGCCACGCCGCCAATCGCAATCACGGAGCCGAGGCCGATGAGCAGCCACTCCGTCAGAAGCGGCACGTGATGCAGCCCCTCCGGCTCGGCCACCGGGCCGCCGTACTCGGCCACGAGCCAGTGGTGAATCCAGTTGAGGTCGCCGTGCGCGATCACCGCCGGGATGCCGATAAATCCGCCGAAGACGGCGCCCACGGCTAAGACCCAGAGCGGGATCGTCATCGTCGCGGGCGACTCGTGCGGGTGGATGCGGTCGGCTTCGGGCCAGCGCTCCTCGCCCTCGAAGGTGAGCATGTAGGAGCGCATCATGTAGACGGCCGTGAGGAAGGCCGTGATGACGCCCACGATCCACACAAACCAGGCATAGAAGTGCCCGTTCGAGCCGTACTCGAAGGCTTTGAACAGGATCTCGTCTTTGGAGAAGAAGCCCGAGAAGAGCGGGATGCCGGCGATGGCAAGCGTCGAGAGCAGGTACGTCCACCGCGTCGAGGGCATGTACTTGCCGAGGCCGCCCATCGTGCGCATGTCCTGCGGATCGAAGGGGCCGTCGTAGTAGGGGCCGGGGCGGTCGGCGTGGGCGGCGCCGGCCTCGGGCGCGGTGCCTTCGTGGCCGGCGAGGACGCCCTCGTGCTCAAGCTCGTGCTCGACGTGGTGCATGGCGTGGATCACCGAGCCGGAGCAGAGGAAGAGACACGCTTTGAAAAAGGCGTGCGTGAAGACGTGGAAGATCGCCACGTAAAACGCGCCCACGCCCGTCGCCATGAACATGTACCCGAGCTGCGAGACGGTCGAGTACGCCAGCACCTTCTTGATGTCCGTCTGCGCGATGGCAATCGTCGCCGCCATGATCGCCGTGAGCGCTCCGACGACCGCGACGAGGCCCATCATGAACGGCGCCTCCAGCACCAGCGGCGAGAGGCGTGCCAACAGGTACAGCCCCGAGGTCACCATCGTGGCGGCGTGGATGAGCGCGGAGACAGGCGTCGGCCCGGCCATCGCGTCCGGGAGCCAGACGAAGAGCGGGATCTGCGCGCTCTTCCCCGTCGCGCCGATGAAGAGGAGCAAGACGACCCAGTTCAGCGACGCCTGCGACATCTCGCCCGTGAAGATCGTGGCGAAGTCCAATCCGCCCAGCTCACGGAAAAGCAGAAACATCGCCAAGAGAAAAGCAAAGTCGCCGATGCGGTTGACGATGAACGCCTTGTTCGCCGCCGCCGAGTTGGCGAGATCGGTGTACCAGAACCCGATGAGGAGGTACGAGCACAGCCCCACGCCCTCCCAGCCCAAAAAGAGCACCAGCAGGTTGTCCGCCAGCACGAGGTTGAGCATGGCGAAGATGAAGAGGTTCAGGTACGCGAAAAAGCGCCAGAACCCCGGATCGTCGTGCATGTAGCCGACGGAGTAGAGGTGGATCAGCGAGCCGATGCCGGTGACGACGAGCGTCATCAGCAAGGAGAGCGCGTCAATCCGATAGGCGAAGTCGATGGAAAAATCGCCCGCCGCCATCCACGTGTAAAAATTGGCGACGTGCGGCGCGCCGTGCTCGTAGCCGAGAAAGAGCAGGAGCGCCAGCACGAACGGGATCGCCACCGCCGCCGTCCCCACCGCGCCGATCAGCCCCTCACGCCGCCTGAGCGCCGGCATAAAGAGCGGTAGGACGCCGCAGAAGATCGCCCCGGCCAGCGGCAGGAGAAGAATCAGACGAATGGAGAGGTCGGCGGTCATAAAGCGGTCGAGACGTGCGTGTAGGGGCGTATTGCAATACGCCCCTACGAGGAACGGCGCCTAATACTTGAACAGGTTGATTTCGGTGATGTCCACCGTCACCTTCCCGCGGAAGATGGCGATCACGATGGCGAGGCCGATGGCGGCCTCGGCCGCCGCCACGCTCATCACGAAGAAGACGAGGATCTGCCCCGTCACGTCGCCCATCGACTGGCCGAGCGCCACGAGCGTCACGTTCACGGCGTTGAGCATCAGCTCGACGGACATGAATACGACAATCGCGTTCCGCCGAAAGAGCACGCCCAGGACGCCAATCGTAAACAAGATGGCGCTGAGCGAGAGGTACCAGTTCAGGGCGACTTCCATGCTTTATCGTTGCGCGTTTTACTCGAAGCGCCGCTTCGACAGCATCACCGCACCGATGGTGGCGGCCAGGAGCAGGATGGCGATGACCTCGAGCGGAAGCGCGTAGCGGGTGAAGAGTTCAATGGCAAGCACCTCGGCTTGCCCGGTGACGGCGGCCTCGGCGGGCGTGACGGTCGTTTCAGGCAGCGCGTCGAGGCCGGCGGCCAGGACGTAGATAAGCTGCGCCAGGACCACCATCGCCAGGGCAAAGGCGGCGCCCTTCTTCCAGTCCACCTCCTGCAGGGCCGGGAGCGCGTCCAGGTTCAGGAGCATGATGACGAAGAGGAAGAGCACCATGATGGCGCCGGCGTACACCAGAATCTGGATGACGCCGATGAACGGCGCGTTCAAGGTGATGTACAGCCCGGCCACGCAGAAGAGGTTCAGCACGAGCCAGAGCGCGCTCGTGATGGGGCTGCGCGAGATCACCATACCCAGCGCCGCAGCCACGGCTACCGTGGCCAGAAGAAAAAAGACGAACTCGGCGACCATGCGAGGCGGGGCGGAGGCGGGCAAAGCAGGCAGGCGCGCGCCAAAACAAGCGCGATGCACACGGCGCATGAAAGTAGGCAACCGCCAGCCCGCTGGCAAGCAAAAGCCGAATTAAGCCCCGGTGAATACGCTTGGGTGTGGGGGTCGCGCGATCTACGCTTTTCCCTCCCACGCACTCACCCTCCCATCCCCCCATACTCAAACCACGCCCCGCGCCTTCAGCTCCAGGTACGTGTTGATCGTGCTGACGGTAAGCGCCTCGGGCGGCGTCAGCACGGCGTAGATGCCGTGCCGGCGCAAGACGCGCACGATCTCGCGCTTCTCGTAGGCGAACTGCTCGGCCATCGTTTTGACGTAGATGGCCTCGGTCGTCTCCGGGCGGCTTTCGCGCAGGCCGCGCAGCGCCGTGTTCTCGAAGAAGACGGCCACGACGGTGTGGTGCCGCGCCAGAAGCCGCAGCGACGGAAGCTGCCGCCCCAGCGAGGCGCGCGTCTCGAAGTTCGTAAACAGCAGCAAGAGGCTGCGCTGGCGCACCGTCCGGCGGAGCTGCGCGGCCAAGCGCTCGTAATCGGTTTCCAGGAAGTCCGTCTCGGCGTTGTAGAGCGCTTCTTGGATGCGCCCCATCTGCCCGCCGCGCCGCGACGCCGGCACCACGCGCCCGATCTCGTTCGAGAAAAGGACGAGGCCCGCACGGTCCTGCTTCTGGATCGCCACGTTCGAGAGCACCAGGCTGGCGTTGATGCTCCAGTCCAGCAGCGTCATCTCCTCGAAGGGCATCTTCATCACGCGCCCGGCGTCGAGGAGGCAGTACACGGGCTGCCCACGCGCGTCGCGGTACTGATTCGTCATCAGGCGCCCGCGCCGCGCCGTGGCCTTCCAGTTAACCGCGCGCACGTCGTCGCCCGTGACGTAGGGGCGGATGTGGTCGAACGCCATCGTGTGGCCCAGGCGCCGCTGCTTTTTCACGCCCACCTCGGTGAGCCGGTTGCTCGACGCCAGAAGCGCGTACCGCCGCATCTGCTGGTAGGACGGATACACCGGCACCGTGCGCCCCTCCTCAAACCGGAACCGCCGCTCCACCAAACCCAGCGGACTCGCCGCGTAAACGTTGAGCGCGCCAAACGCATATTCGCCTCGCCGCACAGGCCGCACCGTGTAGCGTAGCGTTTCTTCGGCGCCGCTCGGCAGCGGCAGCGTGCGCGCGGCGTCGCGCTTCTGAAACTGGACGGGCAGCTCATCGATCACCGTAGCGCGGACGGCAAACGGGTAGCGGCTCATCAGGTGGAGGCTGAGGACGTTTTCGTCGCCGTTGGAAAGCCGATCCGGCATCTCACGATGCGCCGCGATACCTTCCCGGAAGCGAAAGAGCGCCACGGCATCGAGCACGGCCAACAGCATGACGGCCCCAAGCGCTACCTGCGCCACCGTCGCCAGCGCCGGCGCGAAGTACGCCGCCACGAACAGAAGCGCCACGCCAAGAAGCGCCGCGTAGAGCCGCCGCGTGAGGTAGAGCGATTGGAGAAAACGCACGCGCCTGCCTGTTCAGGAATGGTGCGGATGAAGCGGCCTACTCCCGCATGGCCGCCGGCGTCTCCTCGGCGTCGGGCAGGAGCTGGTATTCTTCCACCAGGCGGATGAACGCGGCGCGGTAGCCGTCGCGGTCCTCGCCTTTGGCGTCGCGCGCGAGGGCAAGCACTTGGTCAAGCGTGGCGTCGCCCTTGAACGCGGAGTCGCGCAGAATCATCCCGAAGGCGGCCACGGCGGCCGAGAAGCGGAAGTCGTCCGAGAGCTGCGCCTCGCCCTCTTCTGGCGCGCGGACGACCTCGAAGAGCAGGCGGCTCTCGTCGCCGTCCGGCTTTTTGTAGCGGAGCTTCACGGTGAGGAGTTCGCCGGAGCGCTTGGCTGCGTCGGTGACCTCGGCGGACGTCTGGTACTTGAGGCTGTCCACGCCGGGGAGATCGGTGTCCGTCTCGGCGCCGACGGGGATAATCTCGTAGAGCGCCGTCACGGTGTGGCCCGCGCCCAGCTCGCCGGCGTCTTTCTCGTCATCAGCGAAGTCCTCGTCGTTGAGGAGCCGGTTCTCGTAGCCGATGAGCCGGTAGCCGGCCACCAAGGCCGGGTTGAACTCGACCTGGAGTTTCACGTCCTTGGCGATGGTGAAGAGCGTGGAGCCGAGTTCGCTCACCAGGACCTTCTTGGCTTCGAGCGGGCCGTCGATGTAGAAGTAGTTGCCGTTGCCGTGATCGGCCAGGCCCTCCATCTTCGCGTCCTTGAGGTTGCCCGTGCCAAAGCCCAAGACCGTGAGGAAGACGCCGCTCTCGCGCTTCTCCTCGATGAGGCGCACCATCTCGGCATCGCTGGAGACGCCCGTGTTGAAGTCGCCGTCGGTGGCGAGGATGACGCGGTTGTTGCCGCCCTCGATGAAGTGCTCCTCGGCCACGGAATACGCCTGGCGGATGCCCGCCGCGCCCGCCGTCGTGCCGCCCGCGCGCAGCCGGCCGAGCGCTTCGAGGATTTTCTCCTTCTCGCTCCCCGGCGTCGAGGGCAGCACCAGCCCCGAGGCGCCGGCGTAGACGACCATCGCCACGCGGTCCTCCGGGCGCAGGTTCTCGGTGAGCATCCGGAAGCCCTGCTTCAAGAGCGGGAGCTTGTCCGGACTCTGCATCGAGCCGGAGACGTCGAGGAGGAAGACGAGGTTCGACGGCGGGCGCTCCTCCTCGGCGATCTCCCGGCCCTGCAAGCCAATGTGGACAAGCTTGTGGGCGGCGCTCCACGGCGCCGCGCCCACCTCGGTCGTGATCGAAAAGGGCACGTCGCCCTCCGAAGGCTGCGGATAGGCGTACGAGAAGTAGTTGACCATCTCCTCGATGCGTACGGCGTCCTTCACGGGCCGCTGCCCGTCGCGTATGAAGCGGCGGATGTTCGAGTACGAGGCGCCGTCCACGTCGATGGAAAAGGTCGAGAGCGGCACCTCCTTCGCGCTGCGGAAGGCGTTCTCGGTGATGTGATCGTAGCCCTCCGTGTTGAACGGCGCCGAGGGCCGGCGCTGCACACCACCGCTCTGGTCGAAGTCGAGCGTGGCGTTGAAGCTTGCTGCCGCCTCGGCCTGCTCAGTCGCGCGGCGCTGCTCCATAGGCGGCGGGGGCGACCCGCCCGTGACGACGACGCTCTCTAGCTCCGCATCCGACGGCGCCAGCGCTATGTTCAGCGACGCTTCCGCGCCAGCCTCGACGCGCACCGTCGCCTCTTTCGTTTTGAAGCCGACGAAGGCCGCGCGCACCGTGTGCGTCCCGGCGGGCACGTCTTCGATCCGGTAGCGGCCCTTCGCCCCCGTCGCCGCGCCGAGGCCGAGCGAGTCGATCAGCACGTTCACGCCCGGCAGCGGTTGGCCCGTCTCCGCATCGGTGACCGTGCCGACGACGGTGCCAGTCGGCTTGAAGGCCTCGTCCGATTGCGCGTAGAGCGTGACCTGGAGAAGGAGCAGCAGCGTCAAAAGAGCGGACAGTCGTTTCATCAGAACACCTCACAAAGGGCTTAGGACGAAGAACGGCTTCACGGCATCTTGACGAAGCAAAGATGCGGCCAGCGCGCAGCGGACACAGGGCAAAAGCGCCCGCCCTCTTCAGCGCGGGACCTCGACGCTCTCCAAAAGACGGGCGATGACGTCGTCCGGGCGGCGGCCTTCCATCTCCTCCTCGGGCGTGAGGATGAGGCGGTGGCGCAGGACGGGAGCGGCCACGGCGCGCACGTCCTCGGGCGTGACGAAGCCGCGGCCCCGCAGCGCGGCGAACGCCTTGGCCCCGCCCATGAGCGCCACCGAGGCGCGCGGCGAGGCGCCCAGCGTGAGCGCCGGGTGGCTCCGCGTGGCGTGCACGAGCCGGGCGATGTAGCCGATGAGCGATTCCTCGACGCGCACTTCGCGCACGAGCGCCCGGTGCTCGGCCACGCCCTCGGCCGAGAGCACCGGCTCCACGCGCCCGAGGTGCTCCGGCGTGCGCCCGGCGTGGTGGCCGGCCAGGATCTGCTCCTCTTCTTCGAGCGACGGGTAGCTCACCTCGACCTTGAAGAGGAAGCGGTCGAGCTGCGCCTCGGGCAGGCGGTACGTCCCCTCGTGCTCGAGCGGGTTCTGCGTGGCGAGGACGACGAAGGGCGGCTCTAAGGCGTACGTCGTCCCGTCGGCGGTGACCTGGCGCTCCTCCATCACCTCGAAGAGGGCCGCCTGCGTCTTGGCCGGCGCGCGGTTGATCTCGTCGATGAGGACGACGTTCGAGAAGATCGGCCCGCGCTTGAACGTGAACTCGGCTTCCTTCGGGTTGAAGACGGAGGTGCCCAAGACGTCCGACGGCATGAGGTCGGGCGTGAACTGGATGCGCGCGAACCCGACGGAGAGCGTGCGCGCCAGGAGCTTGGCCGTGAGCGTTTTAGCCACGCCGGGCACGCCTTCGATCAAGACGTGCCCGTCGGCCAGGAGCGCGGCCAGGAGCAGGTCCACCATCCGCCTTTGGCCGACGAGGATTTTGCCCAGTTCGGCGCGCACCTCGTCGGCGCTCTGGCGCAGGGCCGAGAGGTCGAGCCGGCTCTCGAAGAGCGCGTCGTCCGCGGCGTTTTCGGTGGTGTCTGGTGTGGTGTGCTGTTCCATGTGGCGTTGTGGTATGGGGGACGGCAGACCGCCGACGGCGGACCGCTGCTCTTTTCTCCACTCAAGCAAACGGCGGTCGCGCCGCGTCAGCGACGGCTCTGTTCGTAGAAATCTTCGAGGCGGGCGGAGAGGGCGTGGAGGGCGGCTTCGGGGAGCGGGTCCTGGCGGCGCGCTTTTTCTATTTCTGAGAAGAGCGCTTGCACGTCATCCGGCGGCACGCCGCTGCGCTCGGCCACGCGGCGGGCCGTCTCGTCGTCAAAGGCGTCGGGGTTCAGGTTCAGGTGGGTGCGGAGGTGGTCGGAGAAATGCGCGATCTTTTTGCGGGCCAGGTGCGCGTGGTCACCGCGCTGGTGGTAGAGGCGGCCGACGGTCTCGGTAAAGGCGGCCGTGTCGTTGCGCGGCGGCTTTTTGATGGGGATGGGCCGCTGGCGTCGCCTCGCCTCGAAGAGGACGAAGAGCGCCGCCGTGGCCAGGAGCACGTACCACGCGCCCCGCAGCGCCGGGTCGTTCAAGATAAAACGGAGCGGCGTGGCGGCCTCCTGGCGCAGCGGCTTGTAGTGCGCGTCCCACCACACGGGCTGTACGGGCAGGTAGGAGAGCGCCTTGTAGGCGTACTCGGCTCGGCCTTCGGCCAAGAGGTAGTAGTTCGTGAACGCCTGCGGCGCGGCGTGCAGGAAGAGCTGCCCCGCGCCCACGCCCAAGCGCACGTACACGGGCCGCCCCTCGGCATCGGTGCTCAAGACGGCGGCCTCCGCGCTGTCCTCTAAGGCGAAGTACGTGCCGCCGAGGGCGTTCCCGTAAGCGTACGCCTCGTCACCAAGCGCGGGGCTGACGAAGCCAAGGCGCAGCGAGTCTTCAAGCTCGAAGCGGCGCCTTGTTTCGAGGCGCAGCGTATCGGCCAGCGCGCCCTCGAACGTGTGCGCGGCAACGAAGACCGTGTTGCCGCGCAGCACAAAGCTGAGCAGCTTTTCGGCCTCGGCCGCGTCGGGCGCGAAGCGGCGCGTGAGGAAGAGGTAGCTCGTGCCGGTGCGCGCGGTGTCGCGCAGGGTGAGGTACGGCGGCGCGTCCACGGCCTCGACGGGCGCGCCGGGGAAGAGGTCGGACAGGATCTCGAAGAGGACGAGGCCGCCGAAGGGCCGCGTGTCGCCGCGCTCGAAGGTCTCGCGCCAGTCGAGGGGCGCGGGCGTGAGGAGTTCGGCCAGGATCGCCACCCCCGCCGCCAAGACGAGGACGAGGACGTACACGCGGTCTTTTCTGGCGATGCGGATCATACCACCCCCGCCGCTTCTCCCGGTTGGAAACGGGCGAACGCCGCCTGCACGCGCGCGTAGCGCTCGGCCGAGAGCGGCGCGTCGCCGTACCAGACGTGCTCGAAAAGCTGCGTCAGCCGGGCGAAGGCGTCGTGCTCGGTGCCGGGCGGAAGCTCGTCCACGTAGGCCCAGTTCGTCGTGCCGGGTCGCCAGCGGATCAATTCGGCCTCGCTCAGGTGGCGGAGCGCGCGCCCGTAGAGGAGCCGCACGGCGCGGCGGTAATCGCCCTTCGCCTCAGCCTCACCGATGAGCCGGTCGAAGTCCACCGCGTGCAGGTCCTCTTCTCCTTCCACGCCCGCGAACGGCGCGGCGACGCGGGCGGCGCGGCGACGCCACAGCCCGCCGAGGTCCACGCCCAGAAGCTGGGCGCAGGCAAAAGCTACCCCGGCGGCCAGGACGCCGTACAGGAGCCAGCTTAGCACGCGGCCCGTCCCCTCGCCTTCGAGCGGGCGGAAAAGCGTGTCGTACACCCACGACCAGAACCGCTCCCACCATCCGGACGCGGGCGCGGGCGTGCGCGCGTAGTCGAAGTCCGGATCGGCGCGGAAGCGGGCGAGCGCATCGGCGGCGGGCGGCGCACGACGATGCGGCTGGAGTCGTAGCGCGCGGCGGTGCTCGTCGTATCCGCCGCCGCGCACGTCGGCACCGCCGGAGCGGACGCAAGCAGCGCGAAAAGCAGGAAGAAGCAGCGCATCTGCTCAGGTCTTGCGTGCGTCGTCGGGGCCAGGCGTGTCGCCGCCGTGCGGATCGGAGCCGGGCGAGGCGTAGCGCGCTTCCGCCTCATACCCACGCGCGCCGGAGGCCGAGGCGCCGGCAGCGGAAGCGTCGGCGGCAGGCGCATCCGGGGCGGCGTCTGCATGGACGGCCTCGACGCGCTCCATCAGCCCCGTGCGCTCTTTGCGCTCGACGAGGTTGAAGTACTGGAAGGCGATGGCGTAGAGCGGCAGGGCGTAGAGGACCGTCCCGGCCAGACCGCTCACCACGCCGAACGCCGTCATCAGCACCTGGTAGAGGCCGCTCGTCGCCCCGCCATCGGCGGCGGTGACGGAGGCGAGGCCGATTATGGCGTACGTCGGCAGGCTCACCACGATGGCAAAGACGAAGTACGCCACGCCCACGACGAAGGCCACGCCCAGGGTGGCCCACCAGTGGCCCTTGACCAGGCGGAGGCTGCGCCCCACGGCCTCGAACGCGCCCACCTCCTGCTCGCGCATCCGCATGGGCAGCGTCATCCCAAACGTGACGGCCGCCACCGCCACGGCGAAAAGGGCCACGAGCACCACCGCGATGATCATCACGACCCCGATGGCGACGCCGCCCGAACCTCCGTTCCCCAGCACGGCTCCGAGGACGCCCACGACGACGGCCATCGGAATGAGCGCGATGAAGTACGCCGCCATCGTCGCCACGTACCAAAGGACGAGCGTGCCGAGCATCCGGAAGAAGTTCGCGCGCACGAAGGTCCAGACGTCCGGCACGGGGATGCTGCCTTCGAGGCCGCGGTCCTGGTAGAGCACCATGTAGCCGTAGGCCGCCGTCACCGCCAGCGTCCCGCCGATAATGCCGGCCAGCATCGCCACGAAGAACGACACCCCGAAGAGCGCGAGCGGCGGGTTGGCCAACGCCTCGGGATCGGCGAAGAGCACGCTCGTCTGCATCAGCCCACCGGCGGCCCCGCCAAGCGCGATGGCCGGCCCGGCGATGAAGAGCAGCGCCTTGGCCAGCGGCACGAACTCCTGGCGGATGAAGCTGAACGTGGCGTTGATGACGTCGCCCACGCCGCGCACTTGGCGGAACGGGACGGCCCGGTTCGTTTCCATCGGATTGAGAAAAGTTTAGGCGTTGGGAAGAGAGCGCCGCTGCTGCGCGCGCCGGTGCGGGTAGAGCACGAAGTACCACTCCACAAACGCGAGGGAGCCAACGATGATAAACAAGCTCAGCGCGAGCGGCATCCCGGCGTGGCGCGTGACGAAGCCCTCCAAAAAACCCGCCATGATGAACACGGGCACGAGGCCGAGGACGATCTTCGCGCCGCGCGCGGCGCCGCGCCGGAAGCTCTCCATCCGCGTGTAGGTGCCGGGGAAGAGCAGCGCGTTGCCCATCGTCAGCCCCGCCGCGCCGGCAACGACGATGGCCGAGATCTCCAGCGCCCCGTGGATGTAGACGACGAGGAGCGATCCCAAAAGAAAGTCCTGCTGGTAAAAAAGCGTGTGGAAACTCCCCAGCATGATTCCGTTCTGAACCAGCACGAAGACCGTCCCCACCGAGGCGAGAAGGCCGGCGGCGAACGCCATAAACGCGACGCGCACGTTGTTGAGCGTGATGGCCAGGGCCATGTCCCATTCGCCCATCTGCGCGTAGACGTCCATCGGCCGGCCGGCGGCGATGTTCTGGAGCGTCATGTTCACGTAGGCGTCGCCGAGGATGAGGCGCGCGAAGCCCGTATCCCCCATCGCCGAGACGACGCCGATGCCCACGGCCAGCGCAAAAACGGCCAGGGAGAGCCAAAGCTCGCGCCGCGCGGCGTAAACGGCTTGGGGCACCTCGTCGGTCCAGAAGGTGAGGAGGCGGCTTTTCTCCTCGCGGCGGTTTTGGTAGAGGGCGCCGTGCGCTTTGGCGGCCAGCCCGTTGAGGTAGCGCGTGGTCTGGCTCCGGGGGTAGAACGTCTTGGCGTAGGCGAGGTCGTCGGTGACCTCGATGAAGAGGCCGGCCAGGCGGTCCGGGTCGGCGCTTTGGGGCGCTTCGAGGAGCGCCTCGAAGAGCTTCCACTTCTCGGCGTTGCAGCGCAGGAAGGCGACTTCGCGCATGTCGGGGAAAGAGGTAACGGGGAACGGGCAAGGGGGCGGCTCCTCTGGCACTTGCTTTGTGACGAGAAGAACCGCCCCTGTACAAAGGGCCATCGGCCGCGCCGCGCAGGTGCAACATACGGCATCCGCCGTCCGGTGAAAAGCCGCCCGCCGCGTCGTACTTTCTGATGGCGGACGGACGGCCGTTTCCGCCTCTGCAAAACGCGCGCCCTTTACTTCGTTAGTCGCTTCGCTCGTTTCCCGTTCCCCCGAACCCATTTCCCCAACACGTGGAGCACGTACAGATCCAGACGGCGCAGAACGTCGCCATCGACGTCGAGGTGGCCGGGCTGGGCGACCGGATGATCGCCGCGCTGATCGACTACGCGCTCTTGGCGTGCTACGCCCTCGGCGCGCAGATCGTGACGCAGCTGCTCTTCGGCGGCTCGACGGCGCTCTTCGTGGTGCTCTACCTGCCGGCGTTCCTTTACTTCCTCCTCTGCGAGGTGTTTATGGAGGGGCAGAGCATCGGCAAGCGGCTGCGGGCCATCCGCGTGGCGCGGCTCAACGGCTCCGAGGCCAGCTTCGGCGGCTACCTCATCCGCTGGCTCCTCAGGCCGGTGGACGTGCTTCTGACCTCCGGCCTCGTGGGGATGCTCTGCATCCTCATCACCGGGCGCGGGCAGCGCCTGGGCGACCTCGCCGCCGGCACGGCCGTCCTCAAAGCCGCACCACGCACCCATCTGCGCGACACGCTCTTCGCCCCCACGGATGACGCGCACGCGCTCACCTTCCCTCAGGCCGAGCGCCTCTCCGCCGAAGACGTCGCCACGGCGAAGGCGGTGCTCGACACGTTCATCACCGACGGGCGCTCCTCGACCACGCACCGCCTCGCGCTCCGGCTTAAAGAGGCGCTCGCGCAGAAGATGAACGCCAAGTCCGACCTCCCGCCGACGGACTTCCTACGCGCCGTGGTCAAGGACTACAACCACCTGCGCGGACGGGTTTGAGGGCGGGGGTGTGGAAGAGCGCAGGAATCTGAACTTGCCTTCACACGCCTACCCCCACACCTAAACCACCGGCTCCCCCTCCAGCGCGGCCTGCACCTCGCCGAAGAACGCCTCGAAGCTGCGATCCGCGTGCCAGCGCACGTGGCGGAGGTCGTGGCGGCGGCGGTACATCCAGTGCGCCAGGAGGCGGATCTCGTCCACGTCGCGGCGGGTGTACTCCTCAGGCCGCACGCGCTCCGGGCTGAAGTGGTGCTCCAGGCGCGCGCGCAGCCTTTCTTCGTCGGCATCGGGGAGCGGGCGCCCGAGCGTGATCGTCTCGACGTGGCGGCCAAAGCGGATGCAGAAGACCTGCCCAGAAGAGCCGTCGGCGGGCAGGACGAGGGCGGCGTGGTGCTGCATCACCGGCGCGGCGATGAACTGGCGCTTGTCCAGGAGGCGCTTCAGCTTGTCGTGCCAGTCGCGGTACTGCGCGGCGCCTTCGTAGTCGAGCCGGGCGGCGGCGCGCTGCATCGCTTCTTCCAGCTTCTCCAAAAGCGAGCGGTCCTGGCCGGTGAGGAAGGCGCGCACGCGCTCGACCACGCCGGCGTAGCCTGCCGCATCGCCGTTTTCGCACGGGGCCGTGCAGCGGTCGAGGTCGGCGTAGAGGCAGCGCTGGCCGCGGCGGAGCTGGGCGTCGTCGCACTCGCGCAGGCGGAAAAAGCGGCTCAGCAGCTCCATCACCAGCTCGGCCTGGCCGCGCCCGCCGAGCGGGCCGAAGTACTCGGCGCCGTCGGCTTCGAGGCGGCGCACGGTCGTCACGCGCGGGAAGTCTGCCCTTACGTCGAGGCGGACGAACGGGCGCGAGCGGTAGCGGCGCCCGGCGCGGTTGAAGCGCGGCTTCATCTCCTTGATGAGGCGCGACTCGAGGAGCAGCGCGTCGAGTTCGGAGGGGGTTTCCTGCCAGGCCACGTCGCGCACGGCGGCCACGAGCTTGCGCCGCCGCGCGTCGTGCGCCTCCACGCCGCTGAAGTAGCTCTTGACGCGGCGGCCAAGGCTTTTCGCCTTACCGATGTAGATCACGGCCCCGCTCTTCCCTTTCATGAAGTAGACGCCGGGCTTGTCCGGCACCTCGGGCAGCACCTCCTCACGGATGCGCCGGAGGTGCCGCGGCGCCTTGCGGATCTGCCGGTAGCGCCGGTGCTGGAAACGGAGGACTTCCTCTACCGTCTCGACCTCATGCTCAAAGGCGAGCTGCGAGAGGAGCCTTTCCAGGATGATGGCCGTCGCCTCGGCGTCGCCGAGAGCGCGGTGACGCCCCTCGATGCGGATGCCGTAGAAATTAGCCAGGCTCGTGAGGCCCTTCGACTTGAGGCCGGGCAAGAGGCGCCGCGCCAGACGCAGCGTGCAGAGCGTCTCGTTCTCGATGGGCGGGCGGCCGAGGCGCTTCAGCTCCGCGTTGATGAAGCCGAGGTCGAAGGGCGCGTTCTGCGCCACGAAGACGCCGTCGCCCAGGAACTGGAGGTAGCGCGGCAGGACCTCGGCGGCGGGGGGCTGGTCGAACACCATCGCCGTGGTGATGCCGTTGATCTGCGTGATGCGCCTCGGCACGGCGCGCTCCGGGTTGATGAGCTGCTGGAAGCGCCCGACGACCTCGCCGCCGCGCCACTTCACCGCCGCGACCTCGACAAGGCGGTCCGTGGCGGCCTTCGCGCCGGTCGTCTCCGTGTCGGTAACGACGAAGGTGGCGTCGCGGACGTGCATCCTTGGCTTTGCGAGACGAAGAGACGGAGAGACGAGCGCCTTGCGGACGGGCACAGAAGAAGGCGCGAGCGGGCTAAACGTTCGTCCTTAGCCAGCTACTCCCCTCCCGCCGCTGCGGCCGCTCCTTCCTCGGCGCGAAGCTCGGTGGTGAGCGCGCCCAAGTCGAAGCCCATGATTTCAGCCAGGGCGCGGCCGATGTGCGTGTTGTCGCGGTTGCCCCGGAAGCGCTCGGCGCCGGGGCCGTGGGCGTAGACGTTCACGTCCACGGCCGTGTGCCCGCCCGTGGTCCAGCCGACGATGGCGTGCCGGGCGATGATCTCGGAGACGGCGCGGCGCATCTCCCCCTCGTCCACCGTGGCGATGCCGTTCTCCCGACCGATGGCGTTTTGAAGCATGGCCGCCTCGCTCTCAGTGAGCGTTTCGATGCCGGTTAAAGCGCGGAAGACGCTGTCGGCCTGGAGCGGGTGCTTTTTGACGGCCTCGACGAGCGGGCCATGCGAGGCTTTGACCTCGGCCAGCACCTCGGGCTTCCAGGCGTAGACGCCGTCGCCGTCCACCTCGCGGCCGAGCGTGAGGCCGCCCGTCTCGTGGTCCGAGGTGGCCACGACGAGCGTCTGGCCGTTCTGGCGAGCGAAGTCGAGCGCGACCTTGGCGGCCTCGTCGTAGGCGAGGAGGTCGGCGAGGTGCGCGGCGGCGTCGTTGTCGTGGCCGGCATGGTCGATACGGCTGGCCTCGACCATCAGGAAAAAGCCGTCTTCGTCCTTGGAGAGCAGGCGAATGGCTGTCTCGGTCATCTCGGCTAAGCTCGGCTCCTCGGAAGAATCGCGGTCGAGGGCGTAGGCCATATGGCTTTTCTCGAAGAGGCCGAGGAGCGGGGTCTGCTCGGCGGCCATCAGTTCGTCGCGCGTGCGGGCGACGGTGTAGCCTTCGGCCTCGGCCTCCTGCATGAGGTCGCGCCCGTCGGTGCGGCGCCCGCGCTCGGGCGTGTGCGGGGCCTGCTCAGCGGTGGGGCCTTCGACCACGGAATCCGGGAGGAAGTGGCGCCGCCCGCCGCCCATGAGCACCTCGATGTCCTGGCTGAGCATCTGCGCGGCGATCTCGTCCTCCATCGAGCGGTTGGGCACGTGCGCGGCAAAGGCGGCCGGCGTGGCGTGCGTGAGCCGGCTCGTGGCGACGAGGCCCGTCGCCATCCCGCGCCGCTCGGCCGCCTCGAGCACGGTGGCGACGGGGCGCTCTTCCGGGTCCACGGCGATGGCGCCGTTGTAGGTCTTCACCCCCGCGGAAAAAGCCGTGGCGCCGGCGGCGGAGTCCGTCACCCGGCTCGACGTGGAGAACGTGCGGATGGAGCCGACGAGCACGCTGTCGAGCGCGAGGCTCTCGACGCCGCGCTCAGAGCGCAGGAAGTCGCGCGCCATCGTAAAGGAGGCCGGCCCGGCCCCGTCGGCGATGAAGAGGATCACGTTTTTCGGCGCGTCTTCTGGGGCGGTCTCGCCTCCATCGGACTGCGCAAGGGCGGGCGCGCTTCCCATCAGAAGCAGGAGAAAAAAGGCGGCGAGCGTTTGCTTGAGAGGCATGGCGTGGAAGAGGTTATCGGGAAAAAAGCTATAAAGCCCAATTTGCGAGGCAAAGCGAAAACGCAGCTTCTCATCGTCATCCTGAACACAGTGAAGGATCTCCTACTTTTCAGAATCCTTTCAGAATACCCTAGCGGGAGAGATCCTTCGCGTTGCTCAGGATGACGGTTGGACAGGTCGCAACTTGAGTCGCCTACCGAGGCGTCGAGGTCGTGGCTGCCTCGGCGGCTTCCTCGCTCTGCGCGCGGCCGAGGTGCTCGTCAAACCAGCTCAGGATGCGCGGCGAGACGTCCATGACGAACTTCGGCTCGCGCGGGCCGTGGGGCGTGCGCGGGTAGAGGATCAGCTCGGTGGGAACGCCCAGGCGCTTCAGGGCCGTGTAGAACTCGGCGCCCTGCGCCGTGGGCACGCGCTCGTCCTCGGCGCCGTGGATGACTTGGGTGGGCGTGGTGACGTTCTCGACGTGGTAGATGGCCGAGTGCTTCTCGTAGGTCTCGTAGTCCTCCCAGAACTCGTCGCCGCCCATGTGCGCGACGAGGTACTCGGGGATGTCCGTCGTGGAAACCATGCTGATGAGGTTGGGCAGGCCCGCGCCCATGGAGGCGGCCTTGAAGCGGTCCGTCTTCGTCACGGCAAACGAGGTCATGTAGCCGCCGTAGCTCCAGCCCATCAAGGCGAGGCTGTCCGGGTGCGCCACACCCCGCTCGACGGCCTGGTCCACGCCGGCCATGAGGTCCTCGTAATCGCCGAAGCCCCAGTCCTCGACGTTGGCAAAGCGGAAGTCGCGCCCGTAGCCCGTCGAGCCGCGCGGGTTGGGCCGCAAGATGGCGTAGCCGTTCTGCGCAAAATACTGGAGCATGTAGATGCTCGGCGCGCCGGTGAAGCCGCGCGAGTACACGCCCGCCGGCCCGCCGTGCACGTTCAAGATGAGCGGCACGGCCCCCTGCCCTCTCTCGTAGCCGACGGGGTACGTGAGCAGCCCCTCAATCTCCGTCCCGTCCGGCGAGGTCCAACTCACGAGTTCGGTACGACCCATCTGCGGCATGGGCACGCCTTCGTGCAGGTCGGTGAGCTGCTCGCGGTCGAAGTTTTCGACAGGCGAAGCGTAGACGTTTTCAGGCACGTCGAGGTCTTCGTAGGCGAACGCCATCCGCTCCGTAGCTTTGTCGAAGGAGACGCTGCCGTAGAGGCCGTCGCCGGTCGTGATTTGGCGCGGCGCGCTCCCGTCCACCGGCAGGGCCAGAACGTGACGCGAGGTGCGGATGGACTCGGTGACGAACACTTCCTCGCCGTCAGCGCTCCAGGCCAGGAGCGAGGCGTTACGGTCGGGCGTGTCGGCCAGCTTCTTGGGCGATCCACCCGAGGCCGGGACCGTGTACACGTCCTGCAAGCCCACGGCCTGCGGCTCGGCGCCGTGCGAGACGAAGGCCACCGTCTGCCCATCCGGCGAGAAACGCGGGTCGTAGTCCGCGCCAGCCCAGGTAACGAGCGGCTCGACCGCGCCGCTGTCGGCCGGGACGGTGGAAAGGTCGCTCGTGACGAAGCCCGTGTTGATGCGCGGGTCAGGCTGGTGCGCAAAGACGATGGTCTGCCCATCCGGAGAAAAGTCGAAATTCGTCACGTGAAAGTCGCCGCCGGTGAGGCGCTGCGCCGTGCGGGTGGTGTCCTCTTCCGCGCTTTCCTCGGAGAAGGGGACGGCGTAGAGGTGGTCGTAGCGGAAGTTTTCATCTACGAGGATCACGTCGCGCTTCTCCTTCTCGCGCGCCTTTTCTTCGTCGGATTTGGGGTCCTGCATGGCGTAGGCGATCCGGCTTCCATCGGGCGCCCACCGGAACGCGCTCACGCCCGTCTCGGCGCGGGTGACCTGCCACGCCTCGCCGCCGCCCACGTGCATAGCCCAGACCTGGCTCTCATCTGAACGCGACGAGAGGAAGGCGAGGTATTTCCCATCCGGCGAGAAGGCGGGGCTGTAGGCCGAGTGCTCGCCGCGCGTGTACTGCACCGGCGCGCCCGCGCCATCGGCTGGGACGAGGTAGACGTGGCTGCGGTACTCGGACTTCTCCTCTTCCATGATGGGTTCGCGCA
The DNA here is from genome assembly GCA_965215025.1 of Salinibacteraceae bacterium. Taxonomy (GTDB): domain Bacteria; phylum Bacteroidota; class Rhodothermia; order Rhodothermales; family Salinibacteraceae; genus CBDCCV01. The sequence goes on from CBDCCV010000002.1 coordinate 1,751,204, forward strand.
CGACGTAGGCCACCTGCCGGCCGTCGGGCGAGAGCGCCGTCTCGCCCACGGCGCGGTACTTCATGCTGAGCGCGGGCGTCCAGCCGGCCGTGTCAGCCACCGCCGGCTGCGCCTGCGCCGAAATTGGGAGAGCAGCCAGCAGAAGAAGCGCGGCCAGAAGCAGAGGGGGCGTGCGTAGGCGTTGGGGCATCGTCGGGAGGGGCGAGTGGGCGGGGGATGACGAGTAGCCAACGAGCCGGCGCGTCCTGCGTTTCTGCCCATCCGCTTGGACGAACGACGATGGACGACTGACGACGACTGCAAGCGGATGTCGTCGTCAGTCGTCCGCGGTTCGTCGTCACCTAATGAGCGCACGGAGCCAATCGGCGGCGAGGCGCAGCGGGCGGACGAGGTAGTAGAGCGCGCCGAGGCGCCGGGGAAGCGGCAAGAAGGCGCGGTCGCGGGCGGTGGGCGTGACCGCCAGGCGGACGAGATGGGCGGCGTAAGGCAGCCGGTCGCGCCAGCGCTCGCGCGTGGCGAGGAGGAAAAAGGCGCGGTGGTGCGCCTCGTCCTCGCGCGCGGATTCTTTGAAGAGGTGGCGGCGGACGTGCGCGCTCAGCTTCGGCACGGCCCGGTCACGGCGGACGGCCTCGGCCAACGCGGGGGGCAGCGAGGCACCGAGCAGTTCTTCGGCCAGCGCGCAGCCGAGGAGGAGCGGGCGGCGGCTTTGCAAAAGGACGGCGTGGCGCAGGAGGCGGCGGGCGTCGGCGTCGGTGCAGGGGCGCAGGAGGGCGGCCACGTCGCAGATCCACTTGAGGCGGTCCCAGCCGTGCTTGGCGCCGTGCGCGCAGAGGAAGAGCATCCGATCCTCGAAGGAGAGCGTCTGCATGGAGACGCCTTCGATCTCGGTCGTCACGGCGCGGCGCCAGGCCTGCTCGGGGTCGAGGCGGAAGGCGAGCGTGCGCGGCAAAAAGGCCCAGTGCACCTCCACGCAGAGGCTGCCTTTGGCAAACTCATAGCCCAACTGCGTGCGGAGGTGCTTGGCCTCCTCGTCTGCGCGGGCGATGTGCGTGGTGTAGCCGCGCGCGAGCAGCAGCCGGCGCGCGCGCGGCACTTCGGCGTGGGGGACGAGGACGTCGAGGTCGCCGGCGGCGCGCAGGGCCACGTCGCCGTACGCCTCGGCGGCCAGGGCGGGGCCTTTGAGCGGGATGAGCGGGACGCCCTCGGCGGCGAAGGCCTCGGCCAGCGCTATTAGCTCGCGCAGGTGCAGGCGCGAGCGCACGGCACCCGCGTGGAAGGCGGCGCGCAACGTGTTCATCAGCCCCTCGGGGACCGCTTCCGGGGCGGCATAGAGGCCTTTGTAGAGAAGCGCCGTCACGCCGTGGTGGCGGGCAGCCTCGACCAGCGCGCCCGCGTCCACGCCTTTTTCGATGAGGCGGCGGACGCCCGCCGGAGGCTTCTCCTCGATGGCGGCGCGCGCGCTTTTCAGCAGCAGCTCGTGTTCAGGCCGCATGACGAAAGCGCGGCGGATGAGAAGTCTTCGGCGGGCCGATCACGCGGGTGGAAGCTTACGCAGCGGAAGCGCGGGCGGGCGGCGGCGCGGCGGCCTCGGCGACGAGGTCGAGCGCGGGCGGCACGTCGCTAAAGGCGAGGCCGAAGGCCGGGACGCGCTGCACCAGGCGGGTGACGTACTGCACGGCGGCCCCGCGATGCACCTCGACGTTGAGGCAGCGCTGAAGCAGCTTGACGGAGGCCAGGGCGGGCGGGCAGCGCTCCAGGCGCGCCGCCGCTCCAAAGCGGTACTCCGGGAAAACGACGGCGGCCACCGGCACGGGCGTGCGACAGAACGCCTCGGGCGGGAAGCGCACCACCTCGCGCCGGAGATCGATCACCTGCTCGGGCGTCAGCTCCACCCCCACCTGCGCGCGGGCGTTGGGCGTGAGCGGGAACGGCAACACGACGCTGGCATCGGGGTCGGCGGGCACGACGTCATCTGAGAGGTAGCGCCAGCCGTTTTCGCACAGGCGCGTGGTGAGCGTGCTCTTCCCCTGCCCCGAGGCGGCGGCAAGCAGCACGGCGCGTCCTTCGCGCACGGCGGCGCCCGCGTGGAGCCACACGAGGTCCGGGCGGGCGTGCATCAGGCTGCGCACCACGCGGTGGCGCAGCTCGCGAAAGGCCTCGCGGTACGACACCCCTTCCAGCAGCGCCTCGCCGCCTGAGAGCAGGGTGTAGCGTATCCCGGCGCGGCGCATTTCCAGCGTGCAGGCGGGCGCCGCTTGAGCGTCAGGCGCCACGAGCATCTCTCGGAAGCCGTCCTCGACCTGCGAGAGCACGCGCGCGACGGACGAGTGCACAGTCACCTGCTCCCCCTCGAAGCCCACGTGCAACGTCTGCGACGGCGCGGAGAGCATAAGGTAATTAGGCGTCGGGTGAGTCAGGCGAAGAGGCGTTGAGCGCCAGGAGATCGAGGCCGGCGAGGCGACGCACGGTCGCCTCTACGTCGGCGGCGAGGCGGGGGGGCGGGTCGTCAAGGGCGGCGCTCAGCTCCTCGACGATGGCGGTGACGGTGCGCTCGCCGTCGCACAGCTCCCACACGGCGCGCGCGGAGAGGTTGAGCGAGAAGGCCATGTCGCGCTCCGGGTCGTAGAGCACCATCTCTTCGAGCACGCCGTGGGCTTCTACGCCGGGGCGCGCTTGGGGCCGTGCGGCGCTGAGGTCGTCAGGCGTACGGCGCGCGGCTGCATGGGAGGCCGCGCCCTCAGGGGAGTCGGGACGGTCAGGCATAAGAAAAGATCACGCCCGGAGGTCACCGCTGCGTGCAAGCGGCGCTGCGGCACACGGAGAAAAGCGGACGGCTCCTACTGCTGCTTCCCGCGCAGGCCGCGCACGAAGCCGCGCAGCTCGTCGTTCTGCTGCAGGGACTGGCTGGCGCTTTGACCCGCGTTGGGGTGGTCCGGCATCTGGCCGAAGTACTGCATCCCCGACTTCCGCTGCGGCGCATCGCCGGTTGGATCTTCGGGGTCGGGGGCGGTGCTGACGTTGGCCGTCCAACCCGAGAGGCCCACGGCAAGCACCACAGGGGCTACCCATCCGGTCTTGAGCAGCGCCCGGCGCGTTATCGTGCGCTCTTCGCCTTCGGGGACAGCAGCAGATCCTGAAGCCGGATCGAGCCTGTTTGAAGCGTCGTTCGTGTAATCGTTCATGGCCTTCTTCCGAGTGGTTGACGTCGTAGGTTCAAGAAAGCGTCTTGCGTGCTGGAGCCTCATCTTGTCAAGCTTCCTCAATCAGGCTGCGCGTAACACCGAGTGCTCTTCCGCGCCGCCGCAAGCCAATGCACAATAGAGCAATCGGCCGCGTTGGTCTTGTCAACTTATGACGCACATGAGACCATCTATTCGGATCAGCGCTCTGTAATGCGTACGTCTTCTGCTACAGGTTAACTACGGAACTTTCAAACGAAGCATGCAGGGAAGATGATGCATAGCCAGCATTTTGTCAAGGATTTCCAAGTACGCGCTCAGCCCGACCGTTTCTTTATGGGCAGCCTCAGTCCGCTATTTTCTACTCCCTAACTCAAAAAAGAGGACAAGCATGAAGGTAACAGTAATCGGTGCCGGCAACGTAGGCGCCACCGTCGCCGAGTGCGTGGCGCGCAAGGACATGGCGCAAGAGGTCGTACTCGTGGACATCAAAGAAGGCCTGCCGCAAGGCAAGGCGCTTGACATGATGGAGGCGGCGCCTATTCACGGCTTCGACACGCGCATCACGGGATCCAACAACTATGATGCCACCGCCGGCTCCGACGTGTGCGTGATCACGGCCGGCCTGCCGCGCAAGCCCGGCATGAGCCGCGACGACCTCTTGGCGAAGAACGCCTCCATCGTCGGCTCGGTCACCGAGGCGTTCGTGGCGCAGAGTCCGGACGCGAAGCTCATCATCGTGTCGAACCCGCTCGACGTGATGACCTACGTGGCTTACGAGACGAGCGGGTTCGACGCCGCGAGCGTGATGGGGATGGCCGGCGCCTTGGACACGGCCCGCTACCGCGCCTTTATTGCGATGGAGCTGGGCGTCTCCGTGCGCGACATCCAGGCGCTCCTGATGGGCGGCCACGGCGACACGATGGTGCCCTTGCCGCGCTACACCACCGTCGGCGGCATCCCGATCCTTGAGATGCTCAACGAGGGCACCGTGAACGGCATCGTTGAGCGTACCAAAGGCGGCGGCGGCGAGATCGTCGAGCTGATGGGCACTTCGGCGTGGTACGCCCCCGGCGCGGCGGCGGCGGAGATGGTCGAGGCCATCTTGAAAGACTCCGGCCGCGTCGTCCCCTGCGCGGCCATGTGCACGGGCGAGTACGGCCTCGAAGACCTCTTCATCGGCGTGCCCGTGCGGCTGGGCCGCAACGGCGTCGAGGAGGTCATCGAGGTAGACCTGGACGAGGACGAGCGGCAGCTCATGCACGCCTCAGCCGAGCACGTGCGCGAGAACCTCGACAACCTGGAGCGCCTGCGCGAACAGGGCGAGGTGGGATGAGCCACACGGCCCGTTCCCTGCAAGACGCGAAAAAGCCGCCCCCGGAACCATCCGAGGGGCGGCTTTCCTCGCTTTCGGAGGGCTGCTACCGTACAGCTTCCATGTGATCGAGCACGCGCTTCTTAAAATACTCGAAAGCGGGACGTGCCTGCTCGATCCCCTCGCTCATCTGCTCCCATCTGAGGTCGAATCCGTAGGCGTGATGAGCGACGTGGCGCGGCGGAAAGCATCGAACGTACCGATGCGGTCTCGCTCGAACAGCAACGGGAGTGGCGGCTGAGCCGGCTCGCAGAAAAGCTCGAACAGATCAACGTGCCACCGTGGCGATGAAGGCACCTCCACCTCGTGAAACTTCGTGAGCCGTTTCAAGACGTTTTCGATGCCCATGTAGAACTGCGCCAGGAAGGAACCGGCTGCCACCGTCTCCCGAGCCGTCGGATCACGCCCGGCAACGTCAGCCGCCAGCGCTTCCACCTCATCCACGACCCGTGCCATGCTGCCGAGTTCTTGGCGCACCTCCCTACGGAGCACGTCAGCGTTCAAAGAGCACCTCCCCTCGTTCTTCGACAAGGCGCGTGAAGTCGGACGCCGGTTCCAGCGGCACCACGTCCAGCGGCACGCTGATGGCGCGCTCGACCTCCCCGGCCAGCTTCCAGATCGTCCAGCCGGGCACGCCGCCAATAGCGAGGTCCAGGTCGCGTGCCGCCTTCGGATCGCGCTGCGCGCTGCCGAAATCGCGCTGCGCGCTGCCGAAGAGGATCATCCGCGTGGCTCCGTAGGCGCGCGCGATCTCCTTTGCCTTCTCGATGTCGCGTTGCGGGACGGGCATCGCTCTTTAGTTTGGCTCTGGATGACCATGAACCACTGCAACATACGAAAACGGTGGCAGATGCTAGGAAAAAGCCGTCTTCTGATTGCGGTGGACGGCTTTTTCCTTTTTAGGTCGTGTGCAAAACGCTAAAACTGGTAGCCGAAGCTGAAGCCGGTGCTCCACACCTTGTACTGATGTTGATAGAGCCGCCCGCTGACGTTGAGGCCTGCCACGAAGTTTTTGAACTCGGCGCCGTAGCTCAGCCGAAACAGCCCGCCCCACTCGGTGCCCTCCCAATCCCTTGTAATTAACGCATACTGACCGTTTTGCTGAAGATCGCTGCCTTCTAAGTGGAACAGATAGAGATGAGCCTCATCGTTTCGCGCAATGATGTCCCTCAGCTCTTCAACCGCCCCTGGATCGTTCTTGAAACGGATAGGATAGATAGCCGTCTTGTTGGCCTCGCCGTGGCGCTTCTGCACCGAGGGACCGGCGCCGAGCCGAAAGCGGTGACCGACCGTGCCTGTGCTGAAGCGCAACGGTTCGGCGAATAAAACAAGATCGGCTGTGTAGGTATGCTTATCGGCGAAACTGCCGAAGTCCAAGACTGCTTCGCGGAGACCCTTATTCACAACACGTTGGTAGCTCAGGCTCAACGTCAGCCCCGTCCAGTTTGAGAACATCTTGCGCGAGGCAGAAAGCTCGAAGGCCTTCCCTGTTTGGTCCCCGTCTGTGACAAATGCGGCGCTGTACGAGGCGCTAAGCTCGTAGGACGGGGGCGATGTAGGAGCATCGGGCTGTTGCGCGTGAAGCGGTGAGGTGGCCACGAGCGCGACAAAGACGAAGAAAACGACTTTTCTCATAGCAACCTCTTGACGATAGATATGCAAATGCCTTATTAATAACCTATTGGACACAGACCGGAGAAACAAGAAGGCCCCCCTGCTGCTGAGCGGGGAGCCTCCTCGCGCTTCGTGATCTACGGGTGGACAGCGCCGTCACGCCTGCCCGTTCGCCTTCGCGCCGACTTTGCTTTTAGCTTTCGCCTTCGGCTTGGCCTTGCGGTCGGGGGCACTGCTCACGCTCGGCTCGGCGCCTGTGCTTGCGCCGTCGCCGGAGGCGCCGTAGCGGGCTTCCATGCGGGCGGCGAGCGCTTCGACTTGGCCGGGAGTGAGGCGGTCGAGGTCGCTCACGCCGCAGTAGTGGTACGCCGCCGTGATGATCTGCGCGCGCGTGATGCCGTGCTGCTTCGCCGTCGCCAAGAGGGCGTCGAGCGTGGGGCCGGCTTCTTTTTTGGCTTCCGGCGCCTCGGCGGACGTGGGGGCGTCGAGCGTTTCCGGCTCCGTGGTCTTCGGCTGGGGCACGTCTTCGAGGCGGCTCAAGAAGTCTTTGAAGACAGGGTTCTCCACTTCAAGGCCGATGGGGAAGGCCTCGCTGTTCGACTTCACCACGCGGGCAACGCGGACCTGCTCGAAGCCCGTCTGCCGCACCTCGAGTTCGACCATCACGTCCACAAAGTATTCGAGGCCGCCCGTGGTCATCGGCAGGACGCGCCCGCGCTCGTTCTCCTCGCGCTCCTCCTTGCCCTTGGCGCCGATCTGATCGGTGATGACGACGCACGCGCCGGAGTCCACGCACAGCCGGCGCAGGACTTCCTGGTAGACGGCCTGGTCGGAGGCGAGCTGCTCGGCGGTGGGCTGCGCCGTGGGGTCGCCCGTTTTTTGGCGCACGGCCTGGAGCGTCTCGCGGTGCTTGCGGCCGAAGTACATGGCCCAGGAGTCGAGCGCGTAGCAGCCGTAGCCCTGGCTCTGGCCCTCGCCATCCAAAGCCCAGTCGATGAACTCGGGCAGCTCGTCCGGGTGCTCGACCTCGATGGCGTCAAAGGTAGAGCCGTCAGAGCCGGGCAGGAGGCGCGCCTTGCGCTCGGTGTCGAAAAAGCAGAGGCGGCCTTCGCCGGCCTCGGCCAGCGAGGTGGCGAAGACGCTCTTGCCGGCGCCGGCCGCGCCGCGCACGGCCATCACCAGGCGGCGCTTTTTGGGGCGGCGGCTCAGCGGATTGATGCGCGGTTTCGTTTCCATGATGTCAGCGCGGGGGGTGGTGTAGAGTAGCGCACGAGGAGAGCCGTAGCTTTCCATCCGCTAAGCTACGCACCGGCAGTGACACCGCTGCGTCACAGGGCCTCTCGCTGAGCGCTTTCTTTTCTCATCCGCGCCCGCCGCCCCGCCTGATCCTACTCGAACAGCCCGCCGAAGGAGACGCCGGCACGCACGGGCGCGTAGCGCGTATCCCCGAGGAGGAGAACGAACTGCGGCTCGATGAAAAGGCGGATGCCGGAGCGCATCCGCAACTGGACGCCCGCCCCGAGGTGTGCCCCGAGCGCCGTGTCGCTTCCGCTCCGCGAGAAGCTCACGCTTGCTTCTCCAGGCTCGCCGTCCGGGCCGCGCGCTTCCACGTCGGGGTCGCCGATGAATGAGTAGTAGAGTCCGGGGCCGCCCGTTACGTAGAGCGCCGCCCCGCCCGACGTGGCCAAGATCCAATTCAGCCCCGCCGTGCCCGCGAATGTCGAGTACGCCCCTCCGCTAAAGTCGAAGTCCACGTCATCGAGTTGTCCGGTCGGGTCGGCGCGCCTGAGCTGCTGAACGAGGAAGTCGCCGTCGAGGAAGAGGCGGCTGTACCCGAAGTCCACCGTGAGCGAGAGCCGCGTGGCGAGCGGGACGTCCACCCCGGCGCTGAGGCTCAAGCCGGGGTCGTAAAGCGTGGTTTTGGCGTCGTCGCCCATGGGGAACGCTCCGCCGGCCCCGATGCGCACCGAAGCCGAGGGGCTGGAGGCCGGCGCTTGTGCAAAAGCGGTAGCGGGAAGGAGAAGGACGAGTAAAAAAGGCAGCAGCGTGCGCATGGCCTGCATGAGAGCTATCCGACTGAGCAGCAGAAAACGGAGCGGGGCGCGCGGGCACATTGGAGAGGCGCCTCCGGTTCAAGCGGAAGTCCGCAGCGCCTCTCAAGTAGTTTGTCCTTGCCGCTTTTCCAATGTACACAGAGCGCCACCTCCGCCGCAAGCTCACGTTCAAAGCGCACGGCGAGCAGGTCGTCTTCGTCAAGAAAAAGCAGGAGCGCACCGAGCACGTCCTCATGAAGGCGCTGCTCTGGGCGCTCTACCTCCCCTTCTTCCCCGACCTGGCCGTGGAGGTGCCCATCGGCGACCGCTACAAGCCCGACGTGGTGAGCCGGAGCGGCTTCGCGCAGCCGCGCTTCTGGGGCGAGGCCGGGAAGGTGGGCGAGGAGAAGATCCGCTCGATCACCAAGCGCTACCCGCGCACGCACTTCGCCCTGGCGAAGTGGGACACCGCGCTCGACCCCTTCGCCGAGATCGTCCGCGCCGCGCTCGAAGAAACAAGCCGCCACGCGCCGTTCGACCTCATCCGTTTCCCGGCGGACGCCGAGGCGCGCTTCGTAGATGTCAAGGGCCGCATCACGCTCACGCACGACGATGTGGAGTGGCTGCGGCTGTGAGCGCGCCGCCTCGCAGCGGCGGTCCGCGGTCAGCCGTCGGCGGTCACCCCGAAGCTAAATCGTGTCCGGGTCCACCTCGACGAGCTGGCCGTTCATCAGGGCCAGGGTGCGCTGCGGGAACTTGCGCACGAGGCGGTAATCGTGCGTCGCCATGAGGAGCGTCATGCCCTGGCGGTGCAGGCCCAGGAGCAGCTTCAGGATCTGGTCCGAGACGGCGGGGTCGAGGTTGCCCGTCGGCTCGTCGGCCAGGAGAATCCACGGCTCGTTGGCGATGGCGCGGGCGATGACCACGCGCTGCTGCTCGCCGCCCGAAAGCTCGTGCGGGTAGCGGCGCCGCTTGTGCGTCAGGCCCACGCGCGAGAGCACCTGCAAGACGCGGTTCTTCACCAGGGACCCGCGCTTGCCCGTGGCGTAGAGCGCAAAGGCGATGTTGTCGTACACGTTGCGGTCCGGCAAAAGCTGGAAGTCCTGGAACACCACGCCAATCGAGCGCCTGAGGTACGGGATGTCCTCGTCGGAGACCGTGTCGGTGCGGTAGTCGCCCACCTGCGCGGTGCCGTAGTCGGGCAGGAGGTCCATGTAGAGCGTGCGCAGCAAAGAGCTTTTCCCGCTCCCGGTCGGGCCGATGAGGTAGACCATCTCGCCGCGGCGGATCTGGAGCGAGAGCTGCTCGACCACGGTGCGGCGCTTGCCGTCGGGCAGCGGGTAGGAGAGCGTCACGTTGCGGAGTTCGATCACGGCAGGTTCAGCGCAGGTCGGGGGCGAAGCGGGAATCGGCAGAAGATAACGCCGCGCCGGCAGAAATCGAACCGGCGGATCGCTCCCGCTTTTTCATCCGGGGCGGCGGCGGGCGATCCAGTGGACGCGCTCGCTTCCCTCCAGGGCGGGATTTTCGGAAAAGCCGTCGTACGCGGCCACGGCTTGGAGCGGCGAGGCGTCGAGCACGGCGCGGATCTCGTGCGGCGTGTAGGCGCGCTGCACGTGGCGCTCGCGCGTGATCCTGCCGCCGCGCGTCACCTCGAAGGTGGTCGTGTGCAGGCGCGCCTCGGCGTCGTACGCGCTGCGGCGGACGAAGGCGAACCCGTTTTTTTCGCCCTCGTCGCCAAAGTAGTCCGCGTTGCCGAGCGAGTTGGCCGGCGTGCTCTGGTCGAAGAGGAAGACGCCGCCGGGCCGCAACGCCCGCGCCACGCAGCCGAAGAGCGCGGCCACCGTTTCTTCTTCGAGCAGGTAGTTCAGCCCGTCGTAGAGGAGCACGGCGGCGTCCACGGGCGCGGCGGCGCTGAAGTCTGTGAAGTCGGCCACCTCGAAGCGGATGGCGTCGGGCGCGTGGGCGCGGGCGCGGCGGATCATGGCCGCCGAACCGTCGGTGGCGGTGTAGCGGTAGGGGCCGAGCGGTTGCAGGTGCCAAGCGAGCCGGCCCGTGCCGCAGCCGAGTTCGAGGAGGTCGCGCGCGCCGGGGTGATGCTTCTCTAAGAGGTGGTGCGCGTAGGCGGCCCAGCCCTCGTAGTCCACGTGGCGCATCACGAAGTCGTACCCCTCGGCCAGCGCGCTGTACGGCGCGGCCTCCTCGGTGCGTGACGGCGTTTTTTTCATGGCACGTGCGTTTCGTGAACGCGGAGTGGGTGGCGCTTCAACGCTGCTCCTGACGCGGCCCGGTCGTCGGCCGCTCATCGTCCGTCGTCACCGAAGCGCGGCGGCGGGCCACGGCCAGGGCGAGGCGGAGCGCGCTCTTCATGCTGCCGGGCGAGGCCGCGCCGGTGCCGGCGATGTCGAAGGCCGTGCCGTGGTCCGGCGAGGTGCGCACAACGGGCAGGCCGGCGGTGAAGTTGACGCCGCGGTCAAAGGCGAGCGCCTTGAAGGGGACGAGGCCCTGGTCATGGTACATCGCCAGGACGGCGTCGAAGCGGCGGTTTTTGTCCAGGGCGAAAAAGCCGTCGGCGGGGAACGGACCCTCAGCGGCGAGGCCTTCCTTTTGCGCCGCCGCGAGGGACGGGCCGATGATTTCTATTTCCTCGCGGCCCATCACGCCGCCGTCGCCCGCGTGCGGGTTCAGGCCCAGCACGGCAATCTGCGGACGGGCGATGCCAAAGTCTTGACGCAGACTCTTCGCCATCACGCGCAGCTTCTGCACAATGGCTTCCTGCGTGACGCCCGCCGGCACCTCCGCCACGCTCACGTGGCCGGTGACGAGGCCCACGCGCAACCCTTCCTCTTCGTCCACCATCATCATCACGTGGCCCGTGCTCCCCGTGCGCGCGGCGATGAACTCGGTGTGGCCGGGATTCGTGTAGCCGGCCTTCCGGAGCGCTTCTTTGGAGATGGGCGCGGTGACTATCGTGTCGGCGCGGCCCTCGGCGCAGGCGTCCGTGGCGGCGGCGATGGCCTGCATCGAAAGGCGCCCGCCCGCCGCCGTCGTCTCGCCGAAGCGGACTTCGGGCGCGGCGCCCTCGGCCACGTCCCACACGGCGAGGGCGTCGTCGGGGACTTCGCGCGGCATCTCCTCGAACGCGCAGATGGGCAGCGTGTCCAGCCCCAGCTTCTCAGCGTGCGCGCGCAGCACCTCAGCCGAGCCGACGGCCACGGGCTGCATTTTTCTCCGCAACGCCTCCTCGAGGAGGCTTTTCAGCACGACCTCCGGGCCGATGCCGTTCGGGTCGCCCAGCGTGATGACCACGCGCGGGCGGGCGGCGGTTTCTATAGGGGCGGGTTCGGGCATGACTGTGTGATCGGCGTTCGTCGCGGGCGTAGGGACTTGGCGCGCCAAGTCCTTACCGTGGATTCTGGCGCCGGGCGTAGTCGTCTAAGAAAGCGACGAGGAGCCGCACGCCGAAGCCCGTGCCGCCTTTGGGACGGTACGGCTTGGCGCTGTCCAAGAACGCCGGCCCGGCGATGTCGATGTGCAGCCACGGGTAGGCCGCCTCACCATCGGTCTTGGTGAAGTGCTCCAGGAACTTGCCGGCGGTGATGGAGCCGGCCTCACGCCCGCCCACGTTCTTGAAGTCGGCCACGTCGCTTTCGAGCAGTTCGGCGTAGTGGGCGAACATCGGCAGCGGGTGGACGCGGTCGCCGCTGCGCGCGGCGGCCTTCTGCATGGCGTCGAGGCGCTCCGCGGCGCCGTCCGTCTCGCTCGTCATCACGGCGGCGACCTCGGAGCCGAGGGCCACCACCTGCGCGCCGGTGAGCGTGGCGAGGTCAATGACGAGTTCGGGGTCGTACCCTTTCGCCAGGGAGAGCGCGTCGGCCAGGAGCATCCGGCCCTCGGCGTCGGTGTTGAGCACTTCGACGGTGGCGCCGGCGTGCATCCGCACCACGTCGCCGGGGACGTAGGCGCTTTTGCCGGGGCGGTTGTCCGTGGCCGGGATGAGGCCGATGACGTGGAGCGGCACCTCCAAATCCGCCATCGCCTCGAACGCGCCGACGACGGCCGCCGCGCCAGCCATGTCCGCCTTCATGTGGTCCATCGAGCCTTTCGTCGGCTTCAAAGAAAGGCCGCCCGTGTCGAAGACGACGCCCTTGCCCACGAGGACGACGGGCCGCTCGTTCACGGCATCGCCCGGCTGATGGGTGAGGATGCTGAACGTGGGCGGCGCCTCGCTGCCGCGGTTCACGGCCAGGAGGCCGCCCATCCCCTCCTCTTCGATGCGCGCTTTGTCCCACACCTCGACCCCGTAGCCGTGCGCCTCGCCCGAGGCCTGGATAAGCTCGGCCAGGAGCGGCGCCGTTTTCTCGTCGGGCGAGCGGTTGACGAGGTCGCGGGCCGTCATCACCGCCTCGGCAATGGCGCGGCCTCGGCGCGCGCCCACTTCGGCGGCCTCGCGCTGCTCTTCATCGGTGTGGATCAACAGGCGCTCCGTGCCGGCGAAGTCGTCTTCATCCGTTTTGTAGCGGCGGAAGCGGTACGCGCCCAGGCAGAAGCCTTCGACGAGCGCCTGCGCGGCGGCGTCGGGGTCGAGGTCCGTTTGGGGCAGATGCAGCGCCACAGTCTCGGCCTTGCGCTCGGCGGCGAGGCCGGCGCCCGTGGCGGCGCCGCGGCGCAGCGCCTCGGCGTCTACCTCGGTCCTCTCACCCAGGCCGACGAGCGCCACGCGCCGGGCGGCGCCGCGCTCCGGGTAGATCAGCAGCGCTTCTTCTTTTTCAGCGGCGAAGTCATTGGCGGCGCGGCGGAGGGCGTCGCCGAGCGCCTCGGCCCAGGGATCGAATGCGGCGCCCGGTTCTTCTTTAGCGGCAAACAAGAGAACGAGATCGGCGTCGAGGTCGGCCGGGGCCTCGGTGGAGACGGTAACGGAGGGGGCGTTCATGCGTGGGCGTCGGGCTTGCGAGATGTACGGTGGGGTGGAAGGGGCGGGCGGCGTCCGTGCCGCGGCTACGCCTGCTCCCGGAGCGCGGCCAGGAGCTTGGCGTCCTCGGCGGAGAGCGTGTCGGTGGCTTCGGCCTCGGCGGGCGGGACGAGGCCGCCGATGTAGCGCGGGGCGGCCTCAAGCACGGCGTCCATCGTCTCCGCGAGGGGCCGCTCGACGTAGGCGCCCGAGGCGTTGCGGTGGCCGCCGCCGCCGAAGGCGCGCGCCCAGCCGTTCACGTGCGTCTCGCCCTGGGAGCGGAACGAGATCTTCGTCCCGCCGCTCGCCTCCGAGAAGATGAGCGCCGCCCGGACGCCCTCGACCGAGAGCACGTAGGAGACGATGCCCTCCTTGTCCTCGGTGTCGGCATCGACGGCGCGGAGCATGTCGTTCGTCACCACGGTGTAGCCGATCTGCCCGTCGTAGCGGAGCGCGATCTCGCCGAGGGCGCGGCCCAAAAGGCGCACCGAGGCGAGCGTGCGGTTGTCGTAGAGCGCCGTGTGGATGGGCGCGGGCGAGATGCCGCTGCGCTCCAAAAGGTCGGCCACGACGCGGTGGACGGCCGGCGTCACGCTGTTAAAGCGGAACGAGCCGGTGTCCGTCATGATGGCGGTGTAGAGCGTCGCCGCCAGGTCGGCGTCGATGAGGGCGGGGTCCTCTTCGCAGATGATCTCGTAGACGAGCTGGCCCGTGGCGGCGGCCGTGTCACGCGCGTACTGGAAGTCGAACCACGCCTCCGGATCGGTGTGGTGGTCGATGAGGACTTTCTCGGCGCCGCTGTTTCGGACGGGGCCGGCCAGGTCACCGAGGCGCTCGGCGGCGTTGACGTCCATCACAAAGATGACCTCCGCCTCAGCGATGGCCTTGCGCTGCGCAAACGAGCCGTCGAAAAGCTGCACCTTCTCGACGCCGGGGAGCCATTCGAGCGTGCGCGGCGGCGGGTCGCTGTTGAGGATGGTGACCTCCTTGCCCAGCTTTTCGAGAAAGCGCCCCATGGCCAGCTCGGAGCCGATGGCGTCGCCGTCCGGGCGCGTGTGCGTGGTCAAAACAAAGCGGTCGTGCCGACGAAGGAGGGCGAGCAGGCGGTCGAGCATGAGGTCTGGCAAGAGATAGCGCGGAAGGCGGACAACGTATTCGTAACGCCACGCCGGCCCGAGTGTTCAAGAAAACGACGACCGACGACGGGCAGAAGGCTGACGTCGTCAATCGTCGTCCGTCCGCCGTCGCCACGCGGCAGCGCGGTCAGAGGCCGAGCAAAAAACCGACGGAGCCGCTTTCGGCGCGGAAGGAGCCGCGCACGTCGGCCAGGCTTTGGCGCGGGGCTTGGCCGGGGCGCGCCACGGTGCCTTCGAGGTCGGCGCGGAAGGAGCCTTCGATGAGCGTGTCGCGCACGACGCGGAGCGTGAGCGTGCCGGCGGTGGCGTGGAGCGTGCGGCGCATCCCCTCGCGGTAGGTCAGGCGGAAGCCGGACGCGCGGCGGGCGGCCCCCGCCTCGGCCGAGAGCGCGTAGGTGCCGGGCGCCGGGCGCGCCGCATCCGGGCGTGAGAAGACGAGGCCGCCCAGCGGGTCGTCGCGGCTTTTGAGCACGATGACGAAGCGCTCCTGCCGCACATCGGACGCCACCACGGTCCCGAAGTCGGCTTGGCCCTGAAGCGTATCGGTCAAGGCGCCGCTAAAGACGGCCTCGTAATCGTAGCGGGCGGCGTCCTCGGCGACCCCGGCGGAGGCGTCTGCGGGCGCGCCGGGGCGGCCCGCCTCGGAGGCGCAGGCCGCCGCCCCCGCAAGCAGCACAGCCGCCAAGAGAACGCGAAGGCGCATAGGAAGCGGAAAGGGACGAGGAGAGGCGTGCCCCAGAGTTTACCTTTCCCCCACCCGAAAAGAAAGCGCCACGCGCTACCCCTTGCGCCTCTCCCCGTCCTCGGCGCGGCCGGCCAGCGCGGCCAGCTTTTCTCTCACCTCGGCGTCCACGTGCTCGATCTCCAGCGGGATCTCGTCCGAGAGCGGGACCATGTCCAGAATGAGGCGCGCGCTTTTCTGATACGTGAAGTAGTTGTACGTCCAGCTTGTAAAGACACCGAGGCGGTTGCGAAAGCCCACGAGCTTGGCGATGTGGATCACGAGCCACGACGCCCAGGCGATGAAGCCGTAGAGGCGCACGCCGCCGGGCAGCTCGGCCACGGCAGCGTTGCGCCCGATGGTCGCCATCTTGCCGAGGTCCTTGTAGACGAACGGCTCGGTGGCAGCGCCCTCGGTGCGGCGGAGGACCTGCCGCGCGGCGTGGCGGCCCTGCTGGATGGCCACCTGAGCGACCTGCGCGTACATCTCCCCTTCGTCGTCCTCGCCCCCGCCCAGGTCACCCACAGCAAAGACGTTGGCATAGCCGGGCACGCTCAGGTCGCGCTCAACGACGAGGCGGCCCGCCTTCGCCTGCGCGGCGTCCAGGAGGCCGGCCACGGGGCTGGCCTCGACGCCGGCTGCCCAGACGAGCGTGGCGGTCGGCAGCGTCTCGCCGTTTTTGAAGCGGACGGTATCTGGCGTGACTTCTTCCACGGTGGTGCTCAGGCGCACCTCGACGCCGCGCCCTTCCAAGACGCGCTGCGTGTAGGCGCTCTGCGCCTCAGCATACGAGGGCAGAAGCTGCGGCCCCATCTCCACGAGCATGACCTGCGCCGAGGCCACCGTGTCGAAGCGGTCGAAGTCGTGCTGCATGGACTCGAACAGCTCGACGAGGGCGCCGGCCGTTTCCACCCCCGTCGGCCCGCCGCCCACGACGACGAAGCGCAGGGCGCCTTGGCCCGCGTCGGTAGGGTTGCGGTCGTAGCGCTCGAACTGGCGCAGGACCTGGTTGCGGAGCGCCACGGCGTCGGGTAGGTTCTTCAGGGGGAAGCTGTGCTCGCGCGCGCCGTCCACGCCGAAGTAGCTGGACGTGGCCCCCGCCGCCAGGATGAGGAAGTCGTACGGGAGCGCCAGGCCGCTGCGCGTGCGCACCGTCTGCGCCCGCGCATCGATTTCGCTCACGGTACCCAGGCGCACGGTGATGTTCTCGTGCCGCGCAAAGATGTCGCGGACGTTGTGCGCGATGTCTTCCGGCTCCAGCCCCGCCGTGGCTACCTGGTACAAGAGCGGCTGGAACTTGTGGTAGTTGTTCCGATCCACGACGGTGACGTTCACCGGCTGCCCGGCCAGCGCCTTGGCCGCGCTCAGCCCGGCAAAGCCCGCGCCCACGATCACCACGTGTGCGCGCCGGTCCGGTGCGGCGCGGCCGTTGGTGTGCCTCTGAAACATGTTTTTCGCGCGGCGGGTGATGCGGCCTAAGGTGTCGAGCATCTCGTCTGCCTCTGGCTCTGGGAGAAAGCGCGGCTGTGGCTGGTCTTAACGTGGACCGCCGCACATAAGATGCTGCTGAAGTGCCGCGCCCCTCTGTCACGAAGCGCTTCCACGTAAAGGCATGACGGGTTTTCACACCTGCTTCGCGGCAGCACCGCGCAACGGCTGCGTCTTTCCGTGTAGCTTCTTACCGTTTGGCGCTCCAAGGACTGGGCATTGGGGGCGGCCCCGCTGTAGATTCTGTTCTCTTCTTTGGCTGCGCTTTTCGACAGTCGGCGCTTTACGCTTCTCTTTCTTCTGCACCCATGAAACACGTCGGCCTCATCTACGGAGGGCTTTCCTCCGAGCACGAGGTGTCCATCGCCTCGGCACGCAGCGTGCTGGACGCTCTCGATGCGGAGCGCTACCGCGTCACGCCCCTGCGGATCGACCGCGCCGGGCGCTGGCACGTCGAAAGCGCGGAGGCGACGGCGCTGCGCGGTTCCGACGCGGCTTCGGATGCTGCCCAGGCGCGTGCCCTTCCCTCACCCGCCGCGCTGGCGCCCCTCGGCCTCGACGTGGCCTTCCCCATGCTGCACGGGCAGAACGGCGAGGACGGCCGCGTGCAGGGGCTGCTCGAAACGCTCGGCCTGCCCTACGTCGGCGCCGGCGTCTTGGCCTCGGCCGTGTGCATGGACAAGGAGGTGACGAAGCGGCTGCTCCGGGACGCCGGCTTCCCCATCGTGCCGTTCCGCGTAGTGCGCTTCGGGGAGCGGCTCCCGTACGCGGACGCCGCCGGCGCGCTCGGCGAGGTGCTCTTCGTCAAGCCCGCCAACTCCGGCTCGTCCGTCGGCACCTCGAAGGTAGAGGGGGAAGCGGGGTACGCGCGCGCCGTGGCCGAGGCGTTCGACTACGACAACAAGGTGCTCGTCGAAACGGCCATCGCCGGGCGCGAGATCGAGTGCGCCGTGATCGGCAACGAGACGCCGGAGACGGCCACGCTGGGCGAGATCGTCTCCACGGCCGCGTTCTACACGTACGACGCGAAGTACGAAGACGCCGAGGCCGCCCGCATGGAGGTCCCCGCCGACGTGCCCGAAAGCCTCTCGGCCCGCGCCCGCACGCTCGCCGCGGGCGTCTACCGCGCCCTCGGCTGCGAGGGCATGGCCCGCGTAGACCTCTTCCTCACGCCCGGCGGCGACCTCTTCGTCAACGAGGTTAACACCATCCCCGGCTTTACCGAGCGGAGCATGTTCCCCGTGATGTGGGCCGAGGCGGGCCTGTCCCTCCCCGACCTCCTCGACCGCTTGATCCAGCTCGCCTTCGACCGCCGCGCGCGCGACGCCCGCCTCAAAACCACGCGCTGAGAACGGGAGAATGAGCGAGAGGGAAACGGGTGATTCCGCTCTCCTCGCCCTCTCCCCCATTCCCCCACTCGCCCTTTCCCCACCCCATGCCCTACTCTACCGACACGCGCACCCTCCGCCCCGGCGACGTGTACGTGGCGATCCGGGGCGAGAACCACGACGGCCACACCTTCATCCCGCAGGCCATCGAGAAAGGCGCCGCGGGCATCGTCACCGAAGAGGACGTGGAGGCGCCGCACGGCGTCGAGGTCGTCCGCGTCGAAAGCACGCTCGGCCACCTCATCGAGCGGGCCGCCGAAAAGGTGCGCCGCCTCGGCCCGGACGTCGTAGCGATCACCGGGTCCGTGGGGAAGACGACGACGCGGGCGGCCGTCCGTGCGGTGCTCGGCGAGGCGTTTGAGGTGGTCGCCTCCGAGGGCAACAAGAACACGCCGCTGGGCCTCTCGCTCCTCGTCCTCAACCGCGACTTTTCCTCCGAGACGAAGCTCGTTTTGGAGATGGGCGCGCGCTTCGAGGGCGACCTCCGCGCCCTCTGCACCTACTTCCCGCCCGCGGTCTCCGTCGTGACGAACGTGCGGGGCGTCCACCTCGAGACGTTCGGCAGCATCGAAGGCATCGCGCGCGAAAAGGCCGAGCTGGTCCGCGCCCTCGGCAAAGGCGGCACGGCCTGCCTCAACGGCGACGACCCGCGCGTCCGGGCCATGGCCGACGCGCATCCGGGGCGGACGATCACCTACGGCACGGGCACAGGCTGCGACGTGATGCCGGAACGGATCACGACCACGCTGCCGGTTTTGGGCGAGCACGCCGTCTACACCGCGCTCGCGGCCATGAGCGTCGGCCAGGCCTTTGGGATGGCGGACGCCGCGATCAACGCTGGCCTCGCCAAGACGACGCCCCAGAAGGGCCGCCTGCGCCGGCTGCGCGGGCGGGGCGGCAGCGTCCTCATCGACGACACGTACAACGCCTCGCCCGAGGCCACGCTGGCGGCCCTGCGCGTCTTGGCTGAGCACGAGGGCACGCGCCGCATCGCCTTTCTCGGAGACATGCTCGAGCTGGGCAACGCCGAGGTCGAAGCGCACGCCCGCGTCCTCGCCGAAGCCGCCCGCCGCGCCGACGCCGTCCACGCCGTAGGCACGATCATGGCGCGCGCCGCCGCGACGCTGCCCCCTGCCGAGCGCGAGCGCATCGCGCTGCACGCGGCCTCGGCGGACCTCGCGGCGGCCTTGCGCGCGGGTCGCATCTACGCGCCGCGCTCCGGCGACGTGATCCTGGTCAAAGGCTCGCAAGGCACGCGGATGGAGCGGATCTCAGAGGCGCTGCTGCACCCGGACCTCGACCCCGCCGACGTGCTCGCGCGCCAGTCCGAAAGCTGGAAGTAGATTCACTGAGGAGCGCAAGGCGCGCTACGGCCCGGCCGGCTCAGCGCGATGCTGAAGGCCGCGCTAAGATTCCACTCAGGCGCGGGGGCGGGGCGGATTGGCAGGATGTTCGCTCTGCAAGCGAGCGAGCGCCCTGAACCACTGCCGGCCAAGCCGCACCGCCAGCGAGGCCGCCGCACGCCGTTTGCACCCGCCCCCGCGCGGAAGGCCGCGCTTCGTTATGTTACGCCCGCGCCAGCGGCCAGCACACGTCCTACGTCCAAAGCTTTTCCTTTTTCCCGTTGAAGCTCGCTCTTCTTTCCGACATCCATTCGAATCTCGAAGCGCTCACCGCCGCGTTTGACGTCATCGACGCGCGCGGCGCCGACGCCGTCTACTGCCTGGGCGACGTGGTAGGCTATGGCGCCGAGCCGGGTCCCTGCGTGGACCTCGTGCGCGAGCGCTGCCGCGGCGTGGTGATGGGCAACCACGACGCCGCCGTGGCCCACCAGCACGGCATGGACGTCCTCCCGAAAGACGGACGTGACGCCGCTCGCCACAACCGCGCCCATCTCTCCCCCGAGCAGATCAGCTACCTGGCCGAGCTGCCGCTCCTCTTCGAGGCCGAGGGCTGCACCTTCGTCCACGCCACGCCCGACGAGCCGGCGCGCTGGAAGCGCCTGGACTCCTACCTCGTGGCGCAGCGGCAGTTCAAGCACTTCCGCACCGAGGTCTGCTTCACGGGCCACACGCACATCCCCGCCGTCATGGCCGACCGCCTCGGCGTCTTGAGCGTGCGCCCGGGGCACCGCTACCTCATCAACGCCGGCTCGGTGGGCCAGCCGCGCGACCAGAACCCGCGCCTGAGCGTCGTCTTCTTCGACACCCAGACGTTCGAGCACGAGTGCGTGCGCGCGCCGTACAACGTCGAGCGCGCCGCCGACAAGATCCGCGCCGCCGGCCTGCCCGAGGACCTCGCCTGGCGCCTCGAAGACGGCCGGTGACGCTGGACGCGTGGTGGTGTAGGGGCGTATGGCGATACGCCCCTACCTCCCGTTCTCCACGAAGCGCCCTTTGTTGTAGATCGCCCACGCGCGCCCGACCATCCGGGCGCCGACGAACGGCGTGTTGCGGCTCTTCGAGCGGATGTCGTCTTCGGAAAACGTCCACCGCGTCTCGGCGTCGAAGACGGTCAGGCACGCCGCGGCGCCTTCCTCGATCTTCGGCATCGGCAGGCCGAGAATCCGGCGCGGGGCGACGGTGAGCTTCCGCACGGCCTCTTCCACCGAGAGCACGCCCGGCGCGATCAGCTCGCGGCCGACGAGGCCCCAGGCCGTCTCCAGCCCCAGGATGCCGAACGGCGCGGCGGCAAACTCGACCTCCTTCTCGAACGAGGCGTGCGGGGCGTGGTCCGTGCAGAGGGCGTCGATGGTGCCGTCTTGAAGGCCGGCCTTGAGCGCCTCGATGTCCTCGGCGGTGCGGAGCGGCGGGTGCATCTTCGTGTGCGTGTCGAAGCCTGTTTCCTCGACGGCCTCATCCGTGAGGGCGAGGTGGTGCGTACACACCTCGGCGGTGATGGTGACGCCGCGCGCCTTGGCCTCGCGCACGAGATCGACGGCGCGCGCGGTAGAGATGTGCGCCACGTGCACATGCCCGCCGACGACCTCAGCCAGCAAAGCGTCGCGGGCGATCATCACCTCCTCGGCCAGCGCCGGAATGCCCTTCACGCCCAGGCGCGTACTGGCGGCGCCCTCATGCATGTGGCCGTCCTCGTTGAGCGAAAGCTCCTCCATGTGGTTGATGATGGGCTTTCCGAGCATGGCGCTGTACTCGAGCGCGCGACGCATCAGGCCCGCGTGCCACACGGGCGAGCCGTCGTCGGAAAAAGCCACGGCGCCGCCCTCCGCGAGGTCCGCCATCTCGGCCAGTTCCTTTCCTTCACGGCGCTTGGAGACGCAGGCGATGGGGTGCACGTCCACCGCCGTCTGTTCGGCGCGCTCGATGACGAACTCGACCACGTCGCGCGTGTGGATGGGCGGGTCCGTGTTCGGCATACAGGCCACGGCGGTGAAGCCCCCGGCGGCGGCGGCGCGGCAGCCTGTTTGGATCGTCTCCTTGTGCTCCTGCCCCGGCTCGCGCAAGTGCACGTGCATGTCCATCCACCCCGGCGAGATCGTCTTCCCCGAGGCGTCGTAGCGCGGAATGTTTTCTCCGGGATCGAGGCTTTCGCCAATCCCCGCGATGTTTCCCTCACGGATGAGAAGATCGGCGCGGCGCGTCTGGCCGGTTTCGGGGTTGAGGAGCGTGCCGCTGTGGAGGAGGAGGTCGGGCGTTTCGGGCATTGCTTGAGAGCGTTTACGGTTCGGGGACGCGGAGATTCTGTTCAAGGTAAGATCCTCACCGCTCATCTCACATCCCCGGCTTTTCGTTGCGTTTTTGGAGAGGCGTCTCTATTTTAGTTTTCGCACGCGGAGTATGCGTGGTGCACCACATAAGTGGCTGCCGCAGTCTCTTTCGTTAAAAAGGGGGGGGCGGATGAGTCCGCTCGAGCAGCAACGGTTTATCCGAGAAGAGCTTGCAGCGTTCAAGCGGCAACTCGAACCCCCCGATGCGTCCTACCCGGCGGAGGTGGAGGCGGTGCTCGGCTGCGTGCACGAACGCCTCTTTGAGCCTGCGCTGACGGTGGGGGCAGCGCTGCGCGCCTGCGGCATCCGCGGGTCACACATCCACTCGGATTTCAAGTGGCACGTGGGCAAGACCCTCGGCGAGCACATCCGGGACCGGCGCCTTTTGGCGGCGGTGCGGCTCCTCGGCCACGAGCAGCTTTCCATTGACACCATCGCCTTCAGCATCGGCTATGAGCACTACTCCTCGTTCCGGCGAGCGTTCAAGCGGGAGATGGGGTGCCCGCCATCGGTGTACCGGGAGCAAATGGGTGGGACAAAATGACGGGAGAAACGGTCGGGAAGAATGGGCGGGAAAGGCGGTCTACGTGCTGCCGACCGGGATGTGCTATCGTGGCAGCAGCGGTGCCCTGCGGCGCCGGACGCCCTCTGCCACTTAACCCGCCAGAGCCATGACCCTCCGCTACACGTGCTCCACTCGCTCCTTCTTCGGCATGGTACTCTTCACCATCATGCTTCTCGCGCCCGACGCCTTTGCGCAGCAGACCTCCGGCGATCCGCCCAGCCTGTTCCGCGATGCCGGTGCCACCCGCCAAGCCCTCAAGGCGCAGGGCACGGAACGCCTCCAGACGATTGAAGCTGTGCCCACGACCGCTTCGATCCGGCTCGTGCGCATCGCGGACAACCTTTCGCAACAGGTCGTGCTGACGATGCAGTTGGACGCTAAGAGGGGCCTCGCGCCCGACATCCAAACGGTATTCCAGAGCGAAGACCCGGAACAGGATTCCTTCAGCGGCGAGGGCGCGGTCGAACTCTTCATCCGGCGCGACGACGTTGAGATTGTTTCCGACGACATCTACGCTTGGGACGGCACCATCGTGGGCGGCCCCGGAAACAGCGTGGAGGTCGGCGAGGCGCACTTCATCTACCACAAGGGCGGGCACGTCTCCGGCTCGATCCGCATCAAAGACGAGTTCTATAAGGTATACCCGCTCGAAAACGGTCTAAGCGCACTCGTAGAGATCAACGAGAGCAAGATGCCGCGTGGAGGCACCAGCCCGCTGTACAACGGCGGCGGCCCCTCCGCTGCACCTCCCGCATCTCTAACGCGACCGCGCTCCGCCGCCACGCCGGAGGAGGCTTCGCTTCAAAAGACGTGCAGCGCCACAGACGACTTCACTGCGACGGGAACCGGACTGCCGACGATGACGGCAGCAGAAGCCGCAACCTCCCAGGCGCCGTCTTCCGCCGCAACGAGCTGCGGCGGTTCTACCAAGATCGACATGCTCATCGTGTACACTGCCGGAGCAGCTCAGGGCCGAGACATCAACAACCTCATCGCCACGGTGATACAGGAGGCCAACCGCTCCTACGACAACAGCGCCATCAACGGCCTCGACCTCCGGCTCGCCCACAGCCAGCAGGTGAGTTTCGACCCGGGTGATGGCCTGCCAGACGACGACATAGATCGACTGCGCAACGACAGTCAGATCCAGTCATTACGCAACCAGTACGATGCGGACGTAGTGATTCTACTGACGGGTGACGTTTATGGAATTCAGACGCCAAATGGGGAAATCAACATCACAGGCGCTGTTGAGGAGATCCTGGCCGAGGCGCCTGATGCTTACGGCGTCGTAGAAGCACCGTTTGCCGATGCACCGGATTACACCTTCGCTCATGAGGTGGGCCACGTGCAGGGCGGGCAGCACCACCCTGACGACATCGACTTCAACGATCCCGACTACAACCCCGAGGGCGATTACCTTCCCAACTCCTTCGGCCACCGCTTCAGGGACCGCGACTGCTCGTGGATTTTCTTCTGCCACTACGACTACTATGCCACTGTCATGGCCTATCCGTTTGACCGTTTCAACCAAGACAGGGATTACGCAAACATCGAGCACTTCTCGAACCCGAACGAGCGGTTCGACTCGCAACGCACGGGCACGAGCGCGCGCAACAACGCCAGCGCACTGCGTACCACGGCCAGCACGGTGGCCAGCTTCCGCCAGGGCACCCCGGACCTGGTCGCTTCTATCGACATGACGGGCGACCCACGCACGGCCGAGCGCACGTTCACGGCGGACCCTTGCGGCGGCACGGGTGGCTACAGCTACGAATGGCGCATCAGCTACAACGACCCAGACAACTACGGCAGCATCATAAGCACGCAACCGAGCTTTACGCGCACGTTCCCCGACGGCACGCACTTCGTAAAGCTAACCGTGTACGACGGTGCAGGGCAAGTGGCGACTGCGGTACAGTTCGTCTACATCGCCGACGAGGGCGGCTGTCTCCTGCCCCCGTGTGAGCTTTCCGCTGACGGATCAGCATCGGCAAACGCAGAAACGGCGAGCGCTGCAACGCTGCCTGAAACGTTCGCCCTGCACGCGCCCTATCCGAACCCCTTCCAGGCCTCTTCGGAGATCGCGTTCGATCTACCAGAGCGTGCAGAGGTGCGCCTGGCCGTCTACGACGTGCTGGGACGCGAGATGGCCCTTCTTGTGAATGAGACGCGCCCAGCCGGCGTGCACCACGCTCGTTTCAACGCGGCGGGCCTCACCAGCGGCGTCTACGTCGTGCGCTTCACCGCCGGCGCCTACGTTAAGACGCAGCGCCTCGTGCTCGTGAGGTAGCGGCTAACGAAAACGCTCATCGCGCAGGCGGCGGCTCGGCGACAGCGTCGAGTCGCCGCGCGCGTCTCAATCTCCGCTAAACTCATTCGATCAACTTACAACTTATGCGACACGCAATGAAAGCCCTTCTGCTTACTGGCCTACTCACGCTCCTTGGCTGCGGCCTCTTCGGCTCCGACGACGACAACGGCGGCGAGGAAGAGCCGCCGCTTATCGAAACCCTCTTCGCCGTCCAGGTCAATGGCAAGTCATGGGGCACTGGAAGTGGCTCTATCAGCCTCAGTTGCAGGGGCGAAGCGAGTCTCTGGCTTGGACTCGTCGGTGCACACGTCGTTGAGCAAACCTGGCCGTACTATGAAGCCGTGGAAATCTCCACACCCTATGAAGGGCTAGGCACCTACTCTCTCGTTAGAACTCTGCAAAACGAGAGGCAGTCGCTCTACTCCGGGACGCACTACACGGAGCAGGATGGGGACGTAGCCATTGCTCGGTACAACGCCACCGAGGACCCCGAAGCCAACCAACTTACCATCACGCGCTACGACCCGGACGGCGGCAGTACAGAAAGCGCTCGTGATTACGTCCGCGATAAACCTCTCTTCAAGACCGCTGGCATCGTCGAGGGCACCTTCCGCACTACCGTGGTCGTGCGCCCCGAAGACGCTAAAGCCGAGCCGGGCGAGATGCGCCGCCGCCAGCCCGACACGCTCCGCTTCACTGAGGGGCGCTTCCGCGTGGGCGTCGTCGAGGTCAAGGACGCCATCGAGGAATGCGGCCCGGTCCCTACCGGGCAACGCGAGGAGTAGCAGTAGCGCGGATGGGCAACAGGGCCGGGCCGCCGCCGCGCGCTTCGAGGCGTCGGGCCTCGCCAGCGGCGTCCAAGTCATGCGCCTGACTGCCAGCGCCCACGCCCCGCGCCATACAAGCCTACTCCGCCGCGCTCGCCATCTCCTCTTCGCCGGTGCGGATGAGGTTTTCCTGGAGGTAGTCCGTCATCTTCGTAAACAGGTTCAGGCGCGTGGGGCCGCCGTAGATGCCGTGGTTCTTGCCGGGGTAGAGCATGAAGTCGAACTGCTTGTTCGCCTCCTGCAGCGCCTGAGCCATCTGCATCGAGTTCTGGACGTGGACGTTGTCGTCGAAGTCGCCGTGGATGAGGAGCAGGTCCTGCCCTTCCTTGAGGCGGTCGGCGTACTTCAGGGGCGCGCCTTCTTCGTAGCCGCTTTCGTTCTTCTCGGGCGTGGACATGTAGCGCTCGGTGTAGATGGTGTCGTAGAAGCGCCAGTCCGTCACCGGGGCCACCGAGATGCCCACGTCGAAGACGTCGGGGCCGTCATCGTAGAGCATGGCCAGGAGCGTCATGTAGCCGCCGTAGCTCCATCCCCAGATGCCCAGGCGATCCTCGTCCACGTACGGCAAGGCGCGCAGGTGCTTCGCCGCAGCGATCTGATCTTCGGTCTCGGGGATGCCCAGCCGCTTGTAAGGCACGTCCTGAAAGGCTTTGCCGCGCCCGCCCGTGCCGCGGTTGTCCACGCTGGCGACGACCACGCCATGCTCGGCGGCGAGGTAGCGGTGCCACAGCTCGCGCGGGCCGCCCCACTGGTTGGTGACCGTCTGCGCGCCGGGGCCGCCGTAGACGTACATCAGCGTCGGGTACGCCTGACCTTCTTCAGAGCCGCGCGGCTTGATGACGTAGGCGTTCAAGGACGTGCCGTCGGCGCCGGGGACGGTGGTGAACTCCGGCTCCGGGAGGTCGTAGCGCGCGAGCTTTTCGATCAGCGCTTCGTTGCTCTCCAAGACGACGAGCTGCTCGCCGTCGGCGCGGTGGAGCGTGACTACAGGCGGCTGCGTGGCCGAGGAGTACGTGTCGATGTAGTAGCCTTCGTCGGGCGCCATGTTGACGTCGTGCCAGCCAGCGCCCTCGGTGATCTTCTCCGGCGTGCCCGGTGCGGCTTCTTCCGCGCCCATCTCAAACGGCACGCGGTAGAGGTGCCGCTCCATTGAGCTTTCCTTCGTGCCGGTGACGTAGGCGGCGTTTTCCGCCGTGTCGATGCCGTGGAAGTCCGTCACCTCCCACTCGCCCGCGGTGATGCGGCCGGCCGGCTCGCCCGCGCTCGTGTAGAGGTAGAGGTGGTTGTAGCCGTCCGTCTCGCTGGCGAAGACGAAGTGCTCGCCGCCGTCCAGGTACGTGATCTTCTCGCTCTCGACGTCGATGTAGGTGTCCTCCTCTTCTTCGAGGACGATTTCGAGATCGAGCGTGGCCGGGTCGCCGTAGAGGAGTTCGAGGCGGTTCTGGTCGCGGTTCAGGCGGAACATCCGCACCTTGTGTCCGCCGTCGATCTCGGGCGTCCAGTCCATCGTGGTGAGGTACTCCTGGTCGTCGCCGCCTTCGTAATCGTCGCTCCACGTGCCCGTGTCGAAGTAGCGGATCTCCGGCTCCGCGCCCTCGCCCTGCATGTTGATCACGCCGATTTTTATTTCGCTGTTGGCCTCGCCGGCTTTGGGGTAGCGGAAGCGCTCGTAAGAAGGGTAGCGCGTGGTGAAGTCCGTCATGGCGAACTCGCGCGTCTTCGACTCGTCGAGCTTGTAGAAGGCGATGTAGCGCCCGTCCGGACTCCAGCTAAACCCGTCGCGCAGGCCGAACTCCTCCTCGTACACCCAGTCGAAGGTGCCGTTGATGATGGTGCCCTCCTCACCGTCCGAGGTGAGCGGCGTGACCTCGCCCGTGGAGAGGTTTTTGGCGAAGAGGTTGCGCGCGCGCACGAAGGCCACCTCGTCTCCCGCCGGGTTGAACTTGGCGAACATCTGGTGCCCTTTCTCGCGCGCGTCGATGGGCGTCAGATCGCCACTGTCGAGGTCGTAGACGTAGTAGTAGCCTTTGGTGTTGTAGCGCCAGACGCGCTCGGAATCCGTGTAGAGCAGGACTTTGCTCTTGTCCTGGCTGTACTGGTAGCCCTCGATGGTGATGAGGCGCCCGACGTCCTCAGCGCGGAGCGCAGAGCCGTTGATGAGGCGCTCGCGCTCGTCGGTCTCGAGGTTATAGCGCATCAAGTGCGTGACGCCGCCGCTGTCTGCGCTACTGCCCTCGGCCTCCTCGGTGTAGGTGATGACGGGGCCTTCCTCGGCCCAGCGCCCGCCCTGGAACGACTTCGGGTAGAAGGCGCCCGAGGCGTGAATGTCTTCAAGCGTGAGCGCGGGCGGATTGCTCTCCTGCGCCTGACTCGGCAGGGCGAACGCCGCCAGGAGCAAGAATAAAAAAAGCTGGAACGGCCACCTGTGCTGGTGTGTCGTCGTACGCATCTGAACCCTAAGACTGGTTTGGAGTACACGGTGATGAGGGCGCAACGCCTGCGGGATGTTGACGCGCAGGCCACGACGCCTCGGGTATACTTGGAGCGGAGACGAGAGTTCGTCAGGCGCCTGTTCCGCTTTCCTCAACGAAGAAGTTTCACCCTCCCACTTCTCAACGAGGCCACCTCCTATGAAACGCGCTTGCCTTATGATCTCCGCCTTGCTTTTGGTCATGACCGCCGCCGGCTGCCAAGACGACGCCGGCACGACCGGCCCCGACAGCCTCATCGTTCCGGAGCCTTCCACCGTCAGCGCCTCCGCCATCGGGGCGCCGGTGAACCGGATGCCGGACAGCACCGAGACGGCCACCTACTACATGATCTTCGGCGGCCCGTACGCCACCAGCACGGGTGAAGCCACCCCCGACCACCCCGAGGCGGTGCTCAAGCGCGTCCTAGAGCAGGGCGTCACGCCGCGCGACGCCTGGTCCCCCATCGAGGCCTCCGTCCAGGTCCCCTGCGGCGCGCCGAACGTGTACATGGCGCTGGTCGTGGAGCTGGCCGCCCCGGAGGACGCCATGATGGAAGAGATGGGCTTCGTGGCTGACCCGGAAGCCCTGCGGCCGCCGCCCAACCTCAACTGCGGCGTCGAGCAGTTCAAGCACTACGCCTTCGACGAGGAGTGAGGAAACCTGGGGGCGCAAGCTTAGAGAACGTAAGTTGTGACCTACGCCGTTTGTCATCCCGACTGAGCGGAACGAGTGGAGGGATCTGCGCTTGAGACGGCATTAGCGCCCACCCAGCTGCCTCGACTTCGCTCGGCATGATCAGGAGGCTGGTGTTTCTTAGCACACCTCACAACTTGGGTTAAAGAACCTGTGCGAGTAGCGGGGTAAGCAGAAACGCCTGCCCGTCGTCATCCTGAGTCCCGGCACCGGGACGGGGGGTCCCCTACGCTAAAGACGCTCCCACCGGAGCAGCGCAGACGCTCGGGAGGACTAAGGGCACCCCGTTCGCCAAACGGACTCTATAAATAGATTTGGGCAACACGCCATGACCGCCACCGAACGGCTCAAGCGCCGGCTCGACGCCCTGCCTCCGGACGTGCGCGAGGCCGAGGCCGCGCGCCTCCTCGACGATCTCAGAGAACGGATGCAGGAGATCCATGTCGAGGAGAGCGAGGCCAAGCGCCACGCTAGAGTCGCCAGAGCCGTGGACGGGCTGCGCAGGATCAGCAAGCGCCAGACGCTGGGTAAGGACCTGACCATCCGTGACTTGATCGAAGACGGTCGCCGGATGTGATGGCTGATTTCGTGCTCGATGCCTCATTGGCGTTGACGTGGTGCTTCGCCGATGAGCAGACCGACTTCACCCAGGGAGTGCTCGCGCAGCTGGAAGCCGGAGAAAGCGCGATAGCCCCGGCCCTGTGGGGGCTGGAAGCAGGTAACATGATCCGCAGCGGTGTCAGACGCAAGCGCATCGCCGAGGAAGATGTCAGTGAGCAGCTGCGGTTTCTGCTGGACTTGCCCGTGCGACTGGTGGATCAGTCCCGCCGCGTCATGCTCGAAGAAATTACGCCGCTGGCACTGAAACACGACTTGAGCGCCTACGACGCGGCGTACTTCCATCTGGCCCGGCAGCAGGACCTGCCGCTGGCCACACTCGACGGCCCGCTCAGGCGGGCGGGCGAAAAGGCGGGCCTGCCGGTAATCGCGCCGTCTTAAGAAACAAACTACCCCAAGCTGCAGGGTAGAGCGAAAACGCCTCCTCATCGTCATCCTGAACCCCGGATCGGAGTCCGGGGCAGGCTCTGTGAAGCGCCGTGAGCGAAGCGAGAAAGCGCCCTTAGGGTGGATCTCCAATGCCTCAGGACACCTCAACGCAGGAGATCCTTCGCGCTGCGCCCCAGGGGCACCTCTTTCAGGACGCTCAGGATGGCAAAGCAAAACGCAGTCATTTGCCCGAACTGCTTAGGCCACGGCTCAGGTTGAAGTGTCTTTGCCGGCTACGCGGCTTCTACCTGTGCCGGTGTCTGTTGCCCGCCCGCCTCAGTGCGTCTTGCAGCGTTTCCCCGGTCCTTTTATTTATCTCTTGCTCGTAAGCCGAGCCTGGAGAAAACGCCTGCGTGTTGGTGTCCCAAGGTTTCGCCTGTTTTCCTGCGGTGGCGCGGCAACAGCACATCGCCGGGCGTTTCTACCCCCGATCTGACGGCCACCGGCCGGCTCCTCTTTCTGCGCGTTTTGCGTGGCGAAGTCTGGGGGTTTTAGATGTTCAAAATGTGAACTTGAAGTAACGAAAACGAGAGTATTGCACCGTTGCCTCTGTAACCGGAAATTTTTTCCTCCAGCGTAATCCTCTTCCGAGTAGTCCGAACGGACAAATAATTGCGGAGTGCTTCGGGTCCGGTGCGCGAATTCTGTGTTGCGCCACGCAACGGCTTTTCTCAGCGGTCACGAAATCACCCGCAGGCATTTTTTACATCTTGACGATGCGCCTGAGGATGAAGTTCTTATGTACCGCAGGAACCCGAGAGCAAGCGGCTCGGACCGACGCAGCTGAGAATTGGAGTCAAACACGGAGCCGTGCCCACCTTGCGGTGCCCCGTTGATCACCTCGAGCGTTCGGGCAGCAACTGCCCCCCATCGCTCGGCTGCTGCCGTCCCTCGACGGCTTGCCCGGAGTGCCCGGCCCCCCACCGTTTTACAGAATTTGCCCCGCTCGGACGCGCCTATTCGAAGACACCACGCTACGGTACTGCTTGTTCGCCCAAACCGCTGGCCTTGCTGCGACGCAGCAGCCGTGCCTTTTGCGCCGAACGACATACAACAGCAGCGCGGTGATCTCCGTGCGTAGGCGGCCATCGTCCGGAAAGAACTCACTCAGTCTCCCGGAGGAGCCATGACCAGCCCCGCTACCGCCCTTCTCAACTCGCCCACCCGCTTTCTCCTTTCCTCGCTGGTATCGTGTCTGATGCTGGCAGCAGTAGTCTTGACGGGTTGCGATACGTCCGTTGCTCCAGAAGCAGAAAGTGTTCCTTCGCAGGATCCACTTTCGCAGCAGGTAGACCCCGGCAATACAACGGCGCTCCGGTCGGGCGGACACCAAGATCAGAATCCGCCTATCCTGATAGATTGCATCGAGAAAGAACTGGGTCCCTACACTTACTCTGTCTGTTCCGCGACTGGGCTAGTCAGAGTAGGAAATCTTTATAAGAAGCAAGTCCAGTTCATTGCGACCATAGAAGAAGTCCCGGTTAAGCCCAACGCCCCTGGATTCACGATACGATCTAAGACCAGAGACGGAAACGGAAGCCTGCTCCAAGACGAGGTCGAGACGAGTCAAGACACGCCATTGAGCACTGAGTTTACCATCATCTACCCACGATCTGAAACGCGCATTTTCAGGCACGAGTCCGAATTCCAGGGAGACAATGGAACTATCGCGTTCTTTGATGTCATCTCGAAGAACGTAACCTACTAAAGACTCTGAGAGACTGAGGTCTCACTGATTCTCCACCCTCCGTAGCCACCGCCTGCCCAAGCCCCCGCCGCCATGAAAAGCCGCCTTGCTACAGCCGTCGCACTCCTCATCACCTTTCTGCTCCTCGTCCCGACGGCGCAGGCGCAGGACGCCGGTGCTGTCCAAGTCAGGACGCCGGTGCAGTTCGATGTTTCGCCTGAGCTGCGAGACATTGACGTGAGCGCCCTCCCGCCGATCAACCGGGACGAGTACGTCGTTCCCAACCGGCAGCTGCCGGTGCGCTTCATCCAGAACCGCGCGCTCGGGCTTGACCCCGCGTTGCAGGCTGTCATGGGCCAGAGCAATTTCAGCGCGCCCTTGCAGAACTTCGACGCGCTGGACAACGACGACAACTCCGAGTTCGGCTCTTTTGCGGTAGACCCACCGGACCCCAACATCGAGGTGGGCGAGGAGTTCATCGTTGAGATGGTCAACCTCATCACCGTCGTCTACGACAAGCAGGGCACCGTGGTGGACGGCCCGTTCCCCAACAACGCCATCTGGAACGGCTTCGGTGGGGCCTGTGAGGCCGAGAACAGGGGCGACCCCATCGTGCTCTACGACCAGGACGCCGACCGCTGGCTGCTTAGCCAGTTCGCCAGGGTAGGCGCGCCCGACGCGCTGGAGTGCGTAGCCGTCTCGCAGACCTCCGACCCGGCCGGCGCCTACTACCGCTACGCCTTCTTGACGCCCGGCAACGACTACCCGAAACTAGGCGTCGGAACCGAAGCTTACTACCTGACCTACCGCGACTTTAGCGCCGGCTTCCAGGGCATGGTCGCCTCCGCCCTTGACCGCGACGCGATGATCGCCGGCGATTCGACGGCCGCGATGATAAGCTTTGGCCCGTTCGGCAACCTTGGCAGCCTTCTCCCCGCTGACGCGGACGGCGAACTGCCCTCGGCGGACACGCCCCACCCCTTCGCTGCACTTCAGCAGGACGCGACCCCGATCTACGAGTTCGATCCTGACTTCGACAACCCCGACAACTCCACCTTCGAGGAGGTCGCCGACCTTGACGTAGACCCCTTCGACAGCGAATTGTGCGGCGCTTTCCGCGGCGCGTGCATCCCGCAGCCGGACGGCCCCGACCTGGAGTCGCTCTCGGGCAACCTCATGCACCGCCTCCAATTGCGCACCATGGGCGGCTACAACGCCATGGTCGTAAGCCACACCGTAGACGCCGACGGCAACGGCCGCGCCGGCGTGCGCTGGTATGAGTACCGCGATGACGGCTCCGGCTGGAGCGTTTACCAGCAGGGCACCTACGCCCCGGACGACGGCGAGAACCGCTTCATGCCCTCTATTGCGATGAACGCCGACGGCGCCATCGCGCTGGGCTACTCCCTTTCCAGCGAGACCACACAGCCGGCCATCCGCTACACCGGCCGCCCAGACGGCGCGCCGCTCGGCCAGATGACCCTTGAAGAGCAGTCGATCTTCGAGAGCAGCGTCTCGAAGACGGGATCGGCCCGCTGGGGCGACTACTCAGCCATGGTCGTGGACGCCGCCGATGGCTCTACCTTCTGGTACAACAACGAGTACGGCAAAGAGGGACTCAGCGCCTTCGCCAACTGGGGCACGCGCATCGCCTCCTTTGCCTTTGACACCGACGACGAGATCCCGCCGGGCGAGATCACCGACCTCACGGCCGACCCCATTGGGCAGGGCGTGGAGCTGACCTGGACGGCCCCGGCCGACGACGCGGGCGAACCCGAGAGCGGCCCGGTCAACTCCTACGACATCCGCGCCTCCACCGAAGGCCCCATCGAGGACTCGCTCGACTTCGAGAACGCCATCCCGCTGGAGAACCCGCCGGTACCCGCCGAGCCGGGCACCGAGCAGACCTACACGGCGCAGAACCTCGAGTTCGAGACGCAGTACTGGTTCGCCGTCCTGGCCGTGGACGACAACGGCAACCGCACGCTCTCGAACTCGCCGAGCGCCACGACCGGCCCGGCGCCTGAGATCGCCGTCTCGCCGGACGAGTTCGACGTGACGCTCGAGCCGTTCGAGACCGAGACCGAGCAGCTGACCATCACCAACAACGGCGGCAGCACGCTCGAAGTGGACCTCTTCGTGGACTACGCGCCCGAAGACGACGCCATGCCGGAGTTCGAGTTCTTCTACACCGAAGACTTCCCGCGCAGCGAGCTGGCCCCGAGCACGGGCGCCGCGCCTGGGTTTAGCCCCGGCACGGCCTTGCAGTCCGGTCCTGGCATCACGCCGCTCGACCCCGTTGGCTCCAGCGCCTACGGCATTAACGCGGCCAGCGACAACTTCTCCTCCTTTGACCTCGGCGAGCCGGAGGACATCAACGTCATTGCCCCGGCCCCGACGGAAGGCGGCTTCCCCGGCGCCGGTACCATCGGCCCGGACCCGACCTTCTCCTACGCTATCAACGGCCAGCTCCTGTTCAAGATCGACAACAACACAGGCGAGTTCACCGAGATCGGCGAGATCGAAGGCGAGGTCTTCAACGACTTCAGCGGGATGACCTACGACCCGTCTGACTCGACGTACTACGCCGTGGACACCGACATCGAGACCTCGCGTCTCTACACGATTGTGATCGGCGACACCGCCGCCACGGCCACGCTCCTCGGCGAGGTCACGAACGCTCCGTCGGCCATCGCGCTCGCCATTGCCGGGGACGGCAACCTCTACACCTATACCATCACGACGGACGAACTCGTGCAGGTGGACAAGGTGACGGGTGAGGGCACGGTTATCGGCTCGATTGGCTTTGACGCCAACTTCGGCCAGGGCATGAGCTACGACGCCGAGACCGACGAGCTGTACATGGCCGCCTTCAACGCCACTACGTTCCAGGCCGAGCTGCGCGTCGTGGACACCTCCACGGGCGCTACCACGCTCATCGGCCCGATTGGCGACGGCGACAACCTCGTGCAGTTCGGCTGGATCGGCACGGCCGTGCCGGAGGCCTCCGGCTACATCGCCCTGGGCGAGACGATGCTGAGCATCGAGCCGGGTTCGTCGGAGGACGTCGAGGTCACCTTCGACGCCTCGGGCCTGGACGCGGGCACCTACAACGCCGACATCGTCGTGCAGTCCAACGACCCGGACAGCAGCGAGGTGCGCGTGCCGGCCACGCTTACCGTCGAGGGCGGCGAGGCCGTCCTGGCGGTGAACCCGGACGAGCTTGACTTCGGCACCCTCATCGCCGGAGCAACCGAGACGCAGTCGTTCGCCATCATCAACGAGGGGAACCTCGATCTCACCGTCACGGACATCTCCGTAGACGGCGACGACGCGTTCGAGTTGGCGGACCCCGTTGAGGAGGACAGCCTCGTCATCCCCGCCTTTGACAGCGTGAGCGTGGCCGTGACCTTCGCTCCGGAAGAGGAAGGCACCTACACCGGGACCGTCACGGTAGAGACGGCCGAGGCCGGCACGGCCACCGTCGAGCTGGAGGGCGAGGCGCTGCCCGCCCCCGGCATCGAGGTGGAGCCGGACTCGCTCTTCGCCACGCTCATGACGATGGAGGACACCACCAAGCAGCTCTTCATCACCAACACGGGCGAGAGCACGCTTGAGGTGGACATCCGCGTCATCTACGAGAACGGCAACATGCCCGAGTTCACCTTCGAGTACACGGAGGACTTCGAGCGCGGCACCGAGGCGCCGAGCATCGGCCAGGCGCCGATGGGCCGCGCTTCCTCGCCGGCGCCGGGCGCCTCCGTGGTGCAGCTCGACCCGGTGGGCGTGAACGGCTACGGCGCCGAGGCGGCCAACTCCGACTTCGTCACGTTCGACCTCGGCGAGCCGGAAGACCTGGAGGTGCTCAACGACCTGCCCTCCGACGACTTCCCCGGCGCGGGCACCATCGGCCCGGACCCGGCCACGGCCTACGGCTTCCACGGCTCGACGCTCTACTCCTTTAGCACGGACACGGGTGAGGCCACCGAGATCGGCTCGGTCTCCACGCCGAACGATCCCAGCGGCCTGACCTACGACGCCGGCAGCGACACCTACTACATGGTGACGACTGACATCAGCACCTCAGTGCTCTACACGCTCGACGTAGAGAGCGTCGAGGCCACCGAGGTCGGCGAGGTCACGAACGTGCCGGGCGCCATTGCCCTCTCCATCGCCGGAGACGGTAACCTGTACACCTACGGCATCGTCAACGACGAGTTTGTGCAGGTGAACAAGAACACCGGCGAAGGCACGGTCATCGGCTCGATTGGCTTTGACGCCAACTTCGGCCAGGGCATGGGCTACGACGAGGTGAGCGAGGAGCTGTACATGGCCGCCTTCAACAGCACCACGTTCCAGCCGGAGCTGCGCGTGGTGGACATCTCCAGCGGCGCTACCACGCTCGTGGGCGTCATCGGCGACGGCTCGGAGATCAAGCAGCTGGGCTGGCTCGGCACGGGCGTCCCGATTGAGGACGGCTTCCTGACCATCGAGCCGCGCTCGGCCTCCATCGAGCCGGACAGCACCCTCGAGGTGGACGTCACGTTCAGCGCCGACAGCCTGGAGACGGGCCTCTACACGGCCACCATCCTCATCGACACCAACATCCCGGACAACCCCACCGTCGAGGTCCCGGCCACCCTGGAAGTGCTCCCGGCCGACTACCCCTTCGAGCTGGAGCCGGATGAGATCGAGCTGACCATCGACCTGACCGAGGGCGACTCGACGGCCACGCGCGAGGTCACCATCACGAACACGACCGACTCGGAGCAGTCCTTCGAGGTACTCGTGCGCGGGGTCTCGGGCGATGCGCCCGTCTTCCAGAACTTCCGTTCGGAAGGCGACCGGCTCGAGTTCGCTCGCAAGATGGAGTCGCTCAGCCGGCTGGCCGCCAGCGGCCCCACGGCTGAGACGTCCATGGGCGTCGCTCCAGAGCGCGCCCGCGTGCCGGCGTTCTACACGGACCTGCTCCTGCAGGCCGAGATGGGCACGATGGCGTACTCGACCTCCGTCTTCGGCGACTTCACCGATCAGTTCGTGCAGTTCGACCTGACGGAGCCGAGCGACCTGATGCCCTTCGGCGACTCCCCCACGTCCTTCGCCGGCGACTTTGCGCCCGGCAGCGAGGAGGTGTTCTACCTCATCGAGTTCGAGACGAACATCCTCTACTCGGTAGACAAGGAGACGGGCGAGACGACCGAGGTAGGCACGGCTGAGCCGAACGGCGGCGAGAGCTGGAGCGAGCTGGCCGGCGACCCGACCAGCGGCACGCTCTACGGCAGCGCCGGCAACGCCAGCGGCTCGACGCTCTACACCATCGACGAAGGCACGGGCGAGGTCGATGAGGTGGCGCCCATCACCACCGACGGCGGCGACGCCGTGCCCTTCGTCATCGGCATCGCCATCGACGGCGATGGGCAGATGTACGGCTACGAGATCGCAAACGACACCTGGCTCGAGATTGACAAGGAGTCCGGCGAGGCCGAGGTCATCGGCCCCATCGGCTTCAACGCCAACTTCGCGCAGGGCCTCGACTACGACCTCGAGTCGGGCACGATGTACATGGCCGCTTGCCGGCTCCTGTTCTTCAGCTGCACGGGCGAGCTGCGCACGGTGGACCTGGAAACGGGCAACACCACGCTCATCGGCCCGCTCGGCGAGAACGGCGACGAACTCGGCTACCTGGCTCTGCCCAGCGGCGGCTTCATGTTCGTCAACCCGGAGCTGCTCGCTGGCACGCTCGCGCCCGGCGGCTCGGTCACGTTCGATGTCAACTTCGACGCCTCCGGCCTCAACGAAGGCGAGTACGAGGCGGAGATCGTCGTCGTGGCCGACGTCTTCGGCGAGCCGGAGGAGACGATCCCCGTCACGCTCGAGGTCATCGCCGACCCCGATGCTGAACTCGAGCCGATGGCGCTCGACTTTGGCGAGGTGTTCGTCAACGCCGACTCGTCGCGGCAGATCACGCTCATGAACACGGGCCAGGACGACCTCGAGGTCGAGGACATCCAGGTCACCCCGGACGTGTTCTTCATCGCGGACTCGGTCGATACGGACTTCACGCTCGAGCCGGGCGAGTCGGTGACCTACACCGTCACGTTCATGCCGGACGCCGTGCAGGAGTACACCGGCACGTTCACGGTGATAAGCGACGACCCGGACGGCGACGTCTCGGCCACGCTCACGGGTGAGGGCATCGCCGCCCCGGCCATCGCCGTGAACCCGGACGAGTTGGAGTTCCAGCTCAACCCCGGTGAGATGGAGACGCAGATCCTCGAGATCACCAACACCGGCGGCAACCCGCTCACCTACGCCATCATGGACACGCTCGTAGCCTTCACCCCGGCCGACAGCCTGGGCGAGGACGACGACGCGCCCAACGCCATCTTCCAAGACACCATCCTGGAAGAGGACTTCAACGATGGCATCCCTTCGGACTGGACCGTCGTGGACTCGTTGGAGGGCGGCGTCACCTGGACGCTCAACGACCTGGTGCCCACGCCCGACGACAACTACACGGGCGGCGACGGCACCGCGGCGCACGCCGACAGCGACGACTACCAGTTCGTCGCCTACGACACGCGCCTGGTCACGCCGTCGATCACCGCCGAGGCGGATGACTACGAGCTGACGTTCAGGCTCAACTACCAGCACATCTTCAGCGACACCCTCACGGTGGACATCACCACGGACGGCGGCGCAAGCTGGACGAACGTGATGACGTACGCTGAAGACGTCGGCGGCTTCCGCAGCACGCCGGGTGAGATGGTCGAGCTGAGCCTCGCCCCGTACATCTCGGAAGGCGAAGACTTCCAGGTGCGCTGGCGCTACTACAACCTGAGCGAGAACGCTTGGGACTGGTACGCGCAGGTGGACGACGTGATGATCTCGCGCGGCCTGGAGTTCCTCACCGTGGAGCCAGCCTCTGGCACGCTCGCCCCGGGCGAGACCGATGAGATCGAGGTCATGGTTGACGCCACGGACCTGCCCGAAGGCCTCTACGAGGTCAACCTCAACATCACCACCAACGACCCGCTCAACGAAGAACTCACCGTGCCGGTGGACGTCTTCGTAGGCGAGGGCCTGGGCGGCGGCGTGGTAGTCACGCCGGAGCCGGGACCGGACTCGACGCGCACAGTATCCGCCGGCGAGACGTTCCTGGTGCCCATCACGGTCTCGAGCCTCGACGGCCTCGACGTGGAGAGCTACGAGTTCACGCTCACCTTCGCCGAGATGCTCCTCGAGCCGATTGGAGTCGAGACCGAAGGGACGCTCTCCGAGGACGTCGTCCTGGCCGTCAACACCGAGGTGCCGGGCCAGATCAGCGTTGCCGCCGCCGACACGACCAACGGCGATGACGACAACCGCCCCGTCATCCTCGCCATCGAAGGCGAGGGCACGCTCCTCTTCGTGCGCCTGCAGGCCACGACCGAGGAGATGGGCACCACCGAGCTGGCCTTCACGAACTTCCAGTTCAACGAAGGTGAGCCGGAGGTCATGACGCAGACGACGAGCATCGAGGTTGGCGGCCTGCAAGAGGGCGACGTCTCCGGCGACGGGACCGTCTCGGCCTTCGACGCGAACCTGATCCTCGAGTACGTCGTCGGCCTCACGGACCTGGACGAGAACGCGCTCGAAGCGGCCGACGTCTCCGACAACGGGACCGTCTCGGCCTTCGACGCCGCGCTCGTCTTCGACTTCGTCCTGGGACGCATCGACTGCTTCCCGAGCGAGGACGACTGCGACGACGGCGACGACGATGGCGACCGTCCGGCGCTGGCGCTGCGGATGAGCGCTTCGCAAGAGGCGGCCGGGACGCTGGCCTGGGGCGAGGCGCAACAGACGAGCGCCGAAGCTGGTAGCGAGAGCAGCCTGCTCACGAGCGAGGCGCGCGGCGCGGCCGTGGAGGTCCCGCTCAGCCTCGCGGGCACGAGCGGGCAAGCGGTGCGCTCGGTGCAGCTCACGGCGCCCTTGGACCTCGCGCAGGTCGCCTTCGAGGGCATCGAGGCCGAGGGGCTGCCTGAGGGCTGGGAGATGGCTTACCACGTCAAGGACGGCGTCTTGAACGTCGCCATGGCTGGCCCGACGCCGCTCCAGGGCGGACGCCTGGCCACGCTGAAGCTGCGCTGGCTCGAAGAGAGCGGCGCGCAGCGCGGCAACGCCTTCGCCGAGCAGCAGCTCTCGCTCGGCGGCGAGTCGGTGCTGAACGAGGCGCCGGCGGAGCAGCTCGCCAGCGCGGACGTGAGCGCGATCCCGGCCGAGTTCGCCGTCTCGGGCAACTACCCGAACCCGTTCGGGAGGCGGACCGAGATCGCGCTGAACCTGCCGAAGAAGGCGACCGTCTCGCTGGTGGTGTACGACGTCCTGGGCCGGCAGGTGATGCGCGTCGAAGGGCGCGAAATGGCCGCCGGCACGGGCCGCACGCTGCGCGTGAACGGAGCGCAGCTGCCCTCGGGGACGTACCTCTACCGCATCACGGCCGAGATGGAGGGCGAGAAGCCGCAGGTGGCCACCGGGCGCATGGTGCTCGTCAAGTAAGCGCGCACCAGCCCCACGGGACACTTCGTCCCACCGGGCCTCGCACAGGCCCGGCCTCACACAAGCGGAGGGTTCGGAGGCGTTGCCTTCGGACCCTCCTTTTCGTTGGGGGCCTGCCCTCTGCACGGTACCAAATCCGAACGCCTGCTTGCGTCTTGGCCTGTCATCCCGACCGAGCGCAGCGAAGCGGAGGGATCCGGGATGCTCGAAACCCCCTGCTAGAGGGAGATCTCTCTACGCGCTTCGTTCCCCGCAGAGCGGGACAGGCTCTCGAAATGACAACCCTATGACCGGACTTGGCATGAGGGCCGCTCTTTGCAGAACCGTTTCGTAGCTCAGCGCAGCTTGCGCCAAACCGAGTTGATTTCGTGCGGGTGCGTGCCGTAGCTATGAGCAGCTTCTTGGCGTCCCCGCCCTTTTTCTTCGCACGCGGCGCGCCCACGCCCGCCGCTTCTCCCCCACCGTTTTTCCAAAAGAAGGTGCCCTCCCGATGAAGCCTCTTGACCGCCTCCTTGCCTTTCTCTCCCTCAGCCTCCTGCTCATCCTCGCCCTGCCGGCAGGCGTGCTGGCGCAGGACGCCACCCCCGTCTCCCTCCCCAACCTCGAAGGCCTCCAGCCCGGCGACACCCTGGAGGTACCCATCACCATAGACGAAGACCTGCCCGAGTCGCCCGCCGTTCAGGCGTTTGACGGCGCCATCACGTACGATCCCGAGATCATCAAATTCACCGGCAACGTGATTACCGAGGGCACGCTCTCGGAGGTTTTCTCCAACGCACAGGGGAACGTGCGCGCGCCCGGCGATTTCCGCTTCGGCGCGTTTGGCGGCGGCTCGCTCTCGGGCACCTCCGGCACGCTCATCCGTGCCGAGGTCGTCGTCCAGCGCGGCGGCACCACGCCGCTCACGTTCGACAGCTTCCAGTTCAACGAAGGCGACCCGCCCTCCACCACCGAGGACGGCTCCATCGAGGCCGTCAACCTGCTCATCAACGAGATCGACTACGACCAGCCCAGCACGGACATGGCCGAGTTCATCGAGTTGTACAACGTCGGCAGCAGCCCGGCGAACCTCGGCACGTACACGCTCGAACTCGTCAACGGCGCCAGCGGCGGGGCCGACATCTACACCCTGGTCTTTCCCAATGAGGTCACGCTTCAACCCGGCGAGTACTATGTTATCTGCGCCAATGAAGACGCCGTTCCTACCTGTGACCTCGACGCGACCGGCGACGGAGGCGAGAGCAACTTCATCCAGAACGGCAGTCCGGATGCTGTGGGCCTGCGCAACGGCAACAGCGTGCTCGTGGACGTGGTGAGCTATGAGGGCGACGTGCCCGGCTACACCGAAGGCAGCGGCGTCACCCCCGGCGACAACGGCGACACGCCCGACCTGAGCATCGCCCGCCTCCCCGACGGCCAGGACACGAACAACAACAGCGTGGACTTCCAGCAGGGCGTCGCCACGCCGGGCAACTCCAACACCGTCATCCCCGTCGAGCTGGCCGCCTTTGAAGCGCGGGCCGACGGCGAGGGCGTGCTTCTCCTCTGGCAGACGGCCTCGGAGACGAACAACGCCGGCTTCCAGGTCCAGCTCCAACGCCCGAGCGCAGACGCCTTTACGGACGTGGAGGACGGCTTCATCGCCTCCAACGTCGCCGGCGGCACCACGACCGAGGCGCAGCAGTACCGCTTCCGCGTGGAAAACCTCTTGCCCGGCACCTACCGCTTCCGCCTGAAACAGACCGACTTCGACGGCGCGTTCGAGTACAGCCCCGTCGTCGAGGCCGAGGTGGCGCCGCGGCTGAGCCTGCGCGCCTACCCCAACCCCTTCCGCACCGAGGCGCAGCTTGAGCTTACCGTCCCCACCGCGCAAAGCCGCGTCACCGTCGAGGTGTACAACATCCTGGGGCAGCGCGTGGCGCTCCTGCACGACGGTCCCGTGGCCGCCTCCGAGGCGCTGCGCCCGCGCCTAAGCGCCGCCGGCCTCTCCAGCGGCCTTTACCTCATCCGCGTCCAAGGCGAGACCTTTGCCGAGGTGCGCCGCCTCACGCTCGTCCGATAAGCCGGCGCGCGCCTTACAGCCTGGGGCAGCGGGGACACATTCTGAGAGGGGCCAGTCACCTGCAAGGCCGGCCCTTTTGCTTTAGAAGCGCGCCTGCTTTACCCTTCCCTGAAGCAGCCCGCCGCGCTTTCATCCTCAGCTGCCGCTTCCCACGCCCCCGCCTACGCCCCATACCGACGCGCCGCCGGCCCTCCTCACGCCTACGGTGGCGGAGATCAGCCTGCCGCACCTGCGCCACAACGCGCGCGTGCTCCAGCGCCGCGCCAGCGGGGCCGATGTGCTCGCCGTCGTCAAGGCCAATGCGTTTGGGCACGGCGCCGTGGCGGTGGCGCGCGCGCTCCGGGCAGAAGGCGTGCGGCACTTCGGCGTCGCGCGCGTGCCGGAAGGGATAGCGCTGCGCGCGGCGGGGCTGGACGGACGCATCCTGTGCTTCGAGGCGCCACTGCCGGAGCATCTGCCCGCTTACATCGCTCATCGCATCGACGCCACGGTGCCCTCGGCGGCGGGGGCGGCCGTCGCGGCGGCGCGCACGCACGGTCCGCTGCGGGTGCATCTGAAGATCGAGACGGGGATGGGCCGCCTCGGCGTCACGCCCGAAGAGGCGCCAGCCGTAGCCAAGCGCCTCGCCGAGGCGCCGGGCGTGACGCTCGCCGGCGTGTGGACGCACCTGGCCACAGCAGGCGAGGCGGCCAGCGAGGCCGGACGCGCGTTCGTCCGCGAGCAGATGGCGCGTTTCGGCGAGGCGCTCGGCCGCATCCGTGACACGCTCGGCGGCGCGCTGACGCCGGGCTGCCGTGTGCACGCGGCCAACTCCTCCGCGCTGATCGCCTTCCCAGAGGAGAGCGTGCGCG
This sequence comes from Salinibacteraceae bacterium, assembly GCA_965215025.1. Taxonomy (GTDB): domain Bacteria; phylum Bacteroidota; class Rhodothermia; order Rhodothermales; family Salinibacteraceae; genus CBDCCV01. The sequence goes on from CBDCCV010000002.1 coordinate 1,793,871, forward strand.
CCTTTCAGCCTACTTTTGCGCGTGCCGGCATCGCCCTCTACGGCCTGGCCGACACCGAGGCGCTGGCCGAGGACGCCGGCCTGCGCCCGGCCATGCGCCTGGTCTCGCGCGTGACGCACATCAAAACCGTGGAGGCCGGCACGAGCATCTCCTATGGGCGGACGTGGCGCGCGCCGCGCCGCACGCGCATCGCCACCGTGGGCGCCGGCTACGGCGACGGCTACCACCGCATCCTCTCCAACCGCGCCGAGGTAGGCATCGGCGGGGCGCGGTTTCCGGTGGTGGGCGCCGTGTGCATGGACCTCTTGATGGCAGACCTCGGCCCGCCGGGGAGCGCCCCCGGCCGCCGCGTGGAAGTGGGCGACGAGGTGGTGCTCTTCGGCGCGGGCGGCCCCTCGGCGTTCGAGGTGGCGCGCTGGGCCGAGACCATCGCCTACGAGGTCTGCTGCGCGGTGGCCGCCCGCGTGCCGCGCCGCTACGCCGAGGCCGAGACGCCATAGAGACGGCTCAGTAAAACGGGAATCCAGGACGACTCACCACTCCGCCTTTTCGGAATGCCTTGAGGCGTCGGGCTACTCATTCTCAGCGAAGGCGCTTCCTCTCCTGTCGTAGAGACGCATCGCAGAGACGCATCGCCGATGTGTCTCTACCAACGGCTGGGATCGTCTCGGCGCGGCGGCTTCCCCGGGCTGCGCTGATCGGCGCTTGCCAGAAACCGTTTCGTTACGAGGCGGGTGAGAGAGAGGACGCCGCGTAAGCCTACGCCCCCCATCGCCGAGCGCACGAGACCCCTCATGAAGCTCATCAGCACGCAGCTGGCTTTCTTTTTCGAAAACCGGCAGATGCGCAGCAACACGCGGGCGCTCCTGCGCTACGTCGCCTTCGTGGCGGCGGTGGTGGCCGTCTTTACCGTTGTGTTCCACTTCATCATGGTAGAGGTGGAGGGGCAGGACCACTCGTGGATCACGGGGTTCTACTGGACGCTCACGGTGATGAGCACGCTCGGCTTCGGCGACATCACGTTCGAGTCCGACATCGGCCGGCTCTTTAGCGTGCTCGTCTTGGTGACGGGGATCGTGCTGCTTTTGATCGTGCTGCCCTTCGCGTTCATTCGGTTCTTTTACGCGCCCTGGCTCGAGGCGCAGATCCGCGCACGCGCGCCGCGCAAGGTGCCGCCCGGCATCGAGGGGCACGTGGTGATCTGCGCCTACGACGACATCGCCCCCGGCCTGATCCGCCGCCTGGAGCAGGAGGAGATCCCCTATTTCGTCATCGAGCCGAACCCGGAGACGGCCGCCGACCGCCACGTGGAGGGCGTCTCCGTCATCGCCGGGGAGGTGGACGACACGGCGACGTACGAGGCGTTGCGCGTGGAGCACGCACGCATGGTTCTGGCTAACCGCGAGGACACCGTCAACACGAACATCACCTTGAGCGTGCGCGAGCTGACGGCCGAGACGCCCGTCGTGGCCATCGCCTCGTGGGAGGCCTCGGTGGACGTCTTGAAGCTGAGCGGGGCCACGCGCGTCCTGCCGCTGCGCCGGTGGCTGGGCGAGCACCTGGCCAACCGCGTAAACGCCTCGCACGCGGAGTCGCACGTCATCGGCGCGTATGAGGACCTCCTCATCGCCGAGCTGCCCGTGCACAACACGCCCTTGGAGGGGCGCACCATCGCCGAGACCACGCTGCGCCGGGCCACGGGCGTGAGCATCATCGGCGTGTGGGAGCGCGGGCGCTTCCACCTGGCGCGGCCGGAGCGCCGCCTCACCACGGCCTCGGTGCCCGTGATCGTGGGGACGAAGGCGCAGCTCGAAGCGCTTAATGAGCTGCTCCTCATCTACGACGTGAGCGAGAAGCCGGTCCTGGTCATCGGCGGGGGCGTGGTGGGGCGCGCGGCGGCACGGGCGCTGCGCCGCCGCGACGTACCCGTGCACATCGTCGAGCTGCGGCCGGAGATCTGCAAAAAGGCCGAGGTCGCCTGCAACGCCGTCTTCCAGGGCGACGCGGCCGACTACGACCTGCTCACGCGCGCGGGCGTCCTGGAGGCGCCTTCGGTCCTGCTCACCACCAACGACGACGCCATGAACATCTACCTGGCCTCGTACTGCCGCCGCCTCGCGGGCGCCGAGCTGCGCATCGTAAGCCGCATCACGCACGAGCGCAACCTCGAGGCCATCCACCGCGCCGGCGCCGACATCGCGCTCAGCTACGCCTCCTTGGGCGTGGAGGCCGCCTTCTCGGTCGTCGTCGGGCGCAAGCTGTCGGTCTTGGGCGAGGGCGTGAACCTCTTCTCGGTAGCGCTCCCGGCTGCGCTTGCCGGCCGGCGCCTCGGCGAGAGCGGCATCGGGGCCGAGACGGGCCTCAACGTCATCGCCGTGCAGCAAAACGGCGAGGTCATCACGAACCCCCCCGCCGCCACGACGCTGCCCGAGGGCGGCGAACTCGTCATGCTGGGCAGCCCCGAGCAGCGCGAGCACTTTGCCGCGCGCTACGGCAGCGGCTGAGGCGTCGTGCGCCGAGGCGCGCACACTGCCACCCGCATCCGCCGCCGGCTACTTGCGTTCCTTGTGGATCTCTCCCTTATATTAACTGTAATTTTACCCCCAGACGGCTCTCCCTCACCCAACCGCTGCCCCTGCCCATGCCTGTTACCTCCGACCCCGCTGACATCAACGTGCTCGTGGTGGACGACGAAGAGGACGTCGTCGAGGTCATCAGCCACTTCCTCCGCGAAGAAGGCTACACCATCCACACCGCCTACGACGGCGAAGAGGCGCTCGAGAAGGCCACGCCCGAGGTGGACCTCATCGTGCTCGACATCATGCTCCCCGGCCTGAGCGGCTACGAGGTGTGCCAGCAACTGCGCTCGCGCGTGGAGACGGAGACGATCCCCATCATCTTCCTCTCAGCCAAGACCGAAGAAGAGGACCAGATCGAAGGCCTGATGATGGGCGCCGATGACTACCTGACCAAGCCCGTCTCCCCGCAGATCGTCGTGGCGCACGTGAAGGCCGTCCTGCGCCGCTCCGGCGTGGAGGAGAGCCGGACGATGGAGGTGGGCGACCTCATGATCTACGAGGACGAGTACCGCGCCACGCTCAGCGGCGAGGACCTCGGCCTGACGCTTACCGAGTTCGAGCTGCTGCGCTACCTCGTGCGCCATCCGCGCAAGGCCTTTACGCGGCAGCAGCTCTTGGAGACCATCTGGAAGGACGCCATGATGGTGACCGAGCGCACCGTGGACGCGCACATCAAGAACCTGCGCGAGAAGCTCGGCGCCTTCGCGCAGCACATCCAAACCGTGCGCGGCGTGGGCTACCGCTTTGTCGAGGAAGAGGAATCAGCGGTTTGAGAGTGGGTGAGTTCGAGAATAGGGTGAGAGGGCGCGAGCGTTGGCGCGCCGGCTGGCTCTTTCTCCCCCTCCCCCACGCTCCCTTTTTCAAAACGAATGGGCCTTTTCAAAACCATCAGCCGGTGGGTCTTCCCCGAGCGCGCCTCTACGCAGACGTGGATGTTCTTGACGTTCGCGCTCTTCGTGGGGACGGCGGTGGTGGCCGTGGCGCTCTACGTCGTCTTCGTCCTGAGCGGCGAGATCCGCGCGGCCACGCACGAGATGCTCTACCGCCAGGCCGAGCGCGTGGCCGCACAGATCGAGCAGGCCCAGAGCCGCGAAGCGCGCTTCGCCATCGTCCGCGAGATCGGGCGACTCACGGACCTGGAGATCACCGTCGCCACAGCCGATTCGGTGTACTGGACCGTCGAGGGCGAGCGGGTGCTGCGCGAGGAGGTCCCCCTTCCGGCCACCGAGCGCGAGGGGCTGACGAGCGAGCAGCGTCGCTTCGTTGAGCGGGAGACGGCGGGCGGGCGCCGCCTCTTCTACGTGGCGTACGCGCCGCCGGGGTCGGACCTCGTCGTGCGCGTGGGGCAGCCCGAGCCGGCCCTGCACACGCTGGCCGAGCGCACGCAGGTGGTCCTCATCGCTGGGATGGTGGCGGCGCTGCTCCTGGCGCTCCTAGGCAGCTGGGTGGCCTCCTACCAGGTGATGACGCCGCTCAAGGCCATCCAGGAGAGCGCCCGCCGCGTCTCCGAAGGCGAGTTCTTCAAAGCCAAGGTCCGCGTGGACTCGCGCGCGGCCGAGTTCCAGGACCTGGCCGCGAGCCTGAACCGCGCCTCGGACGCCTTCCGTGAGAAGATCGACGAGCTGGAGCGCCTGACGCAGCTTCAGAAGGAGTTCATCGGCAACGTCTCGCACGAGGTCAAAAACCCCGTCTTCGCCATCAGCGGGTACCTGGAGGCGCTGGCCTCGTCCTCTTCGCTGGGCGAGGACATGCGCAAGCGCTACGCCGAGAAGGCTTTGGCCAACCTCCAGCGGCTGAACCTGCTCTTCGACGACCTCATCGAGATCGCGCGGCTGGAGTACCGCGAGGACCTCATCCGCGGGAGCGTCTTCGACCTCCAGAACCTCATCGAGGAAGTGGCCGAGATGCTCCGCCCCAAGGCCGAGGACAAGGGCCTCGACCTCGAGGTCGAAAACCGCCCCATCCGCGTCGAGGCCGACCGCTCGCGCATCCGGCAGGTTTTGACCAACCTCATCGACAACGCCATCTCGTACACGGAGAAGGGGACGGTGCGCTGCCGCATCCGCCGGCGCGTGGACAAGGTGCGCGTCGAGGTGGTGGACACCGGGCGCGGCATGGACGAGGACCACCTCGAAAGAATTTTTGAGCGCTTCTACCGCGTCGAGCCGGACCGCGCGCGCAAGAGCGGCGGCACGGGGCTGGGCCTCTCCATCGTCAAGCAGATCCTGCAGGCGCACGGCGAGAAGATCCACGTGGAGAGCACCAAAGGACGCGGCACGCGCTTCTGGTTCGAGCTGCCCTACGCCGAGGAGAAGCAGGAGAAAAGCGCGCCTGTGGAAGCGTAGCACGCGGCCTGCTGGCAGCGCAGACGGTTTCGGTTTCGGCGCGCGTTGCGTATCTTGTGGCGCTGTGCCTTTCTGCGCGCTCGTCCCTTCTTCCCGCGCACCGCTTCCGCCCGGAGGCCTCCGCAGCATACCCTTTTCTCAGCCTGAACACTTCGCAGTTAGACCATGAGCGACACCGAGCAGAGCACCACGCCGCAGGCCAACGAGGACACCCAAGAAGCGCTTTCGGTTGAGGACCTCGACCAGCCCAACGGCCAGGCCGTGGCCCCGCCCGTCGAGTACGAAGGCGACTTCGATCTGGACGTGCGCGCGCCCGATGCCTTCGATGAAGACACGCTGCTGCGCGTCTACCGCACCATGCTCACCTCGCGTCGCCTGGACGAGAAGATGCTCACCTTGCTGAAGCAGGGGCAGGGCTTTTTCCACATCGGCGCGGCGGGGCACGAGGCGGCGCAGGCGGCCATCGGGATGCACGCGCGGCCGGGCCAGGGGCCGGGGCACGACTGGTTCTGCTTCTACTACCGCGACCTCTGCATGGCGCTCTCCCTGGGGATGACCCCGCGCGAGACCATGCTCGCCCACATGGCCAAGGCCGACGATCCCAACTCCGGCGGGCGGCAGATGTCCGAGCACTTCGGCCTGAAAGCCAAGAACGTGATGACGACCTCGTCGTCCGTCGGCGCGCAGTTCCTGCCGGCCTTGGGCTTTGCCATGGGCGTGCAACGGCGCGGCGAAGACAACTTCGTCTACGCCTCCTGCGGCGAGGGGGCCACGAGCCAGGGCGACTTCCACGAGGCTTTGAACTGGGCCACGCGCATCCAGGCGCCCGTCCTCTTCCTCGTCCAGGACAACAAGTACGCCATCTCGGTCCCCGTCGCCGAGCAGACGGCCGGCGGCACGCCCTACAAGCTGGCCGCCGGCTACGAAGGCCTCAAGCGGATGCGCGTGGACGGCACCGACTTCTTCCGCATGGAGGCCGCCGCCCGCGCCGCTGTGAAGCATCTGCGCGCCGGCAGCGGCCCCGTCTGCCTCGTCGCCGACGTGGTGCGCCTCCTCCCGCACTCCTCCTCGGACAACCACACGAAGTACCGCGACCCCGAAGAGCTGGAAAAAGACCAGCAGATCGACCCCATCGCCCGCATGGAGATCGCCCTCACCGAGGCCGGTCTTTTAACCGATGAGCGGATCGAAGACCTCCGCGCCGAGGTGCACAAAGAGGTAGACGAGGCGACGGAGTGGGCCAAAAAGCAGGCCGATCCCGAAAGCGACACGGCCACGAAGCACGTCTACTTCGAGGGCGACCTGGAAATCGACTACGAAGCCTCGGAAGTGGATTACGCCGGCGACACGACAGTGATGATCGACGCCATCAACCAGGCGCACAAAGAGGAGATGCGCCGCGACGAAAACGTCTTGGTCTACGGCGAGGACGTGGCCGGCGGCAAGGGCGGCGTCTTCACCGCCACGCGCGATTTGACGGCCGAGTTCGGCGCCGACCGCTGCTTCAACTCGCCCTTGGCGGAGGCCTCGATCATCGGGACGGCGGTGGGACTGGCGGCGAGCGGGTTCCGGCCCGTCGTCGAGATCCAGTTCGCCGACTACATCTGGCCGGCCATGCAGCAGATCCGCAACCAGGTGGCCCCGTTCCGCTACCGCTCGAACGGGCAGTGGGCCTGCCCGATGGTCATCCGCGTGCCGTGCGGCGGCTACATCCACGGCGGTTTGTGCCACTCGCAGAACATCGAGTCCATCTTCGGCCACATGCCGGGCCTGCAGGTCGTCATGCCCTCCACCGCCGCCGACGCGAAGGGGCTTTTGAAGACGGCCATCCGCTCGGAAGACCCCGTGCTGTTTTTGGAGCACAAGGCGCTCTACCGCGCCGCCGCCGCGCGCACGGGCGAGGTGCCGGACGACTTCCTCCTCCCCATCGGCAAGGCGCGCGTGCACCGCGAGGGGGCCGACCTCTCCATCATCACCTACGGCATGATGGTGCACAAAGCTATGAACGCCGCCCGCGAGTTGGCGAAAGAAGGCATCGAAGCCGAAATCATCGACCTGCGCTCGATCACCCCGCTCGACACCGAGGCCGTGCTCAAGACCGTGCAGAAGACGAACCGCGCGCTCGTTTTGTATGAAGACCACGAGTTCATCGGTTTCGGCGCCGAGGTGGCTGCGCAGATCGCCGACGCGGCGTTCGAGCACCTGGACGCGCCCGTGCGCCGCCACGCCGGCGCCTTCACCCCCATCCCCTTCGCCGACCCGCTCGAAAAAGCCGTCCTGCCCTCAGACGAAGGCATTTTGAAGGCCGCGCGTGAGGTGCTGGCGTATTGAGCGCGCACCAAAAGCTTGCGTGCTATCTGGACTGACTCCGGATAATCATAGGTTATGCCGCGCATGCCAGTTATCGGCATACATGATGGGCGCAGGAGCTTGGGGACAAAAATATTTCTGATCAGTCTGTTGCAGAATTTGAGTAAGCATGTTACGCTCGTCCCTCAATCCACCCCGTTCATTGATTCTTGAACGGCTTTCTGCTGCCCCCCCCGGCAGCAGTGCAGCTATAAGCTTCTTTGATAGCGGGCAGCATAGGCACTGGTCTGAACGAAAGATGTCCTTGGCGTGCTAAGCGTTTCTTCAACATGCTCTTGCCCCTGACGATCTACTGCGCGGTCTGCAGCAGGGCGTTGGGCCTATTCACCTTTACTGGACCAAAACACGCCTGCTGATTTGGAGGTTGTGCATAACACAGGGTTCCAGCAGCGGCATCATGACACCTCAAGGAAGTGGCCAATGATCAGGAGGATCTGCAACATTGTTTTCCTGGCGTTCTTTGTCTCAGCTTCGGCTTCACCTCTTTATGCCCAGTGGTGGGGAGGATGCCGAGATGTATTAGGGACGCCCGTTTTAGATTACTCAGATTCGAATCTTCAGGACATAGCAATGGCGACCATCTCCAACGGTCAGCCGGTGATAATCTATAATCCCGCCGTTGTCCTCTCAGTGAGTCCATCTACTCGTCGGTTCTTCTACTTTCACGAATGTGGTCACCACGCCCTCGGACAGGTTGTTTCAGGACAAAATATTCCATATGCGTCAGAACAAGCTGCTGACTGCTGGGCCGCACGTACTCTTGTAGCAAGTGGGACCTTTTCTGATGCGGATCTTCGTGCCGTCCAAAGGGACGTCAGCCAGTCACCGGGTGACTGGACCCATCTTCCAGGTCCACAACGTGCTCTGAATCTCGTTGCTTGCCTGAACCCCGACGATAGGAAACCTGCGCCAGAACATAGCTCTTGTCGCACCATCACGGAGTGGGAAGATCAAACCACCTGGGTAACTCAATATGTGCAGCAGTCGGTACCGTGCTCGCACTGGATGTGCGGTTATTATGGTTGCAGCTACCTTCATGCCTATCATGTGGTAACTGTGCCACAGCAGGTTCCGGTCACACAACGTGTTCCAGTTCAGAGGACTCGTTGTGATTAGCATGTAATCGGGAGAACCGGCTTCACTCCCTCAATTGGTTCCAGTGGACAGGCAGTCGTGCATGTTCTCGGCGCTATAGTAAGTTGAAGTGCAGTGGCCTCGGGCAGCCCTCGCTAGCTGCCTGCCGCTGAAATCTAAGTCGTTATACAGCCTCTTGAACAGATCCCCTTTACGGAAGCTGCATTAACTCGGCTCATCAGCCATTCTAACCCTGGCCACCACGGTGATTGCTATGAAGATGCGCTTGTTCGTGTCGTTAGGAATTCTTGTCTCTATCTCCTCTACAGCAGTTGCCCAGGGAGACTCATGCGGCTGCTATGCGGTCCTCGCTGACGGAGTATACAACTATAGAGCAGAAAGGGGTGACCAGTCTGCCTCAAATTATGTCAGGCAAATGATAGCTAACTCTAACTATGACGAATTCAAGCGCTCAGTAAGCGCCGGAGGTGGGGCTAGCTTCTTCGATTTTGGCTTCAACGCCAACATGTCCCGAGGAGAGTATGAAGCCAGAAAGACTGCATTTAGGCAGGAAATGCAGGGCGGTGGGGTGAGCGCAACCTCCCGAGATGTATTAGAGCGGTATGGAGATGCTAATGTGTTATCAGCCTGGGGATCTTGTATGTCTAGTTGCAACACTCAAGGTTTACACAGTTGGGCCAGCGTAGTGGATAGTAATACTGTTATACTACATATCAAATGGATTCCGACACCAAGTACTCAGCCCAGAGTCGAAAACTCGCATTTAGTAAATGGAACCGTGGTAGGGTCTAACAGCGATGGCAGTGCTCTACTGCCGGCAGGATTCAACATTCCTACGGGAGAGACTATCCGAGTAATTCGACGAAGCAACGTCAACCAACCTGTTATAGCTACTGCAGAAATAACAGGCATGGATATCGCTCAGTTTATTCCAAAGTATATACCCACGATTAGCGAAGGAGAGCAGACTCCAGTCGCCAACGACCGCCAAGAGTGCCTTGACGGTGACGCCAGTGCCTGCGCCTCCCACAGCGATACGCTTCTATTGGCGTGCCCGCCGAATCCCGGAAATAATGCTACCCCGGCTCAACTGAATGCATACCTGTCTTGCAGAAGGCAGGTGCAGTGCTGGCAGAACATGACCATATCGTCATTTGCTGTGGAAGCAGCTTGCTCTGCGTATGGCGCGGAATCCCACCAGTGTTCGGAGGCCAAGACGCGGTCCACCATGACTGCTGCTCAGTGTGACCAGGCGGGAAGTAGCAGGGCTTTTTGAGGTCAGGCTGCAGAAGGCGGCATAACTCGCGGCTGCACGCCGACGAAACGCTCTACTGCCTTGCCTCGTCTAGCCGCTGTCGCTGATCTTGCCTCGTCCAACCGGCCTGCCGCGTTTCGCTGGTGAGCCGCAAATCGTTATGCCGCCTGAAGTGTAGCGCCGTACATCAACCATCCCCGAACCCGCCCCCAAAGGTCCCATGAGCCAGCAACTACCCGAAGAAGCCCGCTTCGCGCACCAAGCCAAGATCACCGTCCGCGGTCAAGGCGACACGCTCAACGTCCTCGGCGACGCCCAGCACGTCAAGCTCACCGGCAAGGATACACAAGGCCGCTTCACGCTGATCGAGAACGAGAACCCGCCCGGGACAACGCTGCCGGTGCACTTGCACCGCAATGAGGACGAGGTGTTCTACGTCCTCGAGGGCCGGGTCGAGTTCGACGTGGCTGGCGAGCAGGTCGTCGGCGAGCCTGGCGCCACAGTGTTCCTCCCGCAGGGCGTCCCGCATACGTGGCGGGTCGTGGGGGAGGAGACGGCCCGGATGCTGATCATGCTGATGCCGGCGGGCTTAGAGGAATACTTCCGCGAGCTCTCGGCCCTTCCGGCTGATGGGCCGCCGGACATGGAGCGGGTGCTGGAGATCTCGGGGCGGTACGGGATCGAGTTTCCGGAGGCTCAAGGTGGCCCGTCGGCGGCATAACCAGCGGCTGCAGGCGGACGCAGGGCTGGACAGTCTTGCCTCTTTCAACCCCACCGCTTGCAATGCCGCGTTCAAACGGCTTCGCTACCCTGCGCCGCTGAGCCGCAAGCCGTTATGTGCACAGAAGTTTAGCAAACGCAGGAGTCATGGAAGGCAAAAACGACATGCATATCGGGGGAACGGAAGACGATCCCCGTGACAAATCCGAAGTGCTTGCGGAGGAGATCAAGAAGGCTCCGCCACTCAAGCGTCTGCTCTTGCTGCTGCCTTTTCTGCTGTCGGCGTTGATTGGCGTATGGACGAAGTCGGAGAGCACAGACGCTTTCATAGGATGGGTTGCCCTGATTCTCGGAGCGTTTTTATCGTCTCGCTCGTCTTGAAGGTAGCGGTGAAGGAACAAGAAAAAGCGTAGTACGATCTGCCAGCACGTGCGCATAACAAGGCCATGCACGCGGACCGAGGGCTGGTGCGCTTGAGCTGCCGCTCCGCTATTTTGAGAATCAACCGCTTCGGCCAATCGCTGGCGCGTCCCGATGATTGCCGGGCCGTTATGCGTAGCGAACAGGAAACCGTCTTTACAGTTGAAGTGGAAACTGAGATGCGAACTTTCAGACGGGTAAACCATGCCGAGAACCGTCGAAGCCGTTGTCGATGAAAACGGCCAGATCCGGCTCCTCGAGTCGCTGCCGTTGCGTGCCCGCCAGCGCGTGCTCGTTACCGTGCTGGAGGAAAAGGCCGATGAAGAGCCAAGAGCAAGTGAAACGGCACTGCTTAGCGAAGAGACGCTTGCCAGGGACTGGAACCGGAACGAAGAAGACGAGGCATGGAGTCACCTTCAGCCGGATCAGTAATCCTGGTTTCGTTTCCGTTCTCTGACCTGTCGAGGTCGAAGCTCCGTCCGGCGGTCATCCTTGCAGAAGTTAGTCGGAACGACTTCGTGCTGTGTCAAGTGATGAGCAACCCCTATGCAGATCCGGATGCTATTGAGTTGACGGACGAGAGCTTCGAGAGGGGAAGTTTGCAGAGGACGAGCTATGCGCGGCCGGGGAAGCTGTTTACGGCGAATGCCGAGCTTTTCAAAGGCGTGGTTGGCGAGTTGAAAGAAGGGACGAGAAGCGAAATTGTGAAAGGCGTTGTTGAGCTACTTCGTGCCGGAAGACAGGAGCAGTAGCGCTACGTATAACGAGACCATCATGTACACCCACTTGCCACCGCCCCCTTTCAAAAACAAAACATCATGCGCCTGCACCCCTGGCACGAAATCTCCCTCGGTCCCAACGCGCCCGACGAACTCAACCTCGTCATCGAGGTCCCACGCAAGACGACGACGAAATACGAGCTTGACTTAGACCTCGGCATCCTGCGTATCGACCGCATCATGCACCCGCCGGTGCCCTATCCGGCCAACTACGGCTTCCTCCCGCAGACGCTTGACGAGGACGGCGACCCGCTCGACGCCATGGTGCTCATGCAGAACCCCGTCGCGCCGCTCACGGTGCTTAGCGCCCGCCCCGTGGGCATCGTCAACCTCACCGACCGGGACAAGAACGACGACAAGATCATCTGCGTCCACCTCGACGACCCGAAGTACCATAACTACCAGAGCATCGACGAGCTGCCCGACTACGAGCTACAGGAGATCGAGTGGTTCTTCGAAGACTACCAAGACGTGATGCACCGCGAGGTGGATGTGGAGGGCTTTCTCGGCCCCGAGCGCGCGCATGAGAGCATCCGGATGTGCCGCGAGCACTACCGAAGCGAATACCCTGACGGTTGGCAAGGGTGACTTGAAGCGCACGTCAGATGTTTTGAGAGGAACGCATAACCCGCCCATCAACGCAGACGCAGGGATCTGTCGAGCGCGAGCACAGAGAGCTGCCCCCTCGCCTTCGTGCTGCTCGCGGCAGAGGCTCCGTAGACGCACTGGTGACACGCAAACGCTGGTTGTTGAGCGCTTTGTTCGGAGCTTCGGCGGGGGCCGCCGTGGCTGCGGCGATGGCGTACGTGGATTGGCGGCGCAACCCGCAGGGCATCTTCCATGACGCGCGCGGCACCCACTGGGAGGTCGTGTGGGAAACGGCCGTCAGCTGGTTCGTGCCTGTAGCCTTTGGCGCGTTTGTCGTTTCGGCTGCCGTGCTCTTTTGGTTTTCGCGGCGTGCGCCCTCGGGTACGGACTGACGCCGCAGCGTTCAAAGCGCTGCTGCCAGCGGCGCGATGGCAAAGCGGCCGGCGTGCACCTTTAGCGCTTGGGCTGCCGTAACGCGGAAGACTCCCCCCTTCCGCACCCGCTCTGCATGCCGCATGTCACGCCCTCTCCTGCTGCTCGCCCTCGCCCTCCTCCCCGCCGCCCCGGCGCTGGCGCAGCCTACCGGCTTCGCGCCGTTCGCGGCGGAGATGGATTCGCTGCGCCAGGCGCACCGCGTGCCGGGCCTCGCAACGGCTGTCGTCCGAGATGGCGAGACGGTCTGGGCCGAGGGGTTCGGCGTGGCGGATGTGGATGAGGGCGTGCCCGTGACGCCGGACACGCCGTTCTGAATCGCCTCCGTGACGAAAACGTTCGTCGGCCTCGTCTTCCTCCAGCTTGCGGAAGATGGCGCCGTAGACCTCGACGCGCGGATGGCTGAGGTGCCCGAATTCACCGCGTTCTGCCGCGACCTCGCTGCCGCGCCGACGGTCTTCGGCAAAAACCTCGACTGCGATGCGCCCATCACCATGCGAAACCTCCTCACGCACACGGCCAGCGGCGATCCCGGCGCTTCCTTCCTCTACAACCCGATCCTCTTCTCGCGCCTCTCACGCTATCTCGAATGGACGGTCAATGACTCGACGGAGATCGAGGGCGACCTCAATGAGCTGGCCCGGCAGATCGAGGCGCGCATCCTGGACCCCGCCGGCATGACGCGGCGGCTCGCGTTCGTCGTGCTGGCGAACGGAGAAGGCGTGTGGTGGGAGAACCCGCTCACCAAGGCCGCCGTCGAGCGGTCGGCCTTCGCCAGAGCGTTTCTCGGCCGCTTCGTCTTTGAAGAGGCGGAGGCGCGCTAAGCGGGCGCCCAGGCCTCGGCGGGCGCCATCACCGCGCGTAGGCGCGGGCGGTGCCGGTCTCGCGGGCGGTGTAGCGCTCGCGCTCGGCGCGGACTTCGTCGGCGGTGTAGACGGGGGCGTCGCGGTCGAAGCCGGTGTAGCCCGCTTCTTTCCAGGCGGCGCGGCGGCTCTCGTGGTGGACCGGGCCGTGCTCGTTGAGAACGCGTGCGGTCTCGTCCTCGTGCTTGTCGGTGAAGACAACGACCACGCCGCCGCCACGTCGGACGTGCTCGGCGTAGAACTCGGCCTCGGCGCGGGGGACGCCGCGTTCGTCAAGCGTGTTCACGAAGTCGCCCGCGAAGCCGCCCGCGCCCGCGCCGGAGGTCTCGCCGCGCAGGTGCTCGCCAATAGAAGGGCCGTCGCCCATGGCGTGCGTCCCGTCGTGGAGGAAGGCGTGGATCTCCTCGCGCTTCACGCCGGCGTCTTCGAGGGCGCTTACGGCGCGGCGGGCGGTGGCGGGGCTGCCGTACGATCCGATCAGCGTGGCGGACATGGGCAGGCCTCCAAAGGTGGATGAGGGTAGATGAAGCGACTCCTTCTCCTGCCAACGAGCGCGCCACACGGCAGATTGGTGCCGAATGCGACGAGGTGGTAAACGCTCTCATACCAAATCCGAACGCCTACTTGCGTTCTGGCCTGTCATCCCGACCGGAGCGCAACGAAGCGGAGGGATCTGGGATGCTCAAAACGCTTCGCCAGAGGGGGACCTCTCCACTCACTCCGTTCCCCGCAGAGCGGGACAGGCTCCCGAAATGACAACGGTATGATCCGGACTTGGTATTACTTCCCGCTCTGCCCCCCTTTGGAAGACGTTCGCAGAAGAGCTTCCTTTGTCTTAGTTTGTAAGCGTGTCCCGACGCCTGGCCTGCCCGCCGGCATCATTTCCCGAACTGCCTCCACCGCTGTGCTTGTCTTACGCTCCCGCCCTGTGTTTCTCAGATCGGCGCTTCTCGCCACCGGGCTGCTAATCGGCTTTGGCCTGCTGCTCAGCGGATGCATCCCCTACGCCGTGGGCACGACGGCCCGGCCGGCCCCCGAGGACGAGGCGATCACCTCCGGCCTCTTCTACACCATCCCCAACGGCCTCGACCCCTTTGCCGAGGATGAGGAACGCAGCGGCGACGAGACGGCCGCCTTTAGCGGCTTGGACGGCGAGGTGCGCTACGGCATCGACGAGCGCTCCGACTTCGGCGTGCGCATCCCCGGCGCGAGCGGGGTCGTGGTCAACTACAAGCGCCTCCTCACGCCGAGCACCGAGCGCAACGCGCCGGCCGTCGCGGCCATGGCCGGCGGCGGGTTCGTCAACGCGGGGCAGCACCTGCACCTCGAAGGCACGCTCATCGCCTCGAGCCGTGCCGATGCCGCGCTCACGCCCTACGGCGGCCTGCGCGCCATGCAGGTCATCCCGCTGAGTGCGAGCGCGCCGTCCGACTCGCCCACGCTGGGCGGTTTCCTCGGCGTGCGGATCGGGAACGAGCGCCTGGGCATCAGCCCCGAGGTGGGCGTGTACTACGACCGCTCCGCGCTGGATCTGCGCCGCTCGGACGTGATTGCCGTGCTCGCCATCAGCGTTCACGGGCGCGATCTCTTGAGTTTCCCGTTTTAGCTCTCACGTCACGGAAATCTATGCCGCAGCAGAAAACCGAACCCGGCCCCGGACAGGAATCCGTGTGGGACTACCCGCGCCCGCCCGCGCTCGAAGACGTGGCGGAGCGCATTCGCGTCGTCTTCGGCGGCGTGACGCTGGCCGATAGCACAAACGCCAAGCGCGTCTTGGAGACGAGCCACCCGCCCGTGTACTACCTCCCGCCCGAGGACGTGCAGATGGAACACCTCGCGCGTGAGAATCGCACGTCGATGTGCGAGTTCAAGGGCCGCGCCGTGTACTTCTCCATCGAGGCCGGCGGCAGGCGCGCGCCTCACGCCGCCTGGGCCTACCCGGACCCGGCACCGCGCTTTTTGGCGCTCAAGGACCACCTCGCCTTCTACCCGAGCCGGATGGACGAATGCTGGGTGGGCGACGAGAAGGCCGAGGCGCAGGAGGGTGACTTCTACGGCGGGTGGATCACTGCAAAGGTCGTCGGCCCGTTCAAGGGCGGCCCCGGCACGATGGGCTGGTGAGCGCGCCGCTACGCCTCTTCCGCCTCGCCAAAGCGCTCTCGGTACGCCTCGGCGCAGTTTTCGATGGTCTCGCGCGCGGCGCCGGCGTCTTGGAAGCCATCCACGCGCACGTCGCGCTCCATGGCCGATTTGTAGGCGTTGAAGAACCAGTCCAGCACGGTCTGCTCGTAGTCTGGGAGGTCGTCCATCCGCTCGACGCGCTCGTACATCGGGTCGTCGGCGTGGACGCAGATGAGCTTGTCGTCCTTCTCGTCGCGGTCTTGGAGGGCGACCATGCCGATGGGCCGCGCCGTCAAAAGGCTCAGGGGCGCCACCGGGTTCTGCATGAGGACGAGGGCGTCGAGCGGGTCGCCGTCGTCGTCAAGCGTTTGGGGGACGAAGCCGTAGTTGGCCGGGTAGGGCACGGGCGGATGAAGGATGCGGTTGATGGCCAAGAGGCCTGATGCGAGGTCGAGTTCGTACTTCGTCGTCGTCTGCCGCGGCACCTCGACGACGACGCGGACGAGGTCGGGCGCGTCCTCGCCAATGGCGATGCCGTGCCAGGGGTGGCTGGTGGTCTGCGGCGCGGTGGGCATGGGGGCTGGCATCGGGGTTTGGGGAGAAGGATCGGCGCGCGGCGCAGCGTTTCTCAGATCCGCGCGAGCGCCCCTTCGAGGTCTCCGATGAGGTCGTCAATGCCTTCGACGCCGACGGAGAGGCGGATCAGGGAGTCGAGGAGGCCGGCCTTGCGGCGCGCGGCGGCGGGGATGGAGGCGTGCGTCATCGAGGCCGGGTGCTCGATCAAGCTCTCGACGCCGCCGAGGCTCTCGGCCAGCTGGAACACCTCCGTGCTGGCGAGGAGCGCCTCGGCCGTGGGCACGCGGTCGTCCTCGAGCGTAAAGGCCATCATGCCGCCGAAGCCGCGCATCTGCTTTTGGGCCACGGCGTGGCCGGGATCGTCCGGGAGGCCGGGGTAGCGCACCTCGGCCACCTTCGGGTGCGCCTGGAGGAATTCGGCCACGGCCTGCGCGTTTTCGCAGTGGCGCTCCATGCGCAGGTGCAGCGTCTTGGTGCCGCGCAAAACGAGGAAGCAGTCCATCGGCCCCGGCGAGGCGCCCGTCGTCTTGATCTGGAACCGCAGCTTCTCCTCCCATTCATCGGAGGAGGTGCAGACGGCGCCCAGGATGAGGTCGGAGTGGCCGCCGAGGTACTTCGTGGCCGAGTGCAGAACGAGGTCGGCGCCGAGATCGAGCGGCTGCTGCAAGCAGGGCGAGGCGAAGGTGTTGTCCACGGCCACGTCGGCGCCGCGCGCTTTCGCCATCTCCGAAAGACGGGCGATGTCGGCGATGCGCAGGAGCGGGTTCGTGGGCGTCTCGATCCAGAGGAGCCGCGTGGCCGGCGTGAAGGCGCTTTCGACGGCCTCGGCGTCCGTCATGTCCACGAAGGAGAAGGAGAGGCCGAACGGCTCGAACACCTGCCGGAAAAGGCGGAAGGTGCCGCCGTAGAGGTCGTTCGTGGCGACGACGTGGTCGCCGGGGCGCAGGCCTTTTAGGATGGCGTCGATGCCGGCCACGCCCGAGGCGAAGCAGACGGCGTGCTTAGCGTTTTCGAGCGCGGCGAGGTTGCCTTCGAGGGCGGAGCGCGTGGGGTTGGTCACGCGCGCGTACTCGTGACCTTTGTGCTTGCCGGGCGCCTCTTGCACGTACGTCGAGGTGAAGTACACGGGCGTCATGATGGCGCCGGTGGCCGGGTCAGGCTCCTGCCCGGCGTGCACGGCGCGCGTGGCGAAGGTGCGTTTAGCAGAGGTGCGCGACGAGGCGGTGTCGGTGACTTCCATAGCGGAGCGGTTGGTCGTAGACTATCGAGGCGGCGGGCCGCCCCAAAAGAAACGAACCCAGGCTTCGAGAAGAAACCTGGGTTCGCGGTCTGCGGATCTAACGGCTGCAGGCGTGTGCGGCGGTCAGCCTTCGATGCCAGCGCACTCGGCCGCTTCCTGGGCCTTGTCCTGCTGCCCGGTCTGCACGTAGGCGCGGAAGAGCACCTCACAGATGCTCGTCTCCTTCGTATCGGAGCCGTCGGACATCTCGCGGGCGCGCTCCAGGGGCGGGATGGCCTGGCGGAACAGCTCGCGCACGTCCTCGCTCAGGTCCTGCATCTCGGTCTCGCGGGCTTGGATATCCTGGTCGGACATCTGGTCGCGCCCCTCGGTCAGCTCCGCGTCGATCTCGCGGATGGCCGTGGCCTGGTCGGCCGCCTTGTTCACGTAGGCGGCGCCTAAGTTGTACTGCGCATTGGCGTACGAGGGGTCCAGTTCGACGGCGCGTTCGAGCTGCTCGATGGCCTCGTCGTAGCGGTCGGCGTTGAGGAGCATCGAGCCGTAGTTGTAGCGGTAGGTCTCGTTCTGCGGCTCGCGCTCGATGGCCTGCTCGTAGTACGTCATGGCGCGCTCGGTGTCGCCACTGCGGGCGTAGGCGTTGAGGAGTTCGGCCTCGACGTCGGCGTTCTCGGGGAGCTGCTCGCGCGCCTGCTCCAGGAGCGTGACGGCCTCCTCGTTCTGCCCTTCCTGGGCGTAGAGCTGCGCCAAGAGCACGTAACGCTCCGAGGCGACGGAATCGGGCTGGCTCTCGACGTTCTCGATCACGTCTTCGAGCGGGCCGATGGCCTCCGAGGCGCGCTGCGCGTTGATGAGCGCGTAGGCCTGGTTCAAGGCGGCGTCCGACATCGTGTCCGGCTCCACGGCGGCGGCGGAGGCGAAGTAGTCGGCCGCCTCGCTAAAGGCCTCGGTGTCCTGGTTCTGGTTGGCGCGCTGGAAGGCCTCGACGCCCTGGCGCATCTCCTGCTGGTACGTCAGGAAGAGGCGGTTCTGCACCTCGCTGCGCAGGTCGGGGTCGATGGAGATGGCCTGGTCATAGGCGTCCACCATCTGCTGGATCAGCTCGGCGCGGCGGGCGGGGTCCTCCACGTTGTTGGCCTGGTCGCTCAAGATGCGCGCCCGGAGCATGTAGGCGTCCGCGTTGGCGCTGTCCGCCTGGAGGGCCTGGTCCACGCTGGCGAGGGCCTGCTCGTAGTTTTGGTCTTCGAGCGCGTCCTCGGCGGCGCTAATGTTCGGGTTGCCCGCCGCGCAGCCGCTGGCGAGCAGGGCGACGAACACGCCTGTGAGGACGAGGAGTAACGGAGATCGCTTCATGACAAGAGATGTTCTGTGGCGGGGAGTAAGAATAACGCTGGCTGGGTGAATGCGGACGACAGAAGGCAAACGAGGCCGTGTGCGTCCGACCTGCGCCGCCTTGTTAGTCGCTCGCTCTTGGCTCAGCGTATCAGTGCAATGGGTTTCGTTACAAGGAATTTTCGCCCTCTGATGAAGAAGGCGGGACGCAGAGGCAGCGGCGGGTCATACGGAGCCGCTCATGAAACGGCCCACCGATGGGCCACGCGTGCTCCCTGCGCACAATGCACGGCCTATACATCCGCGCGCGGCGATAGGTTCGCCCCAACCTCGGCGCGCCCGAAGAGAAGGCCGCTATCCGAAGGAACAGCGCTGCCCTGGCCTGCTTTCAGTCTTCAGTCTGTTCTTGCCCATCGGCCCTGCCGCCCATGCCCACTGATTCCAACTACGCCGCCGAGGCGCCGCCCACGCCCGGCCCGCCGGACGCGCCCGTCCTCCGCACGCTCCTGGCCGAGATTGTGGACTACGCCGGCCAGTTCCCCCCCGCCGGCTTGGACACGGCCACCGCCATCGAGCACTTCGCCCGCTACCGGCAGTCGCCCGAGGCGTGGATGCTCGCGCGCTTCGTCCACCCCGTGGGCCGCCTCGATGCGCTTGACGCGCACGCTGGCCTTTTCCGCCAAGAGCCGCCCTTCCGCTTTTCCGTCCTGGGCACCGGCGGCGACACGGCAGAAGCGCTCCTCGACGCCTTCGAGAACGACCTCGAAGCCATTGCCGCCTTCCACGACCGCCACGCTGACCGCGTCCTGGCCGACGTGATGGAGGTGCGCCTCCCCGCCGCCCTTCTCAGCGAAGACGCCGCCGCCGCCGAGCGCTTTTTCGAGGACGCGCACCGCCGCGTGGTGGCCTCGGGCCTGGGCGGCCTCGACCTCTTCTACGAAGTGCCGCTCCGCGAGGCTACCGTCGAGCATCTGCCCGGCCTCCTCGGCGCGATGGCTGAGCACAACAGCCGCCAGGACCTGCCCCTGCGCGCGGAGGCCGGCCTCAAGATCCGCTGCGGCGGCACGGAGCCGGAGGCGTTCCCTTCCACCGAGCACGTGGCCCGCGCCCTCGCCGCCGCGCGCGATGCCGGCGTGCGCTTCAAAGCCACCGCCGGCCTGCACCACCCGCTGCGCCACTACGACGACGAGATCGGCACGATGATGCACGGCTTTCTCAACGTCTTCGCCGCCGCCGCCCTTGCCCACGCCGAAGGACTGGATGCGCGCGCGCTCCGCCGCGTGCTCAAAGAAGAGGACGCGCGCCACTTCCAGTTCGCCCCGGACGCGCTCGCCTGGCGCGGCCACGCCGCCTCGCTCGACGACGTCGGCCACGCGCGCGAGGCGTTTGCCATCTCCTTCGGCAGCTGCTCGTTCGAGGAGCCGATGGACGACCTCCGCGCGATGGGGCTGCTCTGAGTTTGATCTACGGTAGGGACACGATATATCGTGTCCCTACGTCTTTTTCTGTCCGTTTCGCAATCCCCAAACCGCTCTGCCGCATGGCCGATTCTACCACCGACCCCTCGCTGAAGTCTTTCATCGAGGTCGCGCCCGAGTCGCACTTCCCCATCCAGAACCTGCCCTACGGCGTGTTCGCCCCGCCCGGCGGGTCCATACCGCGCGTCGGCGTCGCCATTGGCGACTACGTGCTCGACCTCTCGGCGCTGGAAAGCCGCGACCTCTTCGACCACCCGCAGATCGAGGGGCGCCGTCCGTTTTCGCAGGT
Organism: Salinibacteraceae bacterium; assembly: GCA_965215025.1. Taxonomy (GTDB): domain Bacteria; phylum Bacteroidota; class Rhodothermia; order Rhodothermales; family Salinibacteraceae; genus CBDCCV01. The sequence goes on from CBDCCV010000002.1 coordinate 1,814,350, forward strand.
CTCGCTCAACACGTTCATGTCGATGGGGCCGGAGGTGTGGCAGGCCGCGCGCGAGACGACCAGCAATCTGTTGCGCGAGGACAACGCCACGCTCCGCGATGACGACAACTTCCGGAAGCGCGCGCTCGTCCCCCGCCAGGACGTGCGGATGCTCCTCCCCGCCGAGATCGGCGACTACACGGACTTCTACTCCTCGAAAGAGCACGCCACGAACGTGGGCACGATGTTCCGCGGGCCGGAGAACGCGCTCAAGCCGAACTGGACGTGGCTCCCGGTAGGCTACCACGGCCGCGCCTCCTCCGTCGTCGTCAGCGGCACGGACGTGCGCCGCCCCTGCGGCCAGACGCGCCCGGATGACCAGAAGCCGCCGCAGTTCGGCCCGACGAAGCTCCTGGACTTCGAGCTGGAGATGGGCTTTTTCGTCGGCCCCGGCAACGTCCTCGGCGAGCCGATTGAGATCGAGCGCGCGCGCGACCACATCTTCGGCCTCGCGCTCGTGAACGACTGGAGCGCGCGCGACATCCAGGGCTGGGAGTACGTCCCGCTCGGCCCGTTCCTGGGGAAGAGCTTCGCTACGACGGTCTCGCCGTGGGTCGTGCCCTTGGCCGCGCTCGAACCCTTCCGCACCGACGGCCCGGAGCAGGACCCGGCCCCGCTCGATTACCTGAAATCCGATGGCGCGCGCACCTACGACATCCGCCTCGAAGCGGCGGTGCAGACGGAGGCGATGGACACGCCGCAGACGATCTGCCGGACGAACTTCCGCCATCTGTACTGGGACGTCGCGCAGCAGCTGGCGCACCACACCGTCAACGGCTGCAACGTCCGCCCCGGCGATCTCTTGGCTTCCGGCACCATCAGCGGCCCGACGGAGAACAGCTACGGCAGCCTGCTCGAACTCACCTGGCGCGGCGAGAACAAGATCGAGCTGCCCTCGGGCGAAGAGCGCACGTTCCTCCAAGACGGCGACCGCCTCGTGCTCACCGGCTACGCCGAGGGCGACGGCTACCGCGTCGGCTTCGGCGAGGCGAGCGGGCGCGTGCTGCCAGCCGGCTGCTGACCTTTTTTGCACGTCGCGGCTTGCACGTTGCGTCATCCTGAACGCAGTGAAGGATCTCCTACGTTAGCGGAATGCTCAACGGGGGAGATCCTTCGCTTCCGCTCAGATGACGCGAGAAGAGACCGGGGCAGACGAATTGGCAAAGGCAACCGTCGAAACTGACACTTCTGGACGACTGCGCTTGCCAGCGTTGCAGCGCCGGCTGTCATTTTTTCAATCGGGGGCGGCGCGCGTTTGCCGCTCTGGCAGCCGCCGGGCTGCTGGCACGCGGGTTGATTTGTGGACGGGTACACTTGCGGGCGATCAGACCCGCCGAACAATCTGCCACATCATCATACCCGGAGGTTTTCAGTTATGGCTAACATGATCCGCTTCTCCCCCGGCTCGGAGATGCGCAACATCCAGCGCGAGATTGACCGCGTGTTCGACAGCTTCTTCACCCCGCGCCGCTCGGGCAGCAATGGCGACGCCGCCTCGGAGACGGCCGTGTGGGCGCCGCGCGTGGACCTCGCCGAGACCGAAGACGCCTACCTCATCCACGCCGACCTCCCCGGCATCGCACGCGAGGACTTGCAGATCAACTACCAGGACCACACGCTCACCCTGAGCGGCGAGCGCAGGGCCGAGGCCAAAGAGGAAGGCCGCAACTACGTGCGGATGGAGCGCACGGCCGGCACCTTCTACCGCGCCTTCTCGCTCCCACGCGCCGTCCAGAGCGACGCCATCGAGGCCGACTACACCGACGGCGTCCTCGAAGTACGCATCCCCAAAGCCGAAGAGAGCAAGCCCCGCCGCATCGAGGTTTCGTAAGCGGCAGTGGCGACGACTCGAACGCAGCAAGCGCCCCGGCTGGAGAAGCTTTCCGGCCGGGGCGTTTTGCGTTTGGCACTTTCTGCAGAAGCACGTTACTTTGGTGAGCAGTGCGCCACGTGCTACCAGGACTCGTTCCGGATAGTCACACGTTACGCCGCCTCGACGCGACACGTGGTGTGTTCGGCGCTCATTCACCCCTTGCCACTCACTCACACGGTAGTATGAACAACGAGTTCAGCCTCCCAGGCTCTAGTATTGGAGAAATAGAGAAGATCATTGAGGCCTTTTCGCAGAGAAATGGCCCTGAGACCAATGCTGAAGTTGCGAAGCTTGCAGGAATAAACCAGACGACCGTATCTCGCAATAACGGCTTCTTGGTGAGTCTCGGCTTACTGAAGGGAGGGCAGAAGAAAGAGGCGACGGACCTTGGCAACAAACTCGGCCATGCGTTGCATCACGAACAAGACGAGCAGGTCCGAAACTACTGGAAGGAAGCGGTGACCAGCAGTGAATTTCTTAGCGATCAGGTAACCGCAGTTCGGGTGCAAAAGGGAATTGATGTTGACGAGCTGCCCGGCAGTATTTTGTACAACTCAGGTGCAAGTAAGAACCAATACAATGAAACGGGGGCACGCGCCGTTGCAGACGTACTCGTCCGGGCAGGTCTCATCAAGGAAGCGAACGGTAAGTATGAGGTTGCAAGGGAGTCAGAGACAATCAGGGCGACGGAAGGGGAACCGACTGTCGCTCCCGACGACGAGGCTTCCGACGAGCAATTCGGGAGGGTGCCCCAACAAACACGTCGTCGTCAGTTCGAGCTAGCAGTCAATCTTCAGCTTCAACTCCCGGAGTTTGAGGACACCAAGAAGTACGAGGACTTATTCAGGGCTTTAAGGCAGCACTTGCTCGAACCGAATGAGGCTGAATGATGGGTGCCTTGGAGACGTTATTAAGGCGGCGCAGCAGTGCCCATAGGGCAGCACATGCAATTCTTGAAAACCATGAAGCGTCTGCCAGCCGCGTCATTGAGCTTGCAGAAAGCTTCAAGCGTTTGCACGGTCTACCAGTGGACGTTGCAGATTACTACCGCGAGGCCCTGAAATCACTACAAACTGGCTGCTACCGTGCGGCAATCGTGCTTGCGTGGTCAGGCTTCATCTACTCTATAGCAGAGAAGATGGTAACTGGTTACCGTGAAGAACTGAAAACCAGCTACAGCAAGTGGAAAGCCGAGTCTACCGATGCGCTGTTGAGCGATGTTCCTGACGCGCAGATACTGGAAGCTGCAAAGAAGGTGGGGCTTGTTGATTACCAGACACTCAATATATACAAGGGCTGGCTGTCGACGAGAAACCGATGTGCTCATCCAACTCTTTTTGAACCAAGCCGGAACATCGCACTGGGAATTATTGATGGCATTATTTCCGAGGTAGACACTTATTTATAGAGGCTACGTTCACGAAATGCACCAAAGCTGAGTTGTCGTGCGCAATGAGGGCTTTTCTCTTGCTCAAGCTTTCACTGTAGACTATTGACGCTGCACAATAACCATGTGCTGTAGCAGACGCTGGGCTTTAGCGTTTTATCCGGTGGCACGTGCTGCGGCGCTCCGGAATTGCTGTAGTTCACTAATAATGCCAGCCCCTCCTGTGCTGCTAAGCTTGGCTCGTTGTGATAGTGGCAACCGCAGCACAAAGCGGCTCCCCGTTCCGGCGCGCTCTCGGCTGTGAGGCCGCCGCTGTGCGCCTCGGCGATGGCGCGGCTGATGGGCAGGCCGAGGCCCGTGCCCAGAGCATCTGTGTGGGCCGAACCGCCGTCACTTCTCCACGTGTCCCGACAGCACACCTTGCCACTTCAAACCCCTGGCCCCCTCATGCCTGTCACCATCACCACAGGCCAGATTATCAAAGCTGTTGCCGACTTGCCGGAGGACGCCACCGTGGACGACGCCATTGAGCGCCTGCTCCTGCTCAGCAAGATCGAAGAAGGGTTGGAGCAGGCCGCGTGTGGCGAAACCCTTTCGCACGCGGAGGTGAAGCGCCGTCTCGCTCTGCGCGGGTGAGTGGCAAGCTGTTAGGCGACTGCGTAGAACACGAAAGCCGGCGGCGAGGTTAGGAAGAAAGATAGCCTCCAAAGAAAACTGCAGGTGCACAGCATGAGCGTCAAAGAGATTGAAAAGGCCATTACTCAGCTCTCAACCGAAGACGTGGTCGAACTGTCTGCTTGGTTGGCTGATTACCAAGCGAAGCTCTGGGACAGGCAGATCGAGCGCGACCTCGACGAAGGACGGCTCGACGCCCTTCTCGAAAAAGTAGACGCAGAATACGAAGCTGGAAAAGCACGTCCGCTACGGTGAAGCATCTTGCCCTTCCAAGATTTTGGCAGCACTACCGCGACCTGCCGAACCACGTTCAGGAACTGGCGGACCAGAAATTTGAGCTTCTTGAAGCCAATTCTCGCCACCCGTCGTTGCACTTCAAGAAGATAGGCGGGCGGCAGGAAGTCTGGTCCGTGCGCGTCGGCTTGCACTACCGAGCGTTGGCGAGAGAGAAACCTGAGGGGATGGTTTGGTTCTGGATCGGGCCGCATACGGAATACGACCGGCTGCTCTCGTGAGTAGTAAAGCCCGCACAACCAGGTCGCGCACGTGGCGTAGAACTGGCGCGTCTGAGCACCGCTTCGCCATTCTGCACGCCGGAGGAGCTGAGCCAGCTATGAGCTTGCCTGAGATACGTGAGGAACCGATGCAAGACGAGATCATCGCCGAGGTCCGGGCCATCCGCGAAGCATTGGCAGCCCGGTTCGACTACGATGTTGATCGGCTGTTCGAGGAGGCAAAGCGCCGAGAGCGGATCTCAGATCGGGAACGGATTGCACCGTCGCCGAAGCGCCTCTCTCCTGCCGCGTCTCAAGGTTGAGTCGCAAGTCGCCACGCCAGCGGCAAGCGCAAAACAAAGCGGCTGCCCCGCCCCGGCGCACTCTCGGCCGTGAGGTCGCCGCCATGGGCCTCGGCGATGGCGCGGCTGATGGGCAGGCCGAGGCCCGTGCCCGGCGCTGCAGACGCTTCTGATCCGTCGGCGGTGGGACGGGTGCGGGCGTCCTCGCCCCGGTAGTATCGCTCGAAGGCACGCTGGAGCACGGCCTCCGTCATGCCGGGGCCGTCGTCCTCAACGATGATCTGGACCTCGCCGGCTTCGAGGCGGGCGCTTAGGCAGACGGCGGTGCCGGGGCCGGCGTGCTGATGGGCGTTGGCGAGGAGGTTGTCGAGCGCGCGCAGGAGCCGGGTGCCGTCGGCGGTGAGCGTGGGAAGCGCGGGCGGGAGGTCCGTTTCCAGGCGGAGGCCGGCGCGAGCAAGGGCGGGACCGTGCGTGCGGGCGGCCTCGGCGAGGAGTTCGCCCAGGGGCACCGGCTCGCGGCGCAGCGGGGCCGAGGGGCCGGTGAGGAGGCTCAACTCGAAGAGGTCGTCCACGAGGCGGCGGAGGTAGCGGCCCTGGCGGCCGGCGGCGCGGAGGGCGTCGCGGGCGGCTTTTTCGTCACCCCGTTCGAGAAAGCGCTCGGCCTCCTCAGCGTGGGCCAGGATCGCGGCCAGCGGCGTTCGGAGGTCGTGGCCGATGTTCGCCACCAGCTCGCGGCGGAGCCGGTCCGTGGCCTTGAGGCGCTCGATGCTCTCCTCCACGGCGGCGGCCATCCGGTTCGTGGCGGCGGCGAGACGGCCGAGTTCGTCTTGGGAGCGCGCGTCGAGGCGCGTGGCGTACTCGCCCGCGCCGATGCGCTCGACGCCGCGCGTGATCCGCCGGAGCGGGCGCACGAGGCGGCGCGTGAAAACGGCACCCAGCAGTAGCGCCGCCAGCCCAGCCAGCCCGGCCGTCCACGCCAGCGCGCGGAGGAAGGCGCGGCGCGTCCCCTCCAGTTCGCGGTCCACGGAGCGCCCGAACGGCTGCACGAGAAGGCCGCCCGCCAGCAGCCCATCCGGCGTGTAGAGCGGCGCCAGGCCGTACGATCCGCCCGGCGCGTCATCGTCCAGGCGTACGACCACCTCGCCCGCCTCCAGCGCCTCGTCCAGCCCCGGCGGATGCGGCGGCGCGCTTCCGCTAGGCGGAGCCACCTCATCCGGCGCGAAGGTAGCGAGCGGCTGCCCTTCGGCGCCGAGGAGCGTTACGGGGTCGGGGAAGCGGGCGGCGAGGTCGAGGCGCAGCGGCAGCGGCAGCGCCTCGGCGGCATCGCCATCTGAAAAAATGAGGCTGTCGAGCACGGGGCCGGCGCGCTGCTCGATCTCTTCGGCCAGCCCGTCGAGACGCAGGCGCAGGCTGCTCGCGGCTAGGTCCAGGCTGCGGTCGTACGCGAAGCGCGCGCTCAGCCCCACCGCCAGCGCGGCGACGGCCATCTGCACGCCCACAAGCACGCCGGCCACCTTCCAAAACACGGACCTCCGCCCGGCCATCCGCAGCGGCGCGGGCGGCTCGTCGTTGGGAGGCATCGGGCGGGGGGCGTTCATGCGGGCGGATCGGTGGGCGTTGAACGCTTTGCGCAAAGCGTTCAACGTGCGAGCGCGCCGTCTTCCTCCGCGCTGAACTTGTAGCCCACGCCCCAGACGGTGCGGATGCGCTGCGGGTTGCCGGCGTCCGGCTCGATCTTCGCGCGGAGGCGCTGCACGTGCGAGTCCACCGTGCGGTCGTAGCCCTCGTAGTGGATGTCCCACACCTTGCTGAGAAGCTGCGTGCGCGTAAAGGGCCGCCCCGGATGCCGCGCCAGGAACAGCAAGAGGTCGAACTCGCGGACGGTGAGATGCACGGCTTCGTCACCGACGCGCACCTCCCGGCGGGCGGGGTGGATGGAAAGGCCGCCGAAGACGAGCGGCGCCTCCTCGTCATCGCGGACGGAAGCCTCCCGCTCGCGTGTGAGGCGGATGCGCCGGAGCGCCGCCCGCACGCGCGCCACCAGTTCATGCAGGCTGAACGGCTTCGTCACGTAGTCGTCCGCGCCCACTTCGAGGCCGACGACGCGGTCCGTCTCGCCGCCGCGCGCCGTCATCATAATGACGTAGAGCAGCGGATGCCGGGCACGCAGGCGGCGGCACACCTCCAGCCCGTCCAGCCCCGGCAGCATGATGTCCAGCAGCACGAGGTCCGGCACCTCCTCTTCGAGCGCGCCGAGCGCCGCCGACCCGTCCGTGGCCTCGCGGACGGCGTACCCTTCCTCGCCGAGCCGCCGCGCCACGAGCGCGCGCAGCTCCTCGTCATCTTCCACGAGCAGGATCTGGTCGTCAGACATGGGCCGGCGTATGACTTAGAATGGATCGCGTGCGGAGAGCGTCGCCGGGAACGGCAGCGCTGCTCGTCGTGCGTTGTTTCTCTTCTGAAGAGGGAAATTTTCTTAGACGTTTCAGCCAGCGTCTCGTACCCGAATATAGCACGCCGCCTCCTGCGTGCCCGTCGCGCCGGCGAAAAACTGCACTCTGTCCGCACTTCTGTGACATCCTCGCGGGCCGCGTCGTACTATCACACTCACCTCGGAGAGCCGACCCCCGACCAACTCATGCCGCGTCCCCTCTGCCTCTTTTTTGTGCTGCTGATGTGTGCCGGGCCGGCCTTCGCGCAGCCGGCCCCCGAGGCGCTCGTGCGCACCTGGATTAGCGAGCAGGTTGAGGCGGCGGCCGATCTCGCCCACGCCGCCGTCACCGAACGCGCCGTGCGCGCAGCGGACAGTCCCTTTGGGAGCCGCCGCGTGGAAAGCGAAACCCACCTCAGCGGCACGCCGGGCCAGCCTGAGACGTGGACGCGCGACCTCCGCGCGCTGCGCACGAACGGCCGCCCCGTGCCGCCTGCACAACGCGAGCGCTTGGAGCGCCGCCACCGAGGCCGCCTCACGCCACCGGGCACGCCGCCGGGCCGGGGCGGCAGCGCTCCGGACCCACGCAAACGCCGCCCCGGCAGCTTCGTGCTGCCGGGCGAAGAGGCCCTGCTGACGCCCGCTCCCCTCCCGCTGCACCTCGTGCGCCGGCTGCGCCCCACCGCCCCCCCCGCCGCAGCCGAAGCGGACGGCGTCCCCGCCTGGCGCCTCGACGCCGTTACGCGCACGAGCGGAACGGTGCTCGACCGGGCCACGCTCTGGTTCGAGCGCGCCGGCGGGCGCCTCCTGCGCAGCCGCCTCGTCCTGCGTCCGCCGCGCATGAGCGGCCCCGTCGTCGTCACCACCGAGTACGCGCGCATCGAAGGGCTGGACGTGCCACGCCGCCGGCGCGCCGAGGGCGCCATGCAGATGCGCCGCCGCCTGCGCACGTTCACGGTGCTCTACACGCTCGATGCCACCTACGAGGACTACACGTTCGAGCGCGCGCCCGAGCGCTAAGCCCTCCCGAAACCGCCGCGCGGGCCGAGGCATTCTTCCCGCATGACGCTCCACCCCTTCGACGCCTTCGCCGAGGCGCTCAGCGCGCGCCTGCGCCGGCCCCTCCCCGGCACCGCCGCGCAGCTTCAGATGGCGCCCGCGTACCGGATGAAGCCTGAGGACGCGCGCGTCGGCGGGAAAAGCTGCCGCGAGGCCGGCGTCCTGGCGCTCTTCTTTCCGCTCGAAGGGGGGCCGCACGCCGGGCAGCCCGCCCTCGTCCTCACCGTGCGGCGCGACCATCTGCCCGACCATCCGGGGCAGATCTCCTTCCCCGGCGGGCAGCGCGAAGCGGGCGAAGCCCTCCAGGCCACCGCCCTGCGCGAAGCCAAGGAAGAAGTCGCCCTCGACCCGGCCGAGGCCGAGGTCCTCGGCGCGCTCACGCCGCTCTACATCCCGCCGTCGAACTTCTGCGTGCACCCGTTCGTGGCCGTCGCCCGCGAGGCGCCCGCCCTGCGCCCCACCGACGCCGAGGTCGGCCAGATCCTGCGCGTGCCGCTTGCGCACCTTCTCAGGCCCGCCACGCGCCGCCGCGCGCCGCGGACGCTGCGTGGGCAAACCGTTGAGGTCCCCTTCTTCGACGCGGAGGGGCAGACGGTGTGGGGCGCCACGGCCATGATGCTCGCCGAACTGCTCGCGCTCTTTTCGGATGAGCCGGTGGGGTGAACTAGCGGCGCGGCACAGAACCGCCGCAGCGTCTCCGACAAAGCGCCACAGTTCTGTGACAACCGGCGCCCGGTAACGCGGTTGATTGGAAGCAGAGGCCGCAAACGGCCCCTCCGCTTCTCTACCGAACGCATCCGCAAGGTGCTGCCATGAACCGCTTCCTCTTCCGCGCCGCGCCCGGCCTCCTCGCCGCCCTCTTCCTCTTCGCCCTCGCCGCCTGCGACGCGACCGATGCCACGCCTGATGCCGACGCCCCCCCCGACGACGCCATCGCCTCCTCCGAGCTGTCGGATCTGACGAACGGCCTGGTTGAGGACCTAAGCCTTTCCGACGCCGGCGCGCGCGCCCTCCGCGCCGCCGTGGCCCAGCATCAGCGCCGCCACGAGCAGCCCGGCTTTCTCTGGCACGTCGCCGACGCCCTCCAGCAGCGTCTTTCGGATGCGCAGAAGGAGCGCCTCTTCGCCCGCCTCGACGAAGCGCCCGGCGCCTTCCGGGACCGCCGGGACTTCCGAGACCGCCGCGAGCGCGCCCTCGACGGCCTCGACCTCTCCGACGAGCAGCACGCGGCCCTGCGCGCCATCCGCGAAGCATACGCGCCGCAGTTCCGCGCCCTGATCGAAGCGCGCCAGAGCGGCGACCTCACCGAGGAAGACTTCCGCGAGGAGATGCAGGCGCTGCGCGAGGCCCTGCGCGCTGAGGTGGACGAGGTGCTCACGCCCGAGCAGCGCGCGCAGCTTGACGAATGGCGCGAGCGGCGTGAGGAGCGGCGCGAAAACCTCGGCGAGCGGCGCGAGGAAAGCCGCGCTGCGATGGTCGAGGTCCTTGGCCTGACGGAAGATCAGCAAAGCGCCCTGCGCGCGCTCCGCGAGACGCAGCACGAAGAACGGCAGGCGCTCTTCGCCGCCGTGCGCGATGGCGAGATGGACCGCGAGGCCCTGCCCGAAGCGCTCCGCGCCCTGCGCGAGTCCGGCGAGACGGCGCTGGCCGAGATCGTGACCATGGCGCAGCTGGAGACGATGAAGATCCACCGCCTCCTCGTCCGCTACGCCGCCGCCCGCATGGCGAAGGGCAAGCGCGGCCCGCGCGCGTGAAGTCCCTGAACCATAATAACCGCGTGGTAGGGAAACGCCGTAGGGACACGATATATCGTGTCCCTACGGCGTTTCCTCAGAAGCAGATTTTTCAGAGGGCGCGCGGGCCTTGCGGGCGACCTCGCTTTTGACCCGCTGGTAGATGGCCGAGAGGCCGTGCGTGCGCTGCATCCCCAAAAGCTTCGTCAGGCCGAGGCGGTGCAGGGCGTCGTCCGGCGCGTCGAGCACGTCGCGGGCGGGGGCGCCGTCGAAAGCTTCCGTGAGGATGGAGACGAAGGCGCGGGCGGTGGGCGCTTTTTTGGGCACGTCGCCGTAGAGGTGCACCGTACCGCCGGCTTCGCCGTTCTCCTCGACCTCGATCTGGAGAAAGACGGGAGACTGGCACTCGTGCACCATGTTGAGGCCGGCGTCGCGCAGGGCGTGGTAGCGCTCGGGTAACGGCGGGAGCTTCTGCGCGTACTCCAGGAGCAGCTCCAGCCGCATCTCCGGCTCCACCATCTGGAACGGCTCGGCAATGGCGTCGAGTCTGGACATGGCGGTTCAGATGGTTTGCAGTAGGGACACGATATATTGTGTCCCTACGGATGCGGGAGGACGGTGACGACTACGCCTCGACGGGCTTGGCCTCGCCCTTCTCGATGGGCGCGCCCACGAGGTTGCCCCACTCGCTCCACGAGCCGTCGTAGTTCTTCACGCGCCCGAAGCCCAGGAGGTATTTCAGCACGAACCACGTGTGCGAGGAGCGCTCGCCGATGCGGCAGTAGGCCACCGTCTCCTTGCCAGGCTCCAGGCCTTCCTGCTGCTGGTAGATCTCTTCCAGCTCCGCGCGGCTTTTGAAGGTGCCGTCCTCGTTCGTGGCGCGCGCCCACGGGACGCTCCGGGCGCCGGGGATGTGCCCGCCGCGCAGGGACGACTCCTCCGGATAGCCAGGGATGTTCGTCCGCTCGCCGCTGAACTCCTCAGGGCTGCGCACGTCCACCATCGGCTTCTGCGCGCGCATGTGCTCAAGGACCTCCTCGCGGAAGGCGCGGATGGCGGCGTCCGGCTCCTGGGCCTCGTACTGCGCGCGGGGGAAGGAGGGCTTCTCCGTGGTCATCTCACGGCCCTCGTCCTCCCACTTCTGCCGGCCGCCGTCCATGATGAGGCACTTCTCGTGACCGTAGAGCTTGAAGACCCAGAAGGCGTAGCAGGCCCACCAGTTCGACTTGTCGCCGTAGAAGACGACGGTGGTGTCGTTCGAGATGCCCAGGCGCGCGCACAAGTCCGCGAACGCCTCCTTGCCGATGAAGTCGCGCACGACCTCGTCCTGCAAGTCGCCCACCCAGTCGATCTTGACGGCGTTGGGGACGTGCCCGGTTTCGTAGAGGAGCACGTCCTCGTCAGACTCCACGATGCGGAGGGTGTCGGTGTCGTCGAGGCGCTCGGCGACCCAGTCGGTCGAGACCAGCACGTCGGGGTGCGCGTAGTCGGCCATGGTTGGGAGAGGCTTGGTCAGTGGGTGATGGAGGCGGGCGCAGGCGCTTCAGGGTTTTTGCCCGCGCTCGGCCTCGTCTTCGTAACGCCGAGGCGGGCGGGCGTTCCCGCACGGGCGCCGCCGAGCAAATCTGTTCAGAGAACGCGCATCAACTCTGACATCCCCCTCGATCCCCCTTCAAAGGGGGAATGGAAACATCACCCGGAAAACCCAAACGGATACCCCAGGCAACGAAAAGCTGAGCGGCGTTTTGCGTCATCCTGAACCTCGGAGCCGGGGCAGGCTCCGTGAAGGATCTCCAACGCCTAAGGAATGCTGCGACGTAGGAGATCCCCGCACCGAGTGCGGGACAAGCTCTTCGCTCTGGTCAAGACGACGAGATCACACGTCAAAATTTGCTGTGACCTGCTTAGACGAGCGCTCAGGTCGTTGGCTTTTCAGAAGCGGATGGCTGTTCTTGTGCACGGCCTCGTCTGGCCGGCGCGTGGTCCAGGCCGGATTCGCGTGCCGAGGCATCGTTTTTGCCCACCTTCTGCGCGGCGCCCCGTGGCGCCGTTCGCCGCTCACCCGTAGCCCCGCCGCTCGCCCTCTGCATGAGTCCGTTTCAGTTCGACCCGTCGCAGCCGCCGGACTTCAAGCCGCTCGAGGCCTACGGCGCCATCGGCGACAGCCGCACGGCCGTCCTCGTCGGCGCCGACGGGTCCATCGATTGGGCCTGCCTGCCGGACTTCGACAGCCCGTCGGTTTTTGGCGCCTTGCTCGACCCGCAGGCCGGGCGCTTCTCGATCTGCCCCTCGGTGCCGTTCACCGCGCGGCAGTATTACGAGCGCGGCACGAACGTCTTGGTGACCGAGTTCGAGACGGGCCAGGGTGTGGTGCGCGTGCGCGACTTCATGCAGTACACGAACCGCACCGTGCCGACGGCCGAGATCTACCGCCGCATCGAGGGCGTGCGCGGGAAGGTGGACGTGGAGATGACGTTTGCCCCACGCTTCGATTACGGCCTCTCCGACCCGGCCATCGAGCGCTCGGACTACGGCGCCCGAGCTACCGATCAGAACGGGCAGACCATCGCCCTCTCGACGGCGCTCCCGCTCGAGAACAGCGACCACCAGGTCACCGGCCGCGCCACCATCCACGCCGGGCAGGAGACCTACGCCGTGGCCGACTGGGGCGCGGCGAGCATCCACCCGATCTCCTCGTACCAGGGCGACCGCCGGCTCTGGCAGGTGCGCACCTTCTGGCGCAACTGGATCGACCGGCTCACCTATCACGGCCGCTACCGTGACACGGTAGAGCGCAGCCTGCTGGCCTTGAAGCTCCTCATCTACGAACCCACGGGCGCCATCGTGGCCGCGCCGACGATGAGCCTGCCGGAGTGGCCCGGCGGCGCGCGCAACTGGGACTACCGCTACTCCTGGGTGCGCGACTCGGCCTTTATCCTGCGCGCGCTCTTCGAGGCCGAGTACATCGAGGAGGGCACGGCGTACTTCGACTGGCTCTTGAGCCAGGCCCTCGGCTCCGATCCGCTCCAGGTGATGTACTCCGTGCGCGGGGCGCGCTCCCTGCCCGAGCGCGAGCTGCCCCTGCGCGGCTACCGCGACTCGCGCCCCGTGCGCGTGGGCAACGCCGCCGTGCACCAGTTCCAGCTTGACGTGTACGGCAGCCTGCTCGATGCCGCGCTGCGCTACGACCGGCAGGGCGGCCTCCTCACCATCACCGAGTGGGAGAAGCTCGCCGTCGTGGCCGAGGAGATCCACCGGCGCTGGCAGGAACCGGACTGCGGCATCTGGGAAGCGCGCTCCGAGCCGCGACACTACACCTACTCGAAGGTGTGGGCGTGGGTAGGCCTCACGCGCGCAGCGCAACTCGCCGAGCAGCTCGGCGCCGACACGCCGCTGGACGAGTGGAAAAGGACGGCGCGGACCATCCGCGCGGAGGTGCTCGATAAGGCATGGAGCGATGAATTGGGCGCCTTTACGCAGTCCTACGGCTCCAGCGCCCTGGACGCCTCCGTGCTGGTGATGCCCACCGTGGGCTTCCTCCCCGGTAGCGACAAGCGGTTTCAGAGCACGCTCGCCGCCTGCCAAAAGGCGCTCAACGCCGGCAAGCCCTCGCTCCTCTACCGCTACCATGCCGACGACGGCGTGGGCGGCCCCGAAGGCGCCTTTCTGCTGCCCTCCTTCTGGATGGTCGAGGCCGTGGCACTCTCCGGCGACCTGCGCTCGGCCCGCGCCATGCTCGGCGCGCTCATCCGCCACATGAGTCCGCTGGGCCTCTACTCCGAAGAGATCCACCCGGAGACGGATGAGCTGCTGGGCAACTTCCCGCAGGGGTTCAGCCACCTCGGTCTCTTGAACGCCATCTTCCGCCTCGAAGAACTCAAGCGGATGCAGGAGGGGTGGTGATTTGAGTATGACGGTGTGGGGAAGTTTGATCTTACGTTCTCCCATCCTCCCAACTCCCTCACGCCCACACTCAAACGTACCGCTTGAGGTAGTCCACCACGTCCTCCGGCCCGCCCAGGCGGTGGCGCGCAGCCGTCTTGCCGCCGCCCACTTTGATGGTGACGGCCTCATCGCTTAGCTCGTTGAGCGCGCGGAAGGCGTCCTCGTCCGTCGTGTCGTCGCCTAAGTAGACGGGGGTGTGCTGCGGGTGCGCCTCGGCGATGCGCGTGGTGGCGGCGCCTTTGTCGAGGCCGGTGGCGCGGAGTTCGACCACGTCCTTGCCCCAGATGGCGTCGAGGCCCGAGGGCAGGTCGGCCGTCCAGGCTTGGATCGCCTCGCGGGCGGCGTTTTTGTCCTCGGCGGCGCGGTAGTGGACGGCGAACATCTCGCCCTTTTCTTCGAGGCGCAGGCCGTCGAGGGCGGGCGCCGTCTCGCGCAGCTTTTGCAGCGCCGTGCGCGTCTCTTCGCCCATCAGGCTCTTCGGCTCGGTGCCGATGGTACCCTCGTGCGCCCCGTGCAGGCCGATGCCTTCAAGCGGCATCCCCAGGAGCGCGTCGAGGTCGCGCAGGTGGCGGCCGGTGACGATCCAGATCGGGTGGCGCGCCTCCAGCTTCTTGAGAAGCGCCGGCACGTCCGGATGCGGATGCGCCTGCATCGGGTCGTCCACAATCGGCGCCAGGGTGCCGTCGTAGTCGAGGAAGAAGAGCGGGTTCTCGGCGAGGGGAGGCACGGTTGGGTACGGGAGTGTGGGGGTATGGAGGTGTGGAGGAGACCGGCGAGGAAGGCACGTCCAAACGTCCATGCCTTCACACGTCCACACCTAAACGAGCGCGTCGAGAAAGCCCTCGGCCCAGCGGTGGACGTCGAGGCGGGCGACGGTTTGGCGTAGGCCTTCAAGGCGCTCGCGGCGCTCGTCCTCGGGCATCTCCAGAGCTTCTTTGATCGAGGCGGCCAGGCCGCTCTGGTCGTAGGGGTTGATCTGCACGGCCTCGGGCATGAGGTAGGCCGCGCCGGTCAGCTCCGAGAGGACGAGCACGCCGCGCTCGGTGGCCAGGGTAAACTCCTGCGTGACCACGTTCATCCCGTCGCGCAGGGGCGTGACCAGGGCGGCGTCGGCGGCGCGGTAGAAGCCGCACAGCTCCTCCTGCGTGTACGTGCGGAAGCGGTAATGCACGGGCGTCCAGTTGCCCTGCGCAAAGGCGCCGTTGATGCGGCCCACGGCCTCGTCCACTTCGCGCTTGAGCTGCTGGTAGGACTCGACCTCCGTGCGGCTCGGCGTGGCGACCTGGAAAAAGGCCACGCGCTCGTGGTACTCAGGGTTCTCCTGCAAGAACTCCTCGAAGGCCAGGAGCCTGGAGAGCACGCCCTTCGTGTAGTCGAGCCGGTCAATGCCGACGATGATGAACTCGGTGCCCAGCTCTTCTTTGAGTTCTTCGGCGGCGCGCTCGACGTCCTCGGAGGCGGCCATCTCCTCGAAGCGCTCCACCTCCACGCCGATGGGCCGCGCCTCGACGCGCACCTCGCGCCCCTGCCAGTGGACGACGTTCTCCCCCACCTCGGCGCCGAGGAGGACGCGCGCGCCTTCGATGAAGTTTTCGACGTACTCCTCCACGTGGAAGCCGATGAGGTCGCACCCGAGGAGGCCGCGCATCAGCTCGCGCGCCCAGGGCAGGATGCGGAACACCTCCATGGCCGGCCACGGGATGTGCCAGAAATGCCCCATCACCACGTCAGGCCGCTCCTCACGGATCATGGCGGGCGCGAGCATGAGGTGGTAGTCCTGCACCCAGATCACGTCATCGTCGGAGCCGCCGGCCTCTTCGAGCACAGCCTCGGCGAAGCGGCGGTTCACGCTCCTGTACGTCTCGATAAACTCCTTCCGGAGTTCGAGATGGTGCGGCATGTAGTGCGAGATGGGCCAGAGCACCCGGTTGGCCATGCCGTAGTAGTAGTTGTTGACCTCGTCCTCGCTCAAGGGCACGCGGCGCACCACGAAGCGCGGGTCATCCTCCGGGTACTCCTGGCGCTCGGGCAGGTCAGGGTCTTCGCCCATGGCCACCCACACGCCGCCCTGCTCGTCAAGCACGGGCGCGAGCGCGGAGGTCAGCCCGCCGACGGAGATCTCCCAGCCGTCATCGGTTTGGCGAAGCGGGGCGCGGTTGGCTACGACGGTAAGTTGCACGGGGCTAAAGGTCGGCTCGGTGGGTGAGGGTGCGGAAGGCAGTGCGCGCGGGCGACGAGGTGGCGAGCCGGCGTCCGGGCGAGATAGAGGCTTTACGCGCAAGAGCAGGACAAGCGCACCGCCCGCCTGTAACGATACTGCCAGAGCACCCGGTGCGGCAGCGCCTGGACCGAAACTCGCCCCTTTGGCTCCGTTCAATCTCTTAAAGGATCACTCGCCGCGCAACCCATAGAAAAACATAGTGCAACGATAATGGCAACCCTCGGCCTTGACGTACTCGACCGCACCGTGCAGGAGGCGAGCACTTGGCTCAACGGCGTCGCCGATGAACTCGGCACCGAGAGCCGGCAAGACGCCTACCACGCCCTGCGCGCCGTCCTCTTCACCACGCGCGACCGCATCCCCGCCGACCTCGCGGCCGACTTCGCCGCGCAGCTTCCGGCCCTGGTGCGCGGCATCTTCTACGAAGGCTACCGCCCCGCCGAGCAGCCCAAGAAGCACCGCACGCTCGAGGAGTGGAACGCCGAGGTCGAAGGCTACCTCAGCAGCGAACCCGATCCGCCGGAGGCCGAGGCCGCCACGCGCGCCGTCTTCGCCACGGTCAACAAGCACGTCACGCAGGGCAGCGTCAAGAAGACGTTCCAGGCGCTGCCGGAGGACGTGCGCGCGCTCTGGCCCGGCGTCTCTGAAAGCGTGGCGCACGAGTAACGCCTTTAACGCCTTGCGTTGCGCGTTAAAACGTTTGACGTTAAACGTTCTCACGTTGAACGCAAAAGCGTGCGTTGGAACACCGGCACGCGCCGCGTCGTGGAAGCGCGCATGAAACGATGTTGAGACCAGCATTCATCCAGAAGGGTGGAGGGATCAGGCCCTGCGAAGCCCTGGCAACCGGCCCACGCCGTCTCGCTTCGAGAGACTTCGCGTGAGCAAGGTGCCACGACCGACCTCGCACGTTGCGCGAGGAATGATGAATGGGAAAAGCGCCGATGCTTCCTCTGAAGCTTTTCTGCAGCGCGATCCCCTTCTGCATTCCTTTGCGGATGGGGATTTTTTCTTCCCCCCGCCCGCGAGAGGCCGTGCCGGCAACGCGCCGGATGCGCCTGGTCGTTTTCTGGATGAACCTCGACGCAGCCGCCCTCGAAGGCGCTGCCCTCACCCCCCCGAGCCTCCCTCATCCAGCCCTCCACGCGCCATGAGCACCGATCCCAAGCAGCACGCCGAGAACGGCTCTGCCGAGCTGCCGCCGCATCGCTTCGAGACGCTCCAGCTTCACGCCGGGCAGGAGCCGGACCCGACCACCAACGCGCGGGCCGTGCCCATCTACGCCACCACCTCGTACACCTTCAACGATGCCGCGCACGGCGCCGACCTCTTCGCCCTGAAGGAGTTCGGCAACATCTACACGCGCATCATGAACCCCACCAACGACGTCTTCGAGAAGCGCGTGGCGGCGCTCGAAGGCGGCGTGGCGGCGCTCTCGACCGCCAGCGGGCAGGCCGCGCAGTTCCTCGCCCTGACCACGCTCGCCAAAGCGGGCGACAACGTCGTCTCCACGAGCTTCCTCTACGGCGGCACCTACAACCAGTTTAAGAACACGCTCCCGCGCCTCGGCATCGAAGTTCGTTTTGCAGATGGGGACGACCCGGACTCGATCCAGTCGCTCCTCGACGAGAACACGAAGGCCGTCTACGTCGAGACCATCGGCAACCCGCGCTTCAACATCCCGGACTTCGAGCGCATCGCCGAGATCGCCCACTCACGCGGCGTCCCCTTCGTGGTGGACAACACGTTCGGCGCGGGCGGCTACTTGTTTCAGCCGCTCAAGCACGGCGCGGACATCGTCACCGAGAGCGCCACGAAGTGGATCGGCGGGCACGGGACGACCATCGGCGGGGTGATCGTGGACGGCGGTTCCTTCCCGTGGGATAACGGACGCTTTCCTGAGTTCACCGAGCCGAATCCGTCCTACCACGGCCTCAACTTCTGGGAGACGTTCGGCCCCGGCGGCGCGCTGGGCGCGAACGCGGCGTTCATCATCCGTGCGCGTGTGGAGGCGCTGCGCGACATCGGCGCGGCGCAGAACCCGTTCGGCTCGTTCCTTTTGCTCCAGGGCTTGGAGACGCTCTCCCTGCGCGTGGAACGAAGCTGCCAAAACGCGCTCGCGCTCGCCCGCTGGCTTCAGGAGCACGAGGCGGTAAGCTGGGTGAGCTACCCCGGCCTCGAAGACCATCCGTACCACGAGCGCGCGAAGAAGTACCTGCGGAAAGGCCACTTCGGCGCGGTGCTCGCCTTTGGCATCGAGGGCGGCGCGGAGGCTGGGCAGGCCTTTGTCGAAAACGTCGCGCTGGCCAGCCACCTCGCCAACGTGGGCGACGCGAAAACGCTCGTCATCCACCCCGCCTCCACGACGCACCAGCAGCTGGCCGATGAGGAGCAGCTCGCCGCCGGCGTGCGGCCCGACCTCGTGCGCGTCTCCGCCGGCATCGAGCACATCGACGACCTCAAGGCCGACTTCGCGCAGGCCCTGGCCAAGACGCCGCAGCCGGCTTAGGGCGTCGCACGTTAGACGTTTGAACGTTCAACGTTGAACGCGATGGTGGACGTGATGGAGCACACCCTCTTCGCCGAGCACGCGCTCGAAAACGGTAGCGTCCTGCGCGAGGCGCCGCTGGCGTACCAGGCCTGGGGCCGCCTCAGCGAGGCGCGCGACAACGCCGTCGTCGTCTGCCACGCCCTCACCGGCGGGCCGGACGCCGATGTGTGGTGGGGCGGCCTCGTCGGGCCGGGGCGCGCGCTGGACACGGAGCGCTTTTTTGTGATCTGCATGAGCGTCCTCGGCTCGCCCTACGGCACGGCCTCGCCGCTCACGCGCGATCCCGAGACGGGCGCGGCGTACGGGGCGGACTTTCCGCGCGTGACGATCCGCGACACGGTGCGGTTGCATCGGCGCCTGCTCGATAGGCTGGGCGTGGAGCAGGTGGCGCTGGCGGTGGGCGGGTCGATGGGCGGGATGCAGGTCCTCGAATGGGCCTTCGAGCGCGGCGCCGGCGGCGAGCCGTTCGTGCGGGCGCTCTGCCCCGTGGCCGTGGGCGGGCGCCACACGGCCTGGCAGATCGGCCACGGCGAGGCGCAGCGCCAGGCCATCTACGCCGATCCGCTGTGGCAGGGCGGGCGCTACGCCGCCGAGGCGCCGCCGGCTGCCGGCCTCGCCGCCGCCCGCATGATGGCGATGGTCTCCTACCGCGCCCCCGCCTCCTTTGCCGAGCGCTTCGGGCGCGCGCGGATGCCGGCGCCGGATGGTGGTTCATCCGCAGAGCAGCCTTTCGCTGTAGAGAGCTACCTGCGCTACCAGGGCCAAAAGCTCGTCGGGCGCTTCGACGCGAACTGCTACGTCCGCCTCACCGAACAGATGGACACGCACGACGTAGCGCGCCATCGTGGCCCCTACGCCGAGGTGCTTGCTTCTGTCGCGCAGCCTACGCTCGTCATCGGCATCGACACGGACGTGCTCTATTCGCTCCCGGAGCAGGACGAACTCGCTGCCCATCTGCCCAACGCCGAGCGCGCGGTGATTCGCTCGCCGCACGGCCACGACGCCTTCCTCATCGAGCAGGACGCCCTCGCCGAGGCGCTGCAGCCCTGGATGGCGCGGCACGTCCGCCCCGCGCGGCGCACGCCTGCGGGGGTTGTGGATGGTGGATCGTAGAGATCGTGCTCACCATCTACGCCGCGCCCGCCCTATCGAAAAGCAGAACGCCCTTCGCCCTCGCAAACGCATGAAAGAAACCCTCGACTGGATCGTACTCAAGTTTGGCGGGACGAGCGTGGCCGTGCCGGAGGGCTGGCGCACCATCGCCGAGGTCGTGCGGGCGCGGCGGCAGGAAGGCTGCCGGCCGCTCGTGGTCTGCTCCGCGCTCGGCGGCGTGACGGACCTGCTCGTCCGCTTAGCTGACGCGCAGGAAAGCGCCGCAGCGCTCCTGGGCGAGATCGACCGGCGCCACACGGCGCTGGCCGATGCGCTCGGCGTTGAGGCGGCGGCGTGGCGCCCGCTGATGATGACGCTGGGCCGGCTTGTGGACGAGGCGCACAACAGCCACCTGCCCACCCCGCCGCCCTTGCGCGCGCAGATCCTGGCGCAGGGCGAGCTGATGGCCACGCGCCTCGGCACCGCCTTTCTCGCAAACGAAGGCCTACGCACGCACTGGCACGACGCCCGCACCGCCCTCCGCGCCACCGAGGAGCCGCGCGCGCCCCTCACGCGCCGTTACCTGAGCGCCGCCTGCGCCGCCGATCCGGACATCACCCTGCAAGAAACGCTCGCCGCCACCGAGGCCGACGTGTGCGTCACGCAAGGCTTCATTGCGCGGAACGGCGCGGGCGAGACGGTGCTCATCGGGCGCGGCGGCTCGGACACGTCGGCGGCGTACTTCGCGGCTAAGCTCCAGGCCGCGCGGCTGGAGATCTGGACGGATGTGCCGGGGCTGTTCACGGCCAACCCGCAGATTATTCCCTCGGCGCGGCTCTTGCGCCACCTCGGCTACGATGAGGCGCAGGAGCTGGCTACGATGGGCGCGAAGGTTTTGCATCCGCGCGCGGTGGCGCCCGTGCGCCGCTTCGGCATCCCGCTGCACGTGCGCTCGACGGCCGCGCCCGCGCTTGAGGGCACGGTCGTCTCCGACAGCGCGCTGGACACCGGGCCGCAGGTGAAGGCCATCTCCGTCAAGGCGGGCGTCACGCTCATCTCCATGCGCACGCTCGGGATGTGGCAGGAAGCCGGCTTCTTGGCCGATGTCTTCGGCGTCTTCAAGCGGCACGGCCTTTCGATTGACCTCGTGGCGACCTCGGAAACGGAGGTGACCGTCTCCCTCGACCCGCTCACGAACGCGCTCGGCGAAAACGTGCTCGACGCGCTCGTGGACGACCTCGGCGCCTTTTGCACGGCGGGTGTCATCAGGCCGGTGGCCGTGGTGAGCCTCGTGGGCCGCAGCATCCGCGCCATCCTGCACCGCCTCGGCCCCACGCTCGAAGTGTTCGAGGACCACCGCGTGTACCTCTTCTCACAGGCGGCGAGCGACCTCAATGTAAGCTTCGTCGTGGACGAGGCGCAGGCCGAGCGCGTCGCGCGCGACCTCCACGCGCGGCTCTTCGGCACGCAGCCCACGGGGAACGTCTTCGGCCCGTCGTGGCGCGCGCTCACAGAGCCAACGGCTGAGGCTGAGCCGGCGGAGGAAGAGCCGACGGCGCATCCGTGGTGGCACCGCCGCCGCGACGAACTCCTCGCCCTGGCCGAGGAAAGCGCGCCCGCCTACGTCTACGACGAGGAGACGTTGCGCGCCGCCGCCGCGCGCCTCAAGGCGCTGCCGGCCATCGACCGCGTGTTCTTCGCGCTCAAGGCGAATGCGCACCCGGACGTGCTTCGCCTCTTTAACGAGGCCGGCCTCGGCTTCGAGTGCGTCTCGCCGGGCGAGGTGCGCCGCGTGCAGAGCGCCCTGCCCGACCTGGACGCGGATCGGCTCCTCTTCACGCCCAACTTCGCCCCGCGCGCGGAGTACGCCTTCGGCCTTGATGCCGGCGCGCACGTTACGCTCGACAACCTTTATCCGCTGCGCGCGTGGCCGGACCTCTTCGGCGGGCGGGAGATTATTCTGCGGATGGACCCCGGCCACGGGCGCGGCCACCACGCGCACGTGCGCACCGCCGGGGATCGGTCGAAGTTCGGCATCGCGCTCGGCGCCGCAGGCGAGGCGCAGCGGCTGGCCGAAAGAGCCGGCGCGCGCGTGGTGGGCCTGCACGCGCACGTGGGCAGCGGCATCGTGGCCGCAAAAACATGGGCGGAGACGGCGCAGCGCCTGGCCGCGCTGACGGAGCGCTTCCCCGAGGTGCGCTTCCTGAACGTGGGCGGCGGCTTCGGCGTGGCAGAGCAGCCGGGCGGGGCCGGCCTCGACCTCGGCGCCGTAGCCGAAAGCCTGGGCGCGTTCAAGGAAGCGCGTCCGGATCTGGAGCTTTGGATCGAGCCGGGGCGCCTGCTCGTGGCCGAGGCGGGCGTGCTCTTAGCGCGCGTCACGCAGATCAAGCAGAAGGGCGAGGGCGTCCACTACGTCGGCATCGAGACGGGGATGAACTCGCTTTTGCGTCCGGCGCTCTACGGCGCCTACCACGCCATCCGCAACCTCACGCACTTAAGCGAGCCGGACGCGATGACCGCCGAGGTCGTCGGCCCCATCTGCGAAACGGGCGACGTCCTGGGCCACAGCCGCCGCCTGCCCGCCACCGAGGAGGGCGACTGCCTCGTCATCGCCACGGCGGGCGCGTACGGGCACACGATGAGTTCGCACTACAACGGCCGCCCGCCCGCTGGGGAGGTGCTGCTGCGCGCGGCTGTTTTGAGTGGATGAGGGTGCTTTCGCCGTCAGTTCGGCCAATGAGTTCCCCTCCTGGACAGGAGGGGATACAGGGGTGGTGGACTAGGGGACTTGCTTCATAGACTGAACGGGGTCACCGAACCTCATCTACCACCCCGCCTCCGGCACCCCTCCTGTCCAGGAGGGGAGTCTTTTCGACTTACCACACAGCCTTCGCCTTCACATGCCCAACCCCGCCCCGTCTTTCGCCCCGGCCTCCGCGACGAGCCGCAGCGCCGATGCCGTAGCGTTCTACCTGGCCGGCGTCGGCTCGGTGGGGCGGGCGCTCGTAGAGCAGATCGAGGCGCGGTCTTCCGGCGGCGGGCCACGGCTCTTGCTCGTGGGCGCGTGCCGAAGCCGCCACGCCATCTGGCAGGCCGAGGGGCTGGCGCTCGGCACCGCCGCTGGTCATCTCGAAAACGCGCCGCCGCCGGACTGGCCGCAGATCCTCGAACGCCTCGAAAACGGCCCGCGCCCGCTCGTCTTTGTGGACGCGACGGGGAGCGTGGAGGTCGCCCGCCGCTACGAGCGGATCTTGCGCGCCGGCGTCCACGTCGTCACGCCGAGCAAGCACGCCAACACGCAGTCGCAGGGCTACTTCGACCGGCTCCTGGCTGCCGCGCGCGAGGCGGGCGTGGCGTACCGCTACGAGACGACGGCGGGCGCGGCACTGCCCGTGGTGCAGGCCGTGCAGGACCTCTCGGCCACGGGCGATCCCATCCGCGAGATCCGCGGCGCGGCTTCGGGGACGCTCACCTTCGTCTTCGACGCGCTGCGCCAGGGGACGCCCTTTAGCGAGGCCGTGCGCGAGGCCTCCCGGCGCGGCTACGCCGAGCCGGACGTGCGCGACGACCTCTCCGGCGAGGACGTGGCGCGCAAGTTCCTCATCCTGGCGCGCACGGCCGGCTTCCGGATCGAGCGCCAGGAGGTCGAGGTCGAGTCGCTCGTCCCCGAAGCCCTGCGCGCGGCGGAGAACGGCACTGTTGTGGACCGGCTCGCGGAGTGGGACGCGCGCTGGGCCGAGCGCGTGCGCCGCGCCGAGGCCGAGGGCGCCGTCTTGCAGTACGCCGGCCGCCTGGCCGAGGGACGCATCACCATCGGCGTCGAGGCCGTGGGGAAGGGCACGCCGCTGGGCCGGCTGCGCGGGACGGACAACCTCTTCCAGATCACGACGGACCGCTACGCCCCCTCGGCGCTCGTCATCCAGGGGCCGGGCGCGGGGCCGTCCGTCACCGCCGGCGGCGTCCTGGCCGATCTGCTCAAGGCGGCGGCCTTGGCGGCCGCACGCGCCCCCGCCTAATCCCCCGCCTGCCGCCGGATAAAAACGTCGAAGCTCTGCCGCGCGAGGCTGCCGAAGACACCCGTGCCGCCCTCGACGTGCTCGATGAGGTTGGGGATCTCGCCGGGCGCGAGCGTCGAGCCGCCCTGCTGCACCTGGAGCGAGCGCGTGAAGTCGTAGAGGTTATCGTCCAAGGCGTTGGCGCGCAGGCGGTTGGGGCCGTAGAAGGCCACGGCCAACCACGGCAACTCGATGGTGAGCGTGCCGTCCGGGTTGGCCGCATAGTTGGCCTCGTTCAAGACGGGCGAGGCGCTGATGCGCAGGTCCTTGAGGTCGAGGTCGCCGTCGCGGTCGTTCTCGAAGAACTGCGCCACGAACGGCGTCAGTTCTTCTTCGAGGAGCGGGACGAGGAGCGACTCGACGGAGAGGACGTAGAAGGCCTGCTCGCGCCCCGGATACCGGCTGCGCGTGACCGTGAGCGCCACCTGCTCTTCTTGCCGGTACGCCACCTCCTCGGCGCTCACGCCGACGACGCTGAACGTGTCCGGCACAACCGTCGTGGCGGTGATGGTGGCGGCGGGGTCGCCGGAGGCCTGCGCGGGGATCTCTGCGCGCAGGCGGTAGCGCCGGAGCGGCTCGACGCGCACGCCCGGCACCTCCGGCTCGTAGACGCCCACGCTGTCCGGGTCCTCGCGGTAGCGGTACACGGCCTCGGCGCCCTCGCCTTCCTCGTCCAAAAGTTCGATGATCACCTCGGCATCGCGGACGGCGAGCGCGTTGAAGTCGTACGTGCCCTCGAGCGGCGCCGTGCGGCTCAGGCGCACGTCCCCGAGCGCCTCGCCCGCGATCTGGTAGGCCTCGACCACGTACTGCCGCCCCTCGTCCTCGCCCCCTGACGAATCGCAGGCGGCCACCAGCAGAAGCAGCATCAGCAGGGGCGACAGCGGGTAGCGCATGGCGTTTTTCTCCGTCCGTAAAAAACGTAGGGGAAGGAACTCCTCCTTTGAAGGGGGCCGGGGGGATGTAAAGAGGCCGCCAGCCAGCCTTGACATCCCCCTTGATCCCCCTGCAAAGGGGGGAACTCGCATTTCCGAACCGCTCTGACTCATCGAATCCTCGTCCCGCTCGCCGGTCGTCCGTCGTCTTTTTCAAAACCGCAGCGTGAGCGCCACGTTGGGGAGCGGGATGGGGATCTGCGGGACCTCGTTGCGCTCGATGGTGTTGTCGTCGCGCGGCTCGTAGAAGTAGAACCAGATGTTGCGGCGGCCATAGGCGTTGACGAGCTGGAGCTGAAGCTCGTAATCGGCCCATCCGAAAAAGCGGCCCTTTTTGCGCACGCCCAGGTCGAGGCGGTGGTAGGCCGGCAGGCGCGCGCAGTTGAAGCACGTGACGAAGCCCGTCTGCGTGCGTCCGGTGAGCGGCTCGTCCTGGAGCTTGAAGAGGCCGAGCACCTTGGTGGTGGCTTGGCCCGTGCCGTAGGTGAAGACGCCCGTGGCGCGCCACGTGGGCGCGAAGTCGTAGCTCAGGACCAGGCTCAGGTCGTGGCGGCGGTCGTACTTGGGCGGGAAGTAGCGGAAGTCCTCGAAGTCCTCGAAGCGGCGGCGCGTCTGGCTTAGGGCGTAGCTGACGAAGCCGCTCCAGGGGTCGTCCTCCGAGGCGTTCTCTTTGCGCAGAAAAAACTCGGCGCCGTAGGCGTAGCCCTCGCCAAAGCGGAAGGCCTCGGCGTAGTCGAGGCCGGCGAAGTCGGGCAGCTGCGGGTTGACCTCGAAGAGCTGGCGCATGGTGCGGTAGTACGCCTCCACGTCCACGCGGATGCCCGCCGGCACGGCGCCCAGGCCCAGCGGCAGCTCGACCTGCGGAAGCTCGGTTTTGAGGCCGAGAACGAACTGATCGCCGTACGAGGGGGGCACGCCATCGTTGGCGGTGAGCCAGATGTCGAAGGCGGAGAACAGCTCGCTGGAGACGAGCGTGAGGTACTGCGCGTAGCGGCCGTAGGTGGCTTGCAGGCGCACGTTTTCGGACGGGCGGTGCTCGACCGAGAGGCGCGGGTGCAGGCGGAAGAACCGGCCCTGCTCGTAGTAGCTCGCGCGCAGGCCGCCGGTGATCTCCCAGTCCGAAGCCGGCGCGTAGGTGTCCTGCACGTAGGCCGAGGCGTAGGGCGTGCTCACGCGCGGCGCGAAGGTCTCCTCGCCGTCGAAGCGGTTCTGGAGGCGGAAAGTGAAGCTGCCCGCGCGCGCGCCCAGGCCCAACGTGTGGCCGGCGCCCGCGTCCCACTCCGCATCGGCTTCGAGGGCGTAGTCCCAGACGTTGTTCGTCTGCTCGAAGTCCGTCCCGCTGATGGTGGCCGTGGGCGTGCTCTCGTAGCGCGAGGCCGTGGCCGAGAGCGAGGTGAAGAGGTCATCGGAAAAGGTGCGCAGCCACTCGGCCGTGAGCGTGCGGTTGCCGTAGGCCACGTCAAAGCGCGCCTCGCCCAGGAAGATGTAGTCGAGGCGGTCGCGCCCGGCGTAGCCCGAGAGCGCGAGGCGGTCGCGCGGCGAGGCATCGAAGGTGATCCTGCCGTTGAGGTCGTAAAAGGCGAAGCTCTCGGGGATGTCGTCCACGCCGGACTCGCGCAGGGCGTAGAAGAGCGGCTCGAGCGTAGAGCGGCGCGCGGCCAGCATCCACGTCCCCTTGGCGTACGGCCCCCCTGCCGAGGCGCGCGACGCCAAAAGCCCGGCGCTCACGCTGCTCTCTACCGCGTCCGGATTGCCGTCTTTGGAATAGATGTCCACCACCGAGCCGAGGCGCCCGCCGTACTCGGCCGGGTAGCCGCCCTTGTAGACGCGCACGTCGCCGATGGCGTCGGCGTTGAAGGTGGAGAAAAAGCCGAAGACGTGGCTCGGGTTGTAGACGGTGGCGCGGTCGAGGCGGATGAGCGTCTGCGCCGGGCTGCCCCCGCGGATGTAGAGGCCGCTCGAAAAATCCGACGCCGCCTTGATCCCCGGCAGAAGCTGCAAGGCGCGGAAGACGTCCGGCTCCAGGACCGTGGGCAGCTCCATGATCTCCTCGGGCGACAGCTCGACCACGCCCACGTCCTGCGCCTGAGTGCGCTCGTCTTCGACAAAGACCTCGCCCGCGTCCAGATCGGTCGGCGCCAGGGCGAGGTCGAGGCGCCGCACCTCGCCGGCTTGGAGCGTCACCGCACGCCGCGCGCGTTCGTAGCCGAGATACGAGGCGGCGACGGTGTACGCGCCCGGCGCCAATCCGCCGAGGCGGTACGCGCCCTCGCCATCGGTGGCGACGCCGCCCGGCGCGTTCTCCAGGACGACGTTGGCCCCGACGAGCACCTCGCCCGTCTGCGCATCCGTCACCGCTCCACGGATGGAGGCTGCTTCCTGCGCAGACGCGGGCACGACATGCAGCGCCAGAAGGAAGACGAGAAGCAGACGCGGCATAAGACGCAAGACAGTGCGGAGACGACGGCGAGGCGAGAAAGGCGCCGCGTATACCTGCACTTCCGAGAATATGATTCACCTGCGGCGCACCTGCATTGGTTAACAAACGATCACATCCCGGCCACCGATCAGCGGGTAGAGGCGCCTGCGAAAAGAAACGATCATGTAATGAGGAGGAGCATCGTTTGAGATCGGCGGCGAACGTTGGTTACGGCGTAAACGCATCACGCGCTACTTCTCAGCTCTTGCAGTTGTACGTCTTCTTCTGTACGCCCTCTTTCCCTCGTCATCGCGTTCATCGCATCGGCTCTGCTGCTCGTCACAGGTTGCGACCAGGCTCCTTTGACGGCCCCGGAGGCGCCTCCGCCAGATCAAAACGTGAACGAGGACCCCTCCGTCACTCCGTTCGATCCGACGAGCAGCGACACGAGCGGCAGCGGCGATTCCGGCGTAGGCGTCGCCCTGCTCGCCGAAGGAGAAGACACGCCCTTCGGCTGCGCCATCAACACGCTCGACACCGAGGCGCCGGACGGGTATTCCACCTGGCGCATGGCGCTCTCGTTTCCCGAATCTGCCGTCGAAGAGGCAGACGGCGAGACGGTGCCGTTCCGCTTTGCTATCCGTGCCGAGACGGACGACGGCTCAGAAGGCCCGCTCGTCACGCGCGTGCGCTGTCAGGTTCCACGCTCCGAGGAGGCCGTGCAGCGCATGGCGCAACGCATCGAGGAGGGCCTCGAGCGGAGGTTTGATAGAGACTACGACCTCGGCGGAGCGGGCGATGAGAGCGCCCTCCGGTTCCACACGATGCAAGAGGAATGCGTCTCGCCAAGCCAGGACTGCTGGGACGAAGGCGTTGTTGTGACGGCGCCCGCCCCGGAGAATGACCCGCCGCCCCTGCCCCCGAACGACATTCCCCCCGCGCCCGACCCGGACACCCCCGGCGACAATGAAGACGGCAACGGTGGCGGCAGCACACCGCCCCCCGGCACGGAGAACTGCCAGCGCGCGGGGATGAACCGCTACCTCGACCCGGACCACCCCGACGATCCCACCCCCTACCGCGTCCCCGAGGCCGACGAAGGCTGCGAAGGCGGCAATCCTTCGCCGCCGTCTTATGCCCCTGAAGGCGTAGACGAGGACCTCTACGACAGCATGAATGAGAAGGAAAAAGAGCTATGCTGGCAAAGTCCCGGTCAATGCTGGAGAGTGGGGAGTTATGCTCAGTGGGCCTTAGAATGGGCCAATCAGACGGGGCTGGAAGGCGCTGGCAACGGTCCACAGGACGCCGTTCGTCATGCAGCATGGAGTGCCACGATAACGCTTGCCTTCGGCGCTAAAGACGCTGAGAAATGGACCGACGCTCATGAATGGGATTCCGCCAGCGAGGACCAGACCGTCATGGATCAGCACAATAATGCTGTCGGACGTAGAATAGGTTCTCGAGTAGAGTACCGAAGCGAAATAGAAGATGAAGTCATGGAGGCTTATGAGAATGGAGACCTGTGCACCGGCTTATCGGACTGCTAAGACGCTGGCTTTTACCTTCTTCTTTGTCGCATTCGCCTTCTTCTACGGGTGCGGTTCGGAAGGAACTGATGTGACCGTTAAGAACGATGGGACTGATACAGTTCGTAGCGCGACCCTGCACGTCACCGGCAATACTTACACTATCGGAGACATCCCGCCTGGCGGGTCACGGTCGGTGAGTGTCGCCGTAGAAGGAGAGTCCCACGTGGAGCTTTCACACGGTCAGGGCAGGCGCTTCGTGTTCGACGTATACCTCGAACCTGGATACGGGGGAAGGATCGATGCTGTCATCACTTCTGACTCTATCATAGCTGTGGATCAGGACTTCTGAGACGGTAAGCGCCGAGCAGTGCTACAGTCACACGACCGCTCACGTCCTCGACCCCGACGACCCCACCCCCTACCGCGTCCCCGAGGCCGACGGCTGCGACGACGGCGGCGGCGAGGCCGACGTCTGGCCGCCGGCCACGCCCAGCGAGGTGATGGACCACATCCGCGAGGAGTGCCCTGGCGTTGACTTCCCCTTGGAAAACGATCCTTTCAAGTTCAAAGGCTATTTCCAAGCGAGTGTGCGTAAAACGCTTAATGCCAGGAGAAACAACCTCAACAACTACGTTCAAGACGAGAAAGGCTTCGGCGGGTCTTCGCGTCATCCGCAGCTTACCAATCTGACGGACGGATACGCAGAGGGGTTCAGGGTTGACGGCGAGCATGTTCCTGGCATTGTCACCTCGATCATGGAGGTGAAGTTTAGTGGAGACATCTCTGGTGCAATCGTGCTCAACCAATCGAGAACACACATCAATGACTTAGCAAAGGTGTACGACCTGACCCCCACGGGCGACGTTGACTACGCGCCCACTTACGTCCTTGTCTCCAACTCGCAGTACCATGACGTGGAAGGCCTCGGCCGCTACGGCGAGGGCCAAGAGAACGATCTACCGGCGTACGCCAAGAACCGAGGCGTAAACATGATGCACCTTCGCATGACCAAAGACCCCGCTGGTAATTTCTACCTCGAAGGCGACTTCCTCGGCTCGCCGGCAGACGTGTTTAGCTGGTTCCAAGACGTAGTCTCGGACGAGAAAATACCGTTCGAGGTATCGTGCTCGAAGGAGAACTGAGCGCCGAACGCCAGCGAAGAGCTTCGCCGTCACTGCGCAACACGCAAGCATCTACGTGATATGGGCATCTACGCAAACGCCTATCGTCTGCCACTCGGCATAGCGGTCGACTGGCTTGCGGTGCGCACGCGCTTCCAGGATATTGACGTAGATCACCACGAGCTACTTGTGCCGCATCACAACTGCTGGCAGCCGACCCCGAACAAGCCGCCACGCGATCTGTACATGAGCCGCATGGATTCGAGAGTTCTCGACGTGATGACAGGCGCACATCACGGCCCGCCAACAGCAATGTACAGGCTGTTCCAGACCAAAGAACAAGATGACGACCCGCGCGCCTGGGCAGCTCTCGGTGCGCGCTTGGTCGGCTGGCCGAAGGACAAGCTTCCGCTCGTGCAGGGAGCGGATGCATACCCGCCCCGCTACACGCTTCCGCAGGAGATCGAGATGATCTGCGACACGCTGGCGCAGATGACGCCGGCGCAGATGCGGGAGCAGTTCGACCGGGCCGTCGCGGACAGCCGGTCCGAGGAAGCCGTACGCCGATGGGCGCGGCTCGGCTACGAGGGAGAAGCCTACAAGGGGTACGAATCAGAAAAAGAAGAGGCGCACGAGGCCGCAGTGAACCTGCTGTTGAACATGAGGCAGTTCTACGAGGCGGCGCTGAAGGAAAGGCAGATCGTCATCCACGACATGCGGTGAGGCTGCCGCGAAGCTCTGCCTACGTGCGGGGATGAACCGCGCGCTCGACCCGGACTACCCCGACGATCCCACCCCCTACCGCGTCCCCGGCGGGGCTTCGTTATCCGTCCTGCTCCCGGTGCCAGTCGTAGAGCGCGCGGTGCTTGACGGCCTCGCCAAAGACGCACAGCCCCGCGTTCAAGACGACGAGGCTGAGCGCCCCGGCCGCCACCCACTGCCAGGCCGCGCGCCCCTCGCCCTTCATCAGCGTGGCGTGGCCAAGGAGGCTTGCGCCCGTGCCCACGCCCAAAAGACCCAGCGGCGCAAAGCGTTTCCAAGTGCTCAGGTGTGCTTTCGCGCGTTCGCGTGCGTGCATGTTCATGTGTTCGGAGCTTCTGTTCGAGGCTTCGTTCATCGGCTTAGCGTGGACACCCCAACACCCAAGCACGCGCGCACGTTCTCACTCGGCGAGGAAGCGTTGGCCCCGGTCGGGGTAGTCGGTGATCAGCCCGTCCACGCCGAGTGCTCTTAGGCGGCGCATGTCTTTAGGCGCGTTGACGGTCCACGGGACGAGGCGCATCCCGCGCGCGTGCACGGCCTCGACCATGGCCGCGTCCACGGCCTCGTGGTTCGGGCTGTAGATGGCCGGCACGAAGCCGAGCGCCGCGACGTTCTCTGCCACCGCCGGCGCGCGTTCTTTCGTCACCAAGAGCGCCAGCGCCACGGACGGGTCGATCTCCCGCATGGCCCGCAGCGTGCGCGGGTCGAACGACTGCACCACGGCGCGCGCGGTGACGCCCCCCTCTTCTAGCACGTCGTACAGGAGCCGCGCAAACACCTGCGGCTCGGGATGCCACACGCCGTCGCCTCCGGGCGTGGACTTCGTCTCGATGTTGTAGAAAACCGGCGGGCGGCCCAGCTCCCGCGCGTACGCCTCCGCCTCGGCGATGACTTCGCTCAGGAGCGGCTTCCGCGCGGGCGTGGGCTGCTGCTCCGGGAAGCGCGGGTGCCCACGCCGGCCGCAATCGTAACGGGCGATCTCGGCGTAGGACATCCGGTAGAGGTTGTGCTGGCGCTCCTCCCCTTCCGGCACCGGCGCGCCCGAGGGCAAGGAGCAGATCGCCGCCGCCATCCACGGCTCGTGCGAGACGACGACCTGCGCGTCCGCCGAGATCACCACGTCCATCTCCAGCGTCGTGACGCCGAGTTCGAGCGCGCGCCGGAATGCCGGCAGCGTGTTCTCGGGCACGAGGCCGCGCGCGCCGCGATGCCCTTGCAGATCGAAGCTTTTTTCTTTTCTCACTCCGCCCTCGCCACCCGTAGCGCAGCCGAAGAGCGCCGCAGCGCCGAGCACGACGGCAAGGGGCGGCCAGGCCGTTGCGCTCATCTTTCGGGGAGGAAAAGATGGGTTTCTAATACGGTTTTCACGCTGCGCGAAGGTATCGGCTAAACCACGCCACCACAAGCGTTTGCAAGAAAGTAACCTGGGCGCCGTTTCCTGGCGATTGAGCGGCCTCTGCCGTATCATGCCTTGATAACGCCGCGTCGCCCAAGCGGCTCTTTTCACGCGCAAGCCGGCCCGCCTCTTTTCCGAACCCCCGCACCCCGATGGAACCGCAAAACAAACGCATCATCGCCATCAATATCGAGGAGGAGATGAAATCCTCGTATATTGATTATAGCATGTCGGTCATTGTCTCGCGCGCGCTGCCGGACGTGCGCGACGGCCTCAAGCCCGTGCACCGCCGCGTCTTGTACAGCATGAGCGAGCTAGGCCTCACCGCCGGCGCCACGTACAAGAAGAGCGCGCGCATCGTGGGCGAGTGCCTTGGAAAGTACCACCCGCACGGCGACTCCTCGGTGTACGACACGCAGGTGCGCATGGCGCAGGACTGGAGCCTGCGCTACCCCTTGGTGGACGGCCAGGGCAACTACGGCTCGGTAGACGGCGACGCCGCCGCGGCCATGCGCTACACCGAGGCGCGCATGACGAAGATCGCCGAGGAACTCCTGCGCGACATTGGCAAGGAGACGGTGGACACGCGCGAGAACTTCGACGGCTCGCTGCAAGAGCCGGAGGTTTTGCCGGCGGCGTTCCCGAACATGCTTGTCAACGGCTCGGACGGCATCGCCGTCGGGATGGCTACGAAGATCCCGCCGCATAACCTCGGCGAGGCCATCGACGCCGTCGTCGCCTACATCGACGATCCGGAGATCACCGTGGATGGGCTGATGCAGCACTGCCCGGCGCCGGACTTCCCCACGGGCGGCCTCATCCACGGCTACTCGGGCGTGCGCGAGGCGTACCGCACGGGCCGAGGCCGCGTGATCATGCGCGCGAAGATGCACGAGGAGGAGATCCGCCCCGGCCGCATGGCCCTCATCGCCACCGAGATCCCGTATCAGGTCAACAAGGCCACGCTGCTCGAAAAAGTGGCCGGCCTCGTCAAGGACGAGCGCATCGACGGCATCTCCGACATGCGCGACGAATCCGACCGCGAGGGGATGCGCATCGTGATCGAGCTGAAGCGCGACGCCGTCCCGCTCGTCGTCCAGAACAAGCTGTACAAGTACTCGCAGTTCCAGCAGACGTTTGGCGTGAACATGGTCGCCCTCGTGGGCGGACGGCCAAAAGTGCTCACGCTCCTCGACGCCGTGCACCACTACGTCGAGCACCGGCACGAGGTTGTCGTCCGGCGCACGCGCTACGACCTGCGCCGGGCTAAGGACCGCGCGCACGTCCTCGAAGGCCTCACGCTCGCCCTCGACCACCTCGACGCGGTGATCACCATCATCCGCCACTCCGAGGACACCGAGGAGGCGCGTGAGAACCTCATGCGCGGCGTCTACCCGCAGCAGCTCTCCGAGGCGGATCTCAAGGCCCTCGGCGTCCCCCTCGAAACACCCGCCGAGCGCATGAGCGAGGGTGGCGAGCGCGGCGTCATCGTTAGAGAAGATGGCGAGATCCCGGACGACTACGTGCGCCGCCCCTGGCTCTCGCGCGTGCAGGCCGACGCCATCCTGGCGCTACGCCTCTCGCGCCTGACGGGGATGGAACGCGAGAAGATTCTTTCGGAATACCGGCAGATCATCCAAGAGATCGAGCGGCTGGAGAGCATCCTCGCCTCGCGCCCCTTGCGGATGCAGATCATCCGCGACGAGCTGCTGGAGGTGAAAGAGCAGTTCGCCGACGCGCGCCGCACGGAGATCGACTACGCCGGCGGTGGCGACATCGACATGGAGGACCTCATCGAGGACGAGCAGGTCGTCGTCACCGTGACGCACCAGGGCCTCACGAAGCGCACGCCGGTTTCGGAGTACCGCAAGCAGGGGCGCGGCGGGCGCGGGATGCGCGGCACCGGCAAGCGCGAGGACGACTACATCGAGCACCTCTTCACGAGCCACAACCACGACTGGCTCCTCTTCTTCACCGATCACGGGCAGTGCTACTGGCTGCGCGTCTACGAAATCCCCGAAGGCAGCCGCACGGCCCAGGGCCGCTCCATCCGCAACCTCATCCAGATCGCCCCGGACGACCGCCTGCGCGCCGTCCTCGCGGTGAAGAAGGAGGACTTCGAGAGCGAGGATTTCCTGAACGCGCACCACGTCCTCATGGCGACGCGCCAAGGCCAAGTCAAAAAAACGACGCTCGAAGCCTTCTCGCGCCCGCGCGCCGACGGCATCATCGCCATCTCCATCGAGGAGGGCGACGAGCTGATCGAGGCGCACCTCACCAGCGGCGAGGCGCACGTGATGATCGCCTCCTCGGCGGGGTACGCCGTCCGGTTCCACGAGGAGGACGCGCGCCCGATGGGGCGCAACACGCGCGGCGTGCGCGGCATCCGCCTGGGGAAGGGGCAGGAGGTCGTGGGCATGATCACCGTCGAGCCGGACGAGGTCGAGCCGTGCGTCCTCTCCGTAAGCGCCAACGGCTACGGCAAGCGCTCGGAGCTGAGCGAGTACCGCGTGCAGAGCCGCGGCGGCAAGGGCATCATCACCCTGAAGACGACGCGGCGCACCGGCCCGCTCGTCTCCATCAAAGGGGTCCAGGACGAGGACGACCTGATGATCATCACGCGCCAGGGCACGATGATCCGCACGCACGTGGAGGGCATCTCCACGATGGGCCGCAACACGCAGGGCGTGCGCGTGATCAACCTCAAGGGCCAAGACGCCATCGCCGACGTCACGCGCGTGGTCATCGACGAGGACGAGGACGCCGCCGCCGTGGACGCCTCCTCCAACGGCCACGCGCCTGAGGAGGCGCCGGCGACGTGAGCTTTGCTTGTTCGCCAGCATGAGAAAAAAGGCCGCGACGTTCCTTTCGGAGCGCGTCGCGGCCTTTCCTGTTTCGCTGCAGCCGGGCTGCCTTCTCGGGGGGCTATTTTACCACCACCACCTCGCGCACCTCGGCGAAGTCTTCCCCTTGGATGCGGAGAAAGTAGACGCCGCTCGGGAGCGTCCGGACGTTGAAGCGGATGCGGTCCTCCTGCTCCACGCGCTCGTCGAAGATGCGCGCCACGTGCTGCCCGAGCGTGTTGTAGGCGTCCACGGTGACGTTCTGCGCGTCCTCCACCACGACGTTGACTGTGGCCTGCGACTCCGCCGTAAGAGGGTTGGGGTAGACGCTGGAGAGCGCCACCACGTCCGGCTCGATGAAGAGGTCGCGCTCCGGGCTGAACTCGGGGTCCGGCTGCTCCCCGTCGAAAAGAGCGAGCCGGAACGTGTAGCTGCCCGGCTCCACATCTGACACGTCGAGTTCACAACGAATCCCTCCGTTGCCCTCCTCACACACGCCGCCGCTACCCACGGTGACAGTCTCTACCGTCCGGAACCTCTCCTCCCCGAACGCGCGCTGCTGCACCTCCACGGTCTCTACGCCGGCGTTGTTGTTGAGCACCCAGTTTACGCGGGCGGCGCTTTCTTCTAAGCGCGCCTCCACCTCAAAGGCAATAAGCGCGACGTTGAGCAGCACCTGGCAGTCCGGCCCCATCCCCCAGCCCATGTCGCGGAACATGCCGCAGGTGATCGAGCCGGGACTCTGCACCACCTCGCGGAAGGCTATCCGCGGCGACATGAGCGCGTTGTCGTCGCCTGCCGGATACGTCTCCTCGTCCAGGTGCGAGTAACTCGATCCCTGGTTCCACATCGTAGGCGCGTACAGCTCCGGAGGCGCCGTGCCGCCGTTGCCTATGATGGCACCCTCGCCCTCGAAGAAGACGTCATTGCTCGTGAGCACCTGCCGTAGCTCGTCGGACGGGTTCGGGTACACGTCCGTGTTGATGAGAAACGTCCCATCCTCGTCCACGGCAAAGCGGTCGTAGATGGACGGCACGTCGGGGTTGTCGATGTCGAAGGGCCAGAAGCCTTCTTCGCCCGCGATGGTGGAATCCGCGTCTTCGACGGTCATCGAGCCGAAGAAACCGAGGCCGTGGCCCAGCTCGTGCAGGACCACGCTGGTGAAGTCGATCTCGTTGGCAGCCGGGTCGCCCGTGCCGTAGTACCAGCTGGCCTCGCTGCTGAAGCGAGCGATGATGTCCGGCGCGTCGTTGGGGACGCTGCTGCTCTGCTCAGCCACGTTCTCGCCCAAGACGGCGTCGGCGAGGGCGTCGCCGTAGAGCGTGCAGACGTCGTTCTCAGCGGGGTCGTTGCAGTCCACGTCCTGGTCGCTGTCGATAAGGAACCACAGGTTGTTCGGGCCGGCGCTGCCGAGGACGTTCTCGCCGAGTTCTTCAAACGAAGCCTCAACCCTGATCGTCACGGGCGAGTCGATGTGCTGCGCCCAGATGTCCACGGCGCGCTGGAAGGCCGTCTGCGCCTCCTGCCCCTCGGCCCCGTCGAAGCCGTTGTAGTCCACCTCGAAGTTGGCCGTCTTTTGGTACGCCGGACGCTTGAGCAGCACACGCGGCTGCACCTCGGAGGCCGGCAAAACCGCCCCCGGATGCAGCACGCAGATGTCCTCCGGCGCGATGCTCGTCGGCGCCGCCTCTACGCGCAAGCGCGGTCCCTCGCCGAAGCGCTGCTGCGCCCCGGCCGTCTCCGCGCTACAAAAAAAGGCGACCCACACGCCAAGGAGCAGGACGCCGGCAGGGCGCAGCACGCGGAAAAGCGGAAACGGATCGGTCATGGTAGCAGTCCCCAGCGGAAGCGGTAGAGCGTTTCTGAGAAGTGGAGGGCGCCGCCCGCTGCGGGGCGCAAGAGAAGCAAGATAATGCGTGCAGAAATCGTACCGGAGCGCTCCAGGCGGATGGACGCGCAGGTCTCGCCAGCAGGCGGCGTGAGGTAGCGAAAGGATGTGAAAGATAAGCGCCGCCGCCAACAACCTCAACGGCTCGTGCGCTGCCGCCGGAGCAAGCCGCCCGGCCTCAGCCGGCCTCGCGCCCGGCAGCCTCCGGGCTGAACGCCGGCGCGCACACGGCCCAGTACTCCGCCTCCTCTTTCTCAGACGGGTTGCTGTAGCGGATGCGCTCGCCCGCCTCTACGAGCACCGTCTCGCCCGCGCCCACGTCCGCTGCGCCGCCGGCGTGCTCCACGCGCATGGTGCCGCTCAGAACGATGGTGACCTCGTCAAACGCCGGCGTCTGGAACGGCTCGCTCCAGCCGGGCGGCGCCACCATGTGCGCCACCGAGAGCGCCTCGGTCCCCGTCCGGGCGCGCCCGACGTACTCTTCGATGAGCTTGCCCTTGGGCGCCGGAATCCGCTTCGGGTGGGAGATTTTTTTGACCATGACACTGCGGCGTGAACGTGGGCAGGGACACGATGTATCGCGCCCCTACGCGGCGGCTTCGACGGCGCGCGTGAGGCGCTCCACGCCCTCGTCCACCTCCTCTTCCGAGATGGTGAGCGGCGGGCGGAAACGGATCGAGCGCTCGCCGCAACCCAGGAGCAGCACGCCTTCCTCGAAGGCCTGCGCCTTGACGCGGTTGCGCGCCTCGGTGGTGGGCAGGTCGAAGGCGCACATGAGGCCGCGCCCGCGCGCGTTCGTCACGGTGGGGTGCGCCTCGGCCATTTCCCTGAGGCGCTTCTGCAAATGGTCGCCTACCGAGCCGGCACGCTCCACGAGGTGGTCTTCTTCAAGGATCTCCAGGATGCGGTCGAAGCGCACCATGTCCACGAGGTTGCCGCCCCAGGTGGAGTTGATCCGGCTCGGCTCGGCGAAGACGTGGCCCTCGACCTCGTCGAGTTTTTCCGAGGCCAGGACGCCGCACACCTGCGTTTTCTTGCCGAAGGCGAGGAGGTCCGGCTCCACGCCCAGCGCCTCATGCGCCCAGAAGCGGCCCGTGATGCCCACGCCCGTCTGCACCTCGTCAAAGATGAGGAGCGCCTCGTTCTCGTGCGCGAGGTCTTTAAGCCTTTGCAGAAACGCGGGGCGGAAGTGGTTGTCGCCGCCCTCGCCCTGGATCGGTTCGAGGATGACGCAGGCGATGTCGTCTTTGCGCTCGTGGAAGTAACGCTTGGCCTGGCTGAGCGCGCGCTCTTCGTGTTCTTCCACGCGCTCGACCTCCGCATCGTCCACGGGGAAGCGGAGCTTCGGGTTCGTGATGCGCGGCCAGTCGAACTTCGGGAAGTACATCGTCTTCCGGGGGTCGGCCGTGTTCGTCAAAGAGAGCGTGTAGCCCGAGCGCCCGTGGAAGGCCTGGTCGAGGTGGAGGACCTGGTGGCCTACCTCGCGGCGGTACCCTTTGCGGAAGTTCTTGCGCACCTTCCAGTCGAAGGCCGCCTTGAGCGCGTTCTCCACGGCGAGCGCCCCGCCCGAGAT
The DNA here is from genome assembly GCA_965215025.1 of Salinibacteraceae bacterium. Lineage (GTDB taxonomy): Bacteria > Bacteroidota > Rhodothermia > Rhodothermales > Salinibacteraceae > CBDCCV01. The sequence goes on from CBDCCV010000002.1 coordinate 1,852,673, forward strand.
GAAGAAGACGTACGGCAGATACGCGGGGATGCCCACGCGGCTGAAGGTAGAAAGGAACCGCGCCAGAAGGCCCGTCTTGACGTCCGAGTTGGTGACCTTGTTGAGGGCCGCGCGCGTGAGCCGCTCCATGAACGCGGCGTCCGAGCGCAGCTTCGGGTGGTTCATCCCGAGCGGGCTGGAGGCGAAGAAGCCGTAGAAGTCGATGTACGCCTCGCCCGTTTCTTCATCGACGAGGTAGACGCCCTCGCTCTCGTCCAGGTCCAGGACCATCGGCATCATGCCCTCGGTGAGCATGTGTTTTTGAAGGATGCCGGGGACGGCCTCAGGCGTCATCGCGTCGAAGTCGGTGATCTGCATAGACGGAGCGGTTGAGTGTGGGAGCGTGGTGGCATGAGAGCCTCTCACAGTACAAAACGCCAACGCAAAAGGCACGCCGATGTGCCTGCCTGGAGCGCGCTCAGCCGCAGCCCCGCGCAGGAACGCGGCTCGGCAGCCTCCGTACCAGTTTGCCCGCCCGCGCCGCCCCTCTGATGCCGCTTTCTTGAGCCGGCTTCTGGGCGTCTGCCGCGCCGGCTTCTGCTGCACCAGCTGCCTCCTGCTTTCATGCCTGACACGAAGTTTTCTCTCAAGGAACGCGCCACCGAGAAGCGCCCCAAAGCGCCCGGCGAGGTCGCCCTCAAAAGCGTCGGCAGGGAGGCGTTCGAGCCGCAAGGCGACGGCGCAGCTTCCGGCGACGGGGCCGACGGCTTCCTCGAGCTGCCCGTCGTCGAAAACCGCAACCAGAACCGGCGCGGCCAGCGGCCTGACTGGCTCCGCGTCAAGCTCCCCTACGGCACCGAGTACAAGAAGACGCTCGACCTCGTAGAAGAGTACGACCTCCACACCGTGTGCCAGAGCGCGCGCTGCCCGAACATGGGCGAGTGCTGGTCAGCCGGCACGGCTACGTTCATGATCCTGGGCGACGTGTGCACGCGCTCGTGCGGCTTCTGCGCCGTGAAGACGGGCCGCCCCACCACCGGCCTGGACTACGACGAGCCGCGCCGCGTGGCCGAGGCCGTCGCCCGGATGCAGCTCCGGCACGCCGTCATCACCTCCGTCAACCGCGACGAGCGCCAAGACGGCGGCGCGCCCATCTTCGCCGAGACCATCCGCCTTATCCGCGAGAAGAATCCCGGCTGCACCGTCGAGGTCTTGACGCCGGACTTCCGCGGGATCGAGGCAGCCGTCTACGAGGTGTTCGACGCCCGGCCCGACCTCTTCAACCACAACGTCGAGACGGTCCCGCGTCTTTACCGCCGCGTCCGCCCGCAAGCCGACTACGGGCGCTCGCTCCGCGTCTTGGAGATGGCGAAAGAAGCCGGCCTGCGTACGAAGAGCGGCATCATGGTTGGCCTCGGCGAGGACAAAGACGAAGTCCTCGCGCTCATGGACGACTTCGCCGAGATCGGCCTCGACGTGATGACCATCGGGCAGTACCTCCAGCCGACGAAGATGCACCTTCCGGTGGAGGAGTTCGTGCACCCGGACGTGTTCACGTGGTACAAGAAAGAGGGCGAGGCGCGCGGCATCGAGCACGTCGAAAGCAGCCCGCTCACCCGGTCAAGCTACCACGCCGAGCGGCACGTGTAACGCGCCCTGAGTACCGATTACTCGCATGGCAAATGCTTCCACGATTGAGCGCCTGCTTTCTGAGTTTGACGCCTTCGATACAGGAGAAAGAAGCGTCTTAGATGTGCAGCGCGCTCTGCTCGCACACGGCTCTGCTCTCGAAGCTACGCCCGAGAACTGGCAAGAGCAGATCAAACGCTGGGATGCGGCACTTGACGCCGCCCGATTTACGCAATCGAAGCGGGAACGCAGGAAAACGGCAGAGCGAATTATACGAGAGTTTTGTGAGGCGCTTTCGTCGTGGCACACCTCCGATTAGAATTGCAGACGGATATAGCTCGTACTCAGAGGCCACAGATGCACACGCCTGCCGGCCTTGCCGAAGCGAATGTGCCGGCAGCCGTCGTGGCGACCGTAGCCCGCGCGGCTTCGCACCCGTTCGTGCGGCGCGTGGTGCTCTTCGGCTCTCGCGCGCGCGGCGACCACGGCCCGCGCTCCGACGTGGACCTCGCCGTCGAGGCGCCGGAGGCTGACCGACGCGCTTGGCTCGACCTCGTCCATCAGCTTGAAGCGGCCGAGACGCTGCTCTTCGTCCAGGTCATCCGCTTGGAAACCGCCTCGCCGGCTTTGCGCGCACGCATCCTCCGCGAAGGCGTCACGCTCTATGACCAATCCGAAAGCGCAGCAGAGCCTCAGTAACCTGAGCCGGGCGCTGGAGCGTCTGGAAGAGGCCCTCAGCGAGCCGGCCACGAACAGCCTCGTGGTCGATGGCACGATTCAGCGGTTCGAGTTCGTCATCAAGCTGTTCTGGAAAACGTTCAAGCGCTTCCTCGCCTACGAAGGCGTCGAGGCTAAGACGCCGCGCGAATCGCTTCGGCAGGCGTACCGGGTTGAGTGGATCAGCGACGAGGCGGCGTGGCTCGAAATGCTTCACGACCGCAACCGCACCTCGCACGTCTACGACGAGGAGATGGCAGAAGCCATCTACGCCCGCATCCGGCGCAACTTCCCTGTGCTGAAGCGCGCGCTTCGCCTTCTCGAAAAACGCTACGTGAAGAACGGCGACGGGGAAGCGCAGGCCTAAAAGGAAGGCGTTCTGCCAGCGGCAGCAATGCGCCCTTCTTCTCTTCTTCATGCCCGGCATTCGTTTTGCCCGTAGATGAAGGGCGCCTTGTGCGCCGCCGCTCGCCCATCTGCCTGTTACCGTGCGTGGACAGCGGCGTCCTGCGGACTTGGCGCTCCGCTTTTCCCCACCCCCGCCCCGATGGCTTATGCGTACGCTCTCGCTTTCGTCTGCTGCCGCTCTCGCGCTTTTCTTCCTGGCCGGATGCGCCTCGCTTCTCTCCAGTGCCGATCAGCCCGAGTCGCTCGAACCCTTCCAGGTGCCGGCGCCAGTTGAGGCGGTCTACGACGAAGCCCTCGCGCTCGGCTTCGACCGCGGCTACCACATCGCCTACGCCGTCGAGGACGAGGGCCTCTTGGAGATGGAGCGCCTCGACCGCCGCTTCCCGTACCCGGCGAAGGTGCGCCGCCTGGACCTCCTCGTGCGGCGCGTGCAGGGCGAAACGGTGGTCCACGCGCGCTACCACTCCTTCGACCCCGATGACCCCGCCGACATCGAAGTCGCTGACGAGGACCGCGAGGCGGCGCAGGCCTTTGTCGAGGCGTTGCAAAAGCGGCTCTCCGGCTACGCGCGCCGCGCGCCGGAGCGGCCGTAACTTTCGCGGCGGTGGCCTCGTCTCACGGGAACACACCCTTTCCCACAAGCCGCCCGCCCCCGCTATGCGCACGCTTCCGCTGCTCTTGCTCCTTGCCCTCCTCGCTGCAACGCCCGCCCGCGCGCAAGAGGCGCGCGTCTTTAGCGACACGGTGCCGCTCGCGGCCGACGGCTCCGTCACCATCGACAACCACGAAGGCAGCATCACCGTGACGACGTGGGACCGCGACGAGGTGCAGTACGAAGCCCGCGTCGAGGCCGAGCGCGGCGCGGATCATCCTGAGCGCACCACCGTCGCCGTGAGCCATTCGGGCCGGCACCTCGACCTGAAAACGGAATACGACAAGTCAGGCGGCGGCGGTTTCTTCGGCTGGAATAACCAGAACATCATGCCCGTTCACTACACCGTCAAGATGCCGAGAACGGCGCGGCTGACCATTGACGATCACGAGTCGGACATCGAGGTGACGGGCCTGCAAGCCGAACTGCGCATCGACACGCACGAAGGCCCGATCACCGTCGCCGGCGGGCAGGGCGCCCTCCGCATCGACTCGCACGACGGCGAGATCGCCATCACCGATCAGCAGGGCGACGTGGTGATCGACTCGCACGAGAGCCGGATGCGGCTCCAGGGCGTCACGGGCCGCGTCGAGATCGACACGCACGACAGCGAGGTGACGGCCGAGGACCTCAGCGGCGCCTTCGAGATGGACACGCACGAGGGCCGCGCCGACCTCGCCTTCGCCGCGCTCGAGCAGGGCGGCATCTCCATCGACTCGCACGACGGCACCTTTACGCTCACGCTGCCCTCGGAGGCCGGCTTCGACCTCGACACCGACTTCAACGACGACGCCGACCTGGACTCGGGCTTCGACCTGAGCGCCCTGCGCGCCGGCGGCGAGGACGAGGTCAACTACCGAGGCGCGGTCAACGGCGGCGGCCCGCGCATCCGCCTCTCCTCGCACGACGGCGCGTTCAGGCTGCGCACGCGCTGAGCGGCGGCGCATCAGCACAGAGGGCACGGCCGTTTTTCTGTGAATTGCCGATGCGCGCGCCTGAGCCGCCTCGCCGCAGCGGATCTCCCCGGCGGAGCGCTCATTAGGAAGGGCGATCTGACTTTTCCGCCACCGACCCTTCCGCTCTCATGCCTACCGAGCGCACGCTTGCCATCCTCAAGCCCGACTGCGTCCGCAAAAACCTCATCGGCGAGGTGCTGCGGCGCATCCAGGACGCCGGCTTCCGCGTCCGCGCCCTCAAGATGGTGCACCTCTCCAAAAGGGAGGCCGAGGGCTTCTACGCCGTCCACGAAGGCAAGCCCTTTTTCGAGGAGCTGACGGATTTCATGTCGAGCGGCCCGTGCGTGCCCGTCGTCCTGGAAAAAGAAAACGCGATTGAGGACTACCGCACGCTCATCGGCGCGACGAACCCGGAAGAGGCCGACGAGGGCACCATCCGCAGCGACTTCGCGGACTCCGTAGGCGAGAACATCGTCCACGGCTCGGACTCGGTCGAGAACGGCAAGCTCGAAGCGGCGTACTTCTTCCCCGAGCACGAGATCGTAGCCAACGGCTGAGGGTTCGAGAAAGGATGAGTGGGTGAAAGGGAGAGAGGATGAGCCGATGAACCGACGCTGCGACGAACCGATGCGCGCCACGATGCTTCGTTTCGCCACCACGCTCCCGCTCGCCCTTTCGCTCTTTCTCCTTGCCGGCTGCGGCGCCACGGCGGGCGAGGCCGAGCCGGAGCCACCCGCGACGGACAGCACGACGGCGGCGGCTGTAAAAACGGGCGCGCAGGTCTTGACCGATGAAAGCTTCGAGCGGCTGCGTGGGCAGCGCGTGGGCCTCGTCGTCAACCACACGGCGCGCGTGGACACGGCGCACCTCATTGACGTGGTGGACCGCACCGAGGGCGTCACGCTCGGCGCGCTCTTCGGGCCGGAGCACGGGCTGCGCGGCACCGTCGCCGCCGGCGAGAAGGTGGCCGACGGGCGCGACGCGCAGACGGGCGTGCCCGTCTACAGCCTCTACGGCGCCTCGCGCAAGCCCTCGCCCGAAGCGCTCGAAGGCCTCGACGCGCTCGTCTTCGACGTGCAGGACGTGGGCGCGCGCTTTTACACGTACATCGCCACGATGGGTCTGGCGATGCAGGCCAGCGCCGAGGCCGGGCTGCCGTTCGTCGTCCTCGACCGGCCCAACCCGCTCGGCGGCGTCTACGCGAGCGGCTTCGTGCTGGAGCCGGCCTACGAGTCGTTCGTCGGCCCGTACCCGATCCCCGTGGCGCACGGCATGACCGTAGGCGAGATCGCGCGGATGATCCAGGGCGAGGGCTGGCTGCCGGGCTTGGAGGCGCTGGACCTGCGCGTGGTGGAGATGGAAGGCTGGCGGCGCGCCATGCAATGGCCGGCAACGGATCTGCCGTGGATCGCGCCCAGCCCGAACATCCCTACTGTAGAGACGGCGCTCGTCTACGCGGGCGCGTGCTTTTTTGAGGCGACTTCGGCGAGCGAGGGGCGCGGCACGGAGGCCCCCTTCGTCCTCCTCGGCGCTCCCTGGGCCGACGGCCGGGCGCTGGCCGATACGCTCAACGCCCGCAGCCTGCCCGGCGTGCACTTCGAGGCGGCCACCTTCACGCCGCGCGACATCGCCGGTGCCGCCGTGGACCCGAAGCACGAGGGCGAGAAGACGCACGGCATTCGCCACGTCGTCACCGACGCCGAGGCGTTCCGCCCGGTCGAGACGGGCATCCACACGCTGCACGCCTTTTACGAAGCGGCCCGGCGCGAGGGCATCGCAGACTTCATCGCCCGCCCGGAGTGGCTCGACAAGCTTGCCGGCACGGACCGTCTGCGCCTGATGCTCACCGAGGGCGCGCGCGCGGACGCCATCATCGCCGTGTGGGAGGACGAGGTGGCCGCGTTCGAGGAACGGCGTGCGGCGCATCTGCTGTACGAGTGACCGCGAGGGCTTGCTTAGCCGCGCAACGCGCTGAGGGACGGATCGCGCGCAAGGACATCAGTCCCTCCGCCAACTTGCAGGCGTCGTGCCCGCCCCCCAGCTACCTGCTGTCGTTTTCCGAACCGTCGTCTTCCGAGAGCTGGGTTGGCTCGTCAGGCTTGACGCGGTGCCATATCTCCCGGAGCGTATAGTTTCCCAAGTCGGCGATGTGGTACCACGTGTCTTCCTCCACTCGAGCCGTGAATGTGATCGAATTGCCCGCGAAAGCCGGGTCCGAGTGGTACTCGATGTGCTCCGTGTAGGTGTCCGCTTCGGGATCGTACTCGTAACGGCCGCCTCCGGCAAGCACCTCTTCGCCATTTCCTGTTTCGCGCGCCCAGGTGAAGTGGGTGGAGTTGAGGATCTTGTACCCTGGCCCCCACTGATCAGACTGATCGACCACAGAGTCTGGATAGACGAGTTCTTGAGAGACCATCCGCCACGTCCCCTCCAGCTCGTTAGAGGGAAGCTGCCCAAATGCGCTGGTGGTCACGAACAGGCAAAGCACGAGTGTAAGAGTGGATGTTCGTTTCATGGTGCATTCTCCCCCCGTGGGTCTGTGGATGATTGTAGCCGTTGCCTACGGCGAACCGCTATGAGTATACGCCCAGATGAAGCATTTGTTAAGCAGCGTTTGAAAGTTGAGTTTTCGTAGGCAGTGCCGCAAGAGGACAAGCTTGGCTGTTGTTAGGCAGCAGCGCGCCATCTTCCCAAAACGCGCAGTCAGCCAGCGGCACCCCTTCGCCTCGGTCAACCTCGCCTTGGTTCAGCTACGACGCTCAGCGCGGCGCGGCTTCCTCCGCCGCCTCGCGCGGCTGCCATAAGATGGCGTAGGCCACGCCCGCGTACCCGGCCAGGATCACCAGCGGCGCGACGTAGAGCGAGACGAACCCGTGCACCTCGTTTTCGATGCGCATGATGGCGAAGCCGATGACGATGGCCGCGATGCTGGCAAGCAAGAACATGTAGTTGCGCCGGCCGAAGACCATGCGCGCGCCGCCGCTGCGGCGCGTGCTGCTGCGGCTCGTCGTCGGGGTGCGGCGGCGGGGGGAAGCGGGCATGGCGGTTGAGGCGGGAACGGAGAGGTGCGGATGCGGCGTAGCCAACCTGACGCGCGTTCGCCCGGTTCCGTTTGTCGTGCGCGCCGATGCCCGACCCGACGCTTCGGCCGGCGTCAACGCAGGGGCGATTCGCGATTCGCCCTTACGCTCTCGAGCTGTGGCCTGCGGCGGCGCGGCTCGATCTTTGAGAGGGTTTGCGGATGACGCGCGGCCTCTTCTTGTCCCCTCCGCTTAGAGCAGCAGGCAGCCCTTGACCCGTGTTTTCTCGCTGACGCATCTGCCATGACGTTTCGCTTCTACCCCCTTCGCCGCTTCTGGCTCGGCGTCGCACTCTCCGCTGTGCTGTGGGCCATGCCGGTCGCTGCCGAAAACAGAACGGCTGGGCGCGCCGGTGCAGAGCGTGCGACGGCCAACCTCGCAGCCGAGATTGACCAGATCCTGGGCGAGAGCGAGGCGGCGTTCTGGGGCGCGTACGTGCAGGACCTCGCCTCCGGGCAGGTGCTCTACCAGCGCCACGCCGATCACCCCTTCCTCCCGGCCTCGAACCAGAAGATCCTCACCACCAGCACGGCGCTCGATGCCCTCGGTGCCGACCACCGCTTCGAGACGACGCTCTACTTCAGCGGCGAGGCGGACGGCTCGGTCCTCAGCGGCGACCTCGTCCTCAGCGGCTCCGGCGATCCTACCTTCGGCAGCAGCGAGATGCGCGCCTCGGCCCTGCACGGCGGCGCCGATCCGCTCCGGGCGTGGGCCGAGCGCCTCGCGGCGATGGGCGTCACCGCCATCCGGGGCCGCCTCATCGGCGATGACGACGTGTTCGACAACCGGCCCTACGCCGAGGGGTGGGACGTGGACTACGTCACCTCGCAGTCGAGCCGGCTCCTGGGTGTCTCGACCGGCGGCCTCGCTTACCGCGACAACCTCGTGCGCGTGCAGATCCGCGCCGGGCGCCCCGGCCAGGCCCCGCGCGTGGCGGCCTACCCCGAAGGCGTCCTTACCATCCGCAACCGCGCTACGACGAGCCGGCGGCGGCGCGGGCGCTCGCTCGATATCGAACGCGCCATCGGCACCGAGCGCATCACGCTTACCGGCTCGGTGCCGCAGGGCTACCGCGGCACCGTGTTGGTCCCCGCCACCGACCCGACGCGCATGGCGCTGCGCAGCTTCCGCCAAGCCCTCGCCGAGGCCGGCATCAACGTCTCCGCGCTAGAGGTCGTGGACGTGGACGACCTCAGCGAAGCCCCGGAAACGGACGAGGCGCAGCCGCTTTTCGTGCATCTCTCGCCGCCGCTCGCCGAGATCCTCGCCGTCGTCAACAAAGAGAGCAACAACTTCTACGCGGATCAGCTTTTCCGCACGTACGGCTACGGCGGCTCGGCCGATGGGAGCGAGAACCGGATCAAGGCGCTCTTAGAACGCGCCGGGGCCGATGGCGGCGCCGTGTCCATCCGCGACGGCTCAGGCCTCTCGCGCAAGGACCTCATCACGCCGCGCGCGATGGTTCAGCTCCTGGCCTACATGGCCGAGCGCGAGGACGCCGGCGTGTTTTTAAGCTCGCTCCCCGCCGGCGGCGAGGCCGGGACTACGCTGCGCTACCGCCTCAAAGGCGTGCCCGTGCGCGCGAAGACGGGATCGCTCGAGTTCGCCCGCGCCCTGAGCGGCTACGCCACCACCGCCGACGGGCGCGAGGTGGCCTTCGCCCTTTTCGCCAACAACTACAGCGGCCCGTCCTACCGCGTCACGCAGACGATGGACCGCATCGTGCGCGCCATCGCCGCCGCGCAGGTGGGCTGATGCTGCTGTGACGACGGACGGACAACGGACGAACGACGCGCGAGGTCTCTGGCGTCGTCTACCGTTCGTTATACTAAATCCGTTTGATTCGTTATGTTTTGCCTCCATCGTTGCCGTAGCGACGCAAGGCCTTGCATCGCTACACCAGCGTTTTTGCCGCGTTGAAAGGCCGAGGCATATTTCGACGATGCTGCCGGATTTGGTACTACAGGTGGGTTCACGCCCCTCGTGAACTCGCACCTGGCTGGGCGCCGGTGTTTTCTCTGTGCGCCCGTTTGTAGATTGCCCGCGCCTCGTCCGTCTCGCCCCGTCCTGCCGCCGCCCGGCTCATGCCCAGCACGCTTCGCTACGCGCTTATCGGCGTTATCGTGGTTGCGGTGCAGTGGCTAGTGCTCGGGCGGCTGAAAGTCTTCGGCGCCTACCCGGATGCCGTGCTTCTGTACGTGGCGTGGCTGAGCCTGCGGAGGGGCCGGCAGACGGGCGCCATCGCCGGCTTTGGCCTCGGCCTCTTGATGGACGTGGCGTACCAGACGTGGGGCGTCTACATGTTCGTGAAGACGCTCGTGGGCTTTTTGGTGGGCCTCTTCCCGGCCAGCGAGCGCGAGACGCTCATCATCCAGCCGCAACAGGCGTTCCTGGGCGGCCTCGTGATCGCGCTTTTGCACAACGCGCTCTTCGTCATCTTCCTGATCTTGCAGACGGGCGCGCGCTCGACCTTCGCCTTGGCTGTTTTGTGGCTCGGCTCGGCGGCGTACACGGCGCTCGTGGCCGTCGTCGTCACGCTCTTCTACAACCGCTGACGCGCACGTTCTTACGCCGGCACATCGGCGAAGGGGGCGAAGGCTTGGAGGACGCGCCGGCGGGCGGCTTCGTCCATCGGGGCCAGGGGGAGGCGCACGTGCCCGGTCATGCGGCCGGCGGCGGAGAGGACGGCCTTGACCGGCAGCGGGTTCGTCTCGAAGAAGCACGCGCGCATGGCCGGCAAAAGCGCCAGGTGCCGGCGCCGCGCCTCGGCGAAGTCGCCCTGGAGGCCGGCGCGGACGAGGCGGATAAAGCGCTCCGGCAGCGCATTGGAGAGGACGGACACCACGCCGTCGCCGCCGAGGGCCAGGAGCGGGAGCGTCATCTCGTCGTCGCCGGCGTAGACGGCCAGGTGATCGGGGCGCGCGGCCAGGATGTCGGTGATCTGCGCGAGGCTGCCTGACGCCTCCTTGACGCCAGCGACGGAGGGCACCTCCTCGGCCAGGCGCAGCACGGTCTCAGCGGTGATGTTAAACGAGGTCCGCCCCGGCACGTTGTACAAGATGATGGGGCAATCCGTAGCGTCGGCGATGGCGGCCACGTGTTTTTGGAAGCCTTCCTGCGTGGGCTTGTTGTAGTACGGCCCGACGACGAGCAGGCCGTCCGCCCCGGCCTCGGCCGCTTCTCTGGAGAAGACGATGCTCTCGCGCGTGGCGTTCGTCCCCGTCCCGACGATGACGGGCACGCGCCCAGCGGCCTCGTCCACGGCCAGGTCCACGAGGCGGCGGCGCTCGTCGTGCGTGACGGTCGGGTTTTCGCCCGTGGTGCCCAGGACGACGAGCGCCGCCACGCCGCCTTTTATCTGCCAGGCGATGTGCCGGCGGAACGCCTCTTCGTCGATGACATCGCCTTCGGTGAACGGCGTGACGAGGGCAGGCGCGGAACCGCGGAAAAGAAAGGCATCGCTCATGGCGTGTTTGCGTTTTTGGAAGAAGGGTGCGGCAGATCCGGGCGTAGGGACGTAACGCATTACGCCCCTACAAGCGTCTCACTTCAAACCGTCGGCCAGCACGTCATCCAACGTAAAGAGACCTTGCCGCGGCATTTGGACCAGCCACTCGGCGGCTCGGAGCGCGCCGAAGGCGAAGCCCTCGCGGCCCTTGGCCTCGTGCGTGAACGCGACGTGGTCGAAGGAGCTGTCCAGGCCTACGACGTGGCTGCCAAACACATGGCCGGCGCGTGTGGAGCTTACGTGCAGCGCCTCGGCGGGGAGGGGGCCGTGCTGCGCCTCTGTCGCCAGGCGCGTCTTGCGCTGGAGGCCGTGTAGCAGTACCTCGCCGAGCATCCGCGCCGTGCCGCTGGGGCTATCGGCCTTGCCGGTGTGGTGGATTTCGTGGACGTAGGCGTCGTACTCGGGCAGCGCGTCGAGGAGCGGGACGACCCGCCGCAGCGCCCGCACCAGAAGCGCCACGCCGAGGGAGAAGTTCGGCGCGTAGAGAATCGCCGCTTCGTGCGCACGCGCCCACCCCTGCACGCGGTCCAAGCTGTCGTACCACCCCGTCGTCCCGATGACGGCGGGCTGCTGCCAGCGGCAGTAGCGCTCGATGTGATCCAAAGCCACATCCGGAAGCGAGAAGTCCACGGCCACGTCGGCGCCGCCGAGGGCGGAGCGGTCTTCTGCTTCGGTGAGCGGGCGCGCCGCGCTGAAGCGGGCGACGACCTCGTGGCCGCGCTCCGGCGCCAGGGCCTCTACCGCCGTGCCCATCCGCCCGGTGCCGATCAGCGCTATGTCCATGGTCGTGATGCCCTCGCTAAGCCGTGCCGAAACCACGTCTGCAAGGTAGCAGAAGCGGCGGCGGCGTGCAAAGCGCGGCTTTCCGCCACGCGCAACGGGCGATGTGAATAGATCGTGGAACGCCGGCCCCGCGCGGGCGGCCTGGTTGACACATCACCCGGACTTTCGTAAAATAGTCTGTCTCGAAGCGGGGCATTAGCTCAGTTGGTAGAGCGCTTCAATGGCATTGAAGAGGTCAGCGGTTCGAATCCGCTATGCTCCACGCCTTTCTCGCCCCGATCTGTTGCTGAGCAACGGGTCGGGGCTTTTCGTTCTTGCGAGGGCGGCGGTCAGACGCGGGTGCGGTAGCAGATGGACGCGCCGCACCGGACGCGCTCAAAGGCGTCGTCGAGGCTGAGCGTCGTCTCAGCGCTGCCCAGGAAGAGGTAGCCGCCGGGCCGGAGCACGCGGCGGATCTTGGCGAGGATCGCCCGCTTCGTCTCGACGTCGAAGTAGATGAGCACGTTGCGCAGGAAGACGACGTCGAAGGCCGGCAGCGGCGGCCAGGGCTGCACCAGGTTCATCAGGCCGAACTTGACCATCTCTTGCAGCGACGCGTCGATCTGCCAGGCGCGGCCCTCTTTCGCAAAGTACTTCTTGAGCAGGCGCTCGGGCAGGCCGCGCCGCACCTCCAGGCTGTTGAAGAGGCCTCGCTGCGCCTTGGCCACCACCGTGGGCGAGAGGTCGGTGGCAAGGATCTGCACGCCGGCGCACGCGGTGAGGAAGTGCTCCCGGAGCACCATGGCGATGCTGTACGGCTCCTGCCCCGTCGAGCACGCCCCGCACCAGAGGTGGATCGGCGGGCGGGCGGGCCGCTCCAGCAGCTCGGGCATGATGTGCGTGCGGAGCGCCTCGAAGGGGCTTTCGTCGCGGAAGAACGACGTCTCGTTCGTCGTCATCGCGTCTACGACCTGATCGTGCAGGGCGCTGTGCGGGTTGCTGCGCATCTTTTCGATGAGTTCGTCGAGCGAGCCGAACTTTTCGCGGCGCACCAGCGGCAGAAGGCGCGTCTCGAGCAGGTACTCCTTCCCGTCGTTCAAGACAATCGCCGACTCCTCGCGCACGACCGTTCTAACAAAATCGAAATCTCTTTGGCTGACGGGCATGTCCCTTCTCTAAATGGTCGAGGCGCTAAAACAGCGGGCAGCGGGGCCGGGGGCCGCACTCAGGCGGCGTTGTGGATCTCTCCCTTGCGCGCCGTGCGGCTGCGCGTCACGCGCTGTGCGATTTCGGGGCCGATGCGGTCCAGGGACAGCACGGCGCTCGACAGCTTGGCCCGCGTCACCGCGCCGGGCATCCCCCAGACGACGGAGCTGGCCTCGTCCTGCGCCAGGACGCGCCCGCCGGCCTCGGCGATGCGCTCGGCCCCGCGCAGCCCGTCGCGCCCCATGCCGGTGAGGACGACGCCGAGCGCGTGCGCCCCGTAGACGCCGGCCACCGAGCGGAAGAGCACGTCCACGGCCGGCCGGCAGCTGTTCTCCTGGCGGCCTTCGTGCAGATGCACCTGCACGCCTGTGCCGCGCCGCGCCACCTCCATGTGGCGGTCGCCCGGCGCGATCCACGCGGCGCCGGGCCGGAGCGCATCCCCCTCGGCGCCCTCGAAGACATCGATGGCGGACTGCTTGTGGAGCCGCTTCGCCAGCTTGGCGGTGAACACCGGCGGCATGTGCTGCACGATCACCACGGGCACGGGCAGGGCGGCCGGCAGCGCGGGCAAGACCTCGGCCAGCGCGTTCGGCCCGCCGGTGGAGCAGCCGATGGCGACGACGTCGATGCGCGCCGCCTCGTTGTGGCGCGCTGCCTCGCCGTTGCTGCGCTCCGGCGCCGGAGCCGGCTCCAGTGCCGCCGGCGCCGGCGCCGAAACGGGAGCGCCCCCCGCCGCCCCGCGCCCGACGGCGTGCGCGCCTAGCGCCTTTACCTTGGCGACGAGCCGCTCGCGGATGTGCGCCTGCACGTCGGCTAGGCTGCCCAGGTTGGCCGGCTTGGCGACGTAGTCGCTCGCGCCGAGGGAGAGCGCCGTGAGCGTCGTCTCCGCGCCCTGCTCCGTGAGCGAGCTGAACATGATGACCGGAAGGTCCGGGTCCTGCGCCCGGATGGCCTTGAGCGTCTCCAGCCCGTCCATCACGGGCATCTCCACGTCCAGGACGATGAGGTCCGGTGCGAGATCGGGAAGCTTCGCCAGGGCAATCCGCCCGTGCGCGGCGATGCCCGCCACCTCGATGCCGGGGTCCTCGCCGAGCACGTGAGAGACGACCCGGCGGATCACGACGGAGTCGTCAACGATGAGTGCGCGTATCTTTCGCATAGAAGCAGGGAAGGGTGGGAGTGGCGCGGCTGCGCCGTGAGTAAAATAACGGAGACCGCATCGGCTTCGACGGCTCGTAGAGAACGTGCCGCGGCGCGTCTCTGCCACAGCCCGCCGCGGTCACACCCGTGACCGGTACGGCTGAGGACGGCAGGAGACGGACGGAGCCGCCGAGTGGCCCGCCAGCCTGCTCGGCCGCTAGGCCGCGCGGCGGCTCCTCCGCTTTGCAGGCGGCCGTGTTACTCGTAACGGAACTGTCCGACGACCTCCTGCAGCGTGGCGGCCATGTGCGCCAGTTCGGCCGAGGCCTTCTGGCTCTCGCTCGCGCCGCTGGTAGTGTCCTCGGCGGCCTTCGCCACGCCCGCGATGTTCTCGGCGATCTCGGCGCTGCCCTTGGCGGCCTCGCCGACGTTGCGCGCGATCTCGCCCGTGGTGGCCGTCTGCTCCTCCACGGCGCTGGCGATGGTGCTTTGGATGCCGTTGATCTCGCCGATGATCTCGCCGATCTGCCCGATGGCCTCCACGGCGTCGCCGGTGTCGGCCTGGATGGCCTCGATCTTCTGGCTGATGTCCTCGGTGGCCTGCGCCGTCTGCTTGGCCAGCTCTTTGACCTCGTTGGCGACCACGGCGAAGCCTTTGCCCGCCTCGCCGGCGCGCGCCGCCTCGATGGTGGCGTTCAAGGCCAAGAGGTTCGTCTGCTGCGCAATCGAGGTGATCACCTTGATGACGTTGCCGATCTCGGCGCTCGACTCGCCGAGCTTGCCGACGGTGACGTTCGTTTTTTCTGCGGCGTCCACGGCCTCGGTGGCGATAGAGGCGGCCTGGCTCGCGTTCCCGGCCACTTCCTTGATGCTCGCCTCCATCTCTTCGGCGCCGGTGGCCACCGTCTGCACGTTCTTGTCCACCTGCTCAGCGGCCGAGGCGACGACGTTGGCCTGCGCGGAGGTCTCCTCGGCGGTGGCGCCCATCGTCTCGCTCGTCGAGGACATCTCCTCGGAGGCGGCAGCGAGCTGCTCGGCGTTCTCGCCAATCTGACTGATGCTCTGGCGCAGGTGCGCGAGGAACTGGCGCAGGCCCTCGGCCATCTGCCCGATGGCGTCGTCGCCCTCGACGGCGATCTCGTGCGTGAGGTCGCCTTCCGAGGCGGCGTTGACCGTCTCGAGCATGGCGTCCACGCTCTCCTGCAAGCGGATGTTGCTCTTCACCTGCTCAGTCACGTCGGTGGCGAACTTCACCACCTTGTACGGCTCGCCGGTGACGAGGTCGAGGATGGGGTTGTAGGTGGCCTGGATCCAGACCTCCTCGCCCCCCTTGCCGATGCGCTTGAACTCGCCGGTCCGCGCCTCCCCCCGGTTGAGCGCTTCCCAGAACCGCTTATACTCCGGGCTGCGGGCGTGCTCATCTTCGACGAACATCGAGTGGTGCTCGCCTTGCACCTCGTCGAGCGTGTAGCCCACGACGTCGAGGAAGTTGTCGTTGGCCGTGCGGATCGTGCCGTCCATCTCGAACTCGATCATGCCCTGTGCCCGGTTGATGGCCTCGATCTGGCCCTCGTAGTCGCCGGCCCGCTGCCGCTCCTTAGTGACGTTGGCCTGGATGGAGACGAAGCGGTCAAGCTTGCCGTTCTCGTCGAACACCGGGTTGATCGCCAGCGAGATCCAGTAGGAGTTGCCCTCCTTATCGTAGTTCAGGATCTGCTCGTAGAACGGCTCCTCGGCGTCGAGCTTCTCGCGGATGCGCTTGACCGTTTCGGGATCGGTGTCGGGGCCTTGCAGCAGGTCGCCCGGTTTTTTCCCGAGGGACTCTTCTGCCGTGTAGCCGCTCAGCTCCGTGAAGCCCGGATTGGAGTACTCGATCAGCCCGGCGGCGTCAGTGATGATGACGGAGTTGTCGGTCTCGTTGGCAACGAGCGAGAGCAGCCTGAACTGCTCGCGCTTCTTCACCTCTTCGGTCACGTCGGTGGCGAACTTGACGACCTTGAACGGCTCGCCGTTCATGTCCATGATCGGGTTGTAGGTCGCCTGGATCCAGACCTCCTCGCCCTCTTTATCGAAGCGCTTGAACTCGCCGGACTGAAACTCGCCGCGTCCGAGCGCCTCCCAAAAGGCCTTGTACTCCTGGCTCTCGGCAAGCTCTTCCTCGACGAACATACGGTGGTGCTCGCCTTGCACCTCGTTGAGCGTGTAGCCGACGACGTCGAGGAAGTTGTCGTTGGCCGTGAGAATGGTGCCGTCCATCTCGAACTCAATCACGGCCTGCGCCTTGCCGATGGCGTCTACCTTGCCTTCGTACTCGGCGTTCTGAAGCTTCTCCTCGGTCACGTCGGTGGCGAACTTGACGACCTTGAACGGCTCGCCGTTCATGTCTATGATCGGGTTGTAGGTCGCCTGAATCCAGACCTCCTCGCCCCCCTTGCCGAGCCGCTTGAACTCGTCCGAGAAATGCTCCCCCCGGCTCAGCGCGGCCCAGAACTCTTTGTATTCGCCGCTGCGGGCGTAGGCCTCGTCCACGAAGATGGAGTGGTGCTCGCCTTGCACCTCGTCCAGTTCATAACCGACCACGTCGAGGAAGTTGTCGTTGGCATCGCGGATCGTGCCATCGAGGTCGAACTCGATCACCGCCTGCGCCTTGCCGATGGCTTCAATCTGGCCCTCGTAGTCGGCGTTCTGAAGCTTCTCCTCGGTCACGTCGGTGGCGAACTTGACGACCTTGAGCAGCTCGCCGTCCGTGTCGAAGATCGGGTTGTAGGTCGCCTGGATCCAGACCTCTTCGCCCTCTTTATCGAAGCGCTTGAACTCGCCGCTGATGAACTCGCCGTCGTTCAGGTCCGCCCAGTGCCGCTTGTACTCCGCACTCCGGGCGTACTCGTCGCTGACGAAGATGGAGTGGTGCTCGCCCTGGACCTCCTCCAGGGTGTATCCCATAGCGGAGAGGAAGTTGTCGTTGGCGCTGCGGATGGTGCCGTCGAGGTTGAACTCGATCACCGCCTGCGCCCGGTTGACGGCCTCGATCTGGCCCTGGTAGTCCGCATTGCGGCGCTTCTGCTCGGTCACGTCGGTAGCGAACTTCACGACCTTGACCACCTCATCGTCTTCGTCGAGGATCGGGTTGTACGAGGCCTGAATCCAGACTTCTTTGCCCCCTTTGCCGAAGCGCTTGAACTCATCGGTGTGGTACTCGCCGCGTCCCAGCGCCTTCCAGAACGCCTTGTACTCCGGGCTGCGGGCGTAGGCCTCGTCCACGAAGATGGAGTGGTGCTCGCCTTGCACCTCGTCCAGCTCATAACCGACGACGTCGAGGAAGTTGTCGTTGGCCCAGAGGATCGTGCCGTCCGTCTCGAACTCGATCACGGCCTGCGAGCGGTTAATGGCCTCGACCTGGCCTTTCAGGTCCAGGGTCTCGTATTCGCGTTCTTGCGTCTTGGCGTGGCCGTTGGTGGCTTCTTTTTTCATGGTCGTGTGTGAGGTTGCTGGGTCGCTAAATGAACGATGGTGACGTGTGAGGGCTGCGCGAGGGCTTTTCAGGCCTGCGCGGAGAGGGTCTTCGTTTTTTCCGCATCCATGACCAAGAGGAGCTGGCGGTCGAGCTTGAAGACGCCGCTGACGACTTGGCGCACGGTGGCGTCGAGCGTCTCGGGCGGGGCCTCGAAGGCGTCGTCCTCGGGCGAGACGACGTCGCCGATGTCGTCCACGAGGAAGCTGAGGGTGTCGTCGTCCTCGGTGTGGATGATCACGTTCATAGGCTCCTGGCCGGCGGCGCGCTCAGGCAAGCCGAGGCGGCGGCGCAGGTCCATGGCCGTGACGACCTGCCCGCGCAGGTTGATCAGCCCGCGGATGACGGGCGGGGCCAGCGGCACGGGCGTCATCTCCTGGAAGAGGATGATCTCCTGCACCTTCAGCACGTCGATGCCGAAGAAGAGGCCGTCCAGGTAGAAGGTGCAGAGCTGTTTGGGTACGTCCATGAGGCGTGAGGGCTTGGTCGCTGCGGCGAAAAAGGCTGGGAAAGGGAGGGGCGCTTAGGCGGGCAGGGCGGCGGCGGGAGCGGCCTGGAGGCCGGCCGAGGCGACGAGCGCCTCCACGTCGAGCACTTCGGTGACGCGCTCTTGGATGACGGCCACGCCTTCCACGCCGGCGGAGGCGTCGAGGCGCTCCAGCTCCAGACGCTCTTCCACCACGTCGAGGATCTCGCGCACCACGAGGCCGACCTGCACGCCGTCCACGCTGCACACGACGACGGGCAGCGGCCCGCCCGCGGCGGCGGCAGAAGCGCTGCTGCGGTCGCCAAGCTGCGCGCCGAGGCGCACGAGCGGCATGAGGCGGCCGCGGTACTGCACCACCTCGCGGCGGCCGGCGCGCTCGACGTTCTCCGGCGCCACTTCTTCCAGGCGGGCCACCTTCTCCAGCGGCACGGCCAGGCGGCGCTCGTCGCCGGCGCGCAGGAGCAGCAGGCTCTGCCCGTCGTGCGCCTTCTCGGCGGCGTCCGCCTCGGCCTGCGCGCGGGCAGCGAGGTCGTCCGACAGCACGTGCGCTCTGTCGGCCAGGCCCAGAACGTCGAGGATGAGGGCCACCTTACCGTCGCCCATGATCGTGGCGCCGGCGAAGGCGCCCACCTGCTTAAGCTGCTTGCTCAGCGGCTTGACGACGACCTCCTCCGTGTCGATGACCTCGTCCACGACGAGGCCGAAGTGCTGGTCCTCGGCCTGGAGCACGACGATGCTCACCGTCTCCAGGTCTTGCAGGCTGTCGGCGCTCTCCCCCTCCTCCTCGTCTGCCGGCGCCTCGCCGGCGAGTTCGAGCTGCTCGTCGAGGTAGACGAGCGGGAGGAGCTGGCCGCGCAGGCGGTACACGGGCGTGTTGTAGATGCGCTCGATGCCCGCGCGCACCTGCTCCCCTTCCAGGCGCACCAATTCCAGCAGGTTCACCTGCGGGATGGCGAAGCGGTCGCCCTGGGCGCGCACGATGAGCGCCGGGATGATGGCGAGCGTGAGCGGGATCTTGATCTTGAACGTCGTCCCCTCGCCCAGCGTGCTGTGCACGTCCACCGTCCCGCCGATCTTCTCGATGTTCGTCTTCACGACGTCCATCCCGACGCCGCGGCCGGAGATGTCGCTCACCGCTTCGGTGGTGGAGAAGCCCGGCAGGAAGATGAGGCCGAGGACCTCACGGTCGCTCATGCGCGAGAGGTCGTTGGCCGTGACGATGCCGCGCTCGAGCGCCTTCTGGCGGATGCGCTCCGGGTCGATGCCGCCGCCGTCGTCGATGATCTCGATGTTGACCTGGCCGCCCTCGTGAAACGCGCGCAAGAGCAGCGTGCCTTCTTCGGGCTTGCCCTGCTCGGCGCGCGTGGCGGGGCGCTCGATGCCGTGGTCCACGGCGTTGCGCACGAGGTGCGTCAAGGGGTCCTTGATGGCCTCGATGATGGTCTTGTCCAGCTCTGTCTCAGCCCCTTCCATCTCCACGCGCGCCTCCTTGTGGCAGGCCACGGCCACGTCGCGCACGACGCGCGGGAACTTGTTCCAGACGTTCTTGATGGGCTGCATCCGCGTCTTCATCACGCCCTCTTGCAGCTCGGTCGTGATTAGGTTGAGGTGCTGCGAGGAGGCCGTAAAGGCCGAGTCCTCCTGTGCGCCAGCGTGCTGGAGAATCTGGTTGCGCGTGAGCACGAGTTCGCCCACGAGGTTCATCAGCGCGTCGAGCAGCTCCACGTCCACGCGGATGGTGTTGTCGGCCAGCGACGAAGTCTTGACCGGGGCGCCGTCGCCTGAAGGCTGCGGGGCCGGCTTCTCCAGGGCGGCCTGCTTTGGAGCAGCGGGCGGCGTTTCCTGCCGCGAGGCCGGCGCGGCCGCTTCGGAGACGGCGGGTTCTGACGCAGCAGGTTCTGGCGCAGGCGCGCCGAGAGGCGCGGCGGGGAGGTACGTGCCTTCGCCCGTCATCTCGATGGCGCCGTCTTTGTTGAGCGCCGTGAGGTGGTTGCGGATGGTGCCCTCGGCGAGGCCGCGCGCTGCCGCCAGCGCAGTGAGGTCTACCGGCTGCCCCTCGGCCTGGTGTAGCTGCTGAAGCGCGCGCAGCGTCTGCGCCGCCGCCGAGAGGCCCTCTGCCGACGCGCTGACGTCCGGCCTCGGCGACGCCTCGGCGGGCGCGGGCGCTTCTTCTGCGGGCGCCTCTTCTTCGGCAGTGGCTTCGTCCGGGGCAGCTGGAGCAGCGGGCGCGGCCTCGCCGTCTTGCAGCGCCTCGAGCCGCGCGGCGAGCGCCGCGTAATCGGCGTCGCCCTCCGTGCCCGTCGCTTCGATGGAGGTGAGGATGGCGCGGATCGCGTCGATCAAGGAGAGCAGCGCGCTGGTGATGGCCTCGCTGGGCGCGAGCGCGCCCTTGCGCAGGCGGTCGAGCAGCCCCTCGCCCACGTGCGCGATAGAAACGAGCTTGGTGAAGCTCAAAAACCCGCTCGTGCCCTTGATCGTGTGCACGCCGCGGAAGATGCGGTTGAGCAGCTCGGGGTCGGCGCTCTCGCGCTCAAGCGCCACGAGGTCGTTGTCGAGCGTGTTCAGGATCTCATAGCTCTCGATGAGAAATTCCTTGACGATCTCTTCTTCCATGCTGGGCTGCTCTGTGGGTAACGGGCGGTGGGTGACTGCGCCGCTGCGCCAAGGCCTCTGTTATCGGCCGGCGCACCTCCACCTTAAATGACGATGCCTCACGCGGCGACCGTGTAGAAGCAACAGGCGGGGCGCTGGCCTCGCGGCGCGTTTCTTTAGGACACATGCTGTGCCAAGGCCTTCTTCAGCGCTTTCCCTCTTCCGGCTTTTCTCTCGATGTGCCCGCCCGCGCGCATCGTTTGCTGACGAAGCCTCTCTGGATCTTCGCGCTCTGGAGGCGCTCTGCCCCCTTTTTTGTCATGTGCACGAGCCATCGCCGGCACGTCCTCGTCGCGCCCACGTCCGGATCGTTCTCGTGCTTCCTGGACCGAGATGCTGCCGAACCCGATGTGAAGAAACTTCCTCTCGTGGAGAAATTTTCCGGCATCCGAGCACTGGCTGCTTGCGTCGGCGTCCCCGCGCGCGCGAAGGCGACTCGGCAACTCTTTTGCGCTGCCATTTAAGAAGCCTGCGCTCCGGCCGATAACGTTCTCGAAAACCGCCGCCGCAAACTTCCGCTACAGACGCGACCCTGCACGAGAGCCGCTGCTCCTCTTCACACCTCATCCCCCACGCGATGCCCGAAACGCCCGCCATCCCCGACTACATCCACCAGTCCGTCCGCTCCCTGCCGCCGCTGCCGGCGGGCGTCAACCGCCTTCTGGAACTGGCGCGCACGCCCGACGCCCCCTTCCGCGAGATCGCCGAGGTCATCTCCGCCGATCAGACGCTCACGGCGCGCGTCCTGCGCGCGGCCAACTCGGCCTTCTACGGCACCTCACGCCGCGTGCGCACCATCAAGCAGGCCACCGTCGTCCTAGGCAGCGACGCCATCATCAACCTGGCGCTCTCGATCTCGGCGCTCAACCTCGAGGGCGAGGTCGAGCGCGCCTGGCCGGGCGACCTCGACGCCTACTGGCGCCATAACATCGCCGTGGCCATCCTGGCGCGCGAGATGGCCGGCAACATGCTCATGACCAACGCCGAGGAGGTCTTCGTGGCCGGGCTGCTGCACGACATCGGCAAGCTGGTCCTGCTGAGCCACTTTGGCGAGCGCTACGCCGCGCTGCTGAGCGAGACCTCGGCGGACGCTCCTTTCCACGTGCGCGAGCGCGAGGCCCTGGAGACGGATCACGCCGTGGCCGGCCACGCCCTGTGCCTGCATTGGAAGCTGCCCGCCTCCTTGACGCGCGCCATTGCCCACCACCACGACACCACCCCGGCGCCGGCGGACTCCATCGGCGCCGTGGTGCGCAACGCCAACGACCTCGTCAAGCTGATGGGCCTGGGCGAGAGCTGCAACCCGCACGTCCTCTTGCGCCCGCCGCAGCACCTGCCCCACACGAGCCTGCGCCGGCCGCAGCTCCGCACGCTCCTCCTCGACCTGCCGCCCGCCGTGCACAAGGCCGCCGAGGCCTTCGGCAAGGCCGCCGCAGCGGCGCCAGACGCGGGCGACACCCCCGCCCCGCAACGGCCCGTCGTCCGCCTGCACGTCCAGGCGCCGGAGGCGTACGAAGTCCTGCGCCCCGCGCTCTGGGCCATGGGCTTCGAGCCGCTCGCCCCGCACGACCCGTCGTCCTCTTCGGCAGAAGACGGCACGGCCCTCGACGCCGCATACGTGACCGACCAGCCCGAGGCGCTGGCCTCTGAGGCCGACGGTGTGCCGGCGCTCGACTACGCCGCCTGGCGCGCCGATCACGGCCAGCCCCTCGGCGACGGCCACCTCGACGCCTCACTCCTGCGCGCCTGGCTGAGCGAGCACCTGGCCGCGCCGGCCCCGGCCGTCTGACAGAACACGTCGATTTTGGTTTTCAAGTGGGGATTGGGGGAGTGACGGCCCAAGCGCCCGCCTGAAGACCCACCTCTGCTGCGTCATCCTGAGCGAGCGGCTGAGTGCCCGCTCAGGCGCCACCCGCCGGAAAAATGTACCTGACCTGGGGAGGCAACTTGTGCCCGCGGGCGTCCTCTCGGCGCGCCTGACGGGCCTTTTTCCGTTCCGCGTGGCCTGGCAGGCTCTTTGGGATGTCCCTCTGGCGAACCAACCCGATGGACCAACCACGCCTTTTATGCTGCTTCGCCTGCGCAACGCGGCGGCCTCGATGACGGAGATGACGCGCCAGCAAGAGCGCGTCGCCAACAACCTGGCCAACGCCAACACGGTCGGCTACAAGCGCGACCGCCTCTTTACGCAAGCGCTCGAGGAACGGCTCGACGCCGAGGGCGCCCCGCGCAGCGACCGCCGCGTGACGCAGGGCGCTGACCCCCGCCAGGGCACGCTCAAGGCCACGGGCAACCCGCTCGACGTCGCCCTCGGCGGCGAGGGGTTTTTCGTCACGACCGACGCGGCCACGGGCGCGCCGCGCTACACGCGCGCCGGGCAGTTTGCCCTCGGCGAGGACGGCACGCTGCGCACGCCCGCCGGCCACGCCGTCGAAGGCCAGGGCGGTCCCATCCAGATCCCGCCCGAGAGCGGCCCGGTACAGATCGCCAAAGACGGCACGATCCAGGCCGGCGGGCAGCGCGTGGGCGCCCTGAGCGTGGTCCGCTTCGAGAACCCCTTGGAGCTTGAGCGCCTCGACGGCGCCGCCTTCGCTGCGGGCAATGCCGCCCCGGAGCCGGTCCAAGCGCCCGACGTCATCCAGGGCCACCTCGAAGGCAGCAATGTCAACCCCGTGGCCGAGATGGCGGACATGATCGAGCACTTCCGCACGTTCGAGTCGCAGCAGAAGGTGCTCCAAACCACCGACCAGGTCCTCGGCCGCGTCACGCGCGACCTCGGCACGTTTTGATTTTCAGGTGTGGACATGTGGGAGTACGGGCGTAAAAGCCCTGATCTCACGCCTCGCCCACACGCCCATCCTCCCCCACTCTCCCTCGACTCTATGCTTCGCGCCCTCCACACCGCCGCCCTGGGCATGAGCGCCCAGCAGACCGGCGTTGACAACATCGCCAACAACCTCGCCAACGCGAACACGACGGGCTACAAGCGCTCCGCCGTCGTCTTCCAGGACCTCTTGTACCAGACCGTGCAGGCGCCGGGCGAGGGCGAGGCCGCCGGCAGTGCGCCACCCGCCGCGCTCCAGCTTGGGCACGGCGCCACCGCCGTCGCCACCGTGCGCAACTTTGCGCAGGGCGGATTTCAGGAGACGGGCAACTCGCTCGACCTTGCCATCAACGGCGACGGCTTCTTCCAGGTGCGCCGGCCCGACGGCTCGGTGGCCTACACGCGCGACGGCACCTTCACGCTCAGCCCCGAGGGCACCCTCGTCACGCAGACGGGCCTCGCCGTCGAACCCGAGCTGAGCGTGCCGCCGGACGCCGTCGAGATCCACGTGAGCCAGGACGGCCTCGTGCGCGCCCGGATGCAGGGCGAGCCGGAACCGATAGAGCTGGGCCAGCTCGAGCTGACGCGCTTTCCCAACGCGACGGGCCTGAACCCGCTTGGCGGCAACCTCTTCGAGCAGACGGAGACGAGCGGGCAGCCGCTGATCGCCTCGCCCGGCCAGGACGGCGTGGGCGTCATCCGACAGGGCTTCTTGGAGTCGGCCAACGTGGACGTGGTCAAGGAGATGGTAAGCCTGATCGAGGCGCAGCGCGCCTACGAGATCAACTCGAAGATGGTCACCACGAGCGAGGACATGCTCCAAATCGCCAATAACCTCAAGCGCTAATTTCCCGCGCCGCACCTAACGAACACCCCCTCTCCAGCCTGTCCCGCACTTGATGCGAGGTTCAGGATGACGGAAGGCGGATGTTCGCGCCCCAAGCTGAGCAAGCCATCGCTATGCCCCACCACCTATCCATTCTGCTGACGCCGCTGGCGCTGGCGCTGCTTGCCGCTTTGGCGAGCGGCCCGGCGTGGGGGCAGCCGGCGGAGAGTCTGCCGCAGCGGATTCAGGCGGCGGCAGGCGAGGCGCTGGCAACCCGCTACCCGGACGACGCCCACCGCTTCAGGGTGCGCATCCGCCGCCTGGACCAGGGCTTAGAGGCCGCCGACGCCACGCTGCGCATCGCCCTGCCGGCGGCGCAGGACGTGCCGCGCGGGCTGACGCAGACGCCCGTGTACGTCGGCGGACAGAAAACCGGCTGGGCGCTCCTCTACGTGGCGCACTACGACTCCGTGGCCGTGCCGCAGGCCGACCTGCGCGCCGGCGACGCGCTCACGCCTGACCAGGTGGAGACGGCGTGGATCGAGACGACGCGCTTCCGGGGCGAGCCGCTGCGCGCGGCGGACCTGCGCGCGCTCTCGGCCGCCGGTCCCGTCTACGCCAGCCGCACGCTGCGCGCGGGCCGGGCGCTGCGCCACGGCGACCTCCGCCCGCCCTACGCCGCCGACACGGGCGAGGCCGTGGAGATGACCTATCAGCGCGGCGCCCTCACGTTCCGCCTGCGCTGCAAGGCGCGCGAGCCGGGCTTCGCCGGCGAGGCCATCCGCCTCTACGCCCCCACCACCGACGCCGTCTACCGCGCCCGCCTCACCGAGGCCGGCCGCGCCGAATGGATCGAAACCCTTTGACCTCCACTCCGCCATGACGCACGCTCTCCGACTCTCTTTCCTCGCCGCCCTGCTGACGGCGCTGGCCGCCCCGGCGGCGCACGCGCAGTCGCTCTACGCCGACCCGATAGCCCGCCAGGCCGGCGACGTCCTCACCGTCATCCTCGCTGAGGAGACGGCCGCGCAGCGCGAGAGCGGCTACGACGCGCGCAGCAGCGCCGGCCTCGGCGGCAGCGCTTCCGTCGAGGGGCCGAGCCTGTCGAGCCGCTTCGGCGCCGACACCGAGTTCAGCAAGAGCGCCTCCACGAGCAACCAGACCGTGCAGAGCGACCTCCTGCAAGGCACCCTCACCGCCCGCGTCACCGAGGTGGACGAGGCGGGCAACCTCATCGTCGAGGGCGAGCGGCGCCTCAACGTCAACGGCGTCACGCACGTGATGTACGTCAGCGGCATCGTGCGCCCGCTTGACGTGCGCTACGACAACACGGTGCTCTCCTACCAGATCGCTAACGCGGAGGTCGAGTACCGCCGCGCCGGCCTCTCGCGCCGCTTCTTCTCTCCAGGCCTGCTCGCCAAGGCAGGCGCGGCCGTCGTGCTCGGCGTCGCCGTCTTCCTCGGGACGCAGTAGCGAAGCGCTTCACCTCCATGCGAATGCCAGGAACTGTGACGATGGACAACCGACGAACGACGATGGTTGACCGGCGGGCATCTGCTGTGCCTCGTCGTCTGTCGTCTATCGTCCGTCGTCCACTAAGCCAAAACCTCCTCTCTTCCATGCGCACGCTTCGCTCTCTTTTTCTACTCGCCCTCCTCGTAGCCGCCAGTGCGGTCCCGGCGATGGGGCAGGGGCAGGCGCGCCTCAAGGACATGGTCGTCCTCGAAGGGGCCGCGCCGGTGCAGCTTACCGGCTACGGCCTCGTCGTCGGCCTCGACCGCACGGGCGACCGGGCGCGCGGGCGGCGCGGCGCGCTCTACACCGTGCAGAGCATCGCCAACATGCTGCGCGAGTTCGGCATCACCGTCAACCCGGAGCGGCTCGCCTCGCGCAACGCCGCCGCCGTCATGGTCACCGTGACGATGGACCCGTTCAGCGGGCCGGGCAGCCGCCTCGACGTGACCGTCTCCGCCCTGGGCGACGCGCGCTCGCTCTCCGGCGGCGTGCTCTTGCAGACGCCGCTCCTCGACCCGATCACCAAGACGCTCCACGCCATGGCGCAGGGGCCGATCTCCACGGGCAGCGCGGGCGCGTCCAGCCGCGGCTCCAGCGTGCAGGTCAACCACAACAACACCGGGCGCATCCCCAACGGCGCCATCGTGAAAGCGCCGCTGCCGGTAGACCTCGCCCGCAGCGACGTGGGCCTCGTGCTCCGGCGGCCTGACTTCACCAACGCGGCGAAGGTGGCCGACGCCATCAACGCCGTGTATCCGGACGCCGCTGCGGCCGAGCACGCCGGCCTGGTGAGCGTGAGCGTGCCAGCGGAGGCGGGCGGGACGGCCGGGCTGATGGCGCGTCTCGAAGGCCTCACCGTGGAGGTGGACGTGCCCGCGCGCGTGGTCATCAACGAGCGCACGGGCACCATCGTGGCCGGCGGCGGCGTGGGCATCAGCGAGGTGATGATCACCTACGGCAACCTCATCGTCGCCACGCAGGAGGACCGTTTCGTCTCGCAGCCGAATCCGCTCGGCGAGGGCGAGACCGTCGCCGGCGCTGAAGGGTCGGTGGCTGTGGAGCAGGAGCAGGCGCGCTCCGTCGTCCTCCCGCCCAACACGGACGTGAACGAGCTGGCCGCCGCGCTCAACGAACTCGGCCTCACCGCACGCGACGTCATCGCCATCTTCCAATCCATCGACCGCGCCAACGCCCTCCAGGGCGAACTCGTCATCCTCTAACTCTCCATCCCCCTCATCCCCACCTACCCATGACCCCGCAAGACTACGTCCGCACGCAGACGGTTAAACAGCTCAGCGACGCCCGCGCCTCCGTGCAGAAGGCCGCCGAGACGCCCGCCGAGGCAGCCCAGCAGTTTGAAGAGATCCTCGTCCGCCAGCTCGTGAAGGTGATGACGAAGGACCTCTTCGACGCCTCCCCTTCCGGCCAGGACGGCCCGCAGTGGATGCAGGGCCAGCGCGATACGCAGCGCGACCTGCTCACGGACATGCTCACGAAGCACCTCGCCGCCTCGGACGCGCTACCCGTGGCCGACCACCTCACGCAGCAGTGGGACGAGGCCGCGCCCGCCCCCGACCTGCCAATCCCCGATGCCGCCGAGAAAGCCCCGACGCTCCCGCCCACCGACCTGGAGAAATGACCCAGGATGTGACCTATGGCGAAAACATTCGCTTCGTGTCATCCTGAACGCAGTGAAGGATCTCACACTTCTTAAGATGCCTCGACAAAGGAGATCCTTCGCGTTGCTCAGAATGACCACTGGATAGGTCATAACTTGCACTAAATAACCTTTCGCCGCCGCCATGCCTGCCGCCACGCCCCACGGCCTCGCCGCCCTTACTGACAAGCTGCTCCGCACGATGCAGGAAGAGCGCGCCGCGCTCGGCGCTCTCCATGCGCAGCTTACGCGCCAGCTCGATGCGCTGCGCGGCCGCTCCCGCGCGCCGCTCGAAGACGCCACCCACGCGGCTAACGACCTCCTGGGGCGGCTCGACGGACTGCGCCAGACGCGCGCGCGCCAGACGCGCCTGCTCCGCCGCCTGCTCAACCTCGACCCCAACGCCTCCGCGCTCGCGCCCGTGGCAGAGGCTTTGGAGGCGCGCGGCGCGGGAGACGCCGCCCGCCGCCTCCGCCACGCGCGCCAGGACGTGCGCGCCGCCGCCGCCGCTGTCCAGCAGCAGGGCGAGGCGCTCAGCTACGCGCTTCAGTACGCCATCGGCCTCGGCCGCGAGATGCTCAGCCTGCTTCACCAGGCGGATGCCGCCGCGCCGCCAGCCACGTACACCGCCGCCGGACAAACGGCCGCTACCACCTCCGCCCACTCGCTCGTCAACCACCTCGGCTGACGCATCTCCACCACGAGGACCCGCGCCATGAGCATCAACCAGCTTTACGAGATCAGCCGCCGCTCCTTCCGGGCGTTTCAGGCCGGGATGGACACCGTCGGCCAGAACGTCGCCAACGCCGACACGGACGGCTATCGCCGCCGCCGCGTCACGCTGCGCGCCACGGGCACCGTCTCGCCCGGCATCCTGATGACCACGCCGCGCGGCCAGGCGACGGGCACGGGCGTCTCGGTCGGCTCCTTCGAGCGCGTGCGCGACCGCCTCTTAGAAGGCGCCGCCCGCGAAGCGCGCACCGGCCAAGGCGCCGCCGACGAGGAGTCGCGCATCCTGAGCGCCCTTGAAGGCGTCTTCGCCGTCGGCTCCCAGAACGCGCTGCCGGACGTCTTGGGCCGCTTCTGGGACGCCTGGAGCGACGTGGCCGACAACCCGACGGACACCGGCGTGCGCGCGGCGCTCCTCAGCCGCACCGATGCGCTCGCCGGCACGCTCGGCCGCCTCGACCGCGGCCTTACGCAGATCAGAACGCAGACGCAGAGCGCGCTCCAAACGGGCCTCGACGAAATCAACGGCACCATCAAAGAGATCGGCGCGCTCAACGAGCAGATCCGCGACGCCCGCTTCAAAGGCTCGCCCGACCTCGTGGCCGAGGACCGGCGCGACACGCTCGTAGAAAAGCTGTCCGCCTTCGCCCCGGCGCGCGTACGCGAGAAAGAGGACGGCTACACCGTCACCATCGGCGGCATGGCCGTGGTGCAGGGGACGCACACGACGGGCCTTGAATCCGCCGAGACGCAGCAAGGCCAGACGGAGGTGCGCTTTGCCGGCACGGACGTCGCCTTCCAGCCGCAGCCCGGCGCCGACGGCAAGCTCGGCGCGTGGGTGCGCACGCTCACGGGCACGCTGCCCGGCGTCCGCGGCCAGCTCGACGGCTTCGCGCAGGGCCTCGTGGAAGCGGTCAACGCCGCGCACCAGGACGGCTTCGACCAGAACGGCAACGCCGGCGGCGACTTCTTCGACCCCAGCGGCGTGACGGCCGGCACCATCGCGCGGGCCGTCGGCTCGCCGGACGCCGTCGCCGCCGCCGGCCAGCCCGACGCACCGGGCGACAGCCAGCAGGCGCTCGAAATCGCCCGCCTGCACGAGAACTTCGATGCCGAGGCCATCGACCTGATCGCCGGCGTGGGCGCGCGCGTGGAGAAGGCCTCCGCCGAGGCCGAGGCGCAGGCCGCCGTGGTGGACCACCTCGACGGCATGGCGCGCGGCGTCTCCGGCGTGTCACTCGACGAGGAGATGACCAACATGATCGAGTACCAGCAGGCCTTTGCCGCCTCCGCCCGCGTCCTCACCACGGCGCAGTCCATGATGGACACGCTCCTGGCGATGTGATTTTTGGACGGCGGACCGCTCGCCCCTCTTCCTTTCTCCCGCTCCCACCTTCTCCCTCTCCCAAACGATGCCTTCGATCAACATCAGCCGCGAGCGCAGCCTTTACGCCCGTAACTCCGGCCGGCACACGCCGGTCATCCAGCGCGACCTGGCCCGGCTGCGCGAGCAGATGGCGACGGGCCTGCGCATCAACCGCGCCTCCGATGACGCGGCCGGCTACGCGCAGGCGCAGAAGCTCGGTGCGCTCTCGGACCGCTATACGCAGTACGAGCGCTCCATCGGTGCGGCGCGGCCCTGGGTGGACCGGACGCAGGACACGCTCGACGGGCTGGCCGACCTCTTCACCGAGGCCTACGAGGACGGCATCCAGGCCGCCAACGACGCCCGCTCCGCCGACGACCGCGAGGCCATCGCGCAGCGCCTCGACGCGCTCCAAAGCGAGACCGCCGACCTCCTCAACGCCAAGTCCGATGGCGAGTACCTCTTCGCCGGCAACCGCACGGACACGAAGCCCTTCGCCGATGACGGCACGCCGACGCGGCCCTATGCCGACTTCAGCGGCGCGCGCCGACGCCGCGTTGGTCCGGATCAGGAGATCGCCCTCAACGTGACGGCCGGGCGCGTGCACCAGACGGGCGAGGGCTTTTCCGTGACAGAGGCGCTGAGTGAGATGGCCGCCGCCATCCGCAGCGGCGACCAGGACGCCATGCAGAACGCCCTCGGCCAGGTCGAGACCGCGCGCGACCACCTAGCCGACCTCGGCGCGGCGGCCGGCACCACGGCCAACCGCCTCACCTCCGCCGCCGAGCAGCTCCGCGTCGCCAACGTGCAGACGCAGCAGCAGCGCTCCGCCCTCGAAGACGCCGACTACCTCGACGTCCTGACGCGCGTGCAGCAGCGCCAGGGCAGCCTCGAGGCCGCGCTCAAGGTCACGGCCTCCGCCATGCAGACCTCGCTGCTCGACTACCTCCGCTGACCCGGCCCTCAAGCGCGGCCCCTCCGTCTCTATCTCCCCCTCGGCCTGACAAATGACGATGCATGACGGCACCCCTCCAGGCCGCGCGGATACGCCGCTGCGCCAGCTCAAGCTGCGCTGCCCGCCGCTGCCGCAAACGCTCGTCGAGGCGCTCGACCTCCTCGACCGCCCGGACGCGCTTCAGGTGAAAACCGTCACCCGGCTCGTCGAGCGCGACCCCATCGTGGTCGCCCGGCTCTTGCAGGTGGTCAACTCGGCGTACTACGGGATGCGGCGCGAGGTCAGCTCGGCCCGGCGGGCGGTGACGCTGCTCGGGCCGGCGTCGGTGGCCGGCATCGTCGTGAGCATGAACGTGGTGAAGCTGCACGGGGCCATGAGCGGCCCGGCCAAGGCGTGCTTCGAGCGCCTGATCCGCCACAGCGCGGCCACGGCGTTCCTGGCGCGCCACCTCGCCACGCACGACCGCACCGCACGCCGCGCCGGCACCCTCGGCGACGCCTTTACGGCGGGCCTCCTGCACGACTTCGGGAAGATCATCCTCGTGTACAACTTCCCGGACGAGGCCGTGGCCCTCTATGAGGAAGAGACGCTGGCCGAGCACATCGTCCACCAGGACACGCGCGCGGTGGAGCAGCTGCTCTTCGGCTGCGACCACGCCGAGGCGGGCGCGTACGCCGCGCGCAAGCTGCGCCTTCCCGGCGCGCTGGCCAGCCTCATCCGCTACCACCACGCCCCGGACGAGCTGACGCTCGACCCACAGGCCGCCGCGCTCCTGCGCGTCGTGGCCGCCGCTAACTGCGCCGCCAAGGCCATGGGCCACGCCTTTGTCCACCCGTGCGACTGGGCGGCGTGCGAGGCGCATCCGGTGTGGGCGCAACTCGGCGCGCACGACTTCCCCGGTTACGAAACGCCCGAGGCGCTGGCGCAGGAGGTCTGCGCCCAGCAGGAGCACGTCGATGCGTACGTCCAGAGCCTCTCGCCGCGCGCCGAGGCGTCGCCTTTTTCGCTGCCCACTCTGTGATCTCCCTTTTTCCTACGTCCCCACCGCGCCATGCCTGCCACGACCGCGCCCGACGAACAGATTCTCCACGGCGAAGCCTTGTTCGAGAAGGGCGACTACGAGAACGCGCTGGCGGCCTTCGAGGCCGTCCTCGCCGACGACCCCGCGAACGCCGACGCCCTCAACGACGCCGGCCTCGCCGCTGAAAAGCTCGGCCGCGTCGTGGACGCGACGCGCTACTTCGAGCGCGCCTTGGACGCTCGGCCCGTCCACGCCGCCGCGCTGTTCAACCTCGTGGACCTGCTCGTGCGCGAGGAAGAAGCCGACCTCGCGCGCGAGGCGTTCGCCGCTCACGCAGGCGCCCTGGCCGAAAGCGCCGAGAAACAGCGCTACGCCACGGCGCTTTTCGGCGTCGAGGCGCTGAACCTGGGCGCGCTCTCCACTGAAGACCTGTGCCAGCGCGGCACGCTCGGCGCGCTGCGGCGGGCCTGGGGCAACACGGGCTGGTCGGCCGGGCTGGACTACCTCGAAGCCGTGGCCCGCCACGCCGCCGAGGCCGAGCAGCCCATCCTCGAATGCGGCAGCGGGCTGACGACGCTCCTCCTCGGCCTCCTCACGCGCGGGCGCGGCGTGGCCGTGTGGAGCCTCGAGCACCACCCGGACTGGCTCGAGCGCGTGCAGGGCGCGCTGGACGCCTTCGGCCTCGACCACGTCACGCTCTGCCACGCGCCGCTGCAAGCGCGCGAAGGCGGCTACGCCTGGTACGACGCCCCGCGCGCGCAGATGCCCACGGGCTTCGGCCTCGTCATCTGCGACGGGCCGCCCGGCAGCACGCCCGGCGGCCGCTACGGCCTCGTGCCTGTCCTGCGCGAGCATCTGGCCGACGGCTGCACGATCCTGATGGACGACGCCGCCCGGCCCGGCGAGGCCGACGTCCTCCGGCGCTGGCAGCGCGAGGCCGGCGCCGCCGTCCACCTCCAGCGCGAGGCCGACCGGGCCTACGCCGTCGTCCGCCTCGGCGAAGCGCTCGCGCCACCGAAGCCGGCCCCCACCATCGCCACCGATGCGGGGGCGGCACCTTCCGCTCCGGCGCACCCGGCTTTGCCTCCCATCTTTATCGGCGGCGCGGGGCGGTCGGGGACGACGCTGGTGCGGTCGATCCTGAACGCGCATCCGCGCATCGCCATCGGCGCCGAGCTGAAGGTGACGCCCGCCATCGCGCAGTGCTGGCAGGGCGTACGCCAGCACGGGGCCTACCTCGGCGAGCAGTTTCTTCTTTTGGAAGAGGACATCGATGCGGCCTTCGCGCAGCTTCTCACCACGCTGCTGGAGCGCCACCGGCAACGGAGCGGGAAGCCGCGCGTGGGCGAGAAGACGCCGAACAACGTCTTCGCCTTTCCCGCGCTGCACCGGATGTTTCCTGAAAGCCCGCTCGTCCACGTCATCCGCGACGGGCGCGACGTGGTGCGCTCGCTCCTCGAAAAAGATTGGACGACGCCGGACGGCCAGCCGATGGCCATCACGCAGGACCCCGCCGCCGCTGCCGGTTACTGGCGCCGCGCCGTGATGGCTGGCCTGGCCGCCAAGCAAGATCCGTCGCTGGCCACCCGCTACCACGAGGTGCGCTACGAAGCCCTCGTGCGCGACCCCGAGGCGGTGACGCGAGCGCTGCTTGAGTTCGTAGGCGAGCCGTGGGAGCCGGGCGTCCTCCGCTTCCACGAAGAGGCCGAGGCGACCTACGCCTTCACGCAGCGCCCCATCACGCCGCGCTCCGTAGGCCGCTGGAAAGACGCGCTCGACCGCGACGCGAAGGACGCCGTCAAAGACGTCGCCGGCGACCTGCTCGTGCACCTCGGCTACGCCGAGGACTTGGACTGGTAGCGCTTCGCCTGCAAGGGCGACCCGCCGGGTCGCCCCTACCACGGCCCCCCCGCCCTCAGCGGCCGTCTCCCACGCGGAGGCGGCCGCTTTGCTTTGCGCGCGCCTGCCGCCCGCCGCCAAATAAAAATAGCGGCAGCGATTTAAGAAGTGCGCCGCGCCGCCGATACCTGTATCAGACGCGCACCGCGTCACACGCCAGAACCAACCCACACAACCCCCTACTTACCATGTCATTCGGAGACGTTACCCGCATCAACACCAACATTCAGGCGATGCAGTCCTACTCCTCGCTTCAGAACACGAACAGCGAGTTGGGCATCCGTCGCCAGCGCCTCTCCACCGGCTCGAAGCTCAACCGCGCCGAGGACGACTCCGCCAGCTACTCCATCGCCAAGAAGCTCGAATCCAGAGTGCGCGGCCAGGGCCAAGCCCTCTCGAACATCGGCGACGCCAAAGGAATGCTCACCGTCGCCGAGGGCAGCCTCAACTCGACGATGGACATCCTGCAAACCATGAAAGAGAAGGCCGTGCAGGCGGCCAACGACTCGCTCGGCGCGAAAGAGCGCACCGCGATCCAGAGCCAGCTCACCGAGCTTGCCAAGGAGATCAACGACATCGCCGCTAACACCGACTTCAACGGCAAGAAGCTGCTCAGCGGCGACTACGAGGCCGCCGCCGATGCGCTCACCTTCCAGGTCGGCGCCGACCAGGGCGACACCTTCAAGGTCAACATCGCCGCCGTGAGCGCGGGCGCCCTCGGCAACGCGACGGCCACCATCGACGCGCTCGACGTGACCGACGCCACCGGCAACGCCACCACGCGCGCCGACGCTATCGGCGCCATCGACAGCGCCATCAACCAGGTCTCGGACCAGATCGCCGGCTTGGGCGACAGCCAGACGCGCCTCTCGTTCAAGCAGGAGAACCTCTCCACGGCCAAGACGAACTACGAGGCCAGCCGCTCGCGCCTCGAGGACGCCGACTTCGCCAAGGAGCAGATGGAGATCGCCAAGCTCCAGATCCTGCAGCAGACCGGGAACGCCTCGCTCGCGCAGGCGAACGCCTCCTCGCAGTCCGTCCTGCAGCTGCTCGGCTAATGGCTTAGGCCGCTCACCAAACGCAACGTGAGGGCATAAAAAAGGGGCGGTGCTGCAACACCGCCCCCGGTCCCTCAGGGTCTTGTGCACCCGATACGCACCGCCGTCAGGCCGCGAGGCGCTGGCGGGTTCTCTCAAGAGCACCTATCACGTACACGTTAACCAACCAAGGGAAAACCACCATGTCATTCGGAGACATCACACGCATCAGCACCAACGTCCAGGCCATGCAGTCGTACAGCACGCTGCAAGGCACCAACAGCGAGTTGGGCATCCGTCGCCAGCGCCTCTCCACCGGCTCGAAGCTCAACCGCGCCGAGGACGACTCCGCCAGCTACTCCATCGCCAAGAAGCTCGAATCCAGAGTGCGCGGCCAGGGCCAAGCCCTCTCGAACATCGGCGACGCCAAAGGAATGCTCACCGTCGCCGAGGGCGGTCTGAACTCGACCATGGACATCCTCCAGACGATGAAGGAGAAAGCCGTCCAGGCCGGGAACGACACGCTCGGCGCGAAAGAGCGCACCGCGATCCAGAGCCAGCTTGAAGAGCTGTCGGCCGAGATCAACGACATCGCCGGCAACACGGACTTCAACGGCAAGAAGCTCCTCGACGGCAGCTTCGCCAGCGGCACGGCCGAGCTTTCGTTCCAGGTCGGCGCCGATCAGGGCGACACGTTCGCGGTCAACATCGGCGCGGCCAGCTCCGGCGCGCTCGGCGTAGCGGCGGCGTCCATCGACGTGAGCAACGCCTCGGCGGCCGGCGGCACGCTGGCGAGCATCGACGCGGCCATCGGCACGGTCTCGGACAACATCGCCAGCCTCGGTGACAGCCAGACGCGCCTCTCGTTCAAGCAGGAGAACCTCTCCACGGCCAAGACGAACTACGAGGCCAGCCGCTCGCGCCTCGAGGACGCCGACTTCGCCAAGGAGCAGATGGAGATCGCCAAGCTCCAGATCCTGCAGCAGACCGGGAACGCCTCGCTCGCGCAGGCGAACGCCTCCTCGCAGTCCGTCCTCCAGCTCCTCTAAACCACCACACCAGCCGGCCGGGCGCGCGTACGGTTCTGGCGGATCACACACCGCCTCGGCATGGCGGCAGCACAGCGCCCTCAGGGGCAGCGCTGCCTGCGACGGCCTCTCCGCTCCGGCGGGGAGGCTTTCGTGCGTGGAGGCTGTCTTGTACGGATGCAAGCGTTTGAACCGGCTCCCCCTCTCTCTGTCTCTCTCCCACGTGGGGGAGAGAGGACTTAATCTGCAGGGCTTGGGCGCACTACGCATGTTCTCTCAGCAAAGCACTTCTACGGTTAGAAAGCCGGCTTTACAGCGCACCGGGCGCGGCGCTCAGCGAAACGCGCTCCTGCTCGGCCAGGGCGATGCCCGACTTCATCGTCCCGATGAGCGTCTGGACCAGCGGCGCGTTGTACGTCCCCTTCTCGTAGAGGCGCTGGAACACCGTGGCCTGATCGGCGAGGCCCACCTTCTGGCAGACCTCGGCGAGCGAGCACAAAAGCTGCAACGGGTTGAGCACGAAGCGGATGCCGTCGTCGCCGCGCTCATTGATCTCGAACGCCTCCATGAGCATCATCAGCCCGTCGCCGATGCGCCCGGCCTCCAAGAGCGCCAGGCCGGAGAGGAAGTACGCCACCGGCTCGGCGCGGCTCAGGGCGAACATCCGCTCGGTGTGCACGAGCGCCAGCGGCGGGTTGCCGACGTTGAGCGCCGCCTTGGCTCCCAAGAGGTGCGTGTAGAAGGCGTTCTGCGGCGTAAGCCGCGCGTGGTCGAGCGCGTTGATCACGTCGATGGCCTCGCTGTAGCGCGCCAGGATGTAGTACGCCACGCCCAGCTGGTAGCCGTAGTAGGCCTGGTACTTGGCCGAGCGCGGCTGCTCGTACTCGGCCTCTAAAAGATGCAGGCGCGCGCGGTACTTCGCCTTTTTCTCCTCGGGCGGGAGCGCGTAGCCGGTGTGGATAACCTCGGCGTCCACGCGCACGACGCGCTCGCCCGTGCGCTCGAGGTGGCGGATGAGCGCCTCGGAGATCTGGTTGTGCACGCGCCCGACGAAGCGCAGGTCGGGGCGGTTGCGGAAGACGCGCTCCTGCGGCATACAGTCGGCCGCGAGGATCTGCCCCTCGGCCAGCAGGTTGCGGATGCGGATCTGCGCGGCGGCCACCTTCGGCCGGCAGAGCGCCCGGCGCAGGCGGCGCCAGTCCTCGTCCTCGGCGATGTACTCGTCGCCGTCGAGGTAGAGGATGTAGTCGCCCGTGGCGAGGTCGAAGCTGTGGTTGCGCGCGGCGGAAAACGAGTCGGGCCATTCGATCTCGTCAAAGACGTCGGCGTAGCGCTCGGCGATGGCGCGCGTGCCGTCCGAAGAGCCGGTGTCCACAATGGCGATTTCATCGA
Organism: Salinibacteraceae bacterium; assembly: GCA_965215025.1. Classification (GTDB taxonomy): domain Bacteria; phylum Bacteroidota; class Rhodothermia; order Rhodothermales; family Salinibacteraceae; genus CBDCCV01. Next base: position 1,889,609 of record CBDCCV010000002.1, read on the forward strand.
CGTGGGGGCGGGCCGTCTGGAGGCATTTCTCCAGCGTGGCGGCTTCGTCTTTAACGATCATCGCCAAGGAGAGCGTGGGGCGCTGCTGCTTTCGGTTGTGGAGCCGGTCGGCGAGGCGGGGCATGACAGGGAAACGGATGGCGGCGAAAACGGGCGGGCGGCGCGGGCGCGTAGGACGTGCGGGAATCGTGCCAGGGGCGGGGTTGCGGCCTTCTTCTGGGGAAGCGACGGCGTCGGCTTTCGTGCTGGGACCGTTACGGCCCTGGAAGAGAACTCCCCCTTGGAAGGGAGCCGGGGGGATGTAGAGGGGTGGCGTCCATTCCCGGCATCCCCCTCCTCCCTCTTCAAAAGGGGAATTGAACAGCGCGCTTCTGTGCAAAGCAGCTTTTCAGAGCACGCGCGAAAAAAAACGCGATTGAGATTTAAGCCCAGCGCCAGCCCGCCGATAACGAGAGTCAGCAGGCCGGGACGTGCGGCGCTTTTGCCGGAAAACGTGTCCGCTCCGGGAAATTTTTTCCGCTCGCGTGCCGTCGCCCTTCCGCAGAGGGCGCGCGCTGGCCGCCTCTTCGCCATTCTTCTGTTGGACCCAACCTTGCAGCCCGTTATGTACGCCAAGCAACGTATGCGCCAGTACCAGAGCCAGGCCGTCTCGACGGCCTCGCCGGACGAACTCGTCGCCAAGCTCTACGACCTGGGCGTCTCGGCCTGCCACCGCAGCGACCGCGCCAAGCTGCGCGCCGTGCTCGTTGAGCTGATGGCCGGCCTCAACCACGAAAAAGGCGGCGAGCTGGCCGGCCAGCTGCAGGCCGTCTACGAGCACTGCCTCAACGAGAGCGCCATGGGCGACCTCGGTGAGATCGGCGAGCTGCTCGACGGCCTGCGCGGGGCCTGGCGCCAGGGCGTCCTCCACCGCCGCCGCAAGGCCGCCGCCTGATTTCTTTGACGACGGACGAACGACGATAGACGACGGGCACCTCCTGACGGCTGTGCTCGTCGTCGGTCGTCCATCGCCGCTCGTCGGAACCCTCCTCTTCGCCAACCCTTGCTGACCGATGCCCTCTGTCACCTCCCTCGCCTCCGCCGGCGATCCCTACGAGCAGCTGATCTCGCAGATCATCCGCCTCGAGCGCGAGCCGCAGTTCGAGCTTAAAGACCGGCGCAACGAAGAGAAGCGCTTCAAGGCCGTGCTGGGCGACTTCGACAGCAAGCTCTCCGAGCTGCACGGCCAGCTCAAGTCCTTTACCGACCCGTTCGCCTCGCCCTTCGAGGCGCGCGCGGCCACGGGCCTGGACGAGGCCAGCGCCTTCTCGGTGACGACGACCGACGAGGCCGCTTTTGGCAACCACGCCGTCGCCGTCGAGCGCCTCGCCTCGGCCGACACGCGCCTCTCGAAGCAGTTCCAGGCCGGCGGCACGGCGCTGCGCAGCTTCTTCGACGCCAACGGCGCGCAGACGTTTACGCTCCAGGTGGCCTCCCCCACCGAGGACGACCCCGAAAACCGCGTGGCCGTGGACGTGACCGTGGACCCCGCCGGCGCCACCGATGAGGAGATCCTCAGCGAGATCGACCAGGCCATCACCACCACGATGGCCGACGCCGCCTCGGACGACCTCATCAAGCGCGCGGAGCGGCCCGGCGCCTCCGTCGTCAAGGAGACGAGCGGCACGGCGCGCCTCTCCCTGCGCAGCGGCGAGACGGGCTTCGCCGGCCGCCTCCAGTTCACCGACTCCGCCGACGGCCTCCTCGCCGCGCTGGAAATCGACACCGACGCCGTCGCCGCAGGCACGGGCGGCGGGCAGGTCACCGCCGTGGGCACGAGCGAGACGGACTCCGCGCTCAACAGCAAGTTCACGCTCGACGGCCTCACGCTCTACCGCTCCAGCAACCAGGTCTCCGACGCGCTCGACGGCCTCACGCTCGACCTCAAAAAGGCCGGCGACCCAGAGGCCGCCTTCCGCATCGCCCCGGACGCCGAGAGCATCAAAGAAGACGTCACCGCCTTTGTGGACAAGTACAACGGCGTCTTGAGCTTTATCCAGCGCAAGGGTAACATCGACGGCGAGGCTGGCACGCGCGGCGACTTCGCGGGCGAGCGCGCCTTTACGAACCTGCGCTTCAACATGCGCAACGACGTCGTGCGCAGCGTGCCGGGGCAGCCCGCCGGCGGCCCCTCGGCCCTGCGCGACCTCGGCATCGAGATCGGGCGCGACGGCACGCTCACGCTCGAGGACGAGGACGCGCTCGTGGCCGCCATCGAAAAAGACAGCGCCGCCGTGCAGCGGCTCTTCGCCGGGGACGACGGCGTGGCGACGCGCCTCGAAAACCGCCTCGACCGCTTTGTGCGCGCCGGCGGCGTGATCGACAACCGCGAGAAATCCGTGGACCGCAGCGTGCGCCGCCTCGACAACCGCATCCAGGACTGGGAGAAGCGCCTCGCCAGCCGCCAGGAGCTGCTGCGCAAGCAGTTCAACGAGCTGCGCAGCGCCATCAACGTCTTCCAAAGCCAGCAGCAGTTCATCGGCGGATTCTTCCAGTTCTGACGATCTTTTCGCAGCCGATGATGGCACAACCCTCGTCCGCCCTTCCCGGTAGCCGGGCCTAGCCGAACGCACAGAAAAGCACGCGGACGCCGTGCCCGCCCCACCCCTCCACCTCCGAAACGCTGACGCCCGATGGACCCGCACGCCGCCTCACCTTCTGCGCTCCAGGCCCTCTGCACCGTCGGCGCGCGCATGATCGAGGCGTTGGCGGCCGACGACCTGGCGGCCTTTTTCGCCCTGGTCGAGAAACGAACGGCCCTCGTTGACGCCTTGAAGACCGCCGCGCACCCGGCCGAGGTGGACCCCGCCTGGCAGGAGCACGCCCAAGCGCTGGCCGAGCAGGAGCGCGTGCTGGCCGAGCAGCTCGCCGCGCAGGAAACGCGCTTGGCCCGCGCCCTCAAGCGCACTCGCCAGCAGGGCGAGGCCCACCAGCGCTACAGCGGCGACGCCGCCCCACCCGCCCGCAGCGTGCTGAATCCGCACCTGCACGGCTGAGTATAGCGCCCCCGACGCGGCGCCTCGAAAAAAAAATATTTAAGCTCTCGGCCGATGCGCCGATACTAAGTACGCAGCCCACTTCCCAAACGCTTTCTCTGCGACCCAACGGGACCGCTATTATGAATATCCGCGACCTCAACATCGGCTCTAACCGTCCGGACCCGCGCCGCACGGACGCGGCCGGCAACGCCCGCAAGGCGGACGGCAACGAAAGCGCTGGCCACAGTGCTGGCACGGACCGTACCGGCGGCGCATCAGAAGACCGCGTCGAGATCTCCAAGGCGGCTCGCGCGGCCTTGGCGCAGCGCCCCGACGCCGCTGACGCCGCCGTCCCCAGCGCCGTGCGCGAGGCGCTCAGCAACCAGCCCTCGACGCTCGACCCCGCGCGCAAGGCCGAGCTGCAGCAGCGCGTGGCCGACGGCTACTACCAGCAGGACGCCGTTGTCGAACAGGTGGCCGAGCGCCTGGCCGCCGACCTCGGCGCCGAGGCTTCGGACGAGGCCTCGCGCTCGTAGCGCGTACGTATACCGATTTGAAATGAAAATATCGGGCTGAACCGTCTTCGGCCCTCGTTAGGGACATGGCGCGCCATGTCCCTACGGTTTCGCCGGCGACGTTACACCGAGAAGCCCTCCGCGCGGTACTTCTTGAGCTTGTTGCGGATGGTGCGGGCGCTGATGCCCAGACGCTCAGCCGCGTTCTTCTGGTTGGTGTCCTCCTCGTCCAGCGCCTGCAGGATCATGTGGCGCTCCATCTCCTCGATGGTCGTCACCTCGCCGTTGGCGATCTTCTCCCGCGCGGCGCCCGCTCCGGCGGGGTCGGTGGTCTTGGCGAAGAAGTCGTTGACGACGTCGGCCGTCTCGATGGTCTCGTTCTCGGCGGCGAGGACGACGCCGCGGTGCACCATGTTCTCAAGCTGGCGCACGTTGCCGGGCCACGTGTAGGCCTGCAGGCGATGCATCAGCTCCGGGGCGATGCGCTTGGGCGGCATCTCGTAGAGCGCGCAGTACTTCTCCACGAAGTGCTCGGCCAGGAGGGGGATGTCGGAGATGCGCTTGCGCAGCGGCGGGACGTTGAGCGGAAACACGGCCAGGCGGTGGTAGAGGTCGCCGCGGAAGAGGCCCTGCTCCACGGCGTCCTCGAGGTCGCGGTTGCTCGTGGCGATCACGCGCACGTCCACCTTCTGCTTTTTCGGAGCGCCGACCTTCTGGAACTCCTGCTCCTGCAAGACGCGCAGCAGCTTGGCCTGCACCTCGGGCGTGATCTCGGTCACCTCGTCCAGGAGCAGCGTCCCGCCGTCGGCCTGCGCGAAGGCGCCCTCCATGTCCTCGATGGCGCCGGTAAAGGCGCCCTTGCGGTGGCCGAAGAGGTGGCTCTCGACCAGCTCGCTGGGCAGGTTGGCGCAGTTGAGCGTGACGTACGGCGCGGCGGCGCGGCGGCTCGTCTCGTGGATGACGCGCGCCATGATCTCCTTCCCCGTCCCGCTCTCGCCGTGCACGAAGACGGGCGCGCGGCTCTGGGCCACGCGCGGGAGCAAGCCTTTGATCTTCTGGATGCTGGGGTGCTCCCCGATGTACTGCGCCAGCGCGTCGTCTGCATCCGTCCCGGACGCCTTCGGGCGGCGGGGCGGCGGAGCAGCAGCATCGGCGGCGGCTGGGGCGGCCTCTTCGGCCTGGCGCTTTGCTTCTATGTGCGTCCTGATGCGCTCGATCAGCTCCTCGGTGGCGAACGGCTTGGGGACGTAGTCCACCACGCCGCCCTTCATCGCGCGCACGGCGTGCTGCACGTTCGCGTGCGCCGTGATCATGATGACGCGCGTAGCCGGGTAGGTGCGGCGGATGTGCGCGAGCAGGTCGAGGCCGTCCAGCTCCGGCATCATGAAGTCGGTGAGCACGAGGTCGAAGGACTGCTGCTCGAGCAGCTCGATGGCGTGCACCCCGCTCGTGCTGCTCGTCATGCAGATGCCGTGGCGCGAGAACAGGCGCTGGAGCGCGCGGTGAAGCGCGCGGTTGTCATCGACGAACAGGATGTGCGGCTGCGCTTCGGTGTCGCACGGGGCGCTGGAGGGCGGCTGTACTTCTTCGGGCATGGGGGCTCTCGGGGTTTTGCGTTGGTGCTAAAGGAGGTGCGCGATGGGCGCCGGGGCGCAAAAGCGCGGAACGGCCGGCGCGCGTCAGGGGGCGGGCGGCCAGTTCAGCGCCAGGGCGTCCTCGGCATGATGCGTGGGCAGGCGCAGCTCGAAGCAGGTGCCCGTGGCGGGGCTGTTGGCGGCCAGATGCAGCGTGCCGCCGTGCGCCTCGGCGATGCGGCGCGCAAGCGGCAGCCCCACGCCCAGGTTCTGCGCCTTCGTGGTGAAAAAGGGCCGGAACAGGTTTTCGACGGTCTCCTCTTCTTCGATGGCCTCTTCGTTCCACACGGCCAGGCACACGCGCTCCTCGTCGTCGAGGCGGGCGCGCAGCGCCACGGACGCGGGCGCCGCCGTGGCGTCGAGGGCGTTCTGCACGAGCACGATGAGCGCCTGCCGCAGCAGCACCGGGTCCGCGCTGATGGGCCGCTCGGCCAGCGGAGCCACGTCAAGCCGGATGCGCGGCGCGTCGGCCTCGCCGAAGAGCGGCGGGAGCGTCTGCGCAAACGCCTCCATGCGGACGGTTTGCAGCACCGGCTCGACGGCCTGACTGTAGCGCTTGAGGTCGGTCAGGATGCGCTCGATGTCCGCCGCCGCCTCGAAGACGCTCAGCGCCAGGGAGCGCTGGTCGTGCGTGCTGAGCGTGTCGATGAGCAGGTCCGCGTACGTCTCGATGGTGCTAACGAGGCCGCCCAGGTGGTGCGTCAGGATGTGCGCCAGGTCGGCCGGTTCGTCGGGGGCAGCTGCGTGCTCGGCCTGCGGGCAGGCGAGCGCGGCATCAAAGGAGAAGCGCTGAGGCATAGAGGCACAAGGGGTCTGGAAGCGTGAGGCGTGTGGAAAGGGCACCACGCGAGGTTGAAAAAACTACCGGGTCGCGGGAGAAAACTGTCCGTCTGCGCGCGTGCCGGCTCCGGTCATCTCCCCGCGAGGGACGGTTTGCAGAAGGCAGGACCGTTTTCGGCGCTGCTTTCGGCACCGGCCCTTAGCAAAACCAAAAAGCATTCCCGATTGGGCGCGACCGGCAACTCTTTCCCGCCGCCGCCGCACTTCTTTCCGCCCGTCGGCCCGTCGATCCGCCATCGAGACGCCTTTGAGCAGGCGCAGCGGCGGATGCCGCCGCTTCGGGAGGCCTGGCACAGAGGTTGGACCCCTACGCCGTGTCCAGCCGAACCCGGCCGCCACTGCCTCACTTGCCGCCGCCGTCTTCTGAAAGGCCTCTCATGCAAACCGAAAAGCTCCGGCTCCTGCAAAACGCCATGCAGTCCTATCAATGGCGGCGGCGGGCGCTATCCAGCAACATCGCCAACCTCGACACGCCGGGCTACCAGCGCGTGTCGGTCTCCTTCGAGGAGCACCTGCAGGACGCCCGCCACGAGGTGCCGAGCCTGCGCCGCACCAGCGAGGTGAGCGCGCGCATGAACGTCGAGGAAGGGCCGCCCATCCTCGAAGACGAACTCATGGGCCTGGCCGACACGCAAATGCGCACGCAGCTCACCACGCGCGCCCTGCGCGAGCACTTCAAGCTCATGCGCACCGGCATCACCGGCCGCACGCAGTAAGCCTTAACGATTGACGAAGGACGGACGACTTCCTCTGCACCGCCTTTTTCTGCACCGCAACCCACGCCATGATCCCGAAGAACCGCTTCTTCTCCGTTTTCCGCACCGCCGCGCGCGGGCTGGAGGCTCAGCGCATTGCCATGGGCGCCTCGGCGGAGAACCTCGCCAACGCCAACACCTCGCGCACGGCCGACGGCACGCCCTACGCCGTCAAGCGCGCCACGCACGCCGTTGAAGAAGACGGCTACGCACGCTTCAGCAGCGTCCTCAGCCGCGCGCAGGGGGCGCTCCAGCGCCAGGACGGGCGCCACCTCGGCGGCTCCTCGCTGCGCCGACGCCTCCCCGAGGCCGAGCTTGGCCCCGTCACCGAGGTCGAGGAGGTCGAGCGCGAACGCCTCGAGTACGACCCCGACCACCCCGACGCCGACGCCGAGGGCTACGTGCACTACCCCGACATCAACGTCGTGGAAGAGATGTCGCGCATGGTCTCGGCCAACCGCGTCTACGAGGCCAACCTCACCTCCGTCAAGGCCGCCAAAGAGATGATCAAGCGCACGCTGGAGATCTGACCGGTCCCTGCACGCGCCTGTAACGCTTTCCTTTTTTCGTACACCACGCCTTTTCGCACATGAGTTCCATCAACGCCTCCGGCGGCCGCGCCGCACGTTACCAGCGCCTCGCCGCGCAGCAGACCGCCTCCGCGCAGCGCATCGCCGCCCCGCCGAACACGCGCGCGCCGCAGCAGACCGCGCAGGCCGCTTCTGCCAAACCCGCGCAGGAAGCCGGTGACCTCTCCGCCCCTGAGCGCCAGATGATCTCGCAGCAGTTCCCCGAGACGCCGGACCTCTCGATGCGCCTCTACGGCCCCAGCCGCACGGCAGAGACCGTCCGCCCCGACGCCGTCGGCAGCCGCCTTGACGTGCAGGGCTGATTTTCTTCTTAGCTCCGAACCCGCATCCCCCAACCTGAACCCGCGCCATGAACGTCGCTCAGCTACGCCGCCTTCAGCAGGCCGCGCCCGGCCGCACGGACCGCGGGCCGGCGCTGCCCACGCCGCGCCAAACGGATGGGCCGGGCTTTAAGGCCACGCTCGAAGAGGCCATCACCCGCGTGGACGACGCGCAGAAGTCCGCCGACGGGCAGATCGAGGCCTTCGTCGCCGGCGAGCAGGAGAACCTGCACGAGGTGATGATCTCGATGAACCAAGCCGAGCTGCACTTCAACCTGATGAACGAGGTGCGCAACAAGGCGCTGGAGACCTACCAAGAACTCATGCGGATGCAGATTTGAGCGTAGGCATAGGAAACGAGGAGCCGAAGAGACGACGAACCGAAGCACACGTCGATTCCTCGTTTCCTCCATTCCCCTCGTCGTTCCCCGCGCGCTCTCCCGTACGCCTAGCACCCCCGCCGCCTGAACCTCCATGCCCCCCTTCCTCCAAAACATCCGCGGCTTCCTGGGCCGCCTGACGCTGGCGCAACGCGCCATGCTGGGCCTGCTCGTCGTCGGCGGCGCGGCGCTCCTGGTGGGCGTGGCCTATTGGACGAGCCAGCCCGACTACGCGCTGCTCTTCGGCAACCTCGACTCGACCGACGCCAACAAGGTCGTTGAGGCGCTGCGCGAGGACGAGATCGCGTACGACCTGCGCGAGGGCGGCTCGGCTGTGTACGTCCCGCGCGCGAGCGTGTACGAGCTGCGGCTGCGCTTCGCCTCGGAGGGGCGCGTCTCGAAGGGGCAGATCGGCTACGAGCTGTTCGACCGGGGCACGCTCGGCATGACGGACTTCATGCAGAAGCTCAACCTCAAGCGCGCCCTCGAGGGCGAGCTTTCGCGCACGGTGGCGAGCATCCGGCAGGTCGAGCGCGCTCGCGTGCACCTGGTCATGCCCGAGCGCAGCCCCTTCCGCGACCAGCAGCAGCGCCCGAGCGCCTCGGTGGTGGTGCAGCGCGCTGGCTCGGCCGGCCTCTCGCAGGGCCAGATCGCCGGCATGACCGCCCTCGTCGCCGGCGCCGTCGAGGGGATGTCCTCGGCCGACGTGACCGTGCTCGACACCGACGGCACCATGCTCTCGGACCCGGACGCGGGCGACACCGACCTCACGCTCACCTCCACGCAGCTTGACATGCAGCGCTCCGTGGAAAAGCACCTGGCCGAGAGCGGGCAGTCCATGCTCGACGAGGTGCTCGGCCCCGGCAACGCCATCGTGCGCGTCTCGGCCACGCTCGACTTCAGCCGCACCGTCTCCGAGCGCAAGCTCGTGGACCCGGAGAGCGCCACGGTCATCTCCGAGGAGCGCCTCGAGGAAGAGGGCGAGGCCACCGGCACGGCCAACTCCACCGTGCGCAACTACGACCTGAGCCGCACCACCGAGCGCTCCGAGAAAAGCATCGGCGACGTGTCCTACCTCACCGTCTCGGTCATCCTCGACCAGCCCGAGGAGGCGGACGAGCAGGCCGGCGCCCCCGCCGACGGCACCGTGCAGACGGCCAGCTTCACCGGCGGCGACCTGGCCGAGATCGAGTCGCTCGTCAAGAACGCCGTCGGCTTTAAGCCCGAGCGCGGGGACCGCTTCGCCATCCACCAGACGCGCTTTGACCAGAGCGCCGAGGACGAGATGGTCACGGCCCTGCGCGAGCAGGAGCAGAGCGAGCGCATCGAGCGCTACATCCGCTACGGCCTCATCGTGCTCGCGCTCTTGGCCGCGGCCTGGCTCGTGCGCTCGACCATGCGCCGCCTCACCACGCTCGGTCACAACGAGCCGCTCTGGCTCGAGCAGACGACGGACGACGACGAGGACGACCTCCTGCAGATCGGCAACGGCGACGACGACGAGGCCTTGCCGCAGGAGGAGCAGATGCAGCTCGTGGACGACATGTATACCAGCAAGCTCTCCGAAGAGGCGAAGAGGCGCCTTAAAGCCAAGCACCTGATGTTCGAAGAGATCAAGAAGCAGGCGGACGAAAGCCCCGACGAGACGGCCGCCCTCCTGCGCACGTGGCTGGCCGAGTCCCCCGCGCCCAGCAGCAGCCGCCCGGCCCAGGCCAAGCAGCCAGCCTAGCCCCCCCTCGCTTCCGCACACCGTTTTCTCCCGCCCCCATGAACGTCCCCGCCACCACGAAGAAAGTCGCTGCGCTCGACGCCTCCGCCCTGCCGGACGACACGAGCCAGATGAGCGGCCCCCAGAAGGCCGCCACGCTGCTCATCGCCCTGGGCATCGAAACGGCCAGCGACGTCCTGAAGCTGCTCGACGACGAGGACGTCGAGGCCATCTCCATCGAGATCGCCCGCTTCCGCAACGTCGAGAGCGACCTGATCGAAGGCGTCCTAGCCGAGTACCGCGACATGGCCATGGCGCGCGACTACATCGCGCAGGGCGGCGTGCCCTATGCCCGCGAGGTCCTCAGCACCGCCCTCGGCCCCCACCGCGCCGACGAGATCATGATGCGCGTGGAGGCGGCCATGGAGGTCTCCGCCTTCCACCTCTTGCAGACCGTCGAGACGTCGCAGCTCACCAACTTCTTGCAGAAAGAGCACCCGCAGACGGCCGCGCTCATCCTGGCGCACCTCAACCCGCGCAAAGCGGCCGACATCGTCTCCGGCCTCGACGAGGGGCTGCGCAGCGAGATCATGTACCGCCTCGCCACGATGGGCAAGACCTCGCCCGAGCTGCTCCAGGACATCGAAGACGTGATCCGCAACCAGCTCGGCTCCGTCTTCGGCGCCGAACTGAGCGCCACGGGCGGCGTCGAGCAGGTGGCCGAAATCCTCAACGCCACGAGCCGCTCCTCCGAGCGCGCCATCATGGACTCGATCCGCGAGCGCTCCGACGCGCTCGCCGCCGACATCAAGAGCCTCATGTTCGTCTTCGACGACCTCGTAAGCATCAGCGGGCGCGACATCCAGCGCCTCCTCATGGAGGTCGAGCAGCGCGACATCGCCCTGGCGCTCAAGGCCGTCTCCGAGAACCTCAAGGAGAAGATCCTGGGCAACGTCAGCGAGCGCGTGGCCGAGGGCCTGAAAGAAGAGATCGAGCTGTTGGGGCGCGTGCGCGTGCGCGACGTGGACGAGGCGCAGCGCCGCATTCTCGAAACCGCCCAGCGCCTCGAGGCCGAGGAGGAGATCGTGCTCGCGCGCGGCGGCGAAGAGGCCATGATCTGACGCGCCCCGCCTCTCCCTTTCTCCCTTTCTCCCTCCCTCAACAATGCCCACCGGCCGCGTCATCAAAAAGGACGACGCCGCACGCCGCGGCGTGGCGCCGCACGAGCCGCCCGCCTTCGAGGCCGAGCGCCGCCGCGACGCCCTCCCGGAAGCCCAGGCCGTTGCCGCCGATACCGCCGACGCCAACACCCCCTCTGCCGCACCGCCGACCGCACGACGCCGCGTCTTGCGCGGGGCCGAGGGCTACGTCGCCGCCGCACAGCCCTACGCCGTCGCCCCCCCGCTGCCCCCTCCCGATGCGCCCTCGGCCAGCACACCTCCACCCGAGGCCCCTCTGCCCGGCGAGGCCGACGATGAAAAGGCCGAGCCGCAGAAGAACCTCGAAACGCTCAAGACCGAGTGGGACGCCGACTGGCAGAAGCGCCTGGACGCGGCCGTCGAAGCGGCCCGCGCCGCCGGCCACGCGGACGGCTACGCGCAGGCGCAGAACGAGCTACAGGCCGACTTCGAAGCGCAGCAGAAAGCCCTGGCGCAGGACGCCGCACAGCTTAAAACGCTGTGGACGGAGCACATCGAAGCCAGCAAGCCGCTGCTGGCCCGGCTCGCGCTGGACCTGGCCGAGACGATCCTCGACGCCCCGCTCCCGAGCGCCGTCAAAGGCGCCTCCGAGCGCGCCATCACCGCCGCCGTCGAAGACCTCGCCGACGACCCGCCGTTGACCGTCCGCCTCCACCCCGTCGATCACATGCGCCTCCAGGAGGCCGGCGTCACCGAGCAGCTCAGCGCCGTGCACGCGGACCTGCGCTGGGACCCGGACCCCGACCTGCACGAGGGCGACTGGAGCGTCTCCTCGCCCTCCGGCCTCATCCGCCGCCTGCGCGAGGAGATCGCCCAGTCGCTCCACCGCCGCCTCCTCAGCGCGGACGGGGACGCCGAGACGTGACACGAGCAGACGCCCCCCCCTGGACAGGAGGGGTGCCGGTAGGCGGGGTAGTAGATGAGGAATGGCAACACGTTCGATCCGCTCTGCAAGCCCTCTTTTCCACCACCCCTGTATTCCCTCCTCCCGGTGCCGGGACAGGTTGTCCAGAAGGGGAATCCAACGTTCTAATGGCTTCAACTTTGCAACCCCCATGGCCTTCCTCACGCGCCATATCGAGCAGATCCGGACGACGGACGCCGCCGCGCCGAAGCGGTTCGGCCGGGTGCGCTCGGTCGTGGGGCTGCTGGTAGAGGCCAACGGGCTGAACGCCGCCGTGGGCGAGCTGTGCTACCTCCACGAGGACGCCGCGCCCGGCAGCCGCCGCATCAAGGCCGAGGTCGTGGGCGTGCGCGCCGACGCCACCGTGCTGATGCCGCTCGAAGAAACCGTCGGGCTGCGGGCGGGCTGCCTCGTTGAGCGCTCCGACCTCCCGCTCACCGTGCCCGTGGGCGACGCGCTCCTGGGCCGCGTGATCGACGCCAGCGGACGGCCGCTCGACGGCAAGGGGCCGCTCCGGGCGTTGGGCGAGCAGCCCGTCCACGCCGACCCGCCCTCGCCCATGCAGCGCCAGCTTATCAGCACGCCGCTGCCGACGGGCGTGCGCGCCATCGACGCGCTCCTGACGCTGGGCAAGGGGCAGCGCACAGGCATCTTCGCCGGCAGCGGTGTGGGGAAGTCCACGCTCTTGGGCATGATCGCCCGCCGCGCGCGGTCTGACGTCAACGTGATCGCGCTCATCGGCGAGCGCGGGCGCGAGGTGCGCGAGTTCGTCACCGACATCCTGGGCGAAGAGGGCCTGGGGCGCTCCGTGGTGGTGGCCGTCACGGGCGATCAGGCGGCAATGAGCCGCGTCAAGGGCGCCAGCGTCGCCTTCGCCATCGCTGAGCACTTCCGCGACCGCGGCCTCGACGTCTTGATGATGATGGACTCGATCACGCGCGTGGCGATGGCGCAGCGCGAGATCGGCCTGGCCGTGGGCGAGCCGCCTACCACGCGCGGCTACACGCCCAGCGTCTTCGCCCTCTTGCCACGCCTTTTGGAGCGCGCCGGCCCCTCGGCCCACGGCACCATCACCGGCCTCTTTACCGTGCTCGTAGACGGCGACGACATGAATGAGCCAGTGGCCGACGCCGCGCGCGGTATCCTGGACGGCCACATCGTCCTCTCCCGCCGCCTCGCGCAGGCGGGCCACTACCCGGCCATCGACGTGCTCCAGAGCGCTAGCCGCGTCATGGGCCGCGTAACCTCGCCCGAGGAGCAGGCCGCCGCCCAGGAGGCCCGCCGCCTTTTAGCCGCCTACCGCGAGGTGGAAGACCTGATCAGCATCGGCGCCTACGAGGCCGGCAGCGACCCGGCCACCGACCGCGCCATTGCCGCCCACCCTCCGCTCACCGATTTCCTCCAACAGAGCCACACGAAGCCTCCGCGCTTCGAGGCCGCCGCCGACCTCCGGCGCACGCTCGCCTCTATCGAGTAAGGCGCGGCGGCGTCCTGGCCGGGCCTTTGCCTTATCTACCCCTCCCAGCCGAGCGGCGCGCCTCGAAGCCGACGCCCTTTTCTTAGAAATCCGGCCTGAACGCTCCACAGCCTCTTTTTGAGCGCCTGACGCCTGCCGCACTTCTTTACTCGCCATCTCTCGCACGGAAAAAATGTCTGGAAAGAGATTCCGCTTTTCGCTCGAGCGCGTGCTGGAGCTGCGCCGCCGCGAGACCGAGGAAGCCCGGCAGACGCTCGCTCAGGTGCAGCGCGCGTGCCGGGCGCAGGAGCGGCACGTCGCCGAGGCGCGCCTCCGCCAGGCTACGCTCCAGGAGCAGGCGCCGGTGTTGGCCGCCGCTTCGGTGCGTGGCTTGCGGCGCTACGCGGCCCACGGCCAGGACCAGCGCCGCGCCTACCGCACGGCCTGCGCGAAGCTGGAGGCGCTCCGCGAGCAGGAGTCCGCCGCGCAGCGCCGCCTGATGGAAGCGCGCCGCACCGAGGAAGGCCTCGACACGCTGCGCGAGCAGGAAAAGGCCAGGCATGAGAAGGCCTGCGCCGAGGCCGAAGCCGCCTTTCTCGACGAACAAGCCGTTATGCGTCACCGCCGCACCCGCCGCCCCTCTCTTTTATGAGCCGAGTCCTTTTCGCCATCGCCATTGGGTTGGTTTCGTTCGTGCTTAGCGTAGCGGGCGTGTATGTCGCCCTGCCATCGCTGGCCCCCGGCGTCGTGGAAGCCGCGCAGGCCTCGGCCGACAGCCTGGGCGCAGCCGACAGCCTGAGCGCAGACCAGGCGGCACGCGACAGCCTGCGCGCCGAACCGCTAGCTGCGGGCGCCGGCCCCGCCGTTGAACCGCTGGCCGCTGCTGAGGACACGGTAGCCGTGCTGCGCCGCCGGCTGCGCGAGGCCGAGGCCGACGCCGCCCGGCGCCGGGAATCCGTGCAGGCGGCGGAGGACCGCCTCGCCACACTCCGCGCCCAGCGCGCGGGCGCCTCGGAGCTGAGCGCGACGCTGGCCGAGATGGAAGACCCCGAACTCGCCGCCATCCTGCGCCGCCTCGACCTTTCCGTGCTCAAGCGCCTTTACGCCGAGGCCAACGGCCGCAACCGCAAGCGCCTCCTCAAAGCTATGCCCGCCGCTCGCGCCGCCCACTTCGTCAGCCAGGTCGTCACCGCCGACGCGCCCGCCGAGCACTCTTCGACGAGCCGATAACCCCCGCCGCCCAACAAGCCGTTACCAACCGGCCCTCCAGAAAGCTTCTCTGCCTACCCGTTCATGCCGCCGAGCACCTTCCACATAACCAGCGCCCCCGCGCCCGAAGCGGCTCGCCGCCGCGCCCCGGCGGACGCCTCCCTTCCAACGGCGCCCGAGGCGTCGTTCGCGGCGGTGCTAGCCGGCACGCCGCCCGCCGAGGCTCCGCTGGCGGCGCCTTCGCTGCTGAAACTCGATTCGGCGTCCCCGTCTGCGCAGCCGCTCGCGCCCGCATCCGCCGGCGCAGCTTCTGAGCGCCCAGCCGGACGCGCTTCAGCAGCCCCCTCCAATGGAATTTCTGGCGCGGGCAGAAGCGGAGGCGAACTGCCTCTGCCCGCTGGCGCAACCGCTCCGGGGGTCTCGAATGCGCCGCAGCGCCCTTCTGAAGACGCTCTCTTATCGAGAGGGCGCTTCACGAAGCGGAGACTTCCCACGAAAGAAGTCCCTGCTTCGCCCACGGCTTCCTTGCCCTCCGAAGCGACCGCTTCTTCTGCGGCGCGCGCGCCGGTGCCGGCTGCCCCTCTGATCGCCTCAGCGCCGGCCGGATCGATACCCCGCGCTCCCGCTCACGAATCTGCCACTTCGCAATCCGCACGCACGCAGTCTGCGGCAATGACGGATTCTGCGGAGGCGACCGCGCCACGTGCCACTCACGAGCCATCGGCGCCGCGCGCCGCGACGCGCCCGGTTCAGCGAGCGGGCCGCCCGGCTTCGTCGCCCGCCGCTGTCCCAGTGACATCGCCCGCGGCACTCAAGGCCGATGCTGCCTCGGCCTCCGAGCCACGCGCCGCCGCGCCGGCCTCCCCTCATGAGCAGACGCCAGCCGTCAAGGGACCGCGCGCCGAGGCGATGCCCGCCGATGCCTCCGCGCCTCCGCGTGCCCATCAGCGGCTGCGGAGCGGCACGGCGACCCCGGAGCGGCCTGCGCCGACCCCGACGCGTGCCGGCGAGCCGCCGCGCGCCGAGGCCACGGCCCGTCCTCAACCTCGCGCCGCCCACGTTTCTCCAGCCGACGCATCGGGCAGCGCCGCCCCAGCCGCCCCGCAGACAACCGCGCGTGTAGCAGCCGCATCCGCCACAGCCGCCGCCTCTGTGGACGCGCGCCCGACTGAGCATCGCCCCGCCGGCGTGCAGCCCAGCACGCCTCCCGACGCACACGCGCCCGCCGCCGAAGAGCAAGAATCTTCGGCGCAGCGCGACGCTCGTGGCGGGCACAGCCGGCAACGCAACGGCTTTGCCAAGCGCTCTTTCCCTTCCGCCACTGCAGTCGGCACCGGCACGGCAACCGGCGCCGCTGACGTCCGCCCCGGCGAGGGGGGCGCGAAGCCGGCGCTCGAGCCGCTCTCCTCAAGCACGCTTTCCGATGCCGCCCCGCTGGCCGCTGCCGAATCGGCGGCTTCGCAGCCCCTGGACGCGCAGGGAGCGACAGGCGAGGCCGCAGCCAAGGCGAAGGGCGGCGAAGCGGCTCCCGCGCGAGCGCCGCAGCGGGCGCTGGCGGCGGCCTGGGCGCGCGCCCTCGCCAGCGGCCCCACGCGCACGGATCTCTTGGCCGGCGGATGGAAGGTCTTGCAGATGCCGCTCCGCCAGGGCGACGGCACCGTGACCATCAAGGCGCGGCGCGAAGAGGACCAGATGGCCGTCGCCGTCGGCTTCAGCGACGCTAAGCTCCGCGCGCAAGCCGCCGCCAGCCCGCAGCACCTCCACGACGCCCTCCAGGCGCAGTACGAAGGCGCCGTCGATTTCTCGCTCATGGACGGCGGCGAAAGCAGCGGGTCTTTCGACGAGCGCGCCGCCAGTCCATCCGCAGGCGACGCCTCTGCTCCCGCCGAGCGCGAGGACGGCGAGGAACAGCCGCCGCCGGCCCGCACCGGCGCTCGCCACGAGTGGATCGGCTGATCCGGCCCTTTTCTACGAGCCACACGCTACACGCCTCTCAACTCAATCTCCTTTTCCGCCATGAATATCTCCAACCCCGCAGCGGCCTCCGCCTCGCCCGGCGCAGCCTCCAGCGCGTCGGCGCTCGGCCAGGCTGCCGGCAACAACGACCTGGGCAAAGAGGCCTTCCTGCGCCTTCTGGTGACGCAGCTCAGCAACCAGGACCCCATGAACCCGATGAAGGGGCAGGAATTCGCCGCGCAGCTCGCGCAGTTCAGCTCGGTGGAGCAGCTTACGAACATCAACAAGACGCTCGAAAACCAGCAGCAGGCCAGCGGCTTGCTCTCGCAGAGCGTCAACAGCGGCGTGGCGGCCGACCTCTTGGGCAAGCAGGTCGAGGCCGAGGGCAACCAGATCGCCTGGGACGGCGAGGGCGAGGCGCCGATGCGCTTCAACCTGGACGCCCCTGCGGAAAACGCCACGCTCACCATCCGCGACGCCGCCGGCAACGCCGTGGCTACGAAGACGCTCAGTGATCTCGACGCCGGCGCGCAGGAAGCCGGCTGGGACGGCACGAACGACGCCGGCAGCCGCCTCGCCCCCGGCGCCTACTCCTTCGACGTGGAAGCCACCGACGCCGCCGGCAACCCCGTGGCCGCGCAGACCCGCCTGAGCGGGCGCGTGGACCGCGTCACCTTCGGCGCGGACGGCGTCATGCTCTGGGTGAACGGCACGAAGCTGCCGATGGGCGCCGTCGAGAGCGTCGAGCCGGCCTCGTAACCCGCCTTTTTCTCAGCCCGATTTCCTCGAACGCCATGAACGTACGCCACCTGGCCGCGCGAGTCGGCCCCGCGAAGCAAACGCCGAGGCGGGACACCCCGCCGTCGCCGCCCGATGCATCGCCGGCCTCGAACGGACCGTCGTTTGCCGATCAGCTGCGGCAGGCGCAAGAGCCGGCTCCCGACGTCACGCTCTCGGCGCACGCCGAGAAGCGCGTCCGGCAGCGCGGCATCTCGATGACGGCCCCGGAGCAGCGCGCCCTCGCCGGCGCGATGGACCAGCTTGGCGCTCAGAACGCGAAAGACGCCGTCCTCCTCCGCGCCGACGCCGCCTTCGTGGTCAACGTGCCGAGCCGCACCGTCGTCACCGCCGTCGGCGCCGGCGAGATGAAAGCGCGCACCTTCACGCAGATTGACAGCGCCATGCTCTTGTAGCTGCGCCTCAACAAATGGGCGCGACGCCTCGCGTCCCCTTGCAACCGCACCCGGCAGGACCCACGCGCACCGACGCGCCCTCGCGCTCGGACCGCCACGGGACGCCGGCGCGCAGCCGACCGACCGACGTTGCGCCTCTTTCGACACCACACCAACCAAGACAACAGGTACCCGAGATGATTCGCTCTCTCCGAACCGGCGTTTCCGGACTCAAAAGCAACCAGACCCGCATGGACGTGGTCGGCAACAACATCGCCAACGTGAACACGACGGCGTTCAAGCGCAGCCGCGCGGCCTTTAACGAGGTGCTCGGGCAGCAGCTCCTGGGCGTGGGCCGCACGGCCGGCGGCTCCGGCATCAACCCCTCGCACGTAGGCCTGGGCGTCTCGGTCGGCTCCATCGACCAGAACTGGGGCCAGGGATCGCTCGAGAACACCGGCATCCAGACGGACCTCGCCCTCAACGGCGACGGCTTCTTCATCGCCAGCCCGAAGAAGGGCACGAGCAGCGACCAGCGGATGCTCACGCGCGCCGGCAACTTCACCTTCAACCAGAACGGCGAGTTCGTCACCGCCAACGGCCTGAACGTGCAGGGCTGGGCCTTTGACGACGAGGGCACGCTCAACACGGGCCAGCTCCAGAACGTGCAGTTCGACCCCAACGCGCAGTCGGCCGCCAAGCGCACCGAGACGATCTCCATCGGCGGCAACCTCTCGGCCGAGCTGTCGGCCAACGCTTCCGACCCCGACCTCGACGCCGACCGCACGAGCATCTCGACGGTGATCTACGACGAGCAGGGCACGCCGAAGACCGTTACCATCGCCTTCACCAAAAGCCAGGACATGGGCGTTGACGGCAACACCGAGGACGCGTGGGACTTCACCGTGAAGGACCCGGAAACGGGCACGGACCTCGGCACCGGCTCGCTCGCCTTCGATGCGCAGGGCAAGCTCTCCTCCCCCTCCACCGCCGACTTCGACTGGGACATCGACGGCAACGGCGCGGACGAGACCTTTACGCTCGACTTCGGCGACTCGGACAGCGGCGGCATCACGCAGTTCAGCGGCTCGACGACGACGGCCGTGACGGACCAGGACGGGAACTCGCCCGGCACGCTCGCCGGCTACTCGATCAACCCCGAGGGCGTCCTCGAACTCAACTTCACCAACGGCGAGCAGAAGAAGCTCTTCCAGCTGGCCATCGGCAACGTCAACAACGCCAACGGGCTGGAGCAGCAGGGCGAGAACTTCTACACGACCACGAGCGCCTCGGGCGACCTCCAGCTCGGCCGCGCCGGGCGCGACGTGCGCACGGCCGTCGTGGCCGGCACGCTGGAGTCGAGCAACGTGGACCTCGCCACCGAGTTCACGGAGATGATCATCGCGCAGCGCGGCTACCAGGCCTCGGCGCGCGTGATCACCACCTCGGACGAGATCATGCAGGAAACCGTCCAGCTCAAGCGCTAAACCCCGCCTAGGCCGCCTCTCGCCAAAGCTGAGCAGCCCGGCTTTCTTCGCATCAGACGAGCCTCCGCGCCGACCGGCCGTGCCGCCGGGACGCCGCGCGGAGGCTCGGTTCGTTTCGCCGCTCGGCTGAATGCTTCCCCCGCAAACCGCCCTCGCATCCGCCGCGCCGGGAAAAATGGGCGCTTCCGTTTAAGAACGGCCGCGCGCTGACGATAACTCACGTATCCGAACCCACTCCGGCCCGCTTCGGCGGCGCCTCTACGGCTTTCTGTTTCCCCCGACCAACCCAACGGTACCCCGTCATGAAATTCCTCGTCGTTGATGACTCCCCCACCATGCGCCGCATCGTGTGCAACGCGCTCAAAGAGATCGGCTACAGCGAGATGAACGAGGCCGGCGACGGCGCCGCCGCCCTCGAAACGCTCAACGCCGAGTCCGCCGACTTCGTCATCACGGACTGGAACATGCCCACGATGAACGGGCTGGAGCTGACCAAAGAGATCCGCGGGCACGCCGAGTACGGCGAGCTGCCTATCCTGATGATCACCACGCGCGGCATGAAGGAAGACGTCGTGGCCGCCATGCAGGCGCGCGTCAACAACTACGTCGTCAAGCCCTTCACGCCCGACGTGCTCCGCGAGAAGATCGACGCGATCCTCCAAACCGCTTAAAGCCCCCACTCCCATGGACTCCCCTACCAACTTCGACTCCCTCCTCAACAAGCTGGAGGAAGTCCGCGCGGTTTTCGTGCTGAGCCGGCGCTCCATGCCGTTCCTGGAGGAATTCTTCGGCTTCGTGCAGGACGTGGCGCCGCTTATCGAGGAGATCGACAAGGCCATCCGCCAGAGCAGCGGCGAGATGCCGCAGGCCAAGTCGCAGCTCGAGAGCGTCTCGCAGGCGACCGAGCTGGCCACCACGGAGATCCTCGACCTCGTGGACGCCGTCCTGGCCGACCTCTGCGGCATCGAGCAGCGGATCGAGCGCGCCGCCGCGCAGGCCGCCGCCCTCGAAGCCGCCGACGAGCGCCTGATGGCGCTGCTGCGCGACGCGCTCGGCCCCGACGAGGCCGCCCTCTTGTCCGACGCCGAGGCTATCTACGAAGAGAAGCAGGCCCTCCGCGCCGAGCACGCCGCCGCCGATGATGTGGACGAGAGCGACGCGCTCGCTGCCGTCCGTCAGAAGATGAACCGCATCATGCTCTCGCTTCAGGTGCAGGACATCACCTCGCAGCAGATCGCCGGCGTGAACCACCTCATCGAGTCGGTGCGCACGCGCCTTACGGATCTGACGCGGCGCTTCACGGCCGGCGGGGCGCCGCCCGTGGCCGCCCGGCCCGCCGCCAGCGAGCCGCTCACCTTCGACGCCGACGCGCGCTACGACCACGCCCCCGACCGGCAGCAGATGGCCGACGACCTGATCGCGTCCTTCGGCAGCGGCGCGACCGGCAGCGGCGCGACCGACAGCGACGAGCCTGGCAGTGACCTGCCTGAGAGCGATGCCTTCGCCGGCGACGGCCACGCCTCGGACGAGGCGCCGGACGCTCCGGCCGGTGCTCCAGCCGACGACGCCGCAGGTGCGCCCGTCTCGCAGGACGACATCGACGCCCTTTTTCAGTAGCGGCTCGCGGTCCCTCGCCGGGTCGCGCTCGGCGGCTCCGCCACTGCCGACTCTGCCATTGCCGCCGGCCGGTTAGAAGAACGCGGCGGGGAATATTTTTCCGGCTTCCGGGCGGCATTCTTTCCGCTTACCTGCATTCTCGTTCAGCTCCCATAAGGAGAAGTCATGAAGAAGTCCACCCCCATCGGCCTGCTCACGGGACTCGGCCTCATCTTCGGGGCCATCTTTCTGGGCACCGGCTGGCAGACGTTTTTCGACCCGGCCTCGCTGCTGCTCGTCATCGGTGGGACGGCGGCGGCGCTGGTGGTGACGTACTCCTTCGGCGACCTCAAGCAGATGCCCGCGGGCGTCAAGGGCCTCTTCGGCTTCGAGCCGCCGGCCTTCCGCGAGCGCGTGGAGCAGTTCTCGGACCTCTCCCGCACGGCCCGCCGCGACGGCCTCCTGGCCCTCGACCGCCAGCTCTCCACCATCGACGACCCCTTCGTGCGCTTCGGCCTGGAGCTGGCCGTGGACGGCACCGAGGAAGAGGAGATCGCCGGCCTGCTCAACCGCCGCCTCAGCGAGGACGCCAAGCGCAGCGCGCTCGTCCCCGGCTTTTTCAACAACGCCGGCATGTACGCCCCGGCCTTCGGCATGATCGGCACGCTCATCGGCCTGATCCAGATGCTCCAGAACCTGAGCGACCCCGCGCAGATCGGCGCTGGCATGGCGACGGCCATGATCACCACCTTCTACGGCGCGCTCCTGGCCAACCTCGTCTTCCTGCCGCTGGCCACGAAGGCGAAGACGCAGGCCGCGCTCGCCCTCAAGGACAAGGAGATCATCCGCGTCGGCATCCTCTCCATTGTGCGCGGCGACAGCCCGCGCCTCATCGAACGCCACCTGCGCCTCTACCTCAACCCCGACGCCGCCGAGCCGGACGCCTCCGCCACTCCGGACAACGTGACGCCCATCTCTAAAGCCGCGTAAGGGCGTGTGAGAGATTGCTTGACCTGCGCTTTTCCCCTCCCGCACGCTCGCACTCAACATGGACGACTTCTCCCCCCTAAACGCTGCCGAGCAGGACGACGCGCCCACGGCGCCGTTCTGGATGTCAACCTTCAGCGACATGATGACGCTCTTGATGACGTTCTTCGTGATGATCGTCGCCATGTCCGAGGTGAAGCAGGAGCAGTTCCACGAGGCGCTGAGCTACTTCCAGGGCCGCTCGGGCGTCTTGGCGCAGGAGGCCGCCGTCCCCACGACCACGACGGTCTCGTCGCCGTCGCAGGCCTCGCCGCGCACGCAGCACCAGCGCGCCGAGAAGCTGATGGCCTACCTGCGCGAGCACGACCTCGAGGACAAGGTGCAGGTGCAGCAGTCCGAAGAGGGCGTCCGCGTGGTGATCGCGGACTCGGTCATGTTCCGCACGGGCGAGGCCGTGCTCATCGAACCCTCGCGCACGGTGCTGCGGCTCTTGAGCGGCCTCATCGACGCGGAGACGAAGGCCGTCGTCGTCGAGGGCCACACCGACGACCGGCCCATCCGCACGGCGCGCTATCCCTCGAACTGGGACCTCTCCACCGCGCGCGCCTCGTCGGCGGTACGCTTTCTGCTTGAGCAACCCCATGCGCTCCCACCCCATCGTTACGTGGCCATCGGCTACGGGCCGTACCGGCCGGTGCGCACCGGGCGCTCCGCCAGGGCGCGCGCCCGCAACCGCCGCGTTGAAATCCTACTCAGCTCGACCTCATGGCAGAAGAAACCGCTCCCGCCCCAGACGAAGCCGCTGATGCGCCAGTAGCCGACGAAGACGCCGGCCGCGGCATCGGCTTCTGGCTCGTGCTGGCCGCCCTCGTGGTGGTCCCCGCGCTGGGCGGCTCCTGGCTGGCCGTGAGCCAGTACGGATGGCTCGCCCGCACCGCCTCCTCCTTCCAGGGCGATGCTCCTTCCCAAAACGGCGAGCCGGTCGAGTACGGCGCCTTCACGGAGCTGGAGAACCTGATCGTCAACCCCGCCGGCTCGCGCGGGGAGCGCTACCTGGCCGTCAGCCTCGGCTTCGAGGCCGCCGACGACGCCGTGCTGGCCGAACTCGAAGAGCGCGAGGTGGTCGTGCGCGACGCCCTGCTGCGCCTCCTCAGCGACCACTCCGTCGAGGAGCTGAGCACCGTGGCGCAGCGCGACTCCCTGAAAGGCAAGCTGCTCGGCGCCGTCAACGCCCGCCTGCGCGAGGGCGCCATTGACCGCATCTACTTCACGCGCTACGTGCTGCAATAGCTCGGCGCGCCGCCGCTCTTTCTCTGCTTCTTTCGCCGCAGCCCTCGCTTTTCATGGCCAAGCCGCTCAGCCAGGAAGAAATTGATGTCCTGCTCAACGCCGGCGACCAGCCCGGCGGCGCCGATGCGCGGGCGCCGCTGGCGCGGCCGTCCGGCGCCGTGCTGGCCGAAGAGGACGAGCGCGTGCAGCCGTACAACTTCAAGCGCCCGCGCCTCTTCTCGCAGGATCAGATGCGCATCCTGCATTACGTGCACGAGTCCTTCGCGCGCGACCTCTCGGTGTACCTCTCCGCGCAGCTTCGCACCATCGTGGACATCGGCCTCTCGGCGGTGGACCAGGTGCTCTACTCAGAGTTCGTGATGTCGAGCGCGCCGCCCTCAGCGCTTTACGTGCAGGAGGCGCAGGGGCTGGGCCAGAAGATGGTGCTCGAGATCGACCCGCGCCTGATCATCTACACCATCGAGAAGCTCTTCGGCGGCGCCGGCGTCTTCCTCGACGCGCCGCGCGAGGTCTCGCAGATCGAGCAGCGCATCATGAGCAAGGTGATGGAGCGCGCCCTCGACGAGCTGGAAAGCGCCTGGGAGCAGGCCCACGACCTGAAGCTGCGCGAGGTGGCCTTCGAGTCCAACGCCGAGTTCGTGCAGATCATCCCGGCCGTGGAGCCGGCCATCGTGGCCGCCTTCGACGTCACCATCTACGACCAGCGCTCGTACATCAACATCTGCTACCCGTACCTGCTCTTGGAGAAGATGCTCGGCCGCGCGGGCATGAAGCAGTGGATCTCCAGCTCCACCGCGCCGGCGCCCGCGCGCGACCGCGCCCGCTACGAGGAGACGCTGCGCGCCACCTCGGTGGAGCTGAGCGCCGAGCTGGGCCGCGCGCGCCTGCCCGTGGCCGACCTCCTCGGCCTGCAAGAGGGCGACGTGGTGCCGCTCGCGCGCGGCGTGAAGGAGCCGGTCGAGGTGTACGTCAACGGCCGTCCCAAATTCAAAGCCGCCGCCGGCCGCTCCGGCAAGAAGCGGGCGTTGCGCATCACCGCCGTGGCCCCGATGCCTGCACCCGACGCTTCCGGCCCGGAGGCTCCAAACGGAACGGCCTCGCAGGCGCCCCCCTCGCCGCCCCCCTCGCACGCGCTTTCCCCCTCCCATGCCGATGAATAAGCTGACCGCCCACATCCAGGAGGCTGAAGAAGCCCTCCGCACGCTGCTCTCGACGCTCCTCGGCGACGACCCCGGCCTTCATGCCGCGGCGCCCGCCGAGATGCCGCCCGCCGAAGCACAGGCCGCCGCCGAAGGGCGCCTCGTCCTCCACAGCGCCGAGCCGCCGTTCCTCGTCGCGCTCGACGCCGAGTGGACGAGCCTCTTGTCCGAAGCCATGCTCGGCGCCCCGATGACGGCCGAGGACGACGGCGCCGCCGATCTCATCCAAGAGGTGGCCGCCCAAGGCTATGGCGCTGTGCAGACGGCGCTGGCGGCGACAGGCCTGAAGCTGCCCGCCGCCTCCTTCGCGTGCCATCTGTCCGGCGAGGACGCGCCGCTGCCGGAGGACACCGCCTGGGCCGTCCCCTTCACGGCGCAGAACGGCGCGCTCGAAGGCGTGGTCCTCCTCCCGGCCCTCTCTGCCGAGCCGGATGCCGACGCCGCTGCCGCCACTGCCGCCCCGAAGCGCTCGGCGCAGCAGCCTCCGGCGCAGGCGGCAACCGTAGCCCCCGCCGCCTTTGCCGACCTCGGCGCGGAGAACATCGGCGGGGACGGCGGCGGGCCGGGCAACCTGGGCCTCCTGGCCGAGGTGGAGCTGGAGGTGACCGCCGAGCTGGGCCGCCGCCGCCTCCCCCTGGCCGACATGCTCAAGCTCACCACCGGCAGCGTCATCGAGCTGGAGAAGCTCGTGGGCGAGCCGCTGGCCATCTACGCCAACGGCCACCTCATCGCCGAGGGCGAGGCCGTGGTGATCGACGAGCAGTTCGGCATCCGCATCACCAACCTCGCCTCGAAGAGCCAGCGCGATAAGGCGTTCTTTTGAGTTTGGGGATGTGGGAGAAGGCCCGATCTTGCGTACTCCCACACTCCCATCCGCCCATACCCAAACGCCTGGCATCGTTTTCGCGGAAGGGGTAGCGCCCATCGGGACGGCACGCTTTGATGCGCCGCGCCGGTGGGCGCTTCCGGTTTCTGCCCCCCGCGATCCCGCGCCTCATGTTTCGTCTTTCCGATCTGCGCCCCGGCGACCCGTCAGCTTCTCCTGACGCCTTCAATCTCCCTAAGCCGCTCCGATGGGCGCTCCTCGTTGGCGGCGGCCTTCTTCTCCTCTGGGGCCTGGCGCTCGTGATGCCGACGGCTGAGCCTGCCACCTCGGCTGAAGCGACAGCCGCCAGCGCGCCGGCGCTGCTGAGCGTCGGCAACCTGCTGGCGGTGCTGCTGCTTGCCGGAGGCGGCGCGTTGGCGCTTTACCTGCGCAGACGCGCGCCGGAAAACGGCGGCAGCGACGACGCGCCGCTGCGCGCGCTGAGCACGCTGCCCTTGGCGCAGGGGCAGCAGCTTCGGCTCGTTGCCTGCGGCGCGGACGTGCTCCTCCTCGGCGTCACCGCGCAGGAGATCACGCTGCTCCGGCGCTACGACCGCGCAGCCTTTGACGCCGCCTCTGCTGCTGCCTCCTCCGCTGACGCCTCGGACAGCGGCGGCGACGGCGCAGCCACCGCCGAGACGCCGGCGCCCTCCCTCACCGATCTGGTCCGCCACCACGCCTCGTTCGCCTCTCATGCTTGAGCGCTTTTCCGTTCTTCGCGCCGTGCAGGTCGGGCGGCGGCTCGCGCCGGTGCTGGCGGCTGGCCTTGTGCTGCTCCTTGCCCTCGCGCCGGCGCCGGCCCTGGCACAGTCCGCTCCGGCGGACACCACGGCCTCGGCCCTCGGCGCGCTGCCGCAGGTGGACCTCGTGCCCGGCAGCGAGGAGTACGCCCTGCCGGTGCAGCTCCTCTTGCTCCTCACGGTGCTCTCGCTGGCGCCGGCCATCATCATGCTGATGACGAGCTTCACGCGCCTCGTCGTCGTCTTCAGCATCCTGCGCACGGCGCTCGGGATGCAGCAGTCGCCGCCGCGCCAGGTCATCATCGGCCTCTCCATCTTCCTCACCGTCTTCATCATGCAGCCCGTCCTGCAAGAGGTCAACGAAGGCGCGCTCCGGCCTTACATGAACGACGCCATCACGCAGCAAGAGGCCCTCGACCGCGCCTCGGCGCCGGTGAAGCGCTTCATGCTCGATCAGACGCGCGAGAAGGACCTCATGCTCTTTATGGACATGGCCGACATCCCCTCGTTCAACAGCACCGCCGAGGTGCCGCT
Source organism: Salinibacteraceae bacterium (assembly GCA_965215025.1). Taxonomy (GTDB): domain Bacteria; phylum Bacteroidota; class Rhodothermia; order Rhodothermales; family Salinibacteraceae; genus CBDCCV01. The sequence continues at coordinate 1,915,962 of CBDCCV010000002.1, forward strand.
GCATGTGCTCGTGCCGGCGTTCGTCATCAGCGAGCTGCGCATCGCCTTCCAGATCGGCTTCATGATCTTCCTGCCGTTCCTCTTGGTGGACCTCATCGTGGCGAGCGTGCTGATGTCGATGGGCATGATGATGCTTCCGCCTGTGATGATCTCCTTGCCGATCAAGCTCCTGCTCTTCGTCCTCACCGACGGGTGGTACCTCATCGTCGAGTCCGTCGTGCGCGGGTACCTCGGCGGATGACGCCGCAGGCCCTCCTCGGCGCGGGCACGCCAGCGGCGTGCCCCTACGGCATATTCTTCAACCCACCTCAGTTTTTATGAACAACGATGTCGCCCTCTACTGGCTGCAAGAATCGCTGCAGACGGCTTTCATGGTCTGCGCGCCGCTCCTCGGGGCGGCGCTCGCCGTGGGCCTCTTGGTGAGCCTCTTCCAGGCCGTCACCTCCATGCAGGAGATGACGCTGAGCTACATCCCGAAGATCATGGTCATCGCCGCGCTGCTCCTCCTGCTCGGCCCCTGGATGCTCTCCATGCTTACCGACTTCACCACGCACGTCTTCACCTTCATCCCCAACGTGTCGAAATAATTTTTGGACCGCGGACCGCAGACCGCGGACCGCTGGCAAAGCCTCCGCACGCCTACACCCCCATCCTCTCACACCCAAACGGTGCAGATCTCGCCGACGTACGTGCTGACCGTGCTGCTGGTCTTCGTGCGGATCGGGGGGCTGCTCGTCTCGGCGCCGTTCTTTAGCCGCCAGTTCGTGCCCGTGCGGGTGAAGGTGCTCCTCTCCGTGCTGCTCGCGTACACGTTCGCCGGCCTCGTGGAGCACCCGCTGCCGCCGACCATCGGAGAGCCGGTGGGCTTTATCCTCGGCCTCTTGATCGAGGCGACCACGGGCCTCGTGCTTGGCTTTGCGATGCACCTCGTCTTCTGGGCCGTGCAGTTCGCTGGGGAGATCATGGGCTTCCAGATGGGCCTGAGCCTGGCGCAGGCGTACAACCCCATCAGCGGCGGCTCGGCCAACCCCGCGGGGCGCTTCCTCTCGCTGGCCCTCCTCCTCGTCTTCCTGCTCCTCGACGGGCACCACCTCGTCCTCCAGGCGCTGGCCGATTCCTTCGTGGTCGTGCCGCTGGCAGGGGCCGACCTCGCCGAGAGCGGGCCGCTCCTGCTGCAGTGGACGGGCGCGTTCTTCACCACGGCCCTCCGCCTGGCCGCGCCGTTTATGATCACCATCTTCCTGATCGACGTGGCCCTGGGCGTCTTCGCGCGCGTGGTGCCGCAGGCCGACCTCTTCTCGCTCAGCCTGCCGCTCAAGCTGCTCATCGGCCTGGGCGTCTTCTACTTCTTCCTCCAGAACGTCTTCCCCGTCTTCCCCGGCCTCATCGACCAGATGGCCGGCGACGGCCTCCGCCTGCTGGAGGCACTGCAGCCGTAGCGAGACGGCCGTTCCCGGCGGAAAGCCTTTCCGCGCGCCGCGGCGCAGTCTTTTCCGCATAGCGCCCCGCATGATGCCCCTGAAGCGCGCCACCGGGCGGCACGCTCTTTTCTCCGTTTCATCACGCACGCCCGACCCGCCTGAACCCGCGCGCCCTCTGCGTTGAGCGACCAGCCCGATAAGCACGAAAAGATACACGACCCGACCCCGCAGCGCCTCCTGAAGGCGCGCGAGGAGGGCAACGTGTTTCAGTCGAAGGAGGTCATCTCCGTGGGTATGCTGATGATCGCCGCGGCGATGCTCTTCTGGGGCGGCCCGCACGCCTTTGATGCGCTTGAAAGGACGGCCGCGCGCCTCTACCGCAACGCGCCGACCACGACGCTCACCGTGCGCTCGATGCCCGTGCTTCTCGGTCAGATCGGCTGGACGCTGGCGCCGGTGCTCGTGCCGTTTTTCGGCGTGCTGATGCTCGCCGGCGCCGGGCTGAACGTGGCGCAGACGGGGCTGAACTGGACGCTCAAGCCGCTCCAGCCCAAAGGCAGCCGCATCAGCCCGCTGCAGGGCTTCAAGCGCCTCTTCTCCTCGAAAGGCCTCTTCACCGCAGGCAAGTCCATCGTCAAGGTGGCCGTGGTGGGACCGCTGGCGTACTTCGCCGTCAAGGGGCGCATGGACGAGATCCTGATGCTCCACACGCTGCCGCTGCCGACGATCCTCACCACGGCCACGGGCTGGATCTTTATGCTGGTTGCGCAGATGCTCGGCGCGTTGCTGCTGCTCTCGGGCATCGACTTCGCCTTCGAGAAGTGGAAGTACGCGCAGGACCTGAAGATGACCGAGCAGGAACTCAAAGAAGAGAACAAACAGAACGAGGGCGACCCGCACATGAAGGGCAAGCGCAAGGCGATGGCGCAAGAGATGGCTCGCCGCCCGCGCATGGACCACGCCGTGCTCCAGGCCGACGTCGTCGTCACCAACCCGACGCACTACGCCATCGCCTTGCGGTACGACCCGGAGACTTCCGCCGCGCCGCGCGTCCTGGTCAAAGGCATCCGCAAGCGCGCGCTGCGCATCAAGGGGCTGGCCCAGGACCTGGGCGTGCCCACGGTGGAGAACCGGCCGCTGGCACACGCCTTGTACGACAGCGTGGACGAAGAGCAAGAGATCCCCGAAGAACTCTACCCCGCCGTGGCCGCCGTTCTCGCCGAGGTCTACCGCCAACGCGAGGGGTGAGGTTCGCGCTGCCGCAGACAAGAACGCAAATTGACTTTTCAACCTGGCAACGCGGTCGCCCCTGCGTCCCTTCTCCCTTGACGGGAGAAGGACAGGAACCTGTCCCGGCAGAGTTTACCCCGGCACCGGGGGGATGAGGGTGAACGGGCATCGCCGAAGCAAACCGCTTTCCCCCTCACCCCGGCTCTCCCGCAAGGGGAGAGGGAGTGCAGCCGGCTACCGCAGTGCCAGACGCACCCTCTTGAAGTTTGCCGGCGCGTTCCTCCCACACCCCAAACTCCCACACGCAAACGATGTCCAACCCGACCGCCGACGCCCGCCTCGCCAACGCCGCGCCCTTCAGCATGGCGAACAGCGAGGTCGTCGTGGCCAGCTCGGTGGTGTTCATCCTGCTGGTGATGGTCGTGCCGCTGCCCAGCTTCATGCTGGACATGCTCCTGGCCACCAACATCGCCATCAGCCTCGGCGTGCTGCTGACGGCCTTTTACGCCGAGCGGCCGCTCGAATTCGCCATCTTTCCGGGGCTGCTCCTCATCACCACGCTCTTCCGGCTCTCGCTCAACGTGGCCTCCACGCGCCTGATTTTAGGCCAGGCCGAGGCGGGCGCGCTCATCACGGCCTTCGGGCAGTTCGTCGTGGCGGGCAACTACGTGGTGGGGACGATCATCTTCCTGGTGCTCGTCATCATCAACTTCGTGGTCATCACCAAAGGCTCGGGCCGCATCGCCGAGGTGGCCGCGCGCTTCACGCTCGACGCGCTCCCTGGCAAGCAGATGGCCATCGACGCCGACCTCAACGCCGGCCTCATCGACGAGGCTCAGGCGCGCCGCCGCCGCGAGGAGGTCACCGGCGAGGCCGACTTCTACGGCGCCATGGACGGCGCCTCGAAGTTCGTCCGCGGCGACGCCATCGCCGGGCTGATCATCACGGGCATCAACATCGTGGGCGGCCTCGTCATCGGCGTGATGCAGCACGGGATGCCGGCGGCGGAGGCGGCCGGGACGTTCACGCTCCTCTCCATCGGCGACGGCCTCGTCTCGCAGATCCCGGCGCTCCTCATCTCGACGGCAGCGGGCATCATCGTCTCGCGCGCCTCGGGCGAGGGCAACCTCGCCAGCGACGTGCAGGGGCAGCTTTTCTCGAAGCCGCATCCCATCCTCATCACGGGCGCTTTTCTGGGACTGCTCGGCCTCATCCCCGGCCTGCCGCTCATCCCGTTCTGGCTCCTGGCCGGCGGGATGGTGCTCCTCGGCCGCAGCCGCATCCAGGCGCAGGAAGAGGAGCGCGAAGAGGCCGTCCGCCGCCTCGAAGCCGCCGAGGAGGACGAGCAGCCCAAGCAAAACCCCGCCGACCTCCTCCTCGTCGATCCGCTGGAACTGGAGGTCGGCTACGCGCTCATCTCGCTGGTGGACCCCGGCCAGAAGGGCGATCTCCTGGAGCGCGTCAAGATGCTCCGGAAGCAGCTCGCCATCGAGATGGGCATCGTGATCCCGCCCGTGCGCATCCGCGACAACACGGGCATCGGCTCGAACCAGTACGTCATCAAGCTGCGCGGCAACCCCATCGGCGCGGGCGAGGTCATGCCCGGCTACCAGCTCGCGCTCCTGCCCGAAGACGCCGAGGAGATCCCCAGCGGCATCCGCGTCGAGGACCCCACCTTCGGCCTGCCGGCGGTTTGGGTGGCCGAGCGCAACCTCCCCGAAGCCGAGCGCATGGGCCTGACGGTCGTGGAGGCGCCCGCCGTCATCACCACGCACCTCTTGGAGGAACTCCGCAAGAACGCCCACCGCCTCCTCGACCGCCAGGAGGTGAAGAAGCTCGTGGACAAGGTGAAGGAAAGCGCGCCGGCGCTCGTGGAAGAACTCGTGCCCAACCTCCTGCCGCTGGGCGGGATTCAGAAGGTCCTGAAGCGCCTCCTGCGCGAGCGCATCCCCATCCGCGACCTCGTCACCATCCTCGAGGCGCTGGCCGACTACGCGCCGCAGACGAAAAACATCGACGTCTTGACCGAATACTGCCGCGCCGCCCTCGCCCCGACGATCACGCGCGAGTTCGCCGGCGAGGACGACGGCGTCCACGCCTTCGTCCTCGATCCCACGCTGGAACAGCACTTGCTCCAACAAGCAGAGAACGGCACGCTTAACCCGGACACGCTGGGCTTCGATGCCCAGCGCGCCGAACGCTTCGCGCAAGAGGCCGACCGCCTCGCCAAGCGCCTCATCGGCCTGGGCCGCGAGCCGGTGCTCTTGACCTCGCCCGTGCTGCGCGCCGCCCTGAGCGGCTTCCTCAGCCCCGTGCTTTCCGACATCGCCGTGCTCTCCTACAACGACCTCGTCCCCGAGGCCAACATCGAGATCGCCGATCAGCTCACGTTGACGTGACCGGCACCAAACCGCCGCTTAGAACGCGCACGGCCCGCTTTTTCTGACCTTACACTTCTGCCATGAACATCCAAACGCTGACCGGATCGAGCATCGGGGAGGCCCTGGCCGAGGCGCGCCACCGCCTGGGCGACGACATCGTGCTCGTCGAGTCCACCGCCGCTACGGGTGATGCGCCGGCCCGCATCCGCGTAGCCGTGGACGAGGCGCCGCCCGCGCCCGCGCCGGCTCGCAAGCAGCAAAGCGCCGGGACCGGATTCGGCTACGGGCCGCCTTCGCGCTTCCATCCGGCCACGGCCCACGCCGCCGCTAAAAAGGAAGAAGCTGCCGTGCTCGCCGGCGAAACCTTTTCCGCTCGCGGCGGCGCGCAGGCCGGCGCCGGCTTCGCCTCCACGCTCGCCGAGATCCGCCAGATGCAGACCACTCTCGACGCGGCGGCGCACGAGCGCGGCGCCACCTCTGAGGAGCCGTACCGGCGGCGCGGCGGGCGCGGGCGCCTCTTCCCCGCCGGCGGCGGCCCCGGCGACGCGCCGCCCCCAGCCACGACGACCGAGCGCGAGGCGTTGCTCGAAGCGCAGCTCAAACTCCTCAACGACCGCCTCGACGGCATGGAGCGCCGCTTCGGTGGGGCCATGATCGGCTCGGCGCAGCGCTGGGCGGCGCACCCGCTTTTCTCCAAGCTGCTGGAGCGCGGGATGCGGCCCGGCACCGCCCGCAAGCTTTTCGACGACGTGGCCGAGCAGAGCCACGACCCGAAGGGCGACACCGAGGCGCTGCAATGGGCGCTGGCGCAGGCGCTGCGCCGCCGCCTCGGTGCAGCCGCGCCGAAGCGCCACGCCGGCGCGCTGCTCGCCATCGGCCCGAGCGGCGCGGGCAAGACCTCGCTGCTTTTGAAGCTGGCCGGCCACGCCAACTTCTTCGCCCGGCACCAGCCCGCCGTGATCGCCATCGCGCCGGAGGAAGGCGACCGCCTCCCCTACCAGCCGCCGACGGAGCTGTACCGCCGCTTCGGCCTGCCCGTGCAGTGCGTCGAGACCGAGGAGGAGATGACGCGCGCCCTGGAGCGTGTAGACGGCTTCGGCCAGGTCCTGATCGACACGCCGCCGCTGCCGCTCCGCAAGGACGCCGCCCGAAAGGTGCTCCTGCGCGTCCGGCGCCTCACGCGCCCCGTGGTGCCGCTCCAGGTCCACCTGACGATCAACGCCACGCGCGCCCTCGACGGCCTCGGCGCCGGCTTCTTCAACAAGCTGCCGCTGCGCCCGGACGCCGTCGCCCTCACGCACCTGGACGAGACGCCCGGCTGGGGCCGCGTCGCCGAGTGGCTCTTGCAGATGCGGCAGCCCGTGCAGTTCGTCTCCGCCGGCCCGGCCGTGCCCGACGGCGTGCAGGCCTTCTCGCCGTCCGAGTTCGTGCAAGAGATCATGGGCCTTTCTTGACGGTAGCGCGCTCCCCCCTCCCTCCATCGCCTCCTTTTCTATGAAACGCGACTCCACCATCCTGGCGCTCACCAGTGGCAAGGGCGGCGTGGGCAAGAGCGTCGTGGCGACGAACCTGGCCGAGACGCTCGCCGCTGAGGGCCAGCGCGTCGCGCTCATCGACGCCGACCTCGGGCAGAGCGCCTGCCCGGTGCTCTTGAACGAGGCACCCGCCGCCACCGTACTGGACGTGGTCCACGGCGCGTGCCGCCCCGAGGACGCGCTCTACGAGACGACCGCCGGCGTCACGCTCGTGCAGGCCGTCGCCGAGCCGGGCGCCGCCGAGGGGCACGAGGCCGCTCTCTATGCCGCCCTCGACGACCTCCTCGACCGCCTGCGCCGCACGCACACCTACCTCCTCATCGACGCTCCCGCCGGCACGGACGGCCCCGTCCGCTGGGCGCTCGACCGCGCCGACCTCGGCGTGCTCGTCCTCGTGGGCGAGCCGACGGCCGTCGCCGACGCCTACCGCCTGGCGAAGCTCGTCTGGCAGAAAGACCCGCGCTACCCGCTCGGCGCCGTCGTCAACTTCGCCGACGACGCGGCCGATGCCGAGAGCGTGGCCGAGCGCTTCGGCGCTATCACGGACCGCTTTACCGGGCAGAAGCCGGGGTTTCTGGGCTGGGTGCCTTTCGCCGCCGCCGTCCGCCAGTCCGTGCGCGACCAGGTGCCCGCCGTGCGCGCCGGCGGCTCCGTCCGCGAGGCCTTCGCCGCCATCGCTCGCCGCACCGTGGAGGGCCGCCGGGACGCCCTCGTCCCCATCGGCTAACTCTAAGGCACGGGGGAACGCGCGATCTGTGTTTTCCCCCTCTCACACGCACTCTTTCCGCTCCAGTAGTTTCTCCGTCTTCCCATGCCTGCCTCTAACCATCCTGCGTACGCCCTCGCCTCGAACCTCGGCGGCCTGACCGGGCTGCTCGTGCTGCTCAACCAGATATGGGGCGTCGCTCCCGTCGAACGCACGCTCGTGACCGCTTTCGGCGCGGGCCTGGCCGTTTACCTCGTGCTCGCTTTTGGCTACGTCGGCGTGCGCTACATCGCTGCCCTGGCGCCGCCGCAGGAGGCGGAGGACGCCGCCTCCGACGAGGCGCCCGATGCGCTGCCGGACGCCGAGGAAGGCACAGCGTCCGAGCCGGCCTACGCTTCTTCTTGACCGGCAGCCGCCTTCTGCCCCTTTCTGATCCCCTCTGTCGCGCTCTGTTATGGCCCACGACCTTCAGCATCTGGTTGAGCAGTACCTCGCCGATCCCACGCCGGCCCGCCGCGAGGCTGCCGTGCTGGCCGCCGTGCCGCTCGTGCGCTCGCTCATCGGCAAGATCAGCGTCCCGGATCACCCGCTGGCCGCGTTCGAGGACCTGGAGAACGCCGGACTGGTCGGCCTGATGCAAGCGCTCGACAGCTACGATTCCGAAAAGGCGCGCTTCAGCACGCACGCCTACCGCCGCGTTCAGGGCGCGCTGATCGACTACCTGCGCTCCATCGACGTGCTCTCGCGCGGGAAGCGCAAAAAGCTCGGCGAGGCGCAGCAGGCCGTGGCTACGCTTCGCCAGATGCTCGGCGCCGAGCCGTCGGACGCGGACGTGGCCGACTACCTGGGCATCGCCCTCGGTGATTACCACGCGCTCCTGACCGATGCGCAACGCCGCTTCGCGCTCTCATTCACCAGTCCCATCGGCGACGAGGACGGGCGCACGCTCCTTGACGTGCTGCCCGACCGGGGCGCCACGGCCGGCTTTGCGGAGGTGGAGCAGCAGTCCACCCTCGACGCCCTGAAAACGCTTATCAAGCAGCTCCCCGAGCGGCAGCAAACCATCGTCGGCCTCTACTACATGGAGGACCTGACGCTGCGCGAGATCGGCGAGGTGCTTGACCTCTCCGAGGCGCGCATCTCTCAGCTTTTGGGCAATCTGCTCCTCACCCTGCGTGCGGGCCTCACCCAGGTGCACGCGCCCGTGCCCCGAGCGTAAGAGCGGATCGGCGCACGGCAGGCCCCTTTAGTTGACGGGAAGCATGGCGGCGGGGTCCTTGGCGTCGAGCTTTTCGATGTCGTGCTCGGGGAACCAGCCTTCGCGCTTGGCCTCGGTGTGGCCGGGTAGATCCTCGTGCGGGACCTCGTAGCCCTCGATCTCTTTGATCCAGACGAGCGTTTTCGTGCGCCCGCCGCCTACGTCGATCCCTTCCTCGCGGGCGTAAAGCCGGCCCGTGACCGTTTTGAGGATGGCGCCGTTCTGCGCGTAGAGGTACAGCCGCACCTTTTCTTTGTAGTCGAAGCGGCTCTTCTCGAAGTCCTGAGGCGAGTACGTGGACATGGCGTGCAAGGGGTTGAGCGTGGGGCGTCGGGCTGCTTTACTCACGGCAGGGCGCCGGGCGAGTTTCCAAGCGCCAGGCGAACTTTCTGCAAGGCGTTCCGTTTTCGATTAGACTCTCCGGCGCGCTGCTGCCGCCTGCCTCTCCCGGTCTCATCCGCGAGGGGCCTTTTCGTGTTCCGCCGCCCGTGCCCGCCATGCCGACGACCGCTCAGCCAGCCGCCGCGCTCTCGCCCGATGAACTCCAGCGGTACAGCCGCCACCTGACGCTGCCCGACGTGGGCCGCCGCGGGCAGGAAAAGCTGAAGGCGGCCTCCGTCCTCGTCGTCGGGGCCGGCGGCCTCGGCTCACCGCTGGCGATGTACCTGGCCGCCGCCGGCGTGGGCCGCCTCGGACTGGTGGACTTCGACCGCGTCGAGGCGTCGAACCTCCATCGGCAGCTGCTCTACGCCACCCAGGACGTGGGCCGGCCCAAGCTCGAAGCCGCCCGCGAGCGCCTTCAGAGCATCAACCCGCACGTCCGGGTCGATCTGCACGAGACGTACCTCACCTCCGAGAACGCGCTGAGCATCATCGGCGGGTACGACCTCGTAGCCGATGGGACCGATAACTTCCCCACGCGCTACCTGGTCAACGACGCCTGCGTGATGGCGGGCGTGCCGAACGTGTACGCCTCCATCTTCCGCTTCGAGGGGCAGGTCTCCGTCTTCGCTACGGAGGACGGGCCGTGCTACCGCTGCCTTTACGCCGAACCGCCGCCGCCCGGCCTCGTCCCGTCCTGCGCCGAGGGCGGCGTCCTGGGCGTTCTGCCTGGCCTCGTGGGCACGATGCAAGCCACCGAGGTGGTGAAGATGATCCTGGGCGCGGGCGAGCCGCTCATCGGGCGCCTCTTGATGATCGACACGCTCGCGGCGGATTTCCGCACGCTCACCGTCGGCAAAAATCCGGACTGCCCGGTGTGCGGTGAAAACCCTTCGCAGACGGAACTGATTGACTACGAGGCGTTTTGCGGCCTTCCGCCCGCCCCCTCTAACGGAGCCGAGAACGAAGCCATGAGCGAGATCCCCGAGACGACCGTGCAGGACCTCAAAAAGCGCCGCGACGAGGGCACCGCGCCCTTCGTCCTGGACGTGCGCCAGCCCCACGAAGCCGAGATCGCCGACATCGGCGCCGACCAGCTTATCCCCGTTGAGGAGCTTGAGGGGCGCCTTGGCGAACTTCAGGCCGAGCCGGGCCAGGAGATCATCGTCCACTGCCGCACGGGCGGGCGCTCGGGCGAGGCGACGAAGCTCCTGCGCGCCAAAGGCTACGACGCCAAAAACCTCAAAGGCGGCACCACGGCCTGGAGCGAAGAGATTGACTCCAGCGTGCCGACGTACTGATTTTCGTTGACGGCGGACGGCAGACGACCGACGACGTTCAACGAGCAGGCGGTATCGTAGCTGACCGCCGCCACCGACCGCCCGCGCGTCCCCTCTCCCTTGATGGGAGGGGGAATTCGGTCCTCACCGGCGACGCTAATCAAACGCTCTGAGCCGGCTTTTCAGGGCCGTCGTCTTTCGTCCGTCGTCGGTCGTCCCTGCCGTCACGCGCGTACGCCGGCCAGGGCGCTGAGCGGGACGGTGTACGCGCCGAAGTGCTCCTCGTCGTGCGCGCGGTGGCCGTGGTAGTCGGAGCCGCCCGTTTCGATGAGGTTCAGGGCGCGGGCGCGGTCGTGGTAGTAGCGCGTGAGGGCGGCGTCGTGCGAGGGGTGCACCACCTCGATGCCGTCCAGGCCGGAGCGCACGAGCGCACGGAGCGTCTCCTCGGAGGTCCAGTGGCCCGGATGCGCCAGGACGCCGAGGCCGCCCGCCGCGTGCAGCAACGCCAGCGCCTCGGCGGCGGGGAAGACCGGCTTCGCCACAAAGGCCGGTCCGCCGTCCGCGATGTAGCGCTCGAACGCCTCCTGCTCGGTGCCCACGTGCCCTCCGGCGACGAGCGCGGCGGCCACGTGCGGGCGGCCGAGGGCGGCTTCGGCTGAGGCCTGCGCTTCCACGTCCTCGAACGCGAGCGGGACGCCCAGCACGCGAAGCCGCTCGGCCATGCCACGGGCGCGCTCCCGCCGTGCTCTTTTGAAGCGGACCAGGTGCGCGCGCAGCCCGCCGTCCTCCGTGTCGAAGCCGTAGCCCAAAAGGTGCACCTCGCGCTCGTCCACACTTACGCTCAGTTCCACGCCCGTCACCACCTCGACGCCGCACGCTTGGCCCGCCGCCTGCGCCTCGGCCACGCCGTCTACCGTGTCGTGATCGGTGACGGCAAGGGCGCTGAGGCCGGCGGCCTCGGCCTTGCGGACGAGCGCCTGCGGGGTAAGCTGCCCGTCGGAATAGCAGGTGTGCGTGTGGAGATCGGCGCGAGGGGCGTTCATGAAGGCGGGATGTGTCACGCGAAAGCAAAAGGGCCTTCTGCAACCTCTGCGCTGTGGGGATGTTTTGCCGGCGCCCCGATCCGCCGATGAACTGCGTGGCGTGTGCTGAGTTGATAGAGGCCGCCCCCCCCTCTTTCCCGCCTGCCGCCTTTCTTCTGCTCCCATGCGCGATCAGATGTGGAGTCCGTGGCGCTCGGCCTACATCGAGCGGGCCGAGGGGGAAAAGGCCACCGCCGGTCAGGGATCGGTGTTTGCGCGGCGCGAGGCCGAAGGGGACGACGAGAAGAACCTCATCGTGTGGCGCGGCGCGCACGTCTTCGTCATCATGAACCTTTACCCGTACAACAACGGGCACCTGCTGATCGTCCCCTACCGCGAGGTGGCTCGCTACGAGGACTTGACGGCGGACGAGCAGATCGCCATTGCGCAGGCTACGGAGCGCTGCATCCGATGGCTACGGCGCGCACTCAATCCGGAGGGGTTCAACGTGGGGATGAACCTCGGGGCCGCTGCCGGCGCGGGCATCCCGGAGCATCTGCACGTGCACGTGGTCCCGCGCTGGCGCGGCGACACGAACTTCATGCCCACCACCGCCGACGTCAAGGTCATCCCCGAAGCGCTCCAGGCCACGTACCGCAAGCTGCGCGCCGAGGCCTCCAGCGAGGCTTCGGCCGACGGCTGACGCGCGCCTCGCTATCTTTATCTTTGCTATCTTTATCTTTTGCCCGGCGTTGCACCCTGCGCCCGTTCAAGGCGTACGCTGAGGCGAAAAGCCTGTATGCCGGGCGGCTCGCCGCGCTACTTGCTCATCTTCTTTTCTACATGTCCAGTCCGCTTCCACGCCCTGCCTCCTCGTCGCCCCAGAGGCGGTCCCGCAGCAACGGGGCCGCGCCTGCGGAGGCCGTGTCGCTGTGGCACGTGGCGTGGCCGGTGCTCTTGAGCCTCGTGGTGCTCGGGCTGATCGGCTACTTCACCTTCGAGCCGGGGGCGCTGCGGCAGATGGTGCGGACGATGAACCCGTGGCTCTTGGCCGCCGCCGCCGGGATGACGGCGCTCCAGGTCGTCTTCGGCGGGTGGCGCTTCCAGTACATCGCGCGCGGGCGGCTGGGGCTGACGGCCGGCATCCGGGCGCAGCTGGCGTGGCACTTCTTCTCCAACGTGACGCCCTCGGCGGTGGGCGGCGGGCCGCCGGCGGCGCTCTACATCGCCCACGCGCAGCGCATCCCCGTAGGCGAGGCGACGGCGTTCATGCTCTTCGCCATGCTCCTGGACCAGTTCTGGCTCATCCTCTCGATCCCGCTCCTCTTCGTGGCGGCGCTCTACGTAGACCTCTTTCCGGCTTCCATCGGCGCGGTGGGGATGTGGACGTTTGCGGCGTGCTTCCTCGGGCTGATGACGTGGTCCCTCCTCTTCACCTACGCCACGCTCGTCCGGCCCGACCTGCTCGAACGCCTGGCCGACTGGGTGTTTCGGATGCGCCTCCTGCAGCGCTTCCGCGAGCGGGTGACTGAGGAGATGCGCCAGCTCAGCCGCCGCGCGAAGACGCTGCGCCAGCAGCCGCCGCGCTTCTACGCGGGCGGCTTTCTCATCACCGCCGCGCTGTGGCTCACGCGCTACCTGCTCGTCCTCTTCGTGGTGTGGAGCGTCTTCCCCGGCGTGGACCAGTGGCTCGTCCTCCTGCGCACGGCGGCGCTGACGACCACCTCGCTCGTCCTTCCCACGCCCGGCGGCGCGGGCGGCCTTGAAGGCCTCTACGCGCTTTTCATCGGGCCGCTCCTGCCGGCTAAGGCGCTCATGGCGCCCACGCTCCTGGCCTGGCGCCTTTTGGGCTACTACGTCTTCATCGCCCTGGGCGCGTACCTCTTCACCCGCCACGTGCAGGCGGCCTGGCGCCACCGCCACGGCGAGGGCGGCGATGGCGCGCCGCCGCCGACCGCCGCCTCCGACGCCCGGAAGCGCTCCGCTGAGGACGCGCCGCCTCTCCTGCACGACTCCTCCGTCTCGTAGCACATCGTCTCGCAACGCTCGCCCATGCCGCCCCCCGCCGAACGCCGCCGCGCCGCCGAGGCGTACGACTTCCGCCCGGCCCATCCGCACCTGCGCGTGGGCACGGCCAGCGACCGCTACGCCGGCTGGATCGGGCAGATCTACCCCGAGGGCACGAGCGTCTCCACACGCAAACGCACCCTCGGCGGCAAGCCCTTCGAGGAAGGCAAGGTGCCCGTCGAGTCCGTGCGCGACTACTTTGAGCACTTCTCCGTCCTGGAGATCGACTTCACGTTCTACCGCCCGCTTTTGGAAGACGACGGCGAGCCGGCCTCTTCGAGCTTTTTCCCCTTGCAGAAGTACGCCGAGCACGCGCCCTCGGACGCCGTCTTCCTGCTCAAGGCGCCGCAGCAGTTCTTCGCGCGCACGCTCCGGCGCGGCTCCGGCTTCGAGGCCAACGCCGACTTCCTCGACGCCGAGGGTTACGTCCGCCGCTTCCACGAACCCGCGCAGAAGCTCCTGGGCGAGCGCCTCGGCGGCGTGCTGTTTCAGCAGGAGTACCAGCGCGTCGGGAGCAGCCCCGGCTCTGAGGAGAATGTCGAAGCGCTCGACGAGTTCTTCCGCCAGCTTCCGGAGGGCGGGCCGCAGGCGCACCTCGAACTCCGCTCCGAGCACCTGTTGACCGAGGGGTACTTCGACTGGCTCGCGCGGCGCGGCCTCGGCTTCGTGTTCAGCCATTGGACGTGGCTGCCGCCCATCCGCGAGCAGTGGCGGCGGTGCGGCGAGCGCTTCACCGCCGCCGACGGCCAAGCCATCGCCCGCCTCCTCACCCCGCGCAACATGAAGTACGCCGACGCCTACGCCGAGGCGCACCCCTTCGACAAGCCCGTGCCGGCGCTGAGCGAGACGCCCGAGGCACGCGACATGGTCCTCGACGCCACCGCGCTCGTCTTCCAGGCCGAGGCGCAGAATGCCATGCTCAACCTCATCTGCAACAACCGCGCGTGGGGCAACGCCCCGGACCTGGCGCGCGCCGCCGTCGGCCGCGTCCTGGACGAAGAGGAGAAGCGCGCGCGAGCTTAAGCGCTTGGGCCGTTTTCAGGAGCGCGGCGGCGGGGCCGGCTGCCGGAGCGCCAACGTGGCGAACGCGCGTGGCACGGGCAGGTCGGCCACGGTGCGCAGGCCGGGGGCCGCCTGCGCCACCAGCCCCGCCGCGTTCACCAGCGCCGCCACGGTGGCTGTGTCTCCGAAGATGCCGCCGCGCACGACGAGGTCGATGGGCGGACGGCCCGTGACGCGGACGGCGTCGCGCGGCGCCTCGGCCCCGACGTACATCTTCAGATCCAGCGTGAGGCGTTCCTCACCACCGATGTACCCGGCGATGGCGTGATGGATGCCGGCCACTTCGCCTTTCTGTACTGAGACGTGCGGCGTCGCGTGCGCCTCGTCGGCAATCACGGGCTGGAGCGTTTCGTCGATCTCGTCCAGCGGCCAGCCCAGCGCGTCGGCCACCAGGAGCAGCGACTCGCGCAGGCCGATGTGGCCGAACGTGCCCGTGGCCTTTTTCTCCTCAAAGGCGGCCCGGCTCAGGCCCGCCCCCACCTTGCGCTGGAGCGGCCCCCGGCGCTCGCCCGCGTCCACCACCCGCTCGACCTCGACGCGCTCCACGCCGATGCAGGCGCCCGTAGCCATGAGCGCCAGCGTGTCCATGGCGTAGCCGGGGTTGACGCCGGTGCCGAGGACGACCACGCCATTCCGCCGGGCCGCCGCGTCGAGTTCGGCAGCGCGCTCGGGGTGGCGCTCGTACGGGAAGGACAGCTCCTCGGTGGAGGAGACGACGTGCGCGCCGGCGTCCAGGCATTGGAGCAGCTGGTCCTGCACGCGCTCCAGGAAAGAGGTCGTCGTGTGCAGCACCACGTCCGGCCGGGCCTCAGCCAGCGTCCGCTCGGCGTCGTCGGAAACGAGCACGCCGGTGGGTGCGTCGCGGTCCAGCAGGTCGGCCACGTCGCGCCCCGCCTTCTCCGGGTCGATGTCGATGGCGCCGACGAGCCGGACGTGGCCGGCGTCCGCTTTGCCGAGCACCGCGCGGGCCGTCTCCCTCCCGATGGGGCCGAGGCCGTACTGAACGATGCGGAGGGGCGCGTTCTGGGTGGGCATCTCTTTCTTTTTGAGCTTGGGGCAGACGGTGCGGAAGCGCGAATCGTGTTCTTGGCGGCGCTCCGTTTCTACGGGTTGTCCTCAGATGGCGGGCTGCCGCGCAGGGCGCGGTGCACGGCGCGGGCGATCTCGGCGCCGAGGCGGGCCGAGGCGTCCTGGTCCTCCAGCCCTTCGGTGAGGACGACGAGCACATACGGCGGCCCGGCTTCGGGATAGACGATGGCTGCGTCGTGGTGGATCTCCGTGATCCAGCCCGTCTTGTGCGCCACGCGCGTGCCGGTGGGCAGCCCGGCAGGGATCATCGCGTTGTGCTCCTGCGCCATCAGCACCTCGATCATGGCGCTGTCGGCCTCCGGCGAGACGGCGCGGCCCTCTGTCAGCGCCTCCAGCAGCGCGGCCAGGTCGCGGGCGGTGGCCGTGTTGCTCAGGCCCTGCCGGTAGGCCTTGATGTCCTCGACGCCGCGCAAGACCTCCATCTGCTCTGCTCCAAGCCTCTCGATGGTCGCTTGCACGGAGTCGGGGGTGACGAGGGCGATGAGCAGGTTCGTGGCCAGGTTCGAGGAGCGGGTGATCATGCGCCGGGCCAGCTCGCGGATCGCCACCTTCTGGCCCAGGCGCTCGTAGAGCGCGGCGTCGGAGTCGTCTTCGATCCGGTACTCAGAGCCGTCCACGATAGAGCGGAAGCGGTTCTCGACCATGATCGAGTCCTCGAGCGCAAAAGCCCCGCGCTCGGCCTGGCGGAAAAGCTCGATCAGCACGGGCACCTTCATCGTCGAGGCCGCGTGGAAGCGGCGGTCGGCGTTCAGGTGCGCGGTCATGCCGGTGGCCGGGTTGCGCACGGCCACGCCGACGACTGCCTCCGGGTAGCGGCTGGCGATCTGCTGGAGCGCAGCCTTGAGGCTTTCGTCACGCACCGGCGCGGCGGACGTGGAGGGGGCCAGCGGCTGCCAATCGGACGCCGGCTCGAAGTGGTTCCACAGCGTGCGGCTGACGGCGCGGATGAGCGCGAGGCCTTCGTTGTCCGACGTCGAGCGCGTGTCCTCCAGCGCGTCGGTGATGACGGTGAAGACGTAGTCGCCGTGCGGTGCGTTCACCAAGACGACTTCGGAACGCGACCTTTCCACCCAGCCTTGCTTGGAGGCGGCCTGCACCGTGGGCGGGATTTGCGAGAGCGCCTCGTCGTCCCAGTAGCTGCGCGCGAGGGCGCGGTACATCTCCTGGCTCGCCTCGGGGCTGACGGCCTCGCCTTGGCGGATCGCCACGAGCATCTCGGCCATCTCGCGCGGCGTGGTCTGCCCCCAGCCGTAGCGCTCAAAAGCTTCGGCGCGGGAGAGCAGACCGGAGTTCACGCGCGTCTTCTCGAAGCCGTGCGCGGTAAGCCAGGCGTTCACGGCCAGGCTGCCGCGCCCCCACCGGCGCGTGAAGAGGCTATCGGCCTCGGCGGTAACGCCCGCCGCCGTGCCGACGAGCTGCTTAAGCCAGAGGGCGGCGGTGTTGTCGCTCACGGTGAGCATGAGCATGACGGCCTCGCCGAGCGTGATCTGCGCGCCGTCCTCGAACCGCACGAGGAGGTCTTCGGGCGCGTCGTAGCGCAGCGAGTCGCGGAAGGTGAGCGCTTGGTCGAGGGCGAGCGTGCCGTTTTCAATCTGCGCGAACGTCGCCAGCAGGATGGGCACCTTGACGAGACTGGCGGTGGGGAAGAGCGAGTCGGCGTGGAGGGCGGCTGTGCGCCCTGAGGGCAGGTGCCGCGCGTAGACGCCGACGCGGCCCCGGAAGCCTTCGGTAAGCTCTTCCAGCTTCTCTTGCAGCGCCGCATCGCGGTGCGGCGGCGGGGCCTGCTGCTGTGCCCGCGCGGGTCCCCCCAGCGCGCCCGCTGCCATCAGCGCGGCCGAGAGCAGCAGCAGGCACGGGCACCGGGGCCACAGGTAGAGGGTTCCCATCGGGGATCGTCGCGGTTCTCTCCGGTGCAGGAGCGCTCCTGCGTTGCGGGCGGGGCGTGCGTTACTCGTTCCACCAGACGGGGTCGCCGATGCCCACGTCCGGGATGTTGGCCGCGTTGCGCTGCGTCTCGGAGTCGGGGTAGGCCAGCCGCTGGATGAACTGGCCGTTGAGGCCGGGGAAGTGGTTCGCCGGCAGCTCCATGCCGACGTAGTCGTAGTCGTGGCGGCGCACGTCCACCCACGACTCCGGGTGCAGGAACATGGCGACGTACTTCTCCTGGAAGATGTCGTCGAGCGTGAGATCAGCGGCGGAGCCGGGGTCCACGCTGGGATGGTCGAGGTAATCCTCCTGCTCTTCCTCAGCGACGCCCAGCTTGTCCATCTGCGCGGCGATGGCGTCCAGGTAGGCGGCGTAGGCGCGCTCGGCCTGCCCGGCCCGGAAGGCGGCCTCGGCCTCGATGAACTTCTGCTCGAAGTAGGTGCCGATGAGGACGGGCGCCGTCTCGGCGGCGTAGTACGTGTCCGTCGTGAGCGTGACGCGCACGCCCTGTTCGGGGGCGTCGCCGCGCCCGGCACCGTTGCGCGTGCCGATGTAGAGGCCCGCGTCGTTCGGATCGGTGTAGAGGTCGAGGCGCGGGTCCACCACGCCGAACGTCTCGCCGTTCATGTAGCCCACGATCTGCTCGGAGAGCCACCCGCCGAGGATCAGCCCCGCGTTGGCGATGGCAATGCTGGCCCAGGGGTTGACCTCTTCCTCGTAGTACGTCACCTGCGCGTCGTCGTCGGTGCTCTCGAAGCCCTGCTCCAGCGCGCCGAGCACGGCCTGCGGGTCGTACTCGCCCGTTTCGGAGAGGTGGTTGAGGTAGCGCGCGCGCAGGAAGTAGCCGAGCTTGATCCACTGCTCGGCGTCGCCGCCGTAGATGAAGTCCTCGCCGCCCACGTCGATGGTGGAGCCTTCGGCTTCGAGCGCGGCGATGCCGTCGTTGATGAGCGTGAAGAGGATGTCGTAGAGCGTCTCGCCGCTGTCGTAGGCGGGCGTGAGCGTCTCGGCAAAGAAGGCCTCCGAGTATGGCGCGTCGCCCCAGTTGTCCACCAAGAGGCCCAGGTTGATGGCCTTAAGCAGCTTGGCGACGCCGAGCGCCTCGGTGCCGCCGCGCTCCTCGGCCAGCTGTTCAAGGTCGGAGAGGTCGGTGAGCACGTCGTACAGCTCGAACCAGGTCTGGTCGTAGGCCACCGGCTCCTGCGTGTCGGTCGAGGAGCCGGGGTTGGGCGAGGCCAGGTACTGCACGTAGAACGAGGTGATGCTGCCCAAGCGGAAGTGGTTCTGCGCCGTCTCGAACGTGGCGCTCGTGACGAGGCCGGAGACGGGCGCCTCGGTCGGGTTGTTCGGGTCCTCGTTGATGGAGAGGAAGTCGTCGCACCCGGCCGCCGCCACGACGAGCAGGGCGAGGGCCGCAAGGAGGCA
Organism: Salinibacteraceae bacterium; assembly: GCA_965215025.1. Classification (GTDB taxonomy): domain Bacteria; phylum Bacteroidota; class Rhodothermia; order Rhodothermales; family Salinibacteraceae; genus CBDCCV01. The sequence continues at coordinate 1,934,745 of CBDCCV010000002.1, forward strand.
GCGCTTGGCAGGGGAAGCGTTTTTCATCGGAGGCTCCGGTGGGGTATTTCCTTGGGTGGCTTTCAAAAGTCTTGGCAAGGCGGCGGCTCATCGAACTCCCTTTCCCCTCGCGGGAGAGGAGACGCATGGACGTACCGCATTGCTGATCCGCGAGGGGTTGTCATTCGAGCGACGATAGGCAGCGCCCCGCACTTCTGACTTCTGAACGGTCGCCGGGCGTCCGCGTAGCGCATCAGAGCGTGAGGTTGAGCGTGAAGCGGAGGTTGGCCACGCCGGGGTAGTCCAGGCCCGTGAAGCCGGTGGCGTTCGTGCCGGCGCCGCCCGCGCGCGACTCGGGGTCGAAGCCGTCGAAGGGCGTCCACAAAACGATGTTGCTCACGCCGGTGGAGAGGCGCACCTCTTTCAAGACGGAGCCTTCGATCCAGCGCCGCGGCAGGTTCCAACTGAGCCGGGCGGTGCGCAGCTTGATGTAGGAGGCGTCGTAGATGAAGTTCTCCGTGGCGCCGCGCTTCACGTTGCGGTAAAAGCCGGCACCGTAGTCCACCCCGTCCGGGCCAATGCCCTGGCCGAGGTAGACCGCCTTCGTGTTCGGCTCGCCGTCCGCTGTGAAGCCCTCGAAGACCACCGTTTCGTTCCGGTCGAGCGACTCCTCGGTGATGCCGAAGGCGGTGAAGAAGTTGTCGTACTGGCTGTACACGTCCAGTCCTTTCTTGACGTCGATCAAGAAAGAGAAGCTCAGGCTCTTGTAGGTGAGCGTGTTGGTAAGGCCGGCCGTCCAGTCGGGCGTAATGTTGCCCAGGATCTTCGCCTCGGAATTGATGACGGGGAAGCCGTCCTCGCCGATGAGCAGCGGGCGGTCCTCTTCGAGGTAGCGCGGGTCCTCGGGCTTTTCGCCTTCGGGGTAGTAGCGCGCGTAGCTCGTGCCGTAGATGTTGCCGTAGGCGTCGCCTTCGATCAGGCGGATCGTGGCGCTCGAGCCGGCGTACCCGAACGAGGAGCCAACGACGATCTCCTCGATCCCCTCGGCGATGCCCACCACGGTGTTGCGGTTGCGCGCGAAGTTGAGCGTGGCATCCCAGCCGAAGTCCGCCGTCTGCACGGGCGTCCCCGTCAACCGAAGCTCGACGCCGCGGTTGCGGATCTCGCCCGCGTTGAGGACGAAGCGCGTAAAGCCCGTGGCGTTCGAGACGGGCACCTGCAGAATCTGATCGGCGCTGTTGGCCTGGTACACGGTGAGGTCCACGCCCAAGCGCCCGTCGAAAAAGCGGACGTCCGTCCCCGCCTCGACGGTGGTCGTGCGCTCGGGCTTAAGCTGGTCGCTGCCTCGGATGTTCGAGCGCGTGAACCCGACGCGGCCGTCGAGTGGGTAGATGCTTGGCGAGGTGTACGTCACGCCCAAAAGGTAGGGGTCCGTGTCTTTGCCGACCTCGGCGTAGGAGGCGCGCACCTGCCCGTAGCTGAAAACGTCCGGCAGCTCAAAGGCGTCGCTAAAGAGGAAGCTCGCGCTCACCGAAGGGTAGAAGAACGAGCGGTTCGCTTCGGGCAAGGTCGAGGACCAGTCGTTGCGGCCGGTGACGTTGAGGAAGAGGTAGTCGTTGTAGCCGAGCGTGAGGTCGCCGTAGACGCCGATCAGGCGGCGCTTCGAGATCCCCTGCGAGTTCGAGATGTCGCGCACGTTGCTCAGGTCGTAGAACTCGGGCACGACGAAGTCATTGCCGCTGGCAATCACGCGGTCGAGCTGCCGCTCAAAGACGTCGTTCCCGAGGCGGAAGGAAGCGTTGATGTCATCCGTGAGGTCCTCTTCAAACGTGACATTCAGCGTCGAGGTCAGGTCGCGGCTGTTGATGCGGTCTTCGGTGATGAAGCCCGTGGAGCTGAGCACGTTCTCGCCCTCGATCCCGCGCGGCCCCGGCGTGATGTTCGTGCGGTCCTCGGCGTAGTAGTCCGTGCCGAGACGGTAGAGCACGTTTACCCATTCAAGAGGGTCGTAGTCGAGCGCCACGCTGCCGATGATGCGGTTCACGTCGTTCTCGTACGTCGAATACTTCGCGTCGTAGAGCGGGTTGGTGCCGGAGCCGCCGTCGTTGTAGTAGCCGCGCATGGTGCCGTCTTCTTTCTCGAAGTCCGTCACGTCCTTCGTGGGCGCCCAGTACATCAGCCGCTCCATGAAGCGGTCGGCCGGGACGTTGTTGCCGCCGGAGTTGACGTAGTTGGCCGTGGCCGAAACGATCAGGTTGTCGAAGGGGCGGATGTCGCCGGAGAGCTTCACGCCGGTGCGGCTGCGGTCGCCAAAGGGGATGACGCCGCGCTCTTGCAGGTTCGAGAGGGAGACGTAGTACGTCGTAGCCTCGCTCCCGCCCGAGACGCTCACGGCGTTGTCGAGCTGGAGGCCCGTCTGCATGGCGTCGCGCCAGATGTCGTGATACTGCCAGCCTTCGAGCGTGTCGGCCACGTCCTCGATGCGCGCCCCCCAGTTGGGCCAGAAGCTGCTCGTCGTCGCCTCCCCGCCGAAGCCCTGTCCGTAGACCTCCTGAAACTCCGGGTAGCGGTTCACGCGCTCGGCCGCCGCCGTGCTCGAGAAGCTCACGCGCATCTGGCCCGCCTCGCCGCTCTTGGTGGTGATGATGACGGCGCCGTTGGCCGCGCGCACGCCGTAGAGCGCCGTCGCCGCGCCGCCTTTCAAGACGCTCACCGACTCGATGTCGTTCGGGTTGAGGTCGGAGACGCGGTTGCCCAGGCTGCGCGGCGTGTCGCCCGCCTCGATGGTGCGGTTGTCGATGGGCACGCCGTCCACCACGAAAAGCGGCTGGTTGTCAGCGTCGGGGTTGAGCGAGGTCAGCCCGCGGATGATGATGCGCGAGCTTCCGCCCGGCGCCCCGCTCGTGTTTGTGATGGCGACGCCGGCGACCTGCCCGCTCAGGGCGTTGATGAGGTCGGGCTGGCCCGTGTCGGCAATCTCGGCGCCCTCGACCTGCTCCACGGCGTAGCCCAGCTCGCGCTGCTGCCGCTCGATGCCCAGGGCCGTGACCACCACGTCGTCCAGCTCCAGGGCGCCGCCCGTGAGCGCGATGTCCACCTCGTTCGCGCCGCTCCCGACCGTCACGGGCACGCGCTTGGTGGCGTAGCCCACGAACGAGGCTACCATCGTCTGCGCGCCGGTGGGCACGCCCGAGATCTCGTAGTAGCCCTCCGCATCGGTGGCGGCGCCAAGCTGCGTGCCGGCCACGGCGACGTTAACGCCGGGAATGGCCTCGCCGCTCGTCGAGTCGGTGACGGTGCCGGATACCGTGCCGGTCTGCGCCAGCGCGCTCCCTGCGGGGAGGGCCAGCAGGACCCAGAGCGCTGCAAGGAGAAGTCTCTTTCGCACCGATTTGCTTGTCAACATAGAACCACTGGAGGTTGAGCGTTTGGCGCTCGTCCGTTGTAACGGGCGAGCTGTGCTTCGCATTCGTGGGTGATGTTAACAAACGGAAATGAGTTCATCAAATTTTATTATCAGAATCCGAGTGGGGGCACGCTCAAAAGCCTCTCTTGTCATGTCAAGCGCAGTCGAGAAGGCCGAAGGTCATGCCCGCACATCTGGATACAAGTGGTCTCGAAAATACCAAAGCGCCTCGCTCGCCTGACATCCCCCTTCGAAGGGGGAATGAGGGGGATGTGCTGAAAGCAGGGCAGGAGCGGACAAGCAGCACTCGAACTTTGAGACCAGTTCTAACTCGAGTTGCGACCTACCTAATCCCTAATCGTCATCCTGAGCAAGGCGAAGGATCTCTCCCGTTGAGCATTCTGAGCGGTTGAAGATCCCCCGCATGGAGTGCGGGACAAGCTTTCACTGCGTTCAGGATGACGACGAGTAGACGTTTCCGCTCTACCCCACAACTTGGGTTTCTAAGCAAAAACCGCCGTCTCAATCCGGATTTCTCCGCTCAGCCGAAATGACGAAGAGGGAGCAGGTCACAACCCTCGTTCTCAGAAGACGCCGCCCGCTCCTCCACCGCGCCTGCGGTCCGTGCGCTGTAACGATGCGTTGCCGGACAGGGCGGGGCGAATCATCTGCGCGAGCGCCGCGAACAAGCAAGAGGCGGCGTGTCACGCTTGGCCGCTCCTCCGCGTCAGTCTCTCGACTCTCCCTCTTTGAACGCATGAGTTTTGGCAGCAGCGTTTCGCCCGCGCGCGAAGCCGCGTCCGCTCCACTGCCGGCGGAGGACGCGCAGGTCCAACCCGCCGAGGCCGCAACGCGCGCCGTCGCGCTGGCCGAGCGCCTCGCCGAGCGCGCCGCCGCCATGGATCGCCCCGGTGCTTTTCCCGAGGAGGACTTCGCGTGGCTGGCCGAGGCCGGCTTTTTAGCCGCGCCGCTCCCCCGGCAGGACGGCGGATGGGGCTTCGGCACCGAGCGGGGCGGGACGGCGCCGCTGTTGCGCGTTTTGCGGCACATCGGCCGGGGCAACCTCTCGGTGGGGCGGCTCTACGAGGGGCACGTCAACGCGCTTCTGCTCATCTACCGCTTCGGCACGCGGGCGCAGCAGCGCCGCTATGCCGCCGAGGCGCGCGCAGGAAAGCGCTTCGCCGTCTGGAATACGGAGGGGCCGGACGGCCTCTGCCTGCACCCTGCCGGCGGCCAAGGCTACCGGCTCGAAGGGGGAAAGACGTTTGCCTCCGGCGCCGGCCACGTCGAGCGGCCCCTCGTCACCGGCGCCCTCCCCGACGGCGCCGGCTGGCAGATGCTCGTCGTCCCCGCCGATGAGGTGTCCGCCTCGGTGGACCGGAGCGGTTGGCGGCCCGTGGGGATGCGCGCCTCGGCCTCGTACGCCATCGATTTCAGCGGCGCGCGCGTCTCGGATGACCACCTCATCGGCCGCGCGGGCAATTATCACCAGCAGCCGTGGTTCTCGGGCGGCGCCATCCGCTTTGCCGCCGTGCAGCTCGGCGGAGCCGAGGCCGCGTTCGACCTCACGCGGCGGCACCTCCGCGAACGCGGCCGCACGGACGACCCGCACCAGCGCCGCCGCGCTGCGCAGATGGCGACGGCGCTCGAAAGCGGCACCCTCTTCCTCGACCGCGCCGCGGCCCTCGCTGACGCCTTCGACGCCGCCCGTAACGAGCCTGCCGATGGCGCTCCGCC